>CAVQDC010000015.1:0-216775 GCA_963711175.1 uncultured Actinomycetota bacterium
CGCACTCCAACGCCTCAGGCGGCCGCCGACTCCACCACGCGTGTTGACGGCGGCCGTCTGTCGTACGTGTGACGATCCGGTCGTCCAAACGACCGCATCGCCACACGTCGAGTGAGAGCGACGACGACGAGTCGTTGCAGGCACGTCGGTAGCCTGACGCCGTGAGTGACCACGACAGCCCGGTCGAACCCGAGCGGTATGCCACCGCCCATCACGACGAGCACCCGGGCGGCGTCGATCCTCTGGACGAGACCTATGGGCCGGAACCGGCGTACGACAAGCCGGCTCCCGTGGTCGAGGAGCAGCGCTCCAGCCGCGTGCCGCTGGTCCTGGCCACCGTCGCAGCCGTCCTGGTCCTGGGAGCCGCCCTCGCGGCTCCGCTGGTCGACAAGGCGCTGCGCGGTGAGGAGGAGGCCCAGCGGGCCCTCGACCTCACCCTGGTGCAGACCTGGGAGATCACCGATCGCGCGCACACGACCGACGACGTGACCTATCCGCAGGACCCGCCGGCCGGGGGCAACCACGCGCCGATCTGGCTCGACTGCGGGGTCTACGACGTGCCGGTGCACGACGAGAATGCCGTCCACGACCTCGAGCACGGCACGGTGTGGATCACCCACGACCCGGACCTGTCAGCAGGCGACCTCGACGCGCTGGCAGCCGAGCTCCCGGCCAACGGGATCATGTCGCCTCGCGAAGGCCTCCCGTCACCGGTCGTGGTCACCGTGTGGGGAGCCCAGCTCCAGCTCGACGGTGCGGACGACGAGCGGCTGGCCCTGTTCCTCGAGGAGTACGGCGACGGACACACCGCGCCGGAGTTCGGGGTGACCTGCAACGGCGGCACTCCCGACCCCACCGGCGCGCTGCCGGGGGAGGGCGTGAACGCCTGAGCCCCGGCAGCGCGGTCGAGATCAGCGCTGCAGGAAGCTCAGCAGCGCCTGGTTGAACTCGTCGGCGTGGCTCACGTTGAAGCCGTGCGGCGCGTCCTGGACGACGACCAGCTCGGAGCCGGTGATCGCCTCGTGGGTGCGCCTGCCTGATCCCTCGAACGGGACGGTGCCGTCGCCCGCGCCGTGAATGACGAGCGTCGGGACGGTGACCTGGGGGAGGTCGTCGCGGAAGTCGGTCGTGCCGAAGGCCTCCATGCAGCCCAGCGCGGCCTCCTGGTCGCTCTGGTGGCACAGCGCGATGGCCTCCTGGCGCTGCTCCTCGGTGACCTTGAGGTCGCCGTCGACGGAGAAGAAGTCCTTCGTGAAACCGTCGAAGAAGGCGGTGCGGTCCGACTCGAGGGCCTGGGTCATCTCGCCGGCAGCCTCCTCGGTCAGCGGGCCGTCAGGGTTGTCGTCGCCCTGGAGCATGTAGGGCGGGACAGCGGCAGCGAACACGACCGAGTGCAGCCGGTCCTGCCCGTGGCGCGAGATGTAGCGCGCGACTTCGCCGCCACCCATCGAGAAGCCGACGAGGGTCACGTCGGTGAGGTCGAGCTCGGACAGGACGCCGTCGAGGTCGTCGGCGAGCGTGTCGTAGTCGAAGCCCTTGGACGGCTTGTCGCTGCGGCCGAAGCCGCGGCGGTCGTAGGCGACGACGCGATAGCCGGCCGCGCTCAGCGGACCGACCTGCTCGCTCCACGACTCAGCCGAGAGCGGCCAGCCGTGGATCAGCACGACGGGGCGGCCGCTGCCACCTGAGTCCTCGACGTGGACCTTGGTGGAGCTCAGCAGGCCGGAGCTTGCGGTGACTTCTGTCACGTCATGTCCTTCCGTCTCGGGCGTCCCCTCGTGGGAGGCCCAGTGCGTCATCCAACCTAACGTCTTGTGCACAAGACGTTAGACCCGTTCGGGTGAGCGCGAGGTTCGTGGGTAGCCTTCGGGCCATGCTCGTAGCCTTCTCGATCTCGCCCGTCGCCCAGGACCCGAGCGGGTCGGTCACCGAGGCCGTCGCCGCTGCCGTGCGCGTCGTACGGGCGTCGGGGTTGCCCCACGAGACGACCTCGATGTTCACCACGATCGAGGGCGACTGGGACGAGGTGATGGCGGTCGTGAAGCAGGCGCTCGACGTGGTCGCCGAGGTCTCCCCGCGCGTCGGGCTGGTGCTCAAGGCTGACATCCGGCCCGGCTACGACGGGCAGCTCACGGCGAAGGTCGACCGCATCGAGCAGGCGCTCGGCGAGGACTGAGCACGCCGGGCCTCAGTCGGGCAGCGGGACGCGGTAGACCCGGTCGGCCTTGAAGGACGACACCCATGCCACGCCGCCGGCCACGGCCACGTCGAGGTTGGCGCTGTCGTACAGGGCGGACTCCTCACCGAGCAGCACGTCGTCGGTGACCTCGCCCGCCGCCGGATCGATCGCCACGAGGCGCGGTCCCTCCTCCGCGACGACGAGCAGGCGCCCGCCCTCCGCGACGATCGAGTCCGGCAGCCCCTCGACCGGGACCCTCGAGATGCGCTCGAGCGTGGTGGGGTCGAGGGAGACGACCTCGTCGGAGAACGTGCACGCGACCCAGAGCCGGCCCGCCGCTTCCGCCATCCCCTGCGGGCCGCTGCACACCTTGTCGGAGCGGCGTAGGTCAAGGGTGCGGGGGTCGACGCGCAGCACCCGGTCGTCGGCGAACGCGGCGACGTAGACGGCATTCCGACCCGCGTGCGGCAGTCGTGCACCGACACCGATGTCCGTGGTCGAGACGACCTTCGCCGTCCCAGGATCGACCCGGACCAACGTGCCGGAGTCCTGCTCGACGTACCAGATCGAGCCGAAGCCGGCCGCGAGTCCCTCGGGGCCCGCGCCGGTGGGAAGGGTGTCGGTGACCTCACCCGTCGCCGTGTCGATGCGCAGCAGCTTCTCGCCCCGGAACGCGGTGACCCAGAGGGCGCCGTCGACGGCGATGGCTCGCAGCGGCGTCCCAGGAACGTCGACGGTGAGGTCGGGTGTGTCGGCACCGGCGGGGATGCGAGTGACGGCATCATCACCGCTCAGCACCACCCACACCGCGTCGTCGCCCTCCGCCGCGAGGCCGATCGGGGCTGCGCCGACCTCGACGAAGGGTGCGGTGTCCGGCTCGGGGGACGGCTCCGAGGCTGAGCCCGTGGCCGTCGGCAACGGCGTGTCCGGCGTCGTCGACCCGGGCTCGTCCGCTCTCCCGCAAGCAGCCAGGACGGATGCCAGGAGCAGTGCGGTCGCAACACCCGGTGCTCGGTCCATGCGTGAAGGCTAGGGCCGTCACTCGCGAGTGTCGAGATTTTTCGACACCATGTCTAGGCGTACGGGAACGCGTTCGCCGCGTGGGCCAGGTCGTCGAAGCCTGCCGGTCGCAGGGCGTAGACGTTGGGCTCGCCCGCGACGACCTCGATCTCGATGAGACCCGAGGAGCGGAGCAGGGCGAGGTGGTGGAGGAGGGTCGTCCGCGGACTGTCGAGCGTCTCGCACAGCTCCGGCAGGGTGCGCGGCGCCAGTCGCAGGGAATGGAGGAGCCGGATCCGCGTGTCGTCGCCGAGCGCCCGACCGACCTCCCGCAGCCGTACGCCGGCGTCGTCGGGGCCGCCGTCCGCGAGAGGCGGGTGGAGGATCACCGTCCGGTCCACCTCGTCCAGCACGACCAGGATGGGCGAGACGCCGGGGGAGGTCACGAGCACGACCTCGTCCAGCACGCCGGGCCGGTAGGCGACGCCCGGCGCCACCTCCGCGACCAGCGCGTCCGGTCCGACCTCGGCGAGGCGCTGACGGATCCTCGGCAGGGGAGTCGCCCGGGTCTGGTGGGGCAGCCGGTCGATCACGTCGAGACACGTGCGACGGATCGTGGCGACGTCCGCGGCCAGCAGCCAGGGGGAGACCTGGAGCAGGGTGTCGGCGAGCGCGCGGCGCCAGGCGGTACGGGCGGCACGGTCCCCCCCGACAGCCGCCGCGATGGTCGCGTCGTCGAGGCGGGACCGGAGCTGGTGGCGGCGCGCGCCGGTCAGCACGAGGCGCAGCTCCTCCGGGTCCGACTGCGCCACCCAGCTCCGCAGCGCGTCGACCGTCCATGCTCTGCGCAGGTCGGTGAGAGGGCCCGCGAGGTTGATCCAGCCGAACCTGCCGAACCGCGCCACGTCGCGCACCAGGTCAGCGCCGCCGGCCCGCGCGACTGCGTACGCCTCCGGACCGCGGTGGAACACGTCGCGCCAGTCGGCATCGGCGACCGACACGGCGCTCATCAGGAGCTCGATCCCGGAGCCCGCACCGAGCTGCACGCGGATCGACATGCGCCCATCCTGCACGAGGAGGTACCCCGGGCTAGCGTGACGCGCATGCACAGCGAGACCCGCACCTACCGCACGGGCGGCGACGAGGTGGTGCTCGACCTGACGTCGGACGCGGCTGACTTCGTGGCCGATCGCGGCGACGGCCTGCTGCACGTCTTCGTCCCCCACGCGACCGCGGGCCTCGCGATCATCGAGACGGGCGCAGGGTCGGACGACGACCTGCTCGCCGCACTCGGCGACCTGCTGCCCGCCGACGACCGGTGGCGGCACCGCCACGGTTCGCCCGGCCACGGCCGCTCGCACGTGATGCCGGCGATCGTGCCGCCCCACTGCACGGTGCCCGTCCTCGGGGGCCGGCTCGCCCTGGGCACCTGGCAGAGCATCTGCCTCGTGGACCTCAACGTCGACAACAGCAGCCGCGAGGTGCGCTGGTCCTTCATCGGAGGGTGAGGCACATGAATCTCGCGAGCGCGACCGGAGCGGAGCGCAGTGCGACCCTGCCGGGCGACGAGCTCGTCCGCGCGGACGTCGTGATGGACCGCGGCTTCGACCTGCCCGCGCCGCCGGTGGAGGTCTGGCCGTGGCTGGTCCAGCTCGGCAAGCGGCGCGCGGGGTGGTACCTGCCGAGGTCCGCGGAGCGGCTCGTCCCGCCGTCGCGCCGCGCACTGCGCCGCATCGAGCCGCGCTGGCTGGTGCACGAGGTCGGCGACGTGATCCCGGACTGGGGTGGCGCCGACGCGACGTTCACGCTCGCCGCCATCGAACCGCCGCGCACCCTGCTCTACACGTCGCGCCGCGGGACCACCGACCTGACGTGGTGCCTGCACCTGACGCCCACCGGTGCCGACGCGACCCGCGTCCACCTCCGGTTGCGACTGGGCCCGGTCCGGCACCAACGGCTGGCGTCCACCGCCGGCGGCCTGGTCGACGCACTGACGATCGTCGGGCTGGCGGCCGGGCTGCGCGAGCGGGTCGTTGGCTAACGTGGCCGGGATGAGCCAGCTGCCACCCGATGTCGAGATCCGCCCCGCCGTCGCGGCCGACGCCGACGCCGTCCTGGCCGTCATCAGCGAAGCCTTCGGCGCAGGCCGACCGGAGCGTGGCGCCCAGGTCGCCCACCTGTGGTCCGAGGTACGCGCGGGTGAGCACCTCGTCGCCGAGCGCGTCGCCGTCGTCGGCGATGAGGTCGTCGGTCACGTCGGGGTCAGCCACTGCTGGCTGGACGCGCGACGCGAGCTGGTCGACGCCTGCATGCTCTCGCCGCTCAGCACGCTCCGCGCGTACGAGCGCCGCGGCATCGGGACTGCCCTGGTGGCGTCCGCGATCGAGGCGGCTCGCGCGTCCGGGCGGCCCGCGCTGCTGCTCGAGGGCAGTCCTGCCTTCTACGGCGCGCGCGGCTTCGAGCCCGCGTCGGCGTATGGCATGGACCCTCCGTCGACACGCGTGCCGGCCCCGGCGTTGCAGGTCGTGCCGTTCGCTCTCGAGGACTGGATGACAGGTCGCGTCGTCTACCCCGACGTCTGGTGGCGCCACGACTCGACCGGCCTGCGCGATCCCGACCTGGCCGACGTCGAGGCCGCGCTCGGGATCTCCTGACACCTGTCGCCATCGAACAGGTGTTCGATAGGGTGGTGTCGTGTTCCCCACTCCGCAACCCCGGCAGCGGCCCACCCCGCCGCAAGGGCACCGTGGCGTCGCACCGCCGGGCTGGCCCCGCCAGGTGCGCCCGCCGGACGCCCCCGACTGGGAGGTGACCGCGGCCAGCTGGTTGCTCGACCTCTGCCCGGCCGACTACCGGCGGTTCTCCGGTCTGCGGCGTCACGTCGTGGTGCTCGCGCGGTTCGCGGTCCTGCACGTGGAGGCCCAGCAGCTGGCGACCCGCCGCGGCCTCAGCGAGATCCGCGGCGACCTCAAGGACGTCGCCGACGAGGCAGTGGTGACCGCTGCCGTGCAGACCTTCCAGCTCGAGGACGCCCGGCTGCTCGCCGTTCGCCGTGAGGTCGGCCTCGTCGAGGACGCACTGCGCGGGCGGCGCTACCGGGTCCGCATGTGAGGTCTGGCTAGGGTCGGGCGATGCATCGCTTCGCGGCTGTCGCCGTCCTCGACCCGCTGGGCAGGCTGCTCCTGCAGGAGCGCGGGGACGACGCGCTCCACGCCCCGGGACACTGGGGCTATCCGGGTGGCGACCTCGAGACCGGGGAGGACTTCGTCGCGGCCGCGGTGCGGGAGCTCGAGGAGGAGACCGGTCTCGTCGTGGACGGCGCCCGCCTCGAGTCCCTCGGCGTACGCCGCTTCCTGAGCGAGTCGTGCGGCCAGGACGACGAGTTCGAGCTGTTCGCCGTCCGGATGTCGGTGACCGACGAGGACGTCGTGTGCGGGGAGGGGCGCCGGATGGTGTTCCTCGACCCGCGCGAGCTCGGCGACCGCGCGCTGCACCAGGCGACGGCCATGACCCTCGACCGCGTGCTGGAGTGGGCCGCCACGGCCGTCCGCACCGACTTCGTGCAGGTGACCCTCGTCGACCCACGCGGACGCGTGCTGATGCAGGAGCGCGACGAGCACGCGCCCGTCTGGCCGGAGATGTGGTGCTTCCCCGGGGGTGGGCTCGAGGACGACGAGACTCCCGTAGCCGGCGCGGTGCGCGAGCTGGCGGAGGAGACGGGCGTCCACCTCGCTGCCGAGGACCTCGCGGACCTCGGGCAGTTCCAGCTCGTGACCGAGGACCGCGGCACCTTCCACTTCCACGCCTTCGTGGCGCGTACGACCCTGAGCCAGCGCGACGTCGAGTGCCACGAGGGGCGGCAGATGGTGTTCGTCGGTTCGGACCCGCTGCCCGACGTCGACCTGGTGCCGTCGACAGCGCTGGTCGCGCCGGAGCTGCGCGAGTGGATCGACGCGCATCCGTTCGTCCCCGACCCGGACGGTCGCACGTTCGCTGGTGTCGTGCTGGTCGACAGCGAAGGCCGGATCCTCCTCCAGGAGCGCGACGAGCACGCGCCGATCGACCCGGAGAAGTGGGGCCTGTCCGGCGGCCACGTCGAGGCGGGCGAATACTTCGAGACCGCCGCCTACCGCGAGCTGGAGGAGGAGACCGGCGTACGTCTCCCGCCCGGCAGCCTCACCCTCTTCGACGAGTTCGTCGTCGACCACACCCGGGCGCACGGCACCTGGGACCGGATGCAGGTGTTCGTCGCGGCCACCGACCTCACCGACGCCGACATCGACTGCCAGGAAGGTCGGCAGATCGTCTTCGTCGATCCCGACGTGGCGCGCGGACTCGCACTGACCGCCGCGGCCGTCGACATCGTGCCGGTGCTCCTCGACAGCGAGGCGTACGCGAGCATGGCCCGATGACGACCCTCACCGTGCATCCCGTCCCGTCGATGGGTGCCGAGGACGTGCTCGTCGGCCCCGACGGCACCGTCTGGACGGGCACCGAGGACGGCGCGATCTGGGCGCTCGACCCGACGAGCGGCAGCACTCGCCGCGTCGCCGACACCGGCGGCCGGCCGCTCGGCATCGAGCTCCTCGACGACGGGCACCTGCTGGTGTGCGACGCCCGCCGCGGCGTCCTGACGGTCGACACCACGTCGGGTGCGGTCGAGGTGCTGGTGGACCGGCTCGGAGGACGGGCGATGACGTTCTGCAACAACGCCGCCGTGGCCGCCGACGGCACCATCTGGTTCAGCGACACCTCTCTCCACTTCGGCATCGACCAGTGGAAGGACGACTTCCTCCAGGACACCCGGTCGGGCCGGCTCGCGCGGCGCGATCCCGACGGCACGGTCACGGTCGTCATCGACGGCCTGGCCTTCGCCAACGGCGTGGCCCTCGCGGCGGACGAGTCCTTCGTGTGCGTCGCGGAGACCCGGGCGCGCACCGTCGTACGCCTCTGGCTGACCGGACCACGCGCGGGCGAACGTGACCACCTCGTGCGGGACCTCCCGGGCTATCCCGACAACATCAGTCGCGGCAGCGACGGCCTGGTCTGGGTGACGATCGGCAGTCCGCTCGACCCGGTGGTCGAGCGCATCGGCTCGGCGCCACTGGCCATCCGCAAGCTCGCCACGAGGATCCCCGAGCGCCTCCAGCCGGCGCCGAAGCGCACGATCCGCGCCCAGGCCTACGACGACGCCGGTCGGCTGGTCCACGACGTGGACCTCGACCACCCCGGCTTCCACATGGTGACCGGGGTCCGGGAGCACCACGGCAGGGTCTGGATGGGCAGCCTCCACGAGGCTGCGGTGGCCGTCCACGACCTGGCATGAAATAGACTCGGTCGACATGGCACTCCTCGACTCGATCTCGTCCCCGCGCGACCTCCGCGGGCTGTCGGAGGGTCAGCTGGACGAGCTGGCCGCCGAGATCCGCGACGTGATGATCCGCACCGTCGCGACGAACTCCGGTCACCTGGGTCCCAACCTCGGCGTCGTCGAGCTGACCCTCGCCATCCACCGTGTCTTCGACTCTCCACGCGACCGCGTGGTCTTCGACACCGGCCACCAGTCCTACGTGCACAAGCTCGTCACCGGGCGGCACGCGGGCTTCGGCACCCTCCGCAAGGAGGGGGGCGTCAGCGGCTACCCCAGCCAGGCCGAGTCCGACCACGACATCGTGGAGAACTCGCACGCATCGACCTCGCTTTCGTACGCCGACGGCCTCGCCAAGGCGTACGCCATCCGTGGCGAGGACCGCCACGTCGTCGCCGTGATCGGCGACGGCGCCCTCACCGGCGGCATGGCCTGGGAGGCCCTCAACAACATCGCGATCGCGAGGTCGAGCCGCCTGGTGATCGTGGTCAACGACAACGAGCGCTCCTACACGCCCACGATCGGCGGTCTGGCGACCGCGCTGACCTCGCTGCGCACCAACCCGCGCTACGAGCAGGTGCTCGACCTGGTCAAGAAGCGCCTCAACTCGGTGCCCGGGGTCGGCCACGCCGCCTACGACGCACTGCACGCGGTCAAGAAGGGCATGAAGGACGCGCTCGCCCCGCAGGGCCTGTTCGAGGACCTCGGCCTCAAGTACGTCGGTCCCGTCGACGGCCACGACCGCTCGGCCATGGAGCAGGCGCTGGCGCAGGCCAAGCGCTTCGGCGGCCCGGTGATCGTGCACGCCATCACCCGCAAGGGCCAGGGCTACGACCCGGCGCTGCGGCACGAGGCAGACCAGTTCCACGCACCCGGGCCCTTCGACGTGCAGACCGGCGCCGAGAAGCCCAAGGGCAAGATCTGGACCGACCACTTCTCCGAGGCGATCGTGGAGCTGGGTGAGCGGCGCGAGGACATCGTGGCGATCACGGCCGCGATGATGCACCCGGTCGGCCTCGACGTGTTCGCCGAGAAGTTCCCCGAGCGCACCTTCGACGTCGGCATCGCCGAGCAGCACGCGGTCACCTCGGCCGCCGGCCTGGCAATGGGCGGCCTGCACCCTGTCTTCGCCGTCTACGCGACCTTCCTCAACCGGGCGTTCGACCAGGTCCTGATGGACGTCGCGCTGCACAAGTGCGGCGTCACCTTCGTCCTCGATCGTTCCGGGGTCACCGGCGACGACGGGGCGAGCCACAACGGCATGTGGGACATGTCGATCCTCCAGGTGGTGCCCGGGCTGCGCCTCGCTGCACCGCGCGACGTCACGCGCCTGCGCGAGCTCCTCGACGAGGCCGTCCTGGTGGACGACGCCCCGACGGTCCTGCGCTTCCCGAAGGGTCCGCCGCCTGTCGACGTGCCCGCCATCGATCGTGCCGGCGGTGCGGACGTGCTCGTCCGTGAGGGTGACCAGGACGTCCTGATCGTCGCCGTCGGCTCGATGGCGACGACCGCGGTCGAGGTCGCCGAACGCCTCACCGCCCAGGGCATCGGCGTCACCGTCGTCGACCCGCGGTGGGTCAAGCCGGTCGACCCGGCCATCATCGACCTTGCCCGAGAGCACCGGCTCGTCGTCAGCGTCGAGGACAACGGGCGTACGGGCGGGTGCGGCGCGGTGCTGCTCCAGACGCTCAACGACGCCGGCGTCCACACGCCGTTCCGCCTGCACGGCATCCCGCAGGAGTTCCTCGACCACGCCAAGCGCGACGCGATCCTGGCCCGCATCGGCCTCGACGCCCAGACGCTGGCACGCGCGATCGTCGAGGACGTCTCCGGCCTGACCGACGGCGAGCCGGGGGACACCCGCGCCGCATCCGTCGGCTGACGCGGCCACCTCCCAGCGACCACTTCGTGGCCGGCTGAGCACCTGACTCGCGAGTAGGCGTCAGCCCGGTCTAGGTTGCCGTGATGGACCTCTTCCGCACCAAGTCCGTCGAGCAGTCGATCGCCGAGACGGAGGAACCCGAGCACCGCCTGAAGAAGAACCTCGGCGCGCTCGACCTCACCATCTTCGGCGTCGGCGTCATCATCGGTGCCGGCATCTTCGTCTACACCGGCCTCGTCGCCGCGACGAACGCCGGTCCTGCGATCGCGCTGTCGTTCCTCATCGCCGGGCTCGCCTGCGCCCTGGCCGCGCTCTGCTACGCCGAGTTCGCCTCGACCGTGCCGGTCGCCGGCAGCGCGTACACGTTCTCCTACGCGACGTTCGGCGAGCTCGTCGCCTGGATCATCGGGTGGGACCTGATCCTCGAGTTCACGGTCGGCGCCTCCGCGTTGGCCGCCGGCTTCTCGGGCTACCTCCAGAACGTGCTCGAGGGCACGCCACTGGAGATCCCGACGTCCCTGGCCTCGGCCGGTGACGGCATCGTCAACCTGCCCGCGGTGATCATCTCGCTGCTCGTCGCGGCGGTGCTGATCGGCGGGATCAAGCTCTCCAGCCGGATCAACCAGATCATCGTGGCGATCAAGCTCACCGTCGTCGCCCTCGTCATCGTGGTGGGCATCGGCTACATCAAGACCGCCAACTACACGCCGTTCATCCCGCCGAGCCAGCCCGCTCCCGGCGCCGAGGGCGGCTTCTGGAAGTCCCCGCTCATCACCTCGCTGTTCGGCATGGACCCTGCCGTCTTCGGGATCGGCGGCGTGATCGCGGGTGCGGCGATCGTGTTCTTCGCCTTCATCGGGTTCGACGTCGTCGCCACCACGGCCGAGGAGACCCGGAACCCGCAGCGCGACGTCCCGATCGGCATCCTCGGCTCGCTCGCGATCGTCACCGTGCTCTACATCGCCGTGTGCCTGGTGATCACCGGCATGCAGTCCTACACCGACATCGACCCCGACGACCCCGCGCCGCTCGCCACAGCCTTCGACAAGGCGGGGGTGGAGTGGATCGGCAACGTCATCTCCGTCGGCGCGACGATCGGCCTGACGGTCGTCGTGCTGATCCTGATGATGGGGCAGACCCGCGTCGCCTTCGCGATGGCCCGCGACGGCCTGCTGCCGACGTCCCTCGCCACGGTGCACCCGACCTTCGGCACGCCCTACCGCCTCACCGCGATCACCGGCGTCGGCGTCGCCCTGCTGTCGGGCTTCATCGACTTCGCGACGCTGGGCGACCTGGTCAGCATCGGCACCCTCTTCGCCTTCATGCTGGTCAGCGTCGGTGTCCTCGTGCTGCGGCGCACCCGCCCCGAGCTCCCGCGCGCCTTCCGTACGCCGGCTGCGCCCGTGGTCGCGACGCTCTCGGTCGTGCTGTGCTTCTACCTGATGCTCAACCTCATCGGCGAGACCTGGGTCAGGTTCTTGATCTGGATGCTGATCGGGCTGGTCGTCTACTTCGCCTACGGCCGCTCGCACAGCCGCCTCGGGCGCGGCGAGTACGACAAGCACATCCCCGCGAGCGGTGCGTGAGACACGTTCCGGCCGTCTCAAAGATGTCTCACCCACCGGCTCGGGAGGGCGTACGCCGGCGAGCGGTGCGTGAGACACGTTCTGGACGTCTGAAGGGTGTCTCACACACCGCTCAAGCGGTCGATCAGTGGAAGTGCTGGCCCGTGGCCTTCTCCGAGATGCCCTGGACGTCGAGCATGAAGGTCAGCCCGCCGTTCCAGAACGAGAAGCCGGCGCCGGTGATCATCGCGAGGTCGATGTCCTGCGGGGCGGCGACGACGCCCTCGTCGAGCATCAGGCGTGCCTCCTCGGCGAGGCCGGACAAGGTCTTCTCCCGGACCTCCTCGGCGGTCAGCACGACCGGGGACTCCGGGACCACGAGCAGCGCCTCGACCTCGGGGTCGAGCGCGCCGTCGGGGCCGTAGTAGGCCCCCTTGCGAGCCGCGACGATCCGCTCGAGGGCGGGCGAGACGTAGAAGCGCTCCGGAAATGCGCCCTTCAGCGTCTCGTTGTTGTGCAGCGCGATGGCAGGTCCGACGAGGGACAGGAGGACGAACGGCGGCATCGGTGCGATGCCGGCGAAAGCGCTGTCGGCCACGGAGACCGGGGTCCCCTCGTCGACGATCCGGCCGACCTCGCTCATGAAGCGACCGAGGAGCCGGTTCACGATGAAGGACGGGCTGTCCTTGACGAGGATCGAGGTCTTCTTCAGCGCCTTGCCCGTCGCGAACGCCGTCGCCAGCGTCGCGTCGTCGGTGGCGTCACCCCTGACGATCTCCAGCAGCGGCATGACCGCCACCGGGTTGAAGAAGTGGAAGCCGACGACCCGCTCCGGGTGCTCGAGGTCGGCGGCCATCTCGGTGATCGACAGCGACGAGGTGTTGGTGGCCAGCACGCACTCGGGCGAGACGACCTTCTCGACGTCCGCGAAGACCGTCTTCTTGACCGACATCTCCTCGAAGACCGCCTCGATCACGAAGTCGGCGTCCCCGAACGCAGCCTGCTTGTCGGTCGCGCCGGACACGAGCGCCTTGTGGCGGTTGGCCTTGTCCTGGTTGATCCGGCCCCGGGCGAGCAGCTTGTCGATCTCCGCGTGGACGTAGCCCACGCCCTTGTCGGCGCGATCCTGGTCGAGGTCGGTGAGCACCACCGGGACCTCGAGGCGGCGTACGAAGAGCAGCGCGAGCTGGCTGGCCATCAGGCCCGCACCCACGATGCCGACCTTGGTGACCGGCCGGGCGAGCGCCCTGTCCGGCGCGCCTGCCGGTCGCTTGGCCCGCTTCTGCACGAGGTCGAAGGAGTAGAGCGACGCCAGCAGCTCGGCCGTCTGCGACAGCGCGTGGAGCGCCTCGTCCTCGGCCGCGAAGCCCGCGTCCCGATCGGTGTCGCGTGCTGCCGCGAGGAGCTCGACGGCCTTCTTCGCGGCGGGGGACCCGCCGCCGGTGCGCGCCGCGACGATGCCTTCGGCCCGCGTGATCGCGGCGTCCCACGCCTCACCTCGGTCCACCTCCGGGCGGTCCACGGTGACCTCGCCGCGGACCACGGACGCGGCCCACAGCAGCGACTGCTCGAGGTAGTCGGCTCCGCCGAAGACGGCGTCCGCCAGCCCGAAGTCGTACGCCGCCCGACCGCCGAGGGTCTTGCCCTGGTTGAGCGGGTTCTCGATGACCAGCGTGACCGCCTTGTCGGCGCCGACGAGGTTGGGCACGAGCCACGCGCCGCCCCAGCCGGGGACGAGGCCGAGCATGACCTCGGGGAGGCCGAGGGCCGGCGCCGAGTCCATGACGGTGCGGTAGGTGCAGTGCAGCGCCACCTCGAGCCCGCCGCCGAGGGCGAGGCCGTTGATCAGGCCGAACGACGGCTTGCCGCCGTCCTGCAGCCTGCGGAAGACCGCGTGCCCGAGCTCGGCCACGACGCGTACGGCGTCGGGGCCGCCGCCCTGGATCGACGTGAGGTCGGCGCCGGCGGCGAGGATGAACGGCTTGCCGGTCACCGCGATCGCGTCGATCGAGTCGTCGGCCAGGGCAGCATCGATCGCCGTGTTGAGCGCGAGGAGGCCGGCAGGGCCGAACGTGTTGGGCCTGGTGTGGTCCTCGCCGTTGTCGAGGGTGATCAGCCCGAACGTCACACCCGGGAGTGCGACAGTGCGGAGGTGAGCCTGTGTCACGCGCTCGGCGTCGGAGACGATCGCCTGCGCGCGCTCGAAGATGTCAGTCACTGGTTGTCTCCCGTCGAGTCGGTCCGGCCGGTCCAGTGCGGGTTCTCCCAGATCACCGTGCCGCCCATGCCGATGCCAATGCACATGGTGGTGAGGCCGTAGCGGACCTCGGGGCGCTCCTCGAAGGCGCGCGCGAGCTGGTTCATCAGGCGTACGCCGGACGAGGCCAGCGGGTGGCCCATCGCGATTGCGCCGCCGTAGGGGTTCACGCGCGCGTCGTCGTCGGCGATGCCGTAGTGCTCGAGGAACGCCAGGACCTGCACGGCGAAGGCCTCGTTGACCTCGAAGGCCTCGATGTCGTCGATCGTCAGACCGGCCAGGCGCAGCGCCTTCTCGGTGGCCGGGATCGGGCCGGCGCCCATCACCTCGGGCTCGACGCCGACGAAGGCATAGGTCACCAGGCGCATCTTCACGGGCAGGCCCAGCTCCCGGGCGGTCTCCTCGTCGGCCAGGAGCGCCGCGGTGGCACCGTCGTTGATGCCCGCGGCGTTGCCGGCGGTGACGTTGCCGTGCGAGCGGAACGGCGTCTTGAGGCCGGCGAGCGACTCCACGGTCGTCTCGGGTCGCATCGGCTCGTCGGTCGTGGCCAGGCCCCAGCCGGCCTCGGCCGAGCGCGTCGCGACGGGCACCAGGTCGGGCTGGATCTTGCCGGCGTCGTACGCCGCCTGGGTCTTCTGCTGGCTGCGGACGGCGTACTCGTCGACGCGCTGCTTGGTGATCGTGGGGTAGCGGTCGTGCAGGTTCTCCGCGGTCTTGCCCATCACGAGGGCGTCGGGGTTGACGATCCGCTCGGAGAGGATGCGCGGGTTGGGGTCGACGCCCTCGCCCATCGGGTGGCGGCCCATGTGCTCGACGCCGCCGGCGATCGCGACGTCGTACGCCCCGAACGAGATGCCCGACGCGACGTTGGTGACCGCCGTCATGGCGCCGGCGCACATGCGATCGATCGAGTAGCCCGGCACGCTCTGCGGCAGCCCGGCGAGCAGCGCCGCGGTGCGACCGAGGGTCAGGCCCTGGTCGCCGATCTGCGTCGTGGCAGCGAGGGCGACCTCGTCGACGCGCTCGGGCGGCAGCGAGGGGTTGCGGCGCATCAGCTCGGTGATGCACTTGATGACGAGGTCGTCGGCGCGCGTCTCGGCGTACTGGCCGTTGGCCTTGCCGACGCCGAAGGGGGTGCGCACGCCGTCGACGAAGACGACCTCACGCTGGGGACGGGGCACGGGAGCTCCTGATCTGGTGGGTGGCTGTTCGGTGACAGGGCGGCCTCAGGTTACCCCCCGGTAACAACGCCTGCCCAGCACGACGGGTGTGTGTCGGGTCACTGGCGTCGGGTCACTAGGGTTGACCCCATGGCCGACAGACTCGTGCACATCGTCGACGACGCCGAGGTGCTCGCCGATGCGGGTGACCTGACGCTGGTCTGCGTGCTCACCGGATTCCTCGACGCAGGGAAGTCCGCCGAGCTCGCCGCGGGCCACCTGGCCGGGCTGTCCGACGGCGGCAAGGTCGTCGCGACCTTCGACGTCGACTCGCTCCACGACTACCGCGCCCGCCGGCCGCCCGTGACGTTCGTGCGCGACCACTACACCGACTACGAGGCGCCCCGGCTGGTGATCCGCGCGCTGCGCGACGCCGGCGGTACGCCCTACCTCCTGCTGACCGGTCCCGAGCCCGACATCCGCTGGGAAGCGTTCGCCCGCGCGGTGCGTGAGGTCATCGAGCACTTCGGCGTCTCGCGCGTCGTCGGCCTCGGCGCGGTGCCGATGGCCGTCCCGCACACCCGGCCGATCGCCATCACCCCGCACGCCAACCGCCCCGAGCTGGTCCCGGGCGAGAGCCCGTGGCAGGGCGAGCTGCGGGTCCCGGCGAGCGCCCAGGCGCTGCTGGAGATCCGGCTGGGGGAGTGGGGCCACGACGCGCTGGGGTTCGTCGCCCACATCCCGCACTACCTCGCGCAGATGGAGTACCCGCAGGCCGCGCTGGTGCTGCTCGAGCACCTCGAGATCGGCGCGCGTCTCACCATCGACCTCGGCGAGCTGCGCGAGGCCGCCGAGATCACGGAGACCGAGGTCGACCGCTACCTCTCGTCGCACGACGAGGTGGGCGACGTCGTACGCGGCCTGGAGCAGCAGTACGACTCCTTCCGCGAGGCAGAGGCCGCCGGTACGTCGCTGCTGGCCGGCGACGAACCGCTGCCCACCGGTGAGGAGATCGGTCGCGACTTCGAGGCGTTCCTCGCCGAGCTGGACGACCGGTCCAAGGACAACGACGACGACCCCGGCTGGGACGGTCGCTGATGGCAGGCAGTGCCGAGGAGCTGGTCACGCTCCTCGAGCTCGAGCAGCTCGAGGTCGACCTCTTCCGCGGGGCACAGGCCCGCACCGAGCGCCAGCGCGTCTTCGGCGGGCAGGTCGCCGCGCAGGCCGTGGTCGCCGCCACCCGCAGCGTCGACGGCGAGTTCGTCCTGCACTCGCTGCACTCCTACTTCCTGCGTCCCGGCGACACGACGGTGCCGATCGTCTACGACGTGGAGCGGATCCGCGACGGGCGCTCGTTCGCCACCCGCCGGGTCTCCGCGCGTCAGCACGGCCGGCCGATCTACTACATGACGGCCAACTTCCAGATCCCCGAGCCGGGCCTGGAGCACCAGGACCGGATGCCCGAGGTCGTGCCTCCCGAGCACGGCATGCCGCTCGTCGAGCTGGCCCGCGAGCGCGGTCCCGAGGCGGCCGAGCACTGGGAGCGCGAGTGGGCGGCGATGGACATCCGTCACGTCGGCGTGACCGGGCGCGGTATCCCCGACGACCCCGAGCACCCCGCCCGCGCGCGGCTCTGGATCAAGGTCGACGGCACGCTCTCGGACGACCCGACCATCCAGACGGCGGCGTTCACCTACGCCAGCGACCTCACCCTGCTCGGTGCCGCGCTCGTGCCGCACGGCATCCACATCGCCTCGCCGCGGCTCCAGCCGGCGTCCCTCGACCACACGATCTGGTTCCACCGGCCCTTCCGCGCCGACGACTGGTGGCTCTACGACCAGTTCTCACCGTTCGCCGGCGGCGGGCGCGGCCTGGCACTCGCGCGGGTGTTCTCCGCGTCGGGCGAGCTGGTCGCGACGGTGGCCCAGGAGGGCCTGATCCGGGTGCGCGAACCCCGCCCCTGACGCGTCAGGGTGAGGTCGTACGACCCACGAGGTGGGGCGAGCCGTCCTTCGGGCTGGTGAGCGCGAAGGTCCAGCCGGACTCGTCCCGGCGCGCCGCATAGGCAACCGTCCCGGGCAGGAACACCGGCTTCTTGAAGGCGACCTCGACCGTGACGGCAGCGGGCAGCCGGTTCTCGATCGCGGCGATCGAGCGCGCCTTCGTCCACATGCCGTGCGCGATCTGGCGCGGGAAGCCCAGCGCCCTGGCGGTCCACGGGTAGAGGTGGATCGGGTTGGCATCGCCCGACACCGAGGCGTACGTCCGGCCGAGGTCGGCGGGCAGCCGCCACTCGACGCCACCGGTCGGCGCATCGGGGATGGCCAGGCCTGGCAGCGGGTCGCCGTCGACCGGGCGCCCACGTCGCAGGTAGGTCGACGTCGACTCCCACGCTGTCTCGTCGTCCGCCGACACCGTCGTGACGAAGTCGAGCAGGACGCCCTTGGCGTGCGGTCGGGGAGCACCGACCGAGGTCGTCACGTCCAGCGCCTCGCCCACACCGATCGCGCGGTGTGCGGTGATCGTGTTCTCGACGTGCACCATGCCGATGGCGGGGTAGGGGAACGCCGCGTCGCTCATGATCGCCATGTGCAGCGGGAACGCCAGCATGTGCGGATAGGTGAGGGGTACGACGTCCTTGCGCGGGAACCCGCACACCGCCGCGTACGCATCGACGCGCGCGCGGTCGGCGACGACACCCGTGCGGTCGTAGGCGAGACCGGTGAAGTCGCTCGCCGGACCCTTGCGGACTCCGGGCAGCTGGTTGACCCCCGGCACGACCGGCAGTGCCGCACGGAGCAGGGTGTTGAGGCTGCCGGGCTCGCCGGACAGGGTCTTGGTCTCGCCGGGGCCCGACATCAGGCGCCCAGCATCATCTGGCCGCAGACCCGGACCACGTTGCCGTTGACGGCACCCGATCCGGTGCTGGCGAACCAGGCGATGGTCTCGGCCACGTCGACGGGCAGGCCGCCCTGCGACATGGCGTTGAGGCGCTGGCCGACCTCACGGGTCGCGAACGGCACGGCCGCGGTCATCTGCGTGATGATGAAGCCCGGGGCGACGGCGTTGACGGTGATGCCGTTGTCGAGCTCGTCGCGCAGGCTCTCGACGAGGCCGATGACGCCGGCCTTCGACGTGGCGTAGTTGGTCTGGCCGACGTTGCCGGCGATCCCGGCGATCGAGGCGACGCCGACGACGCGGCCGCCGGCGTTGATCACCCCGGAGTCGAGCAGCTCGCGGGTGATCAGCTCGGGGGCGGTGAGGTTGACCGCGATCACGCTGCTCCAGCGGTCCTCGGCCATGTTGGCGAGCTTCTTGTCGCGGGTGATGCCGGCGTTGTGCACGACCACGTCCACGCCGCCGTGGTGCTCACGCAGATGGTGGGCGATGCGCTGCGGTGCGTCCGTGCGCGGTGATGTCGAGGACCAGGTGGTCGCCCTCGAGCTCGGTCATGAGGGTCTGCAGCTCGCTCGCGGCCTGGGGCACGTCGACGCCCACGACGGTCGCGCCGTCGCGGTGCAGCACCCGAGCGATCTCCTCGCCGATGCCGCGGCTCGCACCGGTGACGAGGGCGACCTTGCCGGCGAGGGGCCGGGCCCAGTCGTCGACCTGGTCGGACGCGGTGGCGCCGTGCGCGCCGATGCGGACGACCTGGCCCGAGACGTACGCCGACTTGGGGGAGAGGAAGAACGCGAGGGTCGAGGCGATCGCGCCGTCGGCGGCCGGCGCGACGTACACGAGCTGGACGGCCCCGCCGCGGCCGATCTCCTTGCCGAGCGAGCGGGTGAAGCCCTCGAGCGCACGCTGGGCGACTCGCTCGGAACCGGACGTCAGCTCGGGGGGCGTACCGAGGACGACGACGCGCGGGCAGGTCTCGAGCCGACGCATCAGCGGCGTGAAGAACTCCTGCAGGGCGACCAGCCCGGCCGTGTCGACGATGCCCGTGGCGTCGAAGACCAGCGCCTTCGCGCGGGTGTCGTCGGCGAGGGCGGTCGTCGAGGCGATGCCGATTCCGTCGAGCGTGGTGGGGAGCACCTCGGTGAGGCGGCCGGTGCCGCCGAGGACCACGACGCCGTCGACGAGCGGCGCACCGTCGGTCCAGCGCTCGAGGTCGGTCGGGTTGGGCAGGCCGAGGTTCTTGACGAACAGCTGGCCGATCGAGGTGGACACGAAGCCCTGGTAGCGGTCGCTCATGGTGACGGGTGATCCTCTTCGACAGGTCGGGTGGTGGGTGCGGTCCTCGATGTGTAACTCAGTGTGCAACTCAGAGTCCACATTTCGTGACGTGGCCCTCACACCATTGGCGCGCGGGACCACTCAGGCAAGGATAGGAACATGCAGCCCACCACTCGTCCCGTCGCCGTCGTCGGCGGCAACCGCATCCCGTTCGCCCGGTCCAACTCGGTCTACGCCGGGGTCTCCAACCAGGAGATGCTGACCGCCGCGATCGATGGGCTCGTGGACCGCTTCGACCTGCAGGGCGAGCGGCTCGGCGAGGTCGTCGCCGGGGCGGTCCTCAAGCACTCGCGCGACTTCAACCTCACCCGCGAGTCGGTGCTCGGCTCCAAGCTGGCACCCGAGACGCCCGCCACCGACATCCAGCAGGCCTGCGGCACCGGCCTCCAGGCGGCCATCCAGGTGGCCAACAAGATCGCGCTCGGCGTCATCGACGCCGGCGTGGCAGGTGGCACGGACACCACCTCCGACGCCCCGGTCGCCATCAGCGACAAGCTCCGCAAGAAGCTGATGAAGGTCAACTCCGCCAAGGACACCGCCGGCCGGCTCAAGGCGCTCGGCGCCATCCGGCCCGGCGACATCGGCCTCGACATCCCGCAGAACGGCGAGCCGCGCACGCGCCTGTCGATGGGCGAGCACGCCGCGCTCACGGCGCTCGAGTGGCGGATCACCCGCGAGGCCCAGGACGAGCTGGCGGCCCGCTCGCACCACAACCTCGCCCGGTCGTACGACGAGGGGTTCCAGGACGACCTCGTCACGGCGTTCCGCGGCGTCGAGCGCGACAACAACATGCGCCCGGACTCCTCGGTGGAGAAGCTCGCGACCCTCAAGCCGGTCTTCGGCAAGGGCGTCGCGGCCACGATGACCGCCGGCAACAGCACACCGCTCTCCGACGGTGCGTCCGCCGTGCTCCTCTCGAGCGACGAGTGGGCGGAGGAGCGCGGACTCCCCGTGCTGGCCCACTTCGTCGACGCCGAGACGGCCGCGGTCGACTACGTCAACGGCCACGAGGGCCTGCTGATGGCACCGGCGTACGCCGTCCCGCGGATGCTCGAGCGCAACGGCCTGACGCTCCAGGACTTCGACTACTACGAGATCCACGAGGCGTTCGCCTCGCAGGTGCTCTCGACCCTCGCCGCCTGGGAGGACCCGGTGTTCTGCCAGGAGCGCCTCGGCCTCGACGGACCGCTGGGCTCGATCGATCGCGACAAGCTCAACGTCAACGGCTCCTCGCTCGCCGCCGCCCACCCGTTCGCCGCGACCGGCGGCCGGATCATCCCCGTCGCCGCGAAGCTGCTCGCGCAGAAGGGCAAGGGCCGTGCGCTCATCTCGATCTGCGCCGCCGGTGGCCAGGGCGTCGTGGCGATCCTCGAGCGCTGACCTCCCCCTTCGTGCCCGTCCTACAAGGTGACCGGGCACTTCGTGCCCGTCCCGTCCGACCTGACGGGCATGAAGCGCCCGGTCGACCCGGCTGACGGGCACGAAGTGCCCGATCACCTGTAGGGTCTGCGTCGATCGACATCCTTTAACGAGCCGTCCCGTGAGGCGGAGAAGGAGGTCCGGCGCGCGAATGCCTGCCACCACCGAAGAGACCGGCCCCGACCCCGCCAGCGAGCGCGCCGACCGCACCGTCCTCGACGCCCGTGACATCTCCCGGGCGCTGACTCGCATCTCGCACGAGCTCCTCGAGCGCAACAAGGGCGCCACCGACCTGGTGCTGCTCGGGCCTGCACACGCGCGGCGTACCCCTCGCGAAGCGCATCGCCGAGAAGATCACGGCGGTCGAGGGCACCCCCGTCGCGGTGGGCGAGCTCGACGTGACGATGTACCGCGACGACCTGCGGTCCCAGCCGACTCGGCGCGCGCACAAGACGGCACTGCCTCCGGGCGGGATCGACCGCAAGGTGGTCGTCCTGGTCGACGACGTGCTCTTCTCCGGACGTACGATCCGCGCCGCGCTCGACGCGCTCGCGGACCTCGGCCGCCCGAGCGCCGTACGCCTCGCCGTGCTGGTCGACCGCGGCCACCGCGAGCTGCCGATCCGCGCCGACCACGTCGGCAAGAACCTGCCCAGCGCCCTCGCCGAGCGGGTCAGCGTCCGGCTCGCCGAGATCGACGGCACCGACGAGGTGACGATCTCGTGAAGCACCTGCTCTCCATCGACGACCTCAGCACCGACGAGATCCACCAGCTCTTCGAGACCGCGGCCGACATGCACGACGTGCAGCGGCGCGAGGTCAAGAAGCTGCCCGCGCTGCGCGGTCGCACGGTCGTCAACATGTTCTTCGAGGACTCCACCCGCACCCGGTCGTCGTTCGAGATCGCCGGCAAGTGGCTCTCGGCCGACGTGATCAACGTCAGCGCCAAGGGGTCGAGCACGTCCAAGGGCGAGAGCCTGCGCGACACCGTGCTGACCGTCTGCGCGATGGGCGTCGACGGTCTCGTCATCCGCCATCCGGCCAGCGGCTCGGCCGTCCAGGTCAGCGAGTGGGTCGACGCGTCGGTCGTCAACGCCGGCGACGGGATGCACGAGCACCCGACCCAGGCGCTGCTCGACGCCTACACCCTGCAGCGTCGCCTCGGCTCGCTCGAGGGTCGCCACGTCGCGATCGTCGGCGACCTCACCCACAGCCGCGTGTTCCGCTCCAACATCCAGTGCCTGACCCGCCTCGGTGCCCGCGTCACCGTGGTGGCGCCGCCGACGCTGATGCCGAGCGGCATCGCCGCCTGGTCGAGGTCGGCGGGCTTCGAGACGTCGTACGACGTCGACGCCGTGCTGCCCGAGGCGGACGCGGTGATGATGCTGCGCGTCCAGCGGGAGCGGATGTCGGGCGCGTTCTTCCCGAGCGCCCGCGAGTACACGGTCGGCTACGGGCTGACCCGCAACCGCCTCGCGCTGCTCAAGCCGGACGTGCCGATCTGTCACCCCGGTCCGATGAACCGCGGCCTCGAGATCGCTGCCGACGCCGCCGACGCGGCGCAGTCGGTCGTGCTGGAGCAGGTCTCCAGCGGGCTCGCGATCCGGATGGCCGTGCTCTACCACCTGCTGGCAGGAGAAGAAGCCTGATGTCCCTCGTGATCACCGGAGCATCGCTCCTCGGGGAGGCGACCCGGGACCTCTACGTCGACGACACCGGCGTGCTCGTCGACGAGGCGCCGTCGGGAGCGGAGACGCTCGACGCCGACGGCCTCGTCGCGCTGCCAGGTCTGGTCGACCTGCACACCCACCTGCGCGAGCCCGGGCGCGAGGACGCCGAGACGGTCCTCACCGGGTCGCAGGCGGCGGCGCTCGGCGGCTACACAGCGATCCTCGCCATGGCCAACACCTCGCCCGTGACCGACACCGCAGAGGCGGCGACCCGCGTCTGGGAGCTCGGTCGCGAGGCGGGCCTGGTGCACGTGCAGCCCGTGGGTGCGGTCACACGCGGGCTCGGCGGTGAGGAGCTCGCCGAGCTCGGCCTCATGCACCGCTCCCGCGCCGGGGTCACCGTGTTCTCCGACGACGGGAAGTGCGTCCATGACGCCCGCGTGATGCGCCGGGCGCTGGAGTACGTCAAGGCGTTCGGCGGCGTGGTGTCCCAGCACTCCCAGGACCCCGCCCTCGCCGGACCGACCGCGTGCTGCCACGAGGGCGAGCTGTCGGGTCGGCTCGGACTGCCCGGCTGGCCGGGCATCGCCGAGGAGGTCATCGTCGCTCGCGACGTGATGCTCGCGCGCCACACCGGCTCGCGCGTCCACGTCGCCCACGTGTCGACGGCCGGCTCGGTCGAGGTGCTGCGGTGGGCCAAGGCCCAGGCCAGGCGAGATGGGCACTGGGATGTCACCGCCGAGGTCACGCCCCACCACCTGCTGCTCACCACAGACCTGCTCGCGGGCTACGACCCGACCTACAAGGTCAACCCCCCGCTGCGGCCGCAGGAGGACGTCGACGCCCTCCGCGAGGCGCTGCGCGACGGCACGATCGACGCCGTCGCGACCGACCACGCCCCGCACGCGCGCCACGACAAGGAGCACGCCTTCATCGATGCCGCCTTCGGCATGGTCGGCCTCGAGACCGCGCTCGGCGTCGTCCGTACGGCCCTCCCCGACCTCGCGTGGAGCGACGTCGCCCGAGTGATGTCCGTGACGCCGGCCCGGATCGCCGGTCTCGCCGACCAGGGGCAGCAGCTCGTCCCCGGCGCGCCGGCCCACGTCGTGCTGGTCGACCCGGACGCGCAGGTCACGGTCGACCGCGATGCCTCCGCTTCACTGTCGCGCAACAACCCCTGGCACGGCCGCGGGCTGGCCTCGCGCGTCGTGCACACCGTGTACGCCGGCCGCGTGACCGTTCGCGACGGCGCCCTGGCCTGACATGCTGCGAGAGTGACCGACCCGCATGACTGGCTCCTCACCGCGAGCGAGCGCGCCAACGACGACACGGTGATCGACCAGCAGTGCGAGGACGGCACTGCGTGGATCGACGGAAACCTGGTGGTTCCCCTCGTCGACGGCTCGGCCTACTTCGCCGACCTGTGCGCCGCGCTCAAGGCCACGGTCGAGGGCGACCTGGTGCTCTTCACGGACTGGCAGGGCGACGCCGACGAGCGGTTGACCGGCGATCCCGGCAGCGAGGTCGTCGAGGTCCTCGGCTCGGCGGACGAGCGTGGTGTGGACGTGCGCGGCCTGGTCTGGCGCTCCCACCTCGACCAGACCGGCTTCTTCGCCAAGGAGAACCGCCACCTCGGCGAGCAGCTCCAGCGGCGCGGGGCCGAGGTCCTGCTCGACATGCGGGTGCGTGCCGGCGGGTCGCACCACCAGAAGTTCGTCGTGATCCGGCACCGCGACGATCCCTCGCGCGATGTCGCGTGGGTCGGTGGCATCGACCTGGCGCACAACAGGCGTGACGACGCCGAGCACCGGGGTGACCCGCAGTCACAGCGTCTCGCCGAGGAGTACGGCGACCAGCCGCCGTGGCACGACGTGCAGGTGAGGATCCAAGGGCCAGCAGTCCATGCCGTGGAGACCGTGTTCCGCGAGCGGTGGGAGGACCCGACACCGCTGAGTCGCAGCCCACTGCGCCAGTGGACCGACCGGTTGCGCCGCCTCGACACCACCCCGGATCCCCTTCCGCAGCAGTCGCCGCCACCACCTGCCGCCGGGACGCACCGCGTGCAGCTGCTGCGGACCTACCCCAACCTGCGACACGGACGCGACTACCCCTTCGCGAGGGGTGGTGAGCGTTCCGTGGCGCGCGGCTACACCAAGGCGGTGGGCCAGGCGCGCAGGCTGGTCTACGTCGAGGACCAGTACTTCTGGGGCCACGACGTCGCCGGCACGTTCCTGCCCGCGCTGCGCGCCAACCCCGACCTGCGCCTGGTCGTCGTCATCCCGCTCTTCCCCGACGTCGAGGGCCGGTTGTCGCGCCCGGCCGAGCTCCTCGGGCGCACCCGCGCCCTGAGGACGCTGATCGAGGCCGCGCCTGGCCGGGTGGCGGCGTACGGCATCGAGAACCACGCCGGCACCCCCGTCTACGTCCACGCCAAGGTGTGCGTGATGGACGACGTGTGGGCGAGCGTGGGCTCCGACAACTTCAACCGCCGCTCGTGGACCCACGACTCCGAGCTGTCGTGCGTCGTGCTCGACGAGGACTATGCCCGGTCGTTGCGCCTCGAGCTGGCGGCAGAGCACCTCGATCGGGAGCCGGGTGACACCGACGACCTGCGGGACCCGCACGCGATGTACGACGCCTACGCGACGTCCGCCGCCGCGCTCGACGCCTGGCACGACGGCGGTCGCTCGGGGGAGCGGCCTCCCGGCCGGCTGCGGGTCCTGCCCCTCGAGGACCTCGGGCCCTGGCAGGAGCGACTCGCGCAGATCCCGCTGGCCCACGTGCACGACCCCGACGGCCGCCCCGGACCGCTGCGCGGCGGCACGGACTACTGACGCCGGCGCGGGCGCAGGTCGAGGGTGTTGGCCTCGCCGCGGTCGCGCAGCGTCGTACGGCCGCGCGCGACCGTGACGGCGTTGCGGGCGCCGGTGAGCACGAGGCGGTCGGCGCGGGTGAGGACGAGGGAGTTGTCCGACCCGGTGATCCGGGTGCGGTAGGCCTTGCGGGCGCGGACCATGTCAGTGCCGCGCAGGCGCAGCACGTTGATCGTGTCGGCCGTCAGCGACGATCCACTGCTGAGGAGCTCGGCCTGCTCGACCAGGCCGGCGACGGACACCGTCGACGCGGCACCCGAGACGGCGAGCGACCGGATCGTCGGGGTGCTGATGCTGTTGCCCGCACCCACGACCTGCACCTCGGCCAGCGGCTTGGCGGTCACCGTGTTGCGGGTGCCCTCGACCACCAAGCGCGTCGCCGACGGCATCGTCACCGTGGTGTCGTCGCCCGTCAACCGGACCACCCCGCACGTGCCGCGCAGGTCGTAGGTCACGTCGTCCCACGGCAGGACCGTCTCCGAGCCGAGCTCGCACTGCACCGGGAAGACCAGGCCGGCCGCGTGGGCGGGCGCCGCCGCGAGGGTGCCTGCCGAGACGGTCAGGACAGCGAGGACGAGGGACAGAAGTCGTGGAAAGGGCACATACCGACAGTACGCAGGATGGGGTGGGTGCGCCCCGTGGGTCTCGTCACACCGGTCGGGCACCGGTCGACGGGTCGCGGTCGGTGAGGCAGTAGACCTGGCCGCCCGGCGCCGTCAGCACGGTCCAGATCGCCTGGGTGTCGCGCACCGTCGCGCCGAGGGCGACGTGCCGGGTGGTCTCGCCGGCACGATCGGCAGTGGCGAGGTCCGGGTGCGCCCGCACAGGACCGTCGGAGTCCCCGGTGCGCTGCATGAGCAGGCGCAACCGCCCCTCCTCGACGAGGCGGACGAACTCCGGCAGCGCGCCGACCTGCGGCTCGCGCCCGGTCAGCTCGGTCCAGAACGCGACCTCCGCGTCCCACACCGAGGAGGGGATGTCGAGGCAGACCTGGTCGAGGATCGTCGAACCGTCGCGCCCGAGCGAGGGCTCGCCGTCGAGGAGGGTGTGGCAGAAGGTGAAGCCGCCGGGGGAGCGCACCACCTCGACGTCCTCGTAGGTCCACGCGTGGCGGGCGCCGAGCTCGCTCGCCCGCTCGATCGCGGCGGGCCGATCGGCCGAGTCGAGGTCGAGATGGATCCCGGCCGGTCCGTCGACGGCCTGGAGCTTGACGTACGCCGCCCCGGCCCCCGGCAGCAGCGTGAGGAACTGGCCGTCCTGGCCCCGTCGCTCCGAGGTCGGCCACCCCGTCACGGCCGACCAGAAGACCACGGCGTCCTCGAAGTGGTCCGCCGGGGTGTCGAGGAAGACCTGGATCCAGGTGGGGGTCGGATCACTCATGGGCCGATCCTCACACGTCGTACAGTCGACCGATGAGCGGAATCCCGGCTGCCGTCCCTCAGCTCCTGCACACCGTCCTCGATGCCGTCGACGTCCGGCGGGAGGCGGAGTTCTGGCGCGAGCTGCTCGGACTCGTCTACCGCCCCGGCGACGAGGCACCCGCCGGTGTCGACGACTCCGACTGGCTGGTGCTGACCCATCCGGACGGACGCCGGTGCCTCGCGATCCAGGAGGTCGAGCGGCTCCCGGAGAGCCGCTGGCCGGAGCCCGGCCACCCGTCGGTCTCGCACCTCGACACCACGGTGCCCGACCGGGAGGCGCTCGACGCCGCCCACGAGCGAGTGATCGCGCTCGGGGGCGAGCTTCGCTTCGATCGCACCGACGAACCGGACGAGCCGCTCCGCGCGTACGCCAGCCCCGAGGGCCACGTCTTCTGCATCTTCACCGCCTGAGGAGCCACCCGCGGACGACCTGGCCCTGAGGTCAGGCGAGGCCGAGTGCGTGCGCCTCCTCCCAGAGGTCCTCGCGGACGCTGGGATGGGCGGCGTGCTCGATCAGGTTCCGCGCCTGCTGTCGCTCGTCGCGACCCCACATCCACGCGATGCCCTGCTCCGTCACGACCGCGCCGTGCTGGAACGACGTCACCGGCTCGTCGACGAGCGGGACGATCGTCGACACGTCCGCCCGCGGGTGCCAGCTGCGCAGCGCCATGAAGGCCCGACCACCCGGCGAGTGGCTGGCGCCGACGGTGAAGTCGGTCTGGCCCCCGAAGCCGCTGTGGATGCGCGCGTTGATCCGGGACGCGTTCGCCTGGTCGAACAGGTCGACCTGGAGTGCTGTGTTGATCGAGGTCATCGCGGGCTGGCGGGCAATCTCGGCGGGGGAGTTGGTCGTCTCGGTGCGCAGCATCCGCACCCGCGGGTTGTCGTCGACCCAGTCGTAGAGCTCCTGGCTGCCGAAGACGAACGACGTACGCACCGGGGTGCCGCGGTCCAGCGCACCGGCTTGCTCCAGGACGAGGACGCCGTCGCTGAACATCTCGGTCCAGATCCGCAGCCCGCGTCGTTCCAGCACGCCGGCGATCGTGGCGTCCGGGACCTCGCCGATGCCGGCCTGCAGCGTGGCGCCGTCGTCGATCTCCGCTGCCACCCGCGCCCCGATGAGTCGTGCGTCGTCGCCCGGGGCGCCGGCGGTGTGGGTCGTGAGGGCTGCGTCCACCTCGACGCCGAGGTCGATCTCGTCGATGGCGATCTCGGCGTCACCGAAGGTCCACGGCATGCGTGGGTTCAGCATCGCGATCACCGGGGCGCCGCGCCCGCGGGCAGCCTCGATGGCTGCGGGGAGGACGTTGACCTCGAGGCCGAGCGAGACGCGACCGTTGCGTGGGGTGGTCGTGTGGACGATCACGACGTCGGGTGCGAGGGGGCCGTGGAAGAGCCGCGGCACCATCGAGAGCCGGCAGGGGACGTAGGACAGGCGAGCGTGCCTGCGGAATGCGGGCCCGACGAAGGTCGTCTCGGGGACCACGCCCTCGTGCATCGGCAGGCCGTGCTGTGCGTTGAGGGCGTGCAGGCGCACCTCCGGCAGCTCGGCCAGCACCGGGCCGAGGAGCTCCACCGGCGAGGCGAAGTTGCCGCTCGTGACCACCCGCGGCACGTGGTCCAGCGACGCGCAGTGTCGGTGCACCGCACGAACGGCATGGTCGAGGTCGACGACGAGCATGGACACAGCGTGACAGCGGCGGCGCGATATCCGGTGGGCCGTTCGTCCCGATTCACCTAGGCTTTGGTCATCATGTGGATCCAGGACTGACCCGACTCGCGTCCGCGGCGGCGCACCAGTGCGCCCTCTGGCCCGGCGAGTCCCTCTCCTGATCTCCCCCGAGGACACCCCATGCCTGCCTCCCCGTCCACCACCCTCGCGCCGCTCGTCGTCACGGCTCTCTCCGTCAGCTATGCCGACCGGACCGTCCTGTCCGGGATCGACCTGCTCGCCCAGCCGGGGCGCCGGATCGGCCTCGTCGGCGAGAACGGCGTCGGCAAGTCGACCCTGCTCCGGGCCGTTGCCGGTCGGCTCCCCGACCGCGCGCAGGTCGCCGGATCGATCGACGTCCCGCCCGACCTGGTCCTGCTCGGGCAGGAACCGCCGTTCCGCGATCACGCCACGGTCGCCGAGGTGCTCGCGATGACCCTCGCACCCCTGCGTACGGCCGTCGCCGACGTCGAACGGCTGGCGGATGCGGTGGGGACCGCGGCGGGGGACGCGGCCTACGGGCAGGCGCTGGACCTGGCCGTCGCCCAGGACGCCTGGGACGCGGACCGGCGGGCCTCGGTCGCCGCGGCCCGGCTCGGTCTCGACAGCCTGGACCCCGGACGCGCGGTCGGCACGCTGTCCGGCGGTCAGCGCACCCGTCTCGCCCTCGCGACGATCATGACGACGCGGCCCGCGTGCCTGTTGCTCGACGAGCCCACCAACCACCTCGACGACGATGCGATCGACGTGCTCACCGCCTTCCTGCGAGAGCTGCCCGGCGTCGTCCTGCTCGCGAGCCACGACCGGGTGCTGCTCGACGACGTGTGCACGGACCTCGTCGACCTCGACGCCGGCGAGCTCGGCACCGACGGCAGCGGCGGCCGGCGGTTCGGTGGGGGCTGGAGCGCGTACGAGTCGGCTCGCGCAGACGCCCGTCGACGGTGGGAGGAGACGTACGCCCTGCAGCAGGAGGAGATCGCCCGGCTGCGCGACGGCACCCGGATCGGCACGGGGGCGATCGCCCACGATCGCGGGCCGACCGACGGCGACAAGTACATCTACTCCTTCAAGGGCGGCCGGGTCGACCAGGCGCTGTCTCGGCGCAAGAAGGACGCCCAGCGGCGCCTCGAGGTCGCCGAGCGCGGCCAGGTGCGCAAGCCGCCCGTCCCGCTGGCCTTCCGCGGCGACCTGACGGCGGCTCGGTCGGGTCGCGTCGTCCGGGTGCGCGACGCCGAGGTCGCCGATCGGATGCGGGTGGCGCGCCTCGACCTCGCCGCGGGCGAGCACCTGCTCGTCACGGGGGCCAACGGATCGGGCAAGTCGACGTTGCTCGGCGTGCTGTCCGGGCGGTTGGCCGTCTCTGCGGGCTCGGTCGACGTGGCGGCCCGCACGGTCCGCGAGCTCACCCAGGATCCGCGCGTCACCCAACCGTCGCGCTCCGCCCTGGCGACGTACGACGCTGCCGTGAGCGGCCTGCCGGACCCACCGTCACTGCGTGAGCTCGGCCTGCTGCACCCGCGCGACCACCGCACGCCGGTCGGCAGCCTGTCGGTGGGCCAGCGCCGCCGACTGCAGCTTGCCGTGGCGATCGCCGCGGCGCCCGACCTGCTCCTCCTCGACGAGCCGACCAACCACGTGTCGCTCGCCCTGGCCGGTGAGCTCGAGGAGGCACTGGGCGCCGCGCCGGGTGGGGTCGTGCTCGCCTCGCACGACCGCTGGCTCCGGCGGCGATGGACAGGTCCCGAGCTGACCCTCACGCCCTGGTCGTGACCGGTCGTAGGGTCGGCGCATGTCGACGACTCCCCATGGCGTGACGCCTGGACCTCGCTCCGGCACCGCGACCTTCCGGCTGATGCCCGACGACGGCTTCGCCACCGGCGCGTCGAGGGCGGACGTGCGGGTCGCTGCCAGCGGTCGTGCGCTGTCGCTGGACTACACCTGGACGCACCCGGAGGACGGCGAGCAGGCCGGCTCCCTGCTGCTCGGCGTGCCCGGCGAGGACGGCGCCGTCAGCGCCGGCTGGGTGGACAGCTGGCACCAGCCCGACGTGATCGCGCTCGCCGGCCGCGGGAGTGCAGGCGGTGCGGTCGTGGGCTACGAGTACGCGCCGGGCTGGCACTGGGAGGTCGAGCTGGTGGTGTCCGAGGGGCTGCCGTGCCTGGTGATGCGCAACGTCGTGCCCGAGCGCGAGGACGGCCCCGCAAGCACCTACGAGGTGAGCCGCAGCGAGTGGCGGTGAGCCCGGCACGGCCGTCCCGCGAGCTGTCCCCGAAGCCGTCTCGACAGGCGATGTCCGATGCCGATCCGAGGTCCGCGCGCTGCTAGGGTCGGTCTCGCTTCGAACATCCTTTAACGATCCGTCCCGTGAGGCGGAGAAGGAGGTACGGCATGGCTCTGCCTGCCCCAGCACGGACCCGATCAGACCGGACCGCACCAGCACTGCTGGTCCTCGAGGACGGTCGCACCTTTCGCGGTGAGTCCTTCGGTGCCGAGGGCGAGACCTTCGGCGAGGCGGTCTTCTCCACCGGCATGTCCGGCTACCAGGAGACGCTGACGGACCCCAGCTATCACCGTCAGGTCGTGGTGATGACGGCTCCGCACATCGGCAACACCGGGATGAACGACGAGGACCCGGAGTCCTCACGCATCTGGGTCGCCGGCTACGTCGTGCGCGACCCGGCCCGGGTGGCGTCCAACTGGCGCAGCGTCCGGGGGCTCGGCGACGAGCTCCGCGACCAGGGCGTCGTCGGGATCAGCGGTGTCGACACCCGCGCCCTGACCCGGCACCTGCGCGAGCGCGGTGCCATGCGCGTAGGCATCTCCACGACCGAGACCGACCCCGCCCGGCTGCTGGATCGGGTGCTGGAGTCCGGGGAGATGGCGGGCGCGAACCTCAGCGAGGCCGTCTCGACGTCGGAGGCGTACGTCGTCCCGGCGCAGGGGGAGAAGCGCCACACCGTGGCCGCGATCGACCTCGGCATCAAGGCCAACACCCCGCGCATGATGAGCGAGCGCGGCATCGAGGTGCACGTGCTCCCGGCGACCGCGACGCTCGCCGACGTCCAGGCCGTCGCCCCCGACGGACTGTTCTTCTCCAACGGCCCCGGCGACCCGGCCGCCACGACCGGGCAGGTCGAGCTGCTGCAGGGTGCGCTGCGCGCGGGCATCCCCTACTTCGGGATCTGCTTCGGCAACCAGCTCTTCGGCCGCGCGCTCGGCTTCGGGACCTACAAGCTGAAGTACGGCCACCGCGGCATCAACCAGCCAGTGCTGGACCGCACGACCGGCAAGGTCGAGGTCACCGCGCACAACCACGGCTTCGCGGTCGACGCGCCCCTCGAAGGCAGCACGACGACCGAGTTCGGCGAGGTGACGGTCAGCCACGTGTGCCTCAACGACGACGTCGTCGAGGGACTCGAGCTCCGCGACCCGGACGGTCACCTGACGAGCTTCTCCGTCCAGTACCACCCGGAGGCCGCGGCCGGTCCGCACGATGCGGCGTACCTGTTCGACCGGTTCAGCGACCTGATGGGTCTCGATACACCTCGCTCGTCCCTCGCGAGGCACTCGACCACCGAAGGAGAGCGCTGATGCCGAAGCGCACCGACATCCAGAGCGTGATGGTCATCGGCTCGGGGCCGATCATCATCGGCCAGGCCTGCGAGTTCGACTACTCCGGCACCCAGGCGTGCCGGGTGCTGCGCGAGGAGGGCCTGCGGGTCGTCCTGGTGAACTCCAACCCCGCCACGATCATGACCGACCCCGAGTTCGCGGATGCGACCTACGTCGAGCCGATCACGCCGGAGTACGTCGAGAAGGTCATCGCCCACGAGCGCCCCGACGCGCTCCTCGCGACGCTCGGCGGGCAGACCGCGCTCAACTGCGCGATGGCGCTCGACAAGGCCGGTGTCCTCGAGAAGTACGGCGTCGAGCTGATCGGTGCCTCGATCGAGGCGATCGAGCGCGGCGAGAACCGCAGCGAGTTCAAGAAGATCGTCGAGCAGCTCGGCGGCGAGTCCGCCCGCAGCACGATCTGCCACACGATGGACGAGCTGCTCGAGGCGGCGAAGGACCTCGGCTACCCGATGGTCGTCCGCCCGTCCTTCACGATGGGCGGCACCGGCTCGGGGATGGCGTACGACGAGACGGACCTGCGCCGCATCGGCGGCGCCGGGACTGGCCGCCAGCCCGACCACCGAGGTGCTGCTCGAGGAGTCGATCATCGGCTGGAAGGAGTACGAGCTCGAGGTCATGCGCGACCGCATGGACAACAGCGTGATCGTCTGCTCGATCGAGAACCTCGACCCGATGGGCGTCCACACCGGCGACTCGATCACCGTCGCGCCGGCACTGACGCTCACGGACCGCGAGTACCAGAAGATGCGCGACCTCGCGATCGCCATCATCCGCGCCGTCGGCGTCGACACCGGTGGCTGCAACATCCAGTACGCCGTCAACCCGGCCGACGGCCGCCTCATCGTCATCGAGATGAACCCGCGCGTCTCGCGGTCCTCGGCCCTGGCGTCCAAGGCGACCGGCTTCCCGATCGCCAAGATCGCCGCCAAGGTCGCGATCGGCTACACCCTGGACGAGATCACCAACGACATCACGCGTGAGACGCCGGCCTCCTTCGAGCCGACGCTGGACTACGTCGTGGTCAAGGTGCCGCGGTTCGCCTTCGAGAAGTTCCCCGAGGCCGACCCGACGCTGACGACCCACATGAAGTCCGTCGGCGAGGCGATGGCGATCGGCCGCAACTTCACCGAGGCGCTGCAGAAGGCGCTCCGCTCGCTGGAGAGCAAGCACGCGCCGTTCGACTGGCACAAGGAGCACGTCGAGCTCGACAAGGACGCCCTCCTCGCGGAGATCGCGGTCCCGACCGACGGCCGCCTCAAGAAGGTGATGGACGCGATCCGGGCCGGCGCGACGCCCGACGAGGTCTTCGAGGCCACCAAGATCGACCCGTGGTTCCTCGACCAGCTGGCGCTGATCAACGAGGTGGCGGTCCAGCTCATCGACGCCGTCGAGCTCACGCCCGACCTCTTGCGGCTGGCCAAGCGGCACGGCTTCTCCGACGAGCAGATCGGCAAGATCCGCGGCCTGTCCGCCGACGTCGTCCGCGGCGTCCGCCACGCCCTGGGCATCCGGCCGGTCTACAAGACCGTCGACACCTGCGCTGCCGAGTTCGCCGCCCAGACGCCGTACCACTACTCGTCCTACGACGAGGAGACCGAGGTGCAGCCGCGGGCCGAGGGCAAGGAGGCCGTGATCATCCTCGGGTCCGGGCCCAACCGCATCGGCCAGGGCATCGAGTTCGACTACAGCTGCGTGCACGCCTCGCTCGCGCTCGCCGAGGCCGGCTACGAGACGATCATGGTCAACTGCAACCCCGAGACGGTGAGCACCGACTACGACACCTCCGACCGGCTCTACTTCGAGCCCCTGACCCTGGAGGACGTGCTCGAGATCGTGCACGCCGAGCAGCAGGCCGGACCGATCGCGGGCGTGGTGTGCCAGCTCGGCGGTCAGACGCCGCTCGGTCTCGCGCAGGGGCTCGCGGACGCCGGCGTGAAGATCGTCGGGACGTCGCCGGAGTCGATCCACCTCGCCGAGGAGCGTGGCGCCTTCGGTCGTGTCCTGGCCGACGCCGGCCTGCCGGCTCCCAAGCACGGCACCGCGACGTCGTACCCCCAGGCGCAGCGGATCGCCCACGAGATCGGCTACCCGGTGCTCGTGCGGCCCTCGTACGTCCTGGGCGGGCGCGGCATGGAGATCGTCTACGACGACGGTGCGCTCGAGGCCTACCTCGAGAAGTACGTCGCCAACGGGCTGATCAACGAGCGCCAGCCGGTGCTGGTCGACCGGTTCCTCGACGACGCCGTCGAGATCGACGTCGACGCCATCTTCGACGGCGAGGAGCTCTTCCTCGGCGGCGTGATGGAGCACATCGAGGAGGCCGGGATCCACTCCGGCGACTCGTCGTGCGCGCTGCCGCCGATCACGCTGGGCCGCGAGGAGATCGACCGGATCCGCAGCTCCACCGACGCGATCGCGCGCGGGCCTCGACGTGCGCGGCCTGCTCAACATCCAGTTCGCCCTGGCCTCCGACGTGCTCTACGTCCTCGAGGCCAACCCGCGCGCGTCGCGGACGGTGCCGTTCGTCTCCAAGGCGACGGCCACCCCGCTCGCGAAGGCGGCGGCCCGGGTGATGCTCGGTGAGTCGATCGCCGACCTGCGCGCGGCCGGCGTCCTGCCTGCCGAGGGCGACGGCGGCCACCTCCCCGACGGCTCGCCGATCGCGGTCAAGGAGGCGGTCATGCCCTTCGACCGCTTCAAGACCGCTGACGGCCGCACGGTGGACTCGCTGCTGGGACCCGAGATGCGCTCCACCGGCGAGGTGATGGGCTTCGACGCCACCTTCGGCACCGCCTTCGCCAAGGCGCAGGCCGCGGCGTACGGCTCGCTGCCGCTGTCGGGCAAGGTGTTCGTCTCCGTCGCCAACCGCGACAAGCGGCACATGATCTTCCCGGTCAAGCAGATCGCCGACATGGGCTTCGAGATCCTCGCGACCGCCGGCACCGCCGAGGTGCTGCGTCGCAACGGCGTCCAGTCGACGGTGGTGCGCAAGCACTCCGAGGGCGAGGGACCCGACGGGGAGCCGACCATCGTCGGCAGGATCTGGGCCCGCGAGGTCGACCTGGTGATCAACACGCCCCACGGCGCCACCAGCGGTGGCTCGCCACGTGCGGACGGCTACGACATCCGCACCGCTGCCGTGTCGACGGACATCCCCTGCATCACGACGATCCAGGGCCTCGGTGCCGCGGTGCAGGGGCTCGAAGCGATGCGTCGCGGTGAGATCGGGGTCCGGTCGCTGCAGGACTGGGCGGCCCTGGCGAAGTCGTCCGAGCCGACCGGCGGGACCGCCTGACGGTGAGGCCCTACGACGTCCTCTTCGACCGCGCGCTCACCCGCCTCGACGCCGAGCGGATCCACCACGCCGCGTTCCGGGCGATCCGCGTCGCCCGACCGGTGACGACCCGGCTCGTCCGTACGCCCACGGAGCGTCGAGTCGGCGCATCTGCTCAGGTCCGGGCGCTCGGCCTGACGTTCCCGCACCCGCTCGGCCTCGCCGCCGGCTTCGACAAGAACGCCGTCGGCATCGACGGGCTCGCGGCGCTCGGCTTCGGGCACGTGGAGGTCGGGACGGTGACGGGGGAGGCCCAGCCGGGCAACCCGCAGCCGCGGCTGTTCCGGCTCAAGCCCGACCGCGCGATCGTCAACCGGATGGGCTTCAACAACGACGGCGCCGAGGTCGTGGCGCGGCGGCTGGCCGGCTGGCGCGCCACGACGTGCGGGTTCAAGAACAGAAGGCGCACCTCGTTCCTCGGTGCTCCCCTCCTGGGAGTGAACATCGGCAAGACCAAGGTGGTCCCCGAGGAGGAGGCGGCCCGCGACTACGAGAAGTCGGCCGGCCTGCTCGCGCCCTACGCCGACTACCTCGTCGTCAACGTCTCCTCGCCCAACACGCCGGGGCTGCGCGACCTGCAGGCCGTGGAGAAGCTCGAGCCCCTGCTCGCGGCCGTACGTCGTCGCGCCGACGAGGCCACCCCGGACCGTCGTGTGCCGCTGCTCGTGAAGATCGCACCGGACCTCAGCGACGACGACGTCCTCGCCGTCGCCGACCTCGCGCTCGCGAGCGGCCTGGACGGGATCATCGCCACCAACACGACCATCAGCCGGGAGGGGCTGGCGAGCCCGGCTGGGGCGGTCACCGAGATCGGCGCCGGCGGACTCAGCGGACGCCCGCTGACGCAGCGCTCGGAGGACGTCGTACGCCTCCTCCGTGGACGGGTCGGGCCCGACCTGACCCTCGTCGGGGTCGGCGGCATCACGACGGTGGACGACGCGCGTCGGCGGCTGGAGGCGGGCGCCGACCTGCTGCAGGCCTACACCGCATTCGTCTACGAAGGCCCTCTCTGGCCACGGCGCATCGTGCGGGGGCTGGCCCGGGGTGCGTGATGGCTGAGCTGCAGAGGGGCCAGGGGCCGGTCCACGTCGAGGCAGAGGTGGTCGCCACCAAGCGCATCGGCGGTTACCGCCACCTGACCCTCACCGCACCTGGGGTGCCCGAACGGTTCCGCGCCGGCAACTTCGTCGCCGTCACCGTGGAGGGCCACATCGCCCGGCGTGCGCTGTGGGTGCACCGGGTCCGCGCCTCCAGCTCCTTCGGACCCACCCTCGATGTGGTCGTCGAGACCCGTGGCAGCGGTACGGCCTGGCTCGCCGCCCAGCCCGTCGGCACGCGGATGGCCCTGACCGGTCCCCTCGGCCGGGCCTTCGCACTGCCCAAGGACGCCGTGTCGTGCCTGCTCGTGGGAGAGGGTTACGCCGCAGCACCGCTCTTCCCTCTGGCCGAGCGGCTGCGCGAACGAGGGTCTGCGGTCTCGCTCGTCGTGTCCGCGCCGGACGAGGCGCGGTTGCTCTCCGCGCTCGAGGCCAGGCGCTCGGCGCGCTCGGTCACCGTGCTGACTGCTGACGGCTCCGTCGGCCAGCGAGGGACAGTGGCGGACCACGTCGACGACCTGCTCCGCCGCAGCGAGGCCGATGTGGTCTACGCCGCCGGCCCGACCTCGGTGCTCCGGGCCGCCGCCGGTGCCGCCGAGCGCGCAGGCGCCTGGAGCCAGGTCGCGGTCGAGACCTCGACGCCCTGCGGCACCGGACTGTGCCACGGCTGCGCCCTGCCGGTGGTGGGGGAGGACGGCGTCGACCGCATCGTCCGCGCCTGCGCCGACGGGCCGGTCGTCCGCGGCGATCGCGTCCGATGGGACGCATTGTGATTCCCGGACCGGTGATGGTCGCCGCCGGCTGCGGCGGCACGGGCCGCGAGCTGGCCGCGTACTGCGGGCCGGACGGGCTCGACGGCCTCGACTTCGTCACCCGGTCGATCACCCTCGACGCGCGTCAGGGCGGGCCGGGACCGAGGATCGAGGAGGTGCCCGGCGGCCTTGTCAACGCTGTCGGCCTGCCCAACCCGGGCCTCGAGCACTTCCTCGCCACCGAGCTGCCGTGGCTGGTCCGTGCCGGCGCACGGGTCGTGGTGTCGATCGCCGGCGTGACGATGGGGGAGTACGCCGACCTGGCCCGGCGGCTCAGCAGAGCACCCGGCGTGGCCGGTCTGGAGGTCAACGTCGGGGCTCCCGACGAGGTCGGCATCGGCCTGTTCGAGGTCCGCGAGCCCTACCACTCCGCGAGCGTGATCTCCGCCGTCCGCCGCGAGTTCCCCGCCGACCGTCCGGTGCTCGCCAAGCTGCGCCCGGACGTCTCCCGCATCGTCGAGGGCGCCCGGTCCTGCCACGAGGCCGGAGCCACCGCGGTCGTCATCGGCAACGCCGTCCCCGCAGCTTTCCCCGACGGTCGCTCCGGCGGACTCAGCGGGCCAGCCATCGCGCCCATCGCGCTGAGGTGCGTCGCCGAGGTGCACCGCGCGCTCCCCGACCTGCCCACGATCGGCTGCGGCGGCGTGCACGACCTCCGCTCGGCCAACGCCTACCTCGACGCCGGCGCGACCAGCGTCCAGGTCGGGACCGCCCTGCTCCACGACCCGACGACCGTGGCCCGGCTCCGGGTCCACCTCACCCGACCAGAACTGGAGATGTGATGACCACCTTCGGCACCCGCCTCGCTCGTGCCATCGAGGAGCGCGGCCGCTTCTGCGTAGGCATCGACCCGCACGTCGTCCTCCTCCAGCAGTGGGGACTGTCCGACGACGTCGCGTCGCTGGAGCGTTTCGCCCTGACGGTCGTCGAGGCGGTTGCCCCGGTGGTGGGCGTCGTGAAGCCGCAGAGCGCGTTCTACGAGCGGTTCGGCAGCCGCGGGGTCGCGGTCCTCGAGCGGGTGATCGCCGAGTCGCAGGCCGCGGGCGCGCTGGTGCTGCTCGACGTCAAGCGCGGCGACATCGGCTCGACCAGCCAGGCCTACGCCGACGCCTACCTCGACCCGGCCTCTCCGCTCGCCGCCGACGCGATCACCGCCAGCCCCTACCTCGGCTTCGGCTCGCTCGACCCGATGGTCGAGGCCTGTCGGGTCCACGACCGCGGCCTGTTCGTCCTGGCCCTGACCTCCAACAAGGAAGGCCCCGAGGTGCAGCACGCCCGCGGTGCGGACGGCACGGTCGCCGGCACGGTGCTGGACCATCTCCGGCGCCTCAACGCCGACGCCGACCCGGTGGGCTCGTACGGCGCGGTGGTGGGCGCCACGATCGGCTCGACCGACGAGGACCTCGACATCAACGGCCCGTTCCTCGTGCCCGGCTACGGCGCCCAGGGCGGCACCGCCGACGACCTGCGACGCATCTTCGGCTCGGCTGCACGGTGGGCGCTGCCCAGCTCGTCGCGCGAGGTGCTGGCGGCCGGTCCCGACGTCACGGCACTGCGCGACGCCGCCCGGCGCGGCAACGACTCCGTGCGAGGGTTGGGCGCGTGACCCGAGCCGCCGCCGTCCTCCTGCTGGCGGTCGTCGTGCTCACCGGCTGCTCCGGAGACCCGCAGGAGAAGTACTGCGACGCGGTCACGGACCACCAGGAGGAGCTCACCGAGGTCGCCGCGTCCGAGGACACGGGTGCGCTCTTCGGTGCCCTCGACACGTACGACGAGCTGCGCAAGATGGCACCTCGCGACATCGCGGACGACTGGGACGCCGTCATCGGCCCCCTGCGTGCGCTCCAGAGCGCGCTCGAGGACCACGGCGTCGACCCGTCGTCGTACACCTCCGACGACCCGCCCGCCGACCTCGACGCCCACGGCCGCCAGGAGATCGAGGCCGCGGCCCGCGAGGTCGGCTCGGAGCAGACCGTGACCGCGATGGCGGCCGTCGAGCAGCACGCGCTCGACGTGTGCGGCACCCCGCTCTCGCGCTGACGCTCCACCCGGGGATGTCGGCGACCGTGCCCGATTGCCTGCCTCGTCGCGACGTGACTAGATTGACCCGCACCAGCCTCGCCCGCCCCCCAGCCGACCTCTATCCGACCCAGAAGGACAGCTTTCGTGGCCTTGCCCCCTCTGACGCCCGAGCAGCGCCAGGCAGCCCTCCACAAGGCTGCGGCCTCCCGACGTGAGCGGGCCGAGGTGAAGAACCGCCTCAAGAACTCCGGCGGCTCCATCCTGGACGTCCTCGTCGAGGGGCGCACCAACGAGGTCATCGGCAAGATGCGCGTCGTCGAGCTCCTCCAGTCGGTGCCCGGCCTCGGTCGCGTACGCGCGCGCCAGGTGATGCAGCGCCTCGGCATCGCCGAGAGCCGCCGGGTCCGTGGACTCGGCGTCAAGCAGGTGGCTGCGCTCGAGCGCGAGTTCGGCCCCGACGCCTCGTGATCGAGTCCGGACCGAGCAACCCCACCCGCCGCTCGCGCCTGATCGTGCTCGCCGGCCCGACCGCCGTCGGCAAGGGCACCGTCGCGGCCGACGTACGTCGTACGCACCCCGAGGTCTGGTTGTCGGTGTCGGCGACCACGCGGCCCCCGCGTCCCGGCGAGGAGAACGGCGTCCACTACTGGTTCGTCTCCGACCAGGAGTTCGACGCGATGATCGAGAAGGGCGACCTGCTCGAGTGGGCGGTCGTGCACAAGGCCGCCCGCTACGGCACACCGCGCGGTCCGGTCGAGCTCGCGCTCGCGTCCGGACACCCGGCGATGCTGGAGATCGACCTCCAGGGTGCGCGCCAGGTGCGCGAGACGATGCCCGGCGCGCTGTTCGTCTTCCTCAAGCCGCCGTCGTGGGACGAGCTCGTACGCCGCCTCGTCGGTCGCGGCACCGAGAGCGAGGCCGAGCGCGAGCGTCGGCTCGAGACGGCGCGTGCGGAGCTGGCCGCGGAGAGCGAGTTCGACGTGACCATCGTGAACCACGAAGTTCACGCTGCAGCCGAGCAGTTGGTAACCTTGATGGTTGGACCCGGTTCCACCATCAACGACTAGCGAGGCACCAACACGTGGCTTCTCCCACCATCGCCGCCGAGGGCGTCACCAACCCCTCGATCGACGACCTGCTCACCAAGACCGACAGCAAGTACAAGCTGGTGCTCTACAGCGCCCAGCGTGCCCGCCAGATCAACGCCTACTACTCCCAGCTGGGCGAGGGCCTGCTCGAGTACGTCGGCCCGCTCGTCGACACCCACGTGCAGGAGAAGCCGCTCTCGATCGCGCTCCGCGAGATCAACGACGACCTCCTGACCTGCGAGGACATCGACCCCGCCGCCGAGGCCGCTGCCGCTGAGGCCGCTGCCGGCGACGCCACGGAGTGACGCGAGCCTCACGATGACCGTGAAGGTCGTCCTGGGTGTCTCCGGCGGCATCGCTGCCTACAAGGCCTGCGAGCTGCTGCGCCGATTCACCGAGTCCGGCCATGACGTGACCGTGGTGCCGACGGCCTCCGCCCTGGAGTTCGTCGGCGCCCCCACGTGGGCCGCACTGTCCGGCAAGCCCGTCTCCTCGGAGGTGTGGACCGACGTCCACGCCGTCCCGCACGTGCAGATCGGGCAGCACGCCGACGTCGTCGTGGTCGCTCCGGCGACCGCGGACCTGCTCGCGAAGGCCGCCCACGGACTGGCCGACGACCTGCTCACCAACACGCTCCTCACGGCGCGCTGCCCGGTCGTCTTCGCACCGGCCATGCACACCGAGATGTGGGAGCACCCGGCCACGCAGGCCAACGTCGCGACGCTCCGCCAGCGTGGCGCGGTCGTGATCGAGCCCGCCGAGGGTCGCCTCACCGGGGCCGACACCGGCAAGGGTCGGCTGCCCGATCCTGCCGAGATCTTCGAGCTCGTCCGCGGCGTGCTGGACCGCGGTGCCGACGCGTCCCTCGACCTGGCTGGCCGCAAGGTGGTCGTCTCCGCCGGCGGCACCCGTGAGTACCTCGACCCGGTGCGGTTCCTCGGCAACCGCTCCTCGGGCCTCCAGGGCTATGCCCTCGCCCGCGCCGCCGCCTCGCGCGGGGCGCACGTCACCCTGGTCAGTGCCAACGTGTCGCTGCCCGACCCCGCCGGCGTCAGCGTCGTACGCGTCGAGACGACCGCGCAGCTGCGTGAGGCCGTCGTCGCGGCGACCGTGACGGCCGACGCCGTGGTGATGGCCGCTGCTCCCGCCGACTTCCGCCCCACCTCGGTCAGCGAGGCCAAGATCAAGAAGGCCGACGACGGCTCGTCGCCCTCGATCGAGCTGGAGCAGAACCCCGACATCCTCGCCGAGATCTCCCACGACCGCGCCCGCTCGGGCGCCGTGATCGTGGGCTTCGCTGCCGAGACGGGCGACGCCACGGGCTCGGTCCTCGACCTCGGCCGCGCCAAGCTCGCCCGCAAGGGCTGCGACCTGCTCGTCGTCAACGACGTCAGCGGGGGAGCGGTGTTCGGCAGCGCCGACAACGAGGCCGTCGTCCTCGGCGCCGACGGCGCGTCCGTCGAGGTGCCCCACGGCAGCAAGACCGCACTCGCCCACGTCATCTGGGACGAGGTCGTCCGGCGATTCGCCGACTGAGACATCCGTCCCGGATGCTGGGCAGCGGGTACGTTTGAACCGACCGTTCCCCCCATTCATTGTGGCTGGAAGAATTGAGAGCAACGTGGCAGGACGCCTCTTCACCTCGGAGTCCGTGACCGAGGGTCACCCGGACAAGATCGCCGACCGCATCAGCGACTCGGTCCTGGACTACCTCATGACCGAGGACACCGACCGCGCCAACCTGCGCGTGGCCGTCGAGACGCTGTTGACCACCGGCCTCGTCGTCGTCGCCGGCGAGGTCCGCACCACGGCCTACGCCCCGGTCGCCGACATCGTCCGCAAGGCGATCCTCGACATCGGCTACGACTCCTCGGACAAGGGTTTCGACGGCACCACGTGTGGCGTCCAGGTCGCCATCGGCGCCCAGTCGAGCGACATCGCCGCTGGCGTCGACGCCGGCCACGAGTCGCGCGTCGGCTCGTCGGAGGACGAGCTGGACAAGCGCGGCGCCGGCGACCAGGGCCTGATGTTCGGCTACGCCTGCGACGACACCCCGGAGCTGATGCCGCTCCCGATCACGATCGCCCAGCGGCTCGCGCAGCGCCTGACCGAGGTCCGCAAGGACGGCACGCTGGCCTACCTCCGTCCCGACGGCAAGACCCAGGTGACGATCGAGTACGACGAGGACGACCGCCCGGTGCGGATCGACACCGTCGTCCTGTCGACCCAGCACGGCCCGGACGTCGACCACGCCACGCTCGAGGCCGACATCAAGCAGCACGTCATCGACCCGGTGCTCGCCCACTTCGACCTCCCGTCGGAGGGCTACCGGATGCTGGTCAACCCGACCGGCACCTTCGTCATCGGCGGCCCGATGGGCGACGCCGGCCTGACCGGTCGCAAGATCATCGTCGACACCTACGGCGGCATGGCCCGCCACGGTGGAGGCGCGTTCTCCGGCAAGGACCCCTCGAAGGTCGACCGCTCGGCGGCGTACGCCATGCGCTGGGTCGCCAAGAACGTGGTGGCTGCCGGCCTGGCCCGCCGCTGCGAGGCGCAGGTGGCCTACGCCATCGGCAAGGCCGCACCCGTCGGAGTCTTCATCGAGACCTTCGGCACCGGCGTCGTGGCCGACGAGAAGATCCAGGAGGCCGTGCTCGAGGTCTTCGACCTGCGTCCGGCCGCGATCATCCGCGACCTCGACCTGCTGCGCCCGATCTATGCCGCGACCTCGGCCTACGGCCACTTCGGCCGCGAGCTCCCCGAGTTCACCTGGGAGACGACCGACCGGGCCGACAAGCTGAAGGCTGCGGCCGGCATCTGATCGCCCCGTATGAGTCCCCGCCTGAGCGGTGACTCCCGCGCGACTCGGCCGTTGCAACGGCCCATCCGCGCAAGAGTCCGCACACCTGCCCGACGGGCGAACGGGGCTGTCACCGGCCGCTGACACAATCGCCGTCATGAGCACCCACGAAGCCCCGGAAGCAGACATGCTCCCGGGGCTTCGCGCTGCCGTGGACGACGCGAAGTCCAAGGCTGCTGCGACCCGTCGCCGCACGGCTGCCGCCTGGGAGCCGTCCGAGGTCGACCCCGTCGCGCGGGTGCTGGTCGACATCGCGCTGGCCCACCTCGACCGTCCCTTCGACTACGCCGTCCCCACCGCGATGGCCGACGCGGCCGTGCCGGGCGCGCGGGTCAAGGTGCGCTTCGCCGGGCAGGAGGTGCAGGGCTTCGTGGTGGAGCGCTCGAGCGAGACCGACCACACCGGCACCCTGCAACCGCTGCGCCGCGTGGTGAGCGCGGAGCCGGTCCTGGCTCCGGAGATCGCCGAGCTGAGCGCGACGCTGGCCAGGCGGTACGCCGGCGCCCGGTCCGACGTGCTCCGTCTCGCGGTGCCGCCCCGCCACGCCACCGCCGAGAAGACAGCGTCCGAGCCAGCGCCGATACCACCCGAGGTGACGTCCGGGGCCTGGGCCGAGGTCGAGCACGCCGAGGCGTTCCTGCGGCGGCTCGCGGCCGGCGAGACACCGCGGGCCGTCTGGTCCGCCGCACCCGCCGACGACTGGCCCGCCATGGTCGCCGAGGCGGTGGCGACGACGTACGCCGCCGGGCGCGGAGCACTCGTCTGCGTCCCCGACCGCCGTGACGTCGACCGCGTCGACGCTGCGCTCCTCACGCTGCTCGGTGAGGGGCACCACGTCTGCCTCACCGCCGATGGCGGTCCCGCCGCCCGCTACCGCGACTTCCTGGCGGTCGCGCGCGGTGCCCGTCGGATCGTCGTCGGCACCCGCTCTGCGGCCTTCGCGCCCGTCCACGACCTCGGGCTGGTGGTGATCTGGGACGACGGCGACGACCTGCACGCCGAGCCGCGCGCTCCCTATCCCCACACGCGCGAGGTGCTGACGGCCAGGGCCGAGCAGCAGTCGACCGCCGCGCTGCTGGGCGGCATCGCGCGCACTCCGGAGGCACAACAGCTGCTCGCGTCGGGCTGGGCCCAGGAGCTGGTCGTCCCGCGCGAGCTCCTGCGCCGGCGCGTACGCGCCGAAGCCGTCGCCGCCGAGGACCGGCAGGTGGGCACCCGCATCCCCCGCGCGGCCTACGACGCCATCCGACGCGGCCTCGAGTCCGGTCCGGTGCTGGTCCAGACCCCGCGGGCGGGCTACGCGGCCTCCCTGGCCTGCGACACCTGTCGTGCCCCCGCACGCTGCTCGGTCTGCACCGGCCCGCTCACCGTGTCCGGCCCTGCCGTGCCGCCTCAGTGCCGGTGGTGCGGCCACGTCGAGCGGGCGTGGGCCTGCGGCACCTGTCGCGGACGAGGGCTCCGGGCACCCGTACGCGGTGAGGCACGCACGGCCGAGGAGCTCGGCCGGATGTTCCCCGGCACGACCGTGCGCAGCAGCTCCGGCGAGCGTGTGCTCGCCCGGGTCGGAGCAGCAGCCGACATCGTGGTGGCCACCGTCGGCGCGGAGCCGGTCGCCGAGGAGGGCTACGCCGCAGTGGTCGTCCTCGACACCTGGCTGACCCTCGCGCGCGACGACCTGCGTGCCTCCGAGGAGGCGCTGCGCCGCTGGCTCAACGCAGGAGCCCTCGTACGCCGCGGCGGTCACGTCGTGGCGGTCGGAGATCCCGCTCACCCGGCGCTGCAGGCGCTGGTCCGGTGGGACCCGTCCGGCTTCGCCCGACGCGAGGTCGACGAGCGGTCGCACGCGCACCTGCCCCCAGCGGCGCGGATGGCGACCGTGACCGGCGACCTCGGTGCCCTCGACGACGTGCTGCACCTGCTCGACCTGCCCGAGGGGACCGAGGTGCTCGGGCCGGTGCCCGTGGACGGTGTCGACCGCGACGAGCACCGGGTGCTGCTGCGGGTGCCGTGGGCGGCCGGCGCCGCGCTCTCCGGCGCGCTCGGCGACCTGCAGCGCGTCCGTTCGGCCCGCAAGCTCGACCCGGTCCGGATCCAGGTCGACCCGCTCACGGTGTTAAGAGTCGCCTCGATCCACCGATCTCTCGCCTGCTGCGCGCAACGGTGTCGACCGGTGGATGAGGGCTGAGCCCCTCGCCGTCCCTAGACTTGCCGCTTCCGGATCACCCACCCCCGCAGGAGCCACTCCGCATGGCCGTCCAGCCCATCCGCCTCTTCGGCGATCCCGTGCTCCGCCAGCGCGCGCTCGAGGTCGACAGCTTCGACCGCGAGCTGCGCCAGCTCGTCGCCGACCTCACCGACACGATGATCGCGGCGCCCGGAGCGGGTCTCGCTGCGCCACAGATCGGCGTCGGGCTGCGCGTGTTCACGTGGCACGTCGAGGACGAGATCGGCCACCTGGTGAACCCGTCGCTCGAGCTGTCGGACGAGACCCAGGACGGGGCCGAGGGCTGCCTGTCGCTGCCCGAGCTGACCTACGACTGCCTGCGCGCGCTCTCCGTCATCGCCACCGGGTTCGACATGCACGGCGAGCCACAGCGGATCGAGGCGTCCGCCCTCCTCGCCCGTGCGATGCAGCACGAGACCGACCACCTCGACGGGATCCTCTTCATCGACAAGCTCGACACCGCTGCCCGCAAGGCCGCGATGAAGGAGATCCGCGAGTCCGAGTGGTTCGGGCTCGAACGACCGACGGTCCGGGTGAGCCCCCACGCCACCCACGGTCTCGGTCTCTGATGCGGGTCGTCTTCGCCGGCACCCCCGAGGTCGCGGTCCCCGCGCTCGACGCCGTCGCCGCCAGCCGCCACGAGCTGGTCGGCGTCGTGACCCGACCAGACGCGCCCAGCGGACGAGGCCGCCGGCTGGTCGCCAGTCCGGTCGCGCAGCGCGCGGGCGAGCTCGGCGTACCCGTCCTCAAGCCCGAGCACCCGCGCGACCCCGACTTCCAGGCCGCCCTCGCCGAGCTGCGGCCGGACGCCTGCCCCGTCGTGGCCTACGGCGCGCTGCTGCCGCAGTCGGCGCTCGACCTGGTGCCCCACGGCTGGATCAACCTGCACTTCTCGGTGCTGCCGTCGTGGCGCGGCGCCGCGCCCGTCCAGCACTCCCTGTGGGCCGGCGACGAGCTCACCGGCGCGACGACGTTCCGCATCGTCAAGGCGCTCGACGCTGGGCCGGTGTTCGGTGTGATGACCGAGCGCATCCGACCGGACGACACGGCCGGCGACCTCCTCGCGCGGCTCGCCGAGGGCGGTGCCGGGCTGCTCGTGCGGACGCTGGACGGGATCGAGGACGGTGAGCTGGAGGCGCGCGAGCAGCAGGAGGACGGGGTCTCGTTCGCACCCAAGATCGCCGTCGACGACGCACGCATCGCCTGGAGCGACCCCGCCGTCGGGATCGACCGACAGGTGCGTGCCTGCACGCCGGCTCCCGGTGCGTGGAGCACGTTCGAGGGCGAGCGGATCAAGGTCGGCCCGGTCCAGCACACCGACCGCGAGACCCTGGCACCCGGAGTCCTCGAGGTGACCAAGAACGCCGTCTTCGTCGGCACCGCCACCACGCCCGTCCGGCTCGGGGACGTCAAGGCGTTCGGCAAGAAGCAGATGGCCGCCGCGGACTGGGCCCGGGGCGTACGACTCGAGTCGGGCGTCCGTCTCGGTGACTAAGGTCGTGGGCATGAGCACTCCCGCTGACCGCCCGGCCCGGCCGGAGGACATCGACGAGATCTGCGGGTCCCTGCCCGAGACCGAGCTCGGCATCTCGTGGGGTGATCGACCGACGTGGAAGGTCCCACGAGGAGACAAGGGCAAGGGTTTCGTGCTCTACAGGGCGCCCGGGCCGACCGCTGTCGACCCGGAGACGGGGGAGCGCTACGACGACCTCGTGGTGATCACGACGCCCACCGAGGTGGAGAAGAACGCGCTGGTCGAGGACGAGTCGACGCCGTTCTTCACCATCGACCACTTCAACGGCTACAGCGCCGTCCTGGTCCAACAGTCGCGGCTCGCGGAGATCACCCGTCAGGAGCTCACCGAGGTGATCACCGAGGCGTGGGCCACCAAGGCCCCGAAGAAGCTGGTGCGGGAGCACTTCGGTGAGTGAGCGCGGTCGGCCGGAGGACCGCCCCCGGCGCGCGGCCCTCGACGTCCTCACCGCGGTGCGGGCCGACCGGGCCTACGCCAACCTGGTGCTCCCGCAGGTCCTCCGCAAGCACGGGCTGGAGGGCCGCGACGCCGCTCTCGCCACCGAGCTGGCGTCCGGTGCGATCCGGATGCAGGGCCTCTACGACCCGGTCATCGACGCCTGCCTGATCAAGCCCAAGCTCCAGCCCGAGGTGCGCGACGTCCTGCGTCTCGGCGCGCACCAGCTGCTGTCCATGCGGGTGCCCGACCACGCAGCGATCTCGACGAGCGTCGACCTCGTGCGGGCCTCCGTGGGGAAGGGACCCTCGGGTCTGGTCAACGCCGTCCTCCGCAAGATCAGCCGACGGAACCTCGACGACTGGGTCGACGAGGTGGCGCCCGACCGGGCCATCGACCTCCACGGACACCTCGCTGTCGCGCACTCGCACCCGCGCTGGGTCGTCGACGCGCTCGCCGAGGCGCTGGCCTCCGACTCGGCCGACCTCGAGGCACTGCTGGCCGCCGACAACGCGCCGCCCCGGGTCACGCTGGCAGCGCGTCCCGGCCTCGCCGAGGTGGCCGAGCTCGAGGCCGCCGGCGGCACACGTACGCGCCGTTCGCCCTACGGCGTGGTGCTGGACGGGGGCGACCCCGGAGGGATCCCCGCCGTCGCCGAGGGCCGAGCAGGCGTCCAGGACGAGGGCTCCCAGCTGGTGGCCCTCGCGATGACCGACGCCGAGCTGGACGGGCGCGACGAGCTGTGGCTCGACCTCTGTGCCGGACCGGGCGGCAAGGCCGCGCTCCTCGCCGCGCTCGCCGCGCAGCGCGGCGCCCGTGTCGTGGCCAACGAGCGCCAGCCGCATCGCGCCACTCTGGTGTCCTCGGCGTTGCGGGCGCTCCCCGCCGGCACCGCGCACGTCCTGGCCGGCGACGGCGCGCGCCCCCCGTGGGTCCCCGGCACCTTCGACCGGGTGCTCGTCGACGCGCCCTGCTCCGGCCTCGGCGCCCTGCGTCGACGCGCCGAGTCGCGCTGGCGACGTACGCCTGACGACGTCGACGTGCTCGTCGGACTCCAGCAGGTGCTCCTCGACGTGGCGATCGACTCCGTCCGACCGGGTGGGATCGTGGTCTACGCGACCTGCTCGCCGGTGCTTGCGGAGACGACGGAGGTCGTCGAGGCCGTCCTCGGCAGGCGCGGTGACACCGACGAGGTCGACCGGTTCCAGCTGTGGCCGCACCGTGACGGCACCGACGCGATGTTCGCGTCGACGGTGCGCCGTCGTCCGCTCTGAGGAGTGCCTCAGTCGTCCTGCAGGTGCCGGAGGTGGGCCCACGGCTCGGCGAGGTAGCGCCGCCAGTGCTCCAGCGATCCACCACCCCGACAGGTGAAGTTCGAGAAACATTGTGCAGTTGTGGGCCGGGGGCCTGTTCCAAGGAAACCTCAAGGGGCGCATGATGGACTCGCAGGGCGCACCAGGTGGGTGTGCGGGTAATCGGGGAGCAGAACGCGAATGCGGTTGAGGCACACCATGGCGCTCGTCACCACGACGACGTTGCTCTCGGCACTGGGTACGTCGCTGGGTGCTGCCCCGGCGCAGGCAGACGCCGGAGCGGCGAGTCGGTTGTCCGGGCCGAGCACGCACGACCCGGACGTCTTCTTGACGTTCGTCGGGTGCGATGACCTCTTCAGCGCGGCCCAGGCACCCCAGTCCCGGCTCAACCTCGGGCCCTACACCGCGCCGATGGGCCGACGCTCGTTGGGCCTGGTGCCATCCGGGCACGGCTCGGCGTCAGGACCCTTCACCCGCTTCGACTCGCTCGCGGCGTTCGACTCGTCGGTGTCGGTCGCCTCGACGTCCGGCAGCCAGGGCGTCTCCTACGTCATGAGCATCACCGCCGACAACCTGCCGGGCACTGCCTGGCGCGGTCGTGCGGCCCTCGCCGCACCCGCCGGCTCGTGGACGACTGTGTCGACCGCGGCCACGTCCTACGACTGGACCCTCGTCGACCTGGCGACGCTCTCCCCGCTCGGTGAGCCGCAGACCGCCACGACGGCTGCCTTCGCTGCTGAGCACGGCGACGGCGCCGGCTTCGCCGTGACCGGCTTCGGCTGCGACGGGTCGCCCTTCAACCTCGACGCGATCAGCGGCTCCGGGTCGACCTTCGACTTCGAGGGCACCGACCTCGCGACCTCCGTCGACGTCGACCGGCAGGCCGTCGACGCGGGACAGCAGGTCACCCTCACCGGCCGGGTGACCGACCCCGGCGGACGCACCACCGGCGACCCCCTCGTCCTCGAGTCCCGCATCCCCGGCGGCGAGTGGACCTCGACCGGCACCCTGGTCGTCGGCGATGCCGGAGGCGTGGCGCGCGCCGACGTACCCGTCACGGAGACCACCGAGTTCCGCTGGCACCGGCCCGAGAGCCAGTACGCCGACGAGGGCTGGTCCGACCCGGTGACGGTGACGGTGGCGCCGGTGCCCGAGACCAAGCCGGAAGCCAAGCCCGAGACCAAGCCGGAAGCCAAGCCCGAGACCAAGCCCGAGACCAAGCCCGAGGGTGAGTCGAAGAAGTAGCTCGCGAGGCTAGGGTCTGGCTATGCCGTCGCCGTTCATCGAGATCGAGGTCGATGACCGCGTCGTCAAGGTGACCAACCCGGACCGTGAGTACTTCCCGGCTGTCGACGGGCACCGAGCCGCCACGAAGCTCGACCTGGTCGAGTACTACCTCGCGGTCGGCGACGGGATCGTCAACGCGCTCTTCGAGCGGCCCTGCATGCTGCACCGGTTCCCCAAGGGCCTGGCCGGCGACAAGGTCCACCAGAAGCGCCTGCCCGCGGGCGCGCCCGACTGGGTCGAGACGGTGCAGCTGTTCTTCCCCCGGTGGAAGCGGACCGCTGACGAGCTGTGCGTCACCGAGCTCGCCAGCGTGATCTGGGCCGTGCAGATGTCGACCGTCGAGTTCCACCCGTGGAACAGCCGCCGTGCCGACACCGAGAAGCCCGACGAGTGGCGCATCGACCTCGACCCGGGCCCGCAGTGCGACTGGGCCACCGTGCAGCGGGTCGCCCAGGTGGCGCACGGCGTGCTCGATGATCTCGGGGCCACCGGCTTCCCGAAGACCAGTGGCGGTTCCGGGCTGCACATCTATGTGCGGATCCCGCCCGACCACGGGTTCCAGGACGTACGCCGCGGCGCGCTGGCGTTCGCGCGCGAGGTCGAGCGCCGGGCCGACGGCGAGGTGACCACGGCCTGGTGGCGCAAGGATCGGGACCCCGCGCAGCTGTTCGTCGACTACAACCAGAATGCCCGCGACCACACGATCGCGGCGGCGTACTCCGTACGCGGCGTGCCGCGGGCCCGGGTCTCCGCGCCCCTCCGCTGGGACGAGGTCGACGGCTGCGAGCCCGACGACTTCACGATCTTCACCATGCCGGGACGCTTCGCCGAGATCGGCGACCTGCACGCCGACATCGACGGCCACGCCTTCGACATCGCGCCGCTCCTGGCGTGGGCCGACCGTGACGAGGCCGAGGGGGCGCAGGCGCCGCCCGAGCCCGAGGAGGTGTAGGGCGCCCCTGACTCCCTAGGATCGACCCGTGGGCATCCAGATCACTCCGAGCATCCTCAACGCCGACCTCTCGCGCCTCGCGGACGAGGTCGCCCGGATCCCGAGCGCCGACTGGGTGCACGTCGACGTGATGGACAACCACTTCGTCCCGAACCTCACGTTGGGTCTCCCGGTCGTCGAGGCGCTCAGCAAGCACGCCAGCCAGCCGATCGACGTGCACCTCATGATCGAGGACGCCGACCGGTGGGCACCGGCGTACGCCGAGGCGGGCTGCGGGTCGGTGACGTTCCACGCCGAGGCGGCGACGGCGCCCGTACGTCTCGCGCGCGAGATCCGCCACCAGGGAGCGCGCGCGTCGATGGCGCTCAAGCCGGCCACCCCGATCGAGCCCTACGAGGCGCTGTTGCCGGAGCTCGACATGGTGCTGATCATGACGGTCGAGCCGGGCTTCGGCGGCCAGAAGTTCCTCGACCTCTGCCTGCCCAAGATCCGCACGGCCCGTGAGCTGATGCGCAAGCACGGCGTCGAGACCTGGCTGCAGGTCGACGGCGGTGTGTCGCTGGAGACCATCGAGCGGTGCGCCGAAGCCGGAGCCGACGTCTTCGTCGCCGGTTCGGCCGTCTACTCCGCCGACGACCCCGACGCGATGGTCCGCGAGCTCAAGGCGCGTGCAGAGGCCGTTCTGAGGTGAGCAGGCGGGCCACCGTCGGCGACATCCACGCCACGGCGCGGGCGATGCCGCACGTGACCGCCGACCCTCCCGAGGACCGTCCCGTCTACCAGGTGGGCGGCAAGTCGTTCGTGTTCTTCCGTACTCCGCGACCCGACGCAGTCGACCCGGACACGGGGGAGCGGCTCGAGGACGTCATCGTCATCTGGGTCGGCTCCGAGGGGGACAAGCAGGCGCTGCTGCAGGACGAGCGGCTGCCGTTCTTCACCACACCGCACTTCGACGGCCATCCATCGGTCCTGCTGCGCGCCTCGCGCGTCCAGGAGCTGGAGCGCGACGAGCTGGTCGAGATCGTCCAGGAGGCGTGGCTCGCCCAGGCGTCGGCCCGGAGACGCCAGGTGTGGCTCGAGGAGCAACACCTCGACGCGTGAACCCCCTCCGTACATTGGCGACATGACCGAATCCGTCTGGGACTACCCCCGCCCGCCGCGGGTCGAGCCGAGCAGCGAGCACGTCGTCGTCACGCACGGGGGAGCCGTGGTCGCCGACACGACCGCGAGCGTACGGGTGCTCGAGACCAGCCACCCGCCGACCTACTACCTCCCGCGGAGCGCGTTCGCCGCTGGCGTCCTGCGGGCCGGCCAGAAGGGCGCCAGCTGGTGTGAGTGGAAGGGCGGGGCCGACTACTACGACCTCGTCGTCGGCGACGAGGTCCTGCCCGCGATCGCGTGGGCCTATCCGACGCCCGCACCGGGCTTCGAGGCGCTGCTCGACCACGTCGCGCTGTATCCCGGGCGCGTGGATCGCTGCACCGTCGACGGCGAGGTCGTCGAGCCGCAGCCGGGCAGCTTCTACGGCGGCTGGATCACCTCGCGGGTCACGGGTCCGTTCAAGGGCGCGCCGGGCACGTCCGGCTGGTGACCCTCAGTGCGGGGCGGCCCACCCCGTAGGCGCGCGGACCAAACCCCACTGAGACCGATGGCGTTGAGCGTGCACGGTGCGGTCGGGCGGAACTTCGGTCCGCGTGTCTACGCCGCACCGGAGCAGGACCCGGGCGGTCAGCCGGCGAAGAGGGTGAGCCGCTGGCGGATGATCTTGCGGCGCAGGACGATCCGGCGCTTGCCGTCGTTGCCGATCCGGAGCCGGTCGAGCTCCCATCCGCCGTGCTCGGCGCGGTCGACGAGCACGCGCGTGACGACGTTGCGGGAGAAGTCCGGGGGCAGCACGAGCGTCTCGAACTCCCACTCGATGCCACGCCCGGGCGGGCGGCGCTGGATCCTGGCCACGTGCTCTCCTCAGCTCCAGTGGGTCAGTCGGCGGACACGTCGTCGAGGGCCTCGACGATCTCGGCGGGCAGTGACAGCTCCTCGACCCCGAGCGCGCCGGCCAGCTGGGCAGCAGTGCGGGCACCGACGATCGGCGCGGTGACGCCGGGCCGGTCGCGCACCCACACGAGCGCCACCTCCAGGGGCGACCAGCCGAGGCCGTCCGCGGCCCTGGCGACCGCCTCGACGATGCCACGGCCGCGCTCGTCGAGGTAGGCGCCGACGAAGCCGGCGAAGTGCTCGGTGGCGCCGCGCGAGTCCGACGGCGTACCGGAGCGGTACTTGCCGGTGAGGACGCCGCGGCCCAGCGGCGACCACGGCAGCACGCCGAGCCCGAGCGCCAGCGCCGCGGGAACGACCTCGTGCTCGATGTGCCGGTTGAGCAGGGAGTACTCCACCTGCGTGGAGGCCAGGGGAGTACGGCCAGGGACCGCCCGCTGCCACGTCGCGGCCTGCGCGGTCTGCCAGCCGCTGTAGTTGGAGATGCCGACGTAGGACGCGCGCCCGCTGGACACCGCGAGGTCGAGCGCCGTGAGCGTCTCCTCGACGGGCGTCTCGTCGGTCCAGACGTGGACCTGCCACAGGTCGACGTGGTCGACGCCGAGCCGCTTCAGCGACGCGTCGAGCGCGGTCAGCAGGTGTCCGCGGGAGGTGTTGGTGACCCGCTCGCCCGTACGGCGGGAGATGCCGGCCTTCGTCGCGAGGACCACCTCGTCGCGGTCGACGACGTCGCCGAGCAGCGTGCCGATCAGCTCCTCGCTCGCCCCGTCGCCGTAGCCGGCCGCCGTGTCGACCAGAGTGCCGCCCGCTTCGGCGAAGGCGATGAGCTGGTCACGGGCCTCGTGCTCGTCGGTGTCACGGCCCCAGGTCATGGTGCCCAGGCCCAGGCGAGAGACCTTCAGACCGGTGGCGCCGAGCGAACGCTGCTGCATGCACGCGAGCGTATCCACGCGCCCGTCAGGTTCGTTGCAGGGACGCGCCACTAGGCTCACGCCTCGTGATCGATCTCCTCAAGGCAGTGGTCCTCGGCATCATCCAGGGCCTGACCGAGTTCCTGCCGATCTCCAGCAGCGCACACCTGCGGATCTTCCCCGAGCTGTTCGGCTGGGGCGACCCGGGAGCTGCCTTCACCGCCGTCATCCAGATCGGCACCGAGCTGGCCGTGCTGATCTACTTCCGCAAGGACATCTGGCGCATCGGCAAGGCATGGGTGCTCTCGCTGTTCCGACCGGAGCACCGCGGCACGCTCGACTCCCGCATGGGCTGGTACATCATCGTCGGCTCGCTGCCGATCGTCGTGCTGGGCGTGCTGCTCAAGGACGTCATCGAGCGCGACTTCCGCAACCTCTGGATCATCGGGACCACCTTGATCCTCATGGGCATCGTGCTCGGCGTCGCTGACCGCGTCGGACGCACGGACCGGGAGATCGGCAGGATCACCCTCAAGGACGCGCTGCTGATGGGCGCCGCGCAGGCGCTGGCGCTGATCCCCGGTGTCTCGCGCTCGGGGGCCACCATCTCGATGGGTCGCTTCCTCGGCTTCGACCGCGAGGCGTCCACCCGCTTCGCGTTCCTGCTGGCGATCCCGGCAGTCGTGGGTGCCGGCGTCTTCGAGCTGAAGGACATCCCCCACGGCCACAACGACTTCGGCTGGGGACCGACGATCACCGCGACGGTGGTCTCGTTCGTCGTCGGGTACGCCGCGATCGCGTGGCTGCTGCGCTACGTCAGCACCCGGTCGTACACGCCCTTCGTCGTCTACCGGATCCTGCTCGGCGCCGGCACGCTCATCCTGCTCGGCGCAGGCGTGCTGACCGCCTGAACGTGTCCACCAGCAGTGCCAGCGCGACGACCTGGGTGAGCGTGACCACGACGACCAGTGCCACCAACGACCGCTCGTAGAGCCAGCCCGCGCCGACTCCGCCGACGATCGCCAGCAACCCCTGGATCCCGGCGAACACGCCGTACGCCGTGGCTCGTCGCGGCGCTTCGACGAGGTCGGCGACCACCGCCTTGATGGTCGAGTCCTGAACACCCTGCGCGAAGCCCCACGCCGCCACACCGACCAGCACCGCGACCATCGCTGACCCGAGGGCGAGGGCGGGCACGAGGGCGACGAGGACCGGTACGACGAGCAGCACCCGCGGCCCGGTCCGGTCGTAGACCGAGCCGACGGCCAGTGCCGCGACCGCCTCGACGGCCATCGCGGCTGCGTACACGACCGGGACGGCGGCGACCGGGAGGATGCCCTCGACGGTGAGGTGGTAGCCGATGATGCCGAACGTCACCAGCGCACCCGTGGTCAGCGACGCGGCGATGGCGTAGCGGAAGAAGTCACCCGACAGTCCGGCGCCGACCGCCTCGGCCCACCACCCTCGTCGCTCGGACGCGTCAGCCGGTGCCCTCGTGGGCGCCGTCTCGTCGTACGCGCTGGGGTCGGGGACCCGTCGGCGCAGCGTGAGCAGCAGGAGCATCGCGATGGCGCCCGGCACGGCCAGCACGGCCATCCCCGTCCAGAGCGAGCTGATCGCGACGACGCCTGCGACGAGGAGCGGTCCGGCGAACGCGCCCACCTGGTCGAGGGCCTTGTGCACGCCGAACCCGCGCCCGCGACCCACGGCGACTGCGACATGCGCGAGCAGCGCGGACTTCGACGGCGAGCGGATCGCCTTGCCGAGCCGCTCGAGCAGGATCATCGTGGCGCCGAAGGCGAGCCCCGCGACGCCGAGCCGCGGCGCGAGAGCGAGCAGGGGCACGCAGACCGCGGTCAGGCCGTAGCCGAGGATCGTCAGCGACCAGTAGCGACCGGTGCGGTCGGCGAGCGGGCCGAACGCCAGGCGCAGCACGAGCGCGACGGCCTCACCGGCACCCGTGACGAGACCGACGACGACGGCCGAGGCGCCCAGCGCTGCGAGCAGCGGTCCGTACACCGAGCGGGCGCCCTCGTAGACCATGTCCGCGAACAGGCTCACGAAGCCGAACCACCACACCACCCGCCACGCGGTGGGCGCGGCGACGGGAGTCCGGGTCACAGCCACCCGGACTTCTTGAACAAGGCGAACAGGCCGGCCGCCACGCCGAGCATCAGCACCATCGCGAACGGGTAGCCGTAGGTCCAGTGCAGCTCCGGCATGTGGTCGAAGTTCATGCCGTAGATGCCGGCGATCAGGGTCGGTACGACGACAAGCGCCGCGCCGGCGGAGATCTTGCGCATGTCCTCGTTCTGCTGGACCGAGATCCGGGCAAGGTGGCCGTCGAAGGCCGTGGAGAGCAGGATGTCGAGGCTGTCGATCACCTCGGACACGCGCTGGAGGTGGTCCGAGACGTCCCGGAAGTAGGTCGCGGTCTCGGCGGTGATCGGGATCGGGGTGCGGATGGTCGGCACCGTGTCGGAGTGCATGGAGAACTTGCGCATCGGCTCGCGGAGCGGCATCACCGCGCGACGCACCTCGGCGATCTCCCGCTTGAGGACGTAGATCCGGACCGAGTCGTCGGTGCGGGCGGGGGAGAACACCGACTCCTCCACCTCGTCGACGTCCTCCTCGAGTGCGGCCCCGACCCGTTCGTACTCGTCGACCACGCGGTCGCAGATGGCGTACATGACCCCCATCGGGCCGTGCTCCAGCACCTGGGCGCGTTCCTCGAGGTCTCGACGTGAGTCGGCCAGGTCGATGCCATGGCCGTGGCGGACGGTCACGACGAAGTCCCGGCCGACGAAGATGTTGATCTCACCGGTCTCGACGGCGTCCTCCGCGTCGACGTACCAGAGCGTCTTGAGCACGAGGAACAGGGTGTCGCCGTAGTGCTCGAGCTTCGGCCGCTGGTGGGAGTCGCCGGCGTCCTCGACTGCCAGGGGGTGCAGGTCGAAGGTGCGCGCGATCAGCTCGAGCTCGTCCGGGCTGGGGTCGTGGATGCCGATCCACTGGAAGTCGCCCGGGTCGCACGGCACGCGTGCGTGGCCGAGGCTCTGGTCGTCGCCCGCACCCAGCGGTACCCGCTTGCCCTGGTGGTAGAGGGCGTTGTCCACGATCACCGGGTCAGGCTAGTCCCACTAGGGTCGCTGACGTGCCCACCGTCATCCTGGTCCGACACGGCCGCTCGACCGCCAACACGGCGGGTGTGCTCGCTGGCCGTGTCCCGGGCGTGCACCTCGACGACGCCGGCGTGAAGCAAGCGGTCGCCGTCGGTGAGCGCCTCGCAGGCGTACGCCTCGCTGCCGCGGTCACGAGCCCCCTCGAACGCTGCCGCGAGACGTGCAAGGAGATCACCGGACGGCAGGCGGCGACGCTGCGGGCGAGCGCCGAGAAGCAGCTCTCGGAGTGCGACTACGGCGAGTGGCAGGGCCGGCCGCTGAAGGACCTCGCGAAGGAGAAGCTCTGGAAGACCGTCCAGGCCCAGCCGTCGGCCGCGACCTTCCCCGGCGGGGAGTCGATGCGGGCGATGCAGGACCGGTCGGTGGCAGCGATCCGGCGCCACGACGCGCGCATCGCCGCGGAGCACGGCGACCACGCCGTCTGGCTCGCCGTGAGCCACGGCGACGTCATCAAGTCGATCCTCGCCGACGCGCTCGGCACCCACCTCGACCTCTTCCAGCGCATCCACGTCGACCCGGCCTCGGTCTCGGTCGTGCGCTACACAGACTCGCGCCCGTTCGTCCTCGGCACCAACACCCACGGCGGTGACCTCTCGTGGCTCACCCCGCCGCAGAAGGCGCGCCGCTCGTCGCGTACGCCCCGCGCGGCCGCCGGCGACGCCGTGGTCGGCGGGGGAGCCGGCCCGGGCACCCCGACGTCGGCGCAGCCAGCGACCTCCTAGGGTGAGTGACATGCCCGTCGTGCACCGCTTCGACCCGCCCGAGCGCTTCGTCGCCGGAACCGTCGGCGAACCAGGCTCCCGCACCTTCTTCCTGCAGGCCCGCGAGGGTGCCCGGATCGTCAGCGTCTCGCTGGAGAAGCAGCAGGTCTCCGCCCTCGCCGAGCGGATCGACGAGCTCCTCGACGAGCTGATGAACAGCGCCGGTGACGAGCTCCTGATCCCCGCCATCGCGCCCCGCGACATGGTCGACGGCCAGCCGCTGGAGCAGCCGATCGAGGAGGAGTTCCGCGCCGGCACGATGACGCTGTCGTGGGACGGCAGCGATGACCGCCTCGTCATCGAGGTGTTCCCGTTCACCGAGGCGGCCGTGGTGTCGCCCGAGCAGCTGCAGGAGGACCTCGAGGACCTGCTCGAGCCCGAGCCCGAGGAGATCCTGCTGGTCCGCCTCACCGCGGCCGCAGCCCGTTCGTTCGTCGAGCGCTCGCGCACGGTGGTGGGTGCCGGTCGTCCCGACTGCCCCTTCTGCGGTGAGCCCATCGACCCCGACGGACACCTGTGCGTGCGGTCCAACGGCTTCCGGCGCCGTGACCCCTGACCGCACGCTCCCGCGCGAGTTCCCGACCGGCGAGCTGACCCTGCACGGGCGGGTCCTGCCCGCCTCCAACGCGACCTTCGTCGGCGAGCTCGGCGGCGTCCGCGTCGTCTACAAGCCGATCGCCGGCGAGCGCCCGCTGTGGGACTTCCCCGACGGCACGCTCGCCGCCCGCGAGGTCGCGGCGTACGCCGTCTCGGAGGCGCTCGGCTGGGACATCGTGCCGCCGACGGTCCTCGGCGACGGGCCGCACGGCCCGGGCATGGTGCAGCTGTGGCGCGACGAGGTCGAGGACCAGTCGCCGGTCGACATCGTCGCGGAGAGCGAGGTGCCGCCCGGCTTCCGGCACGTCTTCGACGGCCTCGACGCCCATGACCAGCCCGTGTCCTTGGTGCACGAGGACTCGCCCGAGCTGCGCCGGATGGCGCTCTTCGACGTCGTCGTCAACAACGCCGACCGCAAGGGCGGGCACGTGCTGCCGATGGCCGACGGCCACCGCCACGGCGTCGACCACGGCCTGACCTTCCACGTCGAGACCAAGCTGCGCACGGTCCTGTGGGGCTTCGTCGGCGAGGCGGTCACCGACGACGAGGCCGAGGGCCTACGCCGGCTCGCGACTGCGCTCGACGGCGACCTCGGGGCCACGCTTGCCGGCCTGCTGACCCGCGACGAGCTCGCCGTCACCACGCGCCGCCTCACCCGGCTGCTGGGCCACGGGGTGTTCCCGGCGCCGGCTTCGTCGGCGTACCCCGTGATCCCGTGGCCGCCGTTCTGAGACCGGCAGTCATCGGCGAGGAACGAGCCGTCGGCGTGGGCCGGGCCAGATCGAGTAGGCCCGCGGGCGAGGGACGAGTCCGCGCAATGCCGTATCGAGATCTCCCCGATCGAGGACTTCCGCACGGCCGATAGGCTTGCCCACATGCGTTCCTGGTCGTCGCCCGACGTTCCCCGACTCCCCGTCACGGGTCCGGCGGTGCGGATCCACGACACGTCGACCGGCGGGGTCGTCGACACCAGGCCCGAGGGTCCGGCGCGGATGTACGTCTGCGGCATCACCCCCTACGACGCCACCCACATCGGGCACGCCGCGACCTACGTCGCCTTCGACCTGCTCAACCGCGCGTGGCGCAACGCCGGGCACGAGGTGACGTACGTCCAGAACGTGACCGACGTCGACGACCCGCTGCTCGAGCGGGCGACCAAGGTCAACGTCGACTGGGTCGAGCTGGCCGAGCGCGAGACGCAGCTCTTCCGCGACGACATGGAGGCGCTGCGCGTCCTGCCGCCGGCGCACTACATCGGCGCGGTCGAGTCGATCCCTCAGGTGATCGAGCTCATCGAGCGCCTCGACGAGGCCGGCGCGATCTACAAGGTCGAGGACGACCTCTACTTCTCCGTGACCGCCGACGACGCCTTCGGCTCCGTCTCCGGGCTCGACCGCGACGCGATGCTGGCGATCTTCGGCGAGCGCGGCGGCGACCCCGACCGTGAGGGCAAGAAGGACCCGCTCGACTGCCTCCTGTGGCGTGCCGAACGCCCGGGCGAGCCTGCGTGGCCCAGCCCGTGGGGTCCGGGCCGACCCGGCTGGCACATCGAGTGCTCCGCGATCGCCCTCGACCACCTCGGCACGTCGATCGACGTCCAGGGCGGTGGCAGCGACCTCGTCTTCCCGCACCACGAGATGTCCGCCGGCGAGGCCCAGGTGGCCCACCCCGGCGAGCGGTTCGCCCGGACGTACGCCCATGCCGGGATGGTCGCCTACGACGGCGAGAAGATGTCGAAGTCCAAGGGCAACCTCGTCTTCGTCTCCGCGCTGCGGATGAGCGAGGTCGACCCGATGGCGATCCGGCTGGTGCTGCTGCGGCACCACTACCGCAGCGACTGGGAGTGGACCGACGACCAGCTCTGGGACGCCGTCGACACCCTCGCGACCTGGCGCCGGGCACTCGCGCTGGGCCACGGAGCCGCCGCCGGCCCGGTGGTCGAGCGCGTGCTCACCGCTCTCGCCGACGACCTCGACGCGCCGACCGCCGTCGCCGCGGTGCAGGAATGGGTCGAGGCCACCCTCGGCACCACCGGCCTCGCCGACACCTCCGACCACGAGGCGGCCACGACCATCCACCGCCTCCTCGACGCGGCCCTCGGCCTGTCGCTCTGACGTACGCCCGTCCAAGCCGCGTCCACCGCCCAACTCGAGCGGACGTGTGGACGCTTGTGTGCACCGATGGTCGCTTGACGTACGCCATGGCGGTCGTCGAGCAGCCATAGGTCCGCTCGAGTCACGTCACCGACGCGGACGTGGACTGGTCGACCGTGACGGACGCTGGACGTACGCCATGACGGGCGTTGAGCGGCCATAGGTCCGCTCAACTCACGTGCCGGGCGCGGTCAGTCGGTGTCGCGGCGCTTCAGGTAGCGCTCGAACTCCCGCGCGATCGCCTCGCCGGTGGCCTCGGGGAGGTCGGCGGTGTCGCGGGTCTCCTCGAGCGCACGGACGTAGTCGGCGACGTCCTCGTCCTCGGCCGCCAGCTCGTCCACGCCGCGCTCCCAGGCCTTGGAGTCCTCGACGAGGTCGCCCAGCGGCATCGGGGCCTGGAGCAGCTCCTCGAGCTGGCCGAGCAGCGCGAGCGTGGCCTTGGGGCACGGCGGTTGCGCGACGTAGTGGGGGACCGCAGCCCAGTAGGACACGGCCGGGATGTCGAGCTGGGTGCACGCGTCGTTGAACACACCGACGATGCCCGTCGGTCCTTCGTACGTCGACTGCTCGAGGTCGAGCCGGTCGACGAGGTCGGGCTCGGTGGCCGTACCGGTGACGGGGATCGGGCGGGTGTGCGGAGTGTCCGCGAGCAGCGCGCCGAGAGTGATGACGAGCTCGGCGCCCAGGTCGTCGCACGCGGCGAGGAGCTCGGCACAGAACTGTCGCCACTTCATGCTGGGCTCGATGCCGCGGACCAGGATGACGTCCCGGTCGAGCTCGGCCGGTCGCGCGACGGCGATCCGCGTGGTCGGCCAGGCGAGGCGCCGGTGGCCGTTGACGTCGGTGCTGATCACCGGCCGGTTGACCTGGAAGTCGTAGAACTCCTCCGGGTCGATGGCGCCGATGACCTCGGCCTTCCACTGCTCCAGGAGGTGGTCCACGAGCCCGGAGGCGGCGTCTGCGGCGTCGTTCCACCCCTCGAAAGCGGCGATGACCACGGGGGAGACGAGGTCCTGCACGTCGTCGAACTCGATCACCACTCCACCCTAGGGCGGTTGACCCAGCGATCCGTCGTGATTTCGTGGGGGGTGTCGGCGGGTGCCACGATGTGGGAATCCAGTCCGCGTGTCGGACTCCGTTCCTAGGCTGGATCTCCGCCAGCAACAGGAAGGCCAGCCTGTGAAGCCGCAGCACCGTCCAGACGCCACCGACGCCCTCACGGAGATCCTGGGCCAGCGGATCATGGTGCTCGACGGCGCGATGGGCACGGCCATCCAGCGGGACCGCCCCGACGAGACGGGCTATCGCGGTGAGCGCTTCGCCGACCACCCGAGCGACCTGATCGGCAACAACGACCTGCTGACGATCACGCAGCCGGACATCATCCGGACGATCCACGAGGAGTACCTCCGCGCGGGCGCCGACATCATCGAGACCAACACCTTCAACGCCAACGCCGTGTCGCTGGCCGACTACGGCCTCGAGGAGCTCGACTACGAGCTCAACTTCGAGTCCGCCCGGCTCGCCCGCGCCGCCGCCGACGAGGTCGCGACCGACGACCGGCCGCGCTGGGTCGCCGGCGCGCTCGGACCGACGACGCGTACGGCCTCGATCTCGCCCGACGTCAACGACCCGGGTGCCCGCAACGTCTCCTTCGACCAGCTCGCCGAGGCCTACCTGACCGCCGCGCGCGGCCTCGTCGACGGCGGCGCCGACCTGCTGATGATCGAGACGATCTTCGACACCCTCAACGCCAAGGCCGCGATCTTCGCCGTCGAGACTCTCTTCGAGGAGCAGGAGCGTCGCTGGCCGGTCATCATCTCCGGCACCATCACCGACGCCTCCGGTCGTACGCTCTCCGGCCAGGTCACCGAGGCCTTCTGGGACTCCGTACGCCACGCGCGCCCGCTGGCGGTCGGCCTCAACTGCGCGCTCGGTGCGCGCGACATGCGCCCCTACGTCGCCGAGCTCTCGCGCCTGGCCGACTCGTTCGTCAGCGTCTATCCCAATGCCGGCCTGCCCAACGCCTTCGGCGAGTACGACGAGACGCCGGACCAGACGGCCGCAGTGCTGTCCGAGTTCGCGGACGCCGGCTTCCTCAACTTCGTCGGCGGTTGCTGCGGCACCACGCCCGAGCACATCGCCGCCATCGCGTCGGCGGTGGAGGGCAAGACCCGTCGCGAGCCGGTCGAGCACCGACCCGTGATGCGGCTGTCCGGGCTCGAGCCGCTGACCCTCACCGAGGACAGCCTCTTCCTCAACGTCGGCGAGCGCACCAACATCACGGGCTCGGCCCGGTTCCGCAAGCTCATCAAGGACGGCGACTACGACGCCGCGTTGAGCGTCGCAGCGCAGCAGGTCGAGTCCGGCGCTCAGGTCATCGACGTCAACATGGACGAGGGGATGATCGACGGCGTCGCCGCGATGGACCGTTTCCTCAAGCTGATCGCGGCCGAGCCCGACATCAGCCGCGTCCCGGTGATGGTCGACTCCTCCAAGTGGGAGGTGATCGAGGCCGGCCTCAAGTGCGTGCAGGGCAAGTCGATCGTCAACTCCATCTCCATGAAGGAGGGCGAGGAGGCGTTCCGCGAGCACGCCCGGCTGTGCCGCAAGTACGGCGCCGCGGTGGTCGTGATGGCGTTCGACGAGGACGGCCAGGCCGACAACCTCGAGCGGCGCAAGGCGATCTGCGAGCGGGCCTACCGGATCCTGGTCGACGAGGTCGGCTTCCCGCCCGAGGACATCATCTTCGACCCCAATGTCTTCGCCGTCGCGACGGGCATCGAGGAGCACGCGACCTACGGCCAGGACTTCATCGAGGCCACGCGCTGGATCAAGCAGAACCTGCCCGGCGCCAAGGTCAGCGGCGGCATCTCCAACGTGTCGTTCTCGTTCCGCGGCAACAACCCGGTGCGCGAGGCGATCCACGCGGTCTTCCTCTTCCACGCCATCCGGGCCGGTCTCGACATGGGCATCGTCAACGCCGGCGCGCTGGTGGTCTACGACGAGGTCGACGCCGAGCTGCGCGACCGCATCGAGGACGTCGTGCTCAACCGGCGTCCCGACGCGGCGGAGCGACTGCTCGAGGTCGCCGAGCGCTTCAACGTCGCCGCGGCCGACGTCGAGGTGACCGAGGACGAGTGGCGCGCGCTGCCGCTGCGCGAGCGGATCACCCATGCCCTGGTGAAGGGCATCGACCACCACGTCGAGTCCGACACCGAGGCCTTGCGCGCCGAGATCGCCGACGCGGGCGGCCGTCCGATCGAGGTGATCGAGGGTCCGCTGATGGACGGCATGAACGTCGTGGGCGACCTCTTCGGCGCCGGCAGGATGTTCCTGCCCCAGGTCGTCAAGAGCGCCCGTGTGATGAAGAAGGCCGTCGCCTACCTGATCCCCTTCATCGAGGAGGAGAAGGCGAAGGACCCCGCGCTGGCCGCGTCCAAGGACACCAACGGCACGATCGTGATGGCGACGGTGAAGGGCGACGTCCACGACATCGGCAAGAACATCGTCGGTGTCGTGCTCCAGTGCAACAACTACGAGGTGATCGACCTCGGTGTGATGGTGCCGGCGCAGAAGATCCTCGACACTGCGGCCGAGGTCGGTGCCGACATCATCGGGCTGTCGGGCCTGATCACCCCGTCGCTCGACGAGATGGTCAACTTCGCCGCGGAGATGCAGCGCCTCGGCCTCGAGATCCCGCTCCTGATCGGCGGCGCAACCACGTCGCGGGCCCACACCGCGGTGAAGATCGACCAGAAGTACGACGGCCCGGTCGTCTGGGTCAAGGATGCCTCGCGCTCGGTCCCGACGGCTGCGGCGCTGCTGCACCCGGAGCGCCGCGAGAAGCTGATGGCCGACGTGCAGGCGGACTTCGACTCGCTGCGCGCGCGTCACGCGACGAAGAACGACCGGCCGATGGTGCCGCTCGAGGCCGCCCGCGCCAACGCGTCCGTGATCGACTGGTCCGACTACCACCCGCCCAAGCCCAAGATGCTGCTCCAGCAGGACCACGCCGTCTCGACCATCGTCGGCACGCCCGTCACCCAGCACGTACGGGTGCTGCGCGACGTGGACCTCTCGGTGCTGCGCAGGTACATCGACTGGCAGCCGTTCTTCAACGCCTGGGAGATGAAGGGCGCGTTCCCCGACATCCTCAACAACCCGAGCTCGGGTCCTGCCGCTCGCAAGCTGTACGACGACGCGCAGGCGATGCTGGACACGATGATCGAGGAGAAGTGGATCCGCGCCCATGGCGTCGTCGGCTTCTTCCCGGCGAGCTCGGTCGGCGACGACGTCGAGGTCTACCTCGGCAACGACCGGTCCGAGGTCCACGCCACGCTGCACCACCTCCGCCAGCAGGGCCAGCACCGCGACGGCGTACCCAACCGGAGCCTCGCCGACTACGTCGCGCCCAAGGACTCGGGTCTGCGTGACCACATCGGTGGCTTCGCGGTGACCGCGGGCGACGGCGTGACCGAGCGCGTGGCTGCCTTCCGCGAGGAGCTCGACGACTACAACGCGATCCTGCTGGAGTCGCTCGCCGACCGGCTGGCCGAGGCCTTCGCCGAGCGCCTGCACGAGCGGGTCCGCAAGGAGATCTGGGGCTACGCACCCGACGAGCACCTCGACAACGTGGGGCTCATCAAGGAGCAGTACGACGGCATCCGCCCGGCACCGGGCTACCCGGCGTGCCCCGAGCACACCGAGAAGCAGACGCTGTGGGAGCTCCTCGACGTCGAGGAGCACACCGGCATCAAGCTCACGGAGTCGATGGCGATGTGGCCGGGAGCCTCGGTGAGCGGCTTCTACTACTCCCACCCGCAGTCGCAGTACTTCGTCGTGGGCCGGCTCGGCCGCGACCAGGTCGCCGACTACGCCGAGCGCAAGGGCTGGACCCTCGCCGAGGCCGAGCGGTGGCTCTCGCCCAACCTCGGCTACGACCCGGAGGACTGAACGTGAAGGCTGTCCTCTTCGACATGGACGGGACCCTCGTCGACACCGAGCCCTACTGGATCGACACCGAGTACGCGATGGCCGAGAAGTACGGCGGCACGTGGTCGCACGAGCACGCGATGAACCTCGTCGGCAGCGCACTGCTCGACTCGGGCGACTACATCCGCGTCCACATGGGCATCGACCGCACCCCGCAGGAGATCGTGGACGAGCTGCTGGACGGAGTGGTCGCGCGGGTCGAGGTCGAGGTGCCGTGGCGACCCGGCGCCCGCGAGCTGCTCGCCGACCTGCATGAGCACGGCGTTCCGTGCGCCCTCGTCACGATGTCGTGGCAGCGCTTCGTCGAGCCGATCCTGGCCCAGCTGCCCGACGGCATCTTTGCGACCGTGGTCACCGGCGACCGCGTCGAGTTCGGCAAGCCCCATCCCGAGCCCTACCTCACCGCGGCCGCCGAGCTGGGCGTGGCACCGGAGGAGTGCGTCGCGATCGAGGACTCCAACACGGGTGCCAAGTCGGCCGTCGCGGCCGGGTGCACCACGCTCTGCGTGCCGCACCACGTGCCGATCCTGGAGGGGGAGGGACGCGTGTTCGCCGAGACCCTCGACGGCCTCGACGCCGCCGGTCTGGCACGTCTCGTCCAGGCGTACGCAGCTGGCTGACGAGGCCGGATCACGACTGGATCACAGCGACGACACGTGATGCGACCGTGACCATGCTGCTGTGGCCCGGCTCACAGCGAGCGGTCTAGGGTGCGGGGACACATCGGATCGCATGATCTCCCGGAAGGACCTCGGATGTCTTTTAGACGGAACGCAGCGACTCTCACTGCGGCAGTCCTCGCGGCCGCCACCTTGGCGAGCTGTGCCGACAGCCAACGCAACGACGACGGCGGCGAAGGGGGCAGTGACGACGGCACGTTCGTCTTCGGTGCCGCTGGCGCGCCGGAGATGTTCGACCCCTTCTACGCCACGGACGGCGAGACCTTCCGCGTCACCCGCCAGATGTTCGAGGGCCTGGTGGGCATCAAGCCCGGCACCGCCGAGGTCGTGCCGGAGCTGGCCACCGAGTGGACCCCCAACGACGACGGCACCGAGTGGACCTTCAAGCTCCGCGACGACGTGACCTTCCACGACGGAGAGGCGTTCAACGCCGAGGCCGTCTGCTACAACTTCGACCGCATGTTCGACCAGAACGAGGCCGGCCAGACCGCCGGTGAGTACTGGGGCTACGTGATGGGCGCGTTCTCCAACGACGCCGACAACTCGCTCTACCGGGGCTGCGAGGCCACCGACGAGTACGAGGCCGTCATCAGCATCAGCGGTCCCACCTCGGGCTTCCCGACGATGCTCTCGCTGGAGTCGCTGTCGATGCAGTCGCCCAAGGCGCTCGAGGAGGGTGACGCCAACGGCATCGCCGCCGAGGGCGAGGGCTTCAGCTTCCCGGCCTACGCCGACGCGCCCGTCGGCACCGGTCCGTTCACGTTCGGCGAGTACGACGAGGCCAACGGCACGATCTCGCTCAAGCGCAACGACGACTACTGGGGCGACAAGGCGCAGACGAGCGAGCTCGTCTTCCGCGTCATCCCCGACGAGAGCACCCGTCGCCAGGAGCTCGAGGCCGGCAGCATCAACGGCTACGACCTGCCCAACCCGGTCGACTGGGCCGGGCTGGAGGACGACGGCAACAGCGTCGAGGTGCGCGACCCGTTCAACATCCTCTACCTCGGCCTGAACCCGGAGGCCAACCCGCAGCTCAAGGACCTCAAGGTCCGCCAGGCGCTCTACCACGCGCTCAACCGCGACCAGCTGGTCTCGACGCAGCTGCCCGAGGGCGCCGCTGTCGCGACGCAGTTCATGCCCGACACGGTGAGCGGCTACAACACGAGCATCGAGCCCTATGCCTACGACCCGGAGGAGGCCAAGAGGCTCCTGGCCGAGGCCGGAGCCGAGGGCATGGAGCTCAACTTCGCGTACCCGACCGAGGTCAGCCGCCCCTACATGCCGGACCCGGAGAAGATCTTCGAGGCGCTGCGCACCGACCTCGAGGCCGTGGGCATCAAGGTCAACGTCAAGACGGCCTCCTGGAACGGCGGCTACCTCGACAACGTCACGGCCGGCAAGTACGACGCGTACATCCTCGGCTGGACCGGTGACTACGACTCGCCGTTCAACTTCATCGGCACGTTCTTCGGCAACCTCAAGGAGAACGACTTCGGCACCGAGGCCTACCCGTGGGGCAAGCAGCTCTCCGACGACCTGAAGGCGGCGGACGCCGTCGTCGACGACGACGAGCGCGGCGCGGCCTTCGAGAAGATCAACCAGCAGATCATGGACGAGTACCTCCCTGGCCTGCCGATCAGCCACTCGCCGCCGGCCCTCGTGGTCGGACCCGGCGTGGACGGTGTGGTCCCCAGCCCGCTCACGGCTGAGGAGTTCGACACCGTCTCGGTGGGCGGCAAGTAGCTCCTGCCCGGTGGCAGACCGACCTGCGTGAGGTCCGGGGGCCGTCCCAGTGACGGCCCCCGGCCCCGCGCAGCCCTGTGAGGAGATGCGTTGATCCGCTTCGTCGTACGACGACTGCTGCAGATGTGCCTGGTCGTGCTCGTCCTGTCCATGCTCGTGTTCGCGTGGCTGCGGTCGCTGCCCGGTGGGCCGGTGTCGGCCATGCTGGGCGAGCGACAGACCCCGGCCCGACGCGCGGCCCTGGAGGCGGCGCTGGGCCTCGACCAGCCCCTGCCGGTGCAATACGTGAAGTTCATGGAGCGAGCCCTCCACGGCAACTTCGGCGTCTCGACCAAGGTGCTCCCGGGCGAGGACGCGCTCGACGTGTTCCTGAGCCGGCTGCCCGCCACGATCGAGCTGTCGTTCCTGGCGATGCTGCTGGCGATCGCGCTCGGCATCCCACTGGGCTACGTCGCCGCGCGACGCCGCGGGTCGTCCGTGGACACCGCGTCGGTGATCTTCTCGCTGATCGGGGTCGCGGTGCCGGTGTTCTTCACGGCCTTCCTGCTCAAGTACTTCTTCGCCGTCGAGTGGAACCTGCTGCCCGTGTCGGGTCGCCAGAGCACCGGCGTCGACGCCACCCGGGTGACGGGGATGTTCGTCCTGGACGGCATCCTGACGCGCGAGTGGGACGCGTCGTGGGACGCACTCAAGCACCTCATCCTGCCGTCGCTGGCCCTGGCCACCATCCCGTTCGCCGTGATCTTCCGGATCACCCGCGCGTCGGTGCTCGACGTGCTCGACGAGGACTACGTACGGACCGCGGAGGCCAAGGGACTGACGTCGCGGGTGATCCGCGGGCGTCACGTCCTGCGCAACGCGATGCTGCCGGTGGTGACGACCATCGGACTGCAGGTCGGCGGACTGCTTGCCGGGGCGGTGCTCACGGAGTCGGTGTTCTCGTTCCGCGGTGTCGGTGACGCGCTCGCCACCGCCTTCCGCGACAAGGACTATCCGGTCCTCCAGGTGCTGATCCTGGCGGCCGCGGTGATCTACGTCCTGGTCAACCTCCTGGTCGACATCGCCTACGCGGTCATCGACCCCAGGATCAGGACGAGGTGAGCGAGATGGACGACAAGATCGACAAGGCGCCGCGCCGCCCGTCCTACGGCGACCGACGCAAGGAGCGGATCGACTCCCTGGCCACGGCCGCCGCCGTCGACACCGTCGACGACGAGCCCGGCGTCTCGCTGATCCGCACGGCCTGGAAGCGGCTGCGCCGCAACCCGATCTTCCTCATCGGCCTGGTGATCACCGTGGCCTTCATCGTGCTCGCGATCATCTCCCCGTGGATCGCACCGTGGGACGTCACGGCCCGACCGCTGCTCGACAAGGTGCGGCCGCAGTCGAACCCCGTACCCGGCCCGGAGCCGGGCCACCTCCTGGGTGGCGACGACCGCGGGCGCGACCTGTTCTCCCGCCTGATCGTCGGCAGCCGCCAGACCCTCGTCGTCGGCGTCTTCGCGACCGTCTTCGGCCTGCTGGGCGGTGTCACCCTCGGCACCATCGCCGGCGCCGTCGGCGGCTGGGTCGACTCGGTGGTCATGCGCATCGTCGACGTGCTGCTGTCGGTGCCGTCGCTCCTGCTGGCCTTCACCATCGCCTCGCTCGCCCGGGAGGCGAGCCAGTGGACGCTGATCGTCGCCATCGCGATCGTCCAGGTGCCGATCTTCGCCCGGTTGCTGCGCGGGTCGATGCTGGCGCAACGCTCGAGCGACCACGTCCTCGCCGCCCGCTCCCTCGGCGTACGACCACGCGCGATCGTGTTCCGCCACATGCTCCCCAACGCGATGGGCCCGGTGGTCGTCCAGGCCACGCTCTCGCTGGCCACCGCGATCATCGACGCCGCCGCCCTGTCCTTCCTGGGCCTCGGCAACCCTGACCAGAGACAACCCGAGTGGGGGCAGATGCTCGGCCTGGCACAGCAGTACATCTCGGAGGCGCCGCACCTCGCGTTCTACCCGGCCGGGTGCATCGTCGTCGTGGCCCTCGGTTTCACGCTGATGGGCGAGTCCCTGCGCGAGGCACTCGACCCCAAGACGAGGAGGTGACCGAGATGACCCAGCAGACCAGTCGCACCAGCCAGCACGGCGCCGGCTCGTCGGAGCCGCTGCTCTCCGTGCGCGACCTGCGCGTCACCTTCCAGCGCCACGGCGAGAAGGCCTTCCACGCGGTCGACGGCGTCAGCTTCGACGTACGTCCCGGGCAGACCGTCGGGCTCGTCGGCGAGTCCGGCTGCGGCAAGTCCGTGACGTCGCTCGCGATCATGGGCCTGCTGCCCGACCGTGGCAACCACGTCGAGGGCGAGGCGATCTTCGACGGCGAGGACCTGCTGTCCCTGTCGGCGTCGGCGATGCGCGACCGCAGGGGCTCGGACATCGCGATGATCTTCCAGGACCCGCTGTCGTCGCTCAACCCCGTCGTCTCGATCGGCCGACAGGTCACCGAGGTGATGGAGCGCCATCAGGGCCTGAGCCGCAAGGAGGCGACGCCCAAGGCGGCCGACCTCCTCGAGCGGGTCGGCATCCCGGACCCCAAGGCGCGGCTGCTGAACTACCCGCACCAGCTCAGCGGCGGCATGCGCCAGCGCGCGCTCATCGCGATGGCGCTCGCCTGCAACCCCCGCCTGCTCATCGCCGACGAGCCGACCACCGCGCTCGACGTGACGATCCAGGCGCAGATCCTGGCCCTGCTCAAGGAGCTCGTCGTCGACACCGGCACGGCGCTGGTGATGATCACGCACGACCTCGGCGTCGTCGCCGGACTCTGCGACGAGGTCAACGTGCTCTACGGCGGCAAGGTCGTCGAGCGTGGTGGCCGGCACGGGCTGTTCCGCAACCCGCGCCACCCCTACACGGTCGGGCTGCTCAACTCGATCCCGCGGCTCGACGCCGCGCGCGGGGACAAGCTCTCCCCGGTGCCGGGCTCGGTCGCGGACAACCTGCCGTGGACCTCCGCGTGCGCGTTCGCGCCCCGGTGCTCGAACGTCGTCGACGCCTGCACCCGCGAGACACCTCAGTGGGACGGCGACCAGGTCGTCGGCCACCGCTGCTTCAACCCGATGGGAGGCATGCGATGAGCGGGAGTCCTGACGTGCTCGTCGAGGTCACCGACCTCGAGGTGCACTTCCCGATCAAGAGCGGGATCGTGTTCGACCGCACGGTCGGTCACGTACGCGCCGTCGACGGCGTCGACCTGAGCATCCGACGCGGCGAGACGTACGGACTGGTGGGGGAGTCGGGGTGCGGCAAGTCCACCCTCGGCAAGGCCATCATCAACCTCGAGCCGCCCACCGCGGGCTCCGTGGTCTTCGACGGCACCGACATCGCCTCGCTCAAGGGCGAGGAGCTGCGCAAGGAGCGCAAGCGGTTCCAGATGGTCTTCCAGGACCCGCTCTCCAGCCTCGACCCGCGCCAGACGGTCGAGTCCCTGCTGGTCGAGGGGCTGCGGGCGCACGGGCTCGACACCGACAAGGCCAAGACCCGCGCCCGGCTGCGCGAGCTGATGTCCGCCGTCGGCCTGCCGGCGGCTGCGCTCAGCAAGTACCCCCACGAGTTCTCGGGCGGCCAGCGCCAGCGCGTCGGCATCGCCCGCGCCCTGTCCGTCGGGCCGGACCTGATCGTGGCCGACGAGCCGGTCAGTGCGCTCGACGTGTCGATCCAGGCCCAGGTGATCAACCTGCTCCAGGACCTCCAGGACGAGCTCGGCCTGACCTACCTGGTCGTCGCGCACGACCTCGCCGTCGTGCGCCACATCAGTGACCGGATCGGCGTGATGTACCTCGGCGGCCTCGTCGAGGAGTCCGACGGCGCCGAGCTCTACGACGTACCCCTCCACCCCTACACACGAGCCCTCATGTCCGCGGTGCCCGTGCCGGACCCGGTGGTGGAGGACACCCGCGAGCAGATCCTGCTGACGGGCGACCTGCCCTCGCCCGCCAACCCGCCGAGCGGCTGCCGCTTCCACACGCGATGCCCGTGGAAGCAGGAGACCCTCTGCGACACCGAGCGGCCGCAGCTGCGGGTCGTGGACGTGCCGGGGGCCACCGACAGCCACCGGGTGGCGTGCCACTTCGCCGAGAAGATCGCCTCGGGCGAGATCCAGCGGCACGCGGTGGCGGCGGTCGCGGTGACCGACGGGTTCTCCGGACCCGTCAGTGGACCCGAGACTCCGCCCGAGGCGTACATCGGCGTCTGACCGCCTTCGACGGTAGCGGTGCGTGAGGCGGGCTTTCGCGGGCCAGAATCCGCCTCACACACCGCTCCGTACGGTCGAGTGGTGGCGTACGGCGCGCCGGGTAGCGGTGCGTGAGGCGAGTTTTCGCCGGCCAGAATCCGCCTCACACACCGCTCGCGGGCGTGTCGGCGTACGGCGCGCCGGGTAGCGGTGCGTGAGGCGAGTTTTCGCGGGCCAGAATCCGCCTCACACACCGCTCCGTACGGTCGAGCGGTGGCTGAGCCACGTTCGTGCGCGGCGAAATGTGGCTGGGCCACCGCCCGCGCGGTCAGTCCTCGGACTCGTCCGTCGAGGCGTCCGCGACCACGGGCGCCCGCTCGGGGAGGGGAGGGATCGTGCCGCCCTTGGTCGGGCAGAACTCGTGGAACGAGCACCAGTCGCAGAGGCGCGACGGGTTCGGCTGCCAGTCGCCGGTCTCCTGGGCCTGCCTGATGGCGGCCCACACGGCCTCGACCTTGCGGGCGGTCGCGCGCAGGTCGTCCTCGTCGGGCTCGTAGCGCAGGATCTCGCCGTTGCCGAGGTAGATCAGCTGCAGCATCGACGGCACGACGCCGCGCAGCCGCCAGACGACGAGGGCGTAGAACTTCATCTGGAACAACGCCTTGGCCTCGTAGCCCTCACCCGGGCTCTTGCCGCTCTTGTAGTCGACGATGCGGATCCGGCCGTCGGGCGCCACGTCGATCCGGTCGATGAAGCCGCGAAGCAGGAGCTTGGAGTCGAGCAGCGCCTCGACGTAGAGCTCACGGTCGGCCGGCTCGAGACGACGCGGGTCCTCGAGGTCGAAGTAGCGATCGAGGACGGTGCGGGCCGACAGCAGCCACGCGGCGAAGTCCGGTCCGGCCTCGCCGAACATCGCGTCGAGCTCGGGCTCCGCCTCGACCAGCGCCTGCCACGTCGGCTCCAGCATGCCGCCGGCGCGCTCGGGCGTGCGGTCGAGCGCGGGGAGGTCGAAGAGGTCCTCGAGCACCTTGTGGACGAGGGTGCCGCGCGCCGCGTCGGGCGACGGGGCCTCGGGCAGCCGGTCGATCGTGCGGAAGCGGTACATCAGGGGGCAGGCCATGAAGTCACCCGCCCGGCTCGGCGAGATCGCACCCAGCACGTCGACGCCATCGACCGGCGTCGAGACCCGCTCTGCGGGGGACTCGGCAGGCGGTGCTGCGGACGGGATCGACATGGCGCGGCTCACCCTAGGCGAGGCGTACGACACTGCTCGTCCGGCGGGACGGCGCGCGGTCGCGTGTCGGCGTCGTTGGCTAGGCTCACCACGTGTCCGCACCCACTGATCCGGCCCCCGGCGACAGACGCAAGGCGCCGTCGCCGCGCGCACCGGGCACGCTCCGGATCGGATCGATCGCCGGCATCGACGTCCTCATCACCCGCTCGTGGTTCGTCGTCGCGCTGCTGATCTCGCTCTCGTTCGCTCCTCGCATCGAGCAGGTCGAGCCCGGGCTCGGGTTCTGGAAGTACGTCGCCGGGTTCGTGTTCGCGGTCGTCCTCTACCTGTCCGTGCTCCTGCACGAGGCCTCCCACGCGGTCACCGCCCAGCGCCTCGGCTACGGCGTCAACTCGATCACGCTCCACTTCCTCGGCGGGATGACCGAGATCGACGGCCAGTCCAAGAGGCCGCGCCACGAGTTCTGGATCGCCGTCGTGGGCCCGCTGACCTCGGTCGCGGTCGGCGTGGCTGCCGTCGGGCTCTGGTTCGTCGTCCCGGCCGGGCTCATCAGGGTCGCGATCGAGGGACTCGCGGGGGCCAACCTCGTCATCGGCGTGCTCAACCTCGTGCCGGGCCTGCCGCTCGACGGCGGCCGGGTGCTCAAGGCACTCGTCTGGGGTGCCTCGGGCAACCAGCACAAGGCGACCATCGTCGCCGGGTGGGGTGGACGCCTCGCCGCCCTCGCCCTGCTGGCCTGGCCGCTCGTGCAGCAGCCTCTCTTCGGCGTCGAGCCGACGCTGATGGACATCGTCCTGGTCTTCATCCTCGGCCTGTTCCTCTGGACCGGCGCGACCGCCGCGATGGCGCACGCCAGGCTGCGTGAGCGCCTTCCCGCCCTCGTCGCCCGTCCGCTCGCCCGGCGTACGCTCACCGTCCCCTCCGACCTGCCACTGGGCGAGGCCGTGCGACGCGCGCAGGAGGCCCAGGCCGGCAGCATCGTGACCGTCTCGCTCGACGGCCGGCCGCTCGGCATCGTGAGCGAGGCAGCGGTGTCCGCCATGCCGGAGGAGCGACGCCCCTGGGTGCCGGTCTCCACCGTGGCACGGGCGATCGAGGAGGGACTGACGCTGCCGGCGACCGTGGCCGGTGAGGACCTGGTGCTGGCGATCAGCAGGCGCCCCGCCGAGGAATACCTCCTCGTCGAGGCCGACGGGTCGATCTACGGCGTGCTCGCCACCGCCGACGTCGACCGGGCCTTCCGCGAGAACGCGTCACGTTGACCTCAGGCCAGATCCGGGCCGTCGTCGTCGGCTGAGTGGATCGGCACATCGGCCACTAGTCTTCCCGCCATGCCCGCCCCCTCTCCCGACGTACCCCCCGAGGCCTGGTCCGGCGTCCACCGCGGCCCCCTGCGCGAGGGCGAGTGGGTCCGGCTCGTCGACCAGAAGGGCCGCAAGCACAACTTCGAGCTCGTCGCCGGCAAGCGCTTCTTCTCCAACAAGGGCCACCTCGACCACGACGACATGATCGGCCGCGACGAGGGCTTCACCCTCACCTCGTCCGCAGCCGGGCAGTACCTGATCTTCCGCCCGCTGCTCAGCGAGTTCGTGGTCTCGATGCCGCGAGGCGCGGCCGTCGTCTACCCCAAGGACGCCGCCCAGATCGTCGCGCTCGCCGACATCTACCCGGGTGCGCGGGTCGTCGAGGCCGGTGCCGGGTCGGGCGCGCTGACCTGCTCGCTGCTCCGGGCCGTCGGTCCGTGGGGGAGCGTGACGTCGTACGAGCTGCGCGAGGAGTTCGCCGACGTCGCCCGCCGCAACGTCCACCAGTTCTTCTCCGCCCCGGAGGGCCAGTCCCATCCGGCGTGGGACCTCCGTCTAGGCGATCTCAAGGAAGGACTGGCCGACCACGGCGCGCACCAGGTCGACCGGATCATCCTCGACATGCTCGACCCGTGGAACTGCGTCGACGTCGTCGCCGACGCGCTGGTCCCGGGTGGCATCGTGTGTGCCTACGTCGCGACGACCACCCAGCTGTCGAGGGTGGTCGAGACCCTGCGCGTGCACGGCGGCTTCACCGAGCCGCAGCCCTGGGAGACGCTCGTGCGCGACTGGCACGTCGAGGGGCTCGCGGTGCGGCCGGGCCACAAGATGATCGGCCACACCGCGTTCCTGGTGACCGCCCGCCGGATGTCGCCGGGGGAGAAGCCGCCGCGCAAGACGCGTCGGCCCGCACCCGGGGCGTACGGCCCCGACTACACCGGCCCGCGGCCTGCGGACATCCCACCCGTGGAGGTCGTCGACCTCGACCCCACCGTTGACGAGTGAGCATCGAGGTCGTCGACTGGTCGCCCGACTGGGCTGCACAGTTCGACGAGATCGCCTCCGTCCTGCGTGAGGCGATGACCGGTCTCGACGCGACCGTCGAGCACGTCGGGTCCACGTCCGTGGCCGGACTGGCGGCCAAGCCGGTCCTCGACGTCGACGTGATCGTCGACGCGTCCGACGTGCCTGCCGCGGTGGCGGCGCTCGAGTCCGTCGGCTACGTCCACCGCGGCGACCTCGGGGTCGCCGGTCGGGAGGCCTTCTTCGCCCCTGACGAGCCACGGCGCCACGTCTACGTGTGCACCGCGGGCACCACCAACGTACGCAACCACCTGGCCGTCCGTGACGTGCTCCGCACACGCGACGACCTCCGTGACGCGTACGCGTCGGTGAAGCTCGCCCTCGCCGCCGATCCCGGGATGGACATCGACACCTACCTCGCCGGCAAGTCGGCGGTCCTGCAGCAGGTGCTCGAGGTCTCCGGTGAGTTCAACGACGAGGAGCTCGCGGCGATCCACCGCCTCAACGACGCGACCGCCTGACCGGGGAGCCGTTGCGAAACGGTGATCGACACGGCGAGATATTCACTTCCGTCCCACGAGTGAGTAGGTAGTGTCGCCAGCGGAGGAGGAGGTGCCCATGTCCGAGCCGACACGCGAGCAACTTGCCACTCAGGTGCGCTACCTGGAGGCCGAGGTCACCGACCTGCGCCGCCGTCTCGACGACGTACCCGGTCAGGCCCGCGGCCTCGAGAGCCGGCTGGCCGACGCCCAGCGGTCACTGGCCGCGGTCTCGAGCCAGAACGAGCGCCTCGCGCAGACCCTGCGCGACGCGCGCGACCAGATCACCACGCTCAAGGAGGAGGTCGACCGGCTGGCCCAACCGCCCGCCGGCTTCGGCACCTTCCTCGCGCGCAATGACGACGACTCCGTCGACGTGTTCACCGGCGGTCGCAAGCTGCGCGTCAGCGTCAGCCCCGCGGTCGAGCTGGACGGCCTCGTGCGTGGCCAGGAGGTCATGCTCAACGAGGCGCTCAACGTCGTCGCCGCCCTCGACTTCGAGCAGATCGGCGAGGTCGTGATGCTCAAGGAGATCCTCGCCGATGGCGAGCGGGCGCTCGTGATCGCCAACGCCGACGAGGAGCGCGTCGTACGCCTGGCCGAGCCGCTGCGCGCCGAGGACGTCACCATCCGTGCTGGCGACTCGCTGCTGCTCGACACGCGTGCGGGCTACGTCTACGAGGTCGTGCCCAAGTCCGAGGTCGAGGAGCTCGTCCTCGAAGAGGTCCCGGACATCGACTACTCGCAGATCGGCGGGCTCGTCGCCCAGATCGACGCCATCCGCGACGCCGTCGAGCTGCCCTACCTGCACCCCGAGCTGTTCAAGGACCACCAGCTCAAGCCGCCGAAGGGCGTCCTGCTCTACGGACCTCCCGGCTGCGGCAAGACGCTGATCGCGAAGGCGGTCGCCAACTCGCTGGCCAAGAAGGTCGCCGAGCGCACCGGTGCGTCGGGGAAGTCCTACTTCCTCAACATCAAGGGCCCCGAGCTGCTCAACAAGTACGTCGGCGAGACCGAGCGCCACATCCGCCTGGTCTTCCAGCGGGCGCGCGAGAAGGCCTCGATGGGCACCCCCGTCATCGTCTTCTTCGACGAGATGGACTCCCTGTTCCGCACCCGCGGCTCGGGTGTGTCCTCCGACGTCGAGAACACGATCGTCCCGCAGCTGCTGAGCGAGATCGACGGCGTCGAGGCGCTGGAGAACGTGCTCGTGATCGGCGCCTCCAACCGCGAGGACATGATCGACCCGGCGATCCTGCGGCCCGGTCGCCTCGACGTGAAGATCAAGATCGAGCGTCCCGACGCCGAGTCGGCGCGCGACATCTTCTCCAAGTACCTCGTGCCGTCGCTGCCGCTGCACACCGTCGACCTGGCGGAGTTCAACGACGACCGTGAGGCGACGGTCGCGGCGATGATCCGCGCCACCGTCGAGCGGATGTACACCGAGTCGGAGGAGAACCGGTTCCTCGAGGTCACCTATGCCAACGGTGACAAGGAGGTCCTCTACTTCAAGGACTTCAACTCCGGCGCGATGATCCAGAACATCGTCGACCGCGCCAAGAAGATGGCGATCAAGGACTTCCTCGACAGCAACCTGAACCCGTCCGCCCGCGGGCTGCGGGTCCAGCACATGCTCCAGGCGTGCGTCGACGAGTTCAAGGAGAACGAGGACCTGCCCAACACCACCAACCCCGACGACTGGGCGCGGATCTCGGGCAAGAAGGGTGAGCGCATCGTGTTCATCCGCACCCTCGTGACGGGCAAGCAGGGCACCGAGCCGGGACGCTCGATCGACACGGTCGCCAACACCGGCCAGTACCTGTGAGCCCGGGTCGATGAGCCCTGAGGACGACCTCGGCCACGGAGACATCGAGGCCGCCCTCGAGACCCGTCGCGAGCTCGGCGCGCGCTACGACGCCGAGCTGGTGGACGGCTTCGCCGAGCGGATCGAGCGGGCCGTCGACCGCCGGGTCGCGGACCAGGTCTCGCTGATGCAACGGCGTACGTCCGAGGTGGCCGGCGCCGGGAAGCGCCAGCTGGCCCTCGGCATCATCTCGCTGGTCGCCTTCATCCCGATCTGCATCGTGCTCGGCGTCACCGGCCACTTCCTGCCGCTGCTGGTCGCGCTCATCGGGATCGTCGGCGTCAACATCGCGCACGCCTGGCAGTCCCGGAACCCCTGACCGCGACACGCCGGGGGACGGACACCCCTCGGAGGGTGTGTGCCGGACCCGGTGAGGGCTAGGTTGGCCAGATGCGAACCATCATCATCATCGTCGTCATCGTCCTGATCGTCCTGTTCCTCGCGGGCTTCCTGCGCCGCGGCCGCTGAGCTAGCCGGCGACCAGCCGGTAGCCGTAGGCCCAGGGTCGCGAGACCGCGGGCCCGGGCAGGTAGGACTGCTCGGTCGCCTCGACGCGCCATCCCGCTTCGGTCACCAGGGCGGGGATGTCGCGTGTGAGGTGGCACCCGCCCGCCACGGCGCGCTGCACCGGTTCCATCCGTCGCTGCCACCTGCGTACGGACTCGTCGGGGGCCAGGCCGTGCTCGAGCGCGTGCAGTCGCCCACTGGGCCGCACCACCCGACGTGCCTCGCGCAACGCCAGCAGCGGGTCGGGGATCGTGCAGAGGCTGAACGTGATCAGCGCACTGTCGTGCGAGTCGTCCGGCAGGTCGAGATGCTGCCCGTCGAGACCGGCACGTTCGATCGGGAGCGTCGTACGCCCCCGTCGGCGTTCCGAGAGCCGCCAGCCGAGGTCCGAGGGCTCGATGGCGGTCACCGACGTGACCTCCGGCGGGTACCACCGGACGTTGAGACCGCTGCCGAACCCGATCTCCAGCACCCGGCCGGTCAGGCCGGCGCACGCCACCTCGCGCATCTCGCCGACTTCGTGGCCGCGGAGGCTGAGGTCGGTCAGGCGCGGCACGACGCGCTCGTCCCACACCCGTAGGCTCATCTCATGAGCGTACGACGGGTGATGGGCACGGAGGTCGAGTACGGCATCTCCGTGCAGGGCCAGCCCGCGGCCAACCCGATGGTCGCCTCGTCGCAGATCGTCAACGCCTACGCCTCGTCGACCGCCAGGGCCCGTCGGGCCCGCTGGGACTTCGAGGAGGAGTCACCGCTGCGGGACGCGCGTGGGTTCGACATGGCCCGGCAGATCGCGGACCCGACCCAGCTCACCGACGAGGACCTCGGCCTCGCCAACGTGATCCTCACCAACGGAGCCCGGCTCTACGTCGACCACGCGCACCCGGAGTACTCCTCGCCGGAGGTGACCACGCCGCTCGACGTGGTGCGGTGGGAGAAGGCGGGGGAGCAGGTCATGCTCGACGCCTCCCGGATGGCGGCGCAGGTCCCGGGAAGCACGCCGATCCTGCTCTACAAGAACAACACCGACAACAAGGGTGCGTCCTACGGCGCCCACGAGAACTACCTGATGCGGCGCACGACGCCGTTCGCCGAGATCGTGCGCCACCTGACGCCGTTCTTCGTCTCCCGCCAGGTCGTCACGGGCGCGGGTCGGGTCGGCATCGGCCAGGACGGTCGCGACACCACGCCCGAGCGCGGCTTCCAGATCAGCCAACGCTCCGACTACTTCGAGGTCGAGGTCGGGCTGGAGACGACGCTCAAGCGGCCGATCATCAACACGCGCGACGAACCGCACGCCGACCCGGCCGTCTACCGGCGGCTCCACGTCATCCTGGGTGACGCCAACCTCGCCGAGATCTCGATCTACCTCAAGGTGGGCACCACGTCGCTGGTGCTGGCGATGATCGAGGACGGGTTCATCGATCGCGACCTCACGGTCGAGGGCGCCGTACGCACGCTGCGCGAGGTGTCGCACGACCCGACGCTGCAGCACCTCGTGACGCTGCGCGACGGTCGCCGGCTGACCGCCGTACAGCTCCAGATGGAGTACCTCGAGCTCGCCCGCAAGTACGTCGAGGACCGGCAGGGCTCCGACGCGGACGACCAGACGATCGACGTGCTGGCGCGCTGGGAGTCGGTGCTGACCCGGCTCGAACGCGACCCGATGGAGTGCGCCACCGAGCTCGACTGGGTCGCCAAGCTCAAGCTGCTCAACCAGTACCGCGACCGCGACGGCCTCGACTGGGACGACGCCAAGCTGCACCTCATCGACCTGCAGTACTCCGACGTACGCCCCGACAAGGGGCTCTACCACCGCCTTGCCGGGGCGGGGCGGATCCAGCGGCTGCTCGACGACGCGACGATCGAGGAGGCGATGCACGAGCCGCCCACCGACACCCGCGCCTACTTCCGTGGCCGCTGCCTCGACAAGTACGCCGACTCGGTGGCTGCCGCCTCGTGGGACTCGGTGATCTTCGACCTGCCCGGCCGGGAGTCGCTGCAGCGCGTCCCGACGATCGACCCGCTCCGGGGCACGCGTGCCCACGTGGGCGACCTGATCGACCGCAGCGCCACCGCCCAGGCGCTGGTCGCTGCGATCACGCGCTGAGCCTGGACCCACCGATCGACGCCGTCGCGAGCGTCGTCAGGCAGGTGTGATGGCAAGGCGGAGGGCCGAAGGCGGGCCGCCAGGCCCGTCGAGTGCTCGACAACGCAGCCAGCGCGCCCGCATGGCGGCGCGCAGCAGGCGAGAGATCGTGGGCCCAGACTCAGACTCGCCGTCCTCCCGCAGCCGTTCGTCCTTGTGACGTCGGTGGGAGTGGATAGGGTCGAGTCATGGCCCAGGAGCAGAAGCAGCCGCGCAAGTCCTCGCAGGAGGAGACGGCGACCGAGGAGGTCGTCGAGAGCGACGTCGCCGAGCGCAAGGAGACGATCGACGGTGACGTCGACGCGATCCTCGACGAGATCGACGAGGTCCTCGAGAGCAACGCCGAGGACTTCGTGAAGTCGTTCATCCAGAAGGGCGGACAGTGACCGAGAGTCGCCTGCCCACCTCGTTCATGACGCCCGGCACGTCGAGCTTTGCGGACTTCATCGGCGCCCAGGCTCCTGACCTGCTCCCGTCGCGCCGCGCGGTGCCCACGGGCAACGTCGGAGACCTCGCGCCCCACGGCACCACCATCGTCGCGGCGACCTTCGCCGGCGGCGTCGTGATGGCGGGCGACCGCCGCGCCACGATGGGCAACATCATCGCCCAGCGCGACATCCAGAAGGTCTTCCCGGCCGACGAGTTCTCCGTCGTCGGCATCGCCGGCACGGCGGGCCTGGCGGTCGAGATGGTGCGGCTCTTCCAGACCGAGCTCGAGCACTACGAGAAGATCGAGGGCACCACGCTCTCGATGGACGGCAAGGCCAACCGGCTCGCCGCGCTCATCCGTGCCAACCTCGGCCTCGCCATGCAGGGCCTGGCCGTCGTCCCGCTCTTCGCGGGCTACGACCTCGCCGCCGACCAGGGTCGGATCTTCAGCTACGACGTCACCGGCGGCCGCTACGAGGAGACTGCGTTCCACTCGGTCGGGTCCGGGTCGTTGTTCGCCCGCGGCTCGCTCAAGAAGCTCTACCGCGACGACTTCAGCGCAGACGAGGCCGTCACCGCGGTCATCCAGGCGCTCTACGACGCCGCCGACGACGACTCGGCAACCGGCGGGCCGGACATCACCCGCCGCATCTTCCCCGTGGTCCACCTGATCACGCCCGACGGTGGCCACCGCATGCCCGACGAGGACGTGGCGGCCATCGCCGACCGGATCCTGACGTCGCGGATGCAGCGCCCCGACGGCCCGGCCGCCCCCCTGACCTGAGATTGGAAGCGCTATGAACAGTGCGCGAGTCATGCCCGCGGCGGCCGAGCGCAGCGAGGACGCAATTCAGCAGAGCCATGCCTTGGCATGCTCAGGCGAGGCCGGAGGCATCGCATGAGCATGCCGTTCTACGTCTCGCCCGAGCAGCTGATGAAGGACCGGGCCGACTTCGCCCGCAAGGGCATCGCTCGCGGCCGGTCCGTCGTCGCCGTCCAGTACGCCGACGGGATCCTGTTCGTCTCGGAGAACCCGTCGCAGGCGCTGCACAAGGTCAGCGAGATCTATGACCGGATCGCCTTCGCCGCGGTCGGTCGCTACAACGAGTTCGAGAACCTCCGCATCGCCGGCGTACGCCTCGCCGACATGCGGGGCTACGCCTACGACCGGCGCGACGTCACCGGTCGCGGACTGGCCAACGCCTACGCCCAGACGCTCGGCACGATCTTCTCCTCGGGCGGGGAGAAGCCCTACGAGGTCGAGCTCTTCGTCGCCGAGATCGGCGACGTCGCCGACGACGACCAGCTCTACCGGCTCACCTACGACGGCCAGGTCGCCGACGAGCACGGCTTCGCCGTGATGGGTGGCGCGGCCGACGTGGTCGCCGGTCACCTCCGGGAGCACTACGTCGCCGGGAGTCCGCTCGAGGACGCGCTCCGCGTGGCGGTCGCCGCGCTCGGACACTCCGAGACCGAGGACCGCGTCATCCCGGCCAGCGCACTCGAGGTCGCGGCCCTCGACCGCACCCGCTCGCAGCCCCGCAAGTTCCTGCGCCTGCGCGCGTCGCGCCTCACCGAGATCCTGGGCGGCCGAGGCGACGAGCAGGCGGACGTCGCGGCTCCCGAGGACGCTCTCGCCGGTGCGGCCCCGCACCAGTCCGGCACGGACGACCCCCGGGACCCGACCGACCAGGTCTCCGGTGCGACGCCCCCGCTGGAGGATCCACTCACCGGTGAGCCCACCCACCCCGGCCCGCCGAACCCGAGCGACCCCGCACCGGTGGACCCCGTCGACCCGGCGTCGCCCGGCGACGAGCCGCAGCCGCCGCCCACGGAGCCCGGCCAGGTCTGAGGGATCGCGTCAGCGGAGGTTGAGCCCCGGCCACTGCGAGGTGGGGGTGGTCGGGATGCCGCTGAGCCGGCGTCGGTAGCGCACCAGCGAGCCGAACTCCTCCAGGGCGCCCCACAACCTCTGGTGGGCCGCCCACGGAAGCGGACCCGAGGGTCGGACGTTGCCGTCCGGGCCGAACTCGTGCCACGCGTCGCCGAACCCGATCCAGGCCGGTGTCCAGGTCGCTGCGTCGTCCCAGGCCCCGCGCCGCTGCTCGACCAGGCGCCGACGCAGCTGGAACTCCATCCGTTCACCGTCGACGACCACGGGAGCAGTTCGCACGGGCCACAACCACATGTCGTCGGTCATCACGCGCAGCTCGAGGTCGGCCACCAGGCTCGGTTCGGCGAGCACCGTCGCGACGAGGTGGCGGGCTGACATGGGGCAACGCTCGCCCGAGCCGCACCGGGACGTCAAGGCCGCCCGGCACCTGGACCACCGGGCCACGCGGTCCGCGTGTCACCGATGCGTACGCCCGCACGGCGTGGGAGACCGGCCTAGGGTGGGGTCATGGACCGGCGGATCTTCGGGATCGAGAACGAGTACGGCGTCACGTGCACGTTCAAGGGTCAGCGCCGGCTGAGCCCCGACGAGGTCGCCCGCTACCTGTTCCGCAAGGTCGTCAGCTGGGGTCGCTCGTCCAACGTCTTCCTCCGCAACGGCGCGCGCCTCTACCTCGACGTCGGCAGCCACCCGGAGTACGCGACCCCCGAGTGTGACGACATCGTCGAGCTCGTCACGCACGACAAGGCGGGGGAGCGGATCCTCGAGGGGCTGCTGCTCGACGCCGAGAACCGCCTCCACGAGGAGGGCATCTCGGGCGACATCTATCTCTTCAAGAACAACACCGACTCCGCCGGCAACTCCTACGGCTGCCACGAGAACTACCTCGTCGGTCGCGCGGGCGAGTTCAGCAAGCTCGCCGACGTGCTGATCCCGTTCCTGGTCACCCGGCAGATCGTGGTCGGCGCCGGCAAGGTCGTGATGACCCCGCGGGGCGCTTCGTACAGCGTGAGCCAGCGAGCGGAGCACATCTGGGAGGGCGTCAGCAGCGCCACCACCCGCAGCCGCCCGATCATCAACACCCGCGACGAGCCGCACGCCGATGCCGAGAGGTTCCGCCGGCTCCACGTCATCGTGGGCGACTCCAACATGAGCGAGACGACCACCATGCTCAAGGTGGCCTCGTGCGACCTCGTGCTGCGGATGATCGAGGAGGGCGTGGTGATGCGCGACCTCACGATGGAGAACCCGATCCGTGCGATCCGCGAGATCAGCCACGACATGACGGGGCGCCGCAAGATCCGCCTGGCCAACGGCCGCGAGGCGAGCGCGCTCGAGATCCAGGCCGAATACCTCGGCAAGGCCCGCGACTTCGTCGACCGTCGCCAGATCTCGACCCCGACGATCGAGCGGGCGCTGGACCTGTGGGAGCGCGGGCTCAAGGCCGTCGAGTCCGACGACCTCGGCCTGGTGGACCGCGAGATCGACTGGGTGATCAAGTACAAGCTGATCGAGCGCTACCGCGCCAAGAACGGCCTCTCGCTCGGCGATGCACGCGTCGCCCAGCTCGACCTGGCCTACCACGACATCCACCGCGACCGCGGTCTCTACTACCTGCTGGAGAAGCGCGGCGCGGTGGCCCGCGTGACCACCGACCTCAAGATCTTCGAGGCCAAGAGCGTGCCGCCGCAGAACACCCGCGCACGCCTGCGGGGCGAGTTCATCCGCAAGGCCCAGGAGCGCCGCCGCGACTTCACCGTCGACTGGGTGCACCTCAAGCTCAACGACCAGGCCCAGCGCACGGTGCTCTGCAAGGACCCGTTCAAGGCATACGACGAGCGGGTGCAGCGACTCATCGACGGGATGTGACCTGCCCGTGACCGGTGTCGTCCACTGTGGAGTAGGGATCGCTGGATAGGGTGTCCCGGCCAACGCCGACTGATGAGGTTGATCCTGTGTCTCGTGTACGTTCCGCTGCCCTGAGCGGTGTCCTTGCCCTCACCCTGCTCGGCCTGGCCGGCTGCGGTTCCGGGTCCAGCGACTCCGACGAGGGAGGCGCATCGCTGAGCTCGGTCAAGGTCGAGGGCAAGCAGGGCGAGGAGCCCAAGGTCACCTTCGACGGGAAGCTCGACGGCACCAAGAGCGAGACCGAGGTCCTCATCGAGGGCGACGGCGACGACGTGGCCACGGGCGACACCGTCGAGGCGCACTGGTGGATCGGCAACGGCTTCACCCAGAAGCAGACGCAGAGCACCTACGAGGGAGAGCCGCAGTCCCTCGAGCTCGGCGACGGGGTGCTGCCGTTCCTCACCACGATGATGGAGGGCAACCAGGTCGGCGACCGGATCGTGGCGATGCTGCCGTCGGACAAGGCGTTCGGCGAGGGTGGCGGTGCCCGGTTCAACCTCGGCAACCGCGACGCAGCGCTCATCGTGCTCGACATCATGGGCCGCAAGGACACCGTCCCGGCCCTCGACGGCCCCCAGGGCGAGGACAAGAAGCCGGCCGGCTGGGCGCCGACCCTCATCGAGAAGGACGGGGTCATCACCGGCCTCGACTTCACCGACGCCCACGAGCCGAGCGGCAAGCTGATCGCCACCACGCTCATCAAGGGCGACGGCGCTGTCGTGAAGAAGGGCCAGACCCTCACCGTCGACTACCTCGGTCAGGTCTACAAGGCCGACGCTCCGTTCGACGAGTCCTACAGCAAGGAGCCGGCGGAGTTCCCGATCGGCACCGGCAGCGTCATCACGGGCTGGGACGACCGGCTCGTCGGTCGCACCGTGGGGTCGCGCGTGATCCTCGAGATCCCGCCCGCTGACGGCTACGGCGAGCAAGGCAACCCGGACGCCGGGATCAAGGGCACCGACACGTTGTTCTTCGTGGTCGACATCCTCGGCGCCAGCTGAGTCCAGGACCGGATCGAGCAGGGGGAGACGGCATGGCACAGCCTCGCGCAGAGCGGCTGATGAACCTGCACATCCTCCTGCTCGGGGCCAAGCGGTTCATCGGCAAGGACGCCATCCGCGACGCCGTCTACGCCGAGCACGCCCGCGGACCTGCCGGTGACGAGGCCTTCGAGCGCGCCTTCGAGCGCGACAAGGACGCCCTGCGCCAGATCGGCGCCGTGATCGAGGTCGGCAGCGCCGACGCGTTCTTCGACGACGAGATCGGCTACCGGATCCCCACCGAGCAGACCTCGCTCCCCGAGATCCGCTTCGAGTCCGACGAGGCCGCGGTGCTGGGCCTGGCCGCCCAGGTCTGGCAGCAGGCCACCCTCGCCAAGGCGACCGCCCGCGCCCTCGCCAAGCTCAAGGGGCAGGGCGTCGAGATCGACCCTGCGCGGCTCGGTGTCGTCGCCCCGGCGATCACGGCCGACGAGCCGGCCTTCGAGCCGCTCTGGGACGCGGTCGGCAAGCGTCGCCAGGTCAGCTTCCCCTACCAGCGCGCCAGCGAGACCGATCCGACCACCCGGCGTGTGCAGCCGTGGGGACTGGCCCGGTCGTCGGGTCGCTGGTACGTCGTCGGGTTCGACGTCGACCGCGGCGCGGAGCGCGTCTTCCGGCTCTCCCGGATCGTCGGCACGGTGAAGGCCGGCGGCAAGTCCGGTGCGTACGACGTGCCGGCCGGCACCGACGTACGCGCCGTCGCCCGTCGCCTCGCACCGTCGTTCCCGTCCGTACGGGCCGAGCTCCGGGTCCGCCAGGGCACGGGCGTGGCCCTGCGCCGGCGTGCCGATTCGGTGACACCGTCGGGTGAGCCCGGCTGGGACACGGTCGTGGTCGAGGGTCCCGTGCACGAGCTGTCCGACGAGGTGCTGACCCACGGCACGGGTGTCGTCGTGCAAGGTCCTCAGTCCCTGCGCGACGAGGTCGTCTCGCGACTGCGCGCCGTCGCCGGCGCGGACCCTGTGGGTGGGGGAGGCGTGCGATGACGACCCAGCCAGCCGACACTGCCCCCGACCAGGTCGCCCGCCTGCTGGCGCTGGTGCCCTACTTGTTGGCCCGCGGTGAGGTACGCCTGGACGATGCGGCCGCGCACTTCGGCACCGACGCCGACCAGATCGAGCGCGACCTGCGCCTGCTGTTCATGACAGGTGTCTCTCCCGGCCTCCCCGGCGACCTCATCGAGGTCGACCTCGAGGCGCTCGAGGGCGACCGGATCATCCGCGTCGACAATGCCGACTACCTCGCCCGGCCGGTGCGCTTCTCACCCGCCGAGGCCACCTCGCTGGTCGTGGCGCTGCGGACGATGGTCGAGGCGGCCCCGGACGAGGCCCGCGACGTCATCGAGCGCACGCTGGCCAAGCTCGAGGACGCCGCCGGCCAGGACGGCGAGGGACTGCTGCGGCTCCATGTCGACCCGACCGCACTCGAGGCCAGCGCCGTCGTGCCGGCGCTCGAGGCGGCCATCGCCCACGGTCACCAGGCCGAGATCACCTACCACGTGCCCTCCCGCGACGAGGAGTCCCGCCGGGTCGTCGACCCGCGCGGCCTGGCCCGCGTCGAGGACCTGCTCTACCTCGACGCGTGGTGCCACACCGCGCAGGGCGACCGGGCCTTCCGCGTCGACCGCATCGTGACCGCGACCGAGCTGGCGACCCCGGTCGCCGATCCCGGCGCACGCGCCCGCGACCTGACCGGCGGCTGGTTCACCGACTCCGAGACCCGCACCGTCACGCTGCGGCTCGCTCCGCCGGCACGCTGGGTGACCGAGTACTACCAGGTGACCGCGCAGCGTCCGGGTCCCGACGGCACCGTCGAGGTGGACCTCGAGGTCGCCAGCGAGCAGTGGGTGCGGTCGCTGCTGTTCCGGCTCGCGCCGCACGCGACCCTGCTGGCACCCACCGACTATGCCGAAGGATTCACAGCCGCCGCACGGGCAACCCTCAACCTCTATCAGGTTGACGGCGTAGACTCCTAGACGTTCCGTGCAGCATCCACCGCCCGCAATCCCACGCTTGGAGTGACCTCATGATCAACCCACTGGTCGGTATGCCCCAGGGGCTGGAGTGGCTGGTGATCCTTGCGATCGTCGTCCTGGTCTTCGGTGCAGCCAAGCTGCCCGACCTCGCCCGCAGCTCGGGCCAGGCGCTGCGGATCTTCAAGACCGAGACCAAGGACCTGCGCGACGGCGACAAGGACGACGCCGCCAAGGTGACGCCGGAGCAGCGCGAGATCGAGGCACGTGAGCTCGACGCCCGCACCGAGGTCCACCCGGACACCACGGGTGACGTCGTGCGCGAGCGGCGCGACGACACCACCGCCTGACCCGGGTGAGGATCTCCGGTCTCGTCGGTCTCTTCAAGGGTCCGCCGCAGGACGCGGTCGGCCCGGACGGCCGGATGGCCCTCGCCGATCACTTCCGCGAGTTCCGCGCACGCCTGCTGCGCTCGCTGCTGGTCTTCGTCCTGGCGCTCGCGTTGGCGATCCTGTTCCGGCACGCCCTCTACGACGCGGTCTACGGCCCGTACTCCGACGCCCAGGCGGCGTTGCCTGAAGGCACCACCGTGGCCACGACCAGCGGTCCGGGCGCCGGCCTGCTGCTCTGGCTGACGTTGGGGGCATTCGCCGCGGCCGTCGTCACGGCTCCGTACTGGCTCTACCAGGTGTGGGCGTTCGTGCTTCCCGGGCTCTACGCCCAGGAGCGCAAGATGACGCGGGTCTTCGTCGGTGTCGCAGGACCGCTCTTCATCGCTGGCATCGTCCTGGGCTATGTCACGCTGCCGGTGGCACTCAAGGTGTTGATCGGCTTCAACCCTGACGGGGTCGTCAACCTCACCGACTTCAACGACTACCTCCAGTTCTTCACCCGCACCCTGCTGGTCTTCGGTCTGGCGTTCAACATCCCGGTGTTCGTGGTGCTGCTCAACCTCGCCGGGGTGGTCAAGGGCAAGCAGCTCAAGGCCTACCGGCCGTGGATCATCATCGGCACCTTCATCTTCGCCGCGGTGGCCACGCCATCTGCTGACCCGTTCACGATGACCCTGATGGCGGTGCCGATGGTGCTGCTCTTCTTCGCCTCCGAGGCGATCGCACGGATCAACGACCGCCGCCGGGCCAACCGCGCGCCCAACGCCGGGCTCGGCCCCGACGACCTCTCGGCGATCTGAGCCGGACCTCGGCCGCCCGCGGGCTCTCTGAGAGGCTGGCCCCATGCAGGCCGCGATCACCGACATCGATCCGTTCGACCTGCCCGAGTGGCTCGGCACGGCCGATGTGGTCTGGCGGGCGGACGCCGGACTGCGCACGGGCCACCACGTACGCGGCCGACTGACCGCCGGGGGTGAGGAGTCGCTCGAGATCGTCTGCGACCTGTTGGCCGTGGACGAGGCCTACCCCGAGCCCGTGGTGGACGACGCGACCCGGCTGCGGGTGCACCAGGCCTGGCGCCACGGTCAGGTCGTGGTCGGCAGTCTCGGCAGCGCGACGGAGGGTGCCCGGTTGGTGCTGGCCGTGCCCGGCACCGGTTTCGGCCCCGATCTCGTCCTGGACGCGCTGGGACGGCTCGCACGAGCGGTCGGCGCACGCGCCGAGAACTACGCGGCCCTGCTGCGCCTGAGTGTCTAGAGCCGGGGGATAGGGTCGCGAACATGCACGACCCGTCTGTCCCCGACGTCTCCGTGCGGGGCCGCGAGATCGCCCTGTTGACCAACCCGACGTCCGGCAAGGGCAAGGGTGCGCGCCACCGCGACATCGCCCTTGCGCGCCTCCGGGAGAGCGGCTTCGTGGTCCGCAACCTGCAGGGACGCGACGCCGACGAGGCGCTCGACCTCGCCCGCGGCTGCGTTGCTGACGGCGTCGAGGCCCTGGTCGTCTGCGGCGGCGACGGACTGGTGCACCTCGGCGTGCAGGCGGTCGCCGGCACCGGCGTACCTCTCGGCCTGATCCCCAGCGGCACGGGCAACGACGTCGCGCGCTACCTCGGCCTGCCACGTGCCGACCCGGTGGCCGCGGCCGACCGCGTGATCGCCTCGCGCCGCCGCACCATCGACCTGGCCCGCAGCGGCGACCGCTGGTTCGTCACCGTCCTGGCGGCCGGGTTCGACGCGATCGTCAACGAGCGCGCCAACGCGATGACCTGGCCCAGGGGACAGATGCGCTACAACCTGGCCACCCTGGCCGAGCTGCGCACCTTCCGACCGCTGCCCTACGTCCTCCAGCTCGATGACGAGACCGTCGAGCACGAGGCGATGCTCGTGGCCGTCGGCAACGGCCCGTCCTTCGGCGGCGGGCTGCGGATCACCGAGGGCGCGCTGCTCGACGACGGGCTGCTCGACGTCGTGGTCATCACCAAGATGAGCAAGTCCAAGCTGGTCCGCTCGTACCCGCGTCTGTTCACCGGCAAGATCGACGGCATCGACGAGTACGTCCACCGGCGGGTGACGTCGGTGACGGTCGCCGCGCCCGGCATCGTGTCGTACGCCGACGGTGAGCGCTTCGGGCCGCTGCCCCTCACGGTCACCTGCGACCCCGGCGCACTGGAGGTCATCGCATGAACACCACGCCGAGCTCGTCGGACAGGACCGGCGACGAGCAGACGCCGGCCGAGCGCTACGCCGCCTTCCGACGAGACAAGCCCTACCCGATGCTCAAGGACTTCGCCGGCCTCTACGGCTTCGAGCTCGACGACTTCCAGGTGCGCGCCTGCCAGGAGATCGAGAACGGCCGCGGCGTGCTGGTCGCGGCTCCGACGGGCTCCGGCAAGACGATCGTCGGCGAGTTCGCCATCCACCTGGCGCTGCAGACCGGGCGCAAGGCGTTCTACACGACCCCGATCAAGGCATTGTCCAACCAGAAGTACCACGACCTGGTGAAGCGTTACGGCGCCGACAACGTGGGCCTGCTGACCGGCGACAACGTCGTCAACGGCGAGGCGCCGGTGGTCGTGATGACCACCGAGGTGCTGCGCAACATGCTCTACGCCAGCTCACGGACCCTGCTCGGGCTCGGCTACGTCGTGATGGACGAGGTGCACTACCTCGCGGACCGGATGCGCGGGGCGGTGTGGGAGGAGGTCATCATCCACCTCCCCGAGTCGGTCACCCTCGTGTCGCTCTCGGCCACCGTCTCCAACGCCGAGGAGTTCGGCGAGTGGCTGGCCACCGTCCGCGGCGAGACGACCACGATCCTCGAGGAGAAGCGGCCGGTCCCGCTCTTCCAGCACGTGATGGTGGGCCGTCGCCTGCTCGACCTCTTCGCGTCCTCGGACGTCGACGCCAGCGCGGGCTTCGTGAAGGAGGGCGCCCCGGTCAACGAGGAGCTGACCCGGATCGCCCGCGACGACTGGGCCAGCACCCGGCTGATGCGCGACCGGAAGTCGCCGCGCAAGGGCAGGCCCGGGTCGTCGAAGAACCCGCGCTCGGTCGGCAACGGCCGCCGGGTGTGGATCCCGAGCCGCGTCGACGTCGTCGAGCGCCTCGACCGCGAGGGGCTGCTGCCGGCCATCATGTTCATCTTCAGCCGCGCCGGGTGCGACGCCGCCGTCAGCCAGCTGGTGCAGGCCAACACGCGGCTCACCACGGCTGCTGAGCGCGACGAGATCTTCGAGCGGGTCGAGCACGCGTCGCGCTCGCTGCCGGAGGAGGACCTCCACGTCCTGGGCTACCACGAGTTCCTCGATGCCCTGACCCGCGGGATCGCCGCCCACCATGCCGGGCTGCTTCCCGCCTTCAAGCAGGTCGTGGAGGAGCTCTTCCAGGAAGGCAAGGTCAAGGTCGTCTTCGCCACCGAGACCCTCGCCCTCGGCATCAACATGCCGGCCCGCACCGTGGTCATCGAGAAGCTGTCGAAGTGGAACGGCGAGACCCACGCCGACCTCACGCCGGGGGAGTACACCCAGCTCACGGGCCGTGCCGGGCGACGTGGCCTCGACATCGAGGGCCACGGCGTCGTGCTCTACCAGCCGGGGATGAACCCCGCCGAGGTCGCCGGCCTCGCCTCGACGCGTACGTATCCGCTCCGATCGTCGTTCCGCCCGTCCTACAACATGGCCGTCAACCTCGTGCACCAGTTCGGCCGCGCGCGCTCGCGCGAGCTGCTCGAGCAGTCGTTCGCCCAGTACCAGGCCGACAAGGCCGTCGTCGGACTGGCCCGTCAGGTGCACAAGGCCGAGGAGGCGCTCGAGGGCTACCGGGACGCTGCGACGTGCCACGTCGGCGACTTCATGGAGTACGCCGGGCTGCGGCGCAAGATCTCCGACCTCGAGAAGGGCGCGGCACGCGAGCGCCGCCAGGACCGGCGGGCCGAGGCGTTGGACTCGCTGGGCAAGCTGAAGCCGGGCGACGTCATCAAGGTGCCTGCCGGCAAGTTCAGCGGCCTCGCCGTGGTGATCGACCCCGGGCACTCCGGCGACGAGCCGCGGCCCTACGTCGTGACCGCCGACCGGCAGGCGCGCCGGCTGGCCCCGATGGACTTCCCGGTGCCGGTCGAGGCGATCGGCCGGATGCGGATCCCGAAGTCCTTCAACGGACGCAACCCGGCCATGCGCCGTGATCTCGCCACCCAGCTGCGAGCCAGGGCCCGCGACGACGACCGCCCGAACCCGCGGCGTACGAAGCAGGACTCGTTCAGCGACACGCCCACCGACCGTGAGATCGGTCGACTGCGCGCGGACCTCAAGGCGCATCCCTGCCACCAGTGCCCCGAGCGCGAGGAGCACTCCAGGTGGGCCGAGCGCTACTTCAAGCTGGAGCGCGACACCGAGACCCTCAGACGCCGCGTCGACACGCGCACCAACACCGTGGCGCGGATGTTCGACCGGGTGTGCGACGTGCTGACGACGCTGGGCTATCTCGATGGCGACAAGGTGACAGAGCAGGGGTCTCACCTGCGCCGCATCTACACCGACATGGACCTGGTGGCCGCCGAGGCGATCCGCGTCGGGCTGTTCGACGAGCTGGCACCCTCCGAGCTGGCGGCAGTGCTGTCGGCCCTGGTCTTCGAGGCACGACGGGCCGACGACGCGTCGTCGCCCAAGATGCCCGGTGGCCTGGTGCGCCCGGCGCTGGGTGAGCTGGTGAAGGTCTGGGCCCAGCTCGACGCCCTGGAGCGCGACCACAAGCTCGACTTCCTCCGCGAGCCCGACATGGGCTTCGCCTGGGCGGCGTGGCGGTGGGCCGAGGGCGACGACCTCGACGAGGTGCTGCGGGTGACGGGCCTCTCCGCAGGCGACTTCGTCCGCTGGATGAAGCAGCTGCTCGACCTCTGCGGACAGGTCGCCGACGCGGCGGGGGACACACCACTCCGCACGACCGCTCGCGCGACGGCGAAGTCGCTCAAGCGCGGTGTGATCGCCTACAGCGTGCTGGCCGAATGACGGCCGAGTGAGAGGGTGCCTGCCATGACCGCCACCGGCGACCGCCTGCTGCTGCTCGACACCGCGTCCCTCTACTTCCGCGCGTTCTTCGGCGTGCCCGACTCGGTGAAGGCGCCCGACGGCACGCCGGTCAACGCCGTGCGCGGGCTGATGGACTTCATCAGCCGGCTGGTGGGGGAGTACGACCCCAGCCACCTGGCCTGCTGCTGGGACGACGACTGGCGCCCGCAGTGGCGGGTGGACCTGATCCCGTCGTACAAGTCCCACCGCGTCGTGCGCGCGATCCCGGGCCCGCGACCGGACGTCGAGGAGGTGCCGGACCCGCTCGAGACACAGATCCCGATCATCGAGGCGGTGCTCGAGGCCTACGGCATCGCCAAGGTCGGCCACGCGGAGATGGAGGCCGACGACGTCATCGGCACCCTCGCGACCGGTGCAGGCATGCCGGTCGACATCGTCACCGGCGACCGCGACCTCTTCCAGCTCGTCGACGACGACGCGGCTGTGCGGGTGCTCTACGTCGCGCGCGGTGTGAGCAGGCACGAACGCGTCGACAACGCGTGGGTACGCAACAAGTACGGCGTCGACGCCCACCAGTACGCCGACCTCGCGACGCTGCGCGGGGACGCCTCCGACGGCCTTCCGGGTGTGGCGGGGGTGGGTGACAAGACCGCTGCGACGCTGCTCAACCGGTTCGGGACGATCGATGCCGTCGTCGCCGCAGCGAGCGATCCCGACTCAGACATGGGCCCGGGTCCGCGCGGCAAGATCAAGGCCGCGCTGGACTATCTCGACGTCGCGCCCGAGGTCGTCGCCGTACGCCGCGACCTGGACCTCGGGTCGCCCGACCTGACCCGCCCGCGTACGCCTGCCGACCACGACGCGGTCGTGGCGCTCGACCAGCGCTGGGACCTCGGCTCGTCAGCCGTGCGCCTGGTGGAGGCACTGTCCGGCTCGCACTAGTCTGACCGGCGTGAGCGCACCCGAGGTCGAGTCCAAGGACCGGCAGATCCTGTCCCTGCTGGCGGTCGACGGCCGCATGTCCTACACCGACCTCGGCAAGGCGACCGACCTGTCGACCTCGGCGGTGCACCAGCGGGTCAAGCGCCTCGAGCAGCGAGGCCTGATCACCGGCTACGGCGCCACCGTCGACCACGACCAGCTCGGCCGACCCCTCACCGCCTTCATCTCGATCACCCCGATCGACCCGTCGCAGCCCGACGACTATCCCGAGCGCCTCCAGGGGATCCCGGAGATCGAGTCCTGCTGGTCGGTCGCGGGGGAGGAGTCCTACATCCTCAAGATCCGCGTCGCCACCCCTCGCGACCTCGAGGACCTGCTCGCCCGGATCCGCGGCGCCGCCGGCGTCTCCACCCGCACCACCATCGTGCTCTCCACGCCCTACGAGAATCGCCCGGTCGACTGAGGTCGTCGCGTCGTGCGGGAGTCCCCGCTTAAGCGGGGACTCCCGCGCGGATAGGGCGTTGCAACGGCCGAACCGCGCAAGAGTCCGCCCAGTCCTCGTGATGGCGAGCGGGCGTGGCGCTGCACGGTCGCCGCTTAGACGGCGGAGGGTGCGCGCTTGGCCAGGATTGCGAGGATGCGCCGGGCAGTCTCCTGCGGCTTCTCGAGGTCGGACCACCCGATCCGGATGCAGATCCACCCGGTCTCCTGGCAGATCCGCTCCTCGCGCCGCTTCTCCCGCATCAGGTAGTCGGCGAGCGTCTCACCCGGTCGCTTGTAGATCTCGTACTTGATCCGCCCGTCGAACTCGAGGAAGACCCCATGGCGCGGCCAGAGGAAGTCGACACGGCCCAGCAGCTTGCCGCGCGCATCATGCACGTCCACCTGTGGCACGGGCAGGGGAACGCTCTCGCGGTAGAGAAGGTGCACCGTCCGACTCTCGGCGATGCTCGACAACCGCGGGTCCGCGAGGCCTATCGCGACGCGGACGCCGAGGGTGTTGGGCCAGTGCTGCGATCTGGCCGCCACTGCACGTACCGCATCCAGTGTCGTACGCCTGTCATGGAGCATGGCGTTGAGCAGGCACAGGCCGAGCTCGGTGTCGTTGGTCGACAAGATCTCGACGGCGGTCCTGGCCGGCGCGGAGACGGGTACGCCGTTGCGCACGGTGATGTCCGGTAGGTGAAGACCTCCGGAGTGGTGCACGATGCCAGCTTCGCGGCGACCCGCGACGCCGTCGGTCCGGGTCAGCGCGACGTCGTCGAGACACAGTCTCCAGAGCGAGCCGACGTGCTCCGCCAGGGCCGACTGGTGGGTGAGGACGCTGCTCGGATGCGCCGTCCTGAGGACTGCGCGCGCTCGCGCCCGATGTCGGTCCCGGTCGGAGTCGAGCAGTCGCCAGAGTGCGGCGTCGATGTACGCGCCGTAGCGCAGACGGTGGATGAGGCCCGTTGCGACCGCTCGTCCTATGTCGCGGTCGCTCCAGCCCGCGGCGATGAGCTCGCGCCGAAGCCGGACATCGTGGGTGCCGATCGGGAACACGTCGCTGTTGTCCATCAGGCGACCCTGTGCGAGGGACGCGGCAGCGCGCGACGTCGTCGGCCGCGGTCTGTGGACGACGTACGCCTGAGCGGGTCTGTGGACGCTTCGTGGTCCGCCCGGGATCTGTCCAGGCCCGGCAGGTGTGCGGAGTTTCGCGCAGTTCGGCTGTTGTAACGGCCCAACCGCGCAGGAGTCACCGCTTAGGCGGGGACTCCTGCGATGGACGACTCGCTCCGTAGGCCGCTCAGTAGGCCTGGAGGGCGGCCGTACGGCGGGAGGCCTCGGCCATCTCGGCGGCCTTGAGGGAGGCCTCGTCGAGGCGGCCGTGCTGCTCCCACCACTGCTGGCCGGCCTCGGGGAGGGTGTGGATCGGGTCGTAGTACTCGTAGTAGCGCGAGAGCGCCTCGGCGTCGGTGGCCTCGATGGACGTGCGGTAGTTCTTCGTCCAGTACGAGATGCCACGCTCGGTGTCGTAGTCAGCCAGCTGGTGCACCCAGCGCTTGCCCACGAACGGCACGTCGCACACGATCCGTGGCGTGGCGAAGCCGGGCAGGTAGCCCATGATGTGGTGCTGCAGGCGTTGTGCGTCGGCCACCGAGACCCGCCAGTGCTCCGAGAACGGGATCATGTCGCACATGTAGAAGTAGTAGGGCATGATCTGCGCGCCGTCGAGGAGGCGGAAGCACAGGTCGAGGAGCGCATGCGGGTCGGCGTTGACGCCGTCGAGCAGCACGCCCTGGTTGCGTACGTCGCGCAGGCCGGCGTCGAGCATCGCCCGGGTCGCCTCCGCCACGATCGGCGTCACGGAGTTCGCGTGGTTGGTGTGGGTGTGCATCGCCAGGGAGACACCGCGCGAGCGGGCGAGCGTCGCGACGCGGTTGACGCCCTCGACCACGTCGGGCTGCAGCCAGTGCTGCGGCAGGCCGATGAGCGCCTTGGTCGCGAGGCGGATGTCGCGGATGTTCTCGATGTCCATGACCTCGGTGAGGAACGCCTCGAGCCGGGGCCACGGCATGTTGGCCACGTCGCCACCGGAGACCACGACGTCGCGCACCGAGGGCGTACGGCGCAGGTAGTCGAGCATGTCGCCGATCCGGTCGTTGGGCTTGCCGCCGAACTTGAGCTTCTCGATGACCGGCGTGGAGTTGCCGACGAGGTCCATACGGGTGCAGTGGCCGCAGTACTGCGGGCAGGTCGGCAGCAGCTCGGCGAGCACCTTCGTGGGGTAGCGGTGGGTCAGCCCCTCCGTCGCCCACATGTCGTGCTCGTGGAGCGAGTCGCGCGCGGCGTGCGGGTGCGAGGACCAGTCGGTGCGGCGGTCCGAGAACACCGGGATCATGTAGTGGCGGATCGGGTCGACGTAGAAGTCGTCGGTCAGCGAGCCCGGACCGTGCGGCTCCACCGCCGGCGCCATGGTGTTCATCATCTGCGGCGGCACGAGCATCGACATCGTGGCCCGCTCGGCCTGGTCGCGCTCGAGGTCGGCGTAGAACCGGTCGTCGAGCAGGTCGCCCATCAGGTCGCGCAGCTGCTTGACGTTCTTGATGCAGTGGGCGCGCTGCCACTGGACCGACGCCCACTCGTCCGCGGTGACGTCCTTCCAGCCCGGGAAGCGGGTCCAGTCGGGCTCGACGAGCTCCACCGCCCGGTAGGGGTAGGGCTGGCCCGTGTCGAGTGCCTGGCCCAGCGCGCTGGCGTTCTCGATGCTCATGGTTCTCCTCGGGAGTTCTGCGCCGGTAGAGGCAGCGTTGCGGCGCGCCGGTTGTGTGTGCGGCGACACATCTGGAATGCTACGCGGAGAACCTGCGGCCAGTCCAATGCCACGCCGCAAGATTTACTGCTGATCTGGTGCTTGACGAGAAGGACTACCTGTGATGAACGCCTCGACGGGCACTCTCCCCGGCGACCCGACCGGCCTGCACCGGGTCCTCGACGACCACGTGGTGCTGCCGCAAGCAGCCCGCCGCCTCGACACCCGTGCCGAGCTGTGGCCCGACGAGGTGAAGGTGCGCGTCGAGCGGCTCAACCTCGACGCGGCGTCCTTCCGCCAGCTCGAGCGCACGCACACGAAGTACGGCGAGACCGACGGAGACGCCGTACGCGCCGAGGTGCTCGACATCGTCGCCAGCCGCGGCAAGATGCAGAACCCCGAGACCGGTTCTGGCGGCATGCTCGTCGGGACCGTCGAGGAGGTCGGACCGGAGTCGCCCCTGGGCCTCTCCGTCGGCGACCGCGTCGCCACCCTGGTCAGCCTCACCCTCACCCCGCTCGTCATCGAGGACGGGCTGGCGAGCTGGGACGGCCGCAGCGAGCAGGTGCCGTGCGACGGCTATGCCGTCCTCTTCGGCCGATCGATCGCCGCCGTCATCCCCGACGACCTCGACCCCGCCCTGTCGCTGAGCGTGATGGACGTCTGCGGCGCACCGGCCCTGACCGCGCGCGTCGTGGGGGAGTACGCAGCCCGCGGCGACAAGGAGGGCAAGGCGCCGACCGTCGCCGTCATCGGGGGAGCGGGCAAGTCCGGCTCCCTCAGCCTCGCGGCCGCCCGAGCCGCGGGTGCGGCCCGCACGATCGGCGTCGTGCCCCACCAGGCCGAGCACGACCTGCTCGTCGACGCCGCCATCGCCGACGCGGTCACGATCGCCGACGCACGCGACCCGATCGCCCTGCGCGACGCCGTCACCGCCGCAGGGGGCCCGGCCGACATCACCGTCGTCTGCGTCGACGTCCCGGGCTGCGAGGGCGGCGCGATCCTCGCGACCGCCGAGGGCGGCACCGTCATCTTCTTCTCCATGGCCACCAGCTTCAGCGCCGCTGCGCTCGGTGCCGAAGGGCTGGCCGCCGACGTGCGGATGCTCGTCGGCAACGGCTACGTCCCCGGCCACGCGGCCTACGCCATGGAGCTCCTGCGCGCCGACGCCGGCGTGCGCGCACTCTTCGAGCGGAGGCTCTGATGGCCCGCACCACCAAGAACAGCAGCCACCTCGGGATCGACAAGGCCGACGTACGTCGCGCGCGCACGCTCGCGCGTCAGGTCGGCAAGCCGATCGTGGACCTGGCCACCCAGCACACGACCGTCTCGGTCGAGCGCGCCACGTTGCGCCTGGCCGGCCTCGGCGGTGCCGATCCCGACGGCACGCCATGGGTCAACCGCCTCGCCGACGCCGTACGCGCGGACGTGGGCCTCGAGCACGGCGTCAGCCTGCCGGTCTGGGACGCGCTCCTGCGCGGCGAGGGCGACGACCTGCTGACCCTGGCCCAGAAGGCGGCCGCCGGCTCGGTCACCTTCCGGATCCCCGAGGGGAGGGACGCCACCCGCGCGAAGGCCGCCTCGCGCAAGGCCGTCGCCGCCGGCATCAAGCAGATCGACCGCCAGCGCACCTCGCGCGAGAAGATGATCGCCAAGGTCGGCGACGCTCCCAGCAAGCCGTGGATCTACCTCATCGTCGCGACCGGCGACATCCACGAGGACATCCCGCAGGCCCAGGCGGCGGCCCGCGAGGGCGCCGACGTGATCGCGGTGATCCGCTCGACGGGACAGTCGCTGCTCGACTTCGTGCCCGAGGGCGCGACGCGCGAGGGCTTCGCCGGCACGTACGCCACCCAGGAGAACTTCCGCCTGATGCGCGCGGCTCTCGACGAGACCTCGAGAGAGCTCGGGCGCTACGTGCGGCTCACCAACTACGCCTCCGGGCTCTGCATGCCGGAGATCGCTGCTCTCGCCGGTCTCGAGCGGCTCGACATGATGCTCAACGACTCGATGTACGGAATCCTCTTCCGCGACATCAACCCGATCCGTACGTTCGTCGACCAGCGCTTCAGCCGCCAGGTCCACGCCCGCGCCGGGATCATCATCAACACCGGCGAGGACAACTACCTCACCACCGCCGACGCCATCGAGGCAGCGCACACGGTGACGACGAGCCAGCTGCTCAACGAGTACTTCGCCAAGGAGGCCGGGCTCGAGGACTGGCAGCTCGGCCTGGGCCACGCCTTCGAGATCGACCCCGAGGTGCCGGACTCGTTCCGCCTCGAGCTCGCCCACGCGATGCTCGCTCGCGAGCTCTTCCCCGACGCCCCGCTCAAGTGGATGCCGCCGACGCGCCACATGACCGGCGACATCTTCAAGGGCTACCTGCTCGACGGCTTCTTCAACCTCGTCGGTGCCCTCACCGGGCAGGGCATCCTGCTCGTCGGGATGATGACCGAGGCCGTCGTGACCCCCTGGATCTCCGACCGCGACCTCGCCCTGCAGAACGTCAGGTACGTCATGAACGCCGCGGGCAAGCTGCACGAGGACTTCCACCCGGCTCCCGACGGCTTCATCGCCAACCGGGCCCGCGAGGTCCTCGGCGACGCCATCGGCCTGCTGGAGGAGATCAAGGCCGACCGCACCGCGCCGGGGCAGCCGCCGCTCCTCTCCGCGATCGCCGACGGCACCTTCGGCCTGATGAAGAGGCCACCCCACAAGGGTCGCGGCCTCGACGGCGTCGCCAAGAAGGCGGGCGACTACTACAACCCCGCGACCGAGATCCTGGAGGGAGACCAGTCATGACCGGCCTGATCCGCCCGTACGGCGACACCACAGGCGACGGCATGGTGCAGCTGTCCTTCACCCTCCCGATCGAGCACTCCAAGGTGGCCGAGGGTGCCGCGGTGCAGCTCGCCAACAAGATGGGCATGGACCCCGCGCTCGTCGCGCACGCCAAGCCGATGGGGGAGGGCTTCACCTTCTTCGTCGTCTACGGGCGGGTGAACCATCTCGTCGACCCCAGCACCGTCGAGGTCGTCGAGCGCGACTACCCGCTGCTCACGCCCAAGGAGGCCAACGCCGCGATCAAGCGCTCGATGCGCCGTCGCCTGGTGGTCGTCGGCGGTTGCATCGGGACCGACGCGCACACCGTCGGCATCGACGCGATCCTCAACATCAAGGGCTTCGCCGGCGAGAAGGGCCTGGAGTACTACCGCGAGCTCAAGGTCGTGAACCTCGGCGCCCAGGTCTCGGTGCCCCAGCTCGTCGAGGCGGCGCGCGAGGAGAAGGCCGACGCGGTCCTCGTCTCGCAGGTCGTGACCCAGCGCGACGCCCACCTGCTCAACACCCGCGAGATGTCGGCGGCCTTCCGCGAGGCCTACCCCGCCGCCAAGCGGCCCCTGCTGGTCGTCGGTGGACCCCGCTTCGACGAGACAATGGCCGGCGAGCTCGGCGTGGACCGCGTCTTCACCCGCGGTACGACGCCGGGCGAGGTCGCGTCGTTCATCGTGCACCGGCTGACCGGCCCCCAGGACCCCCAGGACCCCCAGGACCCCCAGGAGAAGGCCTCATGAGCAACGACTCGCGCGTGGGCACCGTAGTGACCCACCGCCGCTACGTCCCCTACTCGCACGCGCACTACGCCGGAAACCTGGTCGACGGTGCCTACAGCCTCGGCCTGTTCGGCGACGTCGCGACCGAGATGTGCATCGTGCTCGACGGCGACGAGGGCCTGTTCGCGTCCTACTCCGACGTCCAGTTCACGGCGCCCGTCCGGGCCGGCGACGTCCTCGAGATCACCGCCACGCTCGTGAAGGAGGGCACCCGCAGCCGGGTGATGGACTTCGTCGTCCACGTCGTCGGCCGCGGCGCGTCGACCGAGGCCGCTCCGGGTGCAGCGCATCTGCTCGACCCGCCCGTCGTGGCCACCACGGCCACGGGCACGGTCGTCGTACCTCCCTCGTCGTAGGAGTAAATCGGCCCGGTCCTCGGCGTGTCCGCCGCGACACGCCGGGCCAGGTGGACGTGAACGAAAAAGCCTGGTCCGGGGCGCTCGCCGTTGACCTGCACGTTCGCGCGTTGACGCAGGTCAGGCGCGTGTTGACACCTGCGGCGCCGGGAGGCATCGTTCCGACGTCCGCCTGTGCATGTCGTGGGTGGCGCCGTCGGCAGTGGGAGGTCAGACATGGGGTTCGCGAAGCCAGCGATGCCCTGTGTCCGACGTCTGGTCGAGCGCGCCCCGCGGGGGCCGGATGCGGGAGGAACCACGAGGCCGTAGACAACTTCGTGCGATCGTCAGCCAGGCGGTCGCGCGTTGGTCCGAAGCCGCGGCGTTCCTCCCGCACCCTGCAGGCACCCTCGCCGGTCCGGGGTGATCGCCACGCGTCGGCTACGGTCTGCAGCGTGCCGCTCCGCTGCCTCGTCGCCCTGGTGGGCGGTCTCGTGCTCGCAGCGGCCTTCGAGCCCGTCGGCTTCGCCTGGTTGATGCCTCCCGCCATCGCCGCGCTCGTCCTGTCCGTGCGCGGCCTGCGAGCACGCTCGGCGTGGATCCCGACCTTGCTGTTCGGGATCGCGTTCACCTACGCGGTGATGGTCTGGATGCGCTCGGTGGGCACGGACGCGTGGATCGCGATGTGCGCCCTCGAGGCCTCGTTCTTCGTGCCCCTCGGCGTCGGGCTCGCGTGGAGCACGCGGCTGCGTGCCTGGCCGGTGTGGACGGCGCTGTGGTGGGTCGGGATCGAGACCTGGCGCAGCGGGTTCCCCTTCAGCGGGATGCCGTTCGGCCGCCTCGTCTTCGCCACGGCGGACACCCCGTGGGCCGACGCCATCCCCTGGATCGGGATGACCGGCGTCAGCCTGCTCGTCGCCCTGACCGGCACGACGCTCGCCTGGGTCGTGCTGCACCTGCGCGACCGGACCGGGCTCGCGGTCGTCGTGGCGGCCGGCCTGGCCGCCGGCACCGTCCTGCCCGTGCTGGTGCCGTTCACCGTCGCCGAGAGCGGTACGACGACGGTGGCCGCGGTGCAGGGCGACGTCCCCGGCACCGGGCTCGACGTCGTGGCGCACCACCGCGAGGTGACCGCCAACCACGTGCGCCTCACCGAGGAGCTGGCCGATGCCGTGGCAGCGGGGGACGAGCCCCAGCCGGACTTCGTGGTGTGGCCGGAGAACTCCACCGCCGTCGACCCCTTCACGGACCCGGGCGTCCACGCAGGGATCATCGCTGCCTCGGACGCGATCGGCGTCCCGGTGCTCGTCGGTGGCGTCTCCGGCGACCCGCTCGACGAGACCCGGGTGCTCAACCAGGGCATCGTCTACCGCCCGGGCCTCGGCAGCGGCGACCGCTACACCAAGCGCCACCCGGTGCCCTACGGCGAGTACATCCCGTTCCGCGGCAGCCTGATCCCCGCGACGTACGGCAAGCTCACGATGGTCCCGCGCGACATGGTGCGCGGCACCAGCCTCGAGCCGATCCGGATCGGTGACGTCCGGGTGGCCGACGCGATCTGCTTCGACGTGGCCTACGACGAAGGCATCGGCGGCCAGGTCGCCCGCGGTGCGCAGCTCGTGACCGTGCAGACCAGCAACGCGATGTTCAGCCGCACCGGGCAGCTCGCCCAGCAGTTCGAGATCAGCCGGCTACGGGCCCAGGAGACCGGGCGCTGGGTCGTCGTGGCGGCGGTCAACGGCATCTCCGGCGTCGTACGCCCCGACGGTGAGGTGGTCGCCTCGGTGCCGGCCCACGGCCAGGACGTGCTCCTGGAGTCCGTCGGTCTGAGCACGACCATCACCCCGGCCGTACGCCTGGGCGTGTGGCCCGCGCGACTCGTCCTCGGCTTCCTGGCCCTGCACACGGCGCTCGTCGTGATCACCTATCGTCGTCGCCGACGCGGCGACCGTGGCGTCGCAGCGAATGTCGAGCGGAGTGGCGCAGCGTGAGCATCGAAGGTCTCGGACGCTGCGTGATGGTGATCCCGACCTACAACGAGTCGGAGAACCTCGAGTGGATCGTCGGTCGGCTCCGGGCCGCCCAGCCCGGCGTCGACGTGATGGTCGTCGACGACGACAGTCCCGACGGCACGGGTGCGATCGCTGACCGGCTGGCGGCCGAGGACGCCGCGGTCTCGGTGGTCCACCGGACCGAGAAGGCCGGGCTCGGCGCTGCGTACCTCAACGGCTTCCGCGTGGCGCTCGACGCCGGGTACGACGTGATCGGCGAGATGGACGCCGACGGCTCACACCAGCCCGAGCAGCTGCACCGGCTGCTCGACGCGCTGAGGACGGCCGACCTGGTGATCGGTTCGCGCTACGTGCCGGGCGGCTCGGTGGTCAACTGGCCCCTGCAGCGCCTCGTGCTGTCGCGCGGCGGCAACCTCTACGTCCGGATGCTGCTCGGGATCAAGGTCAAGGACGCCACCGCCGGCTTCCGGCTGTTCCGCCGCTCGACGCTGGAGACCATCGACCTTGGATCCGTGCTGTCTACTGGATACGTGTTCCAGACCGACCTCGCCTACCGCACGGTCACCCGTGGCCTGACCGTCACCGAGGTGCCGATCGACTTCATCGAGCGTGAGCGCGGCGACTCCAAGATGAGTGGCCAGGTGGCGAGCGAGTCGCTCAAGCTGATCACCCGGTGGGGCCTGTCCGAGCGCCGCGCCCAGCTCGGCAAGGCCCGGAGCAGCAGGTGACGCACCCCGCCGCACCCCGGCGTACGCCCGCCCGCCGACGCGGGTGGGTGCGTCCCGTCCTCGTGGCCTCGTTCGTGCTGGTGCCCCTGCTCGAGATCTGGGCGATCCTCCAGGTCGGTCAGCTGGTCGGCCCGTGGTGGACCATCGCGCTGCTCGTCCTCGACTCCGTCATCGGCGCGTGGCTGATCAAGCGGGAGGGCGGTCGAGCGTGGCAGGCACTGCGCGCGGCGCTCCAGCAGGGCCGGATGCCGGCCAAGGAGATCGCCGACGGCGCACTGATCCTCATCGGCGGCACGCTCATGCTCAGCCCGGGCTTCGTCCTCGACATCGCCGGGATCCTGCTGATCCTGCCGTTCACCCGGCCCGTCGCGCGCCGACTGCTCACCTCGGTGGTCGAGCGCCGGCTCGTCGTGACCCCCGCCTTCGGTCCGTTCGGCGGAGCGTTCGGAGCCGGAAATGGCAGCCGCCCCGGAGCCGGGCCCGAGGGCCCGGTCGTCCGGGGCGACGTCGTCGACTGAGGGAGACCCTCAGTCGGCGTCAGCTGACCCGCTTCTTCCGGTTGGCCCGGTGCAGGTGCGCGGGACCGATCTCGCCGCCGCGCAGCAGTTCGAGGCGCTCCTTGAGGATGTCCTCGAGCTCCTTCTCCGAGCGACGCTCCAGCAGCATGTCCCAGTGCGTGCGGACCGGCTTCTCGGCCTTCTCCTCAGGCAGGATGCCCGCGGTGCTGAGTGCCTCCGCCCCACAACGGGGACACTCCCACTTCGCGGGGATGTCGGCCTCGACCGACATCGTGACCTCGAACTCATGTCCTTGCTTGCACAAGTAGCCGACCTGCTGACGAGCAGCGAACTCAATGCCCCGCTCGTCCTCAAAACTCTGGCCACCGAGCCTCGCGCCACGCAGTGTGCGCTCCGCCACCGTGCCCACCTCCAATTGGGATTGCTGACCCCGTTGTTGTGTATGTCGGGATGTAGATGAGACGGTCCAGACCGTGGTCCGTGACGCCGCTCGTGGCAGCGTGGTCCGCCTTCGTGATCTTTCAACCGTAGCGGGGCGGCCCACATTCCGCGGATTCGCTGAGCGTGGAGAGGGCGCTCAGGCGGGAGAAACTCCACCCGCAGGGGTGCAGTGCGCCACCGTCACGCCCCGGGGGGAATGTGACTCAGATCACACGCGGTGCATCGTTGCCCGCGTCGCGGATGCCCTTCGCCGTGTCGACGCGCATCAGCAGCGCGCCGCCCAGCACGAAGAAGACGATCAGCGCGAAGATCGCCGGTCGGTAGGAGTCGGTCAGCTGGTAGACGAGGCCGAAGACGAGCGTGCCGAACCATGACGTGCCGCGATCCATCGCGTGGTAGAAGCTGAAGTACTCAGCCTCCTTGCCGCGAGGGATCAGCAGGGAGAAGTACGACCGTGCGAGCGCCTGCGTGCCGCCGAGCACCACGCCGATCGCGACTCCGAGCAGCAGGAAGGGGATCAACCCCTTCTCGGGCAGGAACAGCGCTGCGGTGACGATGACCATCCAGATCACCAGGCCGCCGAGGATCGTGTGCTTGGAGCCGTAGCGCTTGGCCAGCCGTCCGAACGCGAGCGCCCCGCCGAAGGCGACGAACTGCACCAGCAGGATCGTGCCGATGAGCACCGACTGGCCGAAGCCCAGCTCCTCGGAGCCGTACGTCGACGCGGAGGCGATGACGGTCTGGATGCCGTCGTTGAAGAACAGGTAGGCCACCAGGAAGTTCAGCGCGACGGGGTACTTCGGAAGCTCGCGCAAGGTCTTGGCGAGCTGGCCGAAGCTCTCGGCGAAGATGCCCTGGTTGCCGCCGTCGCTGTCGGCGAGCGGGATGGGTTCGTGGTCGTTGAGCCGGAAGTAGGGGATCAGGGTGAACACGGCCCACCAGATGCAGGCCGACAGCATGCTGATCCGGGCCGCCATCCCCTCGGAGAGCCCGAAGGTGTCGTGCAGGGTGACGAGTGCGAGGTTGAGGGCGAGCAGCAGGCCACCGCCGAGGTAGCCCCACGCCCAACCACGGGAGGAGACGCGGTCGCGGTTCTCCTCGTCGGAGATGAGCGGCAGGATCGAGTCGTTCACCACGAGCGACGCGCCGAGGAAGATGTTGGCGAGGAAGAAGCCGACGGCCCCGATCTGCCAGTTGCTCCCGGTCGCGAAGAAGATCAGCGATCCCGAGAGGGCGCCGAGCCAGGCGAAGATCGCCAGCAGGCGCTTCTTGTTGGCCGTCCGGTCGGCGATCGGACCCATGAGGGGCAGCACGACCGCCGAGATGATCGTCGAGATGGTGACCAGGTAGGACGGCAGTGAGCCCGGCGCCACCGAGATACCGACGAGGGAGATCCGGTTGTCGACCGCGGCTTCCTTGGCGATCGCGATGATGTAGGGCGCGAACAGCACGGTGCTGACGGTCGTGACGTACGCGCTGTTGGCCCAGTCGTACCAGTACCAGGCCTTCTGCTCCCTGGCCTGCTCCAACGGCTCCAGGTTGGCGATCCCGCCGCGGGCCTCACTCATGCCTCACCCCTCCACTGTCCGCGAGCGCGGAGCACGTCCCTGAGTATGTCCGTGCGATCGGTCATGATGCCGTCGACACCACGGTCGAGGAGGGCGTTCATCTCAATTGGGTCGTCGATGGTCCAGACGTGCACCTGGACGCCGGCCGCGTGCGCGCGTCGTACGAGCCCGGGCGTGACCACGACCAACCGCCCCCGGCGGTGCGGCACCTGGAGCGCGCGCGGCCTGCCGCGCGTCAGCCACCGCGCCAGCCGGCCGCTGGGGGAGAGGACGAACGCCACCACCTCGAGCGGGGGAGCAGACGTCGCCACCCGGCCGCCCGTACGCCGCCTGAACGCCGCCATCCGACGGCTCGAGAACGAGCCGACGAGCACCCGGTCCCAGGCCTCGCGCTCCTCGACGAAGGCCGCGAGCGCCTCGACCGAGCCCTCGGACTTGAGGTCGATGTTGAAGCGGGCATCGGGAAAGGCGTCGAAGAGCTGCGCCAGGGTCGGCACCGGTTCGCGACCGCCGATCAGGGCCTCCTGGACCTCCGCGTAGGTGCTGTCGGCGATGTTGCCCGTCCGGTCGGTCACCCGGTCCAGGACCGTGTCGTGGAACGCGAGCAGCACCCCGTCGCTGGTGACGTGCACGTCGGTCTCGAGGTAGGTGTAGCCGAGCTCCACCGCGTGCGCGAACGCGGCGAGCGTGTTCTCCAGGCCCTCGATCTCCGGGTGGTAGGCACCGCCGCGGTGGGCGAACGCGAGAGGGCGGGGGGAGTCGAGGTAACCCGGAGAGTTCACGCGAGAAGTATGGGGCTGGGGAGTACCTTCAGGGGATGGAGAGCCTGACGTGTCCCCGGTGCAGCGCAGAGATGGACGAGCGGAACCTCGGTGAGGCGACCGTCAGCCAGTGCCCGGAGGGCCACGGCATCTTCCTCTCGCGCGCCGACCTCGGCGTCCTCATCGAGGCCGAGACGGACTGGCACCGCAACGCCGGCCAGCACACCGCCCCGATGCCGCGGATCACCGCCGACATGACCGCCCCGCCGTCGGCCGGCAAGGTCTCCCGCGCCTGGGTGGAGACGCTCTTCAACTGACCACCTCGTCGGTGGTCGAGTAGCCGAGCGAGGAACGAGCGAGGCGTATCGAGACCCACCTCGAGGGTGAGGTCTCGGTACGGCCTTGCGCGACCTCGTTCCTCGGTCGCGGGCCTACTCGATCTGGCCACGCCCACGCGCCGACCTCGTGCCTCGGTCGACGCTGCGTGTCTCAGATGTCCCTGAACGTCTCGATGTTCGCGCCGAGCTCGTTGAGCCGCTCGGCGAGGTCCTCGTAGCCGCGGTGGATGACGTAGGTCGAGCGCAGCACGCTGCGGCCCTTCGACGCGAGCATCGCGATGAGGAGCACCACGGCCGGACGCAGGGCGGGCGGGCACACGATCTCCGCGCCGGAGAAGTGCGTCGGACCTTCGACGAGCACCCGGTGCGGGTCGAGCAGCTTGACCTGCGCTCCGAGCTTGTTGAGCTCGGTGAGGTAGATCGCGCGGTTCTCGTAGACCCAGTCGTGCAGCAGCGTCTGGCCCTCGGCGACGGCCGCGATGACGGCGAAGAAGGGCAGGTTGTCGATGTTGAGGCCGGGGAACGGCATCGGGTGGATCTTGTCCAGCGGCGCCCGCAGCTCGGAGGCGTGCGTGGTGAGGTCGACCAGCCGGGTCTCGCCGTTGCGGGCGACGTACTCCTCGGAGCGGTCGTAGCGGAAGCCCATCTCCTCCAGGATCGCGAGCTCGAGCTCGAGGAACTCGATCGGCGCACGGCGGATGGTGATGGAGGACTTCGTGACGATGGCGGCCGCGAGGAGCGACATGGCCTCGATCGGGTCCTCGGAGGGCGCGTAGTCGACGTCGACGTCGATCGAGGCCTTGCCGGTGATGCGAAGCGTGGTGGTGCCGATGCCCTCGATCACGACACCGAGCTTCTGGAGGTAGAAGCACAGGTCCTGGACCATGTAGTTGGACGAGGCGTTGCGGATGATCGTCGTGCCCGGGTGGAGCGCGGCCGCCATGAGGGCGTTCTCGGTGACCGAGTCACCGCGCTCGGTGAGCACGATGGGGCGCGTCGGCTCGATGGTCCGGTTGACGCTCGCGTGATAGCTGCCGTCCGTTGCCTTGACGTCGAGACCGAACGGTCGCAGTGCGGACATGTGCGGCTCGACGGTGCGCTCGCCGAGGTTGCAGCCGCCGGCGTAGGGGAGCTCGAACTCGTCGTAGCGGTGCAGGAGCGGACCCAGGAACATGATCACCGACCGGGTACGACGCGCGGCTGCCTCGTCGATCGCCGTGAGGTTGAGCTCGGCGGGCGGGATGATCTCGAGGTCGTTCTCGTCACCGATCCAGCGGGTCGCGACGCCGAGGGAGTTGAGCACCTCGAGCAGCCGGTTGACCTCCTCGATACGGGCGACCTTGCGCAGCGTCGTACGACCCTTGTTGAGCAGGGACGCGCACAGGAGCGCGACTCCGGCGTTCTTGGAGGTCTTCACGTCGATGGAGCCCGAGAGCGTCGTGGGGCCGTCGACGCGCAGGTGCGTCGGGCCGCCGCCGAGGGCGACGATCTCGGAGTCGAGGGCCGCGCCGATGCGGGCGAGCATCTCGAGGGAGAGGTTCTGGTGGCCCTTCTCGATGCGGTTGATCGCGCTCTGGCTGGTGCCGAGCAGCTCCGCGAGCTGGTGCTGGGTGAGGCCACGGTGCTTGCGTGCATCGCGGATCAGGTTCCCGATACGACCCTTGTAGTCAGCCATGCCGACCACGGTATCTCAGATATGAGATAAAGCCATCCACCCCGGCGGGGTGGTTCTGGTCACCGTCAGGAGCGCCGTGAGACGCGCACCACGACCCGGTCGCGGACCCGTGGGGCGACGCGGTCTCGATAGGTCACGACGAGCCGGGTCCGGCCCGCGTCGAGGCCGCGCAGGCGGACCCGGACGTGGCCGTCGGCCGAGGCCCGGAGCCGCTTGGCCTTGAGGACATGACGGTGGTGCACGCGGCGTACGACGACCCGTCCCGCAGGAACGGTGCCGTCGGACAGGCGCACCCGGACGCGCAGCGTGACGGGTCGGGACTGAGCGAAGCGGTGCCGGGTCGGACGCGCGCGGAGCTCGGCCGTCGGCCGGCCGGCGGCCGGGGGAGTGGTGGTCGGGGTCGGCCCCGCCGTCGCGCCGTAGGTCCCGCCGGCGAGGAGGAGCTCGGAGTAGGCGATCTGCCCGAGGTCGTTGGGGTGGTACCAGATATTGGTGTCGGGTCCGCTGAACGCCTGGTTGATCCAGGTCTGCGGGTTGGTCGTGCCCGCGTCGGGCTCGTGGCCGGAGAACTTCGCGGTGACCCCGTCGACGAAGGTCATCTGCCCCGGGTGGCCGACGTTGACGAGCGAGGGCACCGTCGCGAGCTGGGCCGTGGCGTCCGTGATCAGGCTGCGCACCGCGTCGCCCGCCGGGTAGGGCGTCAGTGACGGCAGGTCGGGGAGGGTGAAGCCGTTGTCGACCTGCAGCCAGGGATAGCCGAGCTGGACGATCTTCGCGTCGTCGCGCAGCCCGTGTGCGCGCAGCGCAGCCACGTCGTCGACGAGGCGCTGCTTGATCGTCGGGATCAGCGCGCGGGCGGCGTCGACGGCGGCCCTGCAGGCCGCGGCCGTGCGGGTGCCGAGGACGAAGCAGCCCTGGACGATCGTGCTGAAGCCGGCGTCGTTGCCGCCCATCGTGAAGACCACGAGGTCGGTGTCGGCGGAGACGAAGTCCGCCTGCGGACGCAGCTTGCGCGTGCAGTCGTAGGTGATCGTCCCGCCTGACACGGCGGTGGCACGGTAGGTCCAGAACTCCTCGGTCGGGAACGTCTTCGTGTTGCACGGGTCGGCACGGCGCAGGTGCGCGTCGGCCTGGGCCGTGGTCGTCACGCCTTGCGGTGCTGGCTTCGTACGCCCGGTCTGGGTGTCCAGGGCACGCGCGGTGTGCACGTCGGGCGTACGACCACCGCTGCACGCGTGGTTGGTGAGGGCGATGTCATAGCCCTGCTGGCGCAGCCCGGCGGCGTACCTCTCACCCCAGTGGGTCGTGTTGCGGTAGCAACCGGAGGGGCCGTACGTCGTCCCGGTCGCGCCGTTGCCGGCCGAGTAGGAGTCGCCGATCACCAGCACGTCGATGGCCTGCCCTGCCGCGGCGGGGGCCGCCTGGGCCGGAGGGACGGACGCAGCCGCGAGGACGAGGACGAGCGAGGCGAGGGTGCGGATCACAAAGACAGTCAACGACCTGAGGAGCCGGTCGTCACGGCCCCTCAGGGGTGAGTTCACGGCTCACGGGGCCCGTGGCAGGATCGCGAGCATGCGAGCAACCACCATCCACGCGCCCGGCGACATCCGCTTCGAGGAGGTCCCCGACCCGACGATCGAGGAGCCCACTGACGCGATCGTCAAGGTGGTCGCGGGCTGCATCTGCGGCTCCGACCTCTGGCCCTACCGCGGCGCCAACGACATCGACAGCGGCTCGACGATCGGCCACGAGTGCGTCGGCGTGGTCGAGGAGGTCGGCAGCGCGGTCAAGGACTTCACGCCCGGTGACTTCGTGATCGTGCCGTTCTGCCACTGCGACAACACCTGCGCGCACTGCGCGGCGGGTGTCCAGTCGGTGTGCGACAACCTCGGCTTCACCGCGAGCGGCCAGGGCGAGTACTCCCGCGTGACGCAGGCCGACGGCAGCCTCGTGAAGACCGACGGCATGCCGGACGAGTCCCTCATCCCGTCGCTGCTCACGTTGTCCGACGTGATGGCCACCGGCTGGCACGCGGCCGTCGCGGCCGGCGTGAAGCCCGGTGGCACCGCTGTCGTGATCGGCGACGGTGCGGTCGGTCTGTGCGGGGTGCTGGCGGCCGCACAGCTCGGCGCCGAGCGCGTCATCGCGATGTCGCGGCACGAGCCGCGCCAGGAGATCGCCCGTGCGTTCGGTGCGACCGACGTCGTGGCCGAGCGCGGCAAGGAGGGCGGTGCCCGCATCGCCGAGCTGACCCGGGGCATCGGCGCCGACGCGGTCCTCGAGTGCGTCGGCACCGACGAGTCGATGAAGACCGCGTTCGAGGTCGCCCGCCCGGGCTCGATGGTCGGCTTCGTCGGCGTGCCCCACGGGGTGGAGCTGCCGGTGCGCCGGATGTTCCAGAAGAACGTCGGCCTGGCGGGTGGGATGGCGCCCGTACGTCGCTACCTCCCCGACCTGCTCGAGCGGGTGCTGTCCGGCGCCATCGACCCCGGCAGGGTCTTCGACCTGACCCTGCCGATGTCCGAGTCGCCCGAGGGCTACCGGGCGATGGACGAGCGGCGCGCGATCAAGGTGCTGCTGCAGCCGTGAGCGACGCCGACGGCCCGCTGCTCCTCGGACCGCTGCTGCGCTACGTCGACGACACCTCGGCCTCGGTGTGGGTGGAGACCCGCGACCCGGGCGTCGTCTCGGTGACCCGGGGCAGTGCCACCGCGAGCGCCCGTACGTTCGTCGTCCACGACCACCACTACGCCCTGGTCGAGCTCGACGGTCTCGAGCCCGGCACCGCGGAGGCCTACACGGTGACCGTCGACGAGGAGCTGGTCTGGCCCGAGCCGGGCTCGCCGTTCCCCGCTCCGGTGATCGCGACCCTCCTGGACGGGCGGCCCCTGAGCCTCGCCTTCGGCTCGTGCCGCACGTCGGTGTCCCACGACGCGGCCGGCAACGAGACCCACGGCGTCGACGCGCTCCGGGCGTGGGCGTTGCGGATGGCCGACCAGGTGGCGCCTGCCAACGACGACCCCGACCTGTCTCCTGACCGGCTGCCCGACCTCGTGCTGTTCCTGGGTGACCAGGTCTACGCCGACGAGACCACCGACGAGATGCGCGCCTTCATCGAGGCGCGGCGCGACATCGAGGCGGCTCCGTGGACCGAGCTGAAGGACTACGAGGAGTACGCCCACCTCTACCGGCTCGCGTGGTCCGATCCCGCCAACCGCTGGCTGCTGTCGACCGTGCCGAGCGCGATGATCTTCGACGACCACGACATCCGCGACGACTGGAACACCTCGCAGGAGTGGCGTCGCGAGATGGAGGCGACGTCGTGGTGGCACGGTCGCATCGTGGCCGGGCTCGGGTCGTACTGGGTCTACCAGCACCTCGGCAACATGTCCCCGGCCGAGCGCCGCCAGGACGAGCTCTACGCCACGGTGCTGGCCCACGAGGGCGACGACGAGTACGACTTCGGGCCGCTCGTCGACGACTTCGCCGCACGGGTCGACCAGGAGCCGCAGACCTACCGGTGGAGCTACACCCGGGAGTTCGACACCCAGGTCCGCCTTGTCGTGGTCGACTCGCGCGCGGCCCGGCAGCTCGATCCCGACGACAGGGCGTTGCTCGACGCCACCGAGGCTGCGTGGCTCGACGAGCAGCTGCGCGGCGACGTCGACCACCTCCTCATCGGTACGTCGCTCCCGTTCCTGCTCGCCCGCGGACTGCACCACCTCGAGGCGTTCAGCGAGGCGCTCGCCGGCGGCGCGTGGGGCGAGCGCGGCGGCCGGATGGGCGAGAAGATGCGGCAGGTCGTGGACCTCGAGCACTGGGGCGCCTTCCAGAAGAGCTTCCAGGAGGTGGCCCACCAGGCGATGGAGGTGGCCGCGGGGGAGCGGGGCCGTGCCCCGTCGACCGTCACCTTCCTGTCCGGCGACGTGCACCACAGCTATGTGAGCCAGGCACGGCCGGCCCGCCACGGTCGACCCCTGCAGTCGACGATCCTGCAGGCGGTCTGCTCACCGATCCGCAACCCGCTGTCGCGCAACATGCGCTTCGCGACCGCTGTGCTGTCCTACGGCGTGGCCGGACCCGTCGGCCGACTGGCGTCGAGGTCGACCCACGTCCCGGACGCCCCGCTCACGTGGCGCTACGCCGAGGGACCATGGTTCGACAACAACCTGGCGTGCCTGCAGGTGGCCGGCCCCAGCCTCAAGATGTGGTGGGTCACGGGCGAGGTCGTCGACGACCACGAGCGTCCCCGGCTGGCCAAGGTGGCGAGCTACGAGCTCGACGAGGACGGCCGTCCGCCGGCGCCCGAGAAGGTGCGCCACCGCTTCGCCCGCGGGATCAAGCGGCGCTACCAGGACAAGGTCAGGGACCGGGTCACACAGCGCTGAGCAGGCGGTCGCGACCGTGCGCGCAGTCGCACGTGTCCGAGCACGGCAGGTAGGTGTGGCCGGCATGCCCGCAGTCGGTGCACGGCAGGTCGTGCGACAGGTGCACCGAGCCCGGACCGGTGTTGGTCTCGACGGTGTCCCACATGGCCTTGCTCCCCACTGCTGTGCGTCTGGGTGGGGCCGCTGCCCCACGATGCTGAGACGTCGACTGTGGCACCGCATGACGGAGTCCCTGGGCCGATTGACGAGATCTACCCGATTTCGTGAGGGAATGACCCGTTCGGGTCACGAACCCATGGCCCGAACGCCGCAACCTGTCCAGACGTCTCGTCCGGGTGCCTCGTCCAGCGGCTCCCGCCTAGGATCGCGACATGGCAGCGCCGAAGGGTCACGAGCTGTCGCGGGAGCAGGCCCGGCGGATCGCCGTACGGGCGCAGCTGCTGGACGCCGACCGTCCCACCGACGTGCTCGACGTCGTGCGACACCTCGGCTTCCTGCAGGTCGACCTCACCCGGGTCGTGGCCCAGCACCCCGACCTGGCGCTCTGGACCCGGCTCGGCAGCTCGTACGATCCCGAGGACCTCGAGGCGCGGGTCGGCGACGGCGCACTGGTGGAGCTGCAGGCGCTGTTGCGCCCGAGCGAGGACATCGCTCTCTTCCGTGCCGACATGGACGCCTGGCCGGGCGAGCCGCCGCTGCGGGAGTGGCAGGAGGACCTTGGCGACTGGGTGGGCGCCAACGACGGCTGCCGGCGCGAGGTGCTCGCGCTGCTCCGCTCGGAGGGACCGACGGCCGCGCGCGACATCCCGGACACCTGCGAGGTGCCGTGGCGCTCGACGGGCTGGACCAACGACAAGAACGTGATGAAGCTCCTCGAGTGCATGGAGGCACGCGGCGAGGTCGCCGTGGCGACCCGTGAGGGACGTGAGCGCCGCTGGGACCTGGCCGAGCGGATCCATCCCGGCGACCCGACCGTGCCCGCCGAGGAGGCGCACCGCACCCTGGCGGAGCGTCGGTTGCGCGCCCTGGGACTGGCCCGGCCGCGCGCCCTCGAGGCCTGGCACGAGCCGTACGACGTGCGCGACGTCGGCGAGGCGGCACGGATCGAGGGCGTCCGCGGCCTGTGGCGGGTCGACCCTTCCTACCTCGACGACTCCTTCGACGGTCGCACCGCGATCCTCTCGCCGCTCGATCGGCTCGTCTTCGACCGCAAGCGGATGGAGGACATCTTCGACTTCGACTACCAGCTGGAGATGTACAAGCCCGTCTCGGCGCGGCAGTGGGGCTACTGGGCGATGCCCGTCCTCGACGGCGACCAGCTGGTCGGCAAGGTCGACGCCACTGCCGATCGCGAGGGCGGCGTGCTGATCGTCGACGCGGTCCACGAGGACGGCGACTGGTCGGCCCGTCGCCGGTCCCGGGTCGCCGGCGAGCTCGACGCGCTGGGGGAGTGGCTCGGACTCGAGGTCGTCAGGTCCTGAGCACGGCCAGCACTGTGGGCTCGTCGTCACCGACGGTGCCGCTGAGGTGCGGCCCCTCGCCCAGCGGCGTACCCACGACGCGCGCCAGCGCGAGCTCGACGTCGCCGGCGCGGACCCTCGTCACGGCACCGTCGTCGGTCGTGCGGTCGACGGACGTCACGTCGGGACCAGAGGGCTCGTCGCCGCTGCCGCGCACCTGCATCCGCGCCGGGATGTCGATCCGCTGGCCGGCGTCCTCGAAGAACATCTGCGACTGGCTCCCACCCGTGGCGATCGCGGCGGCCAGGGTCGATGCCCACACGGGGTCGCCGCAGCCGTCGTACACCCAGCGCTCGCCCAGCGCCGAGTGCTGGGTGGTGGTGATGAGGTGCTCCTCCGCCGCGACGAGCGGCTCGGCGCGATAGGTCAGCGGGGTCTGGATGACGGCACCGTCGTCGGTCCGCCACAGGATCGTCTCCACACCGACCTCGCCCGCGGGGTCGTCGAGCCGGTACTCCGCGACCTTCTCGGCGATGGTGCGTCCCGCAGCCCACTCGCGCGTCGGGAGCCAGGCCTCGACGATCTCCTGCTTGGACGGGGACAGCGTGGCCTTGTGGACGATTCCCATGGACCGAGCCTAGGACGCAGGACGGCCAGCGTCTCCTACACGTCGTACGGGAGGGCGAGCGCGGCCGCGAGTGCTTCCGGGTCGGCGACGGAGATCGTGGCGCCGGGGTGGGTGATCGTCGCGGTCGGGTCGATCGCCGGGACCGGCTCGTGGAACCGCAGGCACAGGGCGCGATCGCCGTTGCTGGTGAACGACACACCGCGGTCACCGAACGACAGGTGCGGCGGCCCGGCGGTCTTCGCGAACGAGAAGTCACCGGTCACCTGTGCAGAGGCGATGTTGCTACGCGGGGTGAGCAACCGCCACGGCCCGTAGCGCACGTAGAGCCAGTGCGGCCCGACCTCGGCGACGGTCGTCTTCGGGGTGATGCCGAAGGGGCGGCCCGCGAGGGCGTACGACCGGGTGAACGCGAAGTCGAACGTCTCGACCGGCTCCTCCTCGGCCCCCAGCCCGCTGCGGTCCCGGACGAGTCCGCGCAGTGCCGCGAGCGCCGGGACGCGGTAGGGCTGGAGCAGGGCAGCCGAGCGACCCGGCACGCGGAGGAACGCGCGGCTGCCGCCGCCGGCTGCAGGGACGACGTGGTGGTCCATCTCGACCTCCGCTGGCCCGCGACCGGCGCGCCACGACCACGTGCGCTGCTCAGGGTCGACGTGGGTCACCTCGAAGTCGACCGTCACACCGGGCGGGCCGTGCACGCGACCGGACGTGCCGGAGACCAGCACGTCGTCGGAGGCCTCGACCGAGCGGATCAGGGGCGCCCAGACCGACCACGTGGCGGGAGTGGTGAAGCGGAGCCAGGCATCGGCTGCCGAGGCGATCCCGCGGGCTTCGACCAGCATGGGGCGATCCTTCTCAGTGAGTGGTCAGAGGGTGACGGTGTCGTTGTCACCGAGGTCGGGCTCGGAGTCGGTGATCAGGCCCTTGGCCATCTGGATCGCGACGCCGACCTTGCCGGGGGACTCCCAGTACTCCGCGGTGTCGCCGTCGATCCGCAGCAGCACGTTGTCGGGGTCCTCGGGGCCACCGGACATGAAGGCGCCGGCGGAGGCGTCCCACAGCTCCTTCAGCTTGGCCGTGTCGTCGCTGACGTGCGCCGTGCCCGAGAGCGAGACCCAGCCGGCCTTGCTGCTGCAGGAGACGTTGACCCGAGGGTCCGCCTCCAGCGCACTGACCTTGTCGCTGCTGCGCTCGGTGATGAACCAGGTCGTCCCCGGCTCGTCGAAGTCCTGCATGCCCATCGGCGTGGAGACGAGGGCGCCGTCGAGCGAACGGTAGGTCAGCACGGCGATGCGCGTCTCCTTCATGATCTCGGCAACGGTCCCGGTGCTGTCGTCGTTGGTCATGGTGCGACCCTCGCACGCAACGCAAGAGCCGCACCCCATCCCGACGGGCGGTGGGGCGGCGGTCACACTCGCGCGCGGCCGCTCGTCGTACTGGCAGGATTGCCACGGGCACCCAGCACGGGACAGTCGCCACAGCACAGGGGAGACGCACGAGATGACGACCACACACCCAGCCGACGACCACGCGTTCATCCGGGTCGAGGGAGCCCGGGAGAACAACCTCAAGGACGTGTCCGTCGACCTGCCCAAGCGGCGGCTCACGGTCTTCACCGGGGTCTCCGGGTCGGGCAAGAGCTCGCTGGTCTTCGCGACCATCGCAGCGGAGTCGCAGCGGATGATCAACGAGACCTACAGCGCCTTCGTGCAGGGGTTCATGCCGTCGCTGGCGCGCCCGAACGTCGACCACCTCGAGGGCCTGTCGACCGCGATCATCGTCGACCAGGAGCGGATGGGCGCCAACCCGCGCTCCACCGTCGGCACCGCGACCGACGCCAACGCGATGCTGCGGATCCTCTTCAGCCGACTCGGCGACCCCTACGTCGGGCCGCCGACGGCGTACTCCTTCAACGTCCCGACCCGCAAGGCGAGCGGGATGATGACCACCGAGAAGGGCGGCCGGACCGAGCGCCGGATCGCCAAGGGGGAGGTCTACCTCGGTGGCATGTGCCCGCGCTGCGAGGGCATGGGCAAGGTCAACGACATCGACCTGACCGCGTTGTACGACGAGGAGAAGTCGCTGAGCGACGGCGCCCTGACGGTGCCCGGCTACTCCATGGACGGCTGGTACGGCCGGCTGTTCGAGGGCATGGGACTGCCGATGGACAAGCCGATCAAGTCGTTCACGAAGAAGCAGCTCGAGACGATGCTGTGGTCCGAGCCGACCAAGCTGAAGGTCGAGGGCGTCAACCTCACCTTCACCGGGATGATCCCGCAGATCCAGAAGTCGATCCTGTCCAAGGACCCCGAGGCCATGCAGCCCCACATCCGGCGGTTCGTCGACCGGGCGGTCACGTTCCAGACGTGCCCCGACTGCGAGGGCACCCGGCTGACGCCTGCGGCCCGGACGTCGAAGATCGGCGGCAGGTCGATCGCCGACCTGTGCGAGATGCAGATCAGCGACCTCGCCGACTGGGTCCGCGACCTCGACGAGCCGTCCGTGGCGCCCCTGCTCAAGGGACTCCAGCACCTGCTCGACTCGTTCTCCGAGATCGGCCTGGGCTACCTCTCGCTCGACCGACCGGCCGGCACGCTGTCCGGCGGTGAGGCCCAGCGCACCAAGATGATCCGGCACCTCGGGTCCTCGCTGACCGACGTCACCTACGTCTTCGACGAGCCGACGATCGGCCTGCACCCGCACGACATCGAACGGATGAACCACCTGCTCCTCCAGCTGCGCGACAAGGGCAACACGGTGCTCGTCGTCGAGCACAAGCCGGAGACCATCGCGATCGCCGACCACGTCGTCGACCTCGGCCCCGCGGCCGGTGCCGCCGGCGGCTCGATCTGCTTCGAGGGCGACATCGAGGGCCTGCGCAAGAGCGGCACGATCACGGGCAAGCACCTCGACGACCGCGCGTCCCTCAAGGACTCGGTCCGCGAGCCCACCGGCGCGATGGAGGTACGCGGCGCGAGCACGCACAACCTCAAGGACGTCGACGTCGACGTCCCGCTCGGCCTGCTGACGGTCGTGACCGGCGTCGCCGGCTCGGGCAAGAGCTCGCTGATCCACGGGTCCCTCGCGGGTCGTGACGAGGTCATCGTCATCGACCAGGGCGCGATCAAGGGCTCGCGGCGCAGCAACCCCGCGACGTACACCGGACTCCTCGAGCCGATCCGCAAGGCGTTCGCCAAGGCCAACGACGTCAAGCCCGCGCTCTTCAGCGCCAACTCCGAGGGCGCCTGCTCGACGTGCAACGGCGCGGGCGTGATCTTCACCGAGCTCGGCCCGATGGCCACCGTCGAGTCGCCGTGCGAGGAGTGCGAGGGCCGCCGCTTCAAGGCGGAGGTCCTCGAGCACACGCTCGGCGGCAAGGACATCGCCGAGGTGCACGAGATGTCGGTCCTCGACGCGCTGGCGCACTTCAGTCACGGTGACGCCAAGATCCCCGCCGCCATGAAGATCCTCGAGCGGCTCGTCGACGTGGGCCTCGGCTACGTCTCGCTCGGCCAGCCGCTGACCACGCTGTCCGGCGGCGAGCGGCAGCGGCTCAAGCTCGCCTCGCAGATGGGCGAGAAGGGGAACGTCTACATCCTCGACGAGCCCACGACCGGCCTGCACCTCGCCGACGTGGAGAACCTCCTGGGCCTGCTCGACCGCCTCGTCGACTCCGGCAAGTCGGTCATCGTCATCGAGCACCACCAGGCCGTGATGGCCCACGCCGACTGGATCATCGACATCGGCCCGGGGGCCGGGCACGACGGTGGCTCCATCGTCTTCGAGGGGCCGCCGGCCGACATGGTGGCGGCCAAGAATCCGACGCTGACCGCCAAGCACCTCAAGGCGTACGTCGCGGGCTGAGGCCCCTCACCCCTGGCAGACCGGGCACCAGAAGAGCCGGCGCGCGGCGATCGTGGCGTCGAGGACGGGCGTCCCGCAGATGCGACACGGCAGGGCGGCCCGGCCGTACACGTAGTGCGCGTCGACCCGGCGCGGCCGACCGGCCGGATGTTCGCGATCCTCGGCGTGCGTGGTGACGATGCGGCCGGCGCGGACCCCGGCCCGCAGCAGCACGACGAGGTCGTCCCAGACGGCATGCAGCACGGCGGCGTCGTGGTCGCGACCGGCCCGACGGGGATCGAGCCGGAGCCGGAACAGCACCTCGGCACGGTAGATGTTGCCGACTCCCGCAACGACGGACTGGTCCATGAGCAGGGTGGCGATCGGTGCCCGACTGCGCAGCACCCGTGCCACGAACGCCTCCGCATCCGGACGACGGCGCAGCGGGTCGGGTCCGAGCCGGGCGAGGACGACCGTGCGCTCCGCGGTGGTCAGCACCTCGCACGCCGTCGGCCCGCGCAGCTCGAGCCAGTGACCCCCGCCGACCAGCCTCAGGCGCAGCGCGCCGCGGGCCGGCGGAGCGGGCAGCGTCCCGTCACGGAACTTTCCGTAGAGCCCGAGGTGGACGTGGAGCCACAGGTCCTCGTACCGGTGGAAGAGGTGCTTGCCCCAGGCGTCCGTCGCGCCGAGCACCCGACCGTCGAGCAGGCGCGCACCGTCCTCGAAGCGACCCTGCGGGCTGTCGGCAGACACGTGCGAGCCGACCATGAGCCGGGCATGGCGGCGCGCGAGGCGGTGGATCGTGTGTCCCTCTGGCACGCGGTGATCGTCGCCGATGAGCCGGGCGAGCGGGCACACCCCTCGGGTGCCAGACTCGGGCGGTGACCTCACGCACCAGCCGACCCACCGACCTGCAGAGCACCATCGCCGCACGACCCGTGGTCCTCGACGGTGGACTGGCCACGCTGCTCGAGCGGCACGGCCACGACCTGTCGTCCGACCTCTGGTCGGCACGGCTGCTGCGCGACGACCCGGACGCGATCGAGCGCGCGCACCGGGAGTTCTTCGAGGCGGGCGCCGAGGTCGCCACGACCGCGTCCTACCAGGTCTCCTTCGAGGGCTTCGGCGCCACCGGCGTGGACCGGGCGGAGGTCGAGCAGCTCCTCCGGCGCAGCATCGAGCTCGCTGCCGACGCGCGCGACGCCGCCGCTCCCGACGGCTGGGTGGCGGCATCCGTCGGGCCCTACGGAGCAGTGCTGGCCGACGGCTCGGAGTACCGGGGCGACTACGACCTCGACGTCGACGGCCTGCGCGCGTTCCACCGGCCGCGACTCGACGTGCTGGCCTCCATGGTCGGCGAGCGCGCCGACGTGCTCGCCGTCGAGACGATCCCGTGCCTGGCCGAGGTCGAGGCGGTGCTGCTGGAGCTCGACGGGACGGGCGTGCCGGCCTGGTTGTCGCTGTCCGCGGCGGACGGACGTACGCGCGCGGGCGAGCCCCTCGACGAGGCGTTCGCGATGGCGGCGAGCGTCGACGAGGTCATCGCGATCGGCGTCAACTGCACCACCCCGGCCGTCGCCCGCGACGCCGTACCACTGGCCGGTGCGCACGGTCCGGCCATCGTCTACCCCAACTCAGGACAGTCCTGGAACGCCGGAACCCGTGCGTGGGAGGGCCGCTCAGCCTTCACTGCCGATGACGTCACCTCCTGGATCGTGTCGGGTGCGCGGCTGGTCGGCGGCTGCTGCCGGGTCGGGCCGGAGGACATCGCGTCCCTGCGAGCCACGCTCGACTCGTGAACCGATCGACCGTGACGTCATGAGGACCTCCGGTTCGCACCGACTGTCCTGAGACTCGACATCCGGTTCGCACCGACGATCCTCATGACGTCAGCACCACCAGCTGCTGGGTGGCCCGGGTCATCGCGACATAGCGGTCGACCGCACCGGTGACTCCGTCGCCGAACCTGTCGGGGTCGACCAGGACGACGAGGTCGAACTCCAGTCCCTTCGCGAGCTCGGGAGTGAGCGAGCGGACGCGTCGCGAGTCGTCGTACGTGGGGTCGCCGATGACGACCGCCGTGCCCTCGGCGTGCTCGGCCAGCCAGCCCTCGATGATCACGTCCCGCTCGGTGGCGGGGGAGTGGAGCACAGGGATGCCGCTCTCGCGGATCGAGGTCGGCACGTTGGCCTCGGGCAGCACCGCACGGATGACGGGCTCGGCCTCGGCCATCACCTCGGCCGGCGTGCGGTAGTTCACCGTCAACGGCGCGATGGTCGCGCCGGGCAGGCCGATGCGGTCGAGACGCTCGGTCCAGGACTCGGTGAAGCCGTGGCGCGCCTGGGCGCGGTCGCCGACGATCGTGAAGCTCCGCGACGGACAACGACGCAGCAGCATCTGCCACTCGGCGTCGGTGAGCTCCTGCGCCTCGTCGACCACGACGTGCGCGAACGGGCCGGACAGCAGGTCGGCGTCTGTCGTCGGCAGCGCCCCGTCGTCGACGAGGGCGGACTTCAGGTCGTCGTGCACGAGCATCGAGACCAGTCCGTCGCCGAACTCGTCCGCACCGCTCTCGCGCGCGGTCGTGCGCAGGTCGTCGATGACCTCGCTCATCCGCGCCCGCTCGCGCGCCTCGGCTGCCTGCGTACGCCGTCGACGCCGCGACGCCTCGGGGTCACCGAGCCGCAACCTCGCCGCGTCGAGCAGCGGCAGGTCTGCGTACGTCCACGCGTACGGGTCCGACCGGCGCAGCGCCTGCACCTCGTCGGGGGCGAGCCACGGCGCACAGAGACGGAGATAGGCGGGCACCGTCCAGAGGTCGCCGACCAGGTCGGTGTGCTCGATCAGCGGCCAGGCCCGGTCGAACGCGTCCCGCAGGCCGACGTTCTTGTCGAGCACCCTGCGGAAGTCCTGGAAGCTGAGCTCGTCGGACTCGACCTTGTCGCACAGGATCGTCAGGATCTCGTCCCACACGTCGTCGCGGGCGAGGTTGTGCGGCGTGCCGGGGTCGGGGGAGTCGAAGGCCTCGGCCCACTCGGCGACGGTGAGCCGGACGTCGGCCCACGGCGTCTCGACGAGCAGCGACGCGGTCGGCGGCTCCTCGTAGAGCGCGACGGCCGGCTCGATCGCGGCGACCATCCGAGCGTCCGCCTTGAGGGCCGCCACCCGGTGGTCGGTGTCCGCGACGGCGGCGGGCGACTCAGGCACCAGGTCCCGCACGGTGCAGGCCTGCACGCCCTCCTCGCCCAGGCTCGGGAGCACGTCGCCGACGTACGCCAGGTACGGCTGGTGCGGACCCACGAAGAGCACACCACCGCGACGGTGGCCGAGCCGCGGATCGGCGTACAGCAGGTAGGCCGTGCGGTGCAGCGCCACGACGGTCTTGCCGGTGCCGGGTCCGCCGTCGACCACGAGCGTGCCCCGCGAGCCCGCCCGGACGATGGCGTCCTGGTCGGCCTGGATCGTGCCGAGCACGTCGCGCATCCGCGGCGTACGGCTGCCGCCGAGCGAGGCGATGAAGGCGGACTGGTCGTCGAGGGCGGCGGTGTGGGTGAGGGCCTCCTCGGTGAAGGCCTCGTCCCAGTAGTCGACGATGCGACCCCCGGTCCAGCGATAGCGGCGGCGGCTGACCAGGCCGTGCGGGTGCGCGTGCGTGGCGGCGAAGAAGGGCTCGGCGGCGGGGGAGCGCCAGTCCACGAGCAGGCGCCGGCCGTCGGCGTCGGCGAGGCCGAAGCGGCCGATGTAGGTCGGCTCGACCCTGTCCTCATGGACGATCCGGCCGAGGCAGAGGTCCAGGTCGAAGCGGCGCAGTGCGCGCAACCGGGCGCTGAGGCGGTGCACCTCCTGGTCGCGCTCGAGGGCTGCAGTGCCGTAGCGGGCGGTGCCCTTCCGGGTCTCGGCGAGGCTCGCCTCGAGCTCCTCGATCGTGTGCTCGAGGCTGGTCGCGATCGCCCGGAAGTGGGCGCGGTCCTGGTCGATGAGGGCGGGGGCGTCCTTGGCGGCGACGGTGTCGGGAAGGGCAAAGGGATGGGTGTCGTTCGTGGTGTTCTCCTGCATCACGCCGTGCAGTGTGAAGGACGCACGGGGCCTTGCGGCAAGCCCCCTGATGGCCTATACGTTGAGAGTGGAGGCAGGCGTGGGGTCCGTGCCGATCCTGGACGCCATGGGCATCCGCCTCGTCGAGGTCGCTCCCGGCCATGCGGTCGCCGAGCTGCCGCCGGAGCCCAACGTCAACCACTTCGGGGTCACCTACGCGGGCTCGCTCTACAGCCTGGCCGAGATGCTCGGCGGCGTCCTCGCGCTCGCGACCTTCGACTTCGACGGCGAGCTCGCGGGCTTCGTGCCGCTCGTCAAGGAGTCGACGATCCGGTTCCGGCGGCCTGCACTGGGCGTCGTACGCGCCTCGGCATCGCTGTCGGACCACGAGGTGGCGCGGGTCCGGGAGGACGCACTGGCGACGGGCAAGGGCGAGTTCGTGCTGGAGGCGAGGCTCACCGACGCCGACGGCGAGGTCGTCGCCTCGACGGTCGGGACCTACCAGGTCCGCCGGTTCGGCTGAGCGCTCAGCGCCAGAGCCAACGCAGCGCATCGGGCAGCAGCACGCCGCCGTGGTTGCCGTCGTGGCCGCCGTCACCGAGCACGAGGCGTGTGTCGTAGCCACGCCGGACGAGCGCCGCAGCGACCTCGAGGTTGGCGGCCAGCCAGTTGTCCTCGGCCTCGTCCCAGCCGAGGTCGCGGTGACCGACCTGGAGGAAGACCCGCAGGTCCCGGACCGGCTCGTCCAGGATCAGTCGCGGGAACGGGTTGCCCTCCACCTGCGGGAAGCTGGCCGAGAGGCCGATGACCTTGCCGAACGCGTCCGGGCGGTGCCAGGCGGCCGTGAACGACGCGTTGCCTCCACTGCTGAACCCGCAGAGCGCCCGGTCCTGCGGCCGGTCGCTGATCCGGACGACCTCGCCGACCCGGGGGAGGACCTCGTCGAGGAGGACGTCGGCGTACGTCGCGTCGGCCGCGTCGTACTCCGCGTTGCGGTTGCCGTCGCCCGGGTCGACGAACGCCCCGACCACCGGCGGGATCGCGCCCGCGTGGACGAGGTTGTCGAGGACGACCGCAGCGCGCATCTCGTCGTCGGGGTCGAGGAAGCCGGCCCCGTCCTGGAAGACGACGACAGGCAACGGCTCGGACGGCGCGTTGGCGGGCTCGTGGAGCCAGATCCTCCGGGTGGTGCCTGGATAGGCCACCGAATCGGTGATCTCCAGCTGCGTCGTGCGGCCGCGGGGGACCGACGGTCGCGGCGTGGAGTCCGGCCCGTGCTCGTACGCGACCTCTGACTGGTCGATCGGCAGCGGCGAGAACGGCACACGGTGACCCATGCCGTCGAACCTACCGACCCCCGGATCCGGGTGGCGCGGGTGCGAGACTGCGCGGGTGGGCGACGGCGGAGTGTTCATCTCGCGGTCGTTCTCGCGCTACTGGCGGGCCGACGCGGTCTCGGGCCTGGGGACGTACGTCACCCTCTTCTCGCTCCAGGCCCTCGTCCTCCTGACCCTGGGCGGCACCTCCTCGGACGTCGGCTGGCTCAATGCCTCGCGATGGTTGCCCTATCTCCTGTTCGGCCTGGTCGTGGGTGCCCTGGTGGACGGCAGGCGCCGGCTGCCGCTGATGGTCGCCACCGACCTCGTCCAGGCGGTCGTGCTGTTGACGATCCCGCTGCTCTGGTGGCTGGACGTGCTGTCGCTCGCCCCCTTGCTGGTCATCGTCTTCCTCTACGGCACCGCAGCCGTCGTCAACATGGCCGCGACGATGTCGTTCCTCCCTCGACTCGTCGAGCGCGGCCAGCTCCAGCAGGCCCACGCGCGAGTCGACGGCGCCGATGCCGTCTCGTCCACGGCCGGACCAGCCCTCGGCGGACTGCTCGTCAGCACGATCGGCGCACCGGTGGCGGTGGTCCTCGACTCGCTCACCTATCTCTACTCGGCGTTCACGCTCCGCAGGATCGATCTCGACGAACCGCCCGCACGCACGGGAGTGACGGCGCGTGGGTTGGTGACGGACGTCGTCGAGGGAGTGCGCTGGGCCTATGGCCGATCAGGTCTGCGGACCCTGGCAGTCGCCACGCACGGATGGTTCGTCGGCAACGCGATCCTCGGTGTCGTGGTGGCGCCGTACGCGCTGCTGAGCCTCGACGTGTCCCCCTTCCACTTCGGCCTCGTGGGAGCCGTCGGGGGAGTCGGCGCGGTGATCGGCGCCACGATCACCACGGGCGTCGGGAGGCGGATCGGGACGGGGCGCACGATCATCCTGTGCCACACCATCACCACGTGCGGCGTCGTCACGCTGGTGCTGGCCGGGGAACCCACGTCACGCGCAGCGCTGATCGCCCTGCTGATGCTCGGCCAGGGGCTCATCGGGCTCGCCATGGGCATGAGCAACTCCCACGAGATGAGCTATCGGCAGCTGGTCACGCCGGATGAGCTGCAGGCGCGTACCAACACGACACTGCGCTCGATCAATCGTGCGGTCGTCGTCGTGGTCGCCCCCGTCGCGGGGATCCTGGCGGACGCGGTCGGCATCCGGCCGATGCTGGTCGTCGCCGCCGTCACGTTCGCGCTGGTGGCGGTCGGGCTGGCAGCGACGCCGTTCCGCGACGTACGCGCACCCGTCTGATCAGTCCAGCCTGGCGGTACGCCCCTGTTGGCGCCCGGGACTATATCGCCGATAACTGACATTATGTCAGATAGTGTGGATCCTGAGACGCCCACCACTCCCCGAGACGACGTCCCGCCCCGAGCGGTGCGTGAGACAGGTTCTGCCCACTCGAAAGTTGTCTCACGCACCGCCAGACAGTCGGCCAGACCGTCAGGCGCGCACGCTCAGGCGACTGGCACGACCGGCATCTGCTCGTACGCCGCGGTGAGCTCGGTCCAGCGCGCGTGCCAGGCCGATGCGGCCCGCTCGGCGGTGTATCCGTCAGGGTGCACCGGACCACCGCTCGCCAGTGAGCCCCGGAGGTCCTCGAGGTGGGCCTGCCACCCCGATCCGTAGAAGTGCAGCATGTCGACCGGCAGGCCGCGCTCCTCCACCACGAGCCGGGTCCGCGATCCCTCCTCGGTGAGCCACGCCTCGATCTGGCCCTCCTCCTCGGTGCCCGGCTGCGAGGTCAGCATCAGGTGGTGCGGGGCGTCGCAGGTCTCGATGACGGCCGCGCCCGCCCACGTGCTGGTGAAGACCAGCTGCACGGTCCCGCCCAGGCGGAGGTCTCCCGACACCTCGGCGATCCAGCGCGCGAGCCGCTGCGGGTCGGTGCACGCATCCCACAGGGATGCGATGTCGGTGTCGTAGACGTCCTCGACGCGTACGGCTCCCTGCGTGTCGTCGATCCGGCGCAGGTTCCCCAAGAGCTTCATGACATGTCCTCCGTGTCCCGTCGCGTGCGCTTGTCGCGCGCGACCTCGGTGTGCAGTGCGTCGAGGCGGTGGCGCCAGAGCTCCCGGTAGGACTCCAGCCAGTCGTCGACCTCGATGAGCGCCTCCGGGTTGAGGCGGTAGATGCGGCGTTGCGCGTCCTGCTCGACCGACACCAGGCCGGCCTCCCTCAGCACCCGGAGGTGCCGTGAGACACCGGGTCGGGCGATGGGCAGGGCGTCCGCCAGCTCGGTGACCGTCGCCGGATGGTCCCGCAGGATCTCCAGCATCGTGCGCCGGCTCCCGTCCCCCAGCGCCTGCAGAACCGCATCCATACCGACAAATGTACCCTATCGGGTACGTACCCGCAAGGGTACGCACTCCTTGCTAGGCCCCTTCGTCGACCCGCTCGAAGGTGAGGTCGAAGTCCTTGCGCCAGGTGACGCCCTGGTCCTCCGACGCCTCCCAGCGACCGTCGATGCGATCGGCTGAGACGTCCGCGACGAAGCGCTGGAACATGTCCGGGTCCTCGCGCTCCAGCGTCCACCGGTCGTCGTCGAAGGTCATCGCGAAGACCCGGCACACGCCGCGCTCGTCGTGGTAGAGCGCGGTGTACGCGTCCCGCGCGTCGCTGCGTCCGATCACGACGACCATGTCGCTGGTCGCCCCACCGACGTCGCCCACCATCTGCCAGCGGAGGACCAGGCAGGCGTCGTGCAGCCACTCCCCCGACGCCACCCCGGGCACGTCGGGGTCGTCCTCGAGGAACCACGCGTCGCTCAGCGTCGTACGCCACTCGCCGACCAGGACGTCCAGTGCGGTCATCGCCTCGTTGCGCATGCGGCCCACGCTCGCACCCCGGCCCGCGCCGGTCCAGTGCTTGCCGCGCGGCCTACGTTGGACCCATGGCTGATCCGACCTATGTCCTCAACGATGGCACGACCATCCCGGCCATCGGGTTCGGCACCTACCCTCTGCGCGGGGAGGACGGCACCGCGGCGATGGTCTCGGCGCTCGGGGCGGGTTACCGGATGCTCGACACGGCCGTGAACTACGAGAACGAGACCGAGGTCGGCGAGGCGCTGCGCCGTTCCGGCCTGCCGCGCGACGAGGTCGTCGTGGCGAGCAAGATCCCCGGCCGGCACCACGCGTACGACGACGCGATCGCCTCGGTGCGCGGATCCCTCGAGCGCCTCGGGCTGGAGCGCACGGATCTCCACCTCATCCACTGGCCCAACCCGTCGCAGGGCACGTACGTCGAGGCGTGGCGCGCGCTCGTCCAGCTCCAGAAGGACGGGCTCGTCCGCTCGATCGGCGTCTCGAACTTCACCGAGGACCACCTCACGCGGATCATCGACGACACGGGCGTGACGCCGGCGGTCAACCAGGTCGAGCTGCACCCCCGCTTCCCGCAGACCCGGATGCGGGAGGTGCACGAGCGGCTCGGCGTACGCACCGAGGCGTGGAGCCCGATGGGCAAGCGGCGGGCGCCACTCGAGGAGGCCGCTGTCACCGCGGCCGCCGAGGCACACGACGTGACCCCCGGCCAGGTGATCCTGCGCTGGCACGTGCAGCTCGGATCGCTGCCGATCCCCAAGTCGGGTGACCCGCAACGCCAGGCGCAGAACCTGGACGTCTTCGACTTCGAGCTCAGCGAGGCGGAGGTGCTCGCGATCAGCAGTCTCGCGGAGGACGACGGCCGCCTCTTCGGCGGCGACCCCGACACCCACGAGGAGATGTGACGGAGCGCTGCGTACGATCGGCGGCATGCTGAAGCGACTTGCGGCCGTTGCGGCCTGCCTCTCCGTCCTCGTCCTTGCCGGCTGCGGCAACGAGAGCGACGGGGCCGACACCGCCAAGGACACCTCGAGCGCGTCTCCCTCGGAGTCGACCTCCGAGCCGGCCGATGCGGGAGCCGGCGGCGAGACCACGACCTGCGAGTACCCCGCCGACGGCCAGGAGCCGGCCCGCGAGGTCGAGGTCCCCGACGCCGAGGCACCCGGTGGCACCGTCACCGCGACGATGACCACCAACTTCGGCGACATCGGTCTCACGCTGGATGCTGCAGCGGCGCCGTGCACGGTCAACTCGTTCGTCTCGCTGGCCGAGCAGGGCTTCTACGACGACACCCCGTGCCCGCGGATCGGCGACCAGGACGGCTTCGGCATCCTGCAGTGCGGCGACCCGACCGGCACCGGCGCCGGTGGTGCGGGCTACTCGTTCCCCGACGAGCTCACCGGCGACGAGACCTACCCCGCCGGCACCCTGGCGATGGCCAACGCAGGCCCTGACACCAACGGCTCGCAGTTCTTCCTGGTGTTCCGCGACTCGCAGTTCCCGCCGAGCTACACCGTCTTCGGCACCATCGACGAGGCCGGCCTCGCGACGATCGACGCGATCGCCAAGGAGGGCAACGACGGCGCCAACCCGGCCGGCGGCGGCGCCCCCAACAAGGCGGTCACCATCGAGAAGGTCACGGTCGGCTGACCTGGTCCCCGGCCCGGTCGTAGACCACGTCCTCGCCGAGCTGGACGGTCCGTGAGACCGTGCACAGCCGGTCACGGGACATCTCGATCGCTCCCTGCACGCGCTCGCGGGCGGCGTCGCCCTCAGGTCCCTCCGGGAAGGCGACGTCGAACGACACCCGCAGGCCGGTGAGGTGGTTGCCGTGCTCGTCGCGGACCTTCTGCCCCTCGGCGTGCACGTCGAAGGTCGTGCTCGAGGTGCGCTTGTGCGTGATCGCCTCCACGTCGAGTGCGCTGCACCCCGCGATGGCGGCGAGCAGGAGCTCGACGGGGGTGAAGTCGGGATCCTCTCCCCCGGTGCCGAAGAACGTCTCACCGCCGCGGGCGTTGGTGGCCTTGAACCGGGCGGGCCCGATCCGGGTGAGCTCGACGCTGCGCAGGTCGCCGGGCATGGGTGGGGTGGTCATGCAGAACACCCTGCCAGAGCGTGCCCTGGCAGGGTGTCGGGTGCTGCGGCAGCGCCGCAGCGCGTCCGAGTGGGGGTCGGACGCAGCTCGGGTCGCGTCAGCGCGAGCGGCGGGCGGCGCGGCGGGCGCGGCGCTCCTCGCTGCGGGCGATCTCCACGTTGCGCAGGAGGGCGCGGTCCTCGGCCGAGTGAGCCCGCGCGTGGACGAGGCTGTTGGCGAGGAGGAGCTGCGTGGTCATGGAGATCTGTCCTTCCGAGGACCTCTGGCCCTCAGGTGATGAGCGATGAGTGTAAGGCGTAGCCGCTCCGATGCGGCTCTTACATTCTACGAGCCGCCACCCGCGGCGCGAGCATCCACGACGACGTGATCTCGGCCACCGGCGATGATCCCCGGGCGGCTAGGGTCGAGGCGTGACGATCGAGCGCGCCAGACGCCCCGGACCCTCCGTCCGTACGCGCGTGGTGGAGCACGCCGTCAGAGACCAGGTGGCCACCGAGGTCGCCCGCGAGGACCGGCTGGTGACCGAGGAGCCGCTCGAGATCCGGGTGCGCGTCGGCGCGCTCGAGCCGCGACGTGCGTGGGTCACGATGCGCACCCCCGGCCACGACTTCGAGCTCGCGGCGGGGTGGCTGGTCAACGAGGGCATCGCGAGCGTCGGCTCGCTCGGGCAGGTCGCGTACTGCACCGACGACGACCTCGATCCCGAGCAGGAGTTCAACGTCGTCACGGTCACCCTCAGCGGCGCGGACGAGCTGCCGCACCGCCACGTCGCGGCGTCCGCGGGCTCGTCGGCGTGCGGCGTCTGCGGCAAGGACAGCGTGGCCGAGGCCCTCCAGACCCGCGCCGCGGCACCGTGGCCGGGCGCGCGGCCCGACGCGGACGTCGTACGCCGCCTGCCGGACGCGCTGCGCGAGCGGCAGGCGCTGTTCGCCCGGACCGGAGGCGTGCACGCGGCAGGGCTGGCGACGGCCGACGGCGAGCTGCTCGTGGTGCGCGAGGACGTCGGTCGGCACAACGCCGTGGACAAGGTGGTCGGCGCGCGGGTGCTCGCGGGAGAGGCTCCCGCCGCGGCCTGCCTGGTGCTCAGCGGGCGGGTGGGGTTCGAGCTCGTGCAGAAGGCCGCGGCGAGCGGGATCGGCTCGATCGTGGCCGTCGGCGCCCCCACCAGCCTCGCGGCGCGGCTGGCCGCGGAGGCCGGGATCGAGCTCTGGGGCTTCACCTCCCCCGGTCGTACGGTGAACTACTGCTGAGCCTTGATCTGCGCGGGCGGCGTGGTGGCCGAGGACTGTCGGTGCGCCGTCATACGGTCGCCTCGTGCGCATCCTCCACACCTCCGACTGGCACCTGGGGAGGTCCTTCCACCGTGAAGACCTCCTGGGCCACCAGGGTGCGTTCATCGACCACCTCCTCGAGGTCGTGGAGTCGGAGAAGGTCGACGTCGTCGTGGTGTCCGGAGACGTCTACGACCGCGCGCTGCCCCACGTCGACGCCGTCGCGCTGGCCGACGAGACGTTCGCCCGGCTCGCCGCGTCGCGCGCCAGGACCGTCGTCAGCAGCGGCAACCACGACAGCGCCCAGCGACTGGGGTTCGGCGCGCGGCTGATGGACCACGCGGGCGTCCACGTGCGCACGGATGCCTCGTCGGTGGGCACGCCCGTGATGTTCAAGGACCGCTTCGGCGACGTGGCCATCCACGCGCTGCCCTACCTCGACCCGTCCGCCCTCCTCGACCCGTGGGGCCTCAGCCATCGCAGCCACGAAGCGGCCCTGACCCAGGCGATGACCCGCGTGCGTGCCGACCTCACCGCTCGCGGCGCCAAGACGCGGTCCGTGGTGCTCGCGCACGCCTTCGTCGCCGGCGCGGAGCCGTCGGAGTCCGAGCGCGACATCAGCGTCGGCGGGGTGTCGCGGGTGGCCACGAGCGTCTTCGACGGCATCGACTACACCGCGCTCGGCCACCTGCACGGCTCGCACGTCCTCTCCCCCGGGCTGCGCTACTCCGGATCCCCCCTGGCCTACTCGTTCTCCGAGGCCGACCAGGTCAAGGGCTCGTGGCTGGTCGAGCTCAACGCCAAGGGCTTCGCGAGCGCCAGCTGGATCGACGCGCCCGTCCCCCGACGGCTGTCGCGCATCGCAGGCAAGCTCGCCGACCTGCTCAAGGACCCGACCTTGGCCGACCGCGAGGACGACTGGGTGCAGGTCACGCTGGCCGACGTGCCGCGTCCGGCTCGGGCGATGGAGCAGCTGCGGCGTCGGTTCCCGCACACCCTCGTCCTGCAGTTCCCGCCGTCCTCGGCGGACCCGAAGGCCCCTGCCCGTCCTGCGTCGGGCACCAGCGACCACGCGATCGCGCTCGACTTCATCCGCCACGTGCGCGGCTCCAAGGCCACCAAGGCGGAGACCGCTCTGCTCCAGGAGGCCGTGGACGGCTGCTGCCACGACCCCGACCAGGACGTCCTGATCGGGGTCTCGGCCGGATCGGCCGGCATGGGCGGACCCGACGGCTCGGAGCGGGAGGCAGGATGAGGCTGCACCAGCTCGAGGTCACGGCCTTCGGTCCGTTCGCGGAGCCCACCACGATCGACTTCGACGCCCTGTCCGACGCCGGACTGTTCCTGCTGAGCGGACCGACCGGGGCCGGCAAGTCCAGCGTCCTCGACGCAGTCTGCTTCGCGCTCTACGGCGATGTCCCCGGCGACCGCGCCATCGCCAAGCGACTGCGCTCCGACCACGCGGCTGACGACGTCGTGCCCCGTGTCGTGCTCGAGTCGACCCTGTCGGGCAGGCGCTTCAGGATCGACCGCTCGCCCGCCTGGACGCGCGCCAAGAAGCGCGGCGCCGGCACCACCACCGAGCAGGCACGGGTGGTGATCTCCGAGAGCGTGGACGGCGAGTGGCAACCGCTCAGCACCCGCCTCGACGAGACCGGCCACCTCGTCACCCGGCTGGTCGGGATGACACTGCCGCAGTTCTGCCAGGTGGCCATGCTCCCGCAGGGCAGGTTCCAGGCATTCCTCCGCGCGCGCTCCGAGGAGCGGCACGCGCTGCTCCAGCAGGTCTTCCAGACCGGCCGCTTCGACGACATCGAGCACTGGCTGCGCGATCGCCGGATCTCGCTGCGGCGCACGTCCCAGGCCCACGAGGGCGAGGTCGCCGACCTGGTGAGCCGGGTCAGCGAGGTCGCCGGCGACGACGCGCCCGACGGGTGGGCGGCCGATCCGGAAGGACTCCGCGGCTGGATCGGCGAGCTGACCACCTCTGCGGTCACCGCCTCCGTCGCACAGACCCTGCTCGTCGAGGCCGCGTCCGCCGCCGAGGTGGCGGCCTCCGAGGAGTCCGCGGCCGGCATCGAGCTGGCCGGTCGTCGCGCCACCCACGCCGCCGCCCGTCGCGCCAGGGCCGCCGTCGAGGCGGCCACGCCCGAGCACGACACCCGCAAGGACCGCGTCGCGCAGGCCCACCGCGCGGCCGGCGTACGCCCGCTCCACGAGCTCGCGGTCAGCGCCCGCACCGAGGTGCGCGAGCTCGACCAGCAGAGCCGGGGCGCGCGCGAGACGCTCGCGACGATGCTCGACGCCACCTCGCTCGACGACCAGGAGATCGCGGAGCACCAGCGCGCGGCCACCCGATCGCTCACCGAGATCGCCCGCGTGCGCCCCTTCCAGCGACAGGCATCCGACCTCGACCGCACCCTCGTCCGCCTGACCCGTTCGCGCGACGAGGCCACGACCGAGCTCGTCCGGGTCCGGGCCCGCGCCGACGAGATCCCGCAGGTCCTCGCCGCCCTCGAGCCCCGGCTCCAGGCCGCCCGCGAGTCGAAGGCCCTCGCCGAGGCACTCACCGCCGACCTCGAGGTGTTGCGCTCGCGCACCCGGGCGGCCCGCACCGCGGAGTCCCTGTCGACCCAGCTGATGATGGCCGAGCAGGCCCTCGCCGAGACCACCCAGTCACGGCTGCTGGCCCGCGAGACTCTCGTCGAGATCCGCGAGCAGCGCCTTGACGGGATGGCGGCCGAGATCGCCGGCAAGCTCGCCGTGGGGGCTGACTGCCCGGTCTGCGGATCCTTGGAGCACCCCTCGCTCGCGCGACCCGCCCCCGGCGCGCCGGACGAGGCGACCGAACGGGAGGCGCGCCGTGAGGTCGACGACCTCGAGGTCGTCGTCGAGGCGCACGCCCAGCAGGTGCGAGGACTCGAGACGCAGCGGGCGGCCGCGCTGGCCGAGTCCGGTGACTCGGTCGAGCAGCTCCTCGTCGAGGAGGAGGCCGCCCTCGGCAACCTCGAGCGCGCCCGCAGCGAGGCGTCGACGGTCGACGCGTGGGTGGTGCGCGTCGAGGCACTGACTGCCGAGCAGGCCGCGCTGTCCGAGGAGCACGACGAGCTCACCGGCACCACGACCCGCCTGGACACCGAGATCGCCGTGCTGGCCTCCCGGATCGACGGGCTGCGCGAGCAGATCGGTGCTGCCGTGCCCGACGGCGCCGACCTCGACGAGCTCACCGCACACCACCAGCGCGTCGAGCAGTCTCGCCCGCGACTGCCTCGCGCAGACCGCAGAGCTGGCCCGCGCCCGGGCCACTGCCGCCAGCACGCAGGAGGCCGCCGACGCCGTGGCAGCCCAGGCAGGGTTCGACTCGTCCGCGTGGGCGGCAGCCGCGTGGCTCTCCGACGATGAGCTCGCCGCCCTCCAGCAGCAGATCGACCGCCACGAGCGCGAGGCCGCCCGGGTCAGCGACCTCCTGGCCGACGAGGCGCTGGTCCTGTCCGCCGCCGCCGAACCGCCCGACCTCGAAGCCCTCGCCCAGCAGCACCACCGCGCCAAGGAGGAGGCCGCGACCGCACGCCAGACCGACATGCGCCTCCGCGACCGCGGCAAGCGCCTGCGCGGACTGGCCGTCGAGCTCGACGACTCACTGTCCGCATGGGCACCGGTCCGGGCCGACCTCGACCTCACCGCCGACCTCGCCGCCCTCGTCGAGGGCAAGCACGCCGACAACCGGCACCAGATGCGCCTCTCCGCCTACGTCCTGGCCCACCGCCTCGGCCAGGTCGTCGACGCCGCCAACCTCCGCCTCGCCACGATGAGCGGCCAGCGCTACTCGCTCGTCCACACCGGCGAGCGAGGTGCCGGCGAGACCCGCGGCGGCCTGAGCCTGCTGGTGCGCGACGACTGGACCGGCGACACCCGCGACCCCGCGACCCTCTCGGGCGGCGAGACCTTCGTCGTGTCCCTCGCCCTCGCCCTCGGGCTGGCCGACGTGATCACCGACGAGGCCGGCGGCACCGACCTCGACACGCTCTTCGTCGACGAGGGCTTCGGCTCGCTCGACGCCGAGACACTCGAGGACGTCATGGACACCCTCGACACGCTGCGCGACGGCGGTCGGGTCGTGGGCGTCGTCAGCCACGTCCCCGAGCTCCAGACCCGGATCCCGACCCAGCTCCGGGTGCACCGCGGCCGTCACGGCAGTCACACCTCGCTCAGCCTCGGTTGACTGCCCACGCACCGGTGACCGAGGGTGCCGATCGCGGCCACCCCGAAGCCGGTCGTGGTCGGCGTACGGCCTCGGCTAGGTTCGTCCCATGAGTGCGCCCGGGCTCGACCCGACCTTCATTGACCTGCCCCACCGCCACCTCGGCGACGTGGCCCTGGCCCGGGCCCAGGAGCTCGGCGCCAGCCACGCCGACTTCCGGTTCGAGCGCAACCGCTACCAGTACCTCGGTGCCCGCGACGGCATCCTGCAGACCGCGAGCGACGCCGAGGACCTCGGCTTCGCCGTGCGGGTCGTGCACGACGGCGCGTGGGGCTTCGCCTCCGGCGTCGTGCTGACCGACGACGAGGCGCGCCGGGTGGCCGAGACCGCCGTCGCGGTCGCCAAGGTCGCGGCCGCGATGACCACCACGCCCGTCGAGCTGGCCCCCGAGCCGGTCCACGACGACGTCACCTGGGTCTCCGGCTACGACGTCAACCCGCTCGAGGTGCCGACGCGCCAGAAGGCCGCGCTCCTCGTCGACTGGACCGAACGGCTGCGCACCGGCGTCGTGGCGCACGCCACCGCGTTCCTCCAGCAGGTCCAGGAGAACAAGTACTACGCCGACCTCGCCGGCACCAGGACGACCCAGCAGCGCGTACGCCTCCAGCCGGGCTTCGAGGCCACGGGCGAGGACGCGGACACCGGGATCTTCGACTCGATGTCCTCCGTCGCCCCGCCGGTCGGTCGCGGTTGGGAGTACCTCGGTGGCTCGCACTGGGACTGGGACGCCGAGATCGCCGAGGTGCCCGACCTCCTCGCCGAGAAGCTCAAGGCGCCCAGCGTCGAGGCGGGGACCTACGACCTCGTCGTCGACCCCTCCAACCTCTGGCTCACCATCCACGAGTCCATCGGTCACGCGACCGAGCTCGACCGGGCACTGGGCTACGAGGCCAACTACGCCGGCACCTCGTTCGCGACGTACGACAAGCTCGGCAACCTCCGCTACGGCTCGCCCGTGATGAACGTGCAGGGTGACCGCACCCAGGAGCACGGCCTGGCCACCGTCGGCTTCGACGACGAGGGCGTCGAGACCCAGACCTGGGACATCGTCCGCGACGGGACGCTCGTCGGCTACCAGCTCGACCGGTCGATGGGTCACCTCAAGCCCGAGCTCAACGATGGCCGCTCCAACGGCTGCGCGTACGCCGACTCCCCCGGCCACATCCCGATCCAGCGGATGGCCAACGTCTCGCTGATGCCCGGCACCGACGAGCTCTCGACCGACGACCTGATCTCGAAGGTCGAGCGCGGCATCTACGTCGTCGGCGACAAGTCGTGGTCCATCGACATGCAGCGGTTCAACTTCCAGTTCACCGGCCAGCGGTTCTACACGATCACCGACGGCAAGCTGGACGGGATGCTCCGCGACGTGGCCTACCAGGCGACCACGACGGACTTCTGGGGCTCCATGGAGGCCGTCGGTGGACCCGACACCTGGGTGCTCGGCGGCGCGTTCAACTGCGGCAAGGCCCAACCCGGCCAGGTGGCCGCTGTCAGCCACGGCTGCCCGAGTGCCCTGTTCCGCGGCGTCAACATCCTGAACACGATCAACGAGGCGGGACACTGATGACCCAGCGCACCACGGCCCAGCAGCTCGTCGAGCACGCGCTCGGGACCTCGACGGCCGACGACTGCATCGCGATCGTCCGCGACGCCACGAGCGCCAACCTGCGGTGGGCCAACAACACCCTCACCACCAACGGTGTGATGACCGAGGTCGCGGTGACCATCGTCAGCTTCGCGAGCGTCGAGGGCGGCATCGCCACCGGTTCCGTCTCGGGGAGCGCTGCCACCACCGACCAGGTCGCCGCCCTCGTGCAGGCCGCCGACGCCGCCGCTCGCGCGGGATCGCCCGCCGAGGACGCCGCCGAGCTGGTCGCCGACCGCGCCTCCCCCGACTGGGACACCGAGCCGGAGACGACCGACATCGGTGTGTACGAGTCGTTCGCGCCCGCGCTCGGCGAGGCGTTCCGCGAGGCCGCGGGTGAGGACCGGCTGCTCTACGGGTTCGTCAACCACGAGGTCACCACGACCTACCTCGGCTCGACCCGCGGCCTGCGGTTGCGCCACGTACAGCCGACCGGCCACTACGCCTGCACCGGCAAGGACACCTCGCTGACCCGCAGTGCGTGGACCGGAGGTGCCACCCGCGACTTCCGCGACGTCGACGCCGCCAGCATGGCCGCGACGGTGAAGCAGCGGCTGGGCTGGGCCGAGCGCCGTGTCGATCTCGCTGCCGGCCGCTACGACACGATCCTGCCGCCCTCGTCGGTCGCCGACCTGGTGATCGACGCCTACTGGGGCGCGGGTGCCCGCGTCGCCCACGAGGGCGAGTCGGTCTACAGCCGCCGAGGCGGCGGCACCCGGATCGCCGACAAGGTCGCGGCGCCCGGCGTCAGTCTCTACTCCGACCCGGCCTATGCGGGCCTCGAGTGCTCGCCGTTCGTCCTCGCCGGAGCCTCCGACAACACCGACTCGGTCTTCGACAACGGCCTCGCCCTCGAGCGCACGGACTGGATCCAGGACGGCCTCCTCACGGGCCTCCTCCAGACCCGTCACTCGGCCGGCATGACGGGCCAGCCCGTCACCCCGATGATCGACAACCTGATCCTCGAGGTCGGCGACGGCGCCGGGAGCATCGACGACATGATTGCCGGCACGCAGCGGGGGCTGCTGCTGACCTGCCTCTGGTACATCCGCGAGGTCGACCCGCAGACCATGCTCCTCACCGGTCTCACCCGCGACGGCGTGTACGTCGTCGAGGACGGCGAGATCGTCGGCGCGGCCAACAACTTCCGGTGGAACGAGAGCCCGATCGACCTGCTCAACCGCTTCAGCGCGGCGACCGAGTCGGTGCCGAGCTTCAGCCGTGAGTGGGGCGACGACTACTTCTCCCGCACCGCGACTCCGGCGCTGCGGATCCCCGACTTCAACATGTCGAGCGTCTCGCAGGGCGTCTGAGCCGTACCCCTCCCCTCACACCCCGGGCGGTGTGTGAGGGGGATTTCGGACCGTCGAATTCCCCCTCAAGCACCTGCAGCGGGCGTGTCGACGCACGACACGCGGGCGGGAGGTGTGTGGGGCGGATTCCAGACCCTCGGAATCCTCCTCACTCACCGCCCCGCGTGCGCCAGGCGAAGCGGCGACCACGCGATCAGCCGAGTCGTTGCACGCGCTGTCGGTGGTTGCTGCTGTTGTCGCCGTCGATGTCGGAGTCGCGGGTACGGGAGATGTGGTCGACCTTCTCCTGGTTGCCCTGCACCGGTTGTGCCGCGATGAGGGTGTCGCGCTCGTAGGCGTGCGACTTGTCGGTGTTGCGGTAGTAGCGGTAGAGCGCCCAGTAGGTCGCCGCTCCCCCGGCCGGGCCCGCGGCGAGGATCCACCCGGGTGCGCTGTCGCCGGCCATCACCACGACCTGGGTGATCTCGGCGATCACGACGACACCACCAGGATCCAGCCGGCGATGCCCTCGAGGAAGGTGCCGACGGTCAGCGCCGCCGTGATCAGCCGCCACTGCGACACCGGCACGCTGCCCATCGTCTCGCCCGTGCGCGCGTTCACCGCGATGTAGTGCAGCATCTTCGTGTTCTCCTGGTAGTAGGAGTAGAGCCACACCGGCAGGTACATCGAGACCCAGCGCGAGCCGCCGACCTCCACCCGCTCAGCCTCCCAGCGGACGCCGCGGTCGAACTGCGCCAGCGAGCCCTCGACCTGCGACCGCCCGATCGACAGCAGCTGGTCCTGGAGGACCGGCTTGAGCTCCTCCACGTCGAGGTCGCGCTTCTCGCTGGTGAAGCCGACGAGGTAGCTCGAGTTCCACTTCACGGCGTTCTTCGTGTCGAACGGCAGCACCGTGTTGACGATGTTGTTGGTGGTCGAGCCGTCGAAGTTCGCGCGGTCGGCAGCTCCCTCGACGGTCAGGTCGTCGACCGTGAACGAGACGTTGCGGTCGACGCGGTAGACGTCCGCGGCGTAGTAGGTCGTGGTGTTGTCCCCGCTCTTCTCGGTCCACCGCCGCGTCTGCACCTCGCCCTTGCCGACGTACGCCGCCTCGGCGCGGGCGTCGATCACGAGGTAGGGCAGGTAGACGCCGAGGACGTTCTCGGGGATGAACTCCTTCTTGAACCGCGGGTGCGCGAAGAGCCGCCGCTTCGAGGCGAACTCGCGGATCTTCTCGACGGCCTCGGCGTGGGTCAGCCGGAACGGCAGCACCGCGTCCGGCACGGCACCATTGGGCGTGCGCTGGTTGACGTTGAGCGTGTGCCGGCACCAGTGGCAGCGGGCGTTCATCGCATGTGCGGTGTCCACGACGACATCGGCGCCGCACCCACCGCAGGTCATCGTGATGACGTCCTCGTCGCTGGAGATCTCGCCCGCACCGCCGGCGATGACGGTGCCCTCGAGCTCGTCGATGCCGACGCCGAGCCCGAACTCCTCCTCGACCCGTGCCTCCTGCCACTCGTTGCGGCAGAACAGGCACACCAGCATCCCGGTCGATGCGCGCTGTTGCACGTCGGTCGACCCGCACTTCGGGCAACGGTTGACGCCGTCCTTGAGCGACTCGTTGACCATGTCGATGCTCGGGCCCGGTGCGGGCTCGGCCCGCGCGGCCGCCAGCTCCTCCTCCAGGGAGAGCGGCGGTCCGTCGAAGACGGGGGCGTCCGGGTCGCGCGGCGGCGGCCCGTCCCCCTGGGCGTCCTGGGTCATCTCACGGATCCGATCTCAGAGGCTCGACTCAGATGCCAACTCAGATTCCCAGTGCCTTGGCCTTGGCCGCGTCGTAGTCCTCCTGCGTGATGAGGCCGGCGTCGAGCATCTCCTTGGCGCGCTTGAGCACCGCGACCGGGTCGTCGGCGGCCGGTGCGGCCGGAGCCGCCGGCGCAGCGGGGGCCGCGGCGGGTGCGGCCGGGGCCTGTCCGGTCGGCTGCTGGAGACCACCGAGGCCCATGCCGCCGGTCGCCATGCCCATCCCGATGAGACCGCCGGGTCCGGCGTTCTCACCGGCCGACTCGATACCGGCCGCCACGGACGCCTGCAGGTTCGAGTTGCCGCGCGAGCCCGACAGGGCGTCGGCGCGCTGGACGTTCTTGAGCAGCTCGCGGGTGTTCTCGTCGTACTCGATCGAGATGATCGCGGTCTTCACGATCTCGAGGCCGCGGTCGGTGCGCCACTTGTAGTTCTCCTCGACGGCAGCGGAGAGCGACTGCGCGAAACCGACGGAGTCCTGCTGGAGCCGGGCGATGCGGTTCCCCTTGGCGGGGTCGTTGGTGTACATCGAGAACGCCGGCGCGAGCGAGCCGACGACCTCGTTGAAGAGCTGCTCACCGGCCGGGTTGTCGATGTCGGTGAAGTCGAAGACGCCCTTGCCCGTGATCACACCGGCGGAGACGAAGTTGCGGATGAACGTGAGCGGGTCGGTGATCTTCAGCGTGTAGGTGCCGCGGGTGATCGCGCCGACCTGGGTGTTGAGGAACGCGTCGTCCCAGTAGATCTCCGACTGGGTGCCGAACTTGTTGTTGGGGAGCTCCTTGAGCGCGACGAAGATCGCGGTCTGCTGGCTGCCGGGACGGCCGCCGAACTTGAACCGCTCCCAGCTCTGCTTGATGAGCGAGTCGACCAGGCCGCCGCCGGAGAAGACCGACTGCGACGCCGACTCCTCGGAGTCCCAGACGTAGCCGCCGGGCTGGGCGGCGAAGCCGGTGAACGCGCCGTCCTCGATCAGCACCAGGCCGTAGCCCTCCGGCACGACGATCTTGGAGCCGTTGGTGATGACTCCGTCGGACGCGCCTGCGTTGGCGCCCCGACCGGTGTTCTCGTCCCGGCGCACCGCGGGGAACACCGCGGCCGTGGCGGGCAGGCCGTCCGGAACGGTGAAGAAGTCGAGCCACTGGTCGGCCAGCGTGCCACCGATGGCACCGCTCACTGCCTGGAAGAGTCCCATTGCCGATTCCCTCCGGAGAGTTCCGCTCGGGTGCAGCCGCCCCCGACGGCCGCAACAGTAGCGCTCACGGACCCGCCGCAGGAGGGACTCGGCCTACAGGATCGTCGGATGTCCGCCCGGGATGTCGACGTAGGGGTCGTAGGGCGTGCGCGTGTAGACGAACGTCGCGCACTCGAGGTGGCTGATCGACCCACCCGGACGGCGTACGACCTCGAGCCGCTCGCCGCGGTGGTAGCCGCTGACCCCGATGAGCGCCCCGTCCACGAGCTCGAAGCGCTCCTTCACCACACCGTTGCGGGCCATCAGCCGGAGCTGCAGTCCGTCGTTGTGCCATCGCACGTCGTAGGCCGTGTTGCCCCAGAACCACACCCCGGGCACGCCGAGGACGGCTTCGGGCAGGGACAGCGTCGGTCGCCACGGCACGGGACGCTCGTCGTCCGCGTCCGGGTCGCCCTCGATGAGGGACACGGCGAGCTCCTGCGGAGCGATGCCCGTGGTCGCGTTGGCCAGGACCACGGCTCCGATCCCGCTGTCGGGGTCCACCTGCAGGGAGGCCAGGAACCCCGGCATGGATCCGTCGTGGCCGACCAGCCGGCCCCCCGGGTGCACGCCGAGCATGAGGCCGAGCCCGTAGTCCGCGGTGACCGGGCGTCGCATCTCGGCGAGGCTGTCGGGCACGATGACCTCGGGCCGTGCGCCACCGAGGACCGTCCCCCAGGTCACCAGGTCGGCGAGGGTCGACCAGAGCTGTCCGGCCGGCGCCATCGCCCCCGTCTCGGTCAGCGGCTCGTGCACCCGGATGCCGGTGAAGTGGTCGACGCTCCAGCCGGCCTGCGCGCCCGGTCGTGGGAGGTAGGACGTGGAGCGCATGCCGAGCGGTCGGAACAGCCGGTCGTTGACCAACGACCGCCACGGGGCGCCGAAGCAGCGGGCGACGACCTCGCCGAGCAGGCCGTAGCCGAGGTTGGAGTAGTGGAACCACTCCCCCGGGCCGGCCACCCGACCGGAGCCGTCGTTGGCAGCGAGGAGGGCATCGAAGTCGCGGCCGCGCGAGCGCTCCCACCACGGACCGCGCGGCTCGCTCTGCATCCCCGACGCGTGCGCGAGCGCGTCGCGCACCGTCACCTCGCCGTAGCCGAGCTCGCCGAGGTGGACCGACAGCGCGTCGTCGAGGTCGAGCAGTCCGGCGTCGCGGGCCTGCATCACCAGTACGGCGGTCATCGACTTGGTGATCGACCCGATGCGGTACTGGCCGTCCAGGCCCGGCGCATCGCCAGCGCCGCCCGCCCAGACCGCTCCGTAGCGGTCGAAGACGGCACCGACCACGGACGTCAGCCGGCCCTCGGCCTGCGCGACGTCCAGCAGTCGCTGCCGCTGAATACTCATGCACGTACTCGCTTCGCTCCGTGCGCGCATGAGGCACGTCTCACACGGCGCTGAACGAGTCGCTCGCTCCGCTCACTCATGAACTGACCCTAGGGCTCGCGATCAGTTCTCGGCGAACGCCTCCGGCGGCGGGCAGGCACACACGAGGTTGCGGTCTCCGTACGCCTGGTCGATGCGGGCCACCGGCGGCCAGTACTTGTCGGGGTCGATGCCCTGCGGGAAGACGGCGACCTCGCGTGAGTACGCGCGGTCCCACTCCCCGACGAGCGCGCGAGCCGTGTGCGGCGCGTGACGCAGCGGTGAGCTCTCCGGCGTCCACTCCCCCGCCTCGACGCGAGCGATCTCACCGCGGATCGCGATCATCGCGTCGCAGAAGCGGTCGATCTCGGCGAGGTCCTCGGACTCGGTGGGCTCCACCATCAGCGTGCCCGCGACCGGGAACGACATGGTCGGTGCGTGGAAGCCGTAGTCGACGAGCCGCTTGGCGACGTCGTCGACGCTCACTCCACTCGCCTTGCTGAGGCCGCGCAGGTCGAGGATGCACTCGTGGGCGACGAGGTCGCCGTGGCCGCGGTAGAGCACCGGGAAGTGGTCCCCGAGGCGGTGGGCGACGTAGTTGGCCGACAGCACGGCCACCGCGGTCGCGCGGGTCAGGCCGGGGCCACCCATCATCCGGATGTAGGCCCAGGTGATCGGCAGGATGCCGGCGGAGCCATAGGGCGCCGCGCTGACCGGCCCGATGCCCTGGCGCTTGTCGGTCTCCGGGTGCCACGCGTGCGAGGGCAGGTAGGGCGCGAGGTGCTCGCGTACGGCCACGGGCCCGACGCCGGGACCGCCGCCGCCGTGCGGGATGCAGAAGGTCTTGTGCAGGTTGAGGTGCGACACGTCGCCGCCGAACTCACCGGGCCGGGCGAAGCCGAGGAGCGCGTTGAGGTTCGCGCCGTCGACGTAGACCTGACCGCCGTGGTCGTGGACGATCTTGCACAGGTCGGTGATCGTGTCCTCGTAGGCCCCGTGGGTCGAGGGGTAGGTGACCATGATCGCCGCCAGCGTCTCGGCGTGCTGGTCGCACTTGGCGAGCAGGTCGTCGAGGTCGACCGACCCGTCGTCGGACGCCTTCACCACGATGACCTTCATGCCGGCCATCACGGCCGACGCGGCGTTGGTGCCGTGGGCCGACGACGGGATCAGGCAGACGTCGCGGCCAGTGTCACCGTTGGCCTGGTGGTAGCCCCGGATGGCCAGCAGCCCGGCGAGCTCGCCCTGCGAGCCGGCGTTGGGCTGGACGGACACCTTGTCGTAGCCGGTGACCTCGGCCAGCCAGCGCTCGACGTCGTCGACGAGCTCGCGGTAGCCGCTGGCGTCCTGGGCGGGCGCGAACGGGTGCAGGTCGGCGAAGCCGGGCAGGCTGACCGGCTCCATCTCGGTGGTGGCGTTGAGCTTCATCGTGCACGAGCCCAGTGGGATCATCCCGCGGTCGAGGGCGTAGTCACGGCTGGAGAGGCGGTGCAGGTAGCGCAGCATCTGCGTCTCGCTGTGGTGGGAGTTGAAGACCTCGTGGGTCAGGAACTCCGTCGACCGCTCGAGCCCGGCGGGAAGTCCGGACGTCGCCTCGTCGTCGCCGGCAGCCACACCGAAGGCACGCAGCACGGCACCGACGCTGGAGGGGCTGGTCCGCTCCGAGGTCGAGACCCCGACCTGGTCCTCATCGACCATGCGCAGGTGCAGGCCGACCGTGCGCGCGGCCGCGACGACCTCGGCGGCCCGACCGGGGACGGACACGGTGAGCGTGTCGAACCACGTGTCGTTGACGACCTCCACGCCCCCGGCCCGCAGCGCTGCGGCGATCCGGCTCGCGTGGTCGTGCGTACGCCGCGCGATCCGGCGCAGCCCCTCGGGACCGTGGTAGACGGCGTACATCGAGGCGACCACGGCGAGCAGCACCTGAGCGGTGCAGATGTTGGAGGTCGCCTTGTCGCGCCGGATGTGCTGCTCGCGCGTCTGCAGTGCGAGGCGGTACGCCGGGCGACCCTCGGCGTCGACGGACACACCGACGAGGCGCCCGGGCAGGTGCCGCTCGAGGCCCTGCGAGACCGACATGAAGCCGGCGTGCGGACCGCCGTAGAACAGCGGCACGCCGAAGCGCTGCGAGGACCCCACGACGACGTCCGCGCCGCACGTGCCCGGCGCCTCGAGCAGGGTCAGGGCGAGGATGTCAGCGGCGACGACAGCGAGTGCCCCGCGCTCGTGGGCGGCGTCGATCACGGCTCGCGGGTCGGCCACGGCGCCCGAGGCGCCGGGGTACTGGACGAGCACGCCGCACAGCTCGCCGTCGGGCAGCCCGTCGGCCAGGTCGGCGACGACGACCTCGATGCCCATCCCCTCCGCGCGGGTGCGGATCACGTCGATGGTCTGCGGGAGTGCGTCGGCGTCGACGACGAACGGTCCCGCGGCGTTGCGCTGTGCACGTCGTACGAGCGTCATCGCCTCAGCGGCCGCGGTGGCCTCGTCGAGCAGGGACGCGTTGGCGGTCGGCAGGCCGGTGAGGTCGGAGACGACGGTCTGGAAGTTGAGGAGCGCCTCGAGCCGGCCCTGGGAGATCTCGGGCTGGTAGGGCGTGTAGGCGGTGTACCAGGACGGGTCCTCGAGCACGTTGCGCCGGATCACCGCGGGGGTGATGGTCGCGTGGTAGCCCAGTCCGATCATCGCCTCGGCCGGCCGGTTCTGCGACGCGAGCGTGCGCAGGGCGCGGGCGGTCGCCTCCTCGTCGAGCGGCTCCGGGAGGTCGAGCGCAGCAGCGCTGCGGATCCCGCCCGGCACCGCAGCGGACATCAGTCCTTCGAGCGACTCGTGCCCGATCGCCTCGAGCATCCGTGCCACGTCGGCGTCATCGGGTCCGATGTGGCGGGCGACGAACTCACCCAGCCTGGTCTCGGTCGTGGTCTCGGTCGAGGGGTCAGTCGAGATGGCGTCCGGCACGGGCACTCCTTGAGGTCACTTCGATGACCTCCCCTCTGTCGGCCTGCTGGCCTCCAGAGTGCCAACCCGTGCGGTCCTGGTGCCTGAGAGGTTCCGGGAGGAGTTGCCCCTTCGGCGCACTGCGACCTGCCACGAGGACCGGCCGCAACGACTCTCCCGCACGGGATGTCGGCCTTCGTAGTTTAGCGATATGCAACAGAAATGGACGAAGCCGCCCGGTGGACGGGCGGCTTCGTGGAGGTTCGTGGAGCGGTGAGGAGTGCTGTCAGCCGGTCTGACGGGCCGCGCGGCGCGCGGCGAGCATGTCACCGGCGACCGGTGCGCCCGGCTCCTCGGTCGTCGTACGCTCGCTGGGCAGCTCGGCCAGCGTGCCCTCGATCTCGCGCCAGACACCGCCGATCGCGATGCCGAAGACGCCCTGGCCGCCCTGGAGCAGGTCGATGACCTCGTCGTTGCTGGTGCACTCGTAGACCGAGGCGCCGTCGCTCATCAGCGTCACCCGGGTCAGGTCGTCCGTGCCCCGCTCGCGCAGGTGGGTGGTGGCCGTGCGGATCTGCTGGAGCGAGATGCCCGCGTCGAGCAGCCGCTTGACGACCTTGAGGATCAGGATGTCGCGGAAGGAGTAGAGCCGCTGGGAGCCGGACCCGGCCGCACCGCGGACGCTCGGCTCGACCAGACCCGTGCGGGCCCAGTAGTCGAGCTGGCGGTAGGTGATGCCGGCGGCGTTGCACGCGGTCGGACCGCGGTAGCCGGTGTCGCTCGGGAGCGGGGAGACGTCGTCGGCGAAGAGGAGGCCCTGCTCCTCGGCGAGACCGGCGGCCTCGGCGGCAGCCTGGGCCGCGGCGGCGTCGGCGCCCGGGTCGTTCTCGTTGCTAGCCACAGCCAAGCCCTCCACGTTCGGTTCCTCCGCTGAGCAGCAACTCCTGGGGGAAGGATCCGAGCGGTGCTGGTCGAACCGGCAACCACAACGGTGGAGTTACAACGAAGACATCTCAAGGTAAGCCCGAGAGTTCGGGTTGTCCATCCACGCGGCGGCGTGTCGCAACCCTCAACCTCAGGTTGAGGGTGAGGGCCCTTGGGGAAGTGCTCTGTCTCCCGTGTCCACCTCCGACCCGCTGGCGCGTGCCGGTCAGGACTCAGGGTCAGGTGACTCGAAGTCGTCGGGCGAGACGTGGTCGAGGAACTCGCGGAACCGCTCGACCTCGTCCTCCTGCTCGGCCGGCACGGCGAGGCCGGCCTCGTCGAGCACGGACTCCGCGCACACGATCCGGGTGCCCGTGCGCAGCGCCAGGGCGATCGAGTCGGACGGCCGGGCCCCGACCTCCGCGCCACCGTCGAAGACCAGCTGGGCGAAGAAGATGCTGTCCTGCATGTCGACGATGCGGACCTCGACGAGCTTCTGGCCGGTCGCCTCGAGCACGTCACGCATCAGGTCGTGCGTCAGCGGACGCGGCGGGGTGACCCCCTGCTGGGCGAATGCGATGGCGGTCGCCTCGACCGCCCCGATCCAGATGGGGAGGTAGCGCTCCCCCGTCACCTCTCGCAACAGCACGATCGGCTGGTTCGAGGGCATCTCGACGCGGACTCCGACGACGTCCATTTCGCGCATGGCCCCACCCTACTCAGGCCCCCTGATGGAGCAGGGCGGGCCTAGCCTCGGTCCAGGCCGACCTTCACCAGCGTCGCGTGCAGGCGTACGGACAGCGCGGCGATCTCGGACGTGGCGTCCTCGGCGCGGCCGCGGGCAGCAGCGTCGCGCCCCCGCGCCAGCGGTGCGACGACCTGCTGGACCAGCCCGACCTCACGGTCGGCGGACGTCTTGAAGGCGCGCAGGTGCCGGGGTTCGAAACCGAAGTCGGCCAGCTCGCGGGCGGTCTGGGCGACGACCAGCGCGTCGCTGTCGAAGTGGCCCGTACCGGTCCGGGCACTGACCAGGCCGAACTGCTCGAGCTGCGAGAGCAGCTCCTCGGAGATGTCGGCGACCTTGAGCAGCTCGCGGCGCGAGAGGCGGAGGTCGCCGGTGCGCCGGAACGACTCGGGGCTGGGCAGGCCGTCGGAGCTGAGCGCCACCTGGGGGACGGTCGGCACCACCGACTCGATCGCGGGCGGCTCGAGGCCCCGGTCGATGGCGTCCAGGTGGTCGCCGATGACCTTGAGCGGCAGGTAGTGGTCGCGCTGCATCAGCAGGATGTAGCGCAGCCGCGCTACGTCGTCGCCGGAGAACTTGCGGTAGCCGGCGGCCGTGCGCTCGGGCTTGACGAGGCCCTGGTCCTCGAGGAAGCGGATCTTGGGGATCGTCACCCCGGGGAAGTCGGACCGGAGCTGGTCGAGGACCTGCCCGATGTTGTAGCGGGCGCCGCGACTCGCTGCCGAGGGCGTCGAGGCACTCAACGGGTCAGCTGACCGGGTGGGAGGAGAAGAACACCAGGCGGTACTTGCCGATCTGGACCTCGTCGCCGTCGTTGAGGACGACGGAGTCGATCCGGTCCCGGTTGACGTAGGTGCCGTTGAGGCTGCCGACGTCACTGACGGTGTAGCTCGCGCCCTCACGACGGAACTCCGCGTGCCGGCGCGACACGGTCACGTCGTCGAGGAAGATCTCGCTGTCAGGGTGACGGCCTGCGCCGACGACGTCGGTGTCCAGGAGGAAGCGGCTGCCCGCGCTCGGCCCACGCTGCACCACCAGGAGTGCATGGCCCTCCGGGAGGGCGTCCACGGCGGCGGCGTCGACCGGACTGAGCTGACGGTCCGACGACTCGCGCTGGTCGGGCACCCCGAACGTGATCGTCGCGGTGGACTCGACCGGGCTGACCCCGACAGAGGTGGCGCCGGTGTCTTCGCCGGCGGCCAGCTTGGTGCCGCACTGGGCGCAGAAGCGGGCATCGTCAGGGTTCTGCTTGCCACAGGCGGTGCAGAACGGCATGGGAACTCCTCGACGGGATCGTCGCCCAACCCTCAGCCGAGGGTTGAGGTTGATGGTTGGTCCGAACCTATCAGCCGCGCAAGCCAGCGCGTCCGGGAACGGCGGGCAATCAGCCGGCGATGCTCGCCTGGTAGGCGGCGGCGTCCATGAGGCCCTCGACCTGGGAGGTGTCGGACACGCTGACCTCGAACAGCCAGCCGGCCTCGTAGGGGTCGCTGTTGACCAGCTCGGGCGTCGAGTCGAGCGCGGCGTTGGTCGCCACGACCTCACCGGTGACCGGCGCGTAGATGTCGCTGACCGACTTGGTGGACTCGAGCTCGCCGCAGGTGTCTCCGGCGGTGACGCTGTCGCCGACCTGCGGCAGCGAGACGTACACGATGTCGCCGAGGGCGTCCTGCGCGAACTCGGTGATGCCGACCCGCACCGAGCCCTCCGCGTCGCCGGGGGTGCGGACCCACTCGTGCTCGCTGGTGTACTTCAGGTTCTCCGGATACACAGTGGGCTCCTCCTGGCGACGGCTGGGACGTGGGTGGCACGGGGGTGGGACGGGGGGTGGCACGGGGGTGGCGCGTGGACGGGTGTGACTGACGGGCAGGCTACTGGCCGCTGTTGAGCTCCGCATACTCAGGTCGCGAGGACTCCCGGACGCTGGTGATCTTGACCGACTCCAGGTCCTCGACCTCGACGGTGGCTCCGTCCTCGGACTGCAGCGTCTCGATCGGACCACTGGAGAAGGACAGCGCCGTCCGGAGCAGGTGCGGGTCGCCGATCACCTCGAGGACGTAGGGGGACTCCAGCAGCTTGCCGTCGAGCTCGATCCCGCCGACAGCGTCCTCGAAGTGGCTGTCCGCGCCGAGGCGGATCCGGTCGTCGAACTCCATCGCCTCGGCGCCCGCCGTTCGCAGCTCCTGGACGGTGTCGAGGAGCGAGCCGACGGCGACCCGGCTGGTCGACTCGGTGATCGTGACGCGCAGACCCTGCCCGGAGACGGGCACGAGCCCGGCGATGATGTTGAGGGTGCGCAGGCGCTGCTCGGCCTCGTCGAGGGCGGCTGCACGGTTCTGGCTCTCGTCGAGCAGCTCGTCGCGTCGGGCGTCGAGCCGGTCGACCTCCCGGCGGGCGCGCTCGGCGGTGCCGGTGAGGCCGTCGAGCACCTGGATCAGCTCGCCCTCGCGCAGGCCGGAGTAGGTGTCGTTGGCCGCGGTGTCACGCACCTGCACGATGAACGCGAAGCCGAGCACGGCCAGCAGGACCGCCACCACCGCCTGTCGTCGCGAGGGACGCGTGAGCGCGCGCCGCAGCGGCCCGATGGCCGGCTCCGGGTCGGTCTCCCGGTGCTGCGGGTCGATCGGCGGCGTCGGGTCAGGCATGGAACAGGTGCCTGCGGATCGCGGCGACGTTGGAGAAGATGCGGATGCCGAGGACGACGACGACGCCGGTCGTCAGCTGGGCACCGACACCGAGCTGGTCGCCGAGGTACACGATGGCGGCGGCGATGACGACGTTGCTGACGAACGAGACGACGAAGACCTTGTCGTCGAAGATCCCGTCGAGGTAGGCGCGGAGGCCGCCGAACACGGCATCGAGGGCGGCGACGACAGCGATCGGCAGGTAGTTCTGCAGCGCCAGGGGGACGTCGGGGGCGAACAGCAGGCCGGCGATGATGCCGATCAGCAGACCCAGGGCAGCGATCACGGCGCGGTCCCCTCCCCTTCTGGTACGCCGTCGGGATCGGCGTCGAGCTCGATCACATCACGCAGCGCCCGCGCGGGGGCAGCCGGCAGGCTGATGTCGTCGACATTCTGCGGGGAGTACACGAAGTCCAGCCCGGTCACGAGCCCGAACCACGCCTGACCCTCGCTGGTCTGGAGCAGCCGGGCCTGCAGGGTCCGGGGGTCGCCGATTGCGGTGACGACGTAGGGGGCGAGGACGGGTCGTCCGTTGACGTGGACGGCGCGGCCGGTGTTGCGGATCCCGCCGAGGGCGTTGACCCGCTGGTCGTTGATCGCGACAGCCTCCGCGCCCGCCGCCCAGAGACCGTCGACCAGCGTCGCGAGGTCCTCGTCACGGATCTCGCTGTTGACGTCGACGCCCTCGCGGTTGTCCACGGTGAGCCGGACCCCGGGACCGTGCACGGCGGCGGAGCCGGTGTTCAGCTCGGCGCGGCGCAGACGGGTCGCGATGTCGTCCAGCTGTCCCTGCAGGCTGGTGCTGTTGCTCGCGATGTCCTGGTTGGCGCTGGTGACCTCGGCGACGTCGTGCTGGAGGTCCGCCAGCTGGTCGCTCCGCGACTCGATCTGCTGGATCAGCGCCGCGCGGCTCAGCTCGGTGACCTCGTCCTCGCGGTCGGTCTGGGCCGCGACGACGGCGGCCATCACGCCGAGCACGGCGATCGCCGCGAGGCTGGCCCAGTGGGGGCGCGACCTCGGTGTCACCGTCTCCCCCACGGCTGCCCGCTTGCGCGCGACGTGCGCGTAGTCCTCGTCCATCGACCTGGCCGTGATGAGGGTCAGCAGCGGGGTCGTGACGTGCTCGGGCAGCGTCTTGTCGGGCTGGGGTCGCTCGCGGGTGTCGGCCATGACCGGACTCAGCCGTGGTCCGCCGCGGGCGTACGCCGCGGGGTGTCGCGGAGCAGCGTGCGGACCTGCCAGGCGTACAGGACTCCCGCCCACCAGTAGAGCCCGATCCCCCACCAGGCGAACGCCCAGCCGAAGGTGCGGGCGAGGTTGGCGACGATGCCGTCGCCCTCGCCCAGCAGGAGGAGCGGGAAGGCGTAGAGGAGGTTGAAGGTGGCGGCCTTGCCGAGGAAGTGGACCGGCAGGGCGGAGAAGCCGCGGGTGCGCAGGATCGGCACGAGTCCCCACAGCAGCAGGTCGCGCAGCGGCAGCGCGAGGGCCACCCACCACGGGATGATGTCGCGCAGGTAGAGCCCGATCACGACCGCGAGGATGTAGAGGCGGTCGGCGACGGGATCGAGGATCTCGCCGAGCTTGGTGAACTGGTCGAGGCGCCGCGCGAGCCAGCCGTCGAGGTAGTCGGTGAAGCCCGCGACCATCAGGACGACGAGCGCGACCGCGTCCGCCTCGGGCCCGAGGACGAGCCAGAGGAACAGGGGTACGCCGGCCAGCCGCACCACACTGATGATGTTGGGCACGGTCCAGATGCGGGACGCTTCCTCGGACACGCCCAGACCCTATCGAGGGGAGGTCAGCGTGCGTCGGTGGACACGTCGTGGTGGGCCGCGTCCCGGATCTCGCCCACCAGCTCCTCGAGCACGTCCTCCAGGGTCACCAGGCCGACGACCTCGCCGTCACGGCGTACGACCCGGGCCATGTGGGCGCCCTTGACCTGGAGGCTCTCGAGCGCGTCGTGGAGCAGGTCCTCGGGGTGCACGGTCGCGAACGGCCGGATCCACTTGTCCTCGATGACGCGCGAGCGCTTGTCGTCGTCGGACTCGAGGGCGTCCTTGATGTGGAGGTAGCCCAGCAGGGCACCGTCGGGCGTCGCCACCGGGAACCGGCTGAAGCCGGTCGCGGCGCACACCGCCTCCACGTCGGCGACGGTCGAGCCGGGCGCGACGGTGGCGAGGGTGTCGGGCGTCATCAGGATCGACTCGACGGACTTCTCGGTGAAGCCGAGCGCACCGGCGAGCCGGTCGTACTCCTCGGCCTCGATCAGACCCTCGCCGCGCGACTCCTCGACGAGTGCGGCGACCTCCTCGCGCGTGAAGGTCGAGTGGACCTCGTCCTTGGGCTCGATGCTCAGCAGGCGGAGCACGCCGTTGGCGACCATGTTCATCCCGGCGATCACCGGGCGCAGCACGGTGACGATGACCATCATCGGCGGGCTGAGGACCATCGCCGCGCGGTCGGCGCCGGCGAGCGCGATGTTCTTGGGGACCATCTCGCCGAGCACGACGTGCAGGTAGACCACGATCGACATCGCCACGACGAACGAGACCGGGTGCAGCAGGTTCTCGGGCAGGTGGGCGGCGTGGAACAACGGCTCGAGGAGGTGCGCCACCGCGGGCTCGCCGATGGCACCCAGTCCGAGCGAGCAGACCGTGATGCCGAGCTGGGCGCCCGCCATCACCAGGGAGATGTTCTCCATCGCCCGCAGGGTCGTCCGCGCGGCGCGCGAGCCCTCCTGGGCGCGCGGCTCGATCTGGCTGCGGCGGGCCGCGAGCAGGGCGAACTCGGCGCCGACGAAGAACGCGTTGAGCGCGAGCAGGACGACCGCGAGGAGCACGCCGAAGAGGTCGCCGTTCATCGTCGGCCGCCCTCACGCGTGGAACCGGACACGGCCCCGGGCGCGCCCTCCGACACGTCGGCGACGAGGCGCAGGTCGAGGCGGTCGATCCGCAGCCCGTCCATCCGCTCGACGGTCAGCGTGACCAGTCGCTCACGCAGCTCGTGCGGGTCGGCGCGGTCGGGCACCGGGACCTCGACGCGGTCGCCGGGCTCGGGGATCTTGCCGAGCTCGCGCATCACCAGTCCGGCGACCGTGTCGTAGTCCTCGTGGTCGGGCAGCTCGATGTCGGTGACGTCCTCGACCTCGTCGGGCCGCAACAGGCCCGAGAGCGTCCAGCTTCCGTCACGGCGCTGGCGGATCCGCGCGCCGAGGCGGTCGTGCTCGTCGGAGATGTCGCCGACGATCTCCTCGACCACGTCCTCGAGGGTCACGATGCCGGCGTGGCCGCCGTACTCGTCGAGCACGATGGCCATCTGGAAGCCGTCCTGTCGCAGCAGCGCGAGCAGCGGATCGAGCCGGAGGCTGTCGGGCACGACGACCGGGCGGACCATGACGTGCTTGATCCGGGTGGTGGCGCGCTCGTGCACGGGCACCGCGACGGCGTGCTTGACGTGCACGGTGCCCACGACGGTGTCCTCGGCGTCGAGGACCGGGAAGCGCGAGTGGCCGGTCTGTCGGGCGAGGTCGATCACGGACGAGACCCGGTCACCGTCCTCGACCGTCGTGGTGCGCACGCGGGGCGTCATGATCTCGCCGGTCGTACGGGTGCCGAACTCCACCGAGCGCTCCACGAGCTCGGCAGTGTCGGCGTCGAGCGTGCCCTGGTCGGCCGAGCGCTGCACGAGCGAGGCCAGCTCCTGGGAGCTGCGCGCCGAGCGGAGCTCCTCCTGGGGCTCGACGCCGAGCCGGCGCACGATCGCGTTGGCCGAGCCGTTGAGCGCGCGGATCGGGTGCTTCGACAGGGCGGTGAACCCGCGCATGACGCCCTGGGTGGCGCGGGCGGTGTCGAGGGGACGGGCGATCGCGATGTTCTTGGGCACCATCTCGCCGAAGATCATCGTGACCACGGTGCCGAAGGCCAGTCCGACCGCCAGCGACAGCGGGGTGGCGACGCCCTCCGGCACACCGGCCGAGGCGAGCGGACCGTCGATGAGGTCGGAGATGGCCGGCTCGGCGAGGAAACCGATCGCCAGGTTGGTCACGGTGATCCCGACCTGGGCACCGGACAGCTGGGTGGACAGCGACCGGAGCGCGAGCTGTACGCCGCGTGCGCCCTCGTCACCCTCGGCGGCGGCGCGCTCCACGCTCGGCCGGTCGACGGTCACGAGGGAGAACTCGGCGGCGACGAAGAGTCCGCACGCGGCGACGAGCGCCAGCGAGACGAGCAGCAGGAGGAGAGGGGTCACGACGCGCACCAGGAGGTCAGTGCGGTCGTGCGGGGACTTTGACTACCGTCCATGGCGCTGCGGGAGGTTCCTTTGTCTGGGCGTCGGCGAAGCCACAGAGTACCGGTCGGCACCCGCTTCACCCCAGTCGTCGTGTCGCTTTGGGGAGGGGGCCCCCGGCCACCTACTGTTGCCCCACATCAGGGGCGCGTCAGCCGGGACCCCCTTGGTCCGGGGGCGAGGAATGACCTAGATGCGAGCGTGGGCCCAGTCGATCACGACTGCTCTGCTGGTGGTCCTCGTGGCCACCCTCGCGACAGTCATCGCCGACGGCGGGTCCAACGCCACCGGTTCCGGCTCGGTGCGGATGGTGCAGACGACGCAGAACCCGGCCACCGCCCGGGACGGATCCGAGCCTCCCAACCTCGTCTTCGTGCTCACCGACGACATGCGTGACGACGACCTGGCCCACATGCCGATCACGCGTCGCCTGCTGGCCGACCAGGGCATGGAGTTCACCGACGCGATCTCGCCGCACCCCCTGTGCTGCCCGGCCCGCGCGCAGCTCGCGACCGGCCAGTACGCCCAGAACAACGGCGTCCAGCACAACCGCGGCGTGCACGGCGGCTTCCAGGCGCTCGACCCGACCCAGGAGGCGAGCTCGTGGTTCCGGGACAACGGCTACAGCACCGGCTTCGTCGGCAAGTTCCTCAACGGCTACGGCCCGCACGACGTACGCCCCTCCGGCTGGACCCGCTGGGACGCGCTCACCCGTGGCGTCTACGACTACGTGAACTTCTCGATGACCGGCGACGGCGCCCCTCGCCGCTACACCGACAGCTACATCACCTCGGTCATCGAGGACCACGCCAACCAGGACGTGCGCGACTTCGCTGCCTCGGGCGACCCGTTCGTGCTCTACGCCTGGCACCTCGCGCCGCACTACCGGATCACGCCCGAGGGCGGCCGCGGGCTGCCGCCCGCTGCCCCGCAGGACCGCGACCTGTTCCTCGACGAGCGCCCGACGTCGTTCGACGCGCCCTCGTTCAACGAGGCCGACGTCAGCGACCAGCCGGCGTACCTGCGCCACCTCTCCCCCGCGTCCCCCGACGAGGTCGCCGCGGAGAACACCGCCCGGTTGCAGGCGCTCCAGTCCGTCGACCGTGCGGTCGGTTCGCTGGTCGCGACCCTCGAGGAGGAGGGCGTGCTCGACAACACCTACATCGTGTTCTCCTCCGACAACGGCTACTCGCTCGGCGAGCACCGGTTCGTCGGCAAGGACGTGCTCACCGACGAAGCCCTGCAGGTGCCCCTGATCGTGCGGGGCCCCGGCATCGCTCCCGGCTCGACCTCCGACCTGCCGGTCACCCTCGTCGACCTCCCGGTCACCTTCGCGGCGCTGACCGGTGTCGCCCCGCAGTGGCAGGTCGACGGCACGTCGCTGGCGCCGACGTTGCGGGGCGAGGACCAGCCCTTCCGGGACACCACCCTGATCCAGACCGGTCGCACCCTCGGCGACGGCTGGTCGCACCGCGGCGTACGCACCGAGCGCTACCTCTACGGCACCGACGGCGCCGACGGCTTCCTCTACGACCGGGTGCTCGACCCCGACGAGATGGTCAACCTGATCGACGACCCGCGCTACGCGGCCGTGCAGGAGGCCCTCGAGCTGCGGCGCTCCGAGCTGATCACGTGTGCGGGCTGGACCTGCAACCAGGACTTCGGCCCGCTGCCGGAACCGGTGGCTGAGCCGCTGACGCGGGCCCGGCGCAACCGTTCCTGACCTCGCCGAGGGCCGTCAGCGTCGACGCACCCCGACCAGGACGAAGGTCTCGTCGCCGCCGGCGACATCCCGCTCACGCACGATGCCGATCCCCGGGGCGTACAGCTTCTCCGACACGACGTCCTTCTCGAGCCGGGACCACTCGAAGGCGCGCACCACGTCGTGGAGCTTCCCGTAGGGCGTGCTCGTCGTGACTCCGCGCTGCACCACCCATGCCTGGTCCTCGGCGTCGCCGCGCTCGAGCTCCTGCCGGAAGGCGTCGGTGGACGTCGGGTGCGCCGGCATGATCGTGCCGGCGACGGCGCCGTCGACACCGGCCTGCCACGACCCCTCCCGGCTCTCGACGTGTCCGGTGTCGTCATAGGTCGCGGTGGCTTCGCCGAAGTACCAGACGGTGCCGGCGTCGTCGGTGGCGTACCAGTCGCGCGTGCTCTCCGCGAGCGTGCCGTCGGCGCGGCGCAGGACGTCGCGGACCACGGTCGTCGTGACGCCCTCGATGACCTTGGTGCGCGACGTGACGACGACCCGCTCGCGGAAGGACTCTCCGTCGTCCGTGCCTCGGTAGCGGGTGACGGACCCGGGCGCCAGCGGGAAGTATGCATTGGCGACCGGCGCGGCGAACCTGCTCGGATCGACCACCGCCGCGCTGCGGCGAGGGACGTCGTGGCCCGACGCGGCGGATGCGACGGAGAGCCCCCCGGCGCAGGTGACTGCGGCGGCGAGGGCGACGAGCTGGGTGATCTTCATGGTGGGCTCCGGGGATGCGGGGGTGGGGACGCACCCATCGTGCAGCGACGTGGCTGAAGGTGGGCTGAAGCCCCGCTGTCACGGTGGCTTGCGCGAGCCGTCATCCTGATCCCCGTGACCGAGGCTCTCCACCAGGTGCTCCCGGTCGCGGTGTTCCTGCTGGCCATCACCGTGACCGCCGAGATCGCGCAGCTCGCCGGCGTCTTCGACGTGGCGGCGCACCTGATGGCGCGCCGCGCCCGCCACCGGGTCGTGCTGCTCTGGCTCCTCTTCGCCGGGCTCGCCGTGGTGAGCACGATCGTGATGAGCCTCGACACGACCGCTGTGCTGCTGACCCCGGTGGGCCTGGCGATCGCCCGCCAGACCGGAATCGCGCCGATGCCGTTCGCGCTCACGACCCTGTGGATCGCCAACACCGGGTCGCTCCTGCTGCCCGTCTCCAACCTGACCAACCTGCTGGCCGTGCACCGCTTCGAGGACCTGGGCGCGGGCCACGGCGACTACGTCCGCACCGCCGCGCTCCCTGCGCTGACGGCCATCGTCGCGACGCTGGTCCTCATCGCCCTCCTCGAACGACGCGCGCTGCGTGGGACGTACGCCGTCGACCCGCCCGCCGATCCCCACGACCGAGCCCTGCTCCTCATCGCAGGTGTCGTGTCGGTGGCGATCGGTCCCCTGTTCGCGGTCGGCGTGCAGCCCGCCGTCGTGGCGCTGGCATCCGCCGTGGTGCTGCTCCTGGCGACCCTGTGGCGGGCCCCGCAGCTGGTGCGCGAGGTCCGGCCGCCGTGGCTGATGGCGGGTGCCTTCGTGGTCGTCGCCGGTCTGCTCCGGGTGGCCCAGGCCGAGGGCCTCCTCGACTGGCTCGCACCCGCGGTCGGCACCGGCACCGGGCCACTCGACCTCCTCCATCTGTCCGGCGCCTCCGCGGTGGCCGCCAACCTCGTCAACAACCTCCCGGCCTACCTCGCCGTGGAGCCGTCCGCGGCGGACGACGTACGCCGTCTGGTCGCGACACTGGTCGGCGTGAACGCCGGCGCGCTGGTCACGCCGTGGGCCTCCCTCGCGACCCTGCTGTGGCTGCAACGCTGCCGCGCCGACGATGTGCAGGTGCCGCTGCTCAAGCTCGCCGGCTGGGGAGCGATCTGTGCCGCGGTCTGCGTCACGACAGCGACGCTGACGATCCGCTGACCGGGCGGGCCCCGCGTGCCGGGAGGGCCCCAGGGTCCTGACTAGTCCGGTTCTCACAGAAATTGGTCAATTGCGGGGCAACCTCTAGCCATCCCACGGGCGTGGATGAAGACTTCAGGACAGACTCGGGGTGGTCTTTTGGTGGGGGGTCTGGGTATGTCCAGGATCTTGGCAGTCGACGACGAGGTGCGTGTGCTCACCTTGTTGTCCCGCTGTCTGGGCGACGAGGGACACCAGGTCGTCACGGCCGGCAACGGTCAGGCGGCGCTGGACGTGCTGGACCGCGACAACGTCGACCTCGTCCTGCTGGACCTGGTGATGCCGAGGATCAGTGGGCTTCAGCTGCTGTCGACCCTGCGCAGCCGACCCGCAACACCGCCGGTCATCGTGCTGTCAGCGGTCTCGGACGTCGGTGCTCGGGTGCAAGCGCTGGATCGGGGCGCGGTGGACTTCGTGGGCAAGCCCTTCCACATGGTGGAGCTCATCGCACGCATCCGGCGCCACACGGCGGTGTCCGTGTCGCCCGGCCAGGCTCCGGGTCAGGCCCACGACCATCGCTACGTCGAAGCCGGAGGAGTGCGGCTCGACCTGGATCGACGCCGGGCCATGATCGATGGGATGGACGTCGTGCTGACCCCCAGGGAGTTCTCCCTCCTGGCACACCTGATGCAACGGCGCGGTGACGTGTGTCGCCGCGAGGAGCTGCTGCACGACGTGTGGGGTCTGGCCTTCGACCCGGGGAGCAACGTGGTCGAGGCGTGCATGCGCCGCATCAGGCACAAGCTGAGCGCCCTGCCCGTCGAGACCGTGCGCGGAGTCGGGTACTGCTTCTATGCGACCTGACCTGGGCAGTGAGACCCGACCCGACCGAGCCGTCCGCACCAGCTTCTGGGTCTGGCTGGTCTTCGCCACCGGGTGCACCTACTTCATGGTCTCCTTCCCCGGCGGTGAGACCGTCCCGTTCCACCTGGGCTGGGTCGCGCTGGGCGTGATCTTCGGGCTCCACCCCTGGCCGTTGCGCTGGGCCATCGCGGCCGTCGTCGGCTACGCCGCGATCACGGGACTGGTGCTGCTGGGCAGGGCGTGGCAAGGGGTCTTGCCGTTGGAGGAGACCGCGGAGATCCCGCTGATGTGCCAGCTGGTGCTCCTGATGATCTGGCACGTCAGCCGCCGGCAGTCCGCGCTGGCCTCCCTCAACCGGATCCGGCGACAGGAACGCAGCCGTGCCCACGCGCGCGAGCACACGGCACGGCTGGTCTCCCACGAGATCAAGACCACCCTGACCGTGGCGAGCGGATATCTCGACCTCGTCCTCGCCAGGCCGCAACCCTTCGGTGGGCGCCCCGATCTCGAGGTCGCCCGCGACGAGCTGCACCGGCTGAGCCGGGCGAGCGAACGTCTCCTGCGGATGATGCGCATGCAGGAGGAGCACGCCCTGCGCCCGGTCGACGTGGATGCCCTCCTGGAGCAGACGCTCGAGCGCTGGTCGATGGTCGCCGATCGCACCTGGTTGCTCGATGCCCGCGTCGGATGGTTCCGCGGCTCACCGCACCGCTTCCGCGCGTGCCTCGACACCCTGATCGAGAACTCACTTCGCTACACGACCCAGGAGGGCACCATCCGTCTGGTGGGCTTCCGCGTCGGGGACACCGTGTGCATCGGCGTGGCCGATTCAGGTCCCGGCATGACCCCCGACCAGGCGCGCGCCCTCGACAGGCGTGGCCTCCAGCTGATCGACGACGACGCCGACGAGCGCCAGCACTCCGAGAGCGGCCTCGGCCTGAGCATCGTGCAGGAGGTCGTGCGCAGCCGTGCCGGCCACCTGGTGGCCGGCACGTCGGCCGAGGGAGGAGCGCTGCTCCTCATGGTGATTCCCGTCGACACGACGCATCCCGCGAACCGCAACGTTCTGGCAGGCGGCAGTGTGCACGACGGCACGACGTCGCCGGTGACGCTCGGCACCCTGGTCGCTACGGGACGCACGCCTGCCTGAGCCGGCGCGGCGCTGCCTGTGCTGTTCGTGCTGTTCGTGCTGTTCGTGCTGTTCGTGCTGTTCGTGCCTGTCAGCCCACGGCCCGGGGGACCACGACCGGCGCATGACGGGAGCGTGACGGGCGCAGCGTCCCACTCTCCGACGCTGCGGTGAGTGCTCCATGACGTCTACATGACCAGTTCGTCATCCACGGCCCCGTCAGCTTGAACCACCCAACACTGATCGCGACAGTGCCCGATCGGCAAGGGGTGAGGCACATGCGTGGACAGTGGATCAGTGCATCGACGGCGATGAGCACCATCGGCTCCCGTGGACAAGGTGCGGCCGTGGCCGCGCCCCCGGACAGCACGCGACGCTCCGCCGCCAGGATGGCGGTGCTCGCTCTGACTGCAGCGTTGCTGGTGACCTTGCCTCTGCCCAAGGCGAGCGCGGCACCGAGCAACACGCTCAACGTGGAGGTGCAGAGCGCCCGGACCGAACCTCAGGCCCTCGGAGGAGCCGGGGTGCACGAGGGCGACCCGGTCACGTCCTACAAGTTCCTCATCAACGAGGACAACACCGGCTCGACGACACAGCGCACGCCGACCGGTCCGTGCGCCGCCTCGGCCGTCAACTATCCCGCCAACTGCGACTGGCCCTCGATCCGTGAGCTCCCCCACACCACAGCACCGATCGTCGCCCAGGGCACCGAGGCCGACCTGGCCGCCGGCCTCGACCTGCCGGACGGCAAGTACCTCATCTCGGTCCTCGCCGACGGCTACAAGCTGGACGGCACCCACTTCACCGTGCCGTTCACCACGAGCGACCCGGTCATCGTCGAGGTCCAACCCGATCCGCTGCCCGACGCCACCCTGCGCGCGCAGGTCTACCAGGACGAGGCCACCACCAACGGAGCCATCGACAACAGCGAGATGCCCACCGACTTCCCTCCGGGCTTCCAGGGGCACATCAACGACACCCTCGGCGAGGTGACGACCGACGTCTACGGCAACCCGCTCTGCACGACCTACGAGGGCGAGAACAACACGGGCCCGGATGCTGACTACACGATCGACCCCCAAGCCCTGGACGCCGACGGCGCGCCCATCGTGGCCACGGTCGGCGGCAAGTGCTTCGCGGACAAGACCGGAATGCTGGTGATCCCTCACCTGGGGTCCAACCGCTACACCACCACCGTGCAACCCCCTGACGGGACGGACTGGATCCAGACCACGACCCTCGAGGGCAACCACGACTTCGACACCTGGCTCGCTGAAGGCGCCACGGGCTTCGACACCGAGGCCACCGTGGCCGGCGAGCCAGTGCCGACCCCACAGTTCGGTTTTGTCCAGCCCAAGAACACCCTGGGCAGCACAGCGCCCGGCTCGATCAGCGGCGTCGTCGTCGGGGTCAAGCAGTACACCCCGCCCAAGGGCGGCGACGCCAACTTCTTCAACGGGCTGACCGGCTCCAAGACCGACAAGCCGATCCCGAACCCGGTGCTGTCGCTCGCGGATCTCAACAACGGCGACCAGGCGGTCTGGGTCGGCCGCGGCGCGGCCGACGGGAGCTTCACCATCCCCCACGTACCGGACGGCGACTACACCCTGAGCTGGTGGGACGAGCCGCAGAACTACATCCTGACCCTGGTCAACGTCACCGTGCGCAACGGCGAGGCCGTCACGATGGGCCAGCTCCCCCTGAACGGCTGGTGGACCCCGCTCGACGGCTACGTCTTCAACGACACCAACCGCGACGGCAAGAAGGACCCCGGCGAGACCGGCATCTCCAACTTCACCCTGACCCTGCGCAAGCAGGACAACTCGCTGATGGACCGAGGCTCGACCACGGCGGTCACCGACGCGAACGGCCACTACTCCTTCGAGGGCGCCTACCCGCTCGCCGCGTGGATGGTGATGGAGGCCTACAACGACTCCTTCTTCACCACCGGTGTCACCTACCAGGCCGACAACCAGCCGACCCCGACCACGGTCAAGGGCGCGGGCGTGGATGTCAGCGTCCTCAACATGATCGGGCTCAGCGGCACGATGGACTGGGGCGTTCACGCCTACAACCCCACCGGCAGCAACGGCATCGACCCCCGCAACGGCGGCATCGTCGGCTCGCTCAGCTATGACACCACCCGCAACGAGCTCGACCCGCGCTACGCCGCGGCGGAGGACTGGCAGCCCGGGATCTCCGACATCCCGGTGAACCTGAACGCACCCATCGAGTGCGGCACCCACGCCGACGCACCGTGCGACGAGGACGGCTACTACGAGCTGGCCCCCGACGGCTCCTACGCCAAGGGCGACCTCCTCAACACCTACGTCTCCGAGCACTGGAGCCGGCCGACCGGTTGCACCGCCCGCGACGTGGACGGCAAGCCGCTCGTGCACCGCGTCGACAACCCCGGCGCCTTCGACGAGGACGTGCTCGCTCCCAACCAGGAGACCGACGGCGAGTGCATCTCGGCGATCCTGCAGAGCGTCCAGTACGGGCCTTACGGCACCGACCAGGGCACCGCCGACGCCAACTTCGGTGCGGCCGTCGACGGCAACTACGGATTCGGCGACGCCTGCACCGGCACCCTCGACGCGAGCGACCCGGCCAACCCCGTCTGCACCGGCGGGACCTTCGAGCCGCTGGGAGCCGGTGACTACCTGGTCTCCCTCGCCATCCCGGACGACAAGATCACCCACAAGCCTCTCTACAACGTGACCAGCGAGGAGGACATCAACATCGCCCACGGCGACCAGATCGTCCCGCAGGTCCCGCCGCCGGCCTGTGCGGGTGCGCTGCACACGGTCGACGTGGCTGGCGACGGCACCGATGGATATGGCGAGGTCGTTGGTGACGGCTCCAACGGCGCCCCCGCCGGCGTGACCGTGGCCGCCTCGAGCCCCGTCGACAACCCGACCTTCCTCGACATCGGCGGCTCGCCCTACGAGGGACAGCAGAAGCCGAGGTGCGACACCAAGCTGGTCTCGCTCAACAACGGCAAGTCGATCGTCCCGATGTTCAACCTGTTCACCGACGTGCCGATCCCCTCGCGCCTGGCCGGCCTCATCGTGGACGACATCAACTACGGCACCGACCCGCGGAGCGTGCTGTACGGCGAGAAGCCCGGCGTTCCGTTCGCGCCGATCGGCGTCTACGACTTCAACAACCGCCTCGTCCAGACCCTGGAGTCCGACTTCAACGGCTTCTACGAGACGCTGCTGCCCTCCACGGACAAGATCAGCTGCCCCACCCCCTCTGGCGTGTGCACTGGGATGTACCGCTTCGTGGGCAACGACCCGGGCATCCCGGGCGCGGTCAATGCCAACTACAACCCGCGCTACCGCACCATCGCCACCGAGTTCGAGGCGATGCCCGGTGTCACCATCCCCACCGACCTGGCCCCGACGCAGGTGGGGTCGATCCTGGCCTCGCCGACCACCGGTCTCAACGTCGCGGTCTCCTGCCCGGTCGACGCAGTCGTCCCGCAGCTGTTCGCCGTCTCCAAGCCCAACCTGAGCAGCAGTACAGGTGGCTCCTTCACCATCGAAGGCACCGGCTTCGGCGCGTCCAAGGGCGTCGGCCAGGTCACGCTCGGTGGGACTCCGCTGCCGACGACCGCCTGGAGCAACACGACCATCCAGGTGAGTGTCCCTGCGAACACCACGGTCGGCGCCCAGTCGCTCGTGGTCACCGCCAACAACGGTGAGCACACCGTCAACGGGCTGACCTTCCACGTGACCGGATCGGGCTACAACCCGACCGTTCGCGAGGTCGGCCCCGGCAAGCAGTACGCCACGATCCAGGGCGCGCTCGACGCGGCCTACAACAACGTCGGGACGGCCGGCAACCTGGTCGTCGTCTACCCCGGCAACGCCACTGCGGGCACGCCCAGCACGAACACCGGGGGCAACCCGCGCGGCGAGTACTTCGAGAACCTGGTGGTCGCGTCGCCGGTCAAGCTCCAGGGCGTCGGGCCCGGCGGCTTCCAGGGCACGACCTATGTGCCCGGCACCGTGCTGAACGCCAGCGGTTTCGCCGGCGACACCACCCTGGCGACCGACTGGTACACCAGGGTCGGCGGACTCACCTGGGACGGCAACCAGAACGTCAGTGACGGTGAGGCCATCTACCTCCTCGCCTCGTCCGGCGCCGGCAACCAGTCCGGTCAGGCGCGCAACTTCGGCGGCTCCTTCCACGCCTCCGTCGACGGGTTCGACATCCAGGGCGGCGACCAGCAGGGCTTCCCGGGCAACATCAACGACCTGACTGGCCTGCCGACGGGTCTCCCGGCGAACATCACCACGCAGGGAGGAGCCGTCTTCGCCAACGCCTACGTCAAGAACCTGCAGATCACCAACAACGTCGTGGAGAACAACGGCGGCGGCTACGGCACCATCCGGATCGGGACTCCCGACCTGGCGGGCCCGGATGCCAACCAGCACAACGAGGGCGTGCGGATCGCCGACAACCGGCTGATCTCCAACGCCGGCACCAACCTGGCAGGCGCGGTCGGCCTCTTCGGCGGCAGCGACGGCTATGAGGTCTCCGGCAACGACATCTGCGGCAACTTCTCCCTCGAGTACGGCGCCGGAGTGAGCGTCTACGGCTCCAGCCCCGGCGGGAAGATCCACCACAACCGCATCTACTTCAACAACTCCAACGACGAGGGCGCCGGCATCATGATCGCCGGGGCGCTCCCCGCCGACCCGAATGCGCTGTCCCCCGGCACAGGTGCGGTGGACATCGACCACAACCTCATCCAGGGGAACCTGTCCAACGACGACGGCGGCGGCATCCGGTTCCTGATGTCCGGCAACTACCCGATGAACGTCACCAACAACACGATCGTGAACAACGTCTCGACCCACGAGGGCGCAGGCGTGGCCATCAACGACGCACCCAACGTGCGTCTGGTGAACAACACGATCATGAAGAACACCACCACCGCCACAGCCGTGACCTCCGACGGCACGCCTGCCCCGGCCGGTGTCGCCACCTCGCTGAACAGCGACCAGCTGCAGGCAACCCTTCCCACCAGCGCCAAGGCCTACAGCGACCCGGTCCTGTTCAACAACATCTTCTGGGACAACCGTGCGGGCACCCGCGCCGGGACGACCGTCACCGGGATCGGCCTGGCCGGTGACGCGACACCGGTGGAGCACTGGGACCTCGGCCTGTTCGAGACGAACGCCCAGCTGACGCCGACCAGCTCCGTGGTCCAGCAGGACGCCGGGCAGCACCCGTACGCGACGAGCGCCAGCAACAGCACGGCGAACCCGGGCGTCATCGAGCCGTACGACACCTCGGTGTCCTTCGCCACCTGGCGCCAGAACCCTGCCTTCGTCGACGCCACCCTGGTCGCTGTCGAGGCCCCGGCCAACCAGCTCGGTGACTACCACCTGGCCGGCACGCCGCCGACCTGCACCTCCCCCGCCTGCAACCTGGGCGCCGCCACCAAGGGCACCGTGACCGCGCCCGCGACCGACATCGACGACGAGGTCCGCCCGGCTCTCGGTGGAATCGACGCCGGCTCGGACGAGTTCGGCTCCTCGAAGAGCCCCACCACGCCGCCCCCTGCGACCAAGGACTTCTTCTTCTCCACGGCCGGTCTCAGCGGGTCGCCGATCCCCGGCCTCGCCGGAGACGTCCTGCGCTACAACAACGGGGCCTTCAGCCGCCACAAGGCCCAGGTGGGTGATCTCGGACTCCCCCTGCTGGGGGTGAACATCGACGGGCTGAGCATGGTCGATGCCAACCACTTCTACGTCTCGTTCGCCGACAACCTCACCATCGCTCGACCCGGTCCCGACCTGGCAGTGGCGGACGAGGACGTGGCGGAGTTCGACAACGGCACCTGGTCGACGTACTTCGACGCCAGTGCCCGCGGCCTGAGCACCGGCATCGACCTCGATGCGATCAGCGTGGTCGGCGGAACCCTCTACTTCTCCGTCGACTCCACCACCACATTGCGGACCGGTCTGACCGGCGACGTCAACGACATCTACGCCTGGACCGGAGCCAACAACGTCAACCGTGCCGTGTCGGTCTCCGGCACCGCGAACATGGACTCGCTCGTCTACACGGACGCCACGCACTTCCTGGCCTCCTACTCGACCGACACCACGCTCACCGGCGCCGGCGCAGTGCAGGACGAGGACGTCGTGGAGCTCGCCGCGGGGACCTGGTCGGTCTGGTTCGACGGCACGGCCGCCGGACTGACCAGCAACAACCAGGACGTCGACGCGTTCTCGCTTCCCGGGACCACGGTCAATCCGCCCCCGCCCCCGCCTCCGCCGCCGCCCGCGGGCAACGGCAACGGGCCGGTGGTGTTCTCCACCCTGGGCAACGCGAACCCGGGCGGTGTCGCCGGGACGGCCGACGACGCCGACCTCTACTCCTTCAACGGGACCACGACCACCCGGGAGCTGGACGTCACGGCTCTGCCGATCACCAGCCGGCTCCCGGCCACGGCCAACATCGACGCCTACGACCGGGTCGACGCGACCCACTTCTACGCCTCCTTCTCCACCACCACAGCGGTGCCCGGAGCGGGGACGGTGCAGGACGAGGACGTCGTCTACTACAACAACGGCACCTGGTCGGTGTGGTTCGACGGCACCAGCCGGGGACTCACCTCGGCGGCCCAGGACATCGACGCGATCAGCGTGGCGGGCACCACGCTCTACTTCTCCACTGCGGGCAACACCAACCCGCCGCGGTTGACCGGAGGCGGCGCCGCAGACGACTCCGACATCTACTCGGTAAGCCGCACGGCGACAGCCGCCACCGCGCCCTTCACCCGAGTGTGGGACGCCACCGCCAACGGGGTGCCGAGCTCGACCAACGTGGACGGCTACGCCCGGGTCGACGCGACGCACTTCTACCTCTCCTTCCGACCCGACACCACCCTGCCGGGCCTGGGAGCGGTGCAGGACGAGGACGTCGTGTTCAACAACGGCGGCACGTGGTCGAACTACTTCGACGGAACAGCCCACGGGCTGTCCGCCGCCGCCGCCGACGTCGACGCGTTCGACATCCCGTAAGACCCGTACCGGGCCAGAAGAACCAGGTGAACCGATGAACAACAAGCCGACCGACGAGATCCGGAACGTAGGGGGTATGGCCATGGACCAGATGCGGGTCGACCGACGCAGGCTCCTGAAGCTGACCGGCAGTGCCGCCGCGCTGGGTTCTGTCGCCTGGGCCGGCAAGAGCCTCTTCCCCGAGGCGGTTCAGGCAGCCGTGGACGACACGGCGGACCTCTACCTCGGCGGCACCGACGGCTGGATCCACCTGCCGCCGACCCCGGCGATCCCACCGTTCCACCCCGACGTGCTGGCACCTGCGGGCCTGACGACCTACATCTTCGGGTTCCGCAACCTGACCGGACTGAACGCCACCCAGAGGCTGGCGCAGAAGTACAAGGCCCAGCACTCGGCTCCGTTGTTCTGGGCCAAGCAGTACGACCCGGCCCACCCGGTCGACTTCAAGGTGCAGCTGACCAACCTCGGCCTGCAGCTACGGCCCGACCTCTTCGACGCACACACCCTGCACTGGCACGGCTTCCGCAACGTCATCCCGTTCTTCGACGGCGAGCCGAGCGGATCGGTCTCGGTCCCCGCCGGCCGGAGCTTCACCTACGCCTACCGCCCGAGGGACCCGGGGACGTACATGTATCACTGCCACGTCGAGGACGTGGAGCACGTGCACATGGGCATGACCGGTCTTGTGTTCGTCCGGCCGCTCAAGGGCGACAACTACCTCTACAACGACCCGACCGGCACCCCGCCCGCTCGCTCGACGCAGTTCAACCGCGAGTTCGCGATGTTCTGCTCCGAGGTCTGGGCCGAGGCGCACTGGGCGGACGCCCACATCCAGCTGCCCGAGTGGAGCGACTACCACGCGGACTTCGCCCTGCTCAACGGTCGGGTCTACCCCGACACCCTCGCGCCGAACGGGTCGATCGACCCGTTCCACCAGGTCGTCGGCCCGGACGGCGACCTGATCGCACCTCAGGGTCACCCGGAGCTGAAGTACCAGCCGCACTCGTCCCTGATCACCTGCAACGCAGGCGATCGGGTGGCGCTGCGATTCGCCAACCTCGGCTTCCGCGAGTCGGCGATGACGCTCTCGGGGATTCCGATGCGGGTGGTGGGCCGGGACGCGACTCCCATGCTGGGTCGCGACGGGACGGACACGTCCTACGAGACCGAGACGATCAACATGGGTCCCGGCGAGAGCTATGACGCGTTGTTCACGGCCCCGGCGTACCGAGGACCCGGTGCGTACGACACCTACATGCTCTACAACCGCAACTTCCTGCGCTCCAACAACCTCGCACCGGGCGGTTTCGGTGGCCAGGCCACCGAGATCCGGGTCCACCCAGCCGGCACGGTCGCGGCCCAGTCCTACCCGAACGACCTGGGGGTCTGATCATGAGCACTTTCATCGCCTCTCTGAAGGCACGACTCGGGGTCCGTCGCACTGCGGCGCTCCTCTCTGCCGCCGCCCTCGGGCTCGCCACGGCCGCTCTCACCCCTCAGACCACGGCAATCGGCGCGCCACCGGCCACCGCTCCGAAGGTCGGCATCGTCTGCACACCCAGCGACGGCGGGGTGCCGGGCCAGCCGATCTTCAACCTCACCACCGACACGGGCTACATCAGCCTCCCCGACGGCAACACCGCCTTCATGTGGGGCTACTCCCACGGCTTCGACGGGTTCCAGCACCCCGGGCCGGTGCTCTGCGTCGAGGCCGGTGACCAGGTCACCATCATCCTGCACAACACGCTTCCCGACCCGACGTCCATCGTCTTCCCCGGGCAGGAGGGCGTGCTGGCAGACGGCATCGTCTCCACACCGGAACGCAACGGTGGTGGCACGATCACCTCGCTGGGCACCACGGCTGCCGCGCAGACGGGCTCCGTGACGTACACCTTCACTGCCAGCCACCCCGGCACCTACCTCTACGAGTCGGGCACCAACCCGGAGAAGCAGGTCCGGATGGGCCTGTTCGGCTCGATCATCGTCCGTCCGGCGGGACAGCCCCACCAGGCCTACGACTCCGCGGACAGCGACTTCACACCGAACCGCGAGTTCATGGTCCTGCTCTCGGAGATCGACCCCTACCAGCACCAGCGCGTCGAGCTCGGCAAGAGCTTCAACATCGACAACTACCACCCGCGCTACTGGCTGATCAACGGCCGAGGGTTCCCCGACAGCATCGCCGACAACGGCGCCTCCTGGCTCCCCACCCAGCCCTACGGCGCGCTCGCCGAGATCATGCCGGACGAGCCGGCACTCGCGCGCTACCTCAACGTCGGCACCGAGGACTTCCCCTTCCACCCGCACGGCAACAACGGTCTCGTGATCGGACGCGACGGCCACCAGCTGGAGGGCCCGACTGGGCAGGACCTGTCGATGGAGAAGTTCGACATCAACCTCGGGCCCGGCCAGACCTGGGACGTGCGGTTCTCCTGGCACGACGCGGAGGACTACAGCGCGACCAACCCGGTGACCGTCACGACGCCCAACCTCGCCAACTCGTTCATCGGCACCTTCTACAGCGGCAGCCCCTACCTGGGCCGTCAGGAGACGCTCCCGACCGGGACGCCCACGCTCAACCAGTGCGGTGAGTACTACATCATCAGCCACAATCACGCGCTGTTCCAGATCACGTCGTGGGGCGCCAACATGACCGGTCCCATCACATACATGCGGATCGATCCGCCCGGCCACTACGACTGCAAGTGAAGGGCGTGACGACGATGTCTCCACGTAGCAAGCTCCAGAGGCCCGCCCGCAGCGCGGCTGCTGCATCCATCGTGTCGATCGTGGCCGTTGCCCTGCTGGTCGTTCCCTCGACGCCGGCCCAGGCCGCGACCCAGGCCATCGACCTCTATGCGGTTGCGGGCAGCACGACCCTTCCCAACAGCGTGTCCGTGCCGGTGTGGGGCTACTCCCTCACGAACGCTCCGGTCACCGCCCCCGGCGGCCCGACGATCGCGGTGACCGAGGGCGACACCGTGACCGTGACGCTGCACAACACCCTCGGCGCCAGGACGGCGCTGTTCTTCCAGGGCCAGCAGATGCCGCTCGACCGGACCGGAGCTGCGTCCGGCACCATCGCAACCCCCACCACCACGACGTACACCTTCACCGCCTCGCACGCCGGCACCTTCCTCTACGAGGCGGCGCCGGTGTTGAAGACGGGTCCCGCTGACACCAACGGCACCGGGACGCAGTACCAGACTGCGATGGGCCTGCACGGGGCCCTGGTCGTCCGGCCTGCGGCAGGAGGACAGGCCTACGACGCGGCCTCGGCGTACGACGACGACGCGGTGCTCGTGCTCGGCGAGATCGACCCTGCGCTCAACCTGTCGTCCAACCCGGCGAGCTTCGACATGCGCAAGTACGTCCCGCGCTACTCACTGATCAACGGCAGGGCCTACCCGGCCACGACCCCGATCGCTACTGCCGGCGGACACACCGTGCTGTTGCGCTATGTCAACGCGGGCGTCACCTACCACTCGATGGGCGTCCTGGGCGCCTCGCAGCAGGTCGTCGGGATGGACGGCAGCAAGCTGGACTTCCCGCGCACCTACGTGGCGCAGACGTTCGGACCCGGTGAGTCCGCCGACGCGCTCGTGGCAGTGCCGGGTGCGGCAGCCCAGGACACCAGCCTCACCGTCTACGACGCGAGCCAGAGCCTCACCAACCGCACGGCCGCCGGAGTGGGTGGCATGCTCACCACGGTCGACGTGACCGGCGTGCCCGCCGACGGCGACGCCACCGGTCCGGTGACCAGCCAGGTCGCGTTCCTCACCGGCAGCCTCTCGGCCCACGTCGACGACGCCGAGCGCGGGGGGAGCACTGTATCCACTGTCGAGTACTTCCTCGACGTGGTCGGCGACCCGGGCACGGGCGCCTCCATGACCCTCGCAGCGGGCGGCGCCACCCGGAACGCCACGGCGCCGGTCAGCCTGCCGGCCGGAGAACACGTCTTCTACGTCCGTGGCCAGGACGCGGAGCTCAACTGGGGACCGCTCAGCTCGGTGCTCGTCACCGGCGCTGATGCAGGTGGCCCGACCACGTCCGCGCTGGCACTGTCCCCGCGAGTGGTCCGCCACGACGGCGGCGCGGTCCGGATCAGCGCCACCGCTGACGACTCGGGATCCGGGAACTCCGACGTCGCTGCGGCCGAGTACTTCCTCGACACGGTCGGCACGGACGGCGAGGGAGTGACGATGAACGTCAACCAGCAGGCTCCGGTCGCCAGCCTGGACGGGACCATCGACCAAGCGGCCGTCAACCTGCTGTCCGAGGGGCACCACCTTGTCTTCGTCCACGCCCAGGATGCCCAGGGCAACTGGGGCGCCGCACTCGACGCCACCGTGGATGTCGACACCACCCTTCCGCAGGTGACGGGCGGCGCGGGGCTGTTCGTCAGCCCCAACCCGACCAACGGCCTGGTCCCCTTCAGCAACGGGACGAGCTCGATCCGCCTCAACGCCACCCAGCTCAAGGACCCGCTGTCGAACGGGGTCCAGAGCCCGATCGCGGCTGCTGAGATGTTCATCGACACCGTCGGCGCCATCGGCACCGGCGTCCCCCTGCGGGCGGTCGACGGGTCCTTCAACGACCCGGAGGAGGGTGGCTACGCGGACATCCCGCTGACCACTGTCAGAGCCCTGAGCAACGGATCGCACACGGTCTGGGTGCGGGCCAAGGACGCGGCCGGAAACTGGGGAGCGACTGCGTCGACCGTCCTGGTCGTCGACAAGGCCGGACCCGTGCTGACCAACGGCGCAGCCAGCCCGTCGCCCACCCAGGGCGCCAGGTCGGTGACCCTCACCGTGACCGCCAACGACGCCACCTCGGTCGCCGCGGCCGAGTTCTTCCTCGGCACCGACCCGGGTGTCGGCAACGGGACAGCGATGACGGTGAGTGGCACCGGACCATGGACGGCGTCGAGCACGTTCGACACCTCGGCGCTGCCTGAGGGCACCGTGACGGTCAAGGCCCGCGCCAAGGACGCGGCGGGCAACTGGGGAGCGACCGTCAACATCGCCGTTCCGGTGACCGCACCGCTGACCTTCTCCACCGTGGGCAACGCGTCCGGACGGATCGCGAACAACGTCTACCGGTGGAACGGGACGGCCATGGTGACGGCTCCGGTCTACGCCGGTCCGGCCAACGTGGACGGCTACGCCGCGGTGGACGCCACCCACGTGTACCTGTCGTTCTCCGCCAATGCCTCGCTGGCCCCGCCGACCGGCCCGAACTTCACGGCCGCCGACGAGGACGTCGTCTCCTACAACCCCTCGACCCAGCGCTACACGATGGTGTTCGACGGCTCCGGCAACGGCCTGGGCGCCAACGGTGTCAACGTCGATGCGGTCAGCGTCGCCGGCGGCAAGCTGTACTACTCCGTGAACGGCACCACTCGCCCGACCGGGGTGGGGCTGCCCGCCGGGGCCAGCAACGACATCTACCGGTTCGACGGAACGACTGTGAGCGGGACCTCCACGAGAGTCGTCGACGCCTCGCAGGCGCCGTACACGATGCCGAGCTCCGACGTCGACGGACTGAAGTTCCTCGACGCCACGCACTTCTACCTGTCCTTCAGCCCGACGAACACCGCGCTGCCAGGACTGGGGAACGTGCAGGACGAGGACGTGGTCGCCTACAACGCCGGACGGTGGTCGGTCTACTTCGACGGCACCGGCGCAACCAAGGGTCTGACGGCCGACAACAGCGACATCGACGCGTTCGACCTGCCCTGAACCCCCGCAGGCCGAGCCGGTCCCCCATCCGGCCCGGCCTGCGGTCCACTCGACCGAGGAATGCCGCCGTGACCACTGAGACCCTGGCCCGAGAGGCCGCCGCTCCAGCTCCCCCTCCCGCTCCGACCCGCTCGCGCCGTCGGCGTCGCCTGGTCGCCCTGGCTGCCGTCCTGGTGATGATCACCGTCGGCGTCTCCGTCCAGGCGTGGAGGCAGCACCTCGCCTCCGACGTCCGCAACGGCACCACGCTCGTCGACGCCGACGAGATGGCGGCGCGCTACGGCATCGACATCGACCTCCTGGCAGTGACCGCGGCCGGCGGTCTCGTGGAGCTGCGCTACCAGGTGGTCGACCCCGACAAGGCGGCGCCGCTGGTGCACGACCCTGACCTGTCCCCGGCGCTGGTCTCCGAAGAGACCGGACAGACGCTCGTGATGTCGACGCCTCCCCACCACCACGGCACCGAGCTGCAGCTGGGTGGCACCTACTTCTTCCTGATGGCCAACTCCGGCGGTGCTCTGGACAAGGGCGACCTCGTCACCCTCGTGATCGGCGACGCGCGGCAGGAGCACCTGGAGATGCAGGGATGACGCCACAACGGGGTTCCGGGGCCGTGCGGGGGGCAGCGGTGGTCCTGGCCGCGCTGCTTCTGGCGATCCTGGTCCCCTCGGCGGCCCAGGCACACAGCGAGCTGCAACGCTCCGACCCCCTCGACGGAGCTGTCGTCCCCGTCGGCCGCACCACCCTGACCATGTGGTTCGGCGAGCCGGTCGCCGCCGCCTCCAGCTCGTTCGTGCTGCACACCCAGGACGGCTCCATCGTGCCCACCGCCACCGTCTCCGGGCCACGGGCCACCACTGTCATCGAGATCCGGACCGACCCCCTGGCGCGCGACACCTATCAGCTCGACTGGCGCGTCTTCTCCCTCGACGACGGCCACACCACCAGCGGGACCCTCGTCTTCGGCGCGGGTCTCCGCCCTGCTACCCCCGCCTCACGAGGATCGCAGATCCCCCCGTCTGCCCTGACCCTCGTGAGGTGGGTGGACCTCACTGGCATGCTGGCCGCCATCGGCGCGCTGACAGTGGGCGATCGGGTCCTCCGCACAGCCGGGGCCCGCGCCCGTCGCCGCGCCCGCACGATCGCCCTCATCGCCGTGCTCAGCACCTGGTGGGCGGGAGCCCTGACCCCCTTCTTCCGCACGTTCGACCAGACCTTCGGCCTGGCCCTGTGGTGGGACCAGACCTGGCTCGTCCTGATCGACACGCCGGCCGGCCGGCTCTGGCTCGCGCGCCAGGTCGCTCTGACCGTGGCCGTCGCGGCCGGTGCCGTGTGGCTTCGCATGATGGACCACCCGCGACGGTCCGCCGCCGTGGCCATGCTCGCCCTGGCGGTGGCGGCTGGGTGCGGTGCCTGGGCCGGCCATGCTGCGACCGTGGCCAACGGTTCCACCCTGGTGGCCCTCGCCTCGACCGCGCACGTGCTCGCGGCGGGAGTGTGGGCGGGTGGTCTGGGCGTGCTTGCCCTGACCCTGGTCCCGACCTTGCGTCGGGCGACCGGAGAGCGGGCCGTTCTGCAGGGGCCGGTCTGGCGCGCCTACAGTCCTCTGGCTGCGATCTCGACCGTGGTCCTGACGGCGACCGGCCTGATCCAGGCCGGCCACCACATGCCCGACCTCGGCGCTGTCACCACGACCGTCTACGGCGCGGGCGTGGCGGCCAAGACGGTGCTGATGGTGGTGGCACTCGCGTTCGCCGCACTCAACACCGCGGTCGTCCACCCGGGACTGGTCTTCCGCGCCGGGGTGAGGCTGCCGCACGCAGCACTGTGGCGACTGACCCTGAGCTCGCCGCGGCGATTTGCCGCAACCGTGACCGCAGAGGTCGCGGTGCTCGCACTGGCCGTGGCGATGGCCGCCGCGGTGACCTCGACCGCGACCTCGAAGGAGTATCTCGACGCGCGGCGCCCCACGACGGTGCACGCCGAGAGCGCTGACGGCCTCTACGTCACCTTCGAGGAGGTCCCCGGCGGTCCCGCCACGGGCCGGCTCGTCGTCAGGCTCCGGTCCATCACCCGTCCCGACCCGGCCCCGGTGACCGGCGTCGACGTCGATCTCAGGTCAGGTGGCGATCACGTCCTGGTCCCCTTGGCGTTGACGGACGCGGACCGCTATGAAGGCACCACGGCCGAGCCGGGCCCAGGAACCTGGACCGCAACCGTCCTCGTCCACCGCACCAACGCCGCCGACACCGTGACGTCGACCTCGTGGACCGTCGATCCGAAGGCCGGGGAGGGCGGCACCTTCCAGGCCGTGACCACGGCGGTGGCCGCGATGCTGCTCGCACTCCTCCTCGCCACCCTGCTCCTGCTGCGGCGCCGGCGACGCGCAGCGGATGCTCCATGGCACGACGCCATGCCCGCGGACGTACCCGAGCTGGACCCTCGAGAGGCGAGCCTGACATGAGAACGATCTCCCGCCGATGGGTCGGGGCGACCATCGCACTCGCCGTCACCTTCCCCGCTGCCCTGGCCTCGGTGTCCCCGACGTCCGCCGCACCCAGCGCGCAGGACGGTCGGCAGCAGACCGTCGTGGTGACGTTGAAGAGTGGCGCCGACCTCGGGACGATCCGCGGCACGCGCAAGGCTCGCCTGCGGACGGTGGTGGCTCGGTTGCGGCTGATCGCGGACGTCGAGCAGGATCCGGTGATCCGATCGCTGACCACTGCGACCCGCCAGGGGCGGGCCCACGTGGGCCCGAGCCTCTGGATCTCCAACAGCATCGTGCTGACCGCAACTCCCGAGGTCCTCGCCGAGGTGGCTGCACGCCCGGATGTCTCGTCGGTCGTGCCGGACGCGATCACCCTGACCCCGTCACAGACCGCCACGCCGAACCAGGTCAGCGTGCACTCCCCCGATGTGTGGAACCTGGGTGACACCGGCACGGGCATCGTTGTCGGCACCCTCGACAGCGGAGTGGACGTCACCCACCCCGACCTCGCCTCCTCGTGGCGAGGAGGGACCAACAGCTGGTTCGACCCCTATGGCCAACACCCGACGACCCCGACGGACCTGACCGGACACGGCACCGGTGTCACCGGGGTCATGGTCGGCGGGAGCAGCAGCGGGACCGCGATAGGGACGGCGCCCGGGGCGTCGTGGATGGCGGCACGGGTCTTCGACGACGCCGGACGCTCGACAGTCAGCGCAGTCCACCAGGCCTTCCAGTGGATGCTGGATCCGGACGCAAATCCCGCCACCGCAGATGCTCCCCGCGTGGTGGACGCCTCCTGGTCCTTGGGCGCGGGGCCCGGCTGCGACCTGACCTTCCAGCCGGATGTCCGGGCACTGCGCACCGCGGGAATCCTGCCGGTGTTCCCCGCTGGCAACTTCGGCTCGACCACCTCGAGCAGTGTCAGCCCCGCCAACTACCCCGAGTCGCTCTCGGTGGGGTCCGTCTCGACGGCTGGCCTCGTGCTGAGCACGAGCAGCCGAGGACCGTCCAGCTGCGGTGGCAGGACCCGCGCCTTCCCCGACCTCGTGGCCCCGGGGCAGAACGTCGAGACTGCGGACCGCTACGGCCAGTTCCAGTACCTCTCCGGGACCTCGGTCGCCGCGCCCCACGCTGCCGGGGTGCTGGCGTTGCTGCTCTCGGCCGCGCCGTGGCTCAGCGCCGACGAGCAGCAGGACCTCATCACCACCACCGCCGCCGATCGCGGGGTCGCCGGAGTGGACGAGGCGTACGGCCACGGAATGCTGGACGCCACCGCGGCCTACACGGCAGCGTCGGCCCTCTCCCCGCCCCCACCACCCGCGGCCGACCTCAGCCTGCTGCTGACACCACTCACCTCGTCGGCGATCCCCGGGGCAGCTGCCTCGTGGCGGGCTGACACCGTGGGGACGGGCGGGTTCTCTGCTGACGTGATCCTGAGCGTGGCGGGGCCCGCGACCACCGTGGCGAATGCGACGCTCACCCCGAACCACCTCGCGAGCGGGACCGGCACCAGCACCCTCGAGCTCGTGGCGACCACCGGTACGGCACCCGGGAACTACCCGTTCACCGTCACGGCCACGGGGGGCGGACTCACCCGGACCGCCGACGGCACTCTCACCGTGACCAGTCCGCCGCCCCCGCCTCCACCGGCGCTGACCTTCTCCACCGTCGGCAACTCCAACCCACCGGGTGCCGCCGGAACGGCGGACGACGCAGATCTCTACCGGTGGGACGCGTCGTCCTACACGCGCGCTTTCGACGCCTCGGTGGCCAAGCTTCCGTCCTCGGCGAACGTCGACGGTCTGGACGTGATCGACGCGCGGCACTTCTACCTGTCCTTCACCACCGACGTGACGGTTCCCGGCCTCGGCACCGTGCAGGACGAGGACGTGGTGGCCTACGCCGATGGGACGTGGTCGGTCTTCTTCGACGGCACCTCGCACGGGCTGACCGCAAGCGGCCTCGACGTGGACGCCATCTCCGTCGACGGGCAGACGCTCTACTTCTCGACGACGTCCTCGGTGGCCCCCCCGGGCGTGGCGGGTGCGGCCGATGACGCCGACATCTACCGCTGGGACGCGCACGCCATGAGCCGCGTCTGGGACGCGTCGGCAGCGAAGCTGGGGTCAGCGGCGAACCTCGACGGGTTGGTTCGCGTGGATGCGACCCACTTCTACGTGTCGTTCACCGCGGACGTGACGCTCCCGGGGCTCGGCACGGTGCAGGACGAGGACGTCGCGTTGTTCAGCGCCGGCACGTGGTCGATCTACTTCGACGGAACCGCACACGGGCTGACCTCCAGCAACCTCGATCTCGACGCCTTCGACATCGGCTGAGCCACACGTCGCACCCCGACAGGATCGAGAACCAGCGCTCACCCCCCACGACGGCCGTGGCCCCAGGTGGACGGAGTGTGGAGCGGGCCGATGCCCAGCCCGCGCGGTCAGTCCTTGAGGCTGCGCAGGTCCACGGGCCCGTACGGGAAGTCCGGCGTCCGGCGTGAGGGGCGGAAGTCGGCGTGCCGCACCTGACGGGGGTAGTCCTGCCGCCCACGGCGTCCTCCGGACTCGCGCGGCTCGTCGGAGCGCTGGGTGATCGGCGTCGTCGCGGCCGACAGCCGGCGCGCGCCAGCAAGGGTCTGCCAGCTGAGGGCGTACGCCGGCTCCGCCGTCGGGTCGAGCCGCGGGTCCGGACGTGCGGTGGTGGGCCGCGGCGTGTGGAAGAAGTCGGCCTGCACGCGCTCGGGCGTCACGTCCACCAGCACGTAGCCGTGCCCGACGCCGTTGAGGTACTTCAGCCAGGAGTTGTAGCCGCCGAGGAACTGGGCGAGGCCGTCGATCTGGGCGGCAACGGCCTCCGCCGGCACGTTCGGCTGACCCGCGCGCACGATCTCGTAGAAGCCGTCGCTGGTGACGGAGGGGCAGACGAACTCCACCCCCACGGACTCGTACGGCGTGCCGGCGAACGCCGCCGTGCCCGGCGCGGGCAGGGTGGCAGGCAGGTCGATCGCCCATGAGGAGTGGATGTCACCGGTCAGCACCACGAGGTCACCGGCGCCGGCGGGCTGGTCCCCGGCCCGCGCGAGCAGCGCGGCCTGGTCGGCCTGGTAGCCGTCCCACTGGTCGGAGTTGAGCAGCAGGAGGTTCGCAGGGGCGCCCAGGACCGCGCCCGGGAAGCGGATAGGCGCCAGGATCACCTGGTTGCCCACCAGGTGCCAGCCCCTGGGCTCGGCGAGGCCGTCCTCGAGCCAGGAGAGCTGCTTCGGTTCGGGCAGGTGCCGACCGGGGGCGGCCAGCGCGCCGTCGACGGCGGGAGAGGCTCCGGTCGGGATGAAGCCGCCGCCCGTGCTGGTGAAGCCCGGGACGTCGATCTGCCGACTGCGGTTCTGCCGCGTCTCGAGCACGGACAGGTCGGCGAGGGTGCCGAAGGTGAACCGCTTGAAGAACCGGATGCCGTCGTGGCTCACGGCCTGGTCGGGCAGCCGGAAGGGCAGCCACTCGAGGTACGCCTGGTACGCCGCGCGCCGCCGGGTCATGAAGTCGCCCTCGACGCCGGGCGTGTGGTTCTCCGCGCCGTCCTCCCAGGCGTTGTTGGCCACCTCGTGGTCGTCGAAGATCGCGATGAACGGGTGCTGGGCGTGCAGCAGCTGCAGGTCGGGATCGGCCTTGTGGATGGCGTGGCGCAGGCGGTAGTCCGACAGGTCGAGGGTCTCGCCGGCGGGCTGGCCATCGCGCGTGCCGGCCAGCTCGGGCGGGCCGTAGCGGTCGGCGCCGTTTCCGTACTCGTAGATGTAGTCGCCCACGTGCAGCACGAAGTCGAGGTCGTCGCGCTTGCCGAGCGCGCGGTAGGTGGCGAAGTAGCCGCCGGTGTAGTTGCTGCACGAGACCAGTGCGAAGCGCAGCGCGTGGGTGCGGCCGGCCTCGTCCGGTGCGGTCTGGGTGCGTCCGACCGGGCTCGTCTGCTCGGCGACCCGGAAGCGGTACCAGTAGCGCGTGTAGGGGGTGAGGCCGGTGACGTCGACCTTCACCGTGTGGTCGCTGTCCGGCGACGTGCGGGTGACGCCGCGTGCCACGACCCGCGTGAAGTCGTCGTCGAGCGCCACCTCCCACCGGACGGTGGTGGGTGCGCCGAGCCCGCTGCCCGGCGTCGCCACCGGGTCGCTCCGGCGACGCCGCGGGGGCGTGACCCGGGTCCAGATCACCACGGCGTCCCCGGTGGGGTCGCCGCTGGCGACGCCGTAGCCGAAGATCCCCCGGTGGGCCGGGGCCTCGGCCGCGGCCGCGTCGAAGACGCGCACCGGTCCGGCGGCCGCAGCCGCGGCCGCGGCGCCGACGGCCGATGCCTGGAGCAGGGTGCGCCGCGAAGGGCGCGGGGCAGAGCCGGGCGTGGTGGTCTGGGTGCGCGTCACGCTCCCACGCTCCCACGCGCCGACGGCCGACGTAACCCGTCGGCGGATGAACACCTCCAGAACACCGCCGGACGCCGCCCGAGCATGGCGCTTCGACGCGCGATCCCCTTGGAGGGATCGGGCCTGATTCCTCGGGGCCCCAAACTCCGGAAACTTCCGGATTCCCTCGTCCTGTCGAGTCGTGGCCTGACTTCAGCGAGGGGGAACGGGGGACGAATCATTCACCCGGTCCACAACGCTGGCCAGGACCTCGGGCCAGTTCTCGATACCGAAATCGACACCGGTGCGGACGACGACCACGTCCGTCGCAGGGTCCACGTAGACGAACTGCCCCTTGTTTCCGCGGGCGAGGAAGCGACCGGGGTGCTCCGTGTCGACCCACCACCAGTACTGGTAGAAGGCCGCGGGGTCCGACGACCTGTCGGCGGCGGTCGCTTCGGCGACCCAGTCTGCTGGCACCACCTGTCGTTCGCCGACGCGGCCCTCGTGAGCGAAGAGGTAGCCGAACCGGGCGAAGTCGATGGGGCGAGCATTGAACCCGCTCTCCATCTTGGCGAACCCGCTCCTCATGCTGTCGATGCTCCAGGAGGCGTCTCCCTCTGCTCCCAAGGGCTTCCACAGCACCTCGCTGACGTAGTCGGGCAACGAGCGCCCCGTCGCACGTTCGAGCACCAGACCCATGAGCAGCGGGTTGTAGTTGTTGTAGAGCCACTGCGTGCCCGGCTCCTGTTCGACCTCCACCGACAGAGCCGTCTTCCGGAGGTCGGGCGAGTAGTAGGTCCGCGCGTCGTCGCTCCACGGGAGCCTGTGCTCCTCGTAGTGGATGCCCGAGGACATGGTGATCAGGTGACGCAGCGTGATGGCGGCGAACCGCTCGTCCCGTTCAAGCAGCTCAGGGACGTAGTCGGTCACTGGATCGCCAAGACTTCCGATCTCACCGCGTTCGATGGCGAGCCCCACCACGGTGGACAGGATGGACTTGGCCACGGAGAAGGACGTGACGAGGTCTTCGCGCGCGCCCCCCATCGGATACCTCTCCTCCAGGATGTCGTCGTCACGAAGCACGATGAAGGAGGTGGTCTGCGTCTCCTGCAACAGGTCTTCGAGCTCGATCGTGGTGCCGTCCGAGAGAGGCAGCCGGTCAAGAAGACCTGACGGTCGACGTTGGGCACGCAAGGCAAGCACATCGTCCCCGGCGAGGATCGGCACAGACTCGAACCGCAAGCGGTCCTCGACCCCCGCGTCCATCCAGATCACCGCTCGCGCCACCGCCGAGCGGTCCTGCATCACCCACGCCCAACCGTAGAAGGCGGCGCCCGCCACCACGAGGCTCGTCAGCGGCAGCGAGGGCGGTCCGGACGGAACGGCGGCCGCGGCTGGCGCTCACGCTCACTGCGCGACCTCGAAGCCAGCGCGCCGCCTCCTGAGCAACGGTGGTAGCACTGCCACCAGGGCGATCAGACCAACAGCAGCCACAGCCAGCACTTCCGCCCGTCGAGGACCGTCGGCCTCCCCCAGCTCCAGGCCCTCGATCGGGTAGTCGATCATCTTTGCGGCGGCGCGAGCGGTGGCAGGTCCGTCCGTCGTCGCCAGATGCTCGAGGGCTCCGTCGAAACCTGCGCGGTCGCTCGGGCCCGTGATGCCGGGGCTGAGGGTGGCGTCGACGTCAGGGGCGTCGTTCTCGGTCAGGGTCAACAGCCTGAGGCCGTGAGCGGTCTCGACGATGCCGGTGGGGCTCACGGCGACCGTGCGGGCGGCTGCCGAATTGGTGTACACCTCGAACAGGCTGGCCGTGTCGATCTCTCCGACACCGTCGACGAGGCTGATGGCGACCGTGGGACGCAGCCATGGCAGTAAGCGTGTTCAGGGCCACCGGCCGGTCAGCGAGGCTCCAGGACTGGACCGGGATCTCTGTGGAGCCGTCCGGCGACCAGCCGGGATAGCCCACGTCCTGGCCGATGCGACGAGCCTCCCCCACGCCGACCAGGTCCTGGACGACCGCGAGCGCCCCAGGGATGCCGGAGGTGATCCCGGCTGTCGTGGTGATGGTGCCGTCGCGCACGAACCGCTGTCCCGCTACCCAGTGCGTCTCGGGGTGCTGCTCCCGGAGACCTGCCAGGCGCGACCAGTGACTCGTGGCGGTCCGTCCGTCCAGGAGGCCGGTCTCCGCCATCAACATGCGCGCCGGCACAGACGCTCAGGACGTGCGCGCCGCGCTCGTGCTGGCGCACGACCCAGTCACGCGCCGCTTGCTCGCCATCCCCTGTGGGGTCGGAGACGGCCGGTACGACGACGACGTCCGGAGCCAGGTCGGGCCGGTGGTCGACCTCCGCGAACGTGTGGTCGGGGAGGATCGCGGGCGCACCCTCCACGGCAGCGGGCCCGTACTGCTCCGAGACCGTGTAGACGGTAAAGCGGGACGATCGTCCGAACACCTCGAACGGACCCATGGCGTCCGTGGCGATGGTGCCCGAGGACCCCAGGACGATCGCGACGACGAGTTTCGCCGGCTGGCGGTGCTGCCGTACGAGGTGCGACCTGCTCGACGGAGGTGGCGGAGTACGGCAGCTCGTTCTGGGACGCGGTGGTCCGGGCCCCGGCGAGGCCGAGCCCACCCAGGGTCGCGACGGCCAGTCCGACGGACGCTGTCAGCCGAAGGGCTACGCGGGCCGCGGCGGGAAGCCTCGGCCTCCACCGACGTCGTTGCTCGTCGTCGTTCGTCCTTGGCTCCCGCGGTGTGTCCGTGGTGTGGGTCGTGTGCATGTCGAAGGTCCTCCGGTGTTGGGCGGGATCAGGTGTGGCCGCAGGTCCGGTCAGTGCAGGTGCATGTGGGCGGCGTCGGCCTTGCCGGCGGGCATCCGGACGACGGCCAGGGCCGCGAAGGCCAGGGCGATCACGGTGATGGCCAGCGAGCCGCGCGCGTAGGCATTGACGACTCCTGAGGCGGCGGTGAGGTTGCCGGCAGTTCCGGCGATGGCCGACAGGACGGCCACCCCGAGCGCTGCACCGACCTCGTGTCCCGTCATCAGGAAGCCGGATGCCATTCCGGTGTGCTCGGCCGGGATGCCGTTCAGGGCGGTTCCGGCAACGGCGGCGAACACCAGGCCCGCGCCGAGACCGACGAGGCACAACCCCGGGAGCAGTCCACCGACGTAGCTGGACGTCTCGTCCGCCCGAGACAGCAGCAGGCCTCCGCCTGCGACGACGGCCAGGCCGACGGCGGCGATGGTCCGCACCGGGAGGTGCGCACTGGCGTGGGCGGCGAGGTGGGTGCCGGCGACGAGGGTGACGGCGAGCGGGAGGAACGCGAGTCCGGATTCCAGGGCGGAGTAGCCGAGGGCGGTCTGCCCGAAGATCGAGGTCAGGAACACGACGGACATGAGTAGCCCGGTGATGCCGAGCATGACCGTGGTAGCCGACACCAGGCTCGAGATCTTCCAGGTGTGCGGGTGCACCAGCGGCTGCTTGGCTCGGCCCTCGATGAACACGAAGGTGAGCATCAGCATCGCTGCGACGCCCAGGCCGACAGCGGTCTGGACCGAGGCCCAGCCCTGGGTCTCCACGCGAGCCAGGGTGAACATCAAGGTGGCCAGCGAGCCGACGCCGACGAGGGCCCCGGGAACGTCGAAGGCGGCGAGGTCGGCAGGACCCTTCTGGTCCTTCGGGACGACGTGGAGGGTGGCGGCGCTGGCGAGGACCCCGATCGGCACGTTGATCCAGAAGATCGCCTCCCAGCTGGCCCACGTAGTGAGGACGCCGCCCAGGGCGACACCGAGGGCGATGCCCAGGCCGCCGATGGCTCCCCAGAGCGCCAGGCCGCGGGCCTTCTGCTTGCCGGTGTAGGTGGTGCTGATGATCGAGAGCGCTGCGGGCGTCATGAGGGCTGCGGCGGCCCCTTGGGCGGCCCTGCCGGCGATGAGCTCACCCGCGCCGCCGGCGAATCCGGTGAACAGGGACGCGGCGGTGAACAGGGTGAGTCCGATGAGGAAGACAGCGCGTCGGGAGACGAGGTCGGCGATCCGGCCGCCGAGGAGTAGGAGGCCCCCGGACATCAGGAGGTAGGCGGTGACGACCCACTGCAGGTCGCTGCTGCCTAGCCCGAGCTCGTGGCCGATGGTCGGCATCGCGGTGTTGACGACGGAGATGTCGATGACGACGAGGACCTGCGCGACGAGCGCGACGATCATCGGTCCCCAGGGGCGTGTGTCGGTGTGGGCGTCCGCCTCGACTGCGGAGCGGTGGTGTCCGTGCATGGGTGCCTCCGGTGGTGAGTGGTGAGTGGTGAGGGGTGCGGGTGGGGTGGTGCTGTGCGGTCGACTCTGCGACGAGTGCGCACTGGTCGCCCCGGTCACATGACCGGGGTTGACGGGTCAGGAGCGAGGGCGCGCGAGCGTTGCTCCCAGCGCCGCGGTGAGCAGCGCCACCACCGCAGCTGCCGTGAACGCTGCGGAAAAGCCCGAGGCGTCGAGGGCGCCCCCGACCGGCCGACCGGAGGAGATGCCGATGACGATGAAGGCGGCCGTCCCGAGCGCGCCACCGACCTGCATCGAGGCTCCGGCGAGGCCGGACGCCAGACCGGTGTGGGTGGCGGGCACCGCAGACGCGAGCACCATCGTGGTGGGGGTGAAGCTGAGAGCGACGCCCGTGGCGACCAGGAGCAGGCCCGGGAGGACCGCGACGACGTAGCCGGAGCCGGTGGGCGCGTACGCCAGCCAGAGGTGGCCGGCCGCAAGGATGACGAGCCCGACGACGAGGCTGCGCAACGGCCCGATGGCGCTCAGCACGCGCGGCAGGACTCTCAACGAGACTGCGAACCCGGTCAGGGAGGTAGGGACCATGGCGAACCCCGCCTGCTGCGGTGACATGGCCAGGACCTGCTGGAAGTAGAGCGCGACCAGGACGAAGGTCGAGCCCCGGGTCGCTCCCCCAAGCAACGCCACAGCCGTGCCCCTGCGGAGCAGGCGGGACCGGAAGAGGTCGAGCGGGACCAGCGGGTCCGTGGCCCGGCGCTCAAGGACGACGAACGCCCCCATCAGGACCATCGAGACGGCGAACAGGCCCACGACCCGTGGGGAGGCCCACGCGTGGTCGACAGCATCGACGGCACCGTGCACCAAGGTGATCACGGCCGCGGTGACCGCGGCAGCGCCCGCCCAGTCGACCGTTCGCCGCACTCCCGGCTCGTCTTCCGCCAGCACTCGCCGGGCCAGGGCAATGGCAGCGAGGGACACCGGGACGGTCACCAGGAACACGGCCCGCCAGCCCACGGTGCCGGCGAGCACTCCCCCGCTCATCACGCCGGTGGCCCCACCCAGCGTCGACGCAGCACCCCATGCCCCCATCGCCCGGGCGCGTTGCGAGGCGGGGAACGTGGCCAGGAGCAGGGACATGGCCGCCGGACTGAGGCCGGCAGCACCGACCCCCTGCACCACGCGGCCCAGGATCAACAGCTCCTTGTTGATAGCTGCTGCTGCGATGAGGGTGCCGACCGTGAAGAGGGACGCCCCGATGACGAAGACGCGTCGGCGACCGATCAGGTCTGCGGCCCGGCCCGACAGCAGCAGCAGGCCCGCAAACGCGAGGACGTAGGCATTCACGACCCACGTCACGGCCGCTGGACCGAAACCGAGCTCGGACTGGATCGAGGGCAGCGCGACGTTCACGATCGAGGTGTCCAGCATCACCAGGAACTGGGCTGACACCAGCAGGCCGAGCGCGACCCGATCACGCCGTGCCGTGCTCGCCGCGACCGGGGACGAGTGCGAGGTCGCCGTGGTGCTCATGACGCTCCCCTCACGCTGCCAGTCGGGGCAGGTGCGCGTCACATCGTGTGGCACGCGCCGTGCCGCAGCGCGGGCAGTGGCCGCCCCGCACGAGATCCATGTCCTGACCGCACCAGCAGACGTCGGTGGTGTTGCCCGCTGGGGGCCGCACCTGCGTCGTGTCCGAGATCGTCGAGATCCTGTCCATCGTCCTCACCGCCTGGGTTGGTTGTCGCCGTTGTGGGTTGATGCCTCTACGGTCCTGCTGCACCGCCTCCGTCGAACCGGTCGAATGGCCGGGTTCCACCCGGTCACCGCGCTTTCAGGGAGTCGAGAGGGGTGGGCCGGAGCGGACCGCACGGACGACTGACGTGATGGCCCGCACCGAGGCGGACGCTCCCTGGGGGTCCTCGACCATGCCGGCGTGGCTGGCCGGCGCCTCATCGATGACGGCGTCTGTGGACAGCTCTGCCATGCGCTCCTGCGCCTCGGTCCAGCCGTCGGTGTCGCGGGCGTTCTCGGCGCTGGTCAGCACGACGAGCGGTCGGTCTCCGAGCGTGGAGAGGGCGCGAGCCTGGCGAAACACCTCAGGTAGCATCGAGACCTCGTCACGGGCGTTGCGGCCGGCACGAGGAGTGGCCGACCAGGCGTCCACCGGCGCGGCGTCAGCGGCGGGGAGGTGGGATCCGGTGAGCAACGCCCCCAGCCCCAGCCGCGCCAGCGTGGGCAGGACGCCATAGGCGCGCCGCATCATCGCGTACTGGACGGGATAGGCGGGGATCTCGTCGAACTGGCGAGGGGTGGTGCTGTCGAGCAGCACCATGCCCGCCACCTCGTCGGCGTACGTGGCGGCGTACGTCATCGCGTAGGGGCCACCTATCGAGTGGCCCACCAGCACGAACGGGCCCGTCTCGCCGGCGGCTGCGAGCAGTGCGTGGAGGTCGTCGACGACAGCTTTGCCGTCCTGGGGGTGCTCGATGTCGTCGCTCCAGCCCTGCCCCGCGCGGTCGTACGCACAGACGCGCGTGGTGGGGGCGACCCCGTCGACGATCCTGGCCCAGGAACCGGAGAACTCACCGAGGCCGCTGACCAGCACGACGGTCGGCTGGCCCTGGCCACGGCAGTCGAGGTGAAGGTCGTGGTCACCCACGGAGTGGATGACGCCCGGCGCCGGATAGGTGCTGGCGAACGACTCGGTGGTGACGTTCCGGACGCTGGCGCCTACGGAGGCGACGGCGAGGAGGACCAGAGCGACCGTTACCAGCCAGCGGCCGGGACCGGTCAGGTCACGCCGCATCCGGACGTACGTCCACACGCTCAGCGCCAGAGCGATGGGCGGCCACACCCACGTGAGCACGGTCATCGCGTGGCCGGAGGGCGCCAGGACCATCAGGGCCGCGCCGGTCGACGTCATCGCGACCGCGGGCACGGAGACCCAGGACTGCGGGTGACCGTCGCGCCGGGCGAGGACGTGGAGCACCGCCCAGCCGAGCCCGAAACCCAGCAGCGTCGCGCCGGCCGTCACGCCTTCGGTGGCCCCCGGGAGGACCAGCATCGTCAGGAGGGTCGCGGCCGCAGCGCCCACGGCCATCGATCCGAGGACGGCTCGAGTGGGAGGTCGGACTCCGGGGTTCGTGGCGCCCGATCGGACGCGGCGATTGACGTCGATGCTCATGAACTTCTCGCTCTCGCAGTGGGGAGTGGCACTGCGGTCGAGCGTGGTCGGTCGGGCGCGGAATCACCCCGGCCAGATGGCCGGGATACGTTCAGTCAGGGGCAGCGAGCGACTCACCCGAGGTCGAGCCGGGCCAGCTCACCGCGCGAGGTGACGCCAGCCTTGGCGAAGACGTTGCGCAGGTGGAAGGCCACCGTGCGGGGAGAGATCCAGCACTGTGCAGCCACGTCCTTGTTCGACATGCCCGAGCTCACGAGCTGGGCGATCTTCAGCTCCGTCGGGGTGAGCTGGAGCAACGTCGAAGGGTCACGCTTGCGCGCGGTCTCCCCCGACGCGCGCAGCTCCGACTCCGCCCGCGAGGTCAGCGACTCGGCCCGGACGTCCTGGAAGGTCTCGAGGGCGCGACGCAGGTGTAGGCGAGCGTCCACCCGACGCTGACTGCGGCGCAGCCACTCGCCGTACGCCAGCTCGACGCGCGCCGCGTCCAGCGGACGCCCCCCGAGGGCACCATCCGACAACGCCTGCTCGAACAGCGGCTCCGCATCGGCATCGGTCGTCAACGCCCTGCCGAAGGCCACGGCTGCGAGCGCCCCCGGGCGACGGGTGGTCTCGGCGAAGGACGCGAGCTCATCGGTCCAGGCCCGTGCCGTCGCGACCTCACCGGCACGGACCGCCGCCTCGATCCGCTCGGTCGCGGCCAGCCGCTGCAGGATGGGCATCTGGAGGCGCCCGAACTGGTGGAAGGCACCCAGGGTGTCGCCCGTGCTCGCCGCTCGGACGCCCCTCGCCCACCTCGTCATGTCGTGCACCGGATCGGCCATGATGCCGATCGGATGCCCCGCGACCAGCTCCTCGAGCCGTGCCAGCAGGTCGTCGTAGTCGTCCCGGTCCTGCTGGGCCGCCAGGAGCACGAGCCAGGCGATCGGGAGGGCCGTCACCGCGGGTTGGGCGATGCTCGTGCCCAGGGCCACGGCCTCCTCGGCACTGACGCGCAGTGCGACGTGCTCTCCCCTCGTCCAGTGCCCGAAGCAGAGCCGCTGCAGGCAGTAGGTCACCGCGGTGGCGGCGCCCACCTCCCGCGCGCGGGAGAGCGCGAACGAGTAGAACTGCTGCTGCCTCTCGTCGTCCCCGAGCTGGAGCGCGGCGTTGCCGAGGTTCCACAGCACGTCACGGTCGTCGACGTCCTCGCCGATCGCGAGGGCGAGGTCCAGCGCAGCCACCGCCCCTGCCCAGTCCCCGTCGGCCACCAGGTCCATCGCCACCAGCATCTGGCTGAGGCAGCGCGTCCGGGAGGAGGTGTCCGCGCCGGTCGCGGCCAGGATGTCCTCGGAACGCAGTGGCGTCCCGCTGTCGGCACCGAACGTGCGCATCACGGCCGCGGCGACGCCGATGTCCAGGGCACGGACCGGGTCGGCCGAGAGGACAGCATGGGCGGCGTCGACGAAGACGCGGTGCGCCTCCGGTGCCGACCCGATGTTGACCTCGATGTGCCCGCGCAGCCGTGCCACGTCGCACAGCAGGAGCGCGTCCTCCGTGCCCTCCCGGGCGGCCCGCAGCAGGTCCTGGGCGCGCGCCGCCTGTCCGCAGGCCCAGGCGCTTCGGGCCGCGGCGAAGCCCAGGTGGGCGCGCCGTTCCCCGTCGGTGGAGAGCTCTGCTGCCCGCTCGTACGCCGCCAGGGCCGCGACGTAGCCACCGCGGCGTTGCGAGCGCTCCCCCACACCCTCGAGGGCGCCGACCAGGTCGGCGTCCGGCCCCTCGGCGGCATACGCGCGGTGCCAGACCTCGCGGTCCTCCTGTCCCGACCCGGCCAACGCCTCCGCCAGCACGCCGTGCGCCGTCCGGCGGTCGACCCCGGACGCGGCCTGGTAGATCGCGGAGCGCACCAGTGGGTGACGCAGAGACACCGATCCACCCGCCTCCACGAGCAGGCCGGACTCGATGGCGCGCTCCAGCACGTCCTCGTCGAGTCCCCATCGCGCGGCCGCACGGCGCAGCACGTCGGGTTGGCCGGTGTCGTCTGCCGCCGCGAGCAACAGGAGGTGCTGCACCGGAGCCGGCAGTCGACGGCTCCGGTCCAGCAACGCCTGCTCGACGCGGGCGGTGAGGTGGAGCGTGGCAGGAAGCGCGGCCACCCCCTCGAGCTGGGCGGCCGTGAGCTCCCCGGGCAGCTCGAGCAGTGCCAGTGGGTTGCCGCTCGTCTCGGCGATGAGCCGTTGGGCGACACCGTCGGCCGGGTCACCGCCCAGCCTGGCTGCCAGGAGGGCACGGGATGCCTCGACGTTGAGGCCGGTGAGAACCACCTCGGCCAGTCCGGGCGCCTCGAAGGCCGCCGCCGCGCCGTCCCGCGCCGCGAACACCATCACCACCCGGTCAGCTCCGAGCCGTCGGGCGCAGAACAGCAGCGCCCCCGTGCTGGCGGGGTCCAACCAGTGTGCGTCGTCGACGACGCACAGCACGAGGCTCTCCTCGGCGGCCGCCGTCAACAGCGAGAGCGTGGCCACCCCCACCAGGAAGGGCTCGACAGCGGGACCGTCGTCCTCTCCGAATGCGACCGCGAGGGCACGTGCCTGAGGAGGCGGAAGATGCCCGCGCAGCCGCGTGAGCGGACGCAGCAGGCGATGCAGCGCGGCGAAGGCGAGCGGCGCCTCGACCTCGAGGCCCTGGGTGCGCAGCACGGTGGCACCGTCACCGTCGGCGACCATCGCGTCGAGCAAGGCCGACTTCCCGATGCCCGGCTCGCCGCGTACGACGACGCTGCCGGCCGTCCCCCTGCGGGCCTCATCGACGAGCGCCCCCAGCAGAGCCAGTTCGGGGCCCCTGCCGACCAACACGCCCCGCACGTCCACGCTCACGAGCCCAAGTATTCCCTGCAACCCGGCACTTTGACCGGGGCGACCCGACCGGTCCAGCCCGCAGGCTGGACGACGTCAGGAACTACCCGAACCTCACCTGACGAGCCGACCAGGAGGCACCTTCGATGCACGGACACCCCGCTGACCCCACCCTCGGCGTATCCCCGACGGCGCGGAGACGACAGATCGGCATCCTCGTCTTCGACGGGGTGGAGGAGCTGGATGCCGTCGGTCCGTGGGAGGTGCTCTCCCACTGGACGCAGACTTGTCCGGAGGACGGCTGGGACGCCTTCTGCCTGTCCGCCGACGGGTCGCCCGTGGTCGGTGCGAAGTCCCTCGTGCTGGGAGCGCACCACTCGTTCGACGACGCTCCGCCCCTCGACGTCCTCATCCACCCGGGCGGGCCGGGCACCAGGCCGATGCTCCGGGACCCCGACCACCTCGGTTGGGTCCGCGAGCTTCGGGACTCCGTGCCCCTGATGACCTCGGTCTGCACCGGGAGCCTCGTCTACGCGGCGGCCGGCCTGCTGACGGGCCGTAGGGCCACCACCCATTGGGCGTCCCTGAACCATCTGTCCGAGCTCGACCCCACGATCATCACCGACGTCGCAGCGCGCTTCGTCGACGACGGCGACCTCATCACCAGCGCCGGTGTCAGCGCCGGCATCGACATGGCCCTGCATCTCGTGGCGCGGCTCGCAGACGTCGAGCGCGCCCGTGAGATCCGTCGCTACATCCAGTACGACCCGATGCCCCCGATCTGATCCCCCACCCCGCCCACACCCAACAGCAAGGACACTCCCCATGAACGCCGAAGCCCCCGCCACCTCGACCGACACGATGCGGGCTATCACCCAAACCCGCTACGGCAGCTCAGAGGTGCTGCGCATGTCGCAGGTCCCTAGCCCCGCCGTCCGGGACGACCAGGTGCTGGTCCGGGTACACGCCGCCGGCCTGGACCGCGGCACTGAGCACCTCATGACCGGCAAGCCCTACGCCGTGCGGCTCGCCTCCGGCATCCGCCGACCCAAGAACCCGGTACCAGGACGCGACGTCGCTGGAACCGTCGAGCAGGTCGGTGCAAACATCACCCGCTTCAAGCCCGGCGACAACGTCTACGGAGTCGCCCCCGGATCCTTCGCGGAGTTTGCCGTCACCGGCGAGGACCGATTGGCGCACAAGCCGACCAACCTCTCCTTCGCCGAGGCCGCCGTCATCCCGATCTCGGCCGGCACCGCACTTCAGGCGCTCACCGACGCAGGCAAGGTCCAGCCCGGCCAGTCCGTGCTGATCACCGGTGCCTCGGGCGGCGTGGGCAGCTACGCGGTGCAGCTCGCCGCCAGCATGGGCGCCGAGGTGACCGGCGTGTGCAGCAGCGCCAAGCTCGATCACGTCGCCGCTCTGGGCGCTCACCACGTCATCGACTACGACCGCGACGACTGGGCCGACGGGAAACGCTGCTACGACCTGATCCTCGACGTCGCCGGCAACCCGCCCGTCAGCCGGCTGCGTCGTGCCCTGACGCCGCGCGGGACGGCTGTCTTCGTCGGGGGTGAGCGCAGCGGCGTCATCACAGGTATGCGTCGACAGCTCGGCGGCGCCCTTCTCTCCCCCTTCATCGGCCAACGCCTCGTCCTGCTGCTGGCCCGTGAACGCTCGTCGGACTACGAGCGGCTCGCCCGGCTCGTCGAGTCCGGCCAGCTCATGCCTGCCCTGGACCGCTGCTACCCGCTCGAGCGAACCGCCTACGCGGTGCGACGCCTTGAGGACGGTGCCATCCGCGGCAAGGTCGCCATCACGACGTGACGGCGTCGGCGTCAGAGTTGCGAGGCGAAGCACCGTGCCTGGGTGTGATCGATGGCGTGCTTTGGGCGCACCTTGGGTGGTGCTCTCACATCGAGGCCACGTCGCCCGCTCAGCACACCGCGGCCGACGGAAGCAAGCTTGCTCTCAAGCAGGGCAACCTCTCCTTCGAACAAGTAGCGGTCCTACGGCCTCCCGGAGGGTCAGCTCAGCCAGATCATGGCCCGACGACGAGCAGAGGGGGATGCCGCGCTCGAGCCCCGCTCCCGTCGCCGGCCGCACACCTCCCCGAGGGCGCTGGGTGAGCCGACCGCGGCGCTGGTGTTGCAGCTCCGCAAAGTGCTCGCTGACTGTGACCATTACGCCGGTCCGGACCCGTCGCGTAGCACCTTGCCGCAGCGGCCCAGTCAGCGTTCGCTGTCAGTCCAACTGCAACCTTGCAAGCTCGGCCCGGGAGGAGACACCGAGCTTGCTGAAGACGTTGCGCAGGTGGAAGTCGATGGTGCGAGGGCTCAGGAACAGGTGACCCGCGACCTCGCGGTTGGAGAGGCCTTGAGCGACGAACAGGGACACCTGCAGTTCCTGGGCAGTCAGGCCGGCGACCTTGGACGAATCCCGGCGCTGGGCTGTTTCGCCGGAAGCCCGTAGCTCTTGGGTCGCGCGATCAGTCCACGGTGCAGCGCCCAGGTCCTGAAAGGTCCCGAGGGCTGCTCTCAGGTGCACTCTGGCGTCAACGCGCCTCCTGCTGCGGCGCAAGTGTTCGCCGTAGGCGAGCTCCGTCCTCGCCCGTGCGAAAGGGCGGCCCGCCCCGTCGTGAAGTTCGAGCGCACCCAGGAACAGGCCATCCTTCGTGTCGGCGGGCGCATCTTCCATCGCGCGCCCGTGCGCAGCGACCGCGGCTGCCCACTGCGTCCCGGTGCTTTCGCCGAAGCGGTCAAGGTCCTCGATCCACTCCCGCGCGGTGTCGTGATCGTCGGCCCGGACGGCCGCCTCGATGCGGTCGAGCCCGGCCTCTCGTCGAACCAAGCCAGAACTGATCTGGCGCAGGCGTGCAAGCGCAACGTCAGCCTGGCGCTCCGTATGAACCCCCATGGCCCAATGGCGCAGATCGGCGATGAGCCCGTCGAGCACACCGGTTGGGTGAGTGGCACTCACCTCGGCCGTCTCTGCCAGCAGTGCCCCGAAGGTGTCTTCCCCACGCAGCGCGGCCAGCAAGCACAACCAGGCCAGCGGGAAGGCGCTGAGACTGGGCTGTCCGGTCGCGCGTGCGATGCCAAGCGCCTCAGAGGAGCCGGCCTGGGCGGCGGTCCACTTGCCGGTGGCGACCTGGCTCATCGCGTTGCGTGCCAGTGCGTGCCAGACAGTGATGACGGCGCCCGAGTGCCGGGCCCGGGTCAGGAGCTGTCCGTGGAACCGTTGTGCGGCGGCATCATCACCGAGGTGGAGTCCGGCAATGGCGAGATTCGGTAGCACGATCTGATCCTCGTGTGACAGCGCCTCGGGCATTTCGAACGCGGCTCGTAGGGCAGGGGTCGCAAGAGACCATTCCTCGCGTGCCACATGGGTGAGACCGACCAGCAGGGTAGCCAGGCACCGCGCTCGTGGGGTCGAGCTCGCATCGGTATCGCCTGCGAACCGTGCGGGGTCGATGCCGACGCCGGAGTCGCCTCCGAAGCAGGAGAGCTCGGTGGCGACCATGGCCAGTTCACGCGCTCGGTCCACGTCGGTGCCAACCACCTGCTGTGCTGCTTTGAGGAGCATCTGGTGGGCTACTTGGACCGAGCCTGTGTTCCATTCGATGCGGGCCTGCAGGCTGGTGATGTCGGCTCGTAGCCGCTCGTCGACGACGTCGCGTTCGGCGGCTCGGGCAAGCGCGTTGGCGCGCGCGGCCTGGCCACAGAGCCAGGCGCTCAGCGCCGCGCCGAACAGCCGATAGGTGCGCGCCTCCGCGGTCACGCTGAGCTCAGCGGCGCGTTCCCAGGCCGCGGATGCCGCTTCGTGGCCGCCGCGGAGCCGAGACCGTTCGGCGACCCGGTCCAGGGCCTCGGCCACCTCGGCGTCGGGGCCGTCGACGGATCCGGCCAAGTGCCAGGCCTGCCGCTCGAGGTCGGACCGGTCGGTGAGTGCACCGGCCAGAGCGCGATGCACCGTTTGGCGTGTAGAGCTGGTCGCGGACCCATATACCGCCGACCGGACCAGGGGATGCTGAAGCTCGACCCGTTGGCCGTGCACCGTGAGCAGCTTCGCCACTTCAAGGGTCTCGACGTCGGCCGGTCCGGCGCCCAGTGTTGCCGCGCCTCGTAGGACCACGTCGAGTCGGCCGGAGTCATCGGCGGCAGCCACCAGCAAGAACGTTTGGGCAGTGGTGGGCAGCTCGCGGCACCGGTCGAGGTAGATGCGTTCGATGCCGCGCGTCAGAGGGAGCTCTCGAGGCAGTGCCGACCGCCCCGTGAGCTGGTCTGGGGTCAGCGCCGTCGGCATCTCCACAAGGGCGAGTGGGTTGCCGCCAGTCTGTGCCTTCAACCGGTCGGCAACCTCGAGGGGAACCGGTCGCCCTGTCTGCGCGGCGAGCAGGTCTCGGACAGCCTCCCGGTCCAGGCCCTCGATCCCAAGCTCGGGAAGATCGCTTGCCTCGAAGCGGCGTACGTCGCCCTCTCGGGCCCCGAACACGAGCGCGATCCGGTCCGACTGCAGCCTCCGAGCCACAAAGAGCAGGGCCGCCGCGGACGCATCGTCGAGCCAGTGTGCGTCGTCGACCAGCCCTAGGACCGGACCGACCTGGGCGAGGTCCGAGAGCAGGCTCAGCGCTGCGGTGAAAACCAGGAACCGGTCGCCACCAACACCTTGAACTTCGCCGAAGGCCGCGCGTAGCGCCTGTGCCTGAGGCTCCGGCAGGTCCGCTACACCCCCCATCGCCGGCAGGAGGAACCGCTGCAGGGCAGCGAAGGCGAGCGGGGACTCGGACTCCACACCCTGGACACGGAGCACCTGCATTCCCCCGGAGCCGGCGGCGAGGTCTCTCAAGAGGGCTGACTTCCCCACCCCCGGTTGGCCCCGAACGACCAGGGCCCCGCCCCGCTCGGCCCCGGCCTCGGCAATGAGTGCCGCCAAGGCGGCCTGCTCAGTGTCGCGCCCGTACAGCACCTTCGCATGCTAACCCCGCCCGAGGGCAGGCACTCGCGGCGATCGCCGGCGGAACCCGGCGATTCGACCGGCGCGAAGTCACCCTCCCTCCCACGACGGTGGAGACATCGAAAACGAGTCCCCGCCAACGACAGGACACCCATGAACGACACCATCCCACGCACCGCCTCCTCCGGCGAGGCCTTCTACGTCTCGCACCACGGCCACAAGTTCGGCCCCTACTCCATCCCCGAGCTGCAGAACATGGCCCGGGCCAGGCAGCTCAAGCCCCACACCGAAGTGCACCGCACCACCGATGGGCAGCTGTTCCCCGCCCGCGACATCCCGTGGCTCTTCTCCGACAAGGACTGGACGATCGCACTCCTGCTCTCGGTGTTCCTGGGCGTCTTCGGCATCGATCGCCTCTACCTCGGCCAAGCCTGGCTCGGCCTGGCCAAGTTCTTCACCATCGGTGGCCTGGGCCTCTGGGCCTTGGCAGACATCGTCCTTATCGGCCTCCGGATGGTCCGCGACTCGGATGGACGACCCCTGCGATGACGCAGAAGCCGCACCACCACACAAGCGGAGCCCTCAGACACCGCAGAGCAGCAGCAGCAGCTGTCTTGCTCGGCCTCGCCATCGCGGCAGCGACCCTGCTGACCGCCTGCGACGCCGGGACGATCGCCGACCCCGGCCCCACCACAACCGAGCAACGACCCGTCGATGGCGTTCACACGGTCGACCTGCGCACCAGCGGCGACCTGACCATCACCACCGGCGCGACGCCGAAACTCACCATCACCGCCGGCCGCACCACCCTCCGCTACCTGACCTCAACCCTCCACGACGGCACCGTCGTCCTCGGCAGCCGCTCAGGCCACAACACCACCGGTGACATCCACTACCAGCTGACCCTGCCCACACTCGACGGCCTCGTAGTCGCAGGTTCCGGCAGCGCACACGGCACCGTCATCGCGGACGGCTCGTTCACCGTGACCGTGTCCGGATCCGGATCCGCCACTCTGGACGGCCTGGAGTCGACCACGCTCGCGGTTCAGCTCTCCGGCTCCGGCGACATCCACCTCACCGGCGCGACGGACGCACAGTCCGTGGAGGTGGACGGGTCAGGGACCTACCTCGGCACCGACCTGACCTCGCACACGAGCGAGGTGCAGATCGATGGGTCCGGCGACGCCCACGTCAATGCCGTCGATCAGCTGGACGCACAGATCAGCGGCAGCGGGAACATCAGCTACACCGGCACCCCCGCGCTCACTACCCACATATCCGGCAACGGCACCATCACCCCGAGCTGACCCATGACATCGAGCGGTTGCTCAGCGTGTCCAACCGACCCTGGAGCACCACCCCGACCACACGAAGCCCGCACCCCGGCGAAACGCCCGTCGAAATCGGCGAGCACTCACTCCTACTACACCCAAAGGTGCAGCTGATGCCCCCTACCCAGACCTTCCTTTCCGAACCTGGCCCACGGACGGCCCCGACCGGCCCGCCACCCATGCCGAGGCGCAAGCAGCTCACAGAGACCTGCGTGGTCCTCGTCCTCACCGCCGCCTGGATTGGGTTCGGGTCCGTCCTAGGCACCGGGCTCTCAGGCCTTCTCCCACTGGCGGTGGCCGCGGCGCTACTCATCCATCTCGCGGTGCTCCGCCGGCCACTACGCACGGCGTTCGGTCGTGGCACCGGCTCATTTGCTGCTCGGTGGCCGGGGTGGATCCTGGTCGCGACTGCTCTCCTGGGCGCCCCGGCAGTGATGGTCTACTTCTCATTCAGTCGTGGAACCTACGCCGACGACAGCTGGAAGGCTCTGCTGTTGGCAGCGTTGCTCGGCGTCGGCTACGCCGTCTCGCGGCGTCTCCTGCTCACGGTGCTGATCGGAGGTGTCGTGGTCAGTATGAGCGCGTGGTTGCTGGCTCCGAACCTCGCGAGCGCCACCAACGGCGACCCTGAACTCCTCGCGCAGCTGGACCAGCAAGCAAACATGGGGGTGCTCGACGGGCTGCACGATGTGGCGGTCACCGAGGTCGACCTCAACGCCGCCCACCAAGTTCGTCTGGCCGGCATCGGCGCCGATGACACCACCCCGATGGAGGTCGGTTCGCTGACCAAGGCGATGACCGGCCTGGTCATCGCAGACGCAGTGCGCCGCGGCGAGGTCCGTATGGACGCACCGGTCTCGACCTATCTACCTGCGCTGAAGGGCTCCCCAGCGGGTGCCGTCACGATGCACGAGCTCGTCACCCACACCGCCGGCTACGCCGACTTTGGTGCCGCAACCTTGCGCAACGCCGCATGGAAGGCGCCGTTGGGCCGCGGCTTCCTCACCGCCGACGCCTCGCAGATGACCCAAGAAACCCGGACCCAGACGCTGTCAGCGCAGGGTGAATACGCCTACTCCACCCTGGGAGCTGCCACGGCCGGCGAAGCCGTCGCTGCGGCAGCCCACATGAGCTACGCGAACCTGATGCGGACCCGGCTGTTCGAACCGCTGGCGATGACCCACACCGGCATCGAGAACGACCACGCGCTGGTCCCCGGCGGCCGATCGTCGTCCGGTCTACCTGTTCGAGCCTGGGTCATGGACGGCTACGCCCCGGGCGGCGCCGTGGTCTCCACCACGGGCGATCTCGCCAAGCTCGCCACCGCCCTCCTCGACGGAACCGCCCCCGGGATGACCGCGTTGAAGCCAACCAATCCCACCGACCAATCAAACACCCGCATCGGGGCCTTCTGGCACATCTCCACCTGGGGAACGGGACAGACCATCACCTGGCACAACGGGCAGACCGGGGGCTACGCCTCCTACTTCGGCCTCGACCGCGCCCGCCGCAGGGCCGTCATCGTCTTGTCCGACGTCGCCACCGACAACGCGGCCACCGACCTGGGCATCAACCTCCTCGCCCGCCGCGAGTAGGACCTCGGCGCGACCAGGCGATCTGGCTCAAAAAGCGAGTAGCCCCTGACCAGCGTTTCCGCAGGTCAGGGGCTACATTTCGGTCGGGCTGACAGGATTTGAACCTGCGACCCCTTGACCCCCAGTCAAGTGCGCTACCAAGCTGCGCCACAGCCCGAATGCTCCCCGGCACGAGGCCGTCGAAGCGTGGGGAACACTACCGCAGGCTCCACGGCGCGACGGAATCGACCCACCCCACTCGAACGGACGTCGTGTCTAGCCCGAGTGGGCCATTTGCTCGCAAACCCGCCGCAGCGGAGCCCGATCCCGCCGAGGATCGGATCCTCAACCTGTGGGGGTCCCGTTCCCGTGTCTTCTTCGCCACCTCGTCGTGCCGGGCTGGCGGCCGCCCTCGTGACCCTCGCCATCGCCCTGATCCTGGCTGCACCGCGCGCTGACGCCGTCACGCCCCAGACCGACGTGCGCGAGACCAGCCGTCAGTCCGCCGCTCTCGAGCTCGCGCTGCAGGTGCGCGAGCGTCAGCAGAGCCTGTCCACGCTCTTCCGCCAGGCCGACGCGCGCGACCGCGCCCTCCTCGGCCGCAAGGCGGTCCTCGCCCAGTACGGCTACACCGGCGACCCCGAAGCGGTCACCGCGGTGCTGCCGCTGGCGTCGTACCGGGTCTCGGCGGGCTTCGGCCTCACCGGCCCGCTGTGGGAAGCCATGCACGGCGGACAGGACTTCGGCGCCTCCATCGGCGACCAGATCGTGGCCGTGTCGGCCGGCACGGTCACCGAGGTGGCGTACTCCGGTCCCTACGGGCTGCGCACGATCATCACGCAGGCCGACGGCACCGAGCTCTGGTACTGCCACCAGACCGATGTCTCGGTCTACACCGGTCAGGTGGTCGACGTCGCCGACCCGATCGGGACCGTCGGCTCGACCGGCAACTCCACCGGCCCGCACCTGCACCTCGAGGTGAGGCCCGGTGCCGGCAGCCCCATCGACCCGATGGACTGGCTGCGGGCGACCGGGCTCACGCCCTGACCCTCCAGGCCGAGACTCAGCGCTTGCGCTTCTCGCGAGGCTTCTGGTTGATGACGATCGGCGTGCCGACGAAGCCGAACTCCTCGCGGAGCCGGCGCTCGACGAAGCGCTCGTAGGACGCGTCGAGCTTGCCGCTCGTGAACAGCACGAAGGTCGGCGGGGCGACCGAGGGCTGCGTGGCGAACAGGATCTTGGCCTGCTTGCCGCTGCGTACGGGGTGCGGGTGCTCGGCCACCAGGCGGCCGAGGAACGTGTTGAGCGCACCCGTGCCGATGCGGGTCTCCCAGCCCTCGAGGGCCTTGTCGATGGCCGGGACGAGGCGGTCGACGTGCCAGCCGGTGCGGGCCGTGAAGTTGATCCGCGGCGCCCACTTGAGCTGCACCAGGTCACGCTCGATCTCGCGCTCGAGGTAGTAGCGGCGCTCGTCGTCGACGAGGTCCCACTTGTTGAACGCGATGATCATCGCCCGGCCGGCGTCGCGGATCGTCTGGATGATCCGCATGTCCTGCTCGGACACGGTCTCGCTCGCGTCGAGCACCAGCACGGCCACCTCGGCGCGGTCGATCGCGGTCGAGGTGCGGAGCGAGGCGTAGAACTCGTGGCCGGAGGCCTGGTTGACCCGCTTGCGGATGCCCGCGGTGTCGATGAAGCGCCAGGTGCGGTCACCGAGCGTGATCAGCTCGTCGACCGGGTCGACCGTGGTGCCGGCGACGTTGTCGACGACGACCCGGTCCTCCTGGGCGAGCATGTTGAGCAGCGAGGACTTGCCGACGTTGGGCTTGCCGACGATCGCGATGCGACGGGGACCGCCGACGTCCTCGAAGGACTGCTGCGGGGTCTCCGGCAGGGCCGCGAGGATCGCGTCGAGCATGTCGCCCGAGCCGCGGCCGTGCAGGGCCGAGACGCAGAACGGCTCACCCAGCCCCAGGTTCCAGAGGCCGTAGGCCTCCGCCTCGGTGCGCTGGTCGTCGACCTTGTTGGCGGCCAGGACGACGGGCTTGCCCGAAGCCCGCAGGATGCGTACGACGGCCTCGTCGGCGTCGGTGATGCCGACCGTGGCGTCGACGACGAACAGCACGGCGTCAGCCAGCGACACGGCCACCTCGGCCTGGGCGGCGATCCGCTGGGCGAGTCCGCGGGCGTCGGGGTCCCAGCCACCGGTGTCGACCACGGTGAAGGCGCGCCCGTTCCAGTTGGCGTCGTACGAGACCCGGTCCCGGGTGACCCCGGGCCGGTCCTCGACCACGGCCTCGCGGCGACCGATGATCCGGTTGACCAGGGTGGACTTGCCGACGTTGGGGCGGCCCACGATGGCCAGGACAGGGGTCGGGCCGGCGTCGGGCTCGACGCTGGTGGCGTCGTACTCACTCATGGTGGATCTACAGTTCTGTGGAGGGTTCGACGAGCCCGGTGTCGGGGTCGTCCTCGGATTGTCCCGCAGGAAGGGGCCCGGGCAAGGATCGGCGCGTCCGCGACAGGGCGCGGTCGAGCTCGGACAGCATGTGTCCTCTCAACAACACCGAGGTGGCGGCCACCTGTTCCCGGGTGCGGGGCCACGGCTGTTGTGTCGTCTGCCACGGTCGTCCGAAGACGACGTCGATGTGCTCGCCGGACGCCGGGACGGACGTGCGGCTGCCGGGTGCACGTGTGCCGAGCAGCGTCACTGGCACGACGGGAGCGCCGGTCACCAACGCCAGGTACGACACACCGTGGTGGAAGCGGCGCAGGTCGCCGCCGCCCCGGGTGCCTTCGGGGAAGATGCCGAGCACTCCCCCGTCCCGGACCACCCGCAGGCTGGTGCGGATCGCTGCCGGGTCCGCGGCATGGCGGTCGAGAGGGATCTGGCCGGTGCCGCGGAGGAACGCGCCGACCGTGCCGTCGAACATCTCCCGCTTGGTCAGCGCGTGCACAGGACGTGGGGCGTACGTCGCCAGCAGCGGACCGTCGACGAGCCCGATGTGGTTGGCCGCGAGGATCACGCCACCGGTCGGTGGCACCAGGTCGGCGTCGTGGACGGTCACCGTCCAGCGCAGCCGCATGATCCGCGCGGCGATCGGTCGCATCACCTGCAGCAGTCGGGTGCGCGGGTGCTCGGTGCTGCTGGCGGGGAGGTCGCTCCCGGTCACGGCCTGTCCCGCGAGGCGAGGGCCAGGATGGCCTCGATGACCTCGTCGAGCGTGAGGTGCGTGCTGTCCACGTGGACGGCGCCGTCGGCCATGACGAGTGGCGCGGTGGCGCGGCCGGAGTCGATGCGGTCGCGCTCGAGCAGCGACTGCTGGGTGCTGGCGAGGTCGGTGCCGCCCTCCTCGGCCGAGCGTCGCTCGGCGCGGGCGTCGGGGTCGGCGCTCAGGTAGACCTTGACGTCGGCCTGCGGCCACACGACCGAGCCGATGTCGCGCCCCTCGACCACGATGCCGCCGTCGCCGATCACCTCGCGCTGCAGGTCGAGCAGGCGAGCGCGCACGCCGGGCACGGCACTCACCGGGCTGACCGCGGCGTTGACCTCGACGCTCCGGATGTCGACTGCCACGTCGACTCCGTCGACCGTGATCGTGGGCGCGAGCGGGTCGGTGCCCGAGTCGATGCGCGGGCGGTCCGCGACGTCTGCGACCGCAGCCTCGTCGCGTACGTCGACACCTTCTCGCAGCAGCCACCAGGTCATCGCCCGGAACATCGCCCCCGTGTCGAGGTAGCGCAGCCCCAGGCGCTCGGCCACTCCGCGCGAGGTGCTCGACTTGCCCGACCCGGAGGTGCCGTCGACTGCGATGACGAGGGACCTGTGGTCCGGGGTGGGTTCGACGCTGCTCACGGGCGAGAAGGTTACCGGTGGGTCGTCCAGCCGCGGGATTCGAGAGCCGCGAGCAGGTGCTCGGCACGGTCCTTCTCCACGACCAGCTCGGTGAGACCGACCGGGCGACCCGGGTCGTGGTCGATGTGGACGTCCTCGATGTTGACCCCGATCTCGCCGGCGTCGCCGAACAGGCGCGCCAGCTCGCCCGGGTGGTCGGGCACGGACACGAAGACCGAGCGCGTCGGGCGTGCCGGTCCGCCGTGCTTGCCCGGGATGGCAGCCGTGCCTGCGTTGCCCCGGGCGAGGATCTCGACGAGTCCGGGTCCCGCCTGCTCCCCCGGCCCGGCGGCGACCGCCGCCATGAGGGCGTCGAGATCGGTGCGCACCTCACCGAGCAGGTCGAGCACGGCACCCGAGTTGGCCTCCAGGATCTGCTGCCACAGCTCCGGGTCGCTCGCGGCGACGCGGGTGACGTCGCGTACGCCCTGCCCGGACAGCGCCAGGTGCTCGGCGGGCGCGGACGCCAGCCGCCCCGCGACGAGGACAGCGGCCAGGTGCGGCAGGTGGGAGATGCGGGCGACGGCACGGTCGTGCTCGGCGGGGTCCAGCCGCAACGGCGCGGCCCCGCACTCGAGGACGAGGGCCTCGACCAGTCCGATGGCGAGGTCGGAGGCACCTGCGTGCGGTGTCACGGCCCAGGGCCGGCCGTCGAAGAGCGCGGCGCTGGCCGCCAACGGACCCGACCGCTCGCTGCCCGCCATCGGGTGCGACCCGACGTAGCGGGCCAGGTCGGTGGCGGACACCCGGTCGGCGACCGCGGCCAGCGGAGCCGACTTCACGCTCCCGACGTCGGTGACGACCGCGTCCGTACGGTCCAGCGCGTCCACCACAGCACCGGCGATCGCGGCCGGCGGCACCGCCACCACGACCAGCTGGGGTCGGTCCGCCGACGTCGCGGCGCGGCCGGCGCCGAGGCCGGTCGCGGTGCGGACGTTCTTCGCCGAGGTGTCGCGCAGGACGACCTCGAGCCCGAGGCGGCGACAGACCAGGGCGACGGACGTGCCGATGAGCCCGGCACCGACGACCTCGACCGGTCCGGTGAGGGCCGGGAGGTCCTCAGTCATGGCTGGTGGTCCGGGCGAGGTCGCGACGCAGGTTGGCCGCACCGTGCAGGTAGACGTGGGTGACGTCGGCTCGCGGCAGGTCGGTCTCGACGTGTGCCATCAATCGCACGACCCGCGGCATCGAGCCCTCGATCTCGAGCTCGCGCGCACACACCAGCGGGACGTCGGAGAAGCCGAGCTGGCGTGCGGCGTAGGCCGGGAACTCGCTGACCAGGTCGCTGGTCGCGGTGAAGATGATCGAGATGAAGTCGTCGACGACCAGGTCGTTGGCCTCCATCACGTCCGTGACGAGCTCGGCGACCCGGTCGAGCATGTGCTCGCGGGTGTCCTGGTCCAGCTGCGTCGCCCCGCGTACTGCCCTCACTGCCACGGGAGAACCCTACCCACGCACGCGCTCAGAGCTGCGCGCTGTCCATCAGCTCGCCGAGCTCGGCCATGGTGAGCTCGCGCATGTCGCCGGAGCGCAGGCGGGCCAGCGTCACGGGCCCGATCTGGGTGCGCGTGAGCCGGCGCACCGGATGTCCGACGTGCTCCAGCAGCCGGCGCACGATGCGGTTGCGGCCCTCGTGGATGGTGAGCTCCACGATCGAGCGGTTGCCGCCCTCGCGGCGTGGGTCGCCGCCGACCACCCGCGCCTTGGACACCGTGACCGGGCCGTCGTCCAGCGTCACTCCGGCCAGCAGCTCGCGGACGGTGCGGACGTGCACCTCGCCGTCCACCTCGGCGACGTAGGTCTTGTCGACCTCGTGCGAGGGGTGGGCGAGGTGCTGGGCGAAGTCGCCGTCGTTGGTGAGGATGATCAGGCCCTCGGTGTCGGTGTCGAGCCGGCCCACGTGGAAGAGCCGCTCGGGACGGTCGGCCACCAGGTCGCCGAGCGTCCGCCGCCCCTCGGGGTCGCTCATCGTGGACACGACGCCGCGGGGCTTGTTGAGGACGAGGTAGACCTTGTCGCTGATCGGCGGCAGCCGCTTGCCCTCGACGCGTACGACGGCGGTGCGCGGGTCGACCTTGGTGCCGAGCCGGGTGACGACCTCGCCGTCGACCTCGACCAGGCCGTCGAGCATCAGCTCCTCGCACTTGCGCCGGCTCGCGACGCCGGACTGCGCGAGCAGCTTCTGGAGCCGGATCAGCCCGTCCTCGTCGACCTCCGGACGCTGGGAGTGCGGCTGCGGGTTGTCGGGCTCGTCGTTGGGCCTCATGAGATCTCGGTCCCGCCGTCGGGCTCGGTGCCGGCACCGCTGTGCGGGGAGGCGTGGTGGACCGGCCCCGAGGGAGTCTCGGCAGCCGGTTCGGCTGCGGGTGCGTCGAGTCCGGCGACGCTGGCGAGCTCGTCCTCGAGGTCGTCCATGTCGGGGAGGTAGGGCGCGAGCTCGGGCAGCTCGTCGAGCGAGGCGACGCCGATGCGCTCGAGGAAGTAGGTCGTCGTGCGGTAGAGGTTGGCGCCGCTCTGCTCGTCCTGGCCCGCCTCCTCGACCAGCCCGCGCGTCAGGAGCGTACGCATCACGCCGTCGACGTTGACGCCACGGATCGCGGACACGCGTGCTCGCGACACCGGCTGCTTGTAGGCCACCACCGACAGCGTCTCGAGCGCTGCCTGGGTGAGCCGGGCCTGCTGGCCGTCGAGGACGAACGACTCGACGACACCGGCGAACTCCGGGCGCGAGTAGAAGCGCCACCCACCGGCGACCGACCGCAGGTCGAACCCGCGACCCTGCTCGGCGTACTCGGCCGCGAGGGCCGCCAGCGCCTGCTCGACGTCGACCACCGGGTGCCCGACCACGGAGGCCAGGCGCACCTCGCTGAGCGGCTCGTCGGAGACCATCAGGATCGCCTCCAGGGCCGGGCGCAGCTCCGCCACGGCGACGGACAGGGTGTCGACGTCGTCGGTGGTCTCGGTGTCGGCCGGCATGGCCCCGGTCTGGTCGCTCACTCGTCCGCTCCGCCATCTTCTTTGGGCACCGCAGCATCATCGTCTGCCGGGTCGGCGCCGTCGAATTCGTCGGTGATCTCGATGTCGCCGTCCTCGGCGCCGGTCCAGCGCACGGTCAGCTCGCCCAGCGGCGTCACCTGGTCGAACGAGACGGCACCCTCGCGGAAGAGCTCGAGCAGGGAGAGGAACCGCGCGACAGTCGTGAGCCGGTCGGGTGAGTCGCCGCAGAGGGCGCGGAAGGTCATCGTGCCGCTGCGACGCAGCCGGTCGGCGATGAGCTGCGCCTGTTCGCGGACGCTGACCCTGGCGGCGTGGATGTGCTGGAGGGAGACCTCGAGGACCGGCTTGGGCTCCATCGCCCGCGCGGCCAGCTGGGCGAACTGCTCCAGCCCGATCCCGATCAGCACCTCGGGCAACAAGGTGGCGAAGCGCTCCTCGAGACCCACGGCGCGGGGGTGGCTGCGCGACTCGGAGGCCAGCCGTTGCTCGAGGACCGAGGCGACCTGCTTGAACGCGCGGTACTGCATGAGGCGCGCGAAGAGCAGGTCGCGGGCCTCCAGGAGGGCGAGGTCCTCCTCGTCCTCCACGTCGCCCTGAGGCAGCAGCCGCGCCGCCTTGAGGTCGAGCAGCGTGGCGGCGACGACGAGGAACGACGTCGTCACCTCGAGGTCCCAGGCGCCGCCGATGGCCTTCACGTGCGCGATGAACTCGTCGGTGACCTGCGAGAGCGCGACCTCGGTGATGTCGAGCTTGTGCTTGGCGATCAGGCCGAGGAGCAGGTCGAAGGGACCCTCGAAGTTGTCGAGGCGTACGGCGAACGCCGGCGCCTCGCTGCCCGGCTCGAGAACTGCGGCGGGAGCGGTGTCGGTCCTGGCACTCACTCGTCGAGCAGCCGCTGCACCAGAGCGCTTTCGGCCCCCTGGGACTCGAGGTCGGCGAGCACCAGGGCCAGCGCCTCGCGTACGAGACGGCCCCGGTCGACCGCCAACCCGTGGTGCCGGCGCAGGATCAGTCGGGCGAGCTCGATGTCGACCAGCTCGTCCGCGGTGACGTAGACAGTCATCTTCTCGTCGTGGCGGACCCGGCCGCTCGGTCGCTTCGGTCCGGTCTCGGTCTCGGTGTCGTCGGCGACGGCGCGGACGCGGCGCGGACGCTGCGCCGGGACGGGCTGCTCGCTGTCGGAGGTCGGCCGGAACAGGTCGTCCGCGGCCGGCATGCTCACTCGGCGGGCCATCGCGTGAGCACCTCCTTCGCCAGCTGGCGGTAGGCGTCGGCGCCGGTCGAGGACGAGGCGTACGACGTGATCGGTTCGCCGACGACAGTGGCGTCGGAGAACTTCACCGTGCGGCGGATGACGGTGTGGAAGACGGTGTCGCCCCAGGCCGACACCAGTCGCTCCATCACCTCGCGGCTGTGCAGCGTGCGACCGTCGAACATCGTGCCGAGCACGCCGTCGATCTCGAGCTTGGGGTTGAGCCGCTCGCGCACCTTGTCGATCGTGGTCTTCAGCAGCGCCACCCCGCGCAGCGCGAAGTACTCACACTCGAGCGGCACGATGACGCCGTCGGACGCGGTGAGCGCGTTGACCGTCAGCAGGCCGAGCGAGGGCTGGCAGTCGATGAGGATGATGTCGTAGTGGTCGAGCGCCGGCGCGAGAACCCGCTGCAGGGTCTGCTCGCGGGCCACCTCGTGCACCAGCTGCACCTCCGCGGCCGACAGGTCGATGTTGGAGGGCAGCAGGTCCATGCCCTCGGTGCCGGACGGGACGACGACCTCGTCGAGGCGGGTCTCGCGATCCATCAGCAGGTTGTAGATCGTCAGGTCCATCTCGTGCGGGTTGAGCCCCAGGCCCACCGACAGCGAGCCCTGCGGGTCGAAGTCGACCAGCAGCACCCGGTGACCGAACTCGGCCAGCGACGCGCCCAGGTTGATGGTCGTGGTGGTCTTGCCGACGCCACCCTTCTGGTTGCACATCGACACCACGCGCGCCCGCGAGCGGTGACGGACCGGGCCGGGCTGGGGGAAGGTCGGCATCGGCCGGCCGGTCGGGCCGAGCACGACCTCGGCGGCCGTGGCCGCCTCGGTGGTCGCCTCGGGTGCAGGACGCTCGAAGGGAAGGGGCTGGGTCACGGTGTGCTCGTCTCGGGGGGAAGAACCGGGCTGGGCGGGCGGCTGCGGTGGTCGGACCATGGGCGGCATCTCGGTGGCACTGCTGCCGAAGTTCGAACCGGGGAATCCCGCACCGCTCATGTCAGCTCCTTGTCGTCCCTGGAAAGGGCTTGGACCTTGATTGGATCACGCCGGAGGTCCCGAACTTTGTCGACACGTCGACAGTTCGCAGATCGGCTCCGCGCGGACTCTAGGGCCGTCCGGACGACCCGGCCAACACCGAACGGCAACCCACAGGCAGACGTCTGGATCTGTGCACGACGCCCCGGTCCCGTGCACAGGCACCGGCCTCCCTGTGCAGAACTCTGTGCACTCGAGGGAGGTCCCGAGAGGTCAGTCAGAGCCGTCGCATCGCCGTCGTCGCGAGCACCAGCTCGCCCGCCTCGTCGGTGGCGTCGCAGTCGACGACCGCCTCGATCACCCAGTCGTGGTGGTCCTCGGGGTCGTGGATGGTCTGGCGCAGGTCGCGCAGCCGGGACGTCGTGCCCTCCTCGGCGCCCACCGGCTCCCCGGTGCGCTCCTCCCCCACGACCAGCAGGTCGGGTCCGCGAGCATCACCGTCGGTGAGGACGGTGTCGTGCTCGGCGTAGTAGGCCTCGATCGCGGCATCCCACGCGGAGCGGCCGACGACGACCTGTCGCGGTGGGTCCGTGCGGTCGGCGGCCGCACGCTCCAGGCGTACGAGCACGTCGAGGTCGTCGCGGGCGACGGCGTCGACGCGCGCCCACATCGCGTTGCGCAGCATGACCTTGAACGGGCGCTCCTGCCGCGACAGCGGTCGCGGCGGTGGCGGCGGCTCGTGGCGGGCGACCGCGCTGGAGGCGTGGTCGGGGTCGGACAGCGCCTCCCACTCGTCGAGCAACGAGGAGTCGGTCTGCCGCACCGTCTCCCCCAGCCACTCGATGACGTCCTCCACCTCGGGAGCGTGGTGGGCCTCGGGCACCGAGTGCCGCAGGGTCTTGTAGGCGTCCGTGAGGTAGCGCAGCACCAGGCCCTCGGAGCGGGCGAGCTGGTAGCGGCCGACGAAGTCGGTGAACCCCATCCCGTTCTCCCACATCTCGCGGACGACCGACTTGGGTCCGAGCGCGTCGTCCGGGAGCCAGGGGTGGGTCTGGCGATAGGTCTCGTAGAGCGCCTCGAGGAGCTCGCGCAGAGGTTGCGGCCACGTGATCTGCTCGAGCAGCGCCATCCGCTCGTCGTACTCGATGCCGTCGGCCTTCATCTCGCCGATCGCCTCGCCGCGGGCGGCGTGCTGCTGCGCCATCAGGATCTGGCGCGGCGCCTCGAGCACCGCCTCGACGATCGAGACCACATCGAGGCCGTACGTCTCCGACTCGGGGTCGAGCACGTCGAACGCGGCGAGCGCGAAGTGGGCGAGCGGCTGGTTGAGCGCGAAGTCCTCCGGCAGGTCGACGGTCAGGACGTGGCGTCGGCCGAAGCGGTCAGGCTCCGGCAGCCGGGTGACGATGCCCGTACGTTCCAGCGAGCGCGCGAGACGCAGCGCGCGGCGGGCCAGGCGCAGCTGGCCGCGACGCTCCTCGTGACCGTCCATCACCAGCCGGCGCATGACCGCGAACCCGTCCTCCTCGCGTGAGACGACGTTGACCAGCATCGCGTTGTCGACCTTCATCCGGCTCGTCAGCCGCTCCGGCACTCCCGCGACGAGCTTGTCGAAGGTCTGCTCGGTCCACACGACCTCGCCCTCCGGCGCCTTCTTGAGCTGGGCCTTGGACTTCTTCTTGCCGGCCGCCTGCCGGGCCGCGATCTTGGCCTTGGCCTGCTCGTTCTCGATGACGAACTCCGGCGCCTGTACGACGACGTAGCCCGCGGTGTCGTAGCCCGCGCGGCCCGCCCGGCCGGCGATCTGCTGGAACTCCCGCGTCCGCAGCACCCGCTGCTTGGTGCCGTCGAACTTGGCCAGCCCGGTGAAGAGGACGGTGCGAATAGGCACGTTGATCCCGACGCCGAGGGTGTCGGTGCCGCAGATGACGCGCAGCAGCCCTGACTGCGCGAGCGTCTCGACGAGGCGGCGGTACTTCGGGAGCATCCCCGCGTGGTGGACGCCGATGCCGTTGCGCACCAGTCGCGACAGTGTCTTGCCGAATCCGGCACCGAACCGGAACGCACCGATCCGCTCGGCGATCGCGTCCTTGTCGACCTTGAGGCCGCCGCTCCCCGACCCGAGTCGCGACTTGAGCAGGTTGGTGGCGTGCTCGACGGCCGCTGCCTGCGTGAAGTGGACGACGTAGACCGGGTCCTGTCCGGTGGTCACCAGCTCCTCGAGCGTGTCGTCGAGCGGCTCCATCGACCAGCGGAAGCTGAGCGGCACCGGGCGCTCGGCGTCGTCGACGACCACCGTGTCACGCCCCGTACGCGCCTCGAGGTCGTCCACGAAGAACGAGACGTCCCCCAGGGTCGCCGACATCAGCAGGAACTGCGCATCGAGGAGCTCGAGCAGCGGCACCTGCCACGCCCACCCGCGGTCGTGCTCGGCGTAGAAATGGAACTCGTCCATCACCACCAGCCCGACGTCCGCGGAGCGGCCCTCGCGCAGCGCGATGTTGGCCAGCACCTCTGCAGTGCAGCAGATGATCGGCGCGTCGGGGTTCACCGCCGCATCGCCGGTGAGCATGCCGACGTTGTCGGCGCCGAAGACCTCGATCAGGGAGAAGAACTTCTCGCTCACGAGCGCCTTGATCGGCGCGGTGTAGAAGCTCACCTGGTCGCGCGCGAGCGCTGCCGCGTGGGCGCCGACGGCGACCAGCGACTTCCCCGAACCGGTCGGCGTCGCGAGGATGACGTGATTGCCGCCGAGCAGCTCGATGACCGCCTCGTCCTGATGCGGGTAGAGCTCGAGGCCACGGTCGGCGACCCACCCGGTGAACGCGTCGTACACGGCGTCGGCGTCTGCGCCGGACGGGACCCGGGTGTCGAGTCTCGCTGTGGCGTCCGGCATGGCTCGATCCAACCACCCGGAGCACCCGGCACGGGTTTCGTGGCCCGAGCCCCGGCGCAACCGCGGTGAAACCAGCTGCGTGCAGGCTTCCCACCATGACCACACACCACCAGCCCGCAGTCCGGGCCACCGGGCTCGTCAAGACGTTCGGCGACCACCGGGCCGTCGACGGGGTCGACCTCGAGGTGCACCGCGGCGAGGTCTTCGGCGTCCTCGGCCCCAACGGCGCCGGCAAGACCACGATGCTCAAGATGCTCGCGACCCTCCTGCCGATCGACGGCGGGACCGGCGAGATCTTCGGCCACGACGTGGCCACCGAGCCGCACCTCGTCCGGCAGCTGATCGGCGTCACGGGACAGTTCGCCTCGGTCGACGAGAACCTCACGGCGACCGAGAACCTCTGGCTCTTCGCCCGCCTCCAGGGCCTCGGTCGGACCGAGGCGCGGAAGCGTGGGGCGCACCTGCTCGAGCAGTTCGACCTGACCGAGGCCGCGTCGAAGCCGATCTCCGCCTTCTCCGGCGGCATGCGCCGGCGACTCGACCTCGCCGCGAGCCTCATCACCCGCCCCCCGCTGATCTTCCTCGACGAGCCCACCACCGGGCTCGACCCGCGCACCCGCGGGCAGATGTGGGACACCATCCGCGAGCTCGTCGCCGAGGGCAGCACCGTCCTCCTCACCACGCAGTACCTCGACGAGGCGGACCAGCTCGCCGACCGCATCGCCGTGATCGACCACGGACGCAAGGTCGCCGAAGGCACCGCTGACGAGCTGAAGTCGTCGGTCGGTCGCTCGACCCTCCAGCTGCAGCTCGTCGACGCGGCGGACCTCGCGACCGCCAGCCAGCTCACCGAGCAGCTGCTGGGCGAGCCCCCGACCCTCACCCCGGAGACGCGGCGGGTCACCGTCGCGCTCCAGCGCACCGACCAGTCCGTGGACCTGCTCGTGGCGCTGCGCGACCGGGGCGTCGCGATCGAGTCGGTCACCGTGCAGAAGCCCTCGCTCGACGAGGTGTTCCTCGCCCTCACCGGCCACGACACCGGCGAGACCGCCGATCCCGACGCGTCCGACCCCACCCACCAGCCCACGCAGATGGAGGCCTCCCGATGACCACCCTCACGACCGACCGGCCGGAGCTGCTCGACCTGCCCACCCGGGTCAGCCTGTCCGACACGTTCTCCCAGACGATGACCCTGGCGTGGCGCGCCACGGTCAAGATGCGCCGCAGCCTCGAGGTGATGTTCGACGTCACCATCCAGCCGCTGATCTTCACCGCGATGTTCGCCTACATCTTCGGCGGCGCGATCTCCGGCGACGTGGGCAGCTACCTCCCGCTCATCATCCCGGGCCTGATCGGCCAGACGGTGCTGACCGCGTGCGTGGCGACGGGCGTCCAGCTGCGCACCGACCTCGACTCCGGGGTCTTCGACCGGTTCAAGGTCCTGCCGATCGCCCGCATCGCGCCGCTCGCCGGCCCGATGGTGGCCGACATGCTGCGCTACTTCATCGCCGCGGTGCTCACCTTCGCCGTCGGGGTCCTGATCGGCTACCGCCCCGGAGGCGGGTTCGCCGGCGTGGTGGGCGCGATCCTGCTCGCCGTCATCGCCGGGTGGTCGCTGGCCTGGATCTTCACGTTCTTCGGCCTCGTCGGACGCAACGCCCAGGGCGTGCAGGGCATCTCCTTGCTGGTGATGTTCCCGCTGACGTTCCTGTCCAACGCGTTCGTCCCGACCGACACGATGCCCCGTCCGCTCGAGGCGTTCGCCGAGCTCAACCCCGTCTCGCTGGTGATCACCGCGCTGCGCGACCTCGCCAACGACGGCCAGGTCACCGGCTCGGTGGGCTGGGCACTCCTGGGCTGCGCCGTCGTGGTGGCGGTCTTCGCGCCGCTGTCGGTGCGCCGCTTCAAGAAGATGTGAGCCACCGGTGCCGCAGGCGGTCCACGATCCCTGCGGCGTCGGGCATCAGCTCCGGTCCCGGGCGGTCCGCCAGCTCCTCGACGAGGTGGCCGACCCGCCCCGGCAGTGCGGTGTCGGCGAGCGCGACCAGGGGCTCCCACGCCATCACCGGGATGCTGCGGTTGTAGGCCCAGCGGTGCGCGATCGCGAGCAGGCGTACGCCGTCCTCGTGCTGGTCGGGCGGTCCGTAGTGCAGCACCCATGCGGACAGGGCGACCAGCATCACGCCGTTGAGCGGCAGGTCCGCGAACCACAGTGTTCCGTCGACGAGGCCGTCCGAGGACCCCAGCAGCAGGTCGCGCAGCTCCTCGGCACGTGGATCCTCGGCCCGCCCGCCGTGCCGGACACGTGCCACCATGGCCGCCGACGCCGACAGCATCAGCCACGGGTTGATGCCCGCCGCCGGATCGGCCTCCATGACCATGCCGACGATGTCGTCATAGAGGCGGATGGCGCCCGCGTGGTCGCCGCGGGCCAGGGCGAGCTCGGCCTGGGCCGTGAGCCAGGTCAGCCGGGCTCCCATCTGCGCGGCCTCCCCGTCCGGCTCCCCGAACTCCTCCAGCATCGCCGCGGCCCGCTCGACGTCGCCGTCGAGCAGGGGCGAGATGGCGGTGGCCATCCGGAGGCTGTAGGCGTCGGTGACCGAGTGCACCCGCTCGAGCAGCGGCCAGGCGATCTCGGCGTGGTGTGCGGCGCGGTGGTGGTCGCCGACGGCCATCGCCAGCTGGCTCAGCTCGGCGTGGAGCGACGCGGTGAGGTACGGCGGCAACGGCCCGAGGGCGAGCGCCTCCTCGGCACGCGTGCGGGCCCCCGCCACGTCACCGATGTTCTCCCCCACGATCGCCGCCCACATCAGGAGCGCACCGGCGAGCGGCCGATGCTGCGCGGCGGCCACCTCGGCGAGGCGTACGGACGTGTCGACCGGCTCGGTGGCGACGTGCACCGTGTGCCCGATCAGCCCCCACGCCCCGTCCGGCCGGTCGCCCTGCAGGAGCAGGTCCCGCAGGCCGCTCAGGTCGACGCTCGGCATCCAGCTGAGGTGGATCATCAGCACTCCCGCCGCCTCGTGCGCGTGCGGCCGCAAGGCCTCGGGCACCTCCCAGCCGGTGAGCAGCTCCGCGGCGGGGTCGCAGATCGCGAACACCCTCGGCTGGTCGCCGGTGATCGTCCAGAGGCTGCCGAGCAGCGCGACGAGCCGGGCGACCACCTCCCGGTCGCCGACCGACAGCGCGTGCCTCAGCACGTCCGTCAGGTTGTTCTGCTCGCGGACCAGGACGTCCACCAGCTCGACCTGCTGCTCGGCGATGACGAGGTCGACCGACCGGTCCGCGAGACCGACCGCCCAGCGGAGCTGAGCGGCGACGGCCTCGTCGTGCTCGCCGTCGGCGGCGAGCCGGCCCGCGGCGTACTCCCGGATGGTCTCCAGCGCCCGGAACCGCGCGCTGCCGCCGTCCTCACCCATCACGAGCAGGGACTGCTCGACCAGCACGTCGACGAGGTCGGATCCGTCGGGGCCGAGCACGCTCGTCGCGGTGGCGCGGTCGAAGCCGTCCTGGAACACCGAGAGCCACGCGAGCGCACGCTGCTCGTCGGCACCCAGGAGGTCCCACGACCAGGCGATGACCGCCTCGAGGGTGCGGTGGCGGTCCGGGGTGCTGCGGTCGCGGCTGCGCAGCGCGGCGAACCGGTCGTCCAGCGCGGAGGCGACCTCGGCGACCGTCATCGTGCGCACGCGTGCCGCGGCGAGCTCGACGGCCAGCGGGAGCCCGTCCAGCCGCTCGACCACCTGGCCCACCGCCTCGGGGTCGAGGACCGCGTCGGGTCGCGTCGCGGAGGCGCGGCGGACGAAGAGCGCCGCGGCGTCGCTCGCGGAGAGCTGGGTGAGCGGGACGGCACGTTCCGCGGCCAGCCGCAACGGTGCACGGCTCGTGGCCAGCACCTGCAGGTCGCGCGTCGTCGCCAGGAGGAACGCCACGAGGGCCGCCACCGGCTCGAGCACGTGCTCGCAGTTGTCGAGCACCAGGAGGGTCGGGCCGGCATCCAGCTCGGACGCGATCCTGCTGCGTACGTCGGCCTGCTGGGCCGGGGTGAGCATCACGCGGGTGGTCACCGAGCCGCGTACGCCGAGGCCTGCGCCGACCGCTGCCACCACGTCGTCCCCGGCGCCCACGCCGACCAGCTCGACGAAGCGCACGTGCGGCATCACCGACTCGCGCGCGAGCGCCTGCGCCACGCTGGTCTTGCCGATGCCACCCGGCCCGAGCACGGTCACCAGCCGGGACGCCGCGAGCGCCGAGCGCAGCCGGACCAGGTCGTCCTCGCGACCCAGCAGCCCCGCGCCGTCGAACCGGAGCCCCGTGCGGACGGGGTCGTCCGCGGCCAGGAGCTCGCGGTGGAGGTGCTGGAGCTCGGGAGCCGGGTCGACGCCGAGCCGGTCGGCCAGGTCCGCGCGGTAGGACTCGTAACGACCCAGTGCGACCGCAGGACCACCGATCGCGGCCATCGTGCGCAGCAGGTCGGCCAGCACCCCCGACTCGTCCACCCAGCGACCGGCTGCAGCCTCCAGCAGCGGGAGGGCCTCACCGTGCCGGCCCTGCCGGGCGAGCGCGCGGCCGAGCACGTCGTCGGCGGCCACCAACGTGCGCGCGGCCAGCGAACGGAGGCGTGCGAGCGGGTCGGACGTGTCCTCCTTCGCCGGCTCGGGCCAGGTGCGCGCTCGCTCGGCCAGCACCGCGGCCCGTACGGCGTCGCCCGAGCGGAGCGCCTCCCTGGCCTCGGCCACCTGCAGGCCCAGCACCAGGACGTCGACCTCGTCGGGCTGCAGTCCGAGCCGGTAGCCGGTCTCGGTCAGGTCGACCACGTGCACCGAGGTCGCCGACCGGAGCCGCGAGACGAGCACCTGCAGGGCCTTGCCCGGCGTCGCCGGCAGATCGTCGTCCCAGACCTGCTCGACGAGCTGGGCCACGGTCAGCCCGCGCGGCTCGAGCACGAGCGCGGCGAGCAACGCCTGGGGCCGGGCACCGACCAGGGGCGCACCGTCCCAGGTCGGCGGTCCGAGCAACCGCAGGCGGATGCTCACTCCCGGGCCCGGGGATGCGCGGTCGCGAAGACCTCGCGCAGGTTGTCGACGGTCACGAGCGTGTAGACCTGCGTCGTGGTGACCGACGCGTGCCCGAGCAGCTCCTGCACGACACGTACGTCGGCGCCACCGTCCAGCAGGTGCGTGGCGAAGGAGTGCCGCAAGGTGTGCGGCGACACCGACGCCGTCACCCCGGCCCGTTCGGCCGCCTTGACGAGCGCGGCCCACGCGCTCTGCCGGGACAGCCGGCCGCCGCGCGAGTTCAGGAACATCGCCGGACCGCCGCGCCCGGACCCGACGATCTCCGGTCGTGCGCGCAGGAGGTAGGCAGCGACCGCCTCGCGGGCGTACGTGCCCACCGGGACGAGCCGCTCCTTGCCGCCCTTGCCGCGCAGCAGCACCGTGCCGTCCACCGCGTCGAGGTCGTCGACGTCGAGCCCGACGGCCTCGGAGATCCGCGCGCCGGTCCCGTAGAGCAGCTCCAGCAGCGCCCGGTCCCGCAACGCCAGGACCGTGTCGGGCGCTCCGGCGGCCTCGAGGATCGCCTCCACGTCGGACAGCGGCAACGCCTTGGGCAGCCGCTTCGCCGGCGTCGGCGGCTTCACCGCGGCCGCCGGGTCGGCGAGCGCCAGACCGTCCGAGACGGCGAACTTGTGGAAGCCGCGCACGGCCACGACCGTCCGCGCAGCCGAGGTGGCACTCAGCGGCGGGTGCGCCTCGCTCCCCTCGCGCAGGCTCACCAGGAACGCGGTCACCGTCTGCTCGGTGACCGCGTCCAGGTCGGTGATGCCCTGGCCGACGAGGAACTCGTCGTAGCGGCCCAGGTCGCGCCGATAGGAGCTGAGGGTGTTGGCAGCCAGGCCGCGCTCGACCGTGAGGTGGTCGAGGTAGGTGCGTACGGCCCGGTCGAGCGTCACAGCGACATTCAACGCCGCCGTCACCCGGCCATCACGCCAGGACGGTGTCGAGACCCACCGACTCGATGCCGACGGCGTCACCGACGGGGCCGTTGGTGAGCTGGCCGGCGTGCGTGTTGAGGCCCAGCGCCAGGCTGCGGTCGTCGCGGAGCGCCTGCTGCCAGCCCTTGTCTGCCAAC
>CAVQDC010000016.1:0-21606 GCA_963711175.1 uncultured Actinomycetota bacterium
CGATCGGGCCCGTTGCCAAGCATTCGGGCACGATTCGTGCCCGAGTCTGTGGCTTTACCCGGACTGACCGCTCAGCTGGCTGTTGAAGAGCGCCTGCTCGGCCTCGTCGTTCCACGTGTCGCCGGGCCCCAGCTTCACGGCGACGTCCGGCAGCTTCTCCTTCAGCTCGTGGAGTCCCATCAGGGGAAGGTCGTGGATCTGGGGGAAGATCAGGACCTTGCCGGAGTAGCTGCCGTCGATCAGGGCCTGGAGGCCGTCCTTGGCCGCCCGCATGCCACCGACGGCACCCACGATGGACCCGGGGAGAGCTCACCCCGGTTGGCCAGGTCCACCACCTGCTGCTGGTCGTGGATCGTCAGTCCTGACGTCCCGGTGTACTGGGCGTTGTCGAGGTAGACCGCGCTGAGGTTCAGCGGCGCCAGGGTGCCGTTGGGCACGCCAGCGAAGAAGACGAGCATGCCGTCGGGACTCATCACGGTGTCGGCCTCGGCCATCACTGCGGAGATCGGGACGCTGACCACGACATCATCGGCACCCCGGCCCTCGGTGATCCCCATGACGAAGTCGTGGAGCGTCTGGTCCGCGGTCTGGGAGTTGAAGGTGAGCAGCTCGCAGTCGTTGCTCTCCGCCAGATGGGCGAGACGATCCTCGAGGCTCTGCAGTCGTTCGTCGCTCACCTCCGTGGCAACGATCGTGCGGGGGCCGTCGGGCTGCTGGATGGCCCTCTGGAGATGCATCAGACCCATCGGGCCGCCCGCTCCCACGAAGACGGTGGTGCCCCTCGGACGCAGGTCGCAGCGGTTGCGTGCCTCGCCGTAGGAGGCGGCGATGTCCGGACCACGGCTGCCGAGATAGGCGGTGTAGTCGTAGTGCAGCCGGCCCACGTCGGTGTCCACCAGGCCGTCGAGTGCGGTCTCCCCCACGAGGTTGAGGGTGCCCCGCCGGGCAATGTGCTTGGCCACGGCACCCGCCGTCGCCGCGGCACGAGGATCGAGCATCACGATGTCGTCGAAGCCGGCGCCGTCCGTCAGCTCGTCCACCAGGGCTTGGTAGTCATCGGTGCCGATGCCGTTGCGTACCGCGACGCGAGCGGCCGAGGTGTGCTCCACCAGCTTCTCCACCGAGGCGGGCACGTCGGTCATCACGATGGTGGCCGGGGCGTCCAGGCCAGAGGTGAAGACGTAGTCCCGCTCATCTCCTGGACGGCCGACGATCCACATCGTCCCGCCGGTCTTGGGTTCCAGGCGACGACGCTGGGTGTAGGCCGCCATCACGCAGCCCCACGGCTCCAGCGTGGAGCCCTCGGCGTAGCCCATCGTGTCCGGCAGGGGCAGCAGGCAGGCACCGTCGTCGGTCTCGAGCATCTCCGAGCCCATCAGGTGGTACTGGATCAGTCCGCCCGGGATGGTGTAGCCGTAGGCCGTGCTCGTGCCGTCCTGGTAGATGTCGGGCTGCACGGCGAGCCGCTGTCCGGGGTGGTAGCGGTCCTTGAGGTTCTCCCCCACCTCGATGACGGTGAGGCTCACCTCGTGTCCCAGTCGGGTGGGGTCCTTGGCCAGGTCACGGTTGTAGAGCTTCGGGTGGCTGCCGCCCTGGCGCATGATCTTCACGTCCGAGAAGCAGAGGCCAACGCTGTCGATGCGCACCAGCATGTGGTCGGCATCGGGTTCGGGGATGGGCACCAGCTCGGGCCGATCGTCCTTCCCCATGTTCTCCTCGCCCGCGCCCCACAGGTTCCAGGCCCAGGCTTCTTCCGGCAGGTCGAGATCGGCCGCGCGGTAGCGGTCGTACGCTGAAGTCATGCTTCCTCCGTGGTGAGGTGGGTGGGGGCGATGCGGGGCATCAGTGCCCGAGCACGTCGCGCACGGCGGCGCGCGCGGCCATCGGGTCAGGGGCGCCGAGAGCGGCCTCGGCGGCGGCCTCGCAGGTCTCGAGCGACACCCGGCTGAGCTGGGCGCCGACAGGGCGTACGGCGCGAGCGGCCATCGACAGCGACGAGATGCCCATGCCGATCAACGCCGTCGCGAGCAGCGGGTCGGCCGCCGCCTCGCCGCACACACCGACGGGCTTGCCCGCCTCCGTGCCGGCGTGGGCGGTGATCGCGATCAGCTGGAGGACGGCTGGCTGCCAGGGGTCGGTGAGGTGGGCCAGGTCGGTCGCCATCCGGTCGGCGGCCATCGTGTACTGGGTGAGGTCGTTGGTGCCGATCGACAAGAAGTCGACGACCTCGAGCATCCGGTGCGCGAGCAGGGCCGCGCTCGGGATCTCCACCATGACGCCCGGTTTGAGGCCGCGGGCGCGGACCTTCTCGGCGAAGTCGGAGGCCTCCGAGACGGTCGCCACCATCGGCGCCATCACCCAGGTCTCGGTGCCGGTGCGCTCGGCCGCCAGCGCGATGCCGTCGAGCTGGCGGTCCATCAGTCCGGGGTTGTCGAAGCTCAGTCTCAGGCCGCGCACGCCGAGGGCGGGGTTCTCCTCGCCGGAGTGCGTGGCGAACGCGATGGGCTTGTCGGAGCCCGCGTCGAGGGTGCGTACGACGACGTAGCGGCCGTCGCTGTAGGGCGAGAGGACCGCGCTGTAGATGTCGGCCTGCTCCTCGACGGAGGGCTCCTCCTTGCGGTCGAGGAAGCACAGCTCGGTGCGGAACAGCCCGACACCCTGCACCGGCTCCACTCCCGCGGATGCCGCGGAGGGGCCGTCGGCGACGTTGGCGAGCAGCTTGAGCGGCAGCCCGTCGACCGTCGCCGCCGGGCCGGTCCAGCTGGCGAGCTCCTCGCGGAGCCGACGGCTGGCCTCGACACGCGTACGCGCCTCGTCGGGGTCGGCGCCCTGCTCGATCGTGCCCGCCTCGCCGTCGACGACCACGAAGGTGCCCGCGGGGAGGTCCATGATGCCGGCCGCACCGACCACGCACGGGATGCCGAGCTGGCGGGCGATGATCGCGGTGTGGCTGGTCGCGCCGCCGCGCTCGGTCACGAGGGCGGTCACGAGCTCGGGGTCGAGTCCGGACGTGTCGCTGGGCGCGAGGTCCTCCGCGACCAGGATCGACGGCTCGGTCGGCGTGGGTACGCCCGGGGCGGGCTCTCCGACGAGGTGGGCCACCACCCGGCGCTCGATGTCGCGCAGGTCGGTGACGCGCTCGGCCATCAGGCCGCCCATGTTGGTGAAGATCGTGACGAACTGCTCGACCGCACCCTGCACGGCGGCCACCGGGCCCTGGCCCGCCTGCAGGTTCTTGGAGACCGCGCCGCGCAGTCCCTTGTCGCGCGCGAGGCCGGCGCTGGCCGTGAGCACCTCGGCGGCTGCCCCCTCGGCGTAGGACGCCTTGGTGGAGAACGTCTCGGCCACGAACGCGGCCGACTCGTCGTACGCCGCGAGGGCAGCGTCGGAGTCGGCGAAGTCACCCTCGCCGAAGCGTGCGATCGCGTCGGACGAGACCTCCCCGCGGACGTGGAGGACGGGGCCTGCGGCAACGCCCGGGACGACCGGGGTCCCGCTCAGGCTTTCGCTGGCTGAGGGGTTCGCGGGTGTGGTCATGGACACACCGTAGATCAGTCCATGGTTGACAGGCAACACATTCGGGACTAAAACAACACATACACAGATCGCTCGGAGGAGGACCATGTACGCCGAAGAACGTCAGCAGGCGATGGCCCAGCTGGTCAGTCGTCGAGGGCGTCTGTCTGTGGTCCAGCTGGCCGAGGAGTTCGAGGTCACGACCGAGACCGTGCGCCGTGACCTGTCCACCCTCGACCGGATGGGTGTGGTGCGTCGGGTGCACGGCGGCGCGGTGCCCGCCGGCTCCCTGACCGTCATCGAATCAGGGATCGTCGAGCGTGACCAGTCCAACACGCAGGCCAAGGAGGCCATCGCCAACGCGGCGATCGCCCTCCTCCCGCCGCCCGACTCGGTGGTCGTCGTCGACGCCGGCACCACCACCGCCCGCTTCGCCGCGGCACTCCCGCGCGACCACCGCCTCACCGTGATCACCCACGCCGTCCCGGTGGCGACGCGCCTCGCCGGACTCCCCCAGATCCAGCTGCACCTGCTGCCCGGCCGCGTACGCCCGGCGACCCACGCGGCCGTCGGTGCGGAGACCGTGGCGGCGCTCGCCGAGCTCCGGGCCGACGTGGCGTTCGTCGCGACCAACGGGCTCACCGTCGGCCACGGCCTGACCACCCCCGACAGCGACGAGGCGGCCAGCAAGCGGGCGATCATCGCCTGCGCCCGCCGGACCGTCGTGCTGGCAGACTCCACCAAGCTCGGCGTGGAGACCGCCATCCGCTTCGCCACCCTCGACAGCATCGACGTGCTGGTCACCGACAAGGGGATCGACGCCAACGACCGCCGTGCCCTGGAGCAGGCAGGAATCGAGGTGGTGGTCGCATGATCCTCACGCTGACGCCCAACCCCAGCATCGACCGGACGGTGGCCCTGGACGGCGAGCTCCACCGCGGGCAGGTCCACCGCGTCGCCTCCGTGACCTCGCAGGGCGGCGGCAAGGGGGTCAACATCTCCCGCGCCGCCGTGAGCGCCGGCATTCCCAGCATCGCCGTCGTACCGGCCGACAAGGACGACCCGTTCGTCCTCGAGCTGCTGACCGCCGGGATCGACTGCCGCCCCGTGCGCCCGGCCGGCGACGTCCGCGTCAACCTCACCATCACCGAGCCCGACGGCACCACCACCAAGCTCAACTCGCCGGGGGCAGCGGTGCTGCCCATGCACCTCGAGCTGATGGCGCAGACGATCCTCGTGCGCGCCGCTGCTGCCGACTGGACCGTGCTCGCGGGCTCGTTGCCTGCCGGCGCACCGGCGAGCTTCTACGCCGACCTCGTACGCCGGCTCCGCGAGGTGGGCGGCCGGGTAGCGGTCGACACCAGCGAGGCGCCGCTGCAGGCCCTGGTCGACGCACTTCCCGGATCCGCGCCCGACCTGATGAAGCCCAACGGCGACGAGCTGGCCTCCTTCACCGGCGGCGACCCCGAGGAGCTCGAGTCCGACCCTGCCGCCACCGCGGCGGCCGCCCGTCAGCTGATCGACCGCGGAGTGGGCGCAGTCCTGGCCACGCTCGGCGGCAACGGCGCCGTCCTCGTCACCGCGGACGGCGCCTGGCATGCCACGCCGCCGCCCACCACTGTCGTCAGCACCGTCGGTGCGGGCGACTCCTCCCTCTTCGGCTACCTGCTCGGCGACATCAGGGGTCTTGCGGCCCCGGATCGCCTGGCGTTGGCTGTTGCCTACGGCAGCGCCGCCGCAGGTCTGCCCGGAACGACCATCCCCCAGCCCTCCCAGCTCCGCACGGAGCTGGTCGGCGTCATCCCACTCGGAGACACTCCATGACCGACCTCATCACCACGGACCTGGTCCGGCTCGGCGCAGATTGGGGGCAGGACAAGCACGACGTGATCCGCGCCCTCGCCTCAGTCGTCGAGGATGCCGGGCGCGCCACCGACCGCGACCAGCTCGTCGAGGACGCGTTCGCCCGCGAGTCGACCTCGGCGACCGGCCTCCCGGGCGGCATCGCGATCCCGCACTGCCGCACGACCGGCGTCGACACCCCGACCCTGGCCTTCGCCCGCCTCGACCCGCCGGTCGACTTCGGCGCCAAGGACGGCCCGGCCGACCTGGCGTTCCTGATCGCCGCCCCCGCCGGCGGCGACGCCGACCACCTGACGATCCTCACCAAGCTCGCTCGCGCCCTGGTGAAGCCCGCCTTCACCGACGCGCTCCGCTCGGCCGAGACCGTGGAGGAGGTCGTCGACCTGATCACCCACGAGATCGGCGAGCCCGCACCCGGGACGGCCAAGCCTGCCGCCGCGGCCGCTGCCCCGGCCGCTCCCGCCGCCGCTGCCACGAGCGGCACACCGTCACTCGTCGCGGTCACGGCGTGCCCGACCGGCATCGCGCACACCTACATGGCGGCCGAGGCCCTCGAGGCCGCCGCCGAGCGTGCCGGTGTCGAGCTCCACGTGGAGACCCAGGGATCGGCCGGCTCCACGCCGCTCTCCCCCGCCACGATCGCTGCCGCGGGCGCGGTCATCTTCGCCGTCGACGTGGGCGTGCGTGACCGCGCCCGCTTCGGCGGCAAGCCGATGGTCAGCTCGGGCGTGAAGCGCCCGATCGACGACGCCGACGCGATGATCGCCGAGGCGCTGAGGTACGCCGCCGACCCGGCAGGCTCACCCAGGGTCGAGGGTGACGCGTCCACGGCCGGCGCCACGTCGTCCAGCAACGAGACCTGGGGCGGACGGACCAGGCGCGTCCTGATGACCGGCGTCTCCTACATGATCCCGTTCGTCGCGGCCGGCGGACTGCTCATCGCGCTGAGCTTCCTGCTGGGCGGCTACGAGATCGTCGGGCCCTACGGCGACATCGCCGTCAACAACACCCTCGTCGACCCGCCGGACGTCAGCGCCCTCGGCCTGGACCACGCCCTCTTCGGGTCAGGGATCCTCGCCTACATCGGCGCCCTGTTCTTCATCATCGGCAAGACGGCGTTTGCGCTCTTCATCCCGGCCCTGGCCGGCTACATCGCCTACGCCATCGCGGACCGTCCCGGCATCGCCCCCGGCTTCGTCATGGGTGCCCTGGCCGCGAACCTCTTCGGTGTCGCCGACCCCAACGGTGTGGGCCTTCCCGCCACCGGCTTCCTCGGTGCCATCGCGGGCGGTGTCCTGGCCGGTGTCATCGCCCACTGGATCACCGGGTGGAAGGTCCCGACCTGGGCGCGTGGCCTGATGCCCGTGCTGGTGATCCCGCTGCTCACCTCGATCATCGCGGGCCTGCTGATGATCGTGGTGCTCGGCAAGCCGATCGGTTGGCTGATGAACCAGCTCAACGACGGCCTCAACTCGCTCAGCGGGAGCAGCGCCATCCTTCTCGGCGTGATCCTCGGCCTCATGATGGCCTTCGACATGGGCGGCCCGCTCAACAAGGTCGCCTACAGCTTCGCTGCCGCCGGCGTCGGGGGCGCGGCCTCGCTGGCGAGCGATGCTCCCCAGCTGAAGATCATGGCCGCCGTGATGCTCGCCGGCATGGTGCCGCCACTCGCGCTGGCGCTCGCCACGGTCGTACGCCCGGGACTCTTCAGCCAGGCAGAACGAGAGAACGGCAAGGCAGCATGGTTGCTGGGCGCCTCCTTCATCACCGAAGGCGCGATTCCCTTCGCAGCGGCCGACCCGCTCCGGGTGATCCCGCCGATCATGGTCGGCAGCGCCGTCACCGGTGCCATGTCGATGGGCCTGGACGTCAGTGTGCGGGCCCCGCACGGCGGCATCTTCGTGCTCTTCGCGGTCGGCAACATCGCGGGCTACCTCATCAGCCTCGTCGTCGGCACCCTGGTCGGCGGCGCCCTCGTCGTGGCGGCGAAGTCGCTGGGATCCTCGGACGCCGACGTCGCCACGGTGTGACACGCTTCACTTCACTCATCCACGCAGCCCACCGACCCACAGGAGAACCATGCCCAGCAAGTCCGTCGTCGTCGGCTCCGCCGTCGGCCTGCACGCCCGCCCCGCCGCGATCATCTCCGAGAAGGCCGCCGAGCTCGGCTCGGACGTCACCATCAACGGGGTCGACGCCAGCTCCTCGCTGATGATCATGACCCTCGGCGCCGGCAACGGCGACACCGTGGAGGTGGCCGGCGACGACCAGGCCGCCGTCGACGCGATCGCCGCGCTGGTCGAGCAGGACCTCGACGCCTGATCGCTCCTTCATCCGCGTGACCACTCCCTCGAGCGGTGCGTGAGACATGCTCCGGACACCGGAAACGTGTCTCACGCACCGCTCGCATGTGTCCGGAGGCGTACGTCAGGTGCGGTCGCGGGTGGCGAGGTAGACAGCCCGCATCCCCACGGCCCGCTCGAGCTGGCGCTCCACGACGGAGAAGAACTGGCGTCGGTAGGTGTCGTCGGTGACGGCCGAGACAGTGAAGTAGAACCCGCTGAAGGACGCGAGGAAGAGCGAGACCTTCATCAGCGAGAAGGTCACCTGCGACAGTCCTGGCACCTCGTCGAGCGTCTTCAGCTGGGTCCACGCGAGCTGCGTCTTGGTGTCCATGACGAGCGCACCGAAGAGCATGAAGAAGACGAAGACGGTCGCCGAGAGCAGCACCACCTGGACGGTCTGGATCACCAGCAGCACGAGGATGAGGTTCCACCGCTCGAAGCCCTCGACCTGCGCGTAGTCCTGCGGGTCGATCGCCGGGTCGTCGGCCACCTCGCGGCTGGCCTCCTCCAGCGGCGTACCGGCGCACGCACGGACGATGAACGCGTCGTCGACCTGGTCGTCGACGCGGTCCACCTCCTCGGGCAGCCGGGTCATCAGGAACAGCACGGCCAGCCCGAGCATGAGCAGCACGGTGAACCAGAGCGTGCCGAAGGGCAGGTTGCTGGTCATCTGCCAGGCCTCGGCGTTGACGAAGAGGAACGTCACGAAGACCAGCAGCAGCGGGAGCGCCCGCGACGCCATGGGTACGAGGAACCGCACGCTGCCGAGCGTCCGGGAGAGCGCGAAGCCGAGGATCGGCCGGGCGTGCAGCGCGGTCGCGGCGTAGCAGAGCAGGCCGAGGAACATGATCGAGAGCCAGACGGCCGGACCAGCGGCGTACGTCCTCGAGGCCCAGCCGAGCAGGCCTCCCGCCGCGGCTGCCACGAGCACGAGGACCACGAGCAACGGCACCAGCCGCCGCGTGCGCAGCCCGGCACGCGCGGCCGCGCGCTCGTCGGCGACGAAGTAGGGCAGGCCGTGGGCGAGGAACCACTCCTCGACCGCCGAGTGGCGGGTGGTCACGCCAGGATCTCGCGCGCTCGCCGGACGTCGTCGTGCATGGTCTCGACGAGGGCCGCCATCCCCTCGAACTTCACCATCCCTCGCAGTCGCTCCACGAAGGCCACTTCGACCTCGACGCCGTAGAGCTCGAGGTCGTCGCGGTCGAGGACGTAGGACTCGACGCGGCGATCGCGCTCGCCGTCGAAGGTCGGGTTGGTGCCGACCGAGATCGCCGCGGGGTAACGCTCGCCGGTGTCGAGCCGGGTCAGCCACCCGGCGTACACGCCGTCGGCGGGGGCGGCGTCGATCGGGGGGATCGGGACGTTGGCCGTCGGGTAGCCCATCTCGCGACCGCGCTTGTCGCCCTCGACGACGTCGCCACGCACCACGAACGGGCGTCCCAGCGCCTCGGCCGCACCGGCGACGTCACCGGACGCCAGGCACTGGCGGACGTAGGTCGAGCTCCACACCTGCGGGCCACCGTCGAGGGCGACCCCCACGGTCTCGAAGTCACGCGTCGCGCCCGCCTCGACGAGCGTCGCCACGTCACCGGCGGCCTTCGCCCCGAAGCGGAAGTTGGCACCGACGACCACTGCTCCGGCGTGGAGCGACTCGACGAGGATCCGGTCGATGAACGCGTCGGGCGACCAGCTCGCGATCTGCCGGTCGAACCCGATCACGAGGATCGCGTCCACCCCGGCCGTCTCGAGCAGCCGGGCACGCGTGTGGATCGAGCTCAGGGTGGGTGGGGCGTGCTCCGGCCGAAGCACCGCCATCGGGTGCGGGTCGAAGGTGACCGCGACGACCGTGTCGATCCCGAGGCGGGCCGCGGTCGCGCGGGCCTCGCGCAGGACGTGCGCGTGCCCGAGGTGTACGCCGTCGAAGTTGCCGATGCTGACCACGGTGCGACCGAGGTCGGTCGGCACGTCGTCGACTCCTCGCCAGATCTGCACGGGGCGAGCCTAGTAGCAGACGTGGACGTTCCCGCCGCCCAGGCCGGGCGGCGGGAACGTCAGGTGTCGTACGCCTTGATTCAGCGCACCTTGACCAGGCGGTACATCCCCATGAAGGCGTGCGGCATCCCGCCCATCGAGGCGTCCGGCCAGAAGCAGACCAGGACGTAGTCGCCGCGCGGCACCCGATACTTCGTGGCCATGTCGTGACCGGGGCTCATCACGCCGGTGTCGATGCCGAACCGGAAGTCGAGCGGGGGCCGCCCGCCTCCCTTGAGTGAGTCGGCGAAGTCCTTCAGCGTCTTGCCCGGCAGGAGCTTCCCCATGCCGACGAAGTGGTTCTGGTCAGCCCGGTTCTTGAACCTCAGCCATCCGTGGGTGGGGATGGACATCGGCCGCTTGGCCCAGGTCGTGCTGTCGATCGCCTTGAGGGTGGCACCCGCGGGCAGGCTCGCACCGGTCTCGGCCCCGCTCACCGAGAAGGGCAGCCAGACGGCGCCGCTCTTGTTGGTGTCGAGGGCGTAGTAGCTCCCCGGGTCGAGGTCGACTGCGAGCTTGCCGGACGTGTCGCTCGTCGCCGACGCGCCGCCCAGCAGGGTGGCATTGGCCTCGAACCGCACGAGCGCCTTGAGCCGGTTCTTCTCGAGCCCGTTCTCGACGTCTGCCTCGGCTTGCTCCACGGTGTATCCCGAGGCGAGTGCGACCAGCTGGAACGCTGAGCTCTTCCTGGCCGTGGTGATCTTGAACGTGGTGACGCCCGGTGCCACGACGCTCGGCATCGTGACCGCACCGGCACTGTCGATGCTGACGGACACCATTCCTGCTGCTGTCTCCCGTGCAACAGCCGGACCGGCAGCGCCTGCCATTCCCCCGGTGAGCGTTCCCGCTGTCAGCACCATGAAGCTGACGGTGAGAGCCGCGATGCGTTGTCTGATCATGCTGAGCCTCCCGATGGGCGCGGGTCGCGCCGTGCGACCTCCTGCCCGGTCCTCACCTTGCTCCTGCCCGCGGGGTGGTGGCGAGATGAATACGAGGTGGTCAAGACCAGCGAGGAGTCAGACGAACACGGCGACCGGCTTGGCCTTCTCGCCGCTCTGCTCGTAGAGGGCAAGGAACTCGCCGTCGGGCGCGAAGACCGCGTGCGGGCCGGGACCGGGGATCGCGAGGTCGAGCGCGCGACCGAAGCGCACGTGCATCGCCTGCTCCTCCGTGAGCTCGACCACCGGGAACGACGACCGGGCGGCGTCGGCGATCGGGAGCACGGCGAAGGCGTCGGCGAGCTCGTCGAGCGTGCTTGCCCGGGAGAGGTCGAAGGGTCCGACGGCCGTTCGTCGCAGCGAGGTGAGGTGGCCGCCCACCCCGAGTGCGGCGCCCACGTCCCGAGCGATGGCGCGGATGTAGGTGCCGGACGAGCAGCGTACGGAGATCCGTACGTCGGGCAGGGCCACCTCGTGCACGACCAGCTCGTGGATCGTGACCGGACGGGCCTTCAGCTCGACCTGCTCGCCGTCGCGCACCCGTGCGTAGGCACGCTTGCCGTCGACCTTGATCGCGGAGACGGCAGTCGGCACCTGCTCGATGTCGCCCACGAACCGCGCCAGCTCGGCGCGTACGTCGTCCTCCAGCACTCCGCTGGCGTCGTGGGTCGAGAGGACCTCGCCCTCGGCGTCATCGGTCGTCGTGACCGTCCCGAGCCGGATGGTGGCGTCGTAGGCCTTCTCGGTGAGCATCAGGTGGCCCAGCAGCCGGGTGGCGCGATCGACGCCGAGGACCAGCACGCCGGTCGCCATCGGGTCGAGGGTGCCGGCGTGGCCGACCTTGCGCGTGCCGGCGAGCCGCCGCACCCGGGCTACGACGTCGTGCGAGGTCATGCCCGGCGACTTGTCGACGACCACCAGACCGGGGTCGACCATCAGGCGCGGTCGTCCTCGTCGAGCTCAGTGTCGAGCTCCGTGTCGAAGCTCACGTCGGAGCCGTCGTCGAGGGCGTCGTCGTCCTCGTCGAGGTCGTCCTCGATCACGCGGGGCTTCTTGTAGGGGTCGGCCTCGCCGGCGTAGGCCTCGACGCGACGGGCAGCGACCTCCTCGTCGAGCTGCTTCGCGCGCTGGAGCACCTCGTCCAGGGCACGGGCGCTCTCGGGAAGGGCGTCGGGGATGAACGTCAGCGTCGGCACGATGCGCATGCCGAGCTGCTTGGCGACCTCGGAGCGGATCACGCCCTTGGCCGACTCGAGGGCAGCGGCCGTGCTGGCCAGCTCGTCCTCGGCACCGAGCACGGTGTAGAAGATCGAGGCCTGCTGGGAGTCGCCGGTGACGCGTACGTCGGTGATCGTGACGAAGCCGAGCCGCGGGTCCTTGATCCGACGCTCGAGCATCTCGGCGACGATCACCTGGATCCGGTCGGCGATCTTGCGGACGCGGGGGTTTGCCATGGTGCTCACTCTCTCAGAGGCCGGTGACCGGGCACTTCGTGCCCGTCACAGACGGTGACCGGGCGCTTCGTTCCCGTCAGTGGGAACGAAGCGCCCGGTCGATGACCGCGGACGGGCACGAAGTGCCCGGTCGATCAGTCGCGCGGGATCTCGCGCATCTCGAAGGACTCGACGATGTCGTCGATCTTGATGTCCTGGAAGTTGCGGAGCACCAGACCACACTCGAAGCCCTCGCGGACCTCGGATGCGTCGTCCTTCTCGCGGCGGAGCGAGGACAGGTCCAGGTTGTCAGCCACCACGGCACCGTCGCGCAGGATGCGCACCTTGGCGTTGCGGCGGATGAGCCCGGAGGTGACCATGCAGCCCGCGATGTTGCCGGCCTTGGACGAGCGGAAGATCTCGCGGATCTGCGCCTGACCGAGGGTCGACTCCTCGTAGATGGGCTTGAGCATGCCCTTGAGCGCCGCCTCGATCTCCTCGATCGCGTTGTAGATGACCGAGTAGTAGCGGATCTCGACACCTTCCTTGTCGGCCATCTGGCTCGCCTTGCCCTGGGGGCGGACGTTGAAGCCGATGATGATGGCGTCGGAGGCGGCCGCGAGGTCGACATTGGTCTCGGTGATCGCACCGACACCGCGGTCGATGACGCGCAGCGACACCTCGTCGCCCACGTCGATCTGCGACAGCGCGTCCTCGAGGGCCTCGACCGAACCGGACACGTCGCCCTTGAGGATGAGGTTGAGCTCCTGGCTCTCGCCCTTCTCCATGGAGGCCATGAAGTCCTCGAGGCTGCGACGCACGCGACGCTTGGCCTGCATGGCCGCACGCTCGCGCGCCTCACGCTTCTCGGCGATCTGGCGGGCCATGCGGTCGTCCTCGACCACGATGAAGTTCTGACCCGCACCCGGTACGGCGCTCAGACCGAGCACCATCGCGGGACGCGACGGGTCAGCCTCGGTGATCTCGTTGCCGTGCTCGTCGAGCATGGCGCGGACACGACCGTGGGCCGGACCGGCCACGATCGAGTCGCCGACGCGGAGCGTTCCGCGCTGGACGAGCACCGTCGCCACCGGACCGCGACCGCGGTCGAGGTGAGCCTCGACCACGAGGCCCTGGGCGTCCTGCGTCGGGTTGGCACGCAGGTCGAGCGACGCGTCGGCGGTGAGCACGACGGCCTCGAGCAGCTTGTCGAGGTTGAGCCCGGCCTTCGCCGAGACGTCGACGAACATCGCGTCGCCGCCGTACTCCTCGGGGATCAGGCCGTACTCGGTCAGCTGACCGCGGACCTTGGTGGAGTCGGCGTCCGGCTTGTCGATCTTGTTGACCGCGACCACGATCGGCACGTTGGCCGCCCGGGCGTGGTTGAGCGCCTCGACCGTCTGCGGCATGACGCCGTCGTCGGCCGCGACGACCAGGATCGCGATGTCGGTGGCCTGGGCACCACGAGCACGCATGGCGGTGAACGCCTCGTGACCCGGGGTGTCGATGAGGGTGATGCGACGGTCGGTGCCGTCGACCTCGGTGTGGACCTGGTAGGCACCGATGTGCTGGGTGATGCCACCGGCCTCCTTGTCGACCACATTGGCGTCGCGCAGGGCGTCGAGCAGCTTGGTCTTGCCGTGGTCGACGTGACCCATGACGGTCACGACCGGCGGCCGGATGACCAGGTCGGACTCGTCGCCCTCGTCGGCGCCGAACTCGAGGTCGAACGTCTCGAGGAGCTCGCGGTCCTCGTCCTCGGGCGAGACGATGACGACGACGTAGTTGAGCTCGTCAGCGAGCAGCTCGAACGTCTCGTCACCGACCGACTGGGTCGAGGTCACCATCTCGCCGAGCGAGAACAGCATCTGCACGAGTGCTGCCGCGTCGACGTTGATCCGCTCGGCGAAGTCGGTCAGCGAGGCGCCACGCGGGAGACGTACGGTCTCGCCGTTGCCCTTGCGGACGCGCACGCCACCGATCGTCGGGGCCTCCATGGCCTCGAACTCCATCCGACGCGCACGCTTGGACTTGCGTCCGCGTCGCGACGGACCACCAGCGCGCCCGAAGGCGCCCTGGGTCTGGCCCCGCTGGCCGGGACGCTGGCCGGGACGACCACTGGCCGGCGGACCGAAGCCGCCGGGACGACCCGGAGCGCCACCCGGCGCACCGCCGGGAGCGCCACCGCGACCCGGAGCACCGCCACGAGCGGGGGCACCGGGACGACCGGGGCCGCCACCAGGGCCGCCGCCGGGGCCACCGCGGGCCGGACGGCCGCCGGGGCCGTTGCCGAAGGCAGCAGGGGACTTGGGCATCATCGCCGGGTTGGGACGCGGCATGCCGGGACGTGCGTCGCCACCCGCGGGCGGGCGCGGCGGACGGCTGTCGTCGCCACCGGTGCGCGGGGCGGGACGCGAGCCCATGCCCTGGCTCGGGGCGAACGGGTTGTTGCCGGGTCGCGGCGTGCCGCCGGGACGACCGACCGGTCGAGGCGCCGGGGACGGCGCCTTCGCGGCGGGGGCAGCGGGCGCCTCGGGCTCGGCCGGCGGAGCCTCGGGCTCGGCGACCGGTGCGGCCTGTGGGCCGGGCCTGGGGCCGGGACGGGCGGCGGGCGCGGACTCCTCTACGACGGCCGGGGCGGGAGCCTCTGCGGGCGCCTCGGCCTCGACGGCTGCGGGCGCAGCCTTGGGACCGGGCTTCGGAGCGGCCTTCTTGGCCGGAGCCTCGGGCGCGCTTTCGGCGGCGGGAGCGGAGGCCGCAGCGGCCTTCAGCTCGTCGCCGTACTGCTTCTTGAAGCGCATCTCGACGGGGGGCTCGACAGTCGACGAAGCCGACTTGACGAACTCACCCATCTCCTTGAGCTTCTCGAGAACGAACTTGCTCTCGACTCCGAACTCCTTGGCGAGTTCGTGGACTCGGGTCTTTGCCACGGTGGGTTACTTCTCCTTGTGGTCCGTGACCCCAACAAGGAGAGGGGAAACGGAACAGCTAGTGGGTGAACAGACTCATTGCGAGTTACTCATCGAGTGCTCATGAGCTGCGTGCTCCAGTTTCTGGTCGGTGCTGATCTGATGTGGACGGGTCGTGCGCGAGCCTGGCGAGGTAGTCCGCCAGCGGTGTGTCGGCGAGCGTGACGCCCGAGCGGAGGGCCCGGGGAAATGCTCGGCGGCGCACCGCGAGCTGCCAACACTCCGTCGTGGGGTGCAGGTGCGCCCCGCGACCGGGTGCCCGGTGGGCCGGATCGGGCACCAAGGCAGGTCGGCCCTCGGCGTCCGAGCCTGCGACCACTCGCAACAGCTCGCTCGCAGCAGCCTGTGCCCGACAACCCACACAGGTCCGGACAGGTCCGGGCGCAGGTGTGTCAGACGTGGTGGCCACTGCTCATCACTCTACTGCGTCAGCACGGTGGATGACGAACTGGGCAGCGGGGCGCAGGTCACTCGGGAGCAGGGGCCTCATCGCTGCGGATGTCGATCCGCCACCCGGTCAGACGCGCGGCGAGGCGCGCGTTCTGGCCCTCCTTGCCGATGGCGAGGGAGAGCTGGAAGTCGGGTACGACGACCCGGCACGAGCGCGCGGCGAGGTCGACGATCTCGACCGAGGTGACGCGCGCCGGCGACAGCGCGTGCGCCACCAGCTCCGCGGGGTCCTCGGCCCAGTCGACGATGTCGATCTTCTCGCCGTGCAGCTCGCTCATCACGTTGCGCACCCGCTGGCCCATCGGGCCGATGCAGGCGCCCTTGGCGTTGACGCCGGGCACGGAGGAGTGCACCGAGATCTTGGTGCGGTGACCGGCCTCGCGGGCGATGCCGGCGATCTCCACGGTGCCGTCGGCGATCTCGGGCACCTCGAGCGCGAAGAGCTTCTTCACGAGCGTCGGGTGCGAGCGCGAGAGGGTGATCTGGGGCCCACGCATCCCCTTGCGCACGGACGTGACCAGGCACTTGATGCGCTCGCCGTGGACGTACTTCTCCCCCGGCACCCGCTCGCTGATCGGCAGGATCGCCTCGAGCTTGCCGAGGTCGACCATCACGTCGTCGGGGTTGCGACCCTGCTGGATCACGCCCGAGATGATGTCGCCCTCCTTGCCGGAGAACTCGCCGAACCGGATCTCGTCCTCGGCGTCGCGCAGGCGCTGCAGCATGACCTGCTTCGCGGTGGTCGCGGCGATCCGGCCGAAGCCCTCCGGGGTGTCGTCGTACTCCGGGCCGGCGGTGCCCTCCTCGTCGACCTCGCGCGCCCAGACGGTCACGTGGCCGCTCTGGCGGTCGAGCTCCACGCGTGCGGGGTGCTGCGACTCGGTCGCGCGCTGGTAGGCCGTCAGCAGCGCCTGCTCGATGGCCTCGGCGAGGACCTCGAAGGAGATCTCCTTCTCGCGCTCCAGCATCCGCAGGATGCTCAGGTCGATGTCCATCAGTCGTCCTTCTCGTCGCTCGTGGCGCTCTGGTCGCTCGGGTCGCTCTTGCCGGTCTTGCGGTTGAACTCGATCTGCACGAGCGCCTTCGCCACGTCGGCGTAGGCGACCTCCTGCTGGCTGCCCTCGACGTCGAGGGTGGCGGAGTCGTCGGACGAGGCGACGATGCGTCCCTCGACAGTGCTGCCGTCGGCCATGGTGGCCTTGACCAGCCGGTCCGCGTTGCGGCGCCAGTGCCGAGGAAGGGTGAGCGGGCGGTCCACGCCGCGCGAGGTCACCTCGAGCGTGTAGGGCATCTCGCCCATCACGTCGGACTCGTCGAGCACGCGCGAGACCTCGCGGGTCGCGTCGGCGACGTCGTCGAGGGTCACGCCCCCGTCCTTGTCGACGGCCACACGCAGCACGCGGCGCTTGCCCGCGGGGGTGACCTCGACGGCCTCGACATCGAGGCCCATCACCTTCAAGGGGTCGATCAGCTCCGCTTCGATGCGGTCCCGGGTGGCGTCCTGACGGGGGGTGCTCATGGGGCTGCGACCTCCTGTGAAGTTGTGGAAAGGGCCACGATAGCGGCCGGGCCCGCACCCGCGTCACCGGCCGTCGACTGGTCCGGTCCGGTCGGCTCGCCGAGGGACGTGGCCTAGGGTTCGGGCGTGCCCGGACGCCCGCTCTCACGTCGTACGACGCTGGGCTCGGCGCTCGCGGCGCCGATCGTCCTCGCGGCCTGCGACATCGACCCGCCACCCCGGGTCGATCCCACCTCGTCCGCGACCCCGGAGCCCCCGGAGGACGCCGAGATGGTCGCCACCGTCGTGGCTGCCCTCTTCCGGGCGCAGGCCGTCCTCGACGCGGCGACGCGGTCCGTGCCAGCCCTCGCCGCGCGGTTGGAGCCGGTCCAGGACGCGCACACGGAGCACGTAGGCGTCCTGGTGGGCGCCGTTCCCGACGGAGGAGTGCCCACGGGAGCGTTGGCAACCGTGCCGCACCGCATGGCCCCCGCGCTGGCAGCCGTCCAGCGCTCCGAGCAGCGGCTGCTGCGCGCCGTGCGCACCGGCTGCCTCGAGGCGCGGAGCGGAGACCTGGCGCGGGTGCTCGCGAGCATCGCCGCCTCGACCTCCCAGCACGCCGCCACCCTCGCGCCCGGTGCCAGCTCCTCCGGGGTCCCCGGATGAGCGTGCTGGACGCTCTGCAGGTCACGCTCGGTGACGAGCACGCGGCGCTCTACACCTACGGCGTCCTGGGCGCGCGGACCTCGCAGGCGGCGACCCCGGCCTTGTACGACGCCCTCGGCGCGGCCTACCGCCGCCACCGTGCCCGGCGCGACCGGCTACGGGTGCTCGTGGAGGACGCCGGCGGCACTCCCGTGGCGGCAGCCGCTGCGTACGAGCTGACCGGGCCGCTGCTGCGCGCACCGCAGGTCCAGGCGGCCGCACTCGCGACCGAGGAGTCCAGCGTCGAGGTCCTGGTCGCACTCGTGGCCCAGTCGGTCGACGCGGTGCGCGAGTGGGCGCTCGCAGAAGCCACCTGGTCGGCGACCTGGCAGCTCCAGCTCGGCGGAGGCGCCCAGACCTGGCCCGGAGCTCCCGAGCTCGACTGATGCGCGCGGGTCGAGGTTCACCGGAGAAATGGGAAACGGCCCGCGGCCCCAGCCTTTGGGAAAGTCCCGAGATCTCTCCCAAAGGCCGAGGACGCGGACCGCTTGATGGGGTTGGTCAGCATCACCCTGTGCGGCCCTCCCGTGGGGGTGGTGGAGCCGCATGCACAATCATGCATTCGATCCGACGGATGCGAAAGCACATCGGACTTGCATGTTCTTGCAACGCACAAAGTTGCAGGGCGGGCCGGTGATCACGCCACCGCCCACCGTTCGTCCCACGACCGCACGATCGCCGGGATCTCGAGCAGCGACGTGACGGTGGCGTCGGGCTCTCCCTCGGTGTGCCCGACCTGCGCCGCCGGGATCGTGCTGAGCGGCACGTGGATCGCCCGCAGCCCCGCGTGGTGCGCGCCCCAGACGTCATCGAAGAGCCGGTCACCGACATAGACGCACGCTGCCGGATCGCTCACCCCGACGGCTTCCATCGCCGCACCGAAGGCGCGGGGTGACGGCTTGGTCCAGGGGATCTCGCTGGAGTAGACGTCGCCGTCCACCAGGTCGAGCACACCGTCGCGCTCGAAGAAGCCCCGGTGCCACGCCCGCGGCCAGATCGTGTTGGAGAGCACCCCGACCTTGATCCCCATCGACCGCAGCTCCTCCCACATCGGGCGCACCTCCGGGTCCGTCAGCGTGTGCGGCTCCCAGAACTCGTAGTAGGCGCGCAGCAGCTCCGGGTCGTGGTCGAGGCCGGCCTCGGTGAAGAGGTCGGCGATCGTCGAGCTCTGCTGGTGGTCCCGGCTGCGTCCCCAGACGACGTCGCCGGCCCGGTGCAGGCGCTCGGCGTGCGCATGGTGGTCGTCGGCGGGCGTCGGCGTGGTGCGTACGGCCTGGGCCAGCGCGACCGACTCGGCGTGGAAGTCCACGTCGTGCCACCGCGTGAGGGTGCCGCCCCAGTCGAAGATGACCGCCTCGATGCGCGCGCTCGCCATGTGCGCGAACCTATCCGAACGCTCGTCCCTGGGATCGGGAACCTTTCCGGGGCGTCGCGCCATCTCAGGGTCGTACGACCGAAAATGCGGAAGGAGGCGCTGTGGACCCGGATCGGGAGGCCGCGTTCGCGGCGTTCGCCGGCAACCGCTGGCTGACCCTGGCGAGGTCCGCGGTGCTCCTGGGCGCCAGCCACCACGAGGCCGAGGACCTCGCGCAGACAGTGTTGATGAAGTGCTACGTCTCGTGGTCGCGGGTGAGCGCGGCGACCCACCCGGAGGCGTACGTCATGAGGATCCTGGTCAACGAGTTCCGCGGCTCGCGCCGCCGACGGTGGTGGCAGGAGCGCCCGACGGCGGTCCTGCCCGAGGTGCTGGCGCCGGACGGGACCGACGGCGTCGACGGTGCCGACGCGGTCGCCCGCGCCCTCGACGGACTGGGCAAGGGCCAGCGCGAGGTCGTCGTGCTGCGCTACTTCGCCCACCTCACCGACCGGCAGATCGCCGACGCGCTCGGCATCGCCGAGGGCACCGTCAAGAGCCGGCTCTCGCGAGCCCACCACCAGCTCGCCTCCGACGAGCACCTCACCTCCCTCCGCGACGGGACGACGCGATGACCGACGACACGACCGACACCACCCGCCTCCTCGAGCGCCTGGCCGCGACCTTCCCCGACCAGCCGGCACCGCTGCCCACGCTGGTCGAGGCCGCGCACGCGGGTCGACGACGGCGTACGCGACGGACGATCGCGCTGGTCGCGGCGTCGAGCGTCCTGGCGCTCGGCGCGGGGATCACCCTCCAGCAGCTGCTGCCGGACGACGGTGCCCGGCGGTCCGACCGGGTGGCCGACGGCGGCACGGTGTGCGACCGCGACGCGCCGAGGGCGCCCTCGCCCGTGCCGCAGGGACCGGACTACCCGACGAACGCGTCGGGTATGACCTACGGCGGACGCGGCGACGAGAAGGGTCCTGACCTCGTCGCCGCCACGGGCGTCTGCGGGCGGACCGGCTACCTCCGCGCCACCGACCTCGAGGATCCTGCCCCGTGGGTCCCGGGAGCCGGCGGCACCGACGGACGGATCCTGCCGCTCTACGAGTCCGACGGTGTCACCCAGATCGACACGTTCGAGGAGGGCAGGGGCGGGGACCCCTCGCCCGATCCCCCCACGCCCTCGGGCCCCGACGCCGCCGACGTCCAGGGCGAGTGGACCGCACTCATCGCCGGCATCAGCAGCGGCGGCGCGGACCAGTACGACACGTTCCGCGACCTCGACCTCTCGATCGCCCTCGACGGCGACGACGTGACGGTGTTCGACGGCTGTCGCAGCTGGTCGACCGGCTTCTCGCTCGAGGACGGGGAGCTCGCGCTGAGCGGTCCGTTCTCCGCGGCGTCCGACATCAGCTGCAAGCGGGCAGCCCCGCTGCCGCAGGTCCTGGACAACATCCGGCACGTCACGGAGTCGGGGAAGCAGGTCTACCTGCACCTGGCGAACTTCCAGATCGCGGTCGTGCTGACCCGGCTCTAGGTGTTGACGGAGTCTGCGTCTGACCAGAGGGAACCATGAGTCGTCCAGGGCAGGACCTCGAGGCGGTCGTCGGCGAGGAGCTCGTCGATCAGAGCGCGGCTGCCGCCGACGAGCGTCGAGTCGAGGTCGGTGTCGTTGGAGGTCGCCCAGGCGCGGTCCGCCGGCCACCACTGGCTCGGGCTCTGCCACTCGTGTGGGGCCATCGTGGCGAAGAGCTCGTCGAGCGTCGTCCGCGGTGGCGGCTCCTGCCCCTCGGGCACGAACATCGTGAAGGAGTCGCTGATCTCGCCCAGCGCGAGCCGCACTGCGGGCGCCTCGGCACAGAGCTGGCCGACAGCGGCCACGGGCCTGCGGAACAGGAAGTACTCCCTGCCCGGCTGCGGCACCTGCGGAAGGTCCTGCCACGCACGTGGCCAGATGCCGTAGCCGTTCCAGAACGCCACGATCGTGTCGTCAGGTGTTCGGGTGTGGCGGAAGAGCATCTCGGCCAGCGCGACGAAACGGGTGCGCTCCAGTCGGCCCTCCTCCGGTCGACCGCCGGTCCACTGGACCTGCTCCGGCCCCTCACCCCGCGGGTCGAGGTCACGGCCTCCGGCGATGCGGTGCCACTGGGCCTCGGGGTGCAGCGTCGTGCCGCAGTGGGCAGCCACCTCGGCCCAGGTGGCATCACGACCCTTTCCGTCGTACGCGGGGTGCAGCACCCGTGCGTACGAATCGAACCCGCGTGGGATCAGCAAGCCCACGGCCGGCGGCGTGCCGGACTCCCAGGTGGTGTCCCACCAGTCGGCCTCGGCAGGATCCGCGTCGGGCCGGATCGTGGCGAGGTGCTCGCGCCACGACCCTGCCGTCACCTCAGCTCCTGACGATCCCGACGATGTGCGCGGCGGCGGCGTCGACGGCGACGTCCTCGCGCTCGTCGGTCCTGCGGTCGCGTACCTCGACGTTGCCGTCGGCGAGA
>CAVQDC010000017.1:0-34046 GCA_963711175.1 uncultured Actinomycetota bacterium
TTCACCCGAGAGCTTGAGGAGGACTCGCTTGTACGCCGTCACTTGCATCCCTTCACACACGCCACGTGGTCCCCAGAAACCTACCGGCCAGTGGGGTCGGCGGTCGAACCCGCGCACCCCTCGGCGTGGGGTGGCCCCGCAATGCGTCCGGGGCCCGTACGCAGTGCGTACGGGCCCCGGACGGTGCTCGGGTGGTGCGGTGCGTCAGGTTTCCTGGCGTGCCAGGGTGCGTCAGGCGCCGACCTCGAAGCGGGCGAACCGCTTGACGGTGGTGCCGGCGGCGTCGAGGACGGCCTTGACCGACTTCTTCGACTCGGTGACCGACTCCTGCTCGAGCAGGACGATCTCCTTGTAGAACCCGCCCAGGCGACCCTCGACGATCTTGGCGATCGCCTGCTCGGGCTTGCCCTCCTCGCGGGTCTTCTGCTCGGCGATGGAGCGCTCGGACGCCACGACGTCGGCCGGGACCTCGTCGCGGGTGAGGTACTGGGCCTTCATCGCGGCGATCTGCATCGCGGCGGCGCGGGCGGCGGCCTCGTCACCCTCGAACTCCACGAGCACGCCGACGGCGGGCGGGAGGTCGGCGGCACGCTTGTGCATGTAGGTGACCGTGGTGCCCTCGAAGTAGGCGACCTCGCCCAGCTCGATCTTCTCACCGATGGTGATGGCCAGGTCCTGGACGACCTCGCCGACGGTCTTGCCGTCGAGCTCGGCAGCCTTGAGGGCCTCGGTGTCGACGGCCTTCACGGAGTTGGCGACCTCGGCGATCTGCTGCGCCTTGGCGATGAAGTCCTCGTTCTTGGCGACGAAGTCGGTCTCGCTCTTGAGCTCGACCAGCGCGTTGCCGGCGGTGGCGATCAGGCCGGCGACGGCCTCACGCTCGGCGCCGCGGGCGGCAGCCTTGGCGGCACCCTTGACGCGCAGCAGCTCGACAGCCTTGTCGAAGTCGCCGTCGGCCTCGGTGAGCGCCTTCTTGCAGTCCATCATCCCGGCCTGGGTCAGCTCACGGAGCTTCTTGACGTCGGCGGCGGTGAAGTCGGCCATGGTCCTTCTTCCTTCAGTTCTGGGGTGGTCGTGCAGGGACGTGCGAAGGCCGGCCACGGGTCTCCCCGCGGCCGGCGTCCGACATCAGTCCTTCGCGGCGGCAGCCTTCTTCGCGGGCTTCGCCTCGGCCTCGGCCTCGGTCTCAGCCTCAGCCGGAGCCGGAGCCTCAGTCGTGTCCTCGGCGGGAGCCTCGGTCTCGGCGGGAGCCTCGGTCTCGGCGGGAGCCTCGGTCTCGGCGGGAGCCTCGGTCTCGGCGGGAGCCTCGGTCGCAGCCTCGGCGGGAGCCTCGGTCGCAGCCTCGGCCGGAGCCTCAGTCGCAGCCTCGGTCTTCTCCTCGGCCGGAGCCTCGGTCACGGCCTCGGCAGCAGCCTCGGCCTGCGGGGCCTCGGCAGCGGCACCGGTCGACTCGGACGCCGGGGTCTCGGCGGCAGCGTCGCCCGTGGCGGCTGCAGCGGTCTTCTCGGCGTCACCCTGCAGGAGCTCGCGCTCCCACTCGGCCAGGGGCTCCTCGGCGCCGACGGCCTCGGCACCATCGGTGGCCTTGGCGCCCGAACGGGCCACCAGGCCCTCGGCCACGGCGTCGGCCACGACGCGGGTCAGCAGGCCGACCGCGCGGATGGCGTCGTCGTTGCCCGGGATCGGGAAGTCGACGAGGTCGGGGTCGCAGTTGGAGTCCAGGATGCCGATGATCGGGATCCGGAGCTTGCGGGCCTCCTCGACGGCCAGGTGCTCCTTGTTGGTGTCGACGATCCACACCGCGGAGGGGACCTTGGTCATCTCGCGGATGCCGCCGAGGGTCTTCTCGAGCTTGGTGTGCTCCCGCTTCATCTGCAGGAGCTCCTTCTTCGTACGACCCGAGCCGGCCACCGTGTCGAAGTCGACGTCGTCGAGCTCCTTGAGGCGGTTGATCCGCTGGTGCACGGTCTGGAAGTTGGTGAGCATGCCGCCGAGCCAACGCTGGTTGACGTAGGGCATCCCGACGCGCGTCGCCTGCTCGGCGATGGCCTCCTGGGCCTGCTTCTTGGTGCCGACGAACATCACGACACCGCCCTTGGCGACGGTCTCCTTGACGAAGGCGTAGGACCGGTCGATGTAGGCGAGCGACTGCTGCAGGTCGATGATGTAGATGCCGTTGCGCTCGGTCATGATGAAGCGCTTCATCTTCGGGTTCCAACGACGGGTCTGGTGACCGAAGTGGACGCCGCTCTCGAGCAGCTGGCGCATGGTGACGACTGCCATGGGTTCTCCTGTTGTTGCGGAGACGCTCACCGTTGTGCCCGACCTTGAGCAGGACGGGCCGGGAGCGTGGCTCCTGTTGTTTTCAGTTCGTTGCGCCTGACGGGTGTCGGGTGCCCTGACGCTCACACGCCGGTCCGATCCGCACCGTGCTGCTGCGGAACTGAGGACCGACGCCCACGGGTGGTCCGGAACCAAGGATGCATTCCGACGCGGTCAGCGAGCGTGCGAAGTCAGTCCGTGAGGACTGCTCCGCCCATCGTAGGCCAGCGCCCCGCCGAGGGCGAATCGATGCGACCCTCCCCTGTGAGCGTGGGCTGAGCGTGGGTTGAGCATGGCCACGCAGGGCCATCTGACGTCCACAGCCCGGCTCGCGGGGCTGTTGTCCACAGGCGGGTCAGGCGTACGTCGCCCACCGGACGTCGCCCGGCGGACGATCTGCCGATGCGTGTGCTGATGAGTGTCCTGCTGGCGTGGTTCGTGATGGGTGTTGCCGGACCCGCGAGCGCGGCTCCCGCGCGTGACGGCGTCTGGCCGCTCGACCCCGAGCCCGAGGTCGTGCGCGGCTTCGAGCCGCCGCCGTCGCCGTACGCCTCCGGCCATCGCGGCGTGGACCTCGCCGGTGCGCCCGGACAGGCGGTGCGCGCCGCGCTACCGGGCACGGTCGGGTTCGCCGGATCCATCGGCGGCAAGCCGGTCGTCACCGTGCTCCACGGCGGACGCCGTACGACCTACGAACCGGTCGTGGCGTCCGTCGCGGTGGGCCAGGAGGTGGCGGCGGGCGGCGTGCTGGGTCGGCTCGCGGTGACCGACAGCCACTGCTTCCCGGCCGCGTGCCTGCACTGGGGCCTCATCGAAGGCACGGGCGAGGACGAGGTCTACCTCGACCCGTTGTCCCTCGTCGGTGGCGGACCCGTCCGGCTGCTGCCGCTGTGGCGCGACGAGCCGGTCAGCGCGCGGCTGCCCTGGACTCCCGTGGTCGAGCGCTGGCGGCCGCTGACGGACTTTCTCGTCTGACCGGGCACCACCACCAGCGGATCCGCGACGCGGCTCCGCTCACGCCCGGGGGTGGGCCTGCTGGTAGGCCCGGCGGAGCCGGTCGGTCGTGACGTGTGTGTAGAGCTGGGTCGTCGCGAGGGACGCGTGACCGAGCAGCTCCTGCACCGACCGCAGGTCGGCGCCACCCTCGAGCAGGTGCGTGGCCGCGGTGTGGCGCAGTCCGTGCGGCCCGATGTCGGGCGCGCCCGGGACGTCGGCGATCCGTCGGTGCACGAGGTCGCGCACCGCGCGCTGGTCGATCCTGCGGCCCCGGGCGCCGAGGAAGAGCGCCGCGCCCGAGCCCTCGATCCGCAGCCCCGGACGCCCGGAGGCGAGCCAGCGGTCGAGCGCCCGCCCGGCGGGCGTCCCGTAGGGCACCGAACGCTCCTTGCGGCCCTTGCCGAACACCCGGACGACCCGTCGCCCGTCGTCGATGTCGTCCAGGTCGAGGCCGACCAGCTCGCCGACCCGGATGCCGGTGGCGTAGAGGAGCTCCAACATGGCCACGTCGCGCACCCCGACCGGGGTGCCGTCGTCGGCCCGGTCCGCGGCGGCCCGGATGAGTGCCTCGGCCTCGTCGGCCCGGAGCACCGCGGGAAGCGTCTTGTGCTTCTTGGGTGACCCCAGGGCCGCACCCGGATCGGTCGGGATCCGACCGGTGCGGTGCAGCCACGCGGTGAACACCCGGGCCGCCGTGGCGCGGCGGGCAATGGTCGTGCGACTGCGGCCGGTCGTCTGGAGCCTGGCCAGCCAGCTGCGGAGCGTGCGGAGGTCGAGCTCGGCGACGTCGTGGATGCCCAGCCGGCCGCAGTGGTCGAGCAGGCTCGAGATGTCGCCGAGGTAGGCGCGGACAGTGTGCGGGGCGAGGTCGCGTTCGGACACCAGGTGGCGCTCGTAGTCGCCCAGGACGCGGACGAACGCCTCGGGCAGGCCGCCCTCGTCCGTGCCCTCCTCGCTCACACGGCGATCGTAGGCGCGCACATCTGATCCCGCCGGGACCTCCTCACTCGTCGCCCGCGAGTCGCCAGCCGTCGTCCGCGCCGACGACGAAGCCCTTGTCCTCCAGCCGGTTCAGCGCACTCACCGTGTCGCGCACGTGCAGCAGGCTGAGCCGGGCGATGCGGTCGACTGCGAGCGCCATGACGGGCGGCACCTGCTCCAGCACCGTGCGCTCCACCGAGCTGAGCCGGTCACGTGGCCGTTGGGGCCCGCGGGGCTCCTCGAGCAGGTGCTCACCCATCGCGCCGATCGCCTCGAGCACCTCGGAACCTTGGGTGACCACCGTGGCGCCGCCCCGTCGCAGGCACTGATGGACGCCCCTCGAGGTGTAGCTCGTGACTGGCCCGGGCACGCACATGACCGGTCTGCTCATCTGCTCGGCCCATCGCACGGTGTTGAGGGCTCCGCTGCGCAGTGCTGCCTCGACCAGCACCGTGCCGCGGGTGAGTGCCGCGATCAACCTGTTGCGGGCCAGGAACCGCAGCTGCGTCGGTCCAGAACCCGGCGGCTGCTCGGAGACCACCGCGAACTCGGCGACCAGGTGGTCCAGCAGGGCACGGTGCTTCTGCGGGTAGACCCGGTCGAGCCCGCACGCCAGCACAGCAACGGTCGCTCCACCGGCGAGCAGGGTGGCGTCGTGGGCCACGAAGTCGATGCCGAGGGCGCCGCCCGACACCACTGGCACCGACGCCAGAGCCAGGTGCCCGGCGATGGCACGCGTCATCTCCGCGCCGTAGACCGACGCCGCACGCGAGCCGACGACGGCGACGGAGCCGTCGAGCTCGGTCAGCGGCATCGGCCCCCGGACCCAGATGCCGGGCGGCGTGCCGCCGAAACGCAACGACGCAGCATCGGCGTCGGAGGTCGGGTCCCGGTGCTCGAGCTGGTCGACGTGGTCGAGGTCGTCGAGACCCGTGGGCCACTCGGGATCGCCCGGCACGAGGAATCGGATGCCCATCCGGTCGGCCGTCTCGAGCTGACGGGCCGGATCGATCTCCGCGAGACGCTCGGCCAGGCTGCTGCCTTGCTTGGGCTCCAGCTGGGACTCGAGCGCCCGGCGCGCGCCGAGCTCGGCCACCAGCCGCGAGGTGGTCATGTCGCCGGGCTCGATGCCGCAGCTCAGCACCACCCGGGCGAGGCGATCGGACTCGGCTCCGGCCACCACGCCCGTCATGACGCGGCCACCGCGACGACGCGCACCGGCAGCGTGCGTGCCGGATCGCTGGAGCGGAGGGCGAGCGCGACCAGCGCCTGGTCCAGCCCGGGACGTGCAAGCCCGGCGCAGTCCGCCACGGTCCACGCGAGCCGCTGGACCCGCGTGAGCCCACGCCTCGTCAGGTGGCCGTCGGAGAGCTCCTGGTCGATCGCGTGCTGCGCCTCCGGCTCGAGCGGCCAGCACTCGTCGAGCACGGCCCCCGGCACGGACGAGTTGAGCGACCATGCGCGGTCGCGGTAGCGATGCGCCTGTCGTGCGCGTGCCTCGGCGACGCGAGCGCGGACGTCCTCCGACGACTCGACAGGTGGCGACCACGCACTGGCTGCGCGACGTGCCTGCGGGCGCACCTCCATCCAGATGTCGACGCGGTCGACGATCGGCCCGCTCAGCTTGCGGAGGTAGTGGGCACGCTGGACCTCGCTGCACTCGCAGGAGCCGCCGGACAGGCCGTGGAACCTGCCGCACGGACAGCTGTTGGCGGCCAGCACGACCAGCGATCGCGCCGGGTAGGTGGCGGACTCCTCGCCCCGCGCGATGGTCACCTCCCCCGACTCCATCGGCTCGCGCATCGCCTCGATCACATCCGCGCGGAAGTGGGGGAACTCGTCGAGGAACAGGACTCCGTGATGGGCCAGGCTGACCTGACCGGGTCGTACGCGGCCCGTGCCGCCACCGAGCACGCTCGCTCCGCTCGCAGTGTGGTGGGGTGCGAACCAGGGCGGGCGCCGGATGAGCCCAGCTCCGGACGGCAGCGCGCCGGCGACCGAGTGGAGCGCGGTCACCTCCAGCGACTGCTCGACCGTGAGGTCCGGGAGGATCGTCGGAATCCGCTCGGCGATGGAGGTCTTCCCGGTCCCACGCGGGCCGACGAGCATCAGCGGGTGGCCGCCGGCCGCGGCCACCTCGACGGCGTAGCGGACATCCTCGAGGCCATCGAGGTCGGACAGGTCGACCTCGGCCAGGCGGTCCTCGCCACGCCAGGTGGCGAGAGGGCTGGCCGACGCCGCGATGACGGGCGCCGCCTCGGGGACCTCGGCACCGCGCAACACCGCGGAGACCTGCGCCAGCGAGCGCACCCCGAACACCGTCATGCCGGGCACGAGACCCGCCTCCGACGCCTGGGGCTCGGGCACGAACACCTTGGTGATGCCGCGAGCCGCGGCGGCGATGACCATGGGAAGGACCCCCGGCACCGTCCGCAGGCCGCCGGACACCGAGAGCTCGCCGACGAACGCCCACCCCTCGAGCAGGTCGGCGGTCAGCTCCTCGTGCTTCTTGTCCGCCGCCAGCACCGCGATGGCGATGGCCAGGTCGTAGTGGGTGCCCGTCTTGGGGAGATCGGCCGGTGACAGCAGGATCGTGACCCGTTTGGTGGCGGGCCACCGTGGGCAGTCGTTGTTGATCGCCATCCGCACGCGGTCGCGCGCCTCGGACAGGCTCTTGTCGACACGACCGACGAGCGTGGTGCCCACGACGCCCGGGGACACGTCGACCTGGACGTCGATCACGTGCGCGTCCGCGCCCTTGAGGGCGAGCGAGCGTGCCGTTGCGAACGCCATCAGCCGATGCCCGACACGTGCTCGACCTCCACGGGCCGTCCCGGAGGAGTGAGCACCCCGACCATGTCGATCCTGATGTCCTCCGGATGGCAGTCGTGGTCGCGCAACCAGCGCGCGGCCAGGCGGCGCAGGCGCTCGGCCTTGCGGCGGTCGACCGCCTCGAGCGGATCGCCGTAGTCGGTCGACGTGCGGGTCTTGACCTCGCAGATCACCAGCACCTGGCCGTCGCGGAGCACCAGGTCGATCTCGCCGGCGTCGCAGCGCCAGTTGCGATCGAGCAGCACCATGCCGAGGTGGGTGAGGTGGCGCGCGGCGATGGTCTCGCCGCGCTCACCGAGCAGGCGGTTGTGCTCGGCGACGGGGTCGGGGACGAACGGGGACGTCGCAGCGGGACGGGCCATGGTGAGTGCCTTCCGGTCGGCAGGTGCGGGAAGCACCAGCAGACCGCGGGGCACCGACGACCGAGGGCGCCGCCGGGGACACCCTGTGGACGACGCCCGGATCGAACCGCCTGTGGACAGTTGGTGGCCCGGGTGGCGGTCAGTCCTTGGGCGGGTCGATCTCGCTGGGGGCGAGCTCCTCGACGTTGACGTCCTTGAAGGTCAGCACCTTGACGTTCTTGGCGAAGCGGGCGGGGCGGTACATGTCCCACACCCAGGCATCGGTCATCGAGACCTCGAAGAAGACGTCACCGCTCTCGGAGCGGGCCTTCACGTCGACCTGGTTGCACAGGTAGAAGCGGCGATCGGTCTCGACGACGTACTTGAAGATGCCGACGACGTCGCGGTACTCGCGATAGAGGGTGAGCTCCATCTCGGTCTCGTACTTCTCGAGATCCTCGGCGCTCATGTGCCCTCCTCCGTCGACCCGTCCGGGCCGACACTAGTGGCCGCGTCCTCGGCCAGCGGCTCGAGGCCCGCGGCGCGTCGTACGTTGACGAAGCGCATCCGGTGCTCGGGGCACGGGCCGTGCTCGGCGAGCGCGGCGTCGTGGTCCGCCGTGCAGTAGCCCTTGTGGGTGCGGAAGTCGTAGTGCGGCCACGAGTCGTGCATCTCGACCATCAGCCGGTCGCGGGTCACCTTGGCGATCACCGAGGCGGCTGCGATGCAGGCGGCGACACGGTCGCCCTTCCACACCGCGAGCCCCGGCACGCCGAGCCCGTCGACGGGGAACCCGTCGGTGAGGACGTACGACGGACGCGTCTCCAGCCGGGCCACCGCGCGACGCAGCGCCTCGAGGTTGGCGACGTGCATCCCGAGCCGGTCGCACTCGTCGGACTCGATCACCACGACCGACCACGAGAGCGCGCGGCGGACCACCTGCTGGTAGACCCGCTCGCGGGCAGCCTCGGTGAGCAGCTTGCTGTCGGCGAGACCGGGCACGATGCCCGCCTTGCCGGGCGGGAGCACGACCGCCCCTGCCACGAGGGGCCCGGCGCAGGCCCCGCGGCCCGCCTCGTCGACGCCGGCGATCGGCTCGAGGCCGGCGCGACGCAGCGCGCGCTCGTAGCCGTACAGCCCGGCGTCGCGGCGTACGGTCACGCTGCCCTGCGACGGGAGGGGCGCGGGCAGCGGCGAGGGGGCGGTCATCGCCGACCCGCTCACGGGGACGGGTCCGGCACGTCCTCGAACGTGGCCGGACGCGTGTTCCAGCGGAAGCGGTCGGCTGGCCAGAGCAGCACGAAGACCCTGCCGACCACCAGGTCGACCGGGACGAACTCGTCGCCCGGCACGCACTCGGTCGCGTCGGGGCGGCACATCTTGGCCGACGAGTCCGCCGAGCGGGAGCGGTTGTCGCCCATCACGAAGATGTGGCCCTCGGGGATGGGCCCGACCCTCCACTTCTCGTTGCAGTCGGTCGGCATCGGGCCGTTGCACGTGGCGTCCAGCCGCTTGACGTAGGAGGACTCGTTGAGCGGCTTCCCGTTGACCGACAGCCGGCCCTTGTCGTCGCAGCACACGATCGTGTCGCCGGCGATGCCGATCACGCGCTTCACGAGGTGGCCGCCGGTCGGGTAGAGCCCGATCTTGGCCATCACCTGGGCGACCGGGTTGGTCGGGCCGGCGCTCTCGCTGGGCGGCAGCCAGCCGCCCGGGTCCTTGAACACGACCACGTCGCCGCGCTCGGGGTCGTCGTCTCCCCAGTAGGAGACCTTCTGGATCAGGATCCGGTCGTTGAGGATCAGCCCCGGCTCCATCGACTCCGACGGGATGTAGAACGCCTGGACGAAGAACGTCTTGATGACGATCGCGAGGATCAGGGCGACGCCGAGGAGCAGGATCGTCTCCTGCCACAGCGGCAGCTGCTTGCGCTTGGTCCGGGCGGAGCCGCCCTTCGCATCGTCCCCCGAACGCGACGACCGCGGTCCCTCGTCCGTGGAGATGGACGTGGAACCGCGGTCATCAGAAGTCACGCGCAGAGACTAACCAGTCCCTGGTCGAACCCACGCCTCGACGGCGCGAGTCCGGGAGGATCACGCCTCGCGGCGCTCCTTGATCTTGGCGGCCTTGCCGCGCAGGTTGCGCAGGTAGTAGAGCTTGGCGCGGCGGACGTCACCGCGGGTCACGATCTCGATCGTCTCGAAGATCGGGGAGTTCAGCGGGAAGGTGCGCTCGACGCCCACGCCGAAGGAGACCTTGCGGACGGTGAACGTGCGGCCGATGCCCGAGCCGTGGATGCGGATCACCACGCCCTGGAAGACCTGGACACGCGCGCGGCTGCCCTCGATGACCTTGACGTGGACCTTGACGGTGTCGCCGGCGCGGAAGGCCGGGACGTCGTCGCGCTTGAGTGCGTTGCCGAGATCGGCGATGACATTGGTCATGACGTGCTCCTCGCGAGTGCCACAGGTCAACCGCGGAGTCAAAGGGTGCTGGTGATGTCGGATGGCGCTCGAGCTGGCCGGCCGATGCGCCCCCTGTGGCAGGTGCGATGCGGCGGGACCCCGGAACGTGCTCCGGGCGACCCTGGCCTCGAGCGGACCAGGAATGAAGTCTGCCAGAGGCCGGACCTCAGCGTGAAATCCGCTTGCCGACCTTCTTGGTGAGCACCACGGCCCCGGGCGGCGACGTGCGGTCCGGACGCATCCGGAAGCCGGCCTTCTTGTACATCCGCTGGTTGTCGAGCGACCCGGCCCCGGTGAACAGGACGAAGGTCTCCACGTCGGCAGGAGCGAGGCTCTCGACGAGCTCCAGCAGCGCGCGTCCGAGGCCGCGGCCCTGGAGGTCGGGGGCGACCATGATCCGGCCGATGTCCCACTCGCCGTGCGCGTCGACCTTGCCCCGCACCGCACCGACGAGGCGGCCCGAGGACGGCTCGCGCACGACTCGCACGGTCCACGCGTCCAGCCCGCGGCGTACGTCGTCGAGCGACTCCCGCAGGGCCGGGATCTCCACGCCTGGGTTGGCCTCCATCTCCTGGAGCCAGCAGGCGCGCTGGAGGGTGTAGAGCTCGCCGGCATCGCCGGGCACGGCGGGGCGTACGTCGAGGTCGGCGAGGCCACTGATCGCGCCGGTCGCCGGGAGCAGGTCGGGCCGGCGTTCCGCCGTGCGACGCTCGGCCTCGGTGCGCCGCCAGCGCGCGATCCGCGCGTGGTCGCCCGAGAGCAGGACGTCGGGGACCTCGCGACCCTCCCACGACGCGGGCTTGGTGTAGACGGGGTACTCCAGGAGGCCGTCGGCGTGCGACTCCTCGACGAGCGACTCGGCGTTGCCCATGAACCCCGGCAGCAGGCGTACGACCGCCTCGGTGATCGCGAGCGCGGCGACCTCGCCGCCGTTGAGGACGTAGTCGCCGAGGCTGATCTCGCGGACCGTGCCCAGCGTCGCGGCGTGCTCGACGACGCGCTGGTCGATCCCCTCGTAGCGCCCGCACGCGAAGACGAGGTGCTCGACCTCGCTCAGCTCGTGGGCGACGGCCTGCGTGAACGGCTCGCCGCTGGGGGTCGTGAAGACGATCGTGGCGCCCCGGGCGACCTGGTCGAGTGCGCGGCCCCACGGCTCCGGCTTCATCACCATCCCGGCGCCGCCGCCGTAGGGCGTGTCGTCGACGGTGTGGTGCCGGTCGGTCGTCCAGTCGCGGAGGTCGTGGACCGCGAGGTCGAGCAGGCCCTTGTCGCGCGCCTTGCCCGGCAGGCTCAGCGCGAGCGGGGCGAGGTAGTCCGGGAAGATCGTGACGACATCGATCTTCACGACTGGTCCGGCAGCGTCTCGGCGCGTCCTCGGCAGTGTCCTCGGCGACGTCCTCCGGGAAGGGTGCGACCAGGCCGGGCCGATCGGCGACGACGATCCGGCCGGCGGCCAGGTCGACCTCGGGGACCAGCGCAGCGACGAACGGCACGAGCGTGTCCCGGCCGTCGGGGGTGCGTACGGTCAGCAGGTCCTGTGCGGAGCCGTGCACGACCGCCTTGACCACGCCCAGGTGCGCTCCGGCGAGGTCGACGACGGCGAGCCCGATGAGCTGGTGGTCGTAGTACTCCTCGGGGTCCTCGGGGACCTCGTCGTGGCCGAGCATGGCGTGGAGGACCGTGCCGCGGACGGTCTCGGCGGCGTTGCGGTCCTCGATCTCCTCGAAGGCGACCAGCAGCGTGCTCTGGTGCCACCGGGCGCGGGCGACGGTGAGCGTGGACGGGCGGCGGTCGGCGCCTGCCGGGGCCTCCGCGCGCAGCGTCGTCCCGGGGGCGAAGCGGCGCTCGGGCTCGTCGGTGCGTACGTCGAGGGTGACCTCGCCGCGGATGCCGTGCGGCTTGCCGATCCGGCCGACCACGACCTCGATGTCTTCACTCACGCAGGGAGGCTATCGCCGCCCGCAGGATGGCCCGAAATGCCGCGACGGGCGCCACCCCGGTGGGGTGACGCCCGTCGACTTCGTGGAGCCGGCAGGTGCCGACGACTACCGTCGCCGGTCGGTGTCCACGAAGTCCACCCGCGCACCGCCACGGCCGGCGAGGGCCGAGACGACGGTGCGGAAGGCGGTCGCGGTGCGGCCGTTGCGGCCGATCACCTTGCCGAGGTCGTCGGGGTGCACCCGGACCTCGAGGATCGAGCCGCGACGCATCTGCTTGTCGCGGACCACGACGTCGTCGGGGTGGTCGACGATGCCACGCACCAGGTGCTCGAGAGCCTCGGCCAGCACGTCGCTCACGCCTCGCTCTTGCCGGCGTCCTCGGCGGTCACCGTCTCGGTGGCCTCCGCGGCGTCGGCAGCACCCTCAGGGGTCTCAGAAGCAGGGACCTCAGCGGGAGCCTCAGCAGGAGCCTCGGCGGGAACCTCGGCCGGGGCCTCGGTCGCGGCGGGAGCCTCGGCAGCAGGCTCGGTCTTCTTCTCGGCCTTCTTCTTGGTGGTCGTCGCGGAGCCCTTGGACTCGGCGGACACCTCCTTGAGGGCCTCGTTGAAGATGTCGAGCTTGGAGCGCTTGGGCTCCTTGACCTTGAGGGTGCCCTCGGTGCCGGGGAGACCCTTGAAGGTCTGCCAGTCGCCGGTGATCTTGAGGATCGCCTCGACGGCCTCGGACGGCTGCGCGCCGACGCCGAGCCAGTACTGCGCCCGGTCGGAGGTCACCTCGATGAACGAGGGCTCCTCCTTGGGGTGGTACTTGCCGATCTCCTCGAGCACCTTGCCGTCGCGCTTCTTGCGCGAGTCGACGACGACGATGCGGTACTGCGGCACCCGGATCTTGCCCAGGCGCTTCAAACGAATCTTGACGGCCACGTGTGTGGTGTCTCCTCAGGAATTGTCGTGGGTGAGCGACCCTCGCCAGGTGGGGTCACCGGGTCCGGTCGCTCGATGGGTGCTGCTCGCTCGGATGAGAGGGTCCGGGCGCGCAGGACACGAGGAGAGATTCTGCCAGACGAGTGCCGCGAGCCACCAATCAGGCGGCGCCCTCGTCATCGGGGCGAGGCCCGTGGTCGGCGTCGAGGCCCATGAACGCGCGTACGGGACCCGCACCCGTCACCTCGATCGGGACCTCACCCCGGACGAAGGTCTCGGGCGTGAGCAGCAGGCCCTGCTGGAAGGCCAGCTCGCCCTCGCGCCGCTTGATCCGGTTGACGGCGGTCGGCCGGTAGCCGACCTTGCGCGAGACGCCGAGCGAGGCGGGGTTGTCGACGAACGCTGCGGAGGTGATCTCCTCGAACCCGAGGTGGTCGAAGAGCAGCTCGCAGAACGCGCGCCGCATCTCGGTGCCGAGCCCGCGGCCCTGGAACTCGCGTCCGAGCCACGAACCGGTCTCGCCGGTGAGCGTCACGGGGAAGTGCTTGGCCGCGACCCCCTGGCAGCCGATCACCCGGCCGTCGAGCAGCACCGCGAGGTCGAGGCAGAGGTCCTTGGGCGAGAACGTCGAGCGCTTGCTCCAGTGGTACGCGGCGGTGTTGCGACCGAGCTCGCCGACCGGTGCGGTGGACCACGGGACGTAGAACGGCATCGCGTCGGGGTCGTGGATCCCGGCCTCGGCGAGGTCGCAGAGCTCGCGGATCAGCTCGTCGGTGAGGCCGCGCAGCTCGAGGGGTCCGGCCACGACGTGCAGGCCGAGCGGCGGGAACAGGTCGACGAGGGAGCTCACTGCGGGGTCCCCGCGGCGTTGTTCGGGGGAGCGCAGCGGAGGAGAGGAACGTTGTGGGGTGCGTTCATCGACCCATCCTCATCGAAGGGCTCCGTCGCCCACAAACCCGTTTCGCTCCGACCTCCTCGTCGGTGCACGCAACGAAACCGGCCGCCACGACGTCTCCACGATGTGACCACCGCCGCGCACGTCGAGGACGTCGAGCCGCTCGCACTGCCAGCCCGCCTCACCGCTCCCCCGCGCCTCACGCAGCGCCACCCCTGGCTGCTGCCCGCCGCGATGGCCGCGCACCGCACGCGACGGCGTACGCAGTGGGCGCGGGACGCGTGGTCCGGCCGCGTCGTGTGGGCGAGGCGCCACGACACCGACGACCTCCCCGTACGGCTCAAGCAGCACGGCTCGCTGCTGCTGCGCGAGCTCGGCCCCGACCAGATGCACCTCCAGCACAACAAGGTCACCAACCTCCGCCTGGCTGCCTCGCGGATGGACGGCCTGGTGATCGCACCCGGTGAGACGTTCTCGTTCAACCGCGTGGTGGGCAACTGCACGCGACGCAAGGGCTACGTCGACGGGATGAAGCTCTCCAACGGCTCGGCCGAGGCCGGGGTCGGCGGCGGGATCTGCCAGCTCGCCAACCTCGTTCACTGGATGGTGCTGCACTCGCCCCTGACCGTGGTCGAGCGCTCGGAGCACTCCTTCGACCCGTTCCCCGACAAGGGCCGCGTGCTGCCGTGGGGCGTGGGCTGCTCGATCGTCTACAACTACGTCGACCTCGTGGTGCGCAACGACACCGACCAGGCGTTCCAGCTCCGCACCTGGATCGGTGACCGCTACCTGCACGGCCAGCTGCGCACGGACGTGCGGCCCGAGCACTCCTGGAAGGTCGAGGCGCGCCACGAGCAGTTCCTGCGTCGCGACGGCCAGGTGTTCCGGCGCAACGAGGTGTGGCGGCGCGTCATCGACCGCCGCACCGGCGACCAGGTCGGCGACGAGCTGGTGAAGTCGAACTGTGCGCTCGTGGTCTACGAGCCCGGACCGGACGTCGAGGTCATCGACCTCTACTGACCGCTGTGCCGCGCAGCACGACCGCGCTGGGCGTACGCAGCACGGACAGGTCGTCGACCGGGTTGCGGTCGTAGACCACGAAGTCCGCCGACGCACCCTCCTCGAGGCCGTCGACCCCGAGCCACTCCCGTGCCCGCCAGCTCGCGGCGCCGAGGGCGTCGTGGGCGGGCACGCCGATCCGCACCAGCGCCTCGATCTCACCGGCGATGTTGCCGTGGCGGCTGATCCCGCCGCCGTCGGAGCCGGCGTAGATCGGTACACCCGCCTCGTACGCCGCCATGATCGTGGCGGGCATCCGGGCGTAGAGGTCGGCCATGGTCGCCGCGTAGACCGGGAAGCGCTCCTGCCCCGCGGCCGCGTGCTCGGGGAACTTGTCGAGCTGCATCACGGTCGGCACCAGGCGCGTGCCGTGGGCGACCATCGCGTCGATGAGGTCCTCGGTGAGGCCGGTGCCGTGCTCGATGCAGTCGATGCCGGCCTCGATCAGCCCCGGCAGCACGCCATGACCGAAGCAGTGCGCGGTGACCTTGGCCCCGTGGGCGTGCGCTGCCTCGATCGCGTCGGCGAAGGCCTCGGCCGGGAAGGACGGCGCGAGGTCACCCTCGTCGCGCGAGATCCAGTCGCCGACGAGCTTGATCCAGCCGTCGCCGTTGCGCGCCTCCTGGGCGGCGTACGTCGCCAGGTCGGCCGGCTCCACCTCGTGGGCGTAGCCGCGGATGTAGCGCTTGGTCGCCGCGATGTGGCGCCCGCACCGGACCAGCCGCGGCAGGTCGTCGCGATCGTGGATCCAGCGGGTGTCGGCTGCGGAGCCGGCGTCACGGATCAGCAGCGCGCCCGCATCGCGGTCGTCGATCGCCTGCTGCTCGGTCGCTCCCTGGTCGACCGGCCCGTCGTCGTCGAGCCCGAGGTGGCAGTGCGCGTCGACCAGTCCCGGGACGATCCAGCCCTCCGCGACAGTCTCGGCACCTGCCTGCGGCTCGTAGGTGATCCGGCCCTCGACGACGTAGATGTCGCGGGATTCACCCTCAGGGAGGACCGGACCGCGGAAGCGCTGGGCTTTCATGCGGCCGACCCTAGTCATCCACCCTGACGGGTGTGCGTGGTCTGGACCACGCGTGCTCAACGTCGCTCCGATGCCCGGGGCGGACCGCCCCGACCATGGGGAGGTTTCGGCACCGGACGACGCGGCTACCGCCGCGTTGCGACGGGCATCGTCTTGGGAGGTAAGACATGCAGACCAGCACATCTCGCTCCACGTCCCGCATCTCCACGGCGCTCACCACTGGCGTCCTCGCCCTCGTGATGGCCCTCGGCCTCGCGTCGGTCAGCATCGGCTCCGCATCAGCGGCCACCCCGGACCGTACGTCCGCACGCTCGGTCGTCGGGAAGTCCGACGCCGGCAAGATCACCAGCACGGTCGCCGGCAAGGCTTCGGACGGTGGCAAGGTCACCGGGTCGTTCACGCCCACCCGCTTCGTCCAGCGTGACGGAGTGCTGGCGGCCAAGGGCTTCCTCCAGGGGAAGATCAGCCACCCCGACGGCTCGACCACGAAGTTCTCCGGGATCAAGACGATCCCGGTGAAGACGATCAACGGTCAGTCCGCCACGGACGCCCGCACCTCGGGCCGGGCGGCCGCCTGCGACATCCTCAACCTCGTGCTCGGCCCGCTGGACCTCAACGTCCTGGGCCTGGAGATCCACCTCCAGCGCGTGGTGCTCGACATCGTCGCCGTCGCCGGCGCCGGACAGCTCCTCGGCAACCTCCTCTGCGCGGTCGCCGGGCTGCTCGACGGTGGCCCGCTTGCGGGCCTGCTGGGTCAGCTGAGCAACCTGCTCAACCAGATCCTGGCTGCTCTCAACCTGGGTCTCTGACCTCGGCACGACTCCATCACGACTGTGGCGCCACCCTCGGGGGTGGCGCCACAGCCTTGTCCGGGGGCCTCAGATCCGGTCGAGCAGCCAGGACGGGCTCAGGACCTGTGCGGGCGAGACGTTGGCCGCCAGCATCCGGTCCGCGGTCACCACCGTGACGGTGGATCCTCCTGCGGCTGCGCTGCGTGCCTGGCTGCGGATCTCGGCGTCGCCGTCGCGCGGCGCGTGCACCGTGGTGACGTGGGCGTCGCGCCCGGCGCGTACGCCCCCCTTGGCCCCGCCCTCCAGCACCAGCACGATCTCGTCGTACGACGTGTCGGCCACCAGCAGGCGCTCGTGGAGCCGCCGCGCCGCGCCGGATCGGTCCTTCCACCACCCGTCGGGCACCGAGCCGACCACGTTCGCACCGTCGACGACGAGGACCGAACCCACCTGTCCCGTCTCCTGTTCAGTCCTTGAGGACGAACTCGTTGCCGCGGGTCACCGCGACCACCGAGCCGTCGGCGTGGATGCCGTCGATCTGCACCTCGGGGCTGCCGATCACGATGTCGACGTGGGTGTCGGACTGGTTGAGGCCCTCGGCGATGCGCTGCTCGGGCGTGAGATCGAGCGTGCCGTCCATCCCGACGGTGTAGCCCAGGCCCCACGCGACGTGGGAGCCGACGTTCTCGTCGAAGAGCATGTCCTTGTAGACGAGGTTGGTCTGGGCGACCGCCGAGTCGGCGTCGACGATGGCGACCTCGCCCAGGTGCCGGGAGCGCGGGATCAGCTCGAACTGCGCCTGGACGGCCTCCTCGCCGCGATCGGCCGTGGCGCCGGTGATCGTGCCGTCCTTGATCTCGATCTCGAGCCCCTCGACGAGCGCACCCATGGTGTTGAGGAAGAACGGTGCCGACGTCCGTACGTAACCCTCGGCGCGCCGCCAGTCCGGCGAGACGAAGACCTCCTCGGTCGGCATGTTGGGCACGAACTCCACGCCCTGGTCGTTCTCGACCGATCCCCCCACCCACCGCGCCTGCGGGGTCAGCCCGAGGGTGAGGTCGGTGCCCGGACCCTGGTAGCGGATCTTGTCGAAGTGGTGGCCGTTGAGGATCGCCGCGCGCGCCTTGAGCTTCGCGACGTGCGAGTGCCAGGCCGCGACCGGGTCGGCCTGGTCGAGGCGCATCGCGACGGCGACCGCGTCCCAGAGCTGTGCCACGTCGGCGACGCCGATGCTGTCGGCCCACCCCTTGCTCGGTGCACCCACCACGGTCCAGGCGAGCTTGTTGGTGGTGACCAGCGGCATCACCTGCTGGATCAGGTCGAGTGGAGCCGACTTCGCCAGCCGTGCAGGGTCGAGTCCCTCCATCAGCGTCGGGTGCGGGTTGCCGGACAGGCTGATCAGCGCCGGTCGGCTGTGCTCCCAGGACCGCACCTTCGCCAACGTGTGCTCCTGCGAGGTCCCCAGCAGGTCGTCCGGAGCGTGCTCGACGGCTGCTCGCTGGAGGAAGGGGTCGTCGTAGTCGATGCTCACCCTCGACGCACCGACGCGATAGGCCTCCGCGGCGACGGCCCGGGCGGCGTCCGCCTGCTCCGGCAGGGCGTTGATGACGACCTCCTGGCCCGGCTGGACGTTGACACCCACCCGCACCACCAGAGCGGCGTACTTCTCCAACAACAGGTCATAGGGCTCGCTCAAGGTGTTTCCCTCCGGGGACGTGGCCGTGGACGTGGTTGCTCACTCAACCAGCAAGGAGAACCTGACGGCCAGCCTGATACCGGCGGCATCGTCAAGATGTCGACGCGACTGGGCGCCTCATTTCAGGAACTGCGAGAAGTCCTTCGGGAGGTTGAGCTGCTCGGCGGCCTTCTCGTAGTCGACCTCGGCGCCGTCGGGGTTGCCGAACGGGTTGCCGGCCTTCTCGGCCGCCGCGGCCTTCTCCGCCGCCGCCAGCTGGGCGGCCTTGGCCGGGTTGCCGGAGCCGCGCTTGGCCTTGCCCTTCTTGGCCTGCTGCTTCGCGCCGGACCGCTTGCCGCCGGCACCGGGCAGGCCGGGCATCCCGGGCATGCCCGGCATCCCGCCGCCGCGGGCCATCTGCTCCATCATCTTGCGCGCCTCGAAGAAGCGGTCGACGAGCTGGTTGACGTCGGAGACCTGGCGACCGGAGCCCTTGGCGATGCGGGCGCGGCGCGAGCCGTCGATGATCTTGGGGTTGTCCCGCTCGGCGGGCGTCATCGACTGGATGATCGCCTGGATGCGGTCGATCTCGCGCTCGTCGAAGTTCTCCAGCTGGTCGCGGAACTGACCCATCCCGGGGAGCATCCCCATGATCTTGGTCATCGAGCCGAGCTTGCGGATCTGCATCATCTGCTGGAGGAAGTCCTCCAGCGTGAAGCCGCCCTTCGTGCCGAGCTTCTCCGCGGCCTTCATGGCCTGGTCGGAGTCGAAGGCCTTCTCCGCCTGCTCGATCAGGGTGAGCATGTCGCCCATGTCGAGGATGCGCGAGGCCATCCGGTCGGGGTGGAACAGGTCGAAGTCGGTCATCTTCTCGCCGCTGGAGGCGAACATGACGGGCTTGCCGGTGAGCGAGCGGATCGACAGCGCTGCACCACCGCGGGCGTCGCCGTCGAGCTTGGTCAGCACCACGCCGTCGTAGCCGACGCCGTCGAGGAAGGCCTGCGCGGTCGTGACCGCGTCCTGGCCGATCATCGCGTCGACGACGAAGAGCACCTCGTCGGGCTGCACGGCGTCGCGGATGTCGGACGCCTGCTGCATCAGCGTCTGGTCGACGCCGAGCCGGCCGGCGGTGTCGATGATGACGACGTCGTGGAGCTTGCGCTTCGCCTCCTCGATCGAGGCGCGGGCGACGTCGACGGGGTCCCCCGTGCCGTTGCCGGGCTCCGGCGCGAAGACGGGTACGCCGACGCGCTCGCCGTTGACCTGGAGCTGCTGGACGGCGTTGGGCCGCTGCAGGTCGGCCGCGACGAGCAGCGGCGTCTTGTCCTGCTCCTTGAGCCACAGCGCGAGCTTGGCGGCGAGGGTCGTCTTGCCGGCACCCTGGAGGCCGGCGAGCATGATGACCGTCGGGCCCGACTTGGCGTAGCGCAGCCGGCGGGTCTCGCCGCCCAGGATCGTCACGAGCTCCTCGTGGACGATCTTGATGATCTGCTGGGCCGGGTTGAGCGCGCCGCTGACCTCCTCGGAGCGGGCCCGCTCCTTCACCGCGCCGACGAACTCCTTGACGACGGGCAGCGCGACGTCGGCCTCGAGGAGCGCGATCCGGATCTCGCGCGCGGTGGCGTCGATGTCGGCCTCGGAGAGCCGGCCCTTGCCCCTCAGGTTCTTGAAGGTGTCGGCAAGGCGGTCGGAGAGTGTGGCGAACACGGTGTGGGTCAGTCCTCGCATCGGTGGCTGAAGTCAGGTGGTACGACCGCCAGCGTATCCGGCCGGGGCACGGTGCGAGCGATTCGGTGTACGCGGCACCGGCGACCCGACTAGGTGCTCGATGTGGACGCTGGACGCACGGCATGGCGTGCGTTGAGCGGACCCAGGTCCGCTCGAGTCGCCGTCGGGGCGCGGACCGAGAGTCGCGCCGGGTCAGCCGCCGAGCGCGGTGCGTACGGCGTGGGCGGCCGCCGCGGCCCGCAGCTCGGTGGGTCGCACCCCGCCGTCCTCCTGGACGTAGAACACGTCGACCGCCTGGGGACCCAGGGTCGACACGTGGGCCGACGCCACGGTCAGCCCGAGCCCCGCGAGCGTCGTGAGCACGCGGTGGACGACCCCCGGACGGTCGGAGGTCCTGATCTCGAGCACGAGCGAGGTCCGTGAGGCGTCGGGGCGCACCTCGACGATCGGCGGCAGCTCGCCGTCCGGACGCTCGGGCAGGTCGGGCAACCGCTGGCTGCCCTCCACCACCCGGCGGATCCGGTCGCGTACGACCGTGGCGTCGAGGTAGGCGTCCGGCACCTCCCACGAGCTCACGCCCCACTCCCCCTCGCCGTCGACCTGGGCCCACGCCCGGGCAGCCTTCACCGGGACGCGGAGGGCGGCCAGGCCACCGGCCACGTCGGCCAGCAGTCCGACCCGGTCGGCAGCGATGACGGTGACGGTCGCGCCGACGTCGTGGGCCTCGACGGTGACCGAGACCGCGCCCGGCTCACGGCGTACGAGGTCGGGGACGGGCACCGTCTCGACCGGGGGCACCGGACTGGCCTCGGCGCCCAGTGCGGTGTCGGCGCGCAGCACGAGCCGGTCGACCAGCGAGGCCCGCCAGGTCGTCCAGGCCGCGGCCGAGGTGGCGCTGGCGTCGGCCTCGGTGAGGGCGCGGAGCAGCTCGAGGCTGGCTGCGTCGGGCACGTGGGTGAGCAGCTCGGCGGTCGTGGCGGGGTCGTCGGGGTCGCGGGTCGTGGCGAGGTCGGCGAGGAGGAGGTGCCAGCGCACGAGGGAGGCGACCACCTCGGCGTCGAGGTCGGTGAACCCCATCCGGGACACGATCTTGCGGGCGACGGGCTCGCCGGCGACCGAGTGGTCCTGCATCGATCCCTTGCCGATGTCGTGCAGCAGCGCGGCGACCAGCAGCAGGTCCGGGCGGCGGACGTGGCGGATGAGGCCACCCGCCGCGGCGCACGTCTCCACGACGTGGCGGTCGACGGTGAAGCGGTGGATCGCGGAGGCGTGCGGCAGGAGCCGGATCTGGTCCCACTCGGGCAGGAACGTCTCGATCCCGTCGATCTCGTCGAGGGTCTCCCACACGGGCAGCAGGCCGGGTCCGCTGGCCAGCAGCCGCACCAGCCCCTCGCGCGCGGCCGCCGGCCACGGCACCGGCAACGGCGCGCCCTCGCGGACCAGACGGGCCGCGGTCGTCGGAGCCAGCACGGCGTCGCGGCTCGCGGCCTCGGCCGCGACGCGGAGCAGCAGCGACGGGTCGTCGCCCGGCTTGGTCCCCGCGTCGAGCACGACCTCGCCGCGTGAGAGCGCGATGCCGGGCGCGATCCTCTCGAGGGCGGGCGTGCGGCGCCCCTTCTCCCCCGTCGCGCGGGCAGTGACGGCGTCCGTACGCCGCCAGGCCAGGCGGGAGAGGTGACCGATCCGACGGCCGAGGGAGCGTACGTGGCGCTGGGCCGCCTCGGCATCGGGGAGGCCGAGGCGCTCGGCCAGCGGGCCCCACATCTCGGGGGCGATGCGGTCGCTCGGCCGTCCGGCGATCTCCTGGACCTCGTCGCGCACGTCGAGCAGCATCAGCCTCGCGGCCTCGAGGGCAGGAGTGGACGCGTCGACGAGCCAGCTGGCCTCGATCGCCTTGAGCACGCCGGCGTCGCGCAGGCCGCCCTCGGCCTCCTTCACGTCCGGGACCGAGGCGTGCGCGAGCTCGCCGGTCACGTCGTGCCGCTTGCGGGTGAGCTCCTTGAGCTCCGGCAGGCGCGTCCGCGCCTGGCGCCGCCAGTCCGCGAGCATCGTGGCGCGCAGCCGCAGCGTCAGCCCGGGGTCGCCGGCGAGGTGGCGTACGTCGAGGAGACCCAGCGCGACCCGCAGGTCGGTCGCGGCGTCCACGACCTCGCCCATCGAGCGCACCGCGTGGTCGAGCCTGCGTCCGGAGTCCCACAGCGGGTACCAGAGCGAGCTGGCGAGCTCGCCCAGCTCGACGCCGTCGTCGTGGACGAGCACCACGTCGAGGTCCGAGTGCGGGGCGAGCTCGCCACGCCCGTAGCCGCCGACCGCGACCAGGGCCACCCCGGCGGCGGGCCCTGCGGAGGCGGCGTACGCCTGCCGGCAGAGCTCGTCGGCCGAGGTGGCCCTGGTCTGGCGCTGGTCAGCGGTCATGCAAGGTGCTCATCAAGAGGGGAGCCCCGAGAAGGCGCGCCATCAGAGGGCTGACGCGTCCTGCTCGCCGGTGCGGACCCGGACGACGGTGTCGACGGGGCTGACCCAGACCTTCCCGTCGCCGATGCGACCGGTCTGCGCGGTCTTGACGATGATCCCGACGACGTCGTCGGAGTCGGCGTCGTCGACCACGATCTCGATGCGGATCTTGGGCACGAGCGCGATGTCGTACTCCGCACCGCGATAGACCTCGGTGTGGCCCTTCTGGCGGCCGTAGCCGCTGACCTCGGAGACCGTCATGCCGGCGACACCGAAGGTCTCCAGCGCCTCGCGGACGTCCTCCCACTTGTGCGGCTTGATGACCGCGGTCACGAGCTTCATGCCTGGGCTCCTTCGCTGACGGGCTTGGTGGAGGTGGGGACGGTGGCGGCGGCCAGCACGCTGGATCCGCTGCCGCTGGTCCCACTGTGCAGGTCGTACGCCGACTCGCCGTGGGCGGCGAGGTCGATGCCGTTGACCTCGTCCTCCTCGTCGAGGCGCAGGCCCATCGTGTACTTGATCCCCAGACCGATGATCGTGGTGAGGACACCCGAGTAGACGATCGCCACGATGACACCGAGTGCCTGGTCGCCCAGCGAGCCGAAGCCTCCGCCGTAGAGCAGGCCGTCGATGCCGCCGGCTCCCTCGGAGGTGGAGAAGACACCGATCAGCACGGTGCCGATGATGCCACCGACCAGGTGCACGCCGACCACGTCGAGCGAGTCGTCGTAGCCGAGCTTGTACTTCAGGCCGACCGCCCAGGCGCAGACGCCGCCGGCGATGAAGCCGATGGCCACGGCGCCGGAGAGGTTGACCGCGCCGGTGGCGGGGGTGATCGCGACGAGGCCCGCGACGATGCCGGAGGCGGCGCCGAGCGAGGTGGCCTTCTTGTGGACCAGGCGCTCGATCAGCAGCCAGCCGAGGATGGCGGCCATCGTGGCGAGCGTCGTGGTGGCGAAGGTGCGGCCGGTCTCGAGCGGGAACTGCGTCTCCGGGTCGTCGCCGAAGACGATCGAGCCGACGTTGAACCCGTACCAGCCCATCCACAGCAGGCCGGCGCCGAGCATGGTCAGGGTCAGGTTGTGCGGGCGCATCTGCTCGCGCGGCCAGCCGATGCGCTTGCCGAGCAGCACGACGAGCACGAGGGCCGCGACACCGGCGTTGATGTGCACCGCGGTGCCACCGGCGTAGTCCTGCGCGCCGATACGGCCGCAGATGAGCGAGTCATCGGTGCAGCTGAAGACCATGTGGGCCATCGGGAAGTAGACGACGAGCGCCCAGAGCGGGACGAAGACCACCCACGCCGAGAACTTGAGGCGGTCGGCGACCGCGCCGCTGATGAGGGCGACGGTGATGATCGCGAACGTCATCTGGAACATCACGAAGATGTAGTCACCGGTGGAGACACCGTCGAGCCAGAGCAGCTCGAAGGGGTTGGCGAACAGCGTGCCGTCCCCGCCGAAACCCATCGACCAGCCGACAGCGACGTAGAGGATGCCGACGATCGCAGCCGCGACGTAGGACATCATCATCATGTTGAGCACGGACTTCGACCGTGACATGCCGCCGTAGAACAGGGCCAGCGCGGGCACCGTCATCATCAGGACGAAGGCAGTCGCCACCAGCATGAAGGCGTAGTAGCCGTCCACAGAACCTCCAGGGTTCGAGCTTGGAACTCAGGGGATGCGGGCCCCGGGTGGCGTGACGACGGTGGCATGCCAGTGGCCCGCGTGATGACCCGAAGCCTGCGGGGACGAGGTTTCACCGGCGCGCGAGTGATGTTGCGGGCAGGCAACGGATTCCGGGCTCGTGTTACGGGAGTGTGAACTGAGGAGGCCAGGGCCCCTCCTTGTTAGTGTTCGGCCGTGTCCAGACTGGCCGTGATGGCGCACTTCGACGTCGCCGGAGAGCTGCGACCGCACGTGCGCGGGCAGGTCGAGGCGTTGGCCGCCTCGGTCGACACGCTGCTCGTCTGCACGACCGCCCAGCTGCAGGACTCCGCCCGCGCCTGGCTGTCCGAGCGGGCCGTCCTGGTCGAGCGCGCGAACTACGGCTACGACTTCTTCAGCTACAAGGTCGGTCTCGACGCCGCGGGCGACCTGACGGCGTACGACGAGGTGGTCGTCTGCAACGACACCTACGTCTTCGCCCTCGACTCCTACGACACGGTGTTCGCGGAGATGGCCACCCGGCCGTGCGACTTCTGGGGGCTCACGGGTGCCGAGCGCGTCGCGCCGCACATCCAGTCCTTCTTCATCGCCTTCCGGCCGTGGGTGGTCGCCTCGCACGCGTTCACCAACTTCTGGGAGGAGATGGAGCCGATCTCCAAGCGCCGGCAGGTGATCCGGCGCTACGAGGTCGGCATGTCGCGCCGCCTCTACGAGGCGGGCTTCACCTCCGACACCTACTTCGTCGAGACGCCCGAGGACCAGCGGATCGCGCGCGAGCGGATGCGCTGGTGGGCCGCGCACCGCTCCCACTTCCCGCGCACGCGCGCCGAGGTCCGCGAGTGGCGCGAGCGCGCCAACGAGCCGTGGAACCCGGCCCGGAGCCTGGCCGACCGCGTCCTCGACAACGCGCGGCTGCCCTACGTGAAGATCGACACGCTGCGCTACGACCCCTACAACCTCGACGCCAAGCGACTCCTGGAGCTGTGCGAACGACGGTTCCCGCAGCGCTTCGCCGGCGTACGCGAGTTCCTCGACGAGACCGCCCAGTACTACCCGCTGCGCGACACCGAGCGGCTGCTCCCGACGCCGCTCGCGCTCGAACCCCTCTTCCCCCGCGTGAGGTACTCCGATGCGCGGTGACCGACGCCGACCGAGCCAGGTGCGGCTCGACGACGCCGAGACCGTGCTGGTCGACTCGGGGCTGATCGACCCCGAGTACGTCGGCGCCCAGCTCGACGCGACGTTCGACACCGTCCACGACGCAGCGCGCGCGGCGTTCATGGCCGGCGACGTGTCGCCGCACCCGCTGTTCGAGGCGCAGTGGATCGGGCGGCGGCGGTCCTGGCAGCGCCTCGGCCAGCATCCCGTCCTCTGGTACGTCTCGGAGCGACGGCGGCGCAACCGGATCGCGCCCCACCCCCTGGTCGACCCGCGGATCATCTTCGCGACCCACCCGGAGGCCCGCCACCACCCCTACGGCGCGCTGTCCTACTGGCTGTCGGTGTCCTCCCCCGGCACCGCGCTGCCGACGCGGATCCTGCCCAAGAAGGTCTCGTGGGGCACCTACCGTGCCGCCGCCATCGAGGCCGCTGCCGCCTGGCGGCGCGAGGTGGTGCTGGAGCGACCCGAGCTGGTGGGACCGACGCCCGCCCTCCCGGACAGGCTGGCCACCTCTCCCGCCGTGACCGTCGTGATGGCCGCCCAGGACGCCGGGCCCCTCGTGCGCGAGACCGTCGCCTCGCTCCAGGCGCAGTCGTTCGCCGACTGGCACCTGGTGGCAGTCGACCGGGGGTCGCTCGACGACACGGCCGCAGTGCTCCAGGGCATCGCGGCCTTCGACGAGCGCATCACGGTGGTGCGGGAGTCGCGCTGCAGCCACGCCCGGGCGCTCAACGCGGCGCTCGAGCACGGCACGGCCGAGCACGTCGCGTTCCTGCCGCTCGGTCGCCAGTGGCTGCCCGACATGCTGGGATCGCTGGTCGCGCACGCCCACCAGTCGGGCTCGTCGGCAGTCCTCGCCGGTGCCGGTGCGGTCGCCCGCGACCGGGCCGAGCTCCTCGGTGGGCGACCGGTCGACCTGGCGACCGCCCTGCTGCGACGGGCGGCGATCAAGGACGTCGGCGGCTTCGACGAGGGCCTCGGCGGTGCGGTCGAGCGCGACCTCGTGCTGCGCCTGTCCCGCGACCACGACCCGCTTCCCGTCGACGTACCCGTCCTCAAACGGCCCGACCTCGGCACTCCCGACTTCGGCGACGACTGGGACTCCGTCGTCCTCGAGCGCCAGCTCGTCGACTGGGACGGCGCCGCACAGGAGACGTCCGACGACGTCGTCACCCACGTGATGCCGTTGGGCGCGGAGCCCCGGCGGACCGTCGAGTGGCTCAGCTCGGTGCCGCGGGAGGGCTCGGAGCTGATCCTCGTCGGCGTACGCCTGCGCCGGGCGCACCACGTCCTGGCGGCCTCCATCGCCTCGATCATCTCCGGCGCCCGCTTCGTGTCCGTGCCGACGCCGGTCTCGATGTCCGCCGCCACCAACATCGGCATCTCCCAGGCGGCCGGCAGCACGGTCCTCCTGATCCGCCCGGAGGCGATGCCGCCGCGCCAGCCGATCGCTGGCCGGCTGGCCGAGGTGGTCCGGGAGCCGGGCACGGCACTCGCCCAGCCGCTCGTCGTCGACCTCGAGGGTGTCGTCCTCAGCGCCGGCGCCCGCTTCACAGCGGTGAACCCCCACCCCGAGCTCTTCCTCGCCGGGCTGCCGACCAGCGACGCCGTACGCATCGGGCAGTGCACCGTCGCGGCCCCTGCCGCTCCCCTGGTCGCCCTGAGCACCCGGGACGCGGTGACGCTGCGCGGCCTCGACACCAGGTTCCGCTCGGTGCTGGCCGAGACCGACCTCGGACTGCGTGCCCTGCACGCGGGGCTCGGCGAGTCCGTCGTCGTCCCCGAGACGGTGATCACCTCGCGCACGCCGTACGCGACCACCGACGAGCTGATCGGGGCGATGTCGTCGCTGGACCGCAGCCCGGAGGCGCCGGGACCCGACCGCTCACCCGACCTGCTGCGCCGGGCCGGGCTCGAGGTGACCGACGAGCGCAACCGCCGGATCTCGACGGACCCCGAGGACCCGGCCGCCCCCTCGGCGCTCGTGCCCGAGCTCGTGCTGCGGCCCGTCCAGGGCATCCACGAGTCACCGCCGCGGCTCCGGTGGGCCATCGACATCGCCGCTCCCGCCGCCCAGCGCGGCGACCGGTGGGGTGACACCTACTTCGCCCGATCCCTCGCCGACGCGCTCGAGAGCCGCGGGCAGCACGTCGCCATCGACCGGCGCGACGCCCGCGAGCGCGACTCCCGCGACCACGACGACGTCCTCCTCGTGCTGCGCGGGCTCGACCGCGTGGAGCCGCGCCCCGGGCTGCTCAACGTCGAGTGGATCATCAGCCACCCCGACATGATCTCCCCCGACGAGGTGGCCGGGTTCGACCACGTCTACGCGGCGAGCACGAGCTGGTCCGAGCGGATGACCCGCGAGTGGGGCACCACCATCGAGCCGCTGCTCCAGTGCACCGACACCCGGTGGTTCCACCCCGACCGGGCCGAGCCCGACACCGGCCCGGCGCTGCTCTTCGTCGGCAACTCGCGCGGCGTCTACCGCTACGCCGTCCGCAGCGCCCTCGCCATCGGCGCCGACCTGACGCTGCACGGCAACGACTGGACCGAGTTCGTCGAGCGCGAGCAGATCGCCTCCGGCGGCGTCGACAACCGCGAGGTCGGCGTGCTCTACGCCTCCGCCGGCATCGTCCTCAACGACCACCACCTCGACATGCGCCGCGACAGCTTCGCCTCCAACCGGCTCTTCGACGCGGCCGCGTGCGGCGCGCGGATCCTCAGCGACCGCATCGAGGGGCTGGAGATCTTCTCCGGCCTGGTCCTGCCCTTCGACAACGAGCACGAGCTCGCCCGCCTGGTCCAGCCGCCGTACGACGCATTCCCCGACGACGCCGCCCGCCGGGTCATCGCCGAGCGGGTGATGGCCGAGCACAGCTTCGACAAGCGTGCCGAGACGCTCGTCGACGACGCCGTACGCCGCCTCCTCGCCCGCGGCTGACCGGTGACCGGGCAGTTCGTGCCCGTCTCACACGGTGACCGGGCACTTCATGCCCGTCCCACAGGGTGACCGGGCACTTCATTCGCACATGAAGTGCCCGGTCAGCACGCCTGACGGGAACGAAGTGCCCGGTCAGCACGCCTGACGGGAACGAAGTGCCCGGTCAGCCGAGGAGGGCGTCGACGAAGGCGGCGGCGTCGAAGGGGGCCATGTCGTCGGGGCCCTCGCCGAGGCCGACGAGCTTGACGGGTACGCCGAGCTCGCGCTGCACCTGCACGACGATGCCGCCCTTGGCGGATCCGTCGAGCTTGGTCAGGACGATGCCGGTGACGTCGACGATCTCGCTGAAGACGCGGGCCTGGATGAGGCCGTTCTGGCCGGTGGTCGCGTCGAGGACGAGCAGCACCTCGGTGACCGGGGCCTGCTTCTCGATGACCCGCTTGACCTTGCCGAGCTCGTCCATCAGGCCGGCCTTGTTCTGGAGGCGACCCGCGGTGTCGATGAGGACCGTGTCGATGCCGTTCTCGACGCCGTGCTTGACGGCCTCGAAGGCCACGCTGGCGGGGTCGCCGCCCTCGGGGCCGCGGATGACCTCGACACCGACGCGCTCGCCCCAGGTGGCGAGCTGGTCGACGGCCGCTGCGCGGAACGTGTCGGCCGCGCCGAGGGTGACCGAGAGGTCCTCCGCCACCAGGATGCGGGCGATCTTGCCGACCGACGTGGTCTTGCCGGCGCCGTTGACGCCGACGACGAGCACGACGCCGGGCTTGCCGTCCGTGCCGGTGACCTGCACGCGGCGGTCCATGTCGGTGCCGACGAGCTCGATGAGCTCCTCGCGCAGCACGGCGCGCACGTCAGGCTTCTGGCCCCCCTCGACCCGCAGCCGGGTGCGGAGCTTGTCGACCAGGGCCTGGGTCGGAGCGACGCCGACGTCGGCGGTGAGGAGGGTGTCCTCGATCGCCTCCCAGGTGTCCTCGTCGAGCTGGTCGCGGCTGAGCAGCGCGAGCAGCCCCTGACCGAGGCCGCCCTGCGAGCGCGAGAGCCGCTGGCGCAGCCGCACCAGCCGGGACGCCGTGCCCTCCGGCTTCTCGACGGCCGGTGCCGTCTCGACCGCCGGCTCCGGCGGCGCCTCGACCGCGGTGTCGGCCTCGGTCGGCGGCGGGACGATGACGTCCGTGCCGCCGGCCGGGGGTGCCGCCTTGCGGCGTCGCCCGGAGGTCAGCAGTCCCGCGAGCGTGAGCACGCCGACGACGGCGATGCCGATGATCAGATAGAGCCAGTCACCCATGGCTCAATCCAATCAGAGGTGCGCGACGCGACGCAGGCGGGTGAGCACCGCGGACCCGTGCGCAGCGTGCACGTCGGCCAGGCGCGCGCGCAGGGCGTCCCGCTGGGCCGCGAGCCGGTCGCCCCGCAGGCGCGCCCGACCCAGCCGGGTCTGCGTACGTGCCAGGTCGCCGAGCACGGCGTCGAAGGCGGCGGTGAGCCCCGAGCCGGCGCCGCCCGCGAGCATCGGGGAGGTCACCTCCTGCCCGGTGTGCGCCACCCACACGACCTCGTGGGCCATCAGCCGGAACCACGACACGGCCGCCTCGCCGACGAGCGCCGGCGGCGTCACGCGTACGGAGGCCATGCCTGCGGCGTGGAGCCGGTCGTCGAAGTCGTCGCCGTACCACCGCACGTGGTCGCTCTGGCCGAACCGGCGCAGGCGCTCCTCGGCCGGGGCCGACGGGTCCTCCTCGGTCGGCGTGCCCACCTTGATCGGCACCTGCAGCAGTGCCATGCCGCGCGGGCTGAGCACCCGGGCGATCTCCCGCATCGCGGCGGCGTCGTCGGCCACGTGCTCCAGCACGTGGTAGCAGACCAGCAGGTCGACCGATCCGTCCCGCAGCGGGAGCCGGGTGAGACAGGCCAGTGCGTCGACCGTGCGCCCGTCGTGGCCGAAGTCGAGGCCGATCCGTCTGCGGGCGCCGAGCCGGTCGAGCAGGACGGTGGACTGCCGCGAGGGTCCGATCTCGACGATCGTGTCGAGGTCGCGCAGCTGGGGAGCGAGGACGCCGAGCAGCAGGGACAGGAACCGGTGACGCTCGAGGCTTCCGCACCTGGGACAGGTCGCGTCCGCGCGACCGTCCGGACCGCGGCGGAACGCCCGGGACACCATCGAGGCGCAGACGGCGCAATAGGCCTTCTCGGGCTCCTGGTGGGTGCTGGTCACGTCCTGCACGCTAGACCCGTGAGGCTCGCTGCGGGAGTGCCACGCCGGGGACGTCAGGACGTCAGGTCAGACGCGGGACTCGGAGTCCTCGAGCGTCGGAAGGGCGTCGACACCCTTGCGCATCGCGTCACCGAGCTGCGGCACGACGGGCAGCTCCTCCCCGCGGTGGGGGTACGCGACGTAGACCGCCACGGCGCCGGCTACGAGGACGCCGAGGGTCATCATCAGGATGATCGCGAGCATGGGGTTTCCTCCCGAGGTGGCCGTTCGGTTCCCCTCCAACATGGCACACCGGAGGACCCGCGGGCGTATCCCCGGCGGCTGGCGGCGCGTCGGACGTGGGATCCGTCACGCCTCCGCGGCGGGCACCAGGCGTACGACCGCCTGTCGCACGACGTCGGGGATCGGGGTCACCGGCCGCGCGCCGGCTCCGTGGGTGTTGTCGACGTAGACGTGGACGAACCGGCCCTCGGCCGCTGCCTCGTCCGAGGAGCCCTGGAAGAGCCCGATCCGGTAGACGATCGAGCTCGTGCCGACCTTGTCGACGACCAGGCCCATCTCGATCGGCTCGGGGAACCCGATCTCGCGGAAGTAGCGGCACCCGGTCTCGGCCACCACGCCGATCTCCGGCAGCGCGCGTACGTCGACACCGGTCGCCTCGTAGAGGTAGGCGTTGACCGCGGTGTCGAACAGCTCGTAGTAGGTCGCGTTGTTGAGGTGGCCGTAGGCGTCGTCGTCGCGCCAGCGGGTGGTGGCGGTGCGCCAGGCGACGTAGTCGGCCCTGGTGGGGACGTCCTGCGGCACAGCAGCCCTAGGCCGATTCCGCGTCGCGGAGGCGCTGGCTGATCACGGCCGAGACGCCGTCGCCGCGCATCGTGACGCCGTACAACGCGTCACCGACCTCCATCGTGCGCTTCTGGTGCGTGATCACCAGGAGCTGGGAGTTCTCGCGCAGCTCCTCGTAGATCTCCAGGAGGCGACCGAGGTTGGTGTCGTCGAGCGCGGCCTCGACCTCATCGAGGATGTAGAACGGCGACGGCCGGGCCTTGAAGAGCGCGACCAGGAAGCACACCGCGACCAACGACCGCTCGCCACCGGAGAGCAGCGAGAGGCGCTTGACCTTCTTGCCGGCCGGGCGGGCCTCGACCTCGATGCCGGTGTTGAGCATGTCGTCGGGGTCGGTGAGCACCAGCCGGCCCTCGCCGCCGGGGAAGAGTCGCGCGAAGGTGGAGTCGAAGGCCTTCTCCACGTCGGCGTAGGCCTCGGTGAAGACCTGCTCCACGCGGGCGTCGACCTCGCGGACGATGTCGAGCAGGTCCTTGCGGGTGCGGCGGAGGTCCTCGAGCTGCTCGGTGAGGAACTTGTGCCGCTCCTCCATCGCGCTGTACTCCTCCAGCGCCAGCGGGTTGACCCGGCCCAGCATGGACAGCGAGCGCTCGGCGGAGCGAAGCCGCTTGACCTGCTCCTCGCGCACGAACGGCACGGGCTCAGGCGCGTCCTCGCCCTCCGGCACCTCGCCGGAGAACGGGATGAGCGTCGTCGGGCCGTAGTCTCCGACCAGACCGTCGGGGTCGAGGCCGAGCTCCTCGAGCGCGCGCTCCTCGAGCTGGTCGATGCGCATCTTCTGCTGGGTGCGCGCCATCTCGTCGCGGTGCACCGAGTTGACCAGCTCGTCGTGCTCACGACCGAGGTCGCGGAGCTGGGTGCGTACGGCCATGAGCTGCTGCTCGCTCCCCCGCCGCGACTCCTCGACCGCCGCCCGATCGTCGGCGGCCAGCATCACGGAGCGCTCGAGCTCGTGCAGCACGACGCGTACGGCGACGGAGACGGCCTGCGCGGCCCTGCCTTCGCGGACCAACCGCTCGCGCCGCTCGGCGGCGCGGGCACGTGACTCCCGCTCGGCCTGCGCCGCACGGATCAGGGAGTCGGCGCGGCCGTTGAGGGCACGGGCACGCTCCTCGGCCGTGCGCAGCGCGAGCCGGGCGTCCATCTCGTGCTGCCGGGCCTCGCGTGCGGCCTCGGCGAGCTTCTCGCGGTCGGAGGTGTCGGGCTCCTCGTCGGTGACGTCCTCGGCAGCAGCCAGCCGGGCCTGGAGCTCGGCCAGCCCGGCGAGGTCGGCCTCGCGAGCCTCGCGTGCCGTGGTGATCGCACGCTCGAGCCGGTCGGCCTCGCCCTTGGCCGCGCGGGCCTGCGAGCCGTACTGGCCGAGCTCCTCGGCCACCGCGGCCAAGGTCGCGTCGGACTCGTGGAGCTTGGCCAGCGCGACATCGACCCGCTTGAGGCTGTCGTGGCGCGACGCCTCGAGCCGGGAGATCTCGAAGCCGAGCCGCTCGGTCGTCGCGGTCGCCTCGGCGAGCCGCGTGGTGGCCTCGTCGACGGCGGCCTGGATCTCGATCAGGCTGGGCTGGCTGCTCGAGCCGCCGGCAGCGAAGTGGGACCCGAGCAGGTCGCCCTCGCGGGTGACGGCGACGACGTCGGGCAGGTCGGCGACCAGTCGGCGGGCGGCGGGCAGGTCGTCGACGACCGCGACCTGGTGCAGCAGCCGGGTCAGCGCAGGGCGTACGTCGTCGGGCGCGGTCACGACGTCGACGGCGTAGGTCACACCGTCCGGCAGCCGCGGCCAGTCCCGCTCCGAGGAGGGAGCGCCGCCGAGCAGCAGCCCGGCGCGGCCGAGGTCGTCGTCCTTGAGGTGGTTGATCGCCTCGACGGCCGCGTGCGAGTCGGCGACCACGACCGCGTCGGCGGCCGATCCGAGAGCGGCGGCGACGGCGGTCTCGTAGCCGTGGTCGACGTCGAGCAGCGCGGCGACCGAGCCGAGGAGTCCGCCGACGGTGTCGGTGGCTGCGAGCAGCGCACCGGCTCCGTCCTTGCGGTTGAGGCCGATCTCGAGGGCGTCGCGGCGGGCGACCAGGCCGGCTCGTTCGCGGTCGGCCCGCTGGGCGTCGTCGCGGGCCCTGGCGAGCTGCTCCTCGACCTCGTCGAGCGCTCCGACGGCCTCCTCGTGCTCGGAGTCGAGGCCCTCCTCGCCGGCGTCGAGGCCCGCGACCCTGGTCTCGAGGGCGGTGAAGTCACGCTGGGCGCGGTCGGCGCGCGTGACGGCGTCCTCCCGGGCGTCGGTGAGCCGCTGGATCTCGGCGTCGGCGGCCTCGGAGCGCGAGGTCAGGGCGTTGACCTGTCCGGTGAGCCGGGCGAGGCCTTCGCGCCGGTCTGCGGCTGCCCGCTGGAGGACGGTGATGCGCTTCTCCTCCTGGGCCGCGGCCTCCTCTGCGCCGCGCTTGGCGACCACGGCGGCGTCGAGCGCGGCGCGCTGCTGCTCGACCTGCTCGGCGATCTCGGCCTCCTGCTCGCGTACGCGCTGGGCCTGTGCCTCGAGGTCGTCGGGGTCACGCCCGGAGTCGACCGAGTCGCCGTCGGCAGCGCCTGCGGCATTGCGGATCCGCTCGTCGGCCAGCGACGCGGTGCCGCGCAGGCGCTCCTTCAGCCCGGAGAGCGCGAACCAGGTCTCCTGCGCTGCGGCGAGCCGGGGCAGGTCGTCACGCAGCGTCGCCTCGAGGCGGGACTCCTGCTCGCGGCCGGCAGTGACGGCGGCCTCGACCTCCTGACGACGCTCCAGCAGGACGGACTCGTCGG
>CAVQDC010000018.1:0-101205 GCA_963711175.1 uncultured Actinomycetota bacterium
GCGCGCTGGTCGCGAGCGCAGCGCCACCGGGCTCCGAGCCGAACAGGTGACGACCCGGCTGCAGCGGCAGCGAGAAGCCCTCGCCCGCGGCCCTTCGCGCCACGACGAGGACGGACCCGTCGGGGTGCTCGCGCACGAAGGCGATGGTGTCGCCGTCGACGTGCGCCCAGCGCAGCCCGCCGCGGCGCAGGGCCACGTGCGCACGTCGTACGCGGGCCAGGTCGGCGTACGCCGCCAACGTGGTGCGGTCCCACTCGTCCGGGCGGTGCCACGGCATGGTGCGGCGCGAGTCCTCCCCGTTGACCCCCTCGAGGCCGATCTCGTCGCCGGCGAACAGCATCGGCACACCGGGCAGGCTGAACTGCAGGCCGGCGGCCACCCGGTGCAGGGTCGCGTCGCCACCGACGACGGTGCGGATGCGGGCGGAGTCGTGGGAGCCGAGGATGTTCCAGCTGGACGCGGTGGCCCGCCAGCCCAGCGTGCCCTGCCAGGCGCGCAGGGTCTCGACCACCGTCGTGCCGTCACGACGGGGGACCGGCACGGGTCGGCCGAACGCGTGCGCCGGGGACGCCGGGTCGCGCAGCCACGACCAGACCGGCCACGAGAAGCCGGAGTAGTTCATCGTGCCGTGCCAGCCGTCGCCGTCGACGTCGCCGGTGGCGTCGTGGTTGTGCTCACCGATGACCCACGGGTCCTCGCGCAGCTCAGCGGCGGTCGCGCGTACCGCCCGGGCGACGTCGTGGGCGACGTCGATGTCGGCCAGGCGACCGGTCATGTTGGCGACGTCGATGCGCCAGCCGTCGACGTCGTACGGCGGCCGGAGCCAGCGTCCGACCACGGAGTGCGGGCCCTCGACCATCGCGTGCCGGACGTCGAAGTTCGCGTGGTTGATCTTGGGGAGCGTGCCGTGGCCCATCCAGCAGGCGTAGGTGCCGTCCTCCTCGAAGTAGTAGAACGAGCGGTGCGGATCGTCCTGCCCGCCGTCGACGGCGGCCAGGAACCACTCGTGCGTGTCGCCGGTGTGGTTGGTGGTGAGGTCGCCCAGGATCCGCCACCCGCGGGCGTGCACGGCACTGCTCAGCCGGGCGTACGCCTCGTCGCCGCCCAGAAGTGGGTCGACCGCGATGAAGGTCGTCGCGTTGTAGCGGTGGTTGCTCTCGCCGGGGAAGACGGGCGTCGTGTAGACGACGTCCGCGCCGACCTGCTCGACGTGGTCGAGGTGCTCAGTGATGCCGTCGAGGTCCCCGCCGAACAGCTGCATGGGCGTGCGCGGGTCGTTGCCCTCGAAGGCCACCTCGTCGTCCCACTCGGCGGCAAGTGCCCAGTCGGGGACCTCGCGCCCGTCGGCCGCGGCGGACCTGGCGAACCGGTCGGGGAACACCTGGTAGACCACCGCGTCGCGGCCCCAGTCCGGTGCGGACGGGAAGGCCGCCAGCCGGAAGTCGTTCCCGTCGGGGACGTCGTGGTCGACGATCCCGGCACCGGTGAGCCACGCCTGGCTGCCGTCGGTCCGCACGAGCAGGAAGCGGTAGTGGGTCACCGGGTTGTGCACCGGCAGCGCTGCCTCCCACCACACGACGTCGCCCTCGGTGGACGCGGCGGTCGGATGGAAGACCGGCTCGGCGTCGTACGTCGTGCGCAGCCAGATCGCGTCCACCGGATCGTCGGCGCTGGTCCGGACGCGCACGGTGACCGTGTCGCCGAGGCCCGGCGCCTCGTCGGAGACGTAGAGCGGGGAGCCGTCGTGGTGCGGCAGGTGGAGGAGGCTCACGGGGGCCATCCTCTCAGCCGTCCGACGCTGACTAGGATTGCCGCCGCGTCCCCGGACGCACGCCGCGTTAGCTCAGGGGTAGAGCACCAATCTTGTAAATTGGGTGGCGAGAGTTCAAATCTCTCACGCGGCTCGTTGTCGGTCCCCGTCCCTAGCGTGGGCACATGAGCTGCCTCGGGTGCGGCGCCACCCTGACGAAGCGCCACCAGAAGGTCTTCTGCAGCAATCGTTGCCAGCGTGCGATGGAGCGCAAGCGCAACATCGCGCTCTGGCTCGAGACCGGCGTCGCCCAAACCGGCAGCGGCATCGGCCACTACGTCCGGTCCTACCTCCTCGAGCAGCAGGAGAGTCGTTGCGCCCTGTGCGGGTGCTCGACGACGTGGCAGGGCAGCGAGCTGCGACTCGTCCTCGACCACGTCGACGGAGACTCGACCAACAACCGTCGCGAGAACCTGCGGCTGGTCTGCCCGAATTGTGACTCGCAGCTGCCGACGTTCAAGGCCCGCAACCGGGGCCACGGACGGGCATGGCGACGACAGCGCTACGCCGACGGGATCTCGTATTGACCGTCGGCCCCCAGCTCACGCATGCCAGCATTCGGATCTGTCGAGTTGAGGGCGCCTACGCTCGCCCGGATTTGCCGCGATCTGAGCGTCTGCTCATGCCGATGTCCGCACGGCCAGCCAGCGGCTTACCAGTGCAAGACTCAGCGGCATGACCGATGTTGACAGCTCAGGCGAACCTGCGCTGCGGCTTCCCGTGATCTGGTACGGGTACGAGATCTATGATCCAGGGGTCTTCGGGCCGTGGCACGAGTTGCCCCGTCGTGATGCTCGTGCTGCCTACGATCGGCTGATCGCCGCGATCCCTGCGCGGATGTCGCAGTTGGAGGGCCTTCTCCGGCGCAACGGGGTCACGCCCGGCCGCGACGATGCCGCCCTGGATCGGATGGAGCGCTGGTTCCGCGCAAACGTCGAAGCGGACGCAAGGACGAGGCACGACCCGAGTCCCGAGGTGCGGTGCCGCCTGCAGCCGGAGTGGTACTCGGTTGTCAGCGATGTGTCGCTCCTTCTCGGCGAGGTCATGATCGAGGCGAATCCCGCCCTGCACCGGGAGTTCTTCATCAGAGGCAAGAAGAACGCGTCGTACCAGCAGCCGGTCATTTCGGGCTTTGATGCCCCCAACCCCCGGTTTCACGTCAACGTCGACATGGCCGTTGTCGGGTACGCGCACTGCATTGTGCTTGGGCTGAAGGTGGGGGACCACGAGCTCGTGTCGATCGTGCGAGAAGCGACCGAGTAGATAGTTCACCGGCTGTCCCGTGCCCAAGACACAGTCGGCTCAGCCCGGGGGAGTACCGACTCGGCCTCTTCACAACATCCGGATCTGCCGCGATGAGCTCGACCCGTTCTGCCGATGCGCGCTCGTTCGGGCGGCTGCGTGCGCCTAACGCGCGCACGTGTCCGCGATGTCGCCCTCTATCCGTCAGATCGAGGGCCACATCGCGGACACGTGTGGCGGGCGAGCGGGTGGGTGGATGGCGTCAGCGGACCTGCTCGACCTCGAACTCGCACGCCGGGGAGGCGATGGCGTCCTGGGCCGCGACCAGGCGGAGCTCGCGCTCGCCGGAGTCGAGGGTCTCCTTGAGGACGGCGAAGACCGTCGAGGCCGTCCGCGCCAGCGCCTCGGCAGGCGATCCCGTCTCGTGGAGGTGCGCGGTGAAGAGGGCGGCGGTGATGTCGCCGGAGCCGTTGGCCTTCATCGGGAGGCGGGGCGTGGTCACCAGCCAGGCGCCGTCGCCGGTGACGGCGAGCATCTCGATCGCTTCGTCGGGAGCGCCCGCGCGGTCGACCGAGGTGACCAGCACGGTCGACGGGCCGAGGTCGCGCACCTCGTCGACGGCGGCCAGGATGTCCACGAGCGTCGACGTGCCGCTGAGGCCGTCGTGGTCGGTGATGAAGCCCAGCTCGAACTGGTTGGGCGTGAGCACGTCGGCGACCGGGATGACCGTCGAGACGTACTTCGGCGGGATGGCCGGGTTCACGAAGCAGCCGGAGGTCGCGTTGCCCATCACGGGGTCACAGGTGTACGTCGCCGCAGGGTTGGCCGCCTTGACCTGGGCGACCGCGTCGGCGATGACGTCCGCGATCTCCGGGGAGCCCTGGTAGCCCGACAGGATCGCGTCGCAGGTCTCGAACGCGCCCCGCTCGCCGATGCCGGTGATCACGGCGGCGACGTCCTCGGCGGGGATCAGCGGGCCGCGCCACGCGCCGTACCCGGTGTGGTTGGAGAAGTTCACCGTGAGGACCGGCCACACCTCGTGGCCGAGGCGCTGGAGCGGGAACACGGCTGCGGAGTTGCCGACGTGGCCGTAGGCGACGTGGGACTGGATCGAGAGGACGCGCACGTCACGACTCTAGCTGTGAGCGACCGAGGAGCTCGTGGCGTGGGTCGGGAGGTCGAGTGGTCGCGCGAGCGAGCCTGCGAGCTCGCGACCGGACGTATCGGGACCCGAGGTCAGGCCACTTGCAACGACCGCTTCGAGAGCCCCATCCAGTAGCCGTCGATGACCTGGATGCCCGGAGCGTCGGCGGTCGTCGCCGCGCCCAGCGTCACGAACAGCGGCGTGTAGTGCTCGACGGTCGGGTGGGCGTAGGGCATGCCCGGCGCCTTGGCCCGGTAGTCGGACAGCAGGTCGACGTCGCCGCGGGTCAGCGCGTCGGCGGCCCAGAGGTCGAAGTCGACGGACCATCCCGGCGCCTCCGCCTCGATGCGGAACTCCTTGAGGAACGGCAGGCCGTGGGTGAGGAAGCCCGAGCCGATGATCAGCACGCCCTCCTCACGCAGTGGGCGCAGCCGCTCGCCGAGCCTCATCAGCCGGTGCGGGTCGTCGGTGGGCAGGGACATCTGCAGCACCGGGATGTCGGCCTCGGGGTACATGATCTTCAGCGGCACCCACGCGCCGTGGTCGAGGCCGCGGGAGACGTGCTGGTGGACGGGCTCGCCGTCGGGCATCATCGCCGCGACCCGCTGCGCCAGCGCCGTGGCGTCGGGCGTCTCGTAGGTCATCTCGTAGTACCTCGGCGCGAACCCGCCGAAGTCGTAGACCAGCGGGGCCTGGCTCGCGGACAGGCTCACCGGCGCGGACTCCCAGTGGGCGCTGACGATGAGGATCGCCTTCGGGCGCGGCAGGTCCCGGGCCCAGGCGGCCAGCTGCCCCGACCAGATCGGGTCGTCGAGCAGCGGCGGCGCACCGTGGCCGATGTAGAGGGCAGGCATCGAAGCGGTCATGACATCCTCAATAGTACGGAATTCAATTATATTCCGGAAGGGCCCAGTCGATCGGATCCGCGCCCTGCTCCTCGAGCAGCGCGTTGACCCGGCTGAACGGCTTCGAGCCGAGGAAGCCGCGGTGCGCGCTGAGCGGCGACGGGTGCACCGACTCGACCGACGGGATCGACCCGAGCAGCGGCTTCAGCGACTGGGCGGGACGGCCCCACAGCACCGCCACGCACGGACCGCCGCGCTCGGCGAGCGCGACGATCGCACGCTCGGTGATCGCCTCCCAGCCCTTGCGTTGGTGGCTGTTGGAGTCGCCCGGGCGCACGGTGAGGCATCGGTTGAGGAGCATCACGCCCTGGTCGGCCCACGCCGACAGGTCGCCGTGCCGCGGCGGCATGACCCCGAGGTCGTCGCGCAGCTCGAGGTAGATGTTGCGCAGGCTCGGCGGCAGCGGCCACACGTGCCGCTCGACCGCGAAGCTCAGCCCGATCGGGTGCTGCGGGTTGGGATAGGGGTCCTGCCCCACCACCAGCACGCGTACGTCGGCGAGCGGGCGCTCGAACGCCCTGAAGACCCGGTCGGCAGCGGGCTGGTAGCCCCGCCCGGCCGCCGACTCCTCCTGCAGGAAGCGACCCATGGCCGCGATCTGCTCGTCGACCGGCGCCAGCGCCGCGGCCCAGTCGGGTGCTACGCGACCCTTCTCGACGAGGCCGGCGAGGGAGCTCATCGACTTGGCCTCTGGAGCCGGTCGAGGAAGGCGATGAGCAGCGCCTCGCGCATCGCCGGCGACGCCACGTCGAGCATCGCGTTGACCTCGGCCATCCGGGTCGGCAGCTCGAGGTCGCCGTCCGCGGAGGCGCCCACCAGTCCCGACGCGGCCAGCAGCCCGTCGAAGTCGTCATCGCCCAGCGTGGTCGGATCGAGCGCGTCGATGAAGGCGACCACACCCTCGTCGACCGCGACCGGACCGGTCGCCTGCGCCGCCACGACCGACTCGCTCAGCGCCGAGGCGAACTCCTGCACGTGCGCCAGCGTCCCGGCGCTCACGGACAGGTGGATGCTCGGCCCGGCGTCGCCGTACGACAGCTGTGGCTGGACGTACCACCCGCGTGAGACCAGCTCGTCGGTCAGTGTGAACGGGTCGAGCGTCTCGTCCGTCGCCAGCGCGACGAGGGTCGAGTCCGGTGCGACGACCAGCCGGAGCGCGGGCTCCCACTCGATGCACGCGACGATCGCGTCGACGGCTGCGAAGGCGCGGTCGGTCAGCTCGGCATAGCCCTCGTCACCGATGTGCTCGACCACGGCCCACGTGCCGGCGATCGGGCCGCCCGACCGCGTCGACTGCGTCGTCGCGTTGAGCATCGTGTAGCCGGGCCACGCAGCCGAGGCGAAGAACTGCGGCTTGCGCAGCGACGCGTCGCGGTGCAGGAGCAGGGACGTGCCCTTGGGTGCGTAGGCGTACTTGTGGGTGTCGACGGAGATCGACGTGACGCCCTCCACCGCGAACGTCCACGGCGACACGGTGCGCCCGAGACGAGCGGCGTACGGCAGCACCCAGCCGCCGATGCAAGCGTCCACGTGGCAGCGCACGCCGCGCGCGGCCGCCGCGGCGGCGACCTCCGTGACCGGGTCGACCACGCCATGGGCGTACGACGGCGCGCTGACGGCGACCAGCACGGTGTCCTCGTCGATCGCGGCAGCCATCGCGGCCGCGTCGGCGCGGAAGTCGGGACCGACCGGCACCAGGACCGCCTCGACGCCGAAGTAGTGCGCAGCCTTGTGGAAGGCGGCGTGCGCCGTCGCCGGGAGCACCATCCGTGGACGAGTGACCTCCGGACGGCTGTCCCGCGCGCCCTGCACCGCCAGCAGGATCGACTCGGTGCCTCCCGACGTCACCGTGCCGACCGCTCCGTCGGGCGCGTCGAGCAGGCCGCACGCGAAGCCGACGAGCTCGTTCTCCATCTGCAGGAGGGAGGGGAACGCCGTCGGGTCGAGGGCGTTGGAGGCGGCGTACGCAGCGACCGCCTCGCGTGCGATGCGGTCGATCTCCGGATCGCCCGAGTCGTAGACGTAGGCGAGCGTGCGACCACCGTGGACCGGCAGGTCGGCCTCCTGCAGTGCCGCGAGCCGCTCGAGCGGGTCAGCCATGCGTTCCTCCTCCGGAGAGTCCGTCCGCGGCCGCCACCTCGGCGGGATCGAGGGTGTACTGCCGCAGCCACCACAGGCTGAGGATCGTCAGTGCGGCCGGCACGAGCGAGAAGCCCAGGGCCATCGCGGTCAGTGCGGAGTCGGGCTGCGTGATGTCGCGCCCCTCGCTCGAGAGGTACCCGCCGAGCGCCAGCATCAGCGCGAAGAGGGCTGGCCCCAGGGCCAGGCCGAGGGTCTCGCCCGCGGTCCAGACGCCGGTGTAGACGCCGGCCCGGTTCTCGCCGGTGCGCGCCGCGTCCACGGCCGCGACGTCGGGCAGCATCGCCATCGGGAAGACCTGGCACCCCGCATAGCCGACGCCGACCAGCCCGGTCGCGACGAAGGTCCACACGTCGTTGCCGCCGCGCGACATCACGGCGAGCGCGGCGCCGGCGGCGAGCAGCAACGACGCGGCGACGTACCCCTGCTTCTTGCCGACGCTCTCGCCCCACCGGGCCCACAGCGGCGTCAGGAGCAGGGCCGGACCGACGAAGCAGACGAAGAGGATCGTGGCCGCGGCCGTGCGACCGAGGAGGTCCTCGGCGACGTAGGCGACGCCGGCCAGCATGCAGCCGGTGGCGAGCGCCTGCAGCACGAACGTGGTCAACAGGACGCGGAAGTCGCGGGCCCGGCCCACGACCCGCAGCTGCTCACGGAGCGAGCCTGCGCCGGCGCTGACGGCACCGATCGGGGCGCTGCGGGTGCCCCACCAGGCGCTCACCACACCGATGAGGATGACCACCGCCATCACGACGCCCATCACGCGATAGCCGTCCCGGCCGCCGATCGCGTCGCGGATCACCGGTGCGGTCGCGCCGGCCAGCATGATCGTGAACGCCAGGATCGCGACCCGCCACGTCATCAGCCGCGTGCGCTCGTCGTAGGACGTGGTGATCTCGGCGGGCATCGCGACGTAGGGCACCTGGAAGAAGGCGTACGCCGACGCGGCCAGCACGAAGAAGACGAGTACCCACCCGGCCTCGAGCCACTGGCTGCCCAGGTCCGGCGCCGCGAAGATCAGGGCGAACGCACCGGCCAGCATCAGCCCGGCGCGGAGGAGCCAGGGCCGTCGTGGCCCCGCCGGGTCGATCGTGCGGTCGCTGATCCGTCCGGCCACGGGGTTGAGCAGGACGTCCCACCCCTTCGGCAGGAAGACGATCACGCCGGCCCAGAGTGCAGCGATGCCGAGCTCGTCGGTCAGGTAGGGCAGCAGCATCAGCCCGGGCACCGTGCCGAACGCGCCGGTCGCGACCGACCCGCTGCCGTAGCCGATCCGGACGCCGCGCGGCAGCCGCGTCGTGCCCGGTGAGGTCGCGGCCGTCACCGCGGGCCCAGCGACCGCGAGCCCGACGAGCCGTAGCGGCGCGTGGGGTTGGAGCCGATCGCCTCGGCCGAGGCCGCCTTCTTGGCCGGCGCCTTCTTCGCAGGCGCCTTCTTGCGGCGCTTCTTGCGGGCGCCTTCTTGGCGGGCGCCTTCTTGGCGGGCGCCTTCTTGGCGGGCGCCTTCTTGGCGGGCGCCTTCTTCGCAGCCTTCCGGGCGGTGCGCCGCGCGGGCAGCATGCCCGCAGACCACTCCGTGACCCACTCGTCGATGACGTCCCACGTCGTGCCGCGGGCGGCGCGGCCGGTGAGCATCCCGAGGTGCCCGCCGGGCACGACCTCGAAGCGCACCTGCCTGGAGCCGGTCAGCATCGGGACGACCGCGCGTACGGCAGGGAGCGGCGCGATGCCGTCGGTGTTGCCGGCGAAGACGAGCACCGGCACGGTGATCGCCGCGAGGTCGATCGTGCGGTCGCCGATCTCCATGCTGCCCTTGGCGAGCGCGTTGCCCTTGACGAAGCGGTGGTAGAGCTGGCCGAACGTGCGACCCGGGTAGGCCGTCATGCTGGACATGAAGCGGGTGACGGCCTCCATCTGCTTGAGGTAGTCGGTGTCGTCGAGGTGGGTCAGCACGGCGAGAGGCTTGGTGACGACCTTCTGCGCGGAGGCCGCGGTGAAGGCCCAGTTGACGAGCGGGACCGGTACGCCGCCGAGTGCCCGGTAGGCCCGGGTCACGAGGCCCGTGCCCTGGCCGATGTTGAGGAGCGGCCGGACCGGCGCCATCAGCGGCACCTTGGTGACGTCGACGGGGGAGCCGATCACCGTCAGGGACGCGATCGGCAGGTCCGTACGGTCGGCAGCGACGAGCAGCGCGAAGATCCCACCGAGGCTCCAGCCGACCAGGTGGATGCCCTTGCCGCCGGAGTGCTCGTGCACCGCGCGGATCGCCTCGGGGAGCACCTCGTCGACCCAGTGCTCCATGCCGAGCGCCCGGTCCTTGAAGGAGACCTGCCCGTACTCCAGGAGGTAGGTGGGGCGTCCGCCCGTCACCAGGTGCTCGACGAGCGAGCAGTCGCGCCGCAGGTCGAAGCACAGCGACGGCGCGGCGAGCGGGTTCACCAGCAGGACCGGGTCGCCGGTCTCGGGCACGCCGGCGGCCGGCCGGTAGTGGTAGACCTCCCGCAGCACGCCGTCGTCGATCAGCGTTCGGGGCATCGGGCGCAGGTCGGCGAGACCGCCGTAGAGGAGGGTGTGCGCGACATTTCCGGCCGCCGCGACCACCTGCTCGGGCGTGGGGATCAGGTCCATGCGAGGAATCTACGGCCACTGTGCACCCGTAGGAGCGCGCGTTCCTCGACATCGCGTCCCCCGGGCACTAGGAACAGGGCATGAAGTGGAGGTACGCGATCCTCGGCGGCACGGCCGCGGCAGCAGGCGCGACAGTGGTGCACGACCTGGTCCAGACGAAGCACGCGATCATCCGCAACTTCCCGATCGTGGGGCACGCGCGCTACTTCCTCGAGCGGTTCGGCCCGGAGCTGCGCCAGTACATCGTCACCAGCAACGACGAGGAGCGCCCCTTCAGCCGTGACCAGAGGCGCTGGGTCTATGCCAGCTCCAAGCTCGAGAACAACTACTTCGGCTTCGGCACCGACAACGACGTCGAGCAGGTCGACGGCTACCCGATCATCAAGCACCGCACGTTCACCGGTCCCGGCGCCGCGACGATGCCGCACGCGCAGGAGGAGATCGTCCTGCCGTGCGCGAAGGTGATGGGCGCCGCCCGCGGGCGTACGCACTCCTTCCGGCCGGGCTCGGTGGTCAACATCTCCGGGATGAGCTTCGGCTCGCTGTCCGGCAAGGCGATCGAGTCGCTCAACAAGGGCGCGGCGATGGCCGGCTGCCTGCAGAACACCGGCGAGGGGGCGTTGTCTCCGCACCACCGGCACGGTGGCGACGTCGTCTTCCAGATCGGTACGTCCTACTTCGGGTGCCGCGACGAGCACGGGACGTTCGACATGGCCCGGCTCGTCGACCTCGTCCAGTCCGCGCCCGTGAAGGCGATCGAGGTCAAGCTCAGCCAGGGCGCCAAGCCCGGCCTCGGCGGCATGCTCCCGGGCGAGAAGGTCAGCAAGGAGATCGCGGACATCCGCGGCATCCCCGAGGGCGTGGACTGCGCCTCGCCCAGCAGGCACGCGGTCTTCCACGACGTCGACTCGATGCTCGACTTCGTCGAGAGCGTGGCCCAGGCGACCGGACTGCCGGTGGGGATCAAGTCGGCGGTCGGCAACCTGACGATGTGGGACGAGCTGACCGAGGCGATGTCGGGTGGTGAGCGCGGCGTCGACTTCGTCAACATCGACGGCGGCGAGGGCGGCACGGGTGCGGCGCCGATGATCTTCGCCGACTCGGTGGCCTACCCGTTCCGGATCGCCTTCTCCGAGGTCTACCGCCGCTTCGCCGAGGCCGACCTCACCGACGACGTCGTCTTCATCGGTGCCGGCAAGCTCGGCATCCCGGAGAACGCGATCGTCGCCTTCGCGCTCGGGGTCGACATGGTCAATGCCGGTCGCGAGGCGATGATGTCGATCGGCTGCATCCAGGCCCAGAAGTGCCACACCGACCACTGCCCGGTCGGCGTCGCCACGCAGAACCCGCGCTACACCCGGGGCCTCGACGTCAGCCTCAAGAGCGTCCGCGCCGCCAACTACGTACGCTCCCTGCGCCGCGACCTGCTCAAGGTCTCCGAGGCGATCGGCGTCGTGCACCCCGGCCTGATCTCACCGCGGGACGTCGACCTCGTCACCGGCACCCGGGCGACCACGGGGCTGGCCGAGACCTACGGGTACGACCCGTCGCGACCGCGGCTCGGGCCGGAGCTGGTGCGCGAGATCGAGGCCATCATGGTGGCGCAGGACGCCACCCACCGGGCCTCTGCGGAGGCCCGCCCCTGACGCTCAGTCGGAGTGCGAACGGCGCACGGACTTGTCGTGGTGCTCGGGCAGGCCGGCGAGCACGGTGAGGAAGTCGTCGGCCCACTTGGCGACGTCGTGCTGCACCACCGTCTTGCGCATCGCCCGCATCCGGCGGCCGGTCTCCTTGTCGTCGGCCGCGAACGCCTCCAGCAGGGTGGCCTTCATCCCGTCGATGTCGTAGGGGTTGACCAGCCAGGCCTGGCGCAGCTCGGCCGCGGCCCCGGCGAACTCCGAGAGCACCAGTGCGCCGTTGTTGTCGAAGCGGCAGGCGACGTACTCCTTGGCGACGAGGTTCATCCCGTCGCGGAACGGGGTGACGACCATGACGTCGGCCGCGCGGTAGAGGGCGGCCATCTCCTCGCGGGGATAGGACGAGTGCATGTAGGAGATCGCCGGGCGCCCGATCCGTCCCTGGTCGCCGTTGATCCGCCCCACGAGGCGCTCGATGTCGTCACGGAGGATGCGGTACTGCTCGACGCGTTCGCGCGACGGCGTCGCGACCTGGACGAAGACGGCGTCCTCCACGTCGATCTCGCCGTCGCGGACCAGCTCGCCGAAGGCCCGCAGCCGCGAGAAGATGCCCTTGGTGTAGTCGAGCCGGTCGACCCCGAGGAAGATCCGGCGCGGGTTGCCGAGGGCTTCGCGGATCTCCGCGGCGCGCTTCTCCACCCCCTCGGACCTCGCCAGCTCCTCGAAGCCGGCGGTGTCGATCGAGATGGGGAAGGCCGTGGCCCGCACGGGGCGGCCGTCGGGGAGGTAGATGGTGTCGCGGTGCGTCTTGTGGCCCACGCGGCTGCGCACCAGGCGGACGAAGTTGGCGGCCGCGCCCGGCAGCTGGAAGCCGATGAGGTCGGCGCCGAGGAGGCCCTCGAGGATCTGGCGGCGCCACGGCAGCTGGGAGAAGAGCTCGGCGGGCGGGAACGGGATGTGGAGGTAGAAGCCGATCCGCAGGTCGGGCCGCTTGGCCCGGAGCATCTGCGGCACCAGCTGGAGCTGGTAGTCCTGCACCCACACCGTGGCGTTCTCGGCGGCGACGCTGGCCGCCTTGTCGGCGAAGCGCTGGTTGACCTCGACGTAGGACTCCCACCACTCGCGGTGGAACTCCGGCTTGGCCACGACGTCGTGGTAGAGCGGCCAGAGGGTGCCGTTGGAGAAGCCCTCGTAGAACTCCTCGACCTCGCGGGCGCTGAGGCCGACTGGAACGAGCGAGAGCCCGTCCTCGACGAACGGCTCGACCTCCTCGCCGGCCGCGCCCGGCCAGCCGATCCAGGCGCCGTCGTTGGCCCGCAGCACGGGCTCGAGGGCGGTGACCAGGCCGCCGGGGGAGCGGCGCCACGTCACGGAGCCATCGGGTTGGTCCACCCGGTCGACGGGCAGGCGGTTGGCCACGATGACGAGGTCTGCCTGCTGGGCTGGGCTCACGGGCGCCACCCTAACGAGGATCCATGAGGGTGGGATCACCCCGCGGTGTCCGCGCTCGATCGCGGATCCGGCCGTCTTTGTCCAGACGACTCGCCGGAGGCGAATGACATCGTTGTCGTTCGTCGCCTAGACTCGTCGCTGTCCACCCGGTCACGGGTCGGACGTGGGGTCGAGGAGGAGATGGCATGGAAGCCGCCAAGCACATCGCTACCGAGCAGGAGACTGCTGCGGGGCTGAGCCAGCGCGACGGCGAGATCCTCGAGTTCGAGCGCCACTGGTGGAAGTACGCCGGTGCCAAGGAGCAGGCCGTCCGCGAGAAGTTCGACATGTCCTCGACCCGCTACTACCAGGTCCTCAACGCCCTCATCGACCGCCCGGAGGCCCTCGAGTCGGACCCGCTGCTGGTCCGCCGGCTCCGTCGCCTCCGTGCCTCCCGCCAGCGCCAGCGTTCCGCCCGCCGCCTCGGCTTCGAGATCTGACCCAGAGAGCTCCACCCACACCACTCACGATTGGTCACCTTCCCCATGGCCTTCTTCCCCAGTCCCGGCCGTCCCGAGTCCCGCCGCCCGCGTGACGAGCGGGGCGTGGCCTTCCCGTCGCCCCTCGTGATGCTGTCGGTCCTCGCCGTCGCGATGGCCTCCATCACCTTCGTCGCCACCCGCGACCAGGCGCCGACCGAGCGCCGCGTCGACACGGCGACCATCGCGAGCGCTGACCAGTCGCCGAGCGCGGACCCGAAGCCCGCTCCGACCAAGGAGCCGAAGCCGAAGCCGCAGGTCAAGCGCGGCGAGGTCTACGTCGTGGTCTTCAACAACTCCGGCATCAAGGGCCTGGCTGCCAGCTTCGCCCAGAAGGCCACCACCGTCGGGTGGGCCGTGGTCGGCGAGGACAACTGGTACGGCGTCGTGCCGACCACCACGGTCTACTTCCCGCCGCGGCTCAAGGCGGCCGGCAAGCAGCTGGCCCTCGACCTCGGCATCAAGCGGACCGCGCCGGCCGTGGGCGAGATGGACCGCGACCGTCTGACCATCATCCTGACCACCGACGCACCTCAGTAACGGGCGCGCGCCCGGCGCGTGGTTGGCTGGGCGCATGGAGTTCACCTCCGACGACGCCCGCGCCCACTTCGATGCCGTACGCGCCGTGCTCGACGGTGTCGTGGTCGGTCTCGACTTCGACGGCACCCTGTCGCCCGTCGTGGACGACCCGGAAGCGGCGCGGCTGCACCCCGGTGCCCCGGGCGCGCTGCTCGAGCTCGCCGAGGTGGTGCGTGCGGTCGCGGTGATCACCGGACGTCCGGCGCGCCAGGCCATCGCGATGGGCGACCTCGACGCGCTGGGCAACGCGATGCTCGACCGCGGAGCCGAGCTCTTCGTCTTCGGCCAGTACGGCAACGAGCGGTGGTCGGCGACCGAGCAGCGGATCCGTTCCCCGCGCCCCCCGGCCGGGCTGGCGACCTTCGAGCGCGAGCTTCCCGCCGTCCTGCGCAAGGCCGACGCGTCCGATGCCTTCATCGAGGAGAAGGGACTGGCGGTCGCGGTGCACACCCGCCGGATGACCGACCCGGCCGGCGCGTTCGAGCGGATCGTCGGTCCCATCACGACCCTGGCCGAGCGGCACCACCTGACGATCGAGCCCGGGCGCAACGTCGTCGAGATCCGTTCCGGCGACATGCACAAGGGCCAGGCCGTCCGCGCGTTCGTGGCCGAGCAGGAGGCCACGGGCATCGTCTTCGGTGGCGACGACCTCGGTGACGTGGAGGCCTTCAAGGCCGTCCGCGCGCTCCGAGACGCGGGGCTCCCCGGTCTCGTGGTCTGCTCCGCGTCGCACGAGCAGCCCGACCTCGTCGAGCTCGCCGACGTCGTCGTGGACGGCCCCGCCGGAGTGGTCGAGCTGCTCAGCCGGCTGGCGAGCCCTCTACGCGCTTGAGGCGAGTGGTCGCCCGGCCGGTCAGCGAGTCGAGGGTGAGTGCCGCCACGAGGAGCACGTGCGGGAGGTAGAGGACCAGGTAGCGCGCCCGAGCCTCGAACAGCATCAGGAAGACGAGCAGCATCAGCAGGCTGACCCGCGCCGCCGCGGCCACCGGTCCGCCGGTCTCGCTCCGTCGCGCGAATGGCGTGAGGGCCACCAGCAGGAGCACCACGACCCACGCCCCCTGCCAGAACGCGAACAGGGTCGGCCAGTGGTCGCCACCGAGGTAGAACCAGTCCTGGATCCCGCTGCTGAGTCCGTCCGTCGCGGTCCACGGCATCGGGTCGAGCACCATGCCGCCCTCGCCCCACATGAAGAACGACCCGTCCCCGGCGAACCACGCGGCTTTGTCCCACAGGAACTTCGGGTAGCCGACGGGACCCATCTCACCCACCCGCTCGACGTAGCGCTCGACGTTGCCCTCGATGCGCTCGCGACCGGGTTCGAGCGCGCGCGTCTCGGCGATGTCGTCGTCGGAGTAGACGCCGTAGTAGTCGTTGTAGGGCCCCGGGGTGGACTGCGCCCCCATCTTGAGGAAGTGGCTCACGTCGAGCCGCAACGCCGGGTCGATGTCGGAGGCCGTGGTGCGGATCCCGTCGGTGGCGGCGGACACCGCGACCGACGCGAGCACCACGCCGACGACCACGGCGAGGGCGTACGCCGCGCCGGTGGGGACCGTCGACCGCTTCGGGCGTCGACCCGCGACGAGCGCCACCACGATGACCGCGCCGAGCACGAAGACCGCCGTCGGCTTGACGTGGTAGCCGATCAGGCCGAGGGCGGCCATGACGAACCAGAGCAGCGCACGCCACCAGGTCGCTGCTCCGCTCGCCCGCTCGAGGCTGAAGAGGTAGAGCACGGCCGCCGTGAACGGCATGGCCAGGGTGTCGGAGTAGGGCACGGCCACCCATGGCGAGAGCCCGATGAAGATCCAGGACAGGCCGAGCAACACGTACGCCGCCGCCGGCCGCGACATCCGTCGGGCGGTGAGGTAGGCCATCAGCACCGACGATGTCAGGGCGAGGGCGTTGAGCACGACCGCGGCGGTCAGCACGTCCTGGCCGCCGAGCCCCAGCCACAGGTCGTACCAGTGGTGCAGGACGCTGATCAGCAGCCAGTTGTTGGGATAGGTGGCCATGTAGTCCGGCAGGCCCACGCCGAGGGGCAGCTCGAGGGCGAAGGTCCCGGCGATCGTGTGGACGATGCCCGCGTCGAAGCCGGGCGGAACAGCGATGGCGTTGCCGACGGTGAGCTGCACGAGCACGAGGGCCAGCAGGTGCGCGGCCACCAGGCCGCGCCGCACCCACGGGCGCACCTCCAGCCAGGGGGCGAGCCGGCGTACGCCCCACGCCGCGGCAGGCAGGGCGATGACGAAGAGGAGCGCGGCGATCGCGGCGTGCGTGCGGTCGTAGCGGTAGGGACCGTAGAGCGGTGCGACCAGCACGTGCAGCAGGACCAGCGCCACCAGCACGGACAGCACCCACATGGGTGCACGACGCAGCGCGGTCACGGCGTGGCTCCCTGCTGCTTGAAGACCACCCGGTCGTACCAGGTGAAGTTCCAGACGAGCCCGACCGCGATCGCGGCGGCCTTGCCGAGCCACAGCACCTCGTCACCCTCGTAGCCGTAGTGGCGGCCGACGGCCGCCGTGCCCCAGATGACGAGCGGGTGCAGCACCCACAGCCCGACCAGGGTGACCGCCAGGAACGGGACCACCGTCTCGCGGGCGGGGCGCTCGGAGCGGAACGACCACGCGCGGTTGACGAAGAAGCTGAACGCCATTCCCGCGCTGGTCGACACGGTGTTGGCCGGCAGGACCCCCACCCCGGCCGCGGTGAGGACGGCGAAGAGGCTGAAGTCGATCAGGGTGTTGACGACCCCGACAAGAGCGAAGCGACGGGCCCGGCCCGACGTCACCAGGGGTCACCGACGGTGGACGCCACGCTGTAGAGCGGACGGTCCTGCACCTCGACGTAGACCCGCCCGAGATAGCTGCCGAGGATGCCGAGCATCGAGATCTGCACGCCGCCGATCAGGAACAGCGTGATCGCGAGGAACGCCCATCCGGGCACGGCGTTCTCGGGCGTCGCGAGGCGTACGACGAGGGCGTACACGATGCCGATGAGGCTCAGCAGCGAGAAGCCCATGCCGACGCGACTGATCAGCTGCAGCGGCGCGGTCGAGAAGCCGAAGATCCCGTCGCCGGCGAGCCTGACCATCTTGCTCAGCGGGTAGCCGGTCGAGCCGCCGTGCCGCTTGTCGCGGTGGAAGGGGACAGCGACCTGGGTGAAGCCGACGTGACTGACCATGCCGCGCAGGAAGCGGTTGTGCTCGCGGTAGAGCCGGAGCTCGTCGACGACCTTGCGGTCCAGCAGCCGGAAGTCGCCGGTGTCGCGCGGGATGTCGATCGACGCGGCCCGCGTGAGCACCCGGTAGAAGATGTTGGCGGTCGCGCGCTTGAACGCGGAGTCGTCACGGGTCAGCCGCTGGGCGTAGACCACGTCGGCGCCGGCCTCCCAGCTCGCGACCAGGTCGAGGGCCACGCGCGGCGGGTCCTGGAGGTCGGTGTCCATGATGATCGCGGCGTCCGCGTGGCAGGCGTCCAGCGCCGCGGTGACGGCCTTCTGGTGGCCGAAGTTGCGCGAGAGGGCGAGCACCACCACGCGCGCATCCTGCTCGTGCAGCTGCGTCAGCGCCGCCAACGACCCGTCGCTCGAGCCGTCGTCGACGTAGAGGAACTGCACGTCGTAGCGGTCCTCGAGCTCCCGAGCGGCCTCGGTGAGGGCGGCGTGGAAGACCGCGACGTTCTCCGCCTCGTTGTAGACCGGCAGGAGGAACGAGACCTTGCGGCGCCTCGACGGTGATGTGGGATCGCTCATGACGCGGGCACGGTATCCGAACCGCACCCGCCCGAGCATGTCCGCGCGGACCGCTCCGACGTCACCATCCAGATCGTGGACTCGATGTGCACATCGTGAGACGGCCTGCCTACTCTGGTCCTGCTCATCACGAGGGACTGAGGGAACGGCCCGTTGAAGTCCCGGCAACCACCCATGAGCCTCCTGCACGGATTCGTCCGGCAGTCATGGGAGCAGGTGCCAAATCCGTCCTACGCGAGAGTCGCGGGGGAAAGATGAGAAGGAGGACTTCATGAGCACCCTGTTGGACGAGAGCACCACCCACACGCTGCGCGAGGGCGCCTTCGGCAACGCCAGGGTCCTGGCCTGTCGCGAGTGCCAGCACGAGGTCGCCCTCGGCCCGTCGTACGCCTGTCCGGAGTGCTTCGGCCCCCTCGAGGTGGCCTACGACTTCCCGGCCGTGACCCGCGAGCAGATCGCCGCCGGCCCCGCCAACATCTGGCGCTACAAGGCGCTCCTGCCGGTGCCCGACGACATCGAGCAGAGCCCCAACATGGAGCCCGGCTTCACCCGCCTGCTGAAGGCCCACAACCTCGGCCGCGAGCTCGGCATCGACCACCTGTGGGTCAAGGACGACTCGACCAACCCGACCAACTCCTTCAAGGACCGCGTCGTCGCCTGCGCCCTGAGCGCCGCCCGCGAGCTCGATGCGAAGGTCTTCGCCTGCCCCTCGACGGGCAACCTGGCGAATGCTGTCGCCGCGGCCGGTGCCCGTGCCGGTATGAAGACCGTGGTCTTCATCCCGAGCAACCTCGAGCACCCCAAGCAGGTGAACTCGGCTGTCTACACCGACCGTCTCGTGGCGGTCGACGGCAACTACGACGACGTCAACAAGCTCGCCTCCGAGATCGCCGGCGAGGAGGAGGGCTGGGCGTTCGTCAACGTCAACGTCCGCCCCTTCTACGCCGAGGGCTCCAAGACGCTGGGCTACGAGATCGCCGAGCAGCTCGGCTGGCGCCTGCCGGACCAGATCGTCATCCCCGTCGCCTCCGGGTCGCAGCTGACCAAGGTCGACAAGGCCTTCCAGGAGCTGTCAAGCTCGGGCTCGTCGAGGACAAGCCCTACAAGGTGTTCGGCGCCCAGGCGACCGGGTGCTCCCCGGTGTCGGTGGCCTACAAGGCCGGCACCGACGCCATCCGACCGGTGAAGCCCGACACGATCGCCAAGAGCCTCGCGATCGGCAACCCCGCGGACGGCATCTACGTCCTCGACATCTGCCGCCGCTCCGGTGGCGCGGTCGAGGACATCACGGACGACGAGGTCCGCGAGGCCATCGTGCTGCTGGCCCGCACGGAGGGGATCTTCACCGAGACGGCCGGCGGCACCACCGTCGGCGTGCTCAAGAAGCTCGTCGAGACCGGCCAGCTCGACACCTCGCTCGAGACGGTCGTGATCAACACCGGTCACGGCCTCAAGACCCTCGACGCCGTGTCCGACCGGGTCGGCGCCGTCGCCACCATCGCGCCTTCCTATGACGCCTTCGTCGCCGCCAACATCGTCTGAGAGGCAGGATCACCCCATGAGTGTCTCCGTCCGCATCCCGACCATCCTGCGCACCTACACCGGGGGCGAGTCCGAGGTCAGCGCCGAGGGCGACACCCTGGCCGCGGTCCTCGACGACCTCGACGCCAGCTACTCCGGCATCAAGGGGCGCATCCTCGACGAGGCCGGCAAGCTGCGCCGGTTCGTCAACGTGTACGTCGGCAACGACGACGTGCGCTTCCTCGAGGACCTCGAGACGCCGACCCCCGACGGGGTGCAGATCTCGGTCATCCCCGCGGTCGCCGGAGGCTGAGCGGAACCTGAGGCAGGGTCCCGCGCGTCCGACCTGCATGAACACGCTGACCCGAGTCACCCTCGCTGCTCTCCTGGTCCCGCTCACCCTCGGCGCTGCCCCGGCTGCAGTGGCCGCAGCAGATCCCCAGCCGGTCCAGCCGTTCGTGCCCGGCATCAACGAGGAGCCGGCGCTCTCGAAGGCGTGGCAGCGCTGGCAGTCCAAGGGCATCGACGACTACGTCATCAGCGTCCGGCTCAGCTGCTTCTGCGTTCCTGCGGAGGCCGTCCGCACGGTGATCCGCAACGACTCCACGCGACGGGTGACCCAGGGTGACCGCACGCTGTCCGCACGCCGCGGCTACTCGATGGACGAGCTGTTCACGATGATCCGCGAGGCGACGGCCGTGGATGACTCGGTCACCGTCGACTACAGCGCGCGGGGTGTCCCGACGTCCATCGCCTTCGACCCCAACGAGATGACCGCCGACGAGGAGTCCTACTACACGGTCACCCTCAGCCGCCTCGAGGGCTGAAGCGGGGGCGTCACGGCGCTCGTACGTCGACCACGGCGGCGTTGCCGCGCGAGTCGACCTTGATCTCGGCGACGGCGCCGTCCTGGAGCAGTGCCTCGGTCGCCCGGGCCTCGTCCTGCGGGAGGAAGTAGCTCTCGATCCCGCACCGGACCTGCCACGACCGGTCGTCGCAGGCCAGGTAGGGCCCGTCCTCCGGGCGATCGCGGGACCACTCGTCCGCGGCCCACACGCCGTCCTGCTCGACGAGGGTGACGTACACGTCTCCCTCCTCGCCGTCCTCGAGGGCGCCGAGGCCGGGCTCGCCGAACGACTGCGAGTCGTCGCGGCGCAGGTCGGGGTAGTCGAGCGCGACGTACGCCCCGCGCAAGGGGTCGATCGGGTCGATCGGGGCGACCCTGACGAGGTAGGTGTCCCCGAGCACGCGGGCCGACAGCTGGGGTGCGACGGCCACGCCGACGAGGGCCAGCTGGCTCACGGCGATCAGGGCGGTGGTGGCGGTGCGCTTCATCGGGCTGCTCCCTCAGTGGTGGCGGGGTCGGTGTCGAGTGCCTGGACCAGCTCGCGCCGGGCCCGGTCGAAGAGGAACCCGGTGCCGAGGAAGACCGTGCCGAGCACGACGAAGAGCCAGGCGCCGGTGACGATCGGGGCGAAGACCGCGAAGCTCTGGAACGTCGTGAAGACCACGAGCCCGGTCATCGCCATCCACGTCAGTGTCGTGTGCTCGCGGACGGTGCCGAGCGCCACGAGGGCGACGGCCAGCACGACGTAGGCGCCGACCGAGACCGCGGCGTGCAGCCAGTCGGCGGAGTCGATGGCAGTGGTGTCCGACCCCGTGGACCACAGGCCGAGCAGGGTGGCGACGACCAGGACAGTGATCGCGCCGAGGGGCTCGAGCGGGCGGACACCGCGTCCGACCACGACCGCCGCGATCGCGGCCACCGTGGCGACGACCAGGTTGGCCACCAGCCACGGAGACCAGCTCACGCCGTCGCCGCCGATGTCCGGGATGGCGGCAGCGAAGAGGGCCAGCAGCGCCATGCCGCCGGCGACGGTGCGCCACGTCCACGCGAACTGTGCGAGCCGGCCGTCATGCAGGACAGCGAGGCCGGCGGCCAGGACGGACGCGGCGCCGAGGAGGACGACCACGCTGAGACCGCTCTGCTCGTCCCACAGCGGCATCGCGAACCACCACGACAGTCCGGCCAGGAGGCCGACGACGAAGGGCATGTGCGCCCGGACGAGGTAGCCGTGCAGCAGTGCGCCGGCACCCCACAGCCCGAGCAGGCGCGGCTCGAAGGCCGGTACCTGCAGGGACTGCGCGGCCTGGAGGAGGACCGCGCCGGTGCCGAGCGCGGCGAGCAGGCGGATGCCGCCGACGAGCGCGGGCGAGGCCTTCCGCGTGGCGAGGACCTCGCCGCCGACGAGGAAGGCAAGCCAGAGGACGGTCACGGCGACGAAGCGGCTCAGGGGGGACAGGGCGTCGAGGTTCGCGGCGACGAGCCAGATCAGGCCGATGCCGACGAAGCCGCCGCCGAGGTGGAGCAGGACGCGGCCGATGCTGAACCGGGTGTGCTGGTCGGCGCGGTACTGGGTCGAGATCCGGTCGGCCTGGTCGGGACTGATGAGGCCCTGGCTGGTCCACTCGGCGACCTCGGAGCGCAGCCAGGCGAGCTGGCGAGGTGGCACCGAACGGGTGGGCAGGAGTGCTGTGTCGGTCATCGCGGGGTCCCCTCGGCGTTTTCGGGGGAGCGCAGCGGAGGAGAAGAACGTCGTGGGGTGCTCATGGGTCGAGCGTGACGACCGGCGCGCGTGTTGTCCTGAGTACATGGACCCACATGTGGGGTGCCGTTGGGCCATCTGTCGCCCGGCATTGACCGACGATCCACCTGCGTGTGGTTGATGGGTGGGGTGAGCAAGCACCTGACCCGCGCCGGTGTCGCGCTGGCAGTCGTCAGCGGCATCGGTGGTGGCACGGCGTACGCCGCGCGCGGGCTGTTGGTGCGGCAGGCCGCGCAGGCGCGGCGGGCGATCGGCAAGCCGCTGGGCGAGCACGCGCCGGCGGCGGACAGGCACTGGAAGAAGAAGTACGGGGAGACGGTGGACCTGCTCCTGCTCGGCGACTCCATCGCCGCAGGGCTCGGTGCCGAGAAGGCCAAGCACACCCTGGGCGGTCGGCTGGCGCGCGGCGTCGCGCGTCGTGCCGGCCGGTCGGTGCGGCTCCGGACGGCGGCCGTGGTCGGCTCGGAGAGCAGCATGCTCGCCGCCCAGCTCGCGACGCTTCCGGCGACGTACGTCCCCGACGTCGCGGTCATCGTGGTCGGCGGCAACGACGTCACCCACCGGGTGCCGGTGGCCGACTCCGTGCGTCACCTGGTCGGGGCCATCGATGCGCTCCGCGGTCGCGGGGCCGAGGTGGTGGTGGGGACGTGTCCCGACCTCGGCGCGCTCCGACCCGTGCCCCAGCCGCTGCGGGCGATCGGCTCGCGCGCCTCGCGGCAGCTGGCCACGGCGCAGCGGACGGCGGCGCTCGAGCACGGTGCGCGGGTGGTGTCGCTGGCCCACGTGGTGGGTCCGTTCTTCATCACCAATCCCGAGGAGATGTTCAGCCTGGACCGCTTCCACCCGAGCGCGCAGGGCTACAAACGGACCGCCGCGGCGATGCTGCCGTCGGTGCTGGCGACGCTTGGCGTGGTGCAGCAGGTGCCGTTCGGGCACCACGCACCGGAGGCGAGCGGCTCAGGTTAGGGTCTGCGGGTGCGCACCACTGCTCGACGAGCCGGCCAGGCCGTCAAGAAGGCCGCCCAGAAGGCCGGCCGGCTGCAGGACCCGCCCACCGAGCGTCCGCAGCAGGCGCCCGCCAACGGGAGTGCGCACGCCGACGCGAAGGCCGACGCCAAGGCCGAGCGCCGCCGCCGGCTGCTCGCCAGCAACCTGACCGAGCTGGCCATCGAGTTCCGGACGGACAAGTGGGGCGTGCACCGCTACACCCCGCACTACGAACACCACCTAGAGCACCTGCGGCGCGAGTCCTTCACGCTGCTCGAGCTCGGCATCGGCGGCTACAAGAAGCGTCGCAAGAGCGGTGCGTCGATGAAGATGTGGCGCTGGTTCTTCCCGCGCGCCACCATCGTCGGCCTCGACATCGAGGACAAGACCTGGCTGACGCGGGGCCACATCCACACCTACCTCGGCGACCAGACGGACCCGGAGATCCTGCACCGGATCATCGAGGAGCAGGGCGCACCGCTCGTCGTCATCGACGACGGCAGCCACATCCCGGCCCACGTCCGCGACTCGTTCAAGATCTTGTTCCCCCTGATGCCCGACGGCGGGATCTACTGCATCGAGGACATCCAGACGTCCTACTGGCCGGCCTGGGGCGGCGAGCTCGACCCTCGAGCACCGGGCACGTCGATGGACCTCGTCAAGGACCTCATCGACGGTCTCAACCACGAGGAGTTCCTCGTCGAGGGCTACGAGGCGACGTACACCGACCAGTGGGTCCGGGCCGTGCACTGCTACCACAACCTCGTGGTCATCGAGAAGGGCGACAACCGCGAGGGCAGCAACCGCGACGCCGTCGCCCACGAGCTCTACGGCGCCTCGGAGCTCCCTGAGGGAACAACACCCGAGTGACCGTCCTCCTGGTCACCAGCCGGGACCTGCCCACCGGCGAGCCGGGTGCCGCTGCCCTGGACGCGGCCCTGGCCGCGCGCGGGGTGGACGCGCAGTGGGTGGTCTGGGACGACCCGGCGGTCGACTGGGACACGGCATCGCTGGTCGCAGTGCGCTCGACCTGGGACTACACGGTGCGCTCCGCCGAGTTCCTCGGCTGGGCGCGCTCCCTCGACCAGTCACGACTGCTCAACGGCGCCGACGTGTTCGACTGGAACCACGACAAGCGCTACCTGCTCGACCTCCACCAGCTGCCGACCGTGCCGACTGCGTGGCTCACCAGTGCGGCCCAGCTCGTGGCCGCCGTCGACGACCTCGGTACGGCTGTCGTCAAGCCTGCCGTGGGTGCCGGCGGCGAGGGCCTCGCCGTGGTGGCCGCCGGCCTCGACGAGGCGGCGGCAGCGGCGTACGTCGAGACCGGTGCCGTCGTCGTGCAACCGCTCGTGACGTCGATCCGCACGCACGGCGAGGTGTCGGTGTTCATCATCGACGGCGTGCCGGTCTGCCAGGTCGACAAGCTGCCCGTGGGTGACGAGGTGCGGGTGCACGAGGAGTACGGCGGCTCCTCGAGCGTCGTGCACCTCGACCCGGCATGCGTCGAGGTGGCCCTGGCCGCCGATGCCGAGGCGACGCGACGGTTCGGCCGACGCCTCGACTACGTCCGCGTGGACCTGCTGTGGTGGGGGGAGCGCTGGGTGGTCAGCGAGCTCGAGCTGATCGAGCCGGGCCTCTACCTGGACGTGGTGCCGGGCAACGCCGATCCGTTCGCCGACATGGTCGTGCGCAGGCTCGCCTGACGCGTCCCGTACGGACCCCGAGGCGTTTGCACTCTCGGGGGTCGAGTGCTAAACATGACGCTGGCACTCTCGTCATGAGAGTGACAACGACCCAGGTGATGCTGAGGTCCGCAGAAGCCGGCGTGAATGGATCGTCGGGGGAGCGGATCGTCCGTCGCGGGCAGCCCGCCTGAGGTCGACACACAGACTCACGTCGATAGGAATCGCACGCGATATGGCCAAGCTGATTGCTTTCAACGAGGAGGCCCGCCGCGGCCTCGAGCGGGGTATGAACACCCTTGCCGACGCGGTCAAGGTCACCCTCGGTCCCAAGGGCCGCAACGTCGTCCTCGAGAAGAAGTGGGGCGCCCCCACGATCACGAACGACGGCGTCTCGATCGCCAAGGAGATCGAGCTGGAGGACCCCTACGAGAAGATCGGCGCCGAGCTGGTCAAGGAGGTCGCCAAGAAGACCGACGACGTCGCCGGTGACGGCACGACGACGGCCACCGTCCTGGCCCAGGCCATGGTGCGCGAGGGCCTGCGCAACGTCGCGGCCGGCGCCAACCCGATGGGTCTCAAGCGCGGCATCGAGGCCGCCGTCGCCGCCGTGTCCGAGCAGCTCTCGGCCATGGCGATCGACATCGAGACCAAGGAGCAGATCGCCGCGACCGCGTCGATCTCCGCCGCTGACACCACCGTCGGCGAGATCATCGCCGAGGCGATGGACAAGGTCGGCAAGGAAGGCGTCATCACGGTCGAGGAGTCCAACACCTTCGGGCTGGACCTCGAGCTGACCGAGGGCATGCGCTTCGACAAGGGCTACATCTCGGCCTACTTCGCCACCGACCTCGAGCGCATGGAGGCCGTGCTGGAGGACCCCTACGTCCTCATCGCCAACTCCAAGGTGTCGACGGTCAAGGACCTGCTGCCGCTCCTCGAGAAGGTCATGCAGTCCGGCAAGCCGCTGCTGATCATCGCCGAGGACGTCGACGGCGAGGCGCTGTCGACCCTGGTCGTCAACAAGATCAAGGGCACCTTCCGCTCCGTCGCCGTCAAGGCGCCGGGCTTCGGTGACCGCCGCAAGGCCATGCTCCAGGACATCGCCATCCTCACCGGTGGCCAGGTCATCTCCGAGGAGGTCGGCCTCAAGCTCGACACCGCTGGTCTCGAGCTGCTCGGCCAGGCCCGCAAGGTCGTGATCACCAAGGACGAGACCACCATCGTCGAGGGTGCCGGCGACCAGGGCCAGATCGAGGGCCGGGTCAACCAGATCCGTGCCGAGATCGAGAAGTCGGACTCCGACTACGACCGCGAGAAGCTCCAGGAGCGCCTCGCCAAGCTGGCCGGCGGCGTGGCCGTGATCAAGGTCGGCGCGGCCACCGAGGTCGAGCTCAAGGAGCGCAAGCACCGCATCGAGGACGCCGTCCGCAACGCCAAGGCTGCTGTCGAGGAGGGCATCGTCGCCGGCGGCGGCGTCGCGCTCGTCCAGGCTGCTGCCACCGCGTTCGACAAGCTCGACCTGACCGGCGACGAGGCCACCGGCGCGAACATCGTTCGTGTCGCCACCTCGGCTCCGCTCAAGCAGATCGCCATCAACGCCGGCCTCGAGGGCGGCGTCGTGGCGGAGAAGGTCGCCAACCTGCAGGCGGGCCACGGCCTCAACGCCGCGACCGGTGAGTACGTCGACATGATCGCCGAGGGCATCATCGACCCGGCCAAGGTCACCCGCTCGGCGCTGCAGAACGCCGCGTCGATCGCCGCGCTGTTCCTCACCACCGAGGCCGTCGTGGCCGACAAGCCCGAGAAGTCGCCCGCCATGGGCGGCGGCGACGGCGGGATGGGCGGCATGGGCGGCATGGACTTCTGATCCTCGTCCGACCCAGCACGAACAGCTTCATCAGCAGGGCCCTCGCTTCGGCGGGGGCCCTGCTGCCGTTCGGGGTACCGTCTGCCTGTCTGGACCTCTGCCGAATCGTGATCTGGCGTGCATGTCCGCACGCGTATCCATCCCCTACCCTGAGGCGCACCACGCATTCCGTCGTTTCGCGCGTTCCGGGGAGGGCCGCATGAACACATCGGCTGTCGAGCTGGTCGGCCTCAGCAAGACCTTCGGCGACGTCACGGCCGTCGACGGCGTGGACCTCACCATCCGCGACGGGGAGTTCTTCTCCATGCTCGGACCCAGCGGCTCGGGCAAGACGACGGTGCTCCGGATGATCGCGGGCTTCGAGCAGCCCACCTCCGGGCGGGTCCACCTCGCCGGCGAGGACGTGACGGGGCGCCCGCCGTTCGCCCGGGACGTCAACACGGTGTTCCAGGACTACGCGCTCTTCCCGCACATGGACGTCCTCGCCAACGTCGAGTACGGCCTGCGCGTCAAGAAGGTGCCCCGCGACGAGAGACGGGAACGTGCGACGGCGGCGCTCGACTCCGTCCAGCTCGGTGACTACGCAGCGCGCCGGCCGACCCAGCTCTCCGGCGGGCAGCGCCAGCGCGTCGCCCTCGCGCGGGCGCTGGTGAACCGCCCTCGGGTGCTCCTCCTCGACGAGCCGCTGGGCGCCCTCGACCTCAAGCTGCGCCGGGCGATGCAGCTCGAGCTCAAGCAGATCCAGCGCGACGTCGGCATCACCTTCGTGTTCGTGACCCACGACCAGGAGGAGGCGCTGACGATGAGCGACCGCATCGCGGTCTTCCGGGACGGCCGCATCGAGCAGGTGGCCACGCCGGCCGACCTCTACGAGAGCCCGTCCTCGCCGTTCGTCGCCGGCTTCGTCGGCACCTCGAACCTGCTGGAGGGCGACGCAGCCCGTACGGTCCTGGGCCGGCCGGGCGTCTTCAGCATCCGTCCCGAGAAGATCCACCTCGGCGACGAGGTCGCCGACGGCGACGCCACCGCCCCGGGCCTGGTCCAGGACGTGGTCTACCTCGGCTCGGTCAACCACTACCTCGTCGAGCTCGACGCCGGGCCGACGCTCACCGTCCTGCGGCAGAACCTGCGCGGCACCACGGACGAGGCGATGGCGCTGCGCGGGCAGCGGGTCACGATCGGCTGGTCCCCCGAGCACGTCATCGAGCTCGCACAGCAACGGCAACAGCACCACGAGTTGGAGGAGTCATGAGGAGATCAACGATCACCCGAGCGGCGACGGGCGCGGTGCTCGCGCTGGCACTGGCCGGTTGCGGGACGTCCAGCGGCGACGACGCCGGCGGCGGCAGTGGAAACACCGGCTCGGACGAACAGGGCGGGTTCACCGCCCCCGACGTGCCGATGGCCGACGCGCTCGGCGACGACGAGGGCTCGCTCAGCGTCCTGGCGTGGCCCGGCTACGCCGAGGACGGCTCGACCGACACGTCGGTCGACTGGGTCACGCCGTTCGAGAAGGAGACGGGCTGCCAGGTCGAGGTGAAGTACTTCGGCACCTCGGACGAGGCGGTCAGCCTGATGAAGTCCGGTCAGTACGACGTCGTGTCGGCCTCGGGCGACGCCTCGCTGCGCCTCATCGCGGGCGGTGACGTGGCGCCGGTCAACACCGACCTCATCGAGAACTACGGCGACGTGTGGTCGTTCCTCAAGGACCGCGACTGGAACTCCGTCGGCGGCCAGATGTACGGCGTCCCGCACGGCTACGGCGCCAACCTGCTGATGTACAACACCGACGAGGTCAGCCCGGCGCCCACGAGCTGGAGCGCGGTCTTCGACGACGCCGCGTCGTACACGGGCAAGGTGACGTCGTACGACTCACCGATCTACATCGCCGACGCGGCGCTCTACCTGATGAACACCCAGCCCGACCTGGGCATCAAGGACCCCTACGCCCTCGACGCGGACCAGCTGGCCGCTGCGGTCGACCTGCTCAAGCAGCAGCGCGAGCACGTCGGCGAGTACTGGTCGGACTACCTGAAGGAGACGCAGGCCTTCAAGACCGGTGACTCCGTCGTCGGCACCACGTGGCAGGTCATCGCCAACCTCGCCGAGTCGGAGGGTGCGAAGATCGAGGCGTTCCTCCCCGACGAGGGCTCCACCGGCTGGTCGGACACGTGGATGGTGTCGTCGAAGACCGAGCACCCCAACTGCGCGTACGCGTGGATGAACCACATCATCAGCCCCGAGGCGAACGCCGCGGTCGCCGAGTGGTTCGGTGAGGCGCCGGCCAACGAGAAGGCGTGCGACCTGACCAGCAAGGGGTTCTGCGAGTCCTACCACGCTGGTGACGAGGCCTACGCCGAGAAGATCCACTACTGGACCACGCCGATCGAGCAGTGCCTGGACGGACGCACGGACGTGCAGTGCACGACCTACCAGGACTGGACCCAGGCCTGGACCGAGATCAAGGGCTGACGCGTGGCCCAGCAGCAGGCGTCGACGGGGGGTGGTGCGGCATCCCGATCGGGAGTGCTGCACCGCCATCCCCGGCTCCGGCTCGGGCTGCTGCTGGGTCCTCCGATGCTCTGGCTCGGGGTGCTCTACCTCGGGTCGCTGGCGGCGCTGTTCATCACGTCGCTGTGGTCGGTCGACGCGTTCGGCGGCAACATCGAGCGGATCTGGACGCTCGACAACTACCGCGACCTCCTCACCCTCGACGTCTATCGCACGATCACGGTGCGCACGCTGCTGATCGCCGCGTCGGTGACGATCATCGACGCCGTCCTGGCGTTCCCGGTCGCGCTCTACATGGCGAAGGTCGCCTCGCCGCGGCTCCAGAGGATCCTCGTGATCGCGGTGCTGACGCCGCTGTGGGCGTCGTACCTCGTCAAGGCGTACGCCTGGCGCGCGATGTTCGCCAGCGGTGGGCCGCTCGACGCGATCGGGCTCTCGCCCGGCTACGGGCTGGCGGCCACGGTGCTGACGCTGTCGTACCTCTGGCTGCCCTACATGATCCTGCCGATGTACGCCGGGCTGGAGCGGCTGCCGAGCTCACTGATCGAGGCCTCGGCCGACCTCGGCGCCGGCACCAGCACCACGATGAGGCGGGTGGTGCTGCCCGTGCTGTTCCCGGCGGCGGTGGCGGGGTCGATCTTCACGTTCTCGCTGACCCTCGGCGACTACATCGCGGTGAAGATCGTCGGCGGCGCCAACCAGATGCTGGGGAACGTCGTCTACGACTCGTTCCTCACCGGCAACAACCTGCCGTTCGCGGCCGCCGTCGCGACGATCCCCGTCGCGGCGATGCTGGTCTACCTCGCCGCCGTCCGGCGCACCGGCGCCCTGGACTCGCTGTGAGGACGCCATGACGTTCTCGCGAGGCACCCGGGCCCTGCTGCGCGCGTTCACCGCGCTCGTGCTGCTCTTCGTCTACGCGCCGCTGGCGCTCGTGGTGCTCAACTCGTTCAACACCTCGCGCACGTTCGAGTGGCCGCCGCCCGGCTTCACGACCCGCTGGTGGTCGGCGGCCGTCGAGAGCGACGGCGCGCGCAACGCGATCGTGGTCTCGCTCGAGGTGGCCGTGATGGCGACGGCGGTCGCGCTGGTCCTCGGCACGATGGCCGCACTCGCGCTGCAGAGGTTCCGGTTCTTCGGCCGCGACACGGTGTCCTTGCTGATCATCCTGCCGATCGCGCTGCCGGGCGTGGTCACCGGCATCGCCCTGGCCAACGCGTTCCTCACGATGTTCGGGATCCAGCTGGGCATGCTGACGCTCGTGGTCTCGCACGCGACGTTCTGCATCGTCACGGTCTTCAACAACGCCATCGCCCGCCTGCGCCGGCTCGGCGGAAACCTGGAGGAGGCGTCGATGGACCTCGGTGCCGGCACCTTCCGCACCTTCTGGTCCGTGACGCTCCCGATGATGCGATCCGCCCTCCTGGCGGGGGCGCTGCTGTCGTTCGCGTTGTCGTTCGACGAGATCATCGTGACCACGTTCACCGCGGGCCAGGGCATCCAGACGCTGCCGATCTGGATCTACCAGAACCTCTTCCGGCCCAACCAGGCTCCGGTCGTCAACGTCGTCGCGGCGGCCCTCATCGTGCTGTCCGTCATCCCGATCTGGGTCTCGCAGAAGCTGGCCGGCACCGACGAGTCGGTGGCCGCCGCGCGCTAGCCGCCCCACCCCCGCTGGTAGGAATGCGGCATGCGCCTGCCCGTGCCCGGACCCCGCGACGTCCTGTCCGCCCTCGAGCGGGGCGGTGACCAGGTCGAGGCCCTGATCGGCGCCGTACCCCGCGCCCTCGCGCTGCTCGAACGGGCCGAGTTGCTCCTCGACGGGGCCTCGGCGGCGGTGCAGCGGGTCCGTGAGGTCACCGAGGCCGCCCACGTGGTCGTCGTGAGGACGGGTGCGATCGTGGACGACGCCGAGGCCGCGATCGGGCGGGTCACGACGCTCACCGACTCCCTCGAGCCGTCGCTCACCAAGCTGCAGCCCACCCTCGAGACCCTGGCCGCCACCACCAGCCCCGAAGAGGTGGCCGCCCTCGTGCGGCTCGTCGACACCCTGCCCGAGCTGACCGACTCGATGGAGAAGGACGTCATGCCGGTCCTGGCCACCCTGGGGTCCGTGGCGCCGGACGTGCACGACCTCCTGACGGTCGCCCGCGAGCTCAACGACATGCTCGCCAAGGTCCCCGGCATGGGCCGGCTCAAGCGCCGCATCGACGAGGAGCAGGGCGAGGACCAGACGGACGCCACGGTCAGGTGACGGGAACGAGGTGCAGCGCCGGCCCGTCCAAGCCGTGTGGCACGGTGAGGACACCGGCCCGGTCCGACCAGGAGGAATCGTGAACACCAACCGAACCCGCGCGTTGCTCGCCGCACCGCTCCTCGTCGTGGCGCTGGCGTCCCTGTCCGCGTGCGGCGGCACCGACGACAGCGCCGACACCGCCGCCGACACCACCGCGTCGAGCAGCACCCCGGACGCCCGCACCGAGACCGGACCCCTCGCCCTCACCGCCGACGGCTCGGTCGCCGCGAAGTGCGCGATGCCGTCCGCGGAGATCCTGGCCACCTTCGACACCGCCTTCGCCGGCACCGTGACCTCGCTCGACGGCGGCACGGCCACCTTGTCCGTGGACCAGTGGTACGCCGGCGACGCGGGCGACACCGTCACCGTCGAGTCGCCCAGCAAGGACCTGCAGGACCTGCTGCTGGCCGTCGACTTCGAGCAGGGCAAGTCCTACCTCGTCAGCGCGACCGACACCCGCGTCACCCTCTGCGGCTTCACGGCCGAGGAGAGCCCCGAGCTGAAGGCGTTGTACGACGAGGCCTTCGCCCAGTGACCTCGGTCGTCGGGGTGCTGCTGGCGGCGGGCTCGGGAGAGCGCTTCGGCGGGCCCAAGGCCCTCGCCCGCGACGCCGACGGCACGTCATGGCTGCTGCGCTCGGTGCAGGCGCTCCGGCCCTGCTCCGAGGTCGTCGTCGTGCTCGGCGCGGAGGCCGAGCAGGCTGCTGCGCTGCTGCCGATGTCGGTCTCGCGGGTCCGCGCCGACGACTGGGCAGAGGGGATGGGCGCGTCCCTCCGCGCCGGGCTCACGGCGCTGGGCCCGACCGAGCACGACGCAGCGCTCGTGTCGCTGGTCGACCTGCCCGACGTGGACGCGGGTGTCATCGCCCGGTTGGCGGGCACGGTCCGCGGGCGCCGCGACCTTGCGCGGGCGGCGTACGACGGCGTGCCGGGGCACCCCGTCCTGATCGGGCGGGACCACTGGGCGGGCGTCGTGGCGAGCGCGACCGGCGACCGGGGCGCGCGCGACTACCTCGCGTCCCACGACGTGGTGCTGGTCGAGTGCGGCGACCTCGCGACGGGCGTCGACGTCGACACCCGCTGACCCGCTCCGGTCCGCCGTTCCACAGCCCAACGTCCGACCAACGTGCCGGGTCGTAGCCTGACGACATGGATCAAGGTGTGGACTCCGCCGCGGACGTGGCTGCCCGACTGCGCACGACGGGCTACCTCGCCGACGACGAGCTCGCCACGGTCGTGTTCCTCGCGGCGCGCATGCAGCGCCCGCTCCTGCTCGAGGGGGAGCCGGGCACCGGCAAGACCGCCCTCGCGGAGGCCCTCGCCCAGAGCCTCGGGCTGCCACTCATCCGGCTCCAGTGCTACGAGGGGATCGACGCCAGCCAGGCGTTGTACGACTGGGACTTCCCGCGCCAGATCCTCCACCTCCGCGCCCTCGAGGCGGCCGGCCAGGTCGACTCCGACGAGGCCGAGAAGAGCCTCTACGACGAGCGCTTCCTCCTGTCGCGGCCGGTCCTCGCCGCGCTCCGCCAGGCCCCGGCGGTGCTGCTGGTCGACGAGGTGGACCGGGCCGACGACGAGTTCGAGGCCTTCCTGCTCGAGGTGTTGTCGACGTGGCAGGTGACGATCCCGGAGTTCGGCACCGTCACCGCTCCCGAGCCGCCGCTCGTGGTGCTGACGTCCAACCGCACGCGCGAGCTCCACGACGCGCTCAAGCGACGCTGCCTCTACCACTGGATCGACCACCCGGGACTCGAGCGCGAGCTGGAGATCGTCCGGTCGCGGGCGCCTGAGGTGAGCGAGACGCTCGCTCGCCAGGTCGTCGGGCTCGTGCAGCAGCTGCGCACGCGCGACGACCTCCTCAAGCCGCCGGGGGTCGCGGAGACCCTCGACTGGGCGCGGGCGCTGACCTACCTCGGCACCGCTGAGCTCGACCTGGCCTCGGCCGCCGCGACGCTGGGCGCGCTGCTGAAGTATCGCGAGGACGCCGACCGGGTGAAGGCCGCGCTCGACCGGATGATGGCGACATGACGGGCACTGCCACGGCCACGCCTCACGCAGTGGACGAGGTCCTGATCGGCTTCACCCGCGCCCTGCGGGCAGCCGGCGTACCGGTCACGCAGGACCGGGCGCAGTCCTTCCTGGTCGCGGTCGCGGCCGTGGGTGCGGACGACCGGCAGGCGGTGTGGTGGGCCGGCCGGGCCACCTTGTGCGCGTCGCCCGACGACCTGTTCCGCCACGACCAGGTCTTCGCAGCGTGGTTCAACGCGCGCGACGGACTGCCGTTGTCCCGCCCGCGGGAGGCCTCGCGGCCGGCGACGGCGCACCTGCTGCCGGAGTCGGAGGCCGGCGGTGCCGGTGGTGACGAGACCGACGAGGACGTCGTACGCGCGGCCGCGTCCGCCGCCGAGGTGCTGCAGCACCGCGACGTCGCCTCGCTCGACGCCGCCGAGAAGCGGCGGCTGGACCGGATGTTCGTCCGGATCTCGCTGCGCCCGCCCACGCGTCGTACGGCCCGGCACCAGAGGTGGCACCGCGGCGACGTCGACGCGTCCCGGACCCTCCGCAACTCGCTGCGGCACCTCGGCGAGCCCGGCGAGATCGCCTGGCGCCGGCGTGGCGTGCGACCCCGACGCGTGGTGCTGCTGGTCGACGTCAGCGGCTCGATGAGTGCGTACGCCGACGCGTTGCTGCGGCTCGCCCACCGTCTCACCCAGTCGGCGCGGACCGCGGGCGGGACCGTCGAGACCTTCACGGTCGGCACCCGCCTGACCCACGTCACGCGCGCGCTCCGCTCGCCCGACGCCGACCGGGCGATCGTGGCGGCGGGGGACGTCGTGCCCGACTGGTCCGGCGGCACGCGACTGGGGGAGACGATCCGGGTGTTCCTCGACCGGTGGGGTCAGCGCGGGATGGCCCGCGGCGCCGTGGTGGTGGTCTTCAGCGACGGGTGGGAGCGCGGCGACGCCGAGCTCCTCGGCGAGCAGATGGCCAGGCTGAAGCGCGTCGCGCACCGCGTCGTCTGGGTCAACCCGCACCGGGGCAAGGCCGGCTACGAACCGCTCCAGACCGGCGTCCTGGCGGCGCTGCCGCACTGCGACGACTTCCTCGCCGGGCACTCGCTGGCGACCTTCGCGGCCCTGACGAAGGTGATCGAGCATGCGTGACGTGCTGCCCGAGCTGATGACGTGGTGGGAGGCCGGGGAGACGATCGGCGTGGGCACCGTCGTGGCCACGTTCCGCTCCGCGCCCCGACCCGCCGGAGCCTCGATGCTGGTCGGACCGGACGAGACGGCCGTCGGCTCCGTGTCCGGCGGCTGTGTCGAGGGCGCGGTCTACGAGCTCGCGCAATCGGTGGTCGGCTCGGGGGAACCGGTGCTGGAGCGCTACGGCGTCTCCGACGACGACGCCTTCGCCGTCGGCCTGACCTGCGGCGGGATCCTCGACGTCTTCGTCGAGCAGGTCTCCCGCACGACGTTCCCGCAGCTCGGCGAGATCGCCGCCGACATCGAGGCCGGGCGGCCGGTCGCGCTGGCGACCGTCATCGAGCACCCGGACCCGGCGTGGCTCGGGCGGCGGATGGTCGTGCGACCCGACGCCGAGGCGGAGGGCGCCATCGGGTCGCCGCGTGCCGACGCGGCCGTGCACGACGACGCCCTCGGGATCCTGGCCGCCGGCACCAACGCGACCCTGTCCTACGGCCCGGACGGCGAGCGCCGTGGCGAGGGCATGCGGGTGTTCGTGTGGGGCTTCGCGCCGAAGCCGCGGATGCTGGTCTTCGGCGCGATCGACTTCGCCGCAGCGGTGGCCAAGGTCGGCTCCTTCCTCGGCTACCACGTGACGGTCTGCGACGCCCGGCCCGTGTTCGCGACCACGTCGCGCTTCCCCGGAGCCGACGAGGTGGTCGTCGACTGGCCGCACCGCTACCTCGGTGCCGAGCTCGACGCCGGCCGCATCGACCGTCGCACGGTGCTCGCGGTCCTGACCCACGACCCGAAGTTCGACGTACCGCTCCTCGAGGTGGCGCTGCGCCTCGAGGACGACGTACGCCCCGGCTACATCGGCGCGATGGGCTCGCGTCGCACCCACGAGGAACGGATGGAGCGCCTGGTCGAGGCCGGTCTCTCCGAGGCGGAGATCGCGCTGCTCTCGTCGCCGATCGGCCTGGACCTCGGTGCCCGTACGCCCGAGGAGACGGCCGTGTCCATCGCGGCGGAGATCGTCGCGCGACAGTGGGGCGGGTCGGGCGAGCGGCTCGTCACGACGCAGGGCCGGATCCACCACGACGACTGAGTCGACGGCTGCGAGCGCACCTCGACGAATTTGACGTGGCGAGGCCCTCGTCTACCTTCTTCAGGATGCTTTTTCCTGCTGTGCTGCCCCGTGACCGCTTCCGAACGACCGGTCTCTTCCTGACGAGCCTGCTGCTGCTCGCCGTCCTGGCTCCCGTCGCATCGAGCGCGGCGGTCCGCGAGGACGGACGGTCCCGGGCGGCGGCCGCCGGGCCCGCCAAGCGTTTCAGCGTCGCGACGCTCAACCTGCGCGGGGGAATGCGGGTCGCGGGCATGCGGCACGACATCGGACAGGTCATCGGCGGCGGTGCCTCGGTCGTCGGGTTCCAGGAGCGGCTCTCCAGCCGCCCGGCCCTCCGCGCGTCACTGCCCACGTCGTGGACCCTGCTGATGCCGAGCGGCCCGACCGGTACGGACGACAACCCGATCGCCTTCGACAAGAACGTCTGGGACCTCCAGCAGACGTGGCCGGTCCTGCTCACCGGCAAGACGTGGCGTCGCTACTCAGGCCGGATCGCCCACGACCAGTACGGCGTGGTGGCGGTGCTCCGGCACCGGGCGAGCGGCCACGTCATCCGGGCCGTGAGCTTCCACCTTCCCAACCACCTCCACAACCGCCACACCGGCGGGCCCAACTACGCCAACCGCCGCGGCGTCGAGGCCATGTGGCGGATGGCGCACCGCATCCGCCTCCTCGACGAGAACGCGCCCGAAGGGCACCAGTTCGTGGCGATGTGCGACTGCAACGTCACCGAGAACCGGGACACGACCGACGCGCTGGTGAAGGGTCGGATCACCCGGCCTCTCGCGCTGGAGACCAACTACTCCGCCGACGCCCACAACGGCTCCGGGATCGATTATGTGATGGCCGAGCGCGACTCGGACTTCCGCATCGACTCCTTCCGGTCGTACCGGCACCTGGTCACCGACCACCCCGGCATCGTCGCCACCTTCATGCGCCGGCGCTGAACCGCCCCGCTCCGCCCTGTTGCGGGCGTCACACTCGGGCTAGGTTGGCCGCGACCCGTGGGGAGCCGCCAATGTCGACCAGTGAGGACCTGCACGCACGCCGTGTGAGTGCGGTGCGCGCGTGGACGCAGTTCGTCTCCGACGGTGACGAGGAGACCGGCGCGGTCCGCCCCGAGATCCGGAGCAGCTGGCAGCTGTCCGGCGTGGTCTCACCGACCCTGACGCAGGCGCCGCTCGCCGACGAGCGGGACACCGCGGACTTCTGGAACAGCTCGCCCCTCCAAGCGGCCGTCGAGCGGGTGCAGGACGACCTGCGTCGCACGGCCGAGGACGGCGACCTCGTCATCGCCGTCACCGACGAGCAGACCCGCATCCTCTGGACCTACGGCGGGCGGGTGATGCGCCGCAAGGCCGAGACCGTGAACTTCGTGGCCGGCGGACGTTGGGACGAGGCGAGCGTCGGCACGAACGCGCTCGCCATCGCCGGTCGCACCGGCGCCCCGTCGATGGTCTTCAGTGCCGAGCACTACGCCGAGGTGGTGCACAACTGGGTCTGCTGGGCCGCGCCGGTCTTCGACCCCGTGACCGGTCGCCCCCTCGGCGTCATCGACCTCTCGACCACGTGGGACCGCACCCACCCGATCGGCCTGGCGACTGCTCGGGTGATGGCGCGGCTGATCGAGGGTGCCCTGCCCGGGGACCGGCGTACGACCCCGCTCGGCGCCGCGGCGCCCGGCGATCCCGGCCTCACGCTCACGCTGCTCGGCAACGCGGAGGTGTGGCTCGACGGCCAGCGGCTGTTGCTCAACCGGCGTCAGACCGAGATCCTCGCTCTGCTGGCGATGCACCCGGGGGGGCTGTCGGTCGAGCACCTGCACTCGCTGCTCTACGGCGACTCGTCGGTCACCACCTCGACGCTCAAGGCCGAGGTGTCCCACCTGCGTGCGGCGCTGGCGGGCCAGCTCTCCTCGCGGCCCTACCGGCTGACGCTGCCGGTGACCACGGACGTCGAGGAGGTGCAGCGGCTGCTGCGCCGCGGCGACGTACGAGCCGCGGTGCGCGCCTACGGCGGCGACCTGCTGCCCGGCACCGAGTCGCCCGCGCTCGTGCAGATGGGCGACTACCTCGCGGTGAGCGTACGAGAGGCCCTCATGGTCCACCCGGACCCCGACGCCGTCCTGCGCTACAGCGACCTCGCGCCCTACGACACCGCGGTCATCGAGGCCTGCCTCGCCTCCCTCCCGATCCACCACCCGGTCGGGCCGCTGCTCAAGGGCAAGCTCGCCGCAGGACGTGGCTAGTCCAGACCTACCTTTCGCCAACCACCTCGACCTAGGTTCGCTCGTAACGTGACCCGCCTCACACTGGAGTGGCCTGATGACGAAGATCGAACTCACCGTCGACGGGGCTGCGGTCTCCGACGATGTCGAGCCGCGGATGCTGCTCGTGCAGTACCTGCGCGAGACGCTCGGCAAGACCGGCACCGTGATCGGCTGTGACACCTCCAACTGTGGAGCGTGCACGGTGCACCTCGACGGCACGAGCGTGAAGTCGTGCAACGTGCTCGCCGTGCAGGCCAACGGCCGCACGGTCACCACGATCGAGGGTCTCGCCGACGCTGCCGAGGGCGACCTGCACCCGGTGCAGGAGGCCTTCCGCGAGTGCCACGGCCTCCAGTGCGGGTTCTGCACGCCCGGGATGATCATGCAGGCCGTCGACTTCCTCGCGGAGAACCCGAGCCCCACGGAGGAAGAGGTCCGGCTCGGCATGGAGGGCAACCTCTGTCGCTGCACGGGCTACCACAACATCGTCAAGAGCGTCCTCCACGCCGCTGAGGGAGCGAAGTCATGAGCACCCCACGATGTTCTTCGCTTCCCCCGCTTCGCTCCGCCACCGAACAACACCGAGGGGACCCCGCATGACCGCCACCCAGGACCGGCCGGCCACCGAGATCGGCCGCGACCGCCGCCGCAAGGAGGACCAGCGGCTGATCACCGGCCGTACGCGCTGGACCGACAACATCACCCTCCCCGGGATGCTGCACCTCGCGATGGTGCGCAGCCCCTTCGCGCACGCCACCATCACCTCCGTCGACACCGAGGCCGCCAAGGCCTCGAAGAACGTCGTCACGGTGCTGAGCGGCAAGGACTTCGGCGAGGAGCTCGGCGCCTGCATCAACGCGTGGCCGATCACGCCGGACCAGAAGACGCCCGGCCACTCGCCGATGCCCGCCGACCGGGTCGCGTTCGCCGGCGAGATCGTCGCCGTCGTCGTCGCCCGCAGCGCCGCCGCGGCGCGTGACGCGGCCGAGCTCGTCGACGTCGAGTACGACGAGCTGCCGGCCGTGGTCGGCATCAAGAACGCGCTCAAGGACGAAGTCCTCGCGCACCCCGACCTCGGGACGAACAAGTCCGCCCTGTGGGTCTTCGACTCCAACGACGCGGGCACCGGGGGCGAGGTCGAGGGGGCCATCGAGGAGGCGCGCAGCAACGGCATCCTCATCGAGCGGGAGTACCGCCAGCAGCGCCTCATCCCCGCCTTCATGGAGCCGCGCAGCGTCGTGGTCGACCCGACCGGTGAGCAGCTCACCATGTGGTCGGCGACCCAGATCCCGCACATCCTGCGGTTCGCCCTGGCGGCCACCACCGGCGTGCCCGAGAGCAAGATCCGGGTCATTGCCCCTGACGTCGGTGGTGGTTTCGGCGGCAAGCTCCAGGCGACGCCCGAGGAGTGGATCGCCTGGGCGGTGGCCCGTCGGCTGATGAAGCCGGTGAAGTACACCGAGACCCGGAGCGAGAGCCTGATGGCGGCGCACCACGGCCGCGACCAGGTGCAGACCCTGACCCTCGCCGCGGACAAGGACGGCAAGGTCACCGGCCTCAAGGTCCACCTCGACGCCGACCTCGGCGCCTACGTCGCCATCGTCGGCGGTGGCGTCCCGGTCCTGGGCGCCTTCATGTTCAACGCGATCTACAAGTTCCCCGCCTACCGCTTCGAGTGCCAGACGGTGCTGACCAACACGACGTTCACCGACGCCTACCGCGGCGCCGGTCGGCCGGAGGCGACGTACGCCATCGAGCGGCTGATGGACGAGCTGGCCGCGGAGGTGGGTGTCGACCCGCTGGAGATCCGCGAGCGCAACTGGATCACCCACGAGGAGTTCCCGTTCACGACCGTTGCGGGTCTCGAGTACGACACGGGCAACTACGAGGCGGCGACGGCGAAGGCCAAGGCGTCCTTCGGCTACGACGAGATGCGGCGTGACCAGGCCGAGCGCCGTGAGCGCGGAGACCGCGTCCAGCTGGGCATCGGCGTCTCGACGTTCACCGAGATGTGCGGCCTGGCGCCGAGCCGGGTGCTCGGCAGCCTCGACTACGGCGCCGGTGGTTGGGAGTCCGCGAGCGTGCGGATGACCCCGCTGGGCAAGGTCGAGGTCGTCACGGGCGCGAGCGCCCACGGCCAGGGCCACGAGACGGCGTTCAGCCAGATCGTCGCCGACCGGCTCGGCGTCCCCTTCGAGGACGTCGAGGTGCTCCACGGCGACACGCAGGTCGCCCCGAAGGGCCTCGACACCTACGGCTCACGGTCGCTGGTCGTCGGTGGCGAGGCGCTGGTGAAGGCGGTCGACAAGGTCATCGACAAGGCCAAGGTCCTCGCCGCCCACCTGCTCGAGGCCAACGCCGACGACCTCGAGTACGCCGGAGGCAAGTTCACCGTGCGCGGCACCGACCAGGGGTTGTCCATCCAGGAGCTGTCGACGGCGACGTTCGCCGGGCACAACTACCCCGACGGCATGGAGCTCAGCCTCGACGCCGATGCGACGTACGACCCGGTGAACTTCAACTACCCGCACGGCACGCACCTCTGCGCGATGGAGGTCGACACCGAGACCGGTGCCGTGAAGATGCTGAAGTACACCTGCTGCGACGACATCGGCACGATCATCAACCCGCTCATCGTCGCCGGCCAGGTGCACGGCGGGCTGGTGCAGGGCATCGCGCAGGCGCTCTGGGAGGAGGCCGTCCACGACGAGGCCGGCACCCTCGTGAGCGGCTCGTTCGTCGACTACCTGCTGCCGACGGCCGCCGACACGATCTCCTTCGACGTCGTCCACACCGACGATCCGAGCATCTGCACGACCAACACGCTCGGCACGAAGGGTGTCGGCGAGGCCGGCACCATCGCGTCCACGCCGGCTGTGGTCAACGCGGTGGTCGACGCCATCCGCCACCTGGGCATCAACGACATCCAGATGCCGTGCACCCCGGAGCGGGTGTGGCGGGCGATCCAGGGCTCGAAGGCGGGCGGTGCGACCGAGACACCCCCGGACGCGATGCCCCACTTCGAGGCAGGCGCCCTCAACCAGGACGAAGGAGCAGGCCAGTGATCCCGGTCGAGTTCGACTACCTCGCACCCACGTCGGTCGAGGAGGCGCTGTCCGCGCTCGGTGAGCACGGTGACGACGCGAAGATCCTGGCCGGTGGGCAGAGCCTGCTGCCGGTCCTGCGGATGCGGCTCAACGCACCCGAGGTCGTCATCGACCTCGGTGGGATCGACTCGCTGCGCGGGATCCGTGACGACGGCGACGCGATCGTGATCGGTGCGATGACCACGCACCACGACGTGCGCGACCACGCTCTCGTCAAGGAGCACGCCCTGCTGATCTCCAAGGCGGCCGCTGAGGTGGCCGACTCGCAGATCCGGCACCGTGGCACCTTCGGCGGCGCCCTGGCGCACGCCGACCCGGCAGGCGACCTCGGTGCGCCGGCGCTCGCCCTCGGCGCGCAGTTCGTGATCGTGGGGCCCGGTGGCAGCCGTACGGTCGAGGCGGACGACTTCTTCGTCGACCTCTTCGAGACGGCGATCGGCGACGACGAGATCCTCACCGAGGTCCGGATCCCCAAGCACACCGGGTGGGGCGCGCACTACGAGAAGTTCGTCCGCGTCGCGCACCAGTGGCCCATCGTGGCCATCGCCGCGACCGTGAAGGGTTCCATCGACGAGGCCCGCGTCGGCCTGACCAACATGGGCTCGACGCCATTGCGTGCTCGCGCGACCGAGGCGGCTCTCGCGGGTGCGAGTGCGACCGAGGACGGCGTACGGGCAGCAGCGGAGCTCGCGGCCGAGGGCACCAACCCGCCCTCCGACCTCAACGGCGCGTCCGACTACCGCCAGCACCTGGCTCGTGTGCTCACCGCCCGAGCTGTCCTCAAGGCAGCGGGAGCCTAGGCGTGGAGCTGAGCCACCAGTTCACCGTCCCGATCGGCGTCGAGGAGACCTGGGCGCACTTCAACGACATCGCGTCGGTGGCCGAGTGCTTCCCGGGAGCACAGGTCACCGAGGCCGATGCCGACTCGTTCGCCGGGTCGGTGAAGGTCAAGCTCGGCCCCATCGCGCTGCTCTACAACGGCACGGGCACCTTCGTGGAGAAGGACGAGGTCGCGCACCGCTTCGTCGTCGACGCGAAGGGCAAGGACAAGCGCGGCAACGGTACGGCCGGGGCCAACGTGGTGGTCACCATGACCGACGTGGGTGGCTCGACCGACGTCTCGGTCCAGACGGACCTCGCCATCACCGGCAAGCCGGCGCAGTTCGGCCGGGGCGTCATGCAGGACGTCTCGGACAAGCTGCTCGGCCAGTTCGTCGCGTGCCTCGAGCAGCGGCTCACCGCACCCGAGCCGGAGCCGGAGCCGGAGCCGGTGGCGGCCGAGCCGCTGGCATCGACAGGAGAGGCGGCGCCGGCGGCACCGCCGCCGAAGGCCGCGCCGAAGCCTCCGCCGCCACCCGTCGAGGCGCTCGACCTCGGCAGCGCCGTCCTGCCGGTGATCCTCAAGTCGTACTGGAAGCAGGCCCTCGGCGCCCTGGCAGCGCTGGCAGTCATCCGCCGCCTGCTCAAGCGCTGACCTACCGGACAGTCACGTTGCTGATGACGCTCTGGACGACATGACTGTCCGGTAGGTCACGCGGAACGGAAGACGGCGTGCGCGATGAGTGTCATGGACGCATGGTCCATCGGCTAGAACACGTTGAGTGGGCGGAACTGGACCGAGATCCGCGGGCCGGCGTGCGCCACCTTGGGCACGGCGTGCTCCCAGGTGCGCTGGCAGGAGCCGCCCATCACGACGAGGTCGCCGTGACCCATCGTCAGTGCGACCGACGCGCCGCCGCCGCGCGGGCGGAGCAGCAGCCGTCGCGGGTCGCCGACACTGACGATCGCCACCATGGTGTCCTCGGCCCGGCCGCGACCGATCGTGTCGCCGTGCCACGCGACCGAGTCGCGCCCGTCGCGGTAGTAGCAGCAGCCGGCACTCACGAACGGTTCGCCCAGCTCGGGGAGGTAGTGGGCGTCGAGGTCGGCCCGGGCCCGGTCGAGCGCCGGGTGCGGCAGTGCGTCGTCGGCGCCGTAGGTGTGCACCAGGCGCGGCACGTCGACGACCGCGTCGTACATCTCGCGGCGCTCCGCGCGCCACGGCACCTGCTCCACGAGTGTGGTGAACACGTCGTCGGGGTCGCGCAACCAGTTGCGCTGGACGTCGACCCAGGCGCCCAGCGTCAGGACGCGCCGCTGCGGTGCCAGCCCCGCGGGAGCGGATGCCTCGGCGAAGAGGGACGTCTGGAAGTCCACGGGAGCAGCATAGCCGATGAGTCGAACAGGCATTCGAATCATCAAGAGAACATCAAGGCTTTACCACATACTTCGTCAATTCGCGGACGCCGGTCCAGCCCAGTCCTAACCTGAGCCCTATGGATCAGGTGGACCTTGTCGTACCGCGCCAGCGTGCGCTGAAGCATGTCCAGGTCCGTGAGCACGTCCGCAGCCTCATCGAGGCCCAACCGCCGGGTTCCGCGGCACCGTCCGAACGCGAGCTGGTCGCCCGCTTCGGCGTTGCCCGGATGACCGTACGACAGGCGCTCGACGCGCTCGTCGCCGAGGGTCTGCTGGAGCGCATCCCAGGACGTGGCACGTTCGTCGCGCAGCCGCCCAAGACCGCCGGTCGACTGACCTCCTTCACCGAGGAGATCAAGCGCCGGGGCATGCTGCCGGAGTCCCAGACACTGTTGGCCCGTGTCGAGCAGGCCGGCCCAGGTGTGGCCCGCGCGCTCGACATCTCGCCCGGTGATCCCGTGCTGCACTGGCGCCGTCTGCGTCGTGCCGACCAGGCAGTGGTGTGCGTCGAGGACGCCTACCTCAACGAGGTGCTGCTGCCGGGGTTCCTCCAGCACGGCACGCCCACCAGCCTCTACGAAGCCCTCGCCGCCCGCGGCCTGCGGCCGACAGAGGTGGAGGACTCGATCAGTGCCGACCGCGCCAGCGCGGAGGAGGCGACGGTCCTCGAGATCGCCGAGGGTGACCCGGTCCTGCGCCACGCGCGCCGTGCCGTGTCCGACGGCCGCATCGTCGAGGTCTCGCGCACCTGCTACCGGCACGACCGCTTCACGGTCTACCAGCAGCTCGCCGACCACTAGTCGACCCGCTCAGCCTCGCCGCAGCTCCTCGAGCTCGTCGGCGAGGTTGGCGCGCGCCGAGGCCTCCCACAGGGAGCGACCCTGCTCCGTGTGGAACAGCGACGGCTTCGCGGCCAGGTCCGCCAGGACCGCGGCCCGGCCCGCGCGGAACTCGTGGTCGCCGACGTGCGCGAAGTCGGCGCGGACGCCTGCGACGTACGCGTCGTACCTCGCGCGCGGCTCGGCCAGGATGCCGAGGTCGGCGTCGCTGAGCGCGCACCCCGCGAGGTCGTCGTCGGAGGGCCGGTGGTGCACCGTCATCCGCACGAGCCGCGCCACCTCGTCGGCGTACGCCGGCGGCAGGGCTCGCTCGGCCCACTGGGCCGACCGCTCCTCGTCGTCGTCCGAGCCCTCGTACACCGCGTCGTGGAACCATGCCGCGAGGCTGGCAGCGGTGGGGTCGAAGCCGGCGCCCGACAATGCGAGCACGTCGAGGCGGTCGAGGACCTCGGTGAGGTGGAGCAGGTCGTGGTAGCCGTCCCGGTCCCACGCGGCGAGCAGCTCGTCGCGCAGGTCGTCGTGGTCCTCGAGCGGCCAGCGGTCGGCCAGGCTCATGCCCGGGCGGTCTCGCGCTGCAGAGCCGCGGCCTGCTCGTGACCGGACGACATCGCCCAACGGATGGTGCGGGTGCCGAGCTGGCCGAGCACCCGGTTGGTCACCGGCGGCACGCGTGGCAGGCGCAGCTCGCGCCGTGCCTCGGCCGGCAGCAGTCCGATGGCGGCCGAGGCCAGCGAGAGGTAGCCCGGACGCGCCGCCATCGGCAGATCGGGGTGCAGGAGCAGGAACCGGATGGCGTCGTGGGCCGCGGGCGTGCCACGCAGCTCGGGGCCGTACGCCGTGAGCATCCGGCGCAGCTCGTCCTCGGTCTGCGGCGGGTCGATGACGCCGAGGTGGGCGGCCGCGACGCCGGTCTGGGCGACGTACTCGTCGCGCTCGGGCCCGATGAGACGGCGCTGCCCGTAGCGGTCGTGCGCGGCGAGGAAGCTGTCGATCTCGGCGACGTGCACCCAGCCGAGCAGGTGCGGGTCGTTGGCGCTGTAGGGCGTGCCGTCCGGCATCGTGCCGGTGACCGACTCGTGAGCGCGCTGCACGGCCCGGATGATCTGCAACGCGTCGCGCTCGGTGCCGAAGGTGGTCATCGCGAGGTAGGTCGAGACCTGCGCGAGCCTGCCCCACATGTCGCCCTGGTATCCCGAGTGGTCCGCGACTCCCTGCATCGCAGCGGGGTGGAGCGACTGCAGCATGATCGCCCGGATCCCGCCGACGAACATCGAGGCGTCGCCGTGCACGCGGGCGATGGGGGAGTCGGGCGCGAACCAGCGAGGGCCGGGCGTCCCGTGCACGCGCTCGCGCGCCTGGTCGCCGTGCGGGCCGGCGACCTTGCGGAACAGCTCGGCGCCGAGGCGCTCGCGGAGGGTCACGTCACGAGGCTAGCCGGGGCGTCCACGCGGGGATGAGTCGAAAGGATGAGAGCCGTAACCCCGGGGTACGACTTTCGTTGCACCCTGTGGTCCACGACACTCGAGGGAGCTCCCATGCAGGTACGTCGTCTCATCCGCCCGCGCTCTGCGCGTCTGGCCGCTGCCGTTGCACTGACCGCGTCGGTGCTGGCCACCGGGGTCGGCTCCACCGGTGCCGCCACCCCCACCGGGGGCAGCGTCTCGGAGACCGCCACGAGCGTCTCCTGGACGGGTGGGCCCTTCCTGGTGCCCAACGTCACCGCCCAGGCGGGGGACCCGGTCTGCACGTCGACGACGTGTGACGACTTCGCGCTCCACGTGAGCACCTCTGCGGCGTACGGCTCGACCCACCAGCTGAAGATCGCGGTCGGGTGGCCCAACACCGCCGCCGACTTCGACGTCTACCTCCTCGACTCCGCAGGCCGCACGGTGGCGACCGCTGCCTCGAGCGCCGACCCGGAGACGATCATCACCGCGCCGACCAGCGGCGACTACGTCGTCCGCGTCGTCCCCTTCGCCCCCGTCGCCCAGGGCTACTCCGCGACGGCGTCGCTGGTGACCAAGCCAGTGGCTCCGGCACCGGGCACCGAGCCCCGCGCCGGCTTTGCCAACTACGCCGCGCCGTCCACGCTCAAGGACGCCAACAACGCCGGTGAGCCCTCCATCGGCAACAACTTCACGACCGGCGCATCGATGTACCAGGCATACCTGTCGACCTACAAGGTCACCTTCGACGATGCCGTGAGCCCGGCGAAGGCCACCTGGAGCGACGTCTCGGCGACCGCCGCGAACGGCTGCGTGGCCGGCAGCACGGTCTCTCTCGACCCGATCCTGTTCACGGACCACACGACCGGTCGGACGTTCGAGTCGCAGCTGACGGGGGTCAACTCACTGACCTGCTACACCGACGACGACGGCAAGACCTGGTTCCCCACCACGGGCGGTGGCATCAAGAGCGGCACGGACCACCAGACGATCGGCGGCGGGGCCTTCTCGGCGAACGGCGTGGGCGCGCTGCCCACCTCGACCTACCCGGACGCCGTCTACTACTGCAGCCAGGACATCGCGACCGCCTTCTGCGCGATCTCCCGTGACGGCGGCACCACCTACGGTGCCGGCGTCCCGACCTACAGCCTGCTCGAGTGCGGTGGCCTCCACGGTCACCTCAAGGTGGCCCCCGACGGCACGGCCTACCTGCCCAACAAGGCGTGTGGCGACACCGCCGCGGTGGTCAGCTCCACCGACAACGGCACCACCTGGAACGTCCACAAGATCCCCGGCTCCTCGCCGGGCGACTCCGACCCGTCGGTCGGCGTCGGTGCCAACGGCACCGTCTACGCCGGCTACGTCGGCTCCGACGGCCGACCCGGCGTGGCCGTGAGCCGCGACAAGGGCGTCACCTGGACCGACAACCAGCCGCTGGGCGGCGAGTACAACATCCAGAGCGCCGTCTTCCCGGCCGCCGTGGCCGGCGACGACGACCGCGCTGCTGTGGCCTTCATCGGCACCCCGGCCCCCGGCAACTACCAGGACGCCTCCACCTTCACCGGCGAGTGGCACCTCTACGTGTCCACCACCTACGACGGCGGCAGGACCTGGCAGACCAGCGACGCGACGCCGACCGACCCGGTGCAGCGCGGGTCGATCTGCACCGGCGGCACCACCTGTGGCAACGACCGCAACCTGCTCGACTTCATGGACGTCACCATCGACGACCACGGTCGCGTCGAGGTCGGCTACGCCGACGGCTGCATCGGGGCTTGCGTCACTGACAAGACGCACACCAGCGGCGCCGGACCGGCGGACGCCCAGGCCGCGTACGCGACGATCGCCCGGCAGAGCAGCGGTCGCACGCTCCTCTCGTCGTACGACCCGCAGGCCAACCTGACCCTGGTGTCGGCCACCACGGCCAAGGCCAAGGGCGCCTACACCGACAAGGTGACCGTCAGGAACACCGGCGGTGCGGCCGCCGCAGGCTTCGCCACGGCAGTGACCGACAACGGCAAGCAGGTCGGCCGGGTGACCAGTGGCGCCCTGGCGCCCGGCGCCTCCACGACCTTCTCCGTCACTTGGAAGCCGACGTCGGGAAGCCACACGGTCACCACGACGGTCGACCCGACGAACGCGGTGGCGGAGTCGGACGAGTCCGACAACAAGCTCACCTCGACGGTCAAGTGAGGACCGCGATGCTGGCGGGGGCGCTGCTGCTGGCCATGACCGCCTGCGGGGGTGACCCCGACGCCACCGCCGACCCCGATGCCGACGACCAAGCGGCGGCCGACCGGTCGACCTGCCTGGCCGACGCCGAAGCCGTCACGGACTACCCCGAGGGCTACCCGGCCGACTTCCCGCTGCCGCCGCAGACGGTGGCCTACGACGCAGAGGACCGCGGCGCCGAGGGCGTCGTGGTCACCGGGGTCACCGACCTGTCGTTCGCCGAGGTCCTCGCATCGCTGAACGGGCCCGCCCAGGAGGCCGGCTTCACCGTCACCGAGGGTGAGACCGAGGAGCACGACGCCGAGGCCAATTGGTCGGGCAACGGCTTCCGCGGGCGATGGGCGATCCGCGAGTCGTCGTCGTGCCCGGGGGAGACGGTCGTGCAGGTGCTCGCGCTGCAGGAGTGACGTCGCGCCCGCTTTGACTTCGAGTACTCGAAGTTCCTACCGTCGATGACGTGACCACCCACGCCCTCGCCCGCAGCTACTCCATCAAGGAGGCGGCCGCCCTCACCGGGCTGCCGGCCAGCACGCTGCGCTACTACGAGCAGATCGGCGTCATCGAGCCGATCAGCCGCGGGGCGAGCAGCGGTCACCGCGTCTACGACGACGGTGACCTCGACCAGCTGATGTGGGTGTCGTGCCTGGCCGCGACCGGCATGTCGATCCATGACATGCGTGCCTACATGGCCAACAGCCGACGGGGCGCCGAAGCCGCGGCCGACCAGCAGCAGCTCCTCGTGGAGCAGCAGCAGCGGCTCGTGACCGAGGCCGAGGCGCTGGCGCTGAGGCAGCGCTACGTGGCCCTCAAGATCGGCTACTGGCAGGCCGTCAGTGCCGGTGACGACACCCATGCCGCATTGGTCGCGGCGCAGGCGCGCGAGCTCGCCGACGAGCTCCGCGCCGTCACGAACGACTGACCCTGCTCCACGCAGACCAGGGTCACACCACCGATCCCCTCGAGAACGGAAACGATTCCCCATGCGCGTGAACGCCTATGCAGCCCCCTCCGCCGGCCAGCCGCTGGCCCCCACCACGATCGAGCGTCGCGAGGTCGGCGCGAACGACGTGCTCATCTCCATCGAGTACGCCGGCATCTGCCACTCCGACATCCACACCGTCAACGGCGACTGGGGTCCCCAGCCGTTCCCGCTGGTGCCCGGCCACGAGATCGTCGGCCGCGTCACCGAGGTCGGCTCCGGCGTCAGCCGCCACCAGGTGGGCGACCGGGTCGGCGTCGGATGCATGGTCAACTCGTGCGGCGAGTGCGACAACTGCCGCAACGGCGACGAGCAGTACTGCGTGCAGGGCATGGTCGGGACGTACGCCGGCACCGATCGCGACGGAACGACGACGCAGGGTGGGTACTCCACCCACGTCGTCGTCGACGCCGACTACGTGCTCTCGATCCCCGAGAGCCTCGACGCGGCTGCCGCCACGCCGCTCCTGTGCGCCGGCATCACGACGTACTCGCCCCTCAAGCACTGGGGAGCGGGTCCCGGCAAGAAGGTCGCCGTCGTCGGCCTGGGCGGCCTCGGCCACATGGCCGTCCAGATCGCCCACGCGATGGGCGCCGAGGTCACCGTGCTCTCGCAGTCGCTGAAGAAGCAGGAGGACGGGCTCCGGCTCGGTGCGGACCACTACTTCGCGACCAGCGACCCCGACACGTTCGAGGCGCTCGCCGACTCGTTCGACCTGATCATCAACACCGTCAGCGCCAAGATCGACGTCAGCGCCTACCTCGGCCTGCTCGACGTCAACGGCGCCCTGGTCAACGTCGGTGCGCCGGCCGAGCCGCTGAGCCTCAACGTCTTCGCACTGCTCAGCAACCGGCGCTCGTACGCCGGCTCCATGATCGGTGGCATCGCCGAGACCCAGGAGATGCTGGACTTCTGCGCCGAGCACGGCATCGCCTCCGAGGTCGAGGTGATCGCCGTCGACCAGGTCAACGAGGCGTACGAGCGTGTGCTCGCCTCCGACGTCCGCTACCGGTTCGTCATCGACACGAGCACGCTGGCCTGACGCCAGGTTGTCACGCCGGGGACTGCAGGTCCCCGGCGTCGATGATCCGGTAGGCGTAGCCCTGCTCGGCGAGGAACCGCTGCCGGTTCTGTGCGAAGTCGGCGTCGACGGTGTCGCGGGAGACGATCGTGTAGAAGTGCGCGCTGCGGCCCTCCGTCTTGGGCCGCAGCAGCCGGCCGAGGCGCTGCGCCTCCTCCTGGCGGGAGCCGAACGAGCCGCTGACCTGGATCGCGACCTCCGCGGAGGGCAGGTCGATGGAGAAGTTGGCGACCTTGCTCACCACGAGCAGCCCGATCTCCCCGGTGCGGAAGGCGGCGAAGAGCCGCTGGCGCTCCTTGACCGGCGTCTCGCCCTTGATCACCGGCGCGTCCAGCATCGCGGCGAGCTCGTCGAGCTGGTCGATGTACTGCCCGATCACGAGGGTCGGCTGGCCCGCGTGCTGCCGCACCAGGTCGCGTACGACGTCGATCTTGGCGTGGGTGCACGAGGCGAGCCGGTAGCGGGTGTCCGGGTCGCTCGTGGCGTACGCGAGTCGCTCGCCGTCGGGCAGGGTGACGCGCACCTCGACGCAGTCGGCCGGCGCGATGTAGCCCTGCGCCTCGATGTCCTTCCAGGGGGCGTCGTAGCGCTTCGGGCCGATCAGCGAGAAGACCTCGCCCTCGCGGCCGTCCTCGCGGACGAGGGTCGCGGTCAGGCCGAGACGCCGCCGCGCCTGGAGGTCGGCGGTCATCCGGAAGATCGGTGCCGGCAGCAGGTGGACCTCGTCATAGACGATGAGGCCCCAGTCGCGCGCGTCGAGCAGGTCGAGGTGCGGGTAGACGCCCTTCCGCTTGGTCGTCAGCACCTGGTAGGTCGCGATGGTGACGGGCCGGATCTCCTTGACCGCGCCGGAGTACTCGCCGATCTCGTCGGCGGTCAGCGACGTGCGCGCGATCAGCTCGTCCTTCCACTGGCGCGCGCTGACGGTGTTGGTGACGAGGATCAGCGTGGTGGCCTGAGCGTGCGCCATGGCGGCGGCACCGACGAGGGTCTTGCCCGCGCCGCAGGGGAGGACGACGACGCCGGAACCGCCGTCCCAGAACGACTGTGCGGCCTCGCGCTGGTAGGGCCGCAGCGTCCAGCTCTCCTCGTCCAGGTCGATCGCGTGGGCCTCACCGTCGACGTAGCCGGCGAAGTCCTCCGCCGGCCACCCGAGCTTGAGCAGGGCCTGCTTGAGGTTGCCGCGCTCGCTCGGGTGCACCGCGACGGAGTCGTCGTCGAGCCGGGCGCCGACCATGCCGGCGATCTTCTTGGCGCGCAGCACCTCCTCGAGGACCGGGCGATCGATCGAGGAGAGGACCAGCCCGTGCACCGGGTGCTTCTCCAGGCGCAGCCGGCCGTAGCGGCCCATCGTCTCGGCGACGTCGACGAGCAGCGCGTGCGGGACGGCGTAGCGGCTCCACGTCAGCAGCGCGTCGACGACCTGCTCGGCGTCGTGCCCGGCGGCACGGGCGTTCCAGAGGCCGAGCGGTGTGAGGCGGTAGGTGTGGATGTGCTCGGGCGAGCGCTCGAGCTCGGCGAAGGGTGCGATCGCCTTGCGCGCCTCGGGCGCCGACGGGTGGTCGACCTCGAGCAGGAGCGTCTTGTCCGACTGGACGATGAGGGGGCCGTCGTTCACCGAGCCGCTGCCTCGGGCTCGGCGTCCAGGGCGGTGCTGGCGCGCCCGGCCTTCTGCCGCGCACGGAACGCCGCGACGTTGGCCCGCGACGAGCACCGGTCGGAGCAGTAGCGGCGCGACTGGTTGGGCGAGGTGTCGACGAAGACGTTGTCGCACCGGGGCTCCGAGCAGATGCCGAGTCGGGTCGCGCCCAGGTCGCACACCAGGTTGGCCAGCCCCATCAGCGACTCGGCGACGAGGAGCTCGGCCACGGACGACGCCCGGTTGGTCACGTGCATGTGGAGGTTGGCCGGGTCGTGGTCGGAGATCATCGGCGTCACCGGGTGGCTGGCGAGCAGGTCGTTGAGGGCGCCGACCACGAGACGTACGTCGTCGACGTCCGAGGCCTCGAACACCGGGCGCAGCTCGGCCTGGAACGACTGGAGCGCCGGCATGTCCGCCGGTGTCACGGACGTGTGCAGCCACGTGCGGTCCGCCAGGTGCTCGTGAAGGGCCGCCTCGTCGGGGAGGTCGGCGTTCACGAGCGAGGCGGCGCGCTCGGCGTAGCGGATGAAGTCCACCGACCCAGTCTACGGAGGCGGCGTGAGGTGGTCGGGCCCTGCGGGTGCTCAGGCCTTCCGCACCCCGGTGATGCGGTGGACGGCGAACTCGCGTACGTCGTCGGAGCGGTGGTCGAAGGCGGAGAGCCGGCCTCCGTCGAGCCGCTGCGGGTCGACGACCCGCTCACCCGAGGCACCGTGGTTGTCGACGTAGCCGATCACCACGGTGCTGCCACCCTCGATGGCGTCGCGGAGGGCCGCCAGGGCTCCCGACGGGGTGGTCGTGCCGGCGCTCGGGGGTCGCGAGGACTCGGCCCGGTCACCCACGCGGATCGCGGTGGCCACCGCGTGGGCCTGCGCGGCCTGTCGCGCCGACACGGCTCCGGCGGGACGACGACCGCGTCGACCTCGAGCGCGGCGCAGGTCGGGACGGCTGACCCGGACGGTGCCGTCGGCAGCTTCGACGACCGGCGCCGCACCCAGCTCGCGCAGTCGCGGGAGCAGCACGTCGAGCGGCGAGGTCGAGATGGCGACGGTCGGCGCGAGCAGCCGGAGCCCGAGCGTGCGCGCACGCGCGTCGTGCACGAGTGCGGCCAGCGCGGCCTCGTCGTCGGCGCGCAGGAACGCCTCGGCGTGCCCGACGCGCACCGTGCCGAACGTGCGCGCCACGTCGTCGACGAGGAACTCGAGCGGCTGCGGGACGGGCGTCTGGGAGACCGAGGTGAGGAACTCGCGCACCTCGAGTGCCGACCAGCCGGCGTCGAAGGCACGGCGCAGGGAGCCCGAGGTGAAGCGATAGACGGTGGCACCGCCACGCGACTCGACGTCCGCCAGCAGGTGCAGGCGGCGGGCGACCTCGGTCTCGAGCGGACCGGGTGCGACGGCGGTCAGGTCGGCCTGGAGCAGGACGTGGTCGACCGCCTGCGGCAGGTGGGGATCGAGGGCGGCGGCCGCGCCCGGCAGGTCGTCCGTGGCCACGAGGCGGCCGCTCGGCGGGAGCCCGCCCGCGCCGCTGACCCCGAGGACGGCAGCCTCGTCGAGCGCCGCGGCGACGAGGTCGGCGAAGATCGCGGGGCGACGCGGACGCAGCCACTCGATGCGTTGGACCACGGAGGAGACGCCCGTCCCGACGGCCAGCACCTCGCCGTCCGGCACCTCGGCCAGCACCCGCAGGGCCAGCCGCCGCGCCTCCTCGGCGAGCCCGCTCGAGAGCTCGGGCGCCAACGCGTTCCAGGACTTGCCGGCCTGGTCGCGCGAGCCGACGAGCGACGGGACCCGGCTGCTCGCCAGCCACGCGTCGACCAGGCGCGCCCACCTCTCGGAGGTCGGCCGTCCGGACCACAGGTCGAACTCCTCGGTCGGCAGCCAGGCAGGAGCGCCGTCCGGCTCGTTCGAGCCGCCCTCGGCGATCAGCCCCGCCGACAACGCCACCTCGACGATCAGCGCTGCGCCTGCGTCGTCGACGTGCAGCTCGCGTGCCACCGCCTTGAGGTCGCGCACGGCGAGACCGCCACTGCGCAGCACGCTCGGTGGCTGCACTCCCCAGTGGTCGAGCAGCAGCTCCACCCGGCGTACGACGTCGAAGGCGGCGCCCGCGGCCATCCGGGCGACGAGTGCGGGATCGCGCTCGGTCGTGGCGGGGCCGGGCACGTCGTCGACGGGCTCCGTCGTGGTCCGACCGCCCCGCAGGGCCAGGCCCACCTCGCCGGGCAGGACGACGGTGTCGCCCTCGCGGGGCACCAGCAGCCGGCGGCTGATCAGCTCCTCGGCAGGGCTCCTGGCCTCGTCGGGGGAGACCGTACGTCGCGCAGATCCGGTCGTCCCCTCGCCGCCGTGGGCATCGACGTGGCGCACGAGCGCGGTCGCGGCGGGGCTCAGCTCTGCGAGCAGCTCGGCCACCCGCGCCGGGGGAGCGGGCTCGGGGCTCGAGGGGCGCAGCCCGCTGACGAGCCCCGGCATCCCGCGCATCGCGTCGGCGACCCCGCTCAGCGCACGGATGCCGCCGGGGGCCTCCCAGGCCAGGGCGAGGTCGAGCAGCCGCTGCAGCGCGGTCGCCGCGCGTGCCTCGTCCGCGTGCACGATCGAGACAATCCCCGCCGAAGTGGTTTGACCTGCAACCAACAGGGCATCAAGCACGGAAAGCTCCAGACGGTCCAGGCCGTCGAGGGCGCGGTGGATCGACGAGCGCGTGGCAGCCCGCGAGGCGAGCTGCGACGAATCTTGAGGGGCAGGAGTGGCGAGATCTGGACGGGCCCGCAGGAGCGCCACGAGTCGCTCGTCCGGCCAGCTCCGCAGCTGGTCGGCGAGGGTTCGCGCGGGTGTCGCCCGCCCACGACTGGACATCCCTCTTACGCTACTCGCCGGGTCGGTGCCGCCGCCCCACATCCCGCAACGGGACCTGGAGGGCCGGGCATGAGGAACGTTGACCTGCACCACGGTGCGTCGAGCGACGTCGGCCTCGTGCGCAAGGTCAACGAGGACTCGTTCCTCGTCGCGCCGCCCGTGTTCGTCGTCGCGGACGGCATGGGCGGGCACTCCGGCGGCGACGTCGCCAGCCAGATGGTGGTCGAGGAGTTCCAGCGGCTCGCGGAGGCGTACGACCCCGCTCGCGGCGCCGAACAGGTGGCCGACACCTTCGCCCGCGCCCAGGCGCGCATCATCGACTTCGGCAACGCCCATCGCGCGATGACCCCGGGCTGGCACGCCGGCACCACCGCTGTCGTCGCGGTGCTCGTCGACGACAACGGCGTGGTCAAGTGGCTGCTCGCCAACCTCGGCGACTCCCGCATCTACCGCATCACCGAGGGCCGCCTCGAGCAGATCAGCGTCGACCACTCGGTCGTCCAGGAGCTGATCGATGCCGGTCAGATCACCGTCGAGGAGGCGGCGATCCACCCCGAGCGGCACGTCATCACCCGCGCGCTGGGGAGTCCCGAGGGCATCCGTCCCGACTTCTTCCTGCTGCCGCTCGGCTCGGTCGAGCGGCTGCTGCTGTGCAGCGACGGCGTCACGGGGATGATCGAGGACAAGGAGATCGAGGAGATCCTCGAATCGGTCGCCGACCCGCGTGACGCGGCCGACAAGCTCGTCCGCGCGGCGGTGGCGGCCGGTGGTCGTGACAACGCCACGGCCGTCGTCGTCGATGTGGTGGGATTGGTGAAGGACGCCAGTTATGACTCCCAGCGCCAGCTGGAGAGCCTCGAATCCAAGCTTGGGGGACGACTGTGAGCACTGAGGCCAGGTTCGCGCCGGGGGACTGGTACGCCGTGGTCGGGGACCACGTCACGGTCCTGCTCCCCGGGAGCCAGCGCGAGCGGGTCGCCGGTCTCTGGGACCTCGCGGACTCCGGTGCCACCGCCGACGCGGTCCTCGACGCCCTGCTCGCCGGTGGGTTGTCCTCGCTCGACCACGTCGCGCTCGTCGCGCACGGCGACGACGGCACCCGCCTGATCGTCCGCGGTGCGCCCACCGCCTCGCTCGCCTCCACCGCTGGCGAGGAGATCGTCAGCGCGACCACCGGCGCCGCCTGGGCCGAGCGGCTCGTCACCGGCGTCACCAGCATCCGGGTCACCCTCACTGGCGAGGGTGCCGCCGAGCACGCCCTGACTCCCGGCATCGCCCGGGTCTCGGTCGTGGAGTTCGGTACGCCGTCATCCGCGCCGTCGTCACCGGTCCCGCCGGTGGCCGCGGTCGCCGAGGAACCCGCCGCGGAGCCCGCGCCGGTCATGGCCGTCGAGCCGACGCCCGAGCCGACCCCGGAGCCCGGGCCGACCCCGGAGCCTGAGCCGGCTCCCACGTCGATGACCTTCGGTGAGCCCGAGGACGACCCGACCCCGACCGGTGAGACGCCGATCGTCGACCCCGCGGTCGAGGCCGACCCGTGGTCCGACAACGACGGCCAGACGCAGGTCGGCGGTCCCGTCCCCGAGTTCGAACGTCCCCCGATCCCCGGCCAGGAGATGGCGCCCGACGTGGTCTCGCAGCCGGTCGCCTCACTGGTCTTCTCGACCGGCGACGTGGTGTCCGTCGACCGCACCGTGCTGGTCGGGCGCGCTCCCGAGGCCCGGCGCTTCGCCTCGAACGAGCAGCCCCACGTCATCACCGTGTCGAGCCCGCACCAGGAGATCTCCTCGACCCACCTCGAGATCCGCCCCGGCGCCGGCGCCGACCACGGCTCGGCCATCGCCACCGACCTGGGCTCGACCAACGGCACTGTCCTTGCCCAGCCCGGTCTCGAGCCCGAGGAGCTCAAGGCCGGCATCGCCGTCAGCCTCATCCCGGGCGCGGTGCTCGATCTCGGCGACGGCGTCACCATCCAGGTCACGAACCCCTGAGCCGACCCCCGTGACCCAGCACCCCGCCCACCAGGCGCACGCCATGACCTACCCGATCGCCCAGCTCGAGCGACGGTTCACCGCGTTCGCCGTCGACCGGATCCTGGCCTGGAGCCTCCTCGCCGTCGTCGGGGTCGTGACGGCGATGTTCGTCTCCGCCGACGTCTGGACGGTGATCGGTGTCGTCGCCGGTGCCGTCGTCGTCCTGTGGCTCGCGCTCTCGATCGTGCTCGGCGTCACCGGCAGCTCGCCGGGCAAGGCGATGTCAGGGCTGCGTGTGGTCCACCACGGCACCGGCACCCCGATCGGCGTCGGCCGCGCGCTCCTGCGCTCGCTCGTGCTCGGCATCTCCGGGCTGCCCACCTTCGGCATCGGCCTGGCCACGCTTGCCTGGACGGCGGTCGAGGACCGCGGCCGCCAACGGCGCGGGTGGCACGACCACGTGACCCACACCGTCGTGGTGGACGTACGGCCCGTCGTGGAGGTCGCCGACGACGGCGCCGACGAGGGGCCGCGCCACATCGTCAACCTCACCGCGATGCGGCTCGTCCCGGCCCCTCCCATCGAGGCGGTGAGGACCCCGGAGCGCTCCGAGCAGTCCATGCGCCGCCAGCAGCTGCCGCCGGAGGTCACCCACCCGGCCGCGCCGCCGGCACCTGCCACGCAGGCCCCCGCCCCGGCGTACGCACCGCCACGCCAGGCGCCTCCGGTGCAGGCCCCGCCGGCCCAGCACGCCTCGCCCCCGCCGACCCAGCACGCGCCGCCCCCGCAGCGATCCCCGCAGCCGCCACAGCAGCAGCAGGCCGCACCTCAGCGCTGGCGCGTGCACTTCGACAACGGCGAGAGCTTCGTCATCGCCGGCCTCGCGCTGGTCGGCCGTCGTCCCGAGGCGCGCACCGGCGAGCAGGTCGCCCACCTCATCCCGCTGTCCTCGGCGGACATGTCGGTCTCCAAGACGCACGCGCAGTTCGGCCCCGCCCCTGACGGGACGATCGTGGTGATGGACCGCGGATCGACCAACGGCACGGTGCTCGTGCGCCAGGGCGTGTCCCGCCAGCTCGCGCCGGGCAAGCCCGCGGCGCTGGTGCACGGCGACAAGGTCGTCTACGGCGACCGCGAGATGACCGTCACGCGCGAGGCCTGAGCACAGCGACGCCTGCGACAGGCAGGATGTGCGCGTGCCGACCTTCCTCGACCTGCTCTACGACGAGGCGCCCCTGGCGGCCTTCGACGAGCACCTCGCCCGTGCCGAGCGCGGGCTGGACGAGACCGAGGCCGCGGCACTGCGCGTCGAGTACGACGTCGCCCTCCGGCTGCGCGACCTGATCACCCGCATGCGGTCGCGCGAGGCCGAGCTCTCCGCGTTGTACGAGACGGCGTCGGACCTCACGGCCATCCGCGACGTCGACACGATCCTCGCCGCCATCGTCCGGCGGGCGCGGCAGCTCCTGCACTGCGACATGACCTACCTCTCGCTCAACGACGAGGCCGACGGCGCGTCCTTCATGAAGGTGACGGACGGGGCGCTCACCCGTGAGTTCCAGACCCTGCGGCTGCCGCTCGGCACCGGACTGCTCGGTCTCGTCGCCCAGACCGGCGCGGCCTACTTCACCGAGGACTACGCCACCGACGACCGCTTCGTGCACAAGGGATTCATCGACGAGGCCGTGGCCGGTGAGCAGATCCGCGCCATCCTCGGGGTTCCGCTGGTGCTCGACGGCGTGGTGATCGGTGCACTCCTGGCCGTCCACCGTTCCGTGCGCCGTTTCCCGCAGTCCGAGGTCAGCCTGCTCACCTCCTTCGCGGCCCACGCCGTCGTCGCGCTGGAGAACGCCCGGCTCTTCGCCGAGCTCGACGAGGCCAACCGGTCGCTCACCCGCCAGAACCAGGCCGTCGATGCCGCTGCGCTGGCGCACGACCGGCTCACCGACCTGCTCATCGGGGGAGGTGGCGTGGCCGAGGTGGCCGACGTCCTGTCGTCCGTGCTCGACGCGGCCGTCTCGGTGTGGACGCCGGCGGGTGAGCTCGAGGCGGGAGACGATCCCGGTCTCGAGTGGACCGACGCCGTGGCCGGTGCCGTGGCGTCGGGCCGGTCGGTGCCCATCGAGGGGGGCCTGGTCGCGGTCGCCCGTGCCGGCACCGAGCACGTGGCCACACTGGTCCTGCGTGGTGACGAACCGCTCGACCTCGCCGGTCGCCGCACCCTCGAGCGCGGCGCACTGGTGACTGCGCTCGTGCTGCTCTTCGCCCGGTCTGTCACCGACGCCGAGGAGCGCCTCGGCGGCCAGCTCCTGGCCGACCTGCTCGAGTCGGGCGGCGGTGCTCGCGACCGGCTGCGCGAGCGCGTACGCCGCCACAGTGCGAGCCTGGACGGCCCGCTGGTGGTGGCCGCGGCCGACGTCGGCGGCACCGACCCGCACCGCGCCGGCCGTGCGGCCATGGCCCTCGCTCGACGGATGTCGGGGTTGGCCGGCGAGCACCGTGGCGTGGTCGTCCTCGTGGTGCCGGGAGACGACGCACGGCGGGTGGGCGACGACCTCCAGGCCGTGATCTCCGCTGCTGGTGGCCGGGCGACGGTCGGGGTCGCCGCGACGAGCGACACCGACGAGGACCGGCTCGTCGTCGCCCACGCCGAGGCGAGGCGGTGCCTCGACACCCTGCTCCGGCTGGGGCGCACCGGGGAGGTCAGCGACCCGGCGGGACTGGGGGTCGCCCGGCTGCTGCTCGGTGACAACGAGCCCGAGCACGTGGACGCCTTCGTCGAGACGATGATCGGCCCCGTGCGCGAGTGGGACGCACGGCGTGGGACCGGGCTGGTCGACACCCTCGAGGCGTGGTTCGCCAGCGGCGGCCGCCTCAAGGAGGCGGCGTCGGCGCTGCACGTCCACCCCAACACGGTCACCCAGCGGCTCGACCGGATCGGAGAGCTCCTGGGCGACGGCTGGCGCGACCCGGCCCGCTCGCTCGACCTCCAGCTCGCGCTCAGGCTGGTCCGGCTGCGGGGCGCCTGACACCAACAGCATGTGGCGCGGCCACATGTTTCATCGTCAAGTGTGGGACCAGCGGCCATGTGCCGGTCGTCACCCGGATCCCTACGGTGAAGTCATGACCTCCGACGCGCGTGCCGATGTCCCCGCCTTCAGCGGACGCCGGGCGCTCGTCACGGGCGCCGCCAGCGGGATCGGGGAAGCCATCGCCACCCGTCTCGCCGACGGCGGGGCCGAGGTGCACCTGCTCGACCGCGACGAGGAGGGTGTGGCCAAGGTCGCGGCCCAGGTGCACGGCACCGCCCACGTCGTCGACCTGACCGACCAGTCCGCGATCGAGGCGCTGGACCTCGACGTCGACATCCTCGTCAACAACGCCGGCATCCAGCACGTGGCGCCGGTCGAGGACTTCGAGCCCGAGCTGTTCCGCACGATCCACGCACTGATGCTGCACGCGCCGTTCCTGCTGGCGCGTCAGGTCCTGCCCGGCATGTACGCCCGTGGCTGGGGCCGGCTCGTGCACGTGTCCAGTGTCCACGGCCACCGCGCGTCGGCGTACAAGTCGGCCTACGTCAGCGCCAAGCACGGGCTCGAGGGGCTCTCCAAGGTCCTCGCGCTCGAGGCCGCCGACAAGGGCGTGACGAGCAACACCGTGTGCCCCGGCTACGTCCGCACGCCGCTCGTCGAGGGACAGCTCGCCGACCAGGCGCGTAGCCACGGGATCCCCGAGGACGAGGTGCTCGACACCGTCCTGCTCGCCCGCACCCCGGTCCGTCGCCTCGTCGAGCCCGAGGAGGTCGCCGAAGCAGTGGCGTTCCTCTGTGGCCCCACCGCGACCTCGATGACCGGCTCGTCCCTGCTCCTCGACGGTGGCTGGACCGCCGCCTGACCACCTCAGCACGTCCTCGATGACACGCTCCCCGATGAAAGGTTCTTCCATGTCCGCCGACACCTCCACCGCGACCGGGACCGGTGCGCCGTCCGCACCGCCCGAGCGCACCAACATCGTCAAGGTCGTCTTCGCGTCCCTGATCGGCACCGCCGTCGAGTGGTACGACTTCTTCCTCTACGGATCGGCCGCGGCCCTCGTCTTCGGCACGCTGTTCTTCCCCGAGAGCGAGCCCGCCACCGCGACGCTCCTGGCCTTCGGCACGTACGCCCTCGGCTTCGTCGCGCGCCCGCTCGGTGGCGTCGTCTTCGGCCACTTCGGCGACAAGGTCGGCCGCAAGAAGATGCTCGTCTTCTCGCTCTTCCTGATGGGTCTCGCGACCTTCGCGATCGGGCTGCTGCCGACGTACGCCTCCATCGGGGTGGGCGCCCCGCTGCTCCTGCTCTTCTGCCGCCTGGTCCAGGGCTTCGCTGTCGGCGGCGAGTGGGGCGGCGCGGTCCTGATGGCGGCCGAGCACGGTGACGACTCGCAGCGCGGCTTCTGGTCCTCGTGGCCGCAGGCGGGCGTGGCACTGGGCAACCTGTTCGCCACTGGCGTCCTCTGGGTGCTCGCTGCGGTGCAGTCCGACTCGGCCTTCGAGTCGTGGGGCTGGCGCATCCCCTTCCTGCTGAGCGCCGTCCTCGTCGCGGTCGGCCTGTGGGTCCGGCTCTCGATCGAGGAGTCGCCGGTCTTCGCCGAGAGCAAGTCCGAGATGGCGGCCAAGGAGCAGGCGCACATGCCGCTGGTCGAGGTCTTCCGCAAGTACCCCCGCGAGGTCTTCGTCGCGATGGGCATGCGGATGGCGGAGAACATCTCCTACTACCTCTTCACGATCATCTCGATCTCGTTCCTCACGCTCTACGCCGGCACGGCCGACGACAAGCCGCTCATCCTCAAGGCCCTGCTGATCGGTTCCGTCGTGCACTTCGTGACGATCCCGCTCGTCGGCGCGTTGAGCGACCGCATCGGTCGTCGCCCGCTCTACTTCGCCGGTGCGATCGGCGTCGCCGCGTGGTCATGGGTCTTCTTCGACCTCATCGCCTCGCGCTCCGAGCCCAAGATCATCCTCGCGATCTGCGTCGGCCTGATCCTGCACGCGCTGATGTACTCCCCGCAGGCTGCGTTCTTCTCCGAGCTCTTCGGCACCTCGGTGCGCTACACCGGTGCGTCCGTCGGCTACCAGCTCGCGTCGATCTTCGCCGGCGCGCTGGCCCCGATCATCGCCATCGAGCTCCTCGGCGACGCGAGCAACGGCGTCAGCAACGTCCCGAAGGTCGCGATCTACATGACCGCAGCCTCGGTGATCACGATCGTCGCGGTCCTCTTCGCCAAGGAGACGAAGCAGACCTCGCTGCGCCACGACCGGGTGCTCGACGACTGATCACACCGCACCACCGGCACGGGCCGTCGCTCCTTCGGGGGCGGCGGCCCGGTCGTCGTCAGCGCGTGAGCGCGACCGGGACCCGGGTGACACCGCCGCGAGCGCCGAGCCACACGAGCGCCCCGTCGTCGAGCCCGCCGGGGGTGCTCGGACCGGTCACGGTGATGGTGAAGCGTGCCGACTGCCCGGGCGCGAGGCGTACGGCGAGGGGCTGGATGCTGACGCGGTGCGAGGTGAAGCCGCGGGCGGTCACCGAGAAGTACTCCGGCCGGGTGCCGACGTTGGTGAGCGTACGGACGGACGGGGTGCGGCGGTCGGTGAGCAGCAGTGAGCCGGTGTTGAGCTCGGCCAGCGTGTGGTGGCGCAGCGCGCGACGCCACGCGTGGGTCCGTACGTCGAGCGCGAGGTGGGCGGTCGGCGCGCGGCCGGGCAGTGCGCCGGCGCCCTGGACCAGGACCGACGAGCCGGGGATGGGACGGGCCGAGCCGGCGACCAGGGAGCGGACCACGGCCGCCGACCAGTCGTGCTCGCCGAGCACCAGCGCGGCCAGGCCGCTCGCGTGGGCGGTGGCGGCGGAGCTGCCGCTGAAGACTCCCCAGGTGCGACCGGTCGAGTCGGGCAGGGCGCCGAGGACGGCGTCGCCGTCGGCCACTGCGTCGGGCTTGACCGACGGGCCGCGCGGGTCGCCGGACGCGCTCCACGGCGCCGTACGTCGGGTGCCGGGGTCGCCGCTGACGCGGGCCATCCGGAGCCGGGCGTCCGGATGGCGGGCGACCCAGCGGCTGAACGTGCGCCCGGCCTGCGCGGAGAGGTGCACAGTGGGGACGGAGTGGAAGTCGGCGGTGACCGAACCGGGTCGCAGGTTGACCAGGACCATCGCGCGGCCACCGGCGAGGGCGACGTTCTGGGACTTGTCGATGCGGCCGATGCCACCGCGCCGGCACACGACGATCCGGCGCGCCACCTGGCGGGAGTCGAGCGCGCCCCGGCGGCACTGGCTGGCAGCGCGGCGCGAGGCGCCGGGTGCTGCAGCATCCCGGGCCAGCACGGCACGGCCGGTGACGGCGGCGGGACGTCCGCCACCGCTGAACGAGCGGCCTCCGGGGACAGTGATCCGGCCGCGGGACAGCCGGCCGACGGCCGAGCCGATGGTCGTGACCCACGGCGAGCCGTGTGCGGCGTAGGCCGATCCACCCGAGTTGCCTGCGGCACCGACGACCACGATGTCGGCCTCCGCCGCCCCGAGCAGGGCGCGCTGCAGGGTGTCGATGCCCTCGCCACCGGCGAGCGCGAGGCTCAGCACGTCGACGTGATCGGCGACGGCGGCGTCGACGGCCGACACGACGTCAGCCGTGGAGCAGCCGTCGTCGGCGGGGTCGGGGGCACCCCAGCACGCCTTGTAGGCGGCGATCCGCGCCTGCGGGGCGACGCCACCGAACCGGCCGGCGTCGCGGCCGTCGACGCGCACGCTGACGTCCGCGTTGCCGGCGGCGACCGAGGAGACCTGGGTGCCGTGGCCGAGCACGTCCCTGGCCGAGAGCGACTCCGACGACCGGACCCGGTCGGTGCCGAACCCGGCGGCGAACCAGCGCGCACCGACGACCTTGCGGGTGCAGTCGTCGATCGACCAGCCGTCGCCCTCGGCGCACGCGCCCACGAAGGACTGCGGGTCGCGTCCGAGTCCGGGGACGTCGGCGAAGGCGGGGGAGTCGGGTGCGATGCCGGAGTCGACGACGCCGATCACCACTCCGGCGCCGCCGCGCAGCCGCGGGCTCGTGGCGCCGCGGACGGTCGCCGTCGACGCGCGTCCGGCGAGCGGGCGGACCTCGTCGGCCTCCACGGCGGCGATGCCTGGTTGCGTGTCGAGTGCCGCGAGCTGGGCGGCGCCGAGGTGCATCGCGAATCCGTTGAGCGCGGTGGTCCAGCGGTAGACCGGCTCGCCGGCGCCGATGGCCGCGAGCACGCTGTCCTGCCGGGCGAGGAGGTCGGCTGACTCGCGGGTGCCGGCGGACGTGCCGGGGCCCGTGAGCGTGACCAGGGTCAGTGAGGTCGGGTCGGTCGGAGCGGCCTCGTCCTCGGCCTGCGCGACGCCGGAGGCGGAGACGGCGAGGCCGAGCGCGAGCAGGCCGCAGCCCACGATGCGCCCCACGCGTCGTACCCGCACGATGGCCCCCACCTTCTGCTGCTGCGTCGTGTTCTGGTCCCCGAGCCCTCCATGATCGCAGCACCGACGGGTCCGGACAAAGCCCGCTGCACAGAACCCGTTGGTGCGCCGTCCCCGGAGCCGCCTATTCTTTGCCCGCGCCCGTGGACTGCTGGCGGCGACGACGCGATCCAGGTGGGGAGAAGACCCGTGCCCAGTGGCAAGGTGAAGTGGTACGACGTGGAGAAGGGCTTCGGCTTCCTGTCGCAGGAGGACGGCCCCGACGTGTACGTCCACTCGGACGCGCTCCCCGAGGGCACCACGACGCTCAAGGCCGGCACGAAGGTCGAGTTCGGCATCGCGCAGGGACGGCGCGGCGACCAGGCGCTGCAGGTGCGCCTCATCGACGCCCCGGCCTCGGTCGCCCGCAACCAGCGCAATGCGCAGCGCAAGCACCCCGAGGCGATGGTGACCATCGTCGAGGACCTCATCAAGATGCTCGAGGGCGTCGAGGAGGGCTACCGCGCCGGCCGCCACCCCGAGCGCAACGCGGCGCGGGGCACCGCGAAGGTGCTGCGCGCCCTCGCGGACGAGCTCGAGATCTAGCTGGTCGCGGACGCGGCAGCAGGCGTACGCGACGCAGGTCTGCTGACCAGCACGAACGTCGCCCACAGCCCCAGCACGCCGGCAGCCACGCCGAGCCCGAGCTGGGGGTTGAGCGGCATCACGATGCCGATGAAGCCGCCGATCACCCACGCGAGCTGCAACGTCGTGTCGGAGCGGGCGAAGGCGCTCGCCTGGATCCGGCTCGGCACGTCGCGCTGGATCGTCGAGTCGAGCGACAGCTTGGCGAGGGCCTGCGCCAGCCCGGCGGTGAGGCCGATCAGCGCCAGCGAGACCAGCCCGTAGAACAGTGCCGCGATCACGACGACGGCCACGTCGGCCAGCAGCGCCAGCACCACCGTGGCGGCGGGGTTGAGCCGTCGGAGCAGGGAGCCGATGGCGATGCCGAGGGTGTTGCCGAGCCCCGCAGCCCCGATGACCAGGCCGAGCAGCAGCTCGGGCTTCATGTCGCCGATCGGGTTGTCGCGCAGCAGGAACGCCATGAACATCGTGAGGAAGCCCGAGAGCCACCGTGGCCCGCAGTTGGCCCGCAGCGCGAAGGCCACGGCCGCCGGGATCCGGGTCTTCGGTCGACGGCTGCCCGGGGCGACCTCGGTCGACCCGGTGAGCACCAGCTCTCCCTCGCCCTGGCTGGCGTCGACCTTGTCCGGCAGCCGGATCGCCCAGATCGTGGCGAGCACGAAGACCACGAAGCCGTAGCGCAGCGACCACTCCGGCCCGAAGGTGGAGGCGCCGATCGCCAGCGGTGCCGAGACGGCCGCGCCGACGACGCCGGCGAGCGAGACCCGGGCGTTGGCCTTCACGAGGGTGAGCCCGGGCGGCAGCAGCCGGGGGACGGCAGCAGCGCGGGTGACGCCGTACGCCTTGGACGCGACGAGGCAGCCCAGCGCCGCGGGGAACAGCCAGCCGGACTCGGTCACCACCGCGGTGGCCAGCACCCAGCAGAGGAAGCACCGGATCGCCATGGTCGCGCCCACGGCCCACCGGCGACCGTGGCTGAAGCGGTCGAGGAACGGTCCGATGAGAGGCGCCACGATCGCGAACGGCAACATCGTCAGTCCGAGGAACAGGGCGACCTGCCCGCGCGCCTCGCCCGTGGGCACCTGGAAGAACAGCGTGCCGGCGAGCGAGATCGCGACGGCGGCATCGCCGGCGGCGTTGAAGGCGTGCAGCTCGATGAGCCGGGAGAGCCCGGAGTCGCCCGCACCCTCGGCCCGGGCTGCGCGTCGCGCCTGGGTGACCGCGAACTGGCCCGCGGTGCCGGCACCACGCCCGGCGACCCGGGCGCCTCGTCCGGCGACCTTCGCGCCGCGTCCGGCTGCCCGCGCACCCCGTGCGGCACCCGACATCGAGCGGCGTACGGCACTCGGGCGAGGTGGGACCGGGGGAGGCGGTGACACCGAGTAGGGCTGGGTGTCCTCGCCCGGATCCGGCTCCGACTCCGGCCCCGGCGCGCGGCTCCGGGCCGGGTCGGGGCGGTCGCTGGTCACGGTCACCATCTTGGACTACCCGCCCGACACCACGCGGACGCCGTCCCGCCCCGGGGGTGCCGACGGGACAGGACCGGGCACCATTTGTCATGATGGCGCACGTGATCGCTCTCCCCACCCGTTCCGGCAAGCCGGACTCGGCCCTCGCCAAGGCCGCCGACCTCGCACGCGGCGTCGTGCTCGAGGTCGCCGACCCCGCCGAGGTGGGCGACCACCTCGGGGCGTACGCCGAGGGGGAGCGGGTCGTCACCCACCACTTCGCCTGCACCCGTCCCGGCTACCCGGGCTGGCACTGGTCGGTGACGCTGACCCGTGCCAAGCGCGGCAAGGACGTCACGATCAACGAGGTCGTGCTTCTCCCGGGCGACGCAGCGATCGTGGCCCCCGCGTGGGTCCCCTACAAGGAACGCCTCCAGCCCGGCGACCTGTCTCCCGGTGACCTGCTCCCGGTCGAGGACGAGGACGCCCGCCTGGTCCCGACCTACCTCGTCGGCGACGACCCGCTCGACGACCCGATGGACGGCGACGCCCGCGCCCAGGTGCGTCGCGTGGCCGAGGACCTCGGCCTGGGCCGCGTCCGCACCCTGAGCCGTGAGGGCCTCGACATGGCGGCCGAGCGCTGGAACGCCGGCACCGGTGGCCCCGATGCTCCGCTCGCCAAGAGCGCTCCCGACCAGTGCTGGTCGTGCGGCTTCCTGGTCCGGCTCAACGGCTCGCTCGCCGACCGTTTCGGCGTCTGTGCCAATGGCAACGCCAACGACGACGGCAGCGTCGTCAGCTTCGACCACGGCTGCGGCGCGCACTCCGAGGTCAAGCTCGCCCGCAAGCAGCAGCCGCTGCCGATGCCCGACCACGCCTTCGACACCCTCACCGACGACGGGTTCGAGAAGCTCTGAGACCGGGAGCCGGTCAGGCGCGCGCCAGCACCCAGACGGCGTAGTCCTCGACGGGCTCGTGCAGCTCATAGCTGCCGAACCTGTGGACGACCCTCAGGCCTGATGCCTCCGCGTCCGCGACGAACTCGTCGGCGGGGTAGGTCCGGCTGCCGCTCTTGACGGCAGTGAGGTGGAAGCCGAGGAGCGCTCGGCCGCCAGGCGCCAGCAGGTCGCGGACCCGCTGCAGGACCGGTCGCTCGGTGTCCTCGCCGAGGTAGATCATCACGTTGCCGACGACGACCACGAGGTCGAAGCCGCCGAGCTCGTCGGGGTCCAGGGCGAGCGCCTCGTGGGGCAGCACCTCGAGCTCGGGGTAGGTGGCCGCCGACTGGGCCCGCAGCTCCGGGTCGGGCTCGGTCGCCACGACCCGGTGGCCGCGCGACTGGAGCGCCGCGGAGACCCGGCCCATGCCGGACCCGATGTCGAGGATCCGACCGTTGCGGGGCGCGAGGGCGTCAGCCAACCGGGCCTCGCCGTCCACGTCGGTGCCGTCAGCCACGCGCTCGGCGAAGTGCTCGCCGTAGCCCTTGTTGCCGGCACCCGCCAGCTCCCAGCGGGTCGGGGGCAGCGTCATCGGGTGGCCTGCTGCGCGGCGCGCTCCTTGCGCCGGCGGCGGCAGTACTCCAGCCCGCAGAGCCCGAGGCCGAACCCGGCGAGACACGTCCACAGCCACCACGTGCGGCCGCTGTCGTGGAGCGTGCTCCAGAAGGGGAGGAGCCCGAGGAAGCCGAGCAGCCAGAGCGCCGTGCCGACCTCGGTGGTGCGTACGCCGTCGACGTCCAGCGGCTCGACCTGCGCCACGATGTAGGTGCGATTGCCGATCTCGTGCTGCGTCGGCTGCTCGTCGCCCAGGTCCACACCCGTCACGCTACAACCCACGGCGAGCCAGAAACACGCAGGTGAGCGGTTCTGCCACACTCCGGTTTCGTGAGCGATGACACCAGGACGGCAGAGCGGCCCACGAGCAGCTCCGGGCTCGACGGATACTTCAAGATCGGCGAGCGCGGCTCGACGATCGGTCGTGAGGTGCGTGGCGGCGTCGTCACGTTCCTCACGATGGCCTACATCATCGTGCTGAACCCGCTGATCCTCGGCTTCGTGCCCGACTCGACCGGCGCCTTCCTCGGCGGCGGCGCCGAGCCCGGGAGCGGCATCCCGGCCATCGCCGCCGGCACGGCGCTCGTGGCCGGCGTCCTCACCATCGCGATGGGCGGCTTCGCCAACTTCCCGCTGGCCCTGGCCACGGGCCTCGGCCTCAACGCATTCGTCGCCAACTCGATCGCGCGCCAGTCCACGTGGGGTGCCGCAATGGGTCTGGTCGTGCTCGAGGGCATCGTGATCCTGGTGCTGGTCCTGACCGGTTTCCGCAAGGCGGTCTTCCACGCGGTGCCCCAGCAGCTCAAGGTGGCGATCTCGGTCGGGATCGGCCTGTTCATCGCGCTGATCGGCTTCGTCGATGCCCGTGTCGTGACCCGGATCCCCGACGCCTTCCAGACCACCGTGCCGGTCCAGCTCGGCACCGACGGACACCTCGGCGGCTGGCCCGTCCTGGTGTTCTGCCTCGGCCTGGTGCTCGTCATCGCCCTGTGGGTGCGCAAGGTCCGGGGCGCGATCCTGATCTCCATCGTCGTCACGACGGTCATCGCCGTGGTCGTGGAGGCCATCGGTGACCTCGGGGCCGCTTCGGCTGACAACCCGAAGGGCTGGTCGCTGAGCGTGCCGACCCTCAGCGGCGACATCGTGGGCCTGCCGTCGTTCGACACCCTGGGCGACATCGACCTGTTCGGGGCCTTCGGCTCCGCCGGCACCGGCGCGCTCGCCGCCCTCCTGCTGGTCTTCTCCCTGCTGCTCGCCGACTTCTTCGACACCATGGGCACGATGACCGCCATCGGCGCCGAGGCCGGCCTCAACGACGCGGAGGGTGTCCCGCCCGGTGCCCAGCGGATCCTCATCGTCGACTCCGTGGCCGCGATCGCCGGCGGCGCGGCCGGCGTCTCGTCCAACACGTCCTACATCGAGAGCGCCTCCGGCGTGGGGGAGGGTGCTCGTACGGGCCTCGCATCCGTCGTCACCGGAGCGCTGTTCCTGCTCGCGACCTTCTTCACGCCCCTCGTCGCGGCCATCCCGTCCGAGGCGGCGGTTCCCGCGCTCGTGCTCGTCGGGTTCCTGATGATGCAGCAGGTGGCCGACATCGACTGGCGTGACCTCGAGGTCGCGATCCCGGCCTTCCTGACGGTCGTGCTGATGCCCTTCACCTACTCGATCTCCGTCGGCATCGGCGCCGGCTTCGTGGCGTACGTCCTGGTCAAGGTCGTGGTCGGCAAGGCCAGGGACGTCCACCCGCTCATGTGGGTCGTCGCGGCGCTCTTCGTCGTCTACTTCGCCTACACGCCGATCAGCGGCTGGCTCTCCTGACCTGACCGGGCACTTCGTGCCCGTCCCGGGAGGTGACCGGGCACTTCGTGCCGCATGACGGGCATGAAGCGCCCGCTCGACCGTGCGGACGGGCACGAAGTGCCCGGTCACCTTGGCGGAATAGTTAGCACAGGTAATGAGTTATGCTAACGACATGCCGACCGCTGACCTTCGCACCGATGCCGGGCTCGCCACAGAGCTCCGGGCCGGTGTCATGCGCCTTCGCCGTCGTCTCGTCTCCGAGCGCCACCCCGACAACGACCTGAGCATCCCGCAGATGGTCGTGCTCGGGCTGCTCGTACGCCTGGGTGAGGTGACCGTGGGGGAGCTGGCCCGCGCCGAGCGCGTGCAGCCGCCGTCGATGACGAGGACGGTCAACTGCCTGGAGGGCGACGGCTACGTCGTACGCCGTCCGCACGAGACCGACGGCCGTCAGGTGGTCGTGTCGCTGACCGACTCCGGCCGCGCCGCCGTCCTCGCCGACCGGCAGCGCCGTGACGCCTGGCTCTCGCAGCAGCTCGCCCGCCTGACGGCCGCCGAGCGGGCCACTCTCCGCGAGGCGGCCCCGATCCTGGCCCGCCTCGCCACCACCGACTGACCGACTGACCGCACGACCGACCGAGGAGTCACCACGAGTCCCACGTTCCGCTCCCTCTCCAACCCCAACTACCGCCGCTACGCCGCCGGCGGCGTGGTGTCCAACACGGGCACCTGGATGCAGCGCGTGGCGCAGGACTGGCTCGTGCTCGAGCTGGCCGCCGGCTCCGGCGCCACCTCGCTCGGCATCACCACGGGGTTGCAGTTCCTTCCCTTCCTGCTGATGACGCCGTTCGCCGGCCTCGTCGCGGACCGGATGCCCAAGCAACGCCTGCTGCAGATCACCAACATCGGCATGGCCCTGCCCGCCGCCGTCCTGGGCGTGCTCGCCGTCACCGGCACCGCCGAGGTCTGGCACGTGTACGTGCTGGCCTTCCTGCTCGGCTCCGCGTCGGCCTTCGACGCCCCGGCCCGCCAGTCCTTCGTCTCCGAGATCGTCGACCCGGTCGACCTCACCAACGCCGTCGGCCTCAACTCCGCCAGCTTCAACGCCGCGCGCCTGGTCGGCCCCGGCCTCGCCGGTCTCCTGATCGCCGCGTTCGGCGGGGGAGCGGTCGCCACCGGCTGGGTCATCCTGGCCAACGCGGTGACGTACGCCGCCCCGATCTGGTCACTGCGCCACCTCGACGCCAGCCGCATCGATGCGGCCGTGCCCGCCAACCGCGGACCCGGAGCAATCCGGGAGGGTGTCGCCTACGTCCGCGCCCGGCCCGACCTGCTGCTGGTGCTGAGCCTGGTCTTCTTCGCCGGCACCTTCGGCCTCAACTTCCAGATCACGTCCGCGCTGATGGCGACCGAGGTCTTCGGCAAGGGCCCCGAGGAGTTCGGCCTGCTCGGCTCGTTCCTCGCCATCGGCTCGCTCGCCGGCTCGCTCCTCGCCGCTCGGCGGGGCGAGATCAGGCACCGGCTCGTCGTCGGCGCCGCGCTGGCCTTCGGCGCCACGGTCGTGCTCGCCGGCCTGATGCCGTCCTACCTGACCTTCGCGCTGCTCGCGCCGGTCACGGGGCTCACCGCGCTGACGTTCATCACCAGCGCCAACACCTACATGCAGCTCAACACCGACGCCGGCGTGCGCGGCCGGGTGATGTCGCTCTACATGATGATCTTCATGGGCGGCACCCCGATCGGGGCGCCCGTCATCGGGTGGATCGGGCACGAGTACGGCGCCCGCTGGACGCTGCTCGGCGGCGGCCTGCTCACGATCACCGGGGTTGCGTTGTCTGCGATGATCTACCTGAGGCTCGAACGCACCCGGCGCGAGCGTCGCGGTGGTGTCGCCGAGCCGTCCGACGAAGCGGTTGGCAGCGTCCCTGCGGCGTTTTGACCCTGCTCTGGCGCCCGAGTAGCCTCATTCCTTGTGTCTGGCACGCCCAGACCCCTGTTCATGCACATGCACGCTGACCAGCAGGGACGCGGCCCTCGAGGCCGCACAGGCACGTCGCTCCAACGCACGACCCCCGAGCCCGGCACCGCGCCGGACCGAGACGAGAAACAGAGAGAGGGAACCACCAGGTGCCCACCATCAACCAGCTGGTCCGCAAGGGCCGCCAGGACAAGGTGTCGAAGTCCAAGACGCCCGCCCTGAAGGGATCCCCGCAGCGCCGTGGCGTCTGCACCCGGGTCTACACGACCACCCCGAAGAAGCCGAACTCCGCCCTCCGCAAGGTCGCCCGCGTGCGCCTGAGCAGTGGCGTCGAGGTCACCGCCTACATCCCGGGTGTCGGTCACAACCTGCAGGAGCACTCGATCGTGCTCGTGCGCGGCGGCCGCGTGAAGGACCTTCCCGGTGTCCGCTACAAGATCATCCGCGGCACGCTCGACACCCAGGGTGTCAAGAACCGCAAGCAGGCCCGCAGCCGCTACGGCGCGAAGAAGGAGAAGTAATGCCTCGCAAGGGTCCCGCTCCGAAGCGCCCCCTCGTCTCTGACCCGGTCTACGGCTCGCAGCTGGTCACCCAGCTCGTCAGCAAGGTCCTCCAGGACGGCAAGAAGGCTGTTGCCCAGCGCATCGTCTACACCGCTCTCGAAGGCGTCCGCGACAAGACCGGCAGCGACCCCGTCGTCGCGCTCAAGCGCGCGATGGACAACGTCAAGCCGGCCATCGAGGTCAAGTCCCGCCGCGTCGGCGGTGCGACCTACCAGGTCCCCGTCGAGGTCAAGGCCAACCGTTCCACCACGCTGGCCCTGCGCTGGCTCGTGGGCTACGCCGCCGACCGTCGCGAGAAGACCATGGCCGAGCGCCTCATGAACGAGATCCTCGACGCCAGCAACGGCCTCGGTGCCGCTGTGAAGAAGCGCGAGGACACCCACAAGATGGCCGAGTCCAACAAGGCCTTCGCCCACTACCGCTGGTGAGGACGGGAGGCCGTACGACCCGCAGCACGCGGCGTACGGCCTCCTACCCCCACAACCCCACTACTTCGAGGGACTGAGACACAGACGTGGCCGTCGACATCACCACCGACCTCAACAAGGTCCGCAACATCGGCATCATGGCGCACATCGACGCCGGCAAGACCACCACCACCGAGCGCATCCTCTTCTACACCGGCATCACCTACAAGATCGGTGAGGTGCACGACGGTGGCGCCACGATGGACTGGATGGAGCAGGAGCAGGAGCGCGGCATCACCATCACGTCCGCCGCGACGACCTGCTGGTGGAAGGACCACCAGATCAACATCATCGACACCCCCGGTCACGTGGACTTCACCGCCGAGGTCGAGCGCTCGCTGCGCGTCCTCGACGGCGCCGTGGCCGTCTTCGACGGTGTCGCCGGTGTCGAGCCCCAGACCATGACGGTGTGGCGCCAGGCCAACAAGTACTCCGTGCCCCGCATGTGCTTCGTCAACAAGCTCGACCGCACCGGAGCGGACTTCTTCCGCTGCGTCGACATGATGGTCGAGCGCCTCAACTCCACCCCGCTCGTGCTCCAGCTCCCGATCGGAGCCGAGGGCGACTTCATCGGTGTCGTCGACCTGGTCGGGATGCGCGCCCTGGTGTGGCGCGGCGAGACCACGATGGGCGAGGACTACGAGGTCGAGGAGATCCCGGCCGAGCTCGCCGAGCAGGCCGCGGAGTACCGCGAGAAGCTCCTCGAGACGCTGGCCGAGGCCGACGACGACATCATGGAGAAGTTCCTCGAGGAGGGCGAGTTCACCGTTCCCGAGCTCGAGGCCGCGATCCGTCGCGCCACCCTCGCCGACAAGCTCAACCCGGTCCTCTGCGGGACCGCGTTCAAGAACAAGGGCGTCCAGCCCCTGCTCGACGCGGTCGTCAAGTACCTGCCCTCGCCGCTCGACATCGACGGCATCCAGGGCCACTCGGTCAAGGACGAGAACGAGGTCATCGTTCGCCAGCCGTCCGACGACGAGCCGTTCTCCGGCCTCGCCTACAAGATCGCCACCGACCCGCACCTCGGCAAGCTGATCTACGTCCGGGTCTACTCGGGCAAGCTCGAGGCCGGCTCGACCGTGGTCAACTCGGTCAACGGCCGCAAGGAGCGGATCGGCAAGGTCTACCAGATGCACGCCAACAAGCGTGAGGAGATCGCGTCGGTCGGCGCCGGCCAGATCGTGGCCGTGATGGGCCTGAAGGACACCAAGACCGGTCACACGCTGAGCGACCCCAACAACCAGGTCGTCCTCGAGTCGATGACGTTCCCGGCCCCGGTGATCGAGGTCGCGATCGAGCCCAAGACCAAGAGCGACCAGGAGAAGCTCGGCACCGCGATCCAGCGGCTGTCCGACGAGGACCCCACGTTCACCGTCAAGGCGGACGAGGAGACCGGTCAGACGATCATCGCCGGCATGGGCGAGCTCCACCTGGAGATCCTCGTCGACCGCATGAAGCGCGAGTTCCGCGTGGAGGCCACCGTCGGCAAGCCGCAGGTCGCCTACCGCGAGACCATCCGCAACCTGGTCGAGAAGCACTCGTACACCCACAAGAAGCAGACCGGTGGTTCGGGTCAGTTCGCCAAGGTCGTCATCAACCTCGGTCCGAACATCGACCCCGAGACCGGCGTCGGCGCGGGCTACGAGTTCAAGAACAACGTCTCCGGTGGCCGCGTGCCGAAGGAGTACATCCCCTCGGTCGACCAGGGCGGCCAGGAGGCCATGGAGTTCGGCGTGCTCGCCGGCTACCCCATGGTCGACGTGATGTTCTCCCTCGAGGACGGCGCCTACCACGACGTCGACTCGTCCGAGCTCGCGTTCAAGATCGCCGGCAACCAGGCCTTCAAGGAGGCCGCACGTCGGGCCAAGCCGGTGCTCCTCGAGCCGATGTTCGCGGTCGAGGTCATCACGCCCGACACCTTCCTCGGCACGGTCATCGGCGACATCAACTCGCGCCGCGGCCAGATCCAGGCCCAGGAGGAGCGTCACGGCGACATGGTCGTCAACGCGCTTGTGCCCCTGTCGGAGATGTTCGGGTACGTTGGCGACCTGAGGTCGAAGACCTCCGGCCAGGCGTCGTACTCCATGGAGTTCGACTCGTACGCCGAGGTTCCCTCGAACATCGCCGAGGAGATCGTCAAGAAGGTCCGCGGCGAGTAATCGCGCCGAGGGCCGGGCCTCGACAACAGGCCCCTGCACCACCCCCCGTTTCACACCCATGAGTTCAAGTACAAACCCAACCAGGAGGAGCCCCAGTGGCTAAGGCGAAGTTCGAGCGGACCAAGCCGCACGTGAACATCGGCACCATCGGTCACATCGACCACGGCAAGACGACGCTGACCGCGGCGATCACCAAGGTGTTGCACGACAAGTACCCGACCCTGAACGAGGCCTCGGCCTTCGACCAGATCGACAAGGCTCCCGAGGAGCGTCAGCGCGGCATCACGATCTCGATCGCGCACGTCGAGTACCAGACCGAGGCGCGCCACTACGCGCACGTCGACTGCCCGGGTCACGCGGACTACATCAAGAACATGATCACCGGTGCCGCGCAGATGGACGGCGCGATCCTGGTGGTTGCTGCGACCGATGGTCCGATGCCGCAGACGCGTGAGCACGTGCTGCTCGCCCGCCAGGTCGGCGTGCCGGCCCTGGTCGTGGCGCTGAACAAGTGCGACATGGTCGACGACGAGGAGCTCATCGAGCTCGTCGAGATGGAGGTGCGCGAGCTCCTCTCCGAGTACGAGTTCCCGGGCGACGACATCCCCGTGATCCGCGTTGCTGCCTTCCCGGCCCTCCAGGGTGACGAGAAGTGGGGCGAGTCGATCGTCGAGCTCATGGCCGCGGTGGACGAGTCCATCCCGACCCCCGAGCGCGAGACCGACAAGCCGTTCCTCATGCCCGTCGAGGACGTCTTCACGATCACCGGTCGTGGCACCGTCATCACCGGTCGCATCGAGCGCGGCATCGTCAAGGTCAACGAGGAGGTCGAGATCATCGGCATCCGCGAGACCGCGCAGAAGTCGACCGTCACCGGTGTCGAGATGTTCCGCAAGCTGCTCGACGAGGGCCAGGCGGGCGAGAACGTCGGTCTGCTCCTCCGTGGCACCAAGCGCGAGGACATCGAGCGCGGCATGGTCGTCATCAAGCCGGGCACCACGACGCCTCACACGAACTTCGAGGCCTCGGTCTACATCCTCAGCAAGGACGAGGGCGGCCGTCACACGCCGTTCTTCAACAACTACCGTCCCCAGTTCTACTTCCGTACGACTGACGTGACCGGTGTTGTGACCCTGCCCGAGGGCACCGAGATGGTCATGCCGGGTGACAACACCGAGATGTCGGTCGAGCTCATCCAGCCCATCGCCATGGACGAGGGCCTCCGGTTCGCGATCCGTGAGGGTGGCCGCACCGTCGGCGCCGGCCGGGTCGTCAAGATCACCAAGTGATCACCGCCGGTCACTGACCGGCATCCGCACCATCCGAGACCCCGTCTCCCCGCAAGGGAGGCGGGGTCTCGTGCGTGCGGGACGTCATCCGGATGAGGCAAGCGGGTGCGCGCTCCGGATGACGTCAGGCGGCGTTGGCGCGGGGCAGCAGCCCGGAGTCCTCGAGCAGTCGCTCGACCCGGACCCTCTCGAGGTCGCGGTCCACGCCGGGCGGGAGGGCGGCCAGGAAGTGTGTCAGCTCGAGGGTGTCGGCAGCCTCGGCGAGCGCGCCGTCGTACGCGAGCCTGATGCCTTCGTACTTCGCGAAGCGCAGGCCCTCGTTGCCGAACGCTGCACGGAGCCGCCGGACGTCGGCGGCGACCTGCTCGACGGGGCGGTGCACCGGCACGAGCGGCGCAGAGCGGCTCACCAGCCGTACTACGCGGGCGCCGAGGCGACGCTGCCATCGGTGCCAGCCGGCCCACATCCCGAACATGCACATGAGCAGCACCTGGACGCTCATCCAGGTCACCACCAGCGGACCGAAGTCCCGGAGCCAGCTCACCCCTTGACGGTACGCCTGCCACGCCCCGCCGTCACCACGTCCGCGGCACCGGTCTGGTCACGGCAGGATGGGCCCATGGGGTTCACCAAGGCCGAGCTGGAGTCGTTCCGCGACGCCGAGGTCCCCGACCTGCTCCCGGCGCCCGCCCGGCCGCTCCGGCTGCTGTTCGTCGGCATCAACCCGGGGCTCTGGACGGCGGCCACGCAGACCCACTTCGCCCGGCCGGGCAACCGGTTCTACCCCGCGCTCCTGCGCGCCGGGATCCTCCATCAGCCGATCGACCCGTCGGCCGGGATGACCGACGAGGACCGCGAGCTGTTCCGCAGCCGAGGGATCGGGGTCACCAACGTCGTCGCCCGCGCGACGGCGAGGGCCGACGAGCTGACCGTCACGGAGCTGCGCGAGGGGGGTCGTCGGCTCCGCGAGCTGGTCGCGGAGCGTCGACCCGTCGTGGTGGCCGTCGCCGGCATCACCGCCTACCGCTCTGCATTCGGCGATCGGAGAGCAACGGTGGGTGAGCAGCCCGAGCGGTGGGGCGAGTCGCGCGTCTTCGTGGTGCCCAACCCGTCCGGCCTCAACGCCCACGACACGGTCGACTCGCTCGCCGCGGCGTACGCCGGAGCGGCGCGGGCCGCAGGTGTGCTCGAGGCCTAGCCCAGGAGGGCCTCGACGGCGCTGCGGAAGACCGTCGTGTGCGCGTCGACGTCGGCCTCGGTGTGGAACGGGGAGAAGAGCGACATGTTGTGGAAGGGCGCGAGCAGCACGCCGCGGTTGACCGTCCAGAGATGGAAGAAGGCGTCCAGCTCCTCGTCGACGGCCCCTGCGGCCTCGGCTCCGGCGCGTGGAGGAGGGCAGAACCAGTACTCCGCGCGGCAGCCGAGGCGCTGGACGTGCCAGGGCAGCCGGTGCTCGTCGATGACGCCCTGGATGCCGTCGGTGAAGGACTCGGCCAGCGGGATCGCGACGTCGAAGTCTTCCTGCCGCAGGGCCGAGGACAGCGTCGCGCGGACCGCGGCCATCGCCAGGGCCGAGCCCGACAGGGTGCCGCCGACACCCGCGACGTCGATGTCGTGACCGAGCATCGGGCCCTCGAGCCGGGCAGCGACCTCGGCACTCATGCCGTAGGCCGCGACGGGGATCCCGCCGCCGATCGGCTTCCCGATGACCACGAAGTCGGGGTCGAGGTCCCAGGCCGCGGTCGCGCCGCCGGGTCCCGCGCAGATCGTGTGTGTCTCGTCGTTGACCAGCAGCACGCCGTGCTTGCGGGTGATCTCGCGTACGCCGGACAGGTAGCCGTCGTCGGGGAGCACGATGCCGATGTTGGTGAGCGCCGGCTCCATCAGCAGGCAGGCGACGTCGCCCGCGGCGAGGCGTACGTCGAGCGCGTCGAGGTCGTTGAACGGGACGACCGCGGTCGTCAGGGCGACGTCGACCTGCGGGCCGAGGGCCCCGGGCCGGGCCACGACCCGATCACCGGCGCGACCGTGCTCCAGCACGCCGAGGGTCTCGTCGACCGTGCCGTGGTAGCACCAGTCCATCACCGCGATCCGCGGGCGGCCGGTGAGGTGGCGGGCGAAACGCAGCACGAAGCGGTTGGCGTCGGTGGCGGTCATCGCCATCTGCCAGCGCGGCAGCCCGAAGCGACGCGCGAGCTCGGCAGCCACCCAGGTCGCGTCGGTCGAGGGGAGCATCGTCGTGATGCCGCGCTCGGTGCGCTCGCGCACCGCCTCGGCGACCGCCGGCAGGCAGTGGCCGGTCATCGAGCCCGTGTCACCGAGGCAGAGGTCGACGTAGTCGAGCCCGTCCACGTCGGTGAAGCGCCCGCCGGCAGCGGACTCGACGAACAGAGGGAACGACCCGGGCCAGCGCGTCATCCACGGCATCGGCACCCCGGCGAGCAGGTGCTCGCCGGCGGCGGCCGCCAGGTGCGCGGAGGTCGGGTGCAGGTCGACGAACCGCTGCTCCTCCGCCGCGTGGAGGGCGGCGAGCCTGGTGCGGTCCACCTCGGCGGTCACGGTGCCCACCTCAGAGGGCGCTGCCGACGTACTTGGTCTCGAGGTACTCCTCGATCCCCTCGAAGCCGCCCTCGCGCCCGAAGCCCGAGTGCTTGACGCCGCCGAACGGTGCGGCCGGGTTGGACACGATGCCGGTGTTGACCCCGACCATGCCGAACTCCAGCGCCTCGCTCACCTTGAGGACGCGCGCATGGTCGCGGGTGAAGACGTAGGCGACCAGTCCGTACTCCGTGTCGTTGGCACGACGGACGGCTTCGTCGTCGTCGGTGAACGTCGAGATCGGCGCGACGGGGCCGAAGATCTCCTCGCGGAACACCCGCGCGTTCGCCGGTACGTCGACCAGCACCGTGGGCGGGTAGAAGTGGCCGGGTCCCTCGGGGACCTCCCCGCCGACGAGCGCGCGGGCTCCGGAGGAGACCGCCTCCTCGACGAGCTCGTGGACGCCCTTGCGCGCCTTGTCGGTGATCAGTGGTCCGACGTCGACGCCGTCGCCGGTGCCGTCGCCGACCGTGAGGGCGCCCATCCGCTCGGCGAACTTCGTCGAGAACTCCTCGGCCAGCGACTCGTGGACCAGGAAGCGGTTGGCGGAGGTGCACGCCTCACCGATGTTGCGCATCTTGGCGAGCATCGCCCCCTGGACGGCCGCGTCGACGTCGGCGTCCTCGAAGACCACGAACGGCGCGTTGCCGCCGAGCTCCATCGACACTCGCAGCAGCTGCTCGGAGGCCTGGGCCACGAGCAGCTTGCCGATGGCGGTGGAGCCGGTGAAGGTCAGCTTGCGCAGCCGCGGGTCGGTGATGATCGGTTCGCACACCCCACCGGAGTCGGTCGTCGTGACGACGTTGAGCACGCCGGGCGGCAGTCCGACCTCCTCGAGCAGCGCGGCCAGGGCGAGCATGGTCAGCGGAGTCTCGGAGGCCGGCTTGACCACCATCGTGCAGCCGGCGGCGATCGCCGGGCCGATCTTGCGGGTGCCCATCGCCAGCGGGAAGTTCCACGGCGTGATCATCAGCGTCGGGCCGACCGGGGCCTTCATCGTGATCAGCCGCGACGAGCCGGACGGGGCCGTCGAGTAGCGGCCATGGATCCGCACCGCCTCCTCGGAGAACCAGCGGAAGAACTCCGAGCCGTAGGTCACCTCGCCCTTGGCCTCGGCCAGCGTCTTGCCCATCTCGAGTGTCATCAGCCGGGCGAAGTCGTCGGCCCGCTCGGTGAGCAGCTCGAAGGCGCTGCGCAGGATCTCGCCGCGGGCGCGGGGCTCGGTGGCGCGCCACTCGCGCTGGGCATCGGTCGCGGCCGCCAGTGCTCGCTCCCCGTCGGCAGGGGTCGCGTCGGCGATGCGGGTCAGCACGCTGTCGTCGGCGGGGTTGTGCACCTCGAAGGTCGCACCGCCGCTGGCGTCGACCCACTGGCCGCCGATGAGCAGCTGGGTGGGGACGGTCTCGATCAGGGTCGTGTTCTGGTCAGCCATCACTCCACCTTGCCAGCGGCGGCCGCGTCGAAGGCAGCCTCGAAGATGTCCAGCCCCTCGCCGAGCAGGTCGTCGCCGATCGCGAGCGGCGGGAGGAACCGGAAGACGTTGCCGAAGGTGCCGCAGGTGAGCGTCACCAGGCCCTGGGCCGAGCACGCCCGGTGCACCGCACCGGCCAGCGCGGCGTCGGGCGTACGCCCGGGACCGTCGGTGACCAGCTCGATCGCCAGCATCGCCCCTCGCCCGCGGATCTCCCCGACCCGGTCGGGGTGCCGGTCGGCGATCGCCTGCAGGCGGGGCACGAACGTGGCCTCGATCTGCTTCGCCCGCGCGGGGAGGTCCTCGGCCTGCATCGTCTCGATGGCGGCGAGGGCGGCGGCGCACGCCACCGGGTTGCCGCCGTAGGTGCCACCGAGGCCGCCGACGTGGACGGAGTCCATCACCTCGGCCCGGCCGGTGACGGCGGCCAGCGGGAGGCCGCCGGCCATCCCCTTGGCGGTGGTGACCAGGTCGGGCACGACGCCTTCGTGGTCGCTGGCGAACCAGTCGCCGGTGCGGGCGAAGCCGGTCTGGATCTCGTCGGCGATGAAGAGGATCCCCTGCTCGCGGCACCAGTCGGCGACGCGGGGGAGCCAGCCCTGGGGTGGCACGATGAACCCGCCCTCGCCCTGGATCGGCTCGATCAGGACGGCCGCGCAGTTGTCCTCGCCGACCTGGGCGTGCACGGTCGACACGAAGGCGTCGAACGCTTCGTCGGCACACGCCTCCGGGCCGCCGGGCCAGCGGTAGGGGTAGGCCATCGGCGCCCGGTAGATCTCGCCCGCGAACGGCCCGAAACCGTGCTTGTAGGGCATGTTCTTCGACGTCAGCGCCATCGTGAGGTTCGTACGCCCGTGGTAGGCGTGGTCGAACACGACGACCGCGTCTCGGCCGGTGTGGTGTCGCGCGACCTTGACCGCGTTCTCGACCGCCTCGGCGCCGGAGTTGAACAGCGCCGAGCGCTTCTCGTGGCTGCCGGGGGTGAGCTCGGTGAGCTTCTCGCAGACCTGGATGTACTCCTCGTAGGGAGTGACCATGAAGCAGGTGTGCGTGAAGTCGGCGACCTGGCGCTGAACCGCCTCGACGACCCGCGGCGCGGCGTTGCCGACGGTGGTGACCGCGATGCCGGAGCCGAAGTCGATCAGCTGGTTGCCGTCGACGTCGCGGAGGATGCCACCGCCGGCCCGCTCGACGTAGACCGGCAGCGTGGTGCCGACGCCCGCCGACACGGCCGCGACCTTGCGCTCCTGCAGCGCCCGCGAGCGGGGGCCCGGGATCTCGGTGGCGAGGATGCGTTCCTGGGACAGTGTCATTTTTCTTCCATTCCCCACGGGGATCCGTACCCCTCGGGCTTGGGTGCAGCGAGCAGGTCGAGGAAGGGCTTCGGCGGCAGCGCCTCGGGGCCGAGCACGCCCGTGCCCGACCACGTGCCGTTGGCCAGCAGCTCCAGGGCCACGACCGGGTTGATCGCGGTCTGCCACACGACGCACTGCGCGCCGTAGTCGCGCATCGAGTCGGCGTTGTCGACCACGTGGTAGAGGTACGTCGACCTCGGCGCGCCGTCCTTGCCGGTGCCGGTGACGTACATGCCGGCGCAGGTCTTGCCCTCCATCCGCGGCCCGATGGTCGCGGGGTCGGGCAGACATGCCGCCACGACGTCGCGCGGCGAGACCTGGACGCCCTTGACCGTCACGGGCTCGGTGGAGTCCAGGCCCAGCGTGTGGAGGGTCCGCAGGATGGTGATCATCTCCTCGCCCAGGCCGTACTTGAACGTCACCTTGTCGGCCTCGACCCAGCGGGGCATGAGGAGGACCTCCTCGTGCTCCACGTGCACGCACTCGACCGGGCCGATGCCCTCGGGGAAGTCGAAGATCTCCGGCTCGGCGAAGGGGGGCAGCGTGTAGAACCCCTTCTGGAGATCGCCGCCGCCCCTCTCGCGCTCCCACACGACGGGCGGGTTGAGGCACTCCTCGATGATCGTCCACATCGAGAACCCGGGCGCGAACACCTCGTTGCCGTCGTCGTCGCGGATCACCAGGTTGGCGCCGTCGCGGGTGCCGAGCTCGTCGATGTGGTCGAAGAGCTCATCGGCGGCGTAGCGCGCGAAGACGTCGGAGAGCCCGGGCTCGACGCCGATGCCGAGCAGGGCCAGCCGGCCCGCCGACTCCCACTCGCCGGCACGGGCGAACTGCTCGTCGCCGAGCTTCACGCCGACCTGCTCGTAGGGCAGGTCCGGGTGACGCACCGACAGGCTCATCGCCATGTCGAGGTAGTCGGCGTCCGCAGCCAGGGCGCCGGTGAAGAGGGGCATCACGAACCGCGGGTCGACGGCGTTGAACACGTGCGTGGCCCGCACCTCGCGGGCCAGCGCGGCCACCGCATCGGCGTCTGACGCGTCGACCTGGGCTGCGCTGAGGCGCTCCTCGCCCGTACGCCGACCGGTGGCGGCGGCGACGGTGTGCTCGGCGCGGCCGAGGTCGTAGTCGGCCACCACCCACGCCTCGAAGAAGTCGCGCTCGACCGCGATCCGGGCCGCGGCGTCGCCGACGCCTCCGGCCCCGACCATCAGCACGCGCATGGGCTCAGGCATGTCACTCCTTGTCCTGGACGGGGGTTCATTCCTTGGCGCGGGATGCCCTCAGCGAGCTCACGACCTGCGCACCGACGACGAGCGCCACGGCGAGCACGAACATCGAGAAGCCGATGACGTTGGCCTCGGCCGGGATGCCGCGTCGTGAGGCGACGTAGACGAACTTGGGGAACGTGCTCACGTTGCCGGAGACGAAGTTGGTGATGATGAAGTCGTCGAACGACAGCGAGAAGGCGAGCATCGCCGCTCCCGCGATGCCCGGCAGGATCAGCGGGAAGGTGACCTTCCAGAAGGTCTGCATCGGGGTGGCGTAGAGGTCCTGGGCGGCCTCCTCGATCCGGGGATCGAGCGACTGGATCCGCGCCTTCACGGTGACCACGACGAAGCTCAGGCAGAACATGATGTGCGCGAAGACGATGGTGCCGAACCCGAGGCTGATGCCGACGTTGGAGAAGCCCTGCACGAAGATCGTCAGCAGGGCGGCGCCCATCACGATCTCGGGCGTGGCCATCGGCACGAAGATCAGCACGTTGCTGGCCGCCTTGCCGCGGAACCTGTAGCGGACCATCGCCAGTGCCATGAGGGTGCCGAGCACCGTCGCGACGATCGTGGAGATCGCGCCGACCTGCAGCGAGGTCACGAGGGACTCGCACGCCCCCGCGACCCGGCACGGGTCCTGCCAGTGCTTCCAGGTGAAGCCCTGCCACACGATGTTGGTCTTGCCGTGGTCGTTGAACGAGAACGCGAACGTGTAGGCGACCGGCAGGAAGAGGTAGAGCAGCACCAGGACTGCCGAGAGCACCGCGAAGTGGTCGCCGAGCCAGATCTGGATCCGCTTGGCGCTGGAGGGCCGGTAGGCCGTCGACAGCTCGGTCGTGGTCGTCGTCGTGGCCATCTCAGACCAGCTCCTCGGTGCCGAAGCGGCGGACGTAGAGGAAGACCATCACCAAGATCGCCGCCATCAGCGTGAACGACAGCGCCGCCGCCACCGGATAGCCACCGGGGATGGCGAGGAACTGGTCGTTGATGACGTTGCCGACCATCTTGCCCCGTTGGGGGCCGAGCAGCTCCATGTTGACGAAGTCACCCGCCGCCGGGATGAAGGTGAGCAGGGTCCCGGCCAGCACGCCGGGCATCGACATCGGCAGCGTGACGGTCCGGAAGGTCGTGAAGCCGTTGGCGTAGAGGTCGCCGCCCGCCTCGATCACCCGCGGATCAGCGCGTTCGAGAGAGGCATAGATGGGCAGCACCATGAACGGCAGGAAGTTGTAGGTGAGGCCGGCGACCACGGCGACCGGGGTGTTGATGATGTGCCCACCCGGCAGCAGGTGCAGGAAGTTGAGGGTGCCGGCCACCCAGCCCTCGTCGGCCAGGATCTGCGACCACGCGAAGGTGCGCAGGATGAAGGAGGTGAAGAACGGCGCAATGACGCAGATCATCATCAGGTTGCGCCACTTCCCGGCCTTGAACGCCATCGTGTAGGCCAGCGGGTAGGCCACGACGAAGGCCAGGAACGTGGCCAGGCCGGCATAGACGAACGATCGGGCGAAGTGCGGTGCGTAGTCGGTCAGCGCATCGGCGTAGTTCTGGAAGTTGAGGTCGCGGTAGTAGTAGCCCGCGAAGCCCGGGAAGCGGCTCTGCAGGCTGACCGAGGCCAGCTGCACCAGCGGCAGGATGAAGAAGACGCCGAGCCAGAGCGCGCCCGGGAGCAGCAGCAGGTACGCGGTCCAGCTCCGCTTCTCCGCCTCGGGTGCGACTGGAGCGTCGTGGTGCGCCCCCGGGTCGCCGGCCACGTGGGCCATTGCGCTCATTCGGGGGCCCCGTGGCGTTGTTCGGTGGAGGAGCGCAGCGGGGGAGGCGAAGAACGTCGTGGGGTGTTCATGTCTCGTCCACCGGCACACCGAACGCGTGACCGGGGTTCCAGGTCAGCCAGACCTCGTCGCCGGGTCGGAGGTCGAGCGGCTCCACGTCGAGGTTCTGCTCGTAGCAGCTCCAGGTGGTGCCGCTCGGCATGTCGATGAGATAGCTGGTGGCCACGCCGAGGAAGGACACGTCCCGAATGACCCCCTTGACGTCGTTGCCGGCGCCGTCGGGCTGCTTGCGGGACACCGTCACCTTCTCGGGGCGTACGCCGAACACCACGTCGCCCTCCTGCACCTGCGAGCGGGACTTGAGGATCTTCACCGGCGTGCCGAGGACCTCGGCCACCAGGTGGTCGCCGTCCGTGCCGGTGATGGTGCCGACGCCCGTGTTGGCCTGGCCGAGGAAGTTCGCGACGAACGTCGTCCGCGGCAGGTCGTAGAGCTCTGCCGGGCCGCCGAGCTGCTCGATGTGGCCCCTGTTCATCACCGCGACCGTGTCGGCCATGGTCATGGCCTCCTCCTGGTCGTGGGTGACGTGGATGAAGGTCAGGCCGACCTCGGTCTGGATGCGCTTGAGCTCGACCTGCATCTCCCGGCGCAGCTTGAGGTCCAGGGCACCGAGCGGCTCGTCGAGCAGCAGCACCTCGGGCTGGTTGACCAGTGCCCGGGCCAGGGCGACCCGCTGCTGCTGCCCGCCGGAGAGCTGGGCCGGCTTGCGGGCCGCGAACTGCGTCATCTGCACCAGCTCGAGCGTGTCCTCGGTGAGCTTCGCCGCCTCCTTCTCCTTGCGGCGCTTCGGACCGAAGGCGACGTTGTCGCGGATCGTGAGGTGGGGGAACAGCGCGTAGGACTGGAACACCGTGTTGACCGGGCGCTCGTAGGGGCGCGAACCGGTGAGGTCCGTGTCCCCGATCGTCACGCGGCCCGCGGTGGGCTGCTCGAGCCCCGCGATCATCCGGAGGGTGGTGGTCTTGCCGCAGCCCGACGGGCCGAGCAGGGCGAAGAAGGAGCCTCGCGGCACGTGCAGGTCGATGTCGTCGACCGCGGTGAAGTCACCGAAGGACTTGGTCACGTTGTCGAGCTTGAGGTCGCCGCGCGCCTCACGGAATCCGGCCATGTCAGTTCCCCATCACCTTCGTGGACCAGAGATCGGCGAACTCGATGTCCTCGTCGGCGTTGAGCACCCGGAAGGACTGGATGTTGTTCTCCTCGATGTAGTCCGCGGTCGGGAAGATGAAGGGACTCTCGGCCAGGTCGGGGTCGATCTTCTCCATCTCGGCCTGTGCGCCGTCGACGGGACAGACGTAGTTGACCCACGCAGCGACCTGCGCGGCGACCGCCGGGTCGTAGTAGTAGTCCATCAGCTTCTGGGCGTTGCTGCGGTGGGTGGAGGTGATCGGCACCATCATGTTGTCCGACCAGAGCGTGCCGCCCGACTCGGGGATGGTGAAGGTCCAGTTGGGGTCCTTGGTGTCGTACGCCAGGACGAAGATGTCACCGCTCCAGGTGATGCCGGCGACGGCGTTGCCGCTGGTGAGGTCCTCGAGGTAGGAGTTGCCCTTCACCTTGCGGATGTATCCCTCCTCGATCTTCTGCTCGATGAAGCTCAGCGCGCTCTCGAACTCCGTCTTGCCCCAGCCGGTCGAGATGTCGACGCCCTGCGACTGCATGACGAGCCCGGCCGTGTCGCGGAACTCGGAGAGCACCACGATCTTGCCCTTGAGGTCGTCGGTCCAGAGGTCGTCGAGGGACTTGAGCTCGCGACCCACCTTCTCCTTGTTGTAGCCGATGCCGGCGAAGCCGCTCTGCCAGGTGATCGAGTTCGTCCGGCCCGGGTCGAAGGAGACGTCCTTGAGGGGCTGGAGCAGGTTGTTGACCACGTTGGGCATCTGGATCAGCTCCAGCGGCTGGCACAGCTGGTCGCGGATCACGCGTGCCGCCATCCAGTCGGTCAGGGTGAAGATGTCGCGGTCGATGCTCTGCCCGGCGCGCAGCTGCGGGCCGACCTTGGCGTAGTAGGAGTCGTTGTCGTCGACGTCCTCGCTGTAGCTGACCTCGATCCCGCTCTCCTGCATGAAGGCGTCGAGCGTCGGGGACTTCGTCTCCTTGCCGTTCATGTCCAGGTAGGCCGTCCAGTTGGCCCACTTGAGGATCTTCTCGGTGTCGGAGACGTCCTTCGGGAGTGTGAGGGCAGCCGCGCCGCCGGAGGGCGGGTCCGGCGGGGCGCACCCGGCCAGCGCCAGCCCTGCGGTGGCGGCTGCACCCGTACCCAGCAGGGCTCGACGGCTGAGGCCGCCGGATGCGGCCGCGGTGATGGCCGCGGCGGGCGAGGAGAGGTGGCGCCGCGAGCGGCGTGGAATGGGTGTCATCAGTGGAAGTCCTCCGTCAGCCCCGAGTCGTTGCGTGTGGTGCGGTCGTGCGGTGGTGCTGCTCAGCTCTCGATGTTGGCCATGACGTGCTTGATGCGGGTGTAGTCCTCGAACCCGTACATCGACAGGTCCTTGCCGTAGCCGGACTTCTTGTAGCCGCCGTGTGGCATCTCGGCGACGAGCGGGATGTGGGTGTTGATCCACACGCAGCCGAAGTCCAGGGCCTTCGACATCCGCATCGCGCGGCCGAAGTCCTTGGTCCACACCGACGACGCCAGGCCGTAGTCGACGCCGTTGGCCCAGCGGATCGCCTCGTCCTCGTCGGAGAACTTCTGCACGGTGATGACGGGACCGAAGATCTCGTTCTGGATCGCGTCGTCGTCCTGGCGGAGCCCGGAGAGCACGGTGGGTTCGAGGTAGTAGCCGTCACCCAGGTCCGTACGCCGGTTGCCGCCGGCCGCGACGGTGGCGTGCGAGGGCAGGTCCTGGATGAAGCCGCTGACGTGCGCGAGCTGGCGGGCGTTGTTGACCGGTCCGAAGAGTGCGTCCTCGTCGTCGGGCAGCCCGACCGGCGCCGAGCTCCTGGCGTAGTCGGCCAGGGCCGCGACGAAGTCGTCGTGGATGCCGGGAGCCACCAGCACGCGGGTCGCGGCGGTGCAGTCCTGGCCGGCGTTGAAGTAGCCCGCGATCGCGATGCCCTCGACCGCCGCCTCGATGTCGGCGTCGTCGAAGACGACCACCGGGGCCTTGCCGCCGAGCTCGAGGTGCACCCGCTTGACCTGCGGGGCGGCGCTGGCGGCGACCTCGGCGCCGGCGCGTACGGAACCCGTGATCGCGACCAGGCTCGGGGTGCGGTGCTCGACGAGGAGGCGGCCGGTCTCGCGATCGCCGGTGACGACGTTGAGGGTGCCCGCCGGCAGGAACTCGGACGCGAGCTCGGCCAGGCGCAGCGTGCTCTCGGGTGTCGTGTCGCTCGGCTTGAGGACGACGGTGTTGCCCGCCGCGAGGGCCGGCCCGATCTTCCACACGGCCATCAGGAGCGGGTAGTTCCACGGGGTGACCTGGCCGACGACACCGATCGGCTCGCGCCGGACCCACGAGGTGTGGCCGGCCAGGTACTCGCCGGCGGCCTTGCCCTCGAGCACCCGCGCCGCCCCGGCGAAGAACCGGAGCTGGTCCACCATCGGCGGGATCTCCTCGCTCGCGGTGAGCGCCTTGATCTTGCCCGTGTTCTCCGACTCGAGGTCGATGAGCTCGTCGGCGTGTGCCTCGATCGAGTCGGCGAGCTTCAGCAGTGCCTGCTGGCGCTCGCTGGGCGTCGTCCGCCCCCACTCGCCGAACGCCTTCTCGGCAGCCGCGTAGGCGGCATCGACCTCTTCGCCTCCGCTGACCGGGGCCTGGGCCACGACCTGCCCGGTCGAGGGGTTCACCACGTCGCTCGTGGCGCCGGCATCGGCGTCGACGTAGGAACCGCCGATGAAGTTGCGCAGCGTGCGTGGGCTGGTCACGGATGTCCTCCCGGTCGGGTGCGGTAACGGGAGAGTAGGCCGCGATGGGGACCCATCGCCATAGTCTGCGCCAAAGAATGTGCGGTAATCGCAGAATTAACGCGTCGGAAATGCGGATTCCGTGCTCAGTGGCTTGCCTTTCCGTGCCGGTGACTCCACCATGGGCGCATGAGCGAGGGATCCGTACGGCTCGATGCGACCGCGAAGCGGATCATCGAGCTGCTCCAGGAGGACGGCCGGATCTCGTATGCCGCGATCGCGAAGGCAGTGGGCCTCTCCGAGGCCGCAGCCCGTGCGCGCGTCCAGAAGCTGCTCGACTCCGAGATCATGCAGGTGGTCGCGGTCACCGACCCGACCCAGGTCGGATTCACCCGTCAGGCCATGATCGGCGTGCGCACCAGCGGTGACCCGATGGCGGTCGGCGACCGGGTCGCGAAGGTCGCGGAGGTCGACTACGTCGTCACCACCGCCGGCAGCTTCGATCTCCTCGTCGAGGTGGTGTGCGAGGACGACCCGCACCTGCTCGACGTCATCCGTCAGGTCCGCGAGCTCGAGGGCGTGGTCTCCTCGGAGACCTTCGTCTACCTCAAGCTCAACAAGCAGCACTACAACTGGGGAACACGATGAGCCTCGACCAGTCATTCGACGCATCCTTCGACTACCAGGCCGCCGGGCGCGACCACCTGTGGTTGCACTTCACCCGGCACTCGACCTACGAGAAGGGCGGCGAGATGCCGCTCATCGTCAAGGGCGAGGGCCACAAGATCTGGGACAGCCACGGCCGCGAGTACATCGACGGTCTCGCCGGCCTCTTCGTCGTCCAGGTGGGCCACGGGCGCGAGGAGCTCGCCGAGGCAGCGGCCAAGCAGGCCAAGGAGCTGGCGTTCTTCCCGCTCTGGTCCTTCGCCCACCCGCGTGCGGTCGAGCTCGCCGACCGGATCGCCGCGATGGCGCCCGGCGACCTCAACCGGGTCTTCTTCACGACCGGTGGCGGCGAGGCCGTCGAGTCCGCGTGGAAGCTGGCGAAGCAGTACTTCAAGCTCACCGGCAAGCCCAACAAGCACAAGGTCATCTCCCGTGCCGTGGCCTACCACGGCACACCGCAGGGCGCGCTGTCGATCACGGGCATCCCGCCGCTCAAGGAGATGTTCGAGCCGCTGGTCCCGGGTGCGCACAAGGTGCCCAACACCAACTTCTACCGGCGCCCGGACTACCTGGGTGACGACGAGAAGGCATTCGGCCGCTGGGCCGCCGACCGGATCGCCGAGGCGATCGAGTTCGAGGGTCCCGACACCGTCGCGGCGGTGTTCCTCGAGCCGGTGCAGAACGCCGGCGGGTGCTTCCCGCCCCCGCCCGGCTACTTCGAGCGGGTCCGCGAGATCTGCGACGAGTACGACGTCCTGCTCGTCTCCGACGAGGTCATCTGCGCCTTCGGGCGGGTGGGCGAGATGTTCGGTGCGACCGAGTTCGGCTACCAGCCCGACATCATCACCTGCGCCAAGGGCATGACCTCGGGCTACTCGCCGATCGGCGCGATGATCGCCAGCGACCGGCTCTTCGAGCCGTTCAAGGACGGCACCACGGCGTTCGCCCACGGCTACACCTTCGGCGGCCACCCCGTCTCCTCGGCGGTCGCGCTGGCCAACCTCGACATCTTCGAGCGCGAGGGGCTCACCGACCACGTCGCGCAGAACGCTCCGGGGTTCCGCTCGACGCTGGAGAAGCTCTACGACATCCCGATCGTCGGCGACGTGCGCGGGCACGGCTACTTCTACGGCATCGAGCTGGTCAAGGACCGCGAGACCAAGGAGACGTTCGACGACGCGGAGTCCGAGCGGCTCCTGCGCGGCTACCTCTCCGGCGCGCTGTGGGAGGCCGGGCTCTACTGCCGTGCCGACGACCGCGGCGACCCGGTCATCCAGCTCGCACCGCCGCTGATCATCGGCCAGACCGAGTTCGACGACATCGAGCAGCGCCTGCGCTCCGTGCTGACGGGGGCGCTCGCGCACCTCTGAGGCGCCGCTCGCGGCGGTGGCCGCGCTGATGTGCGTCCGACCCGGGTGACCGGGGAGGATGTGCGCGTGAACGACGCACGCCCGGCCCGCCCGCACCTCAAGCTGACCGAGGACGGGCGTCGGATGCGCGAGGTCCTGTCGTACTCGCGCCGCGGCAGCCGGTTCACCCCGCGCCAGGCCGAGTCCTGGGCAGCGCACCAGGCCGACTGGGTGATCCCCGACGAGGCGGTCGACCGGCCGGACTTCTCGCTGTCCGAGGTCTTCGGCCGCGAGGCACCGCTCATCCTGGAGATCGGCTCGGGGATCGGCGAGGCGACCTCCGTCCTGGCGGCGGCGCGACCGGACCACAACGTGCTGGCCCTCGACGTGTGGCTGCCGGGCGTGGCCGACTCGCTGTGGCGGGTCGCCGAGGAGGGCGCCGACAACGTGCGGTTCTGCTCGGTCGACGCCGCGTGGTCACTCGAGCACCTGCTCGCGCCGGCCAGCCTCACCGAGATCTGGACCTTCTTCCCCGACCCGTGGCGCAAGACCAAGCACCGCAAGCGTCGCCTGGTGAAGCCCGTCAACGCTGCGCTCGCCTCCTCCCGCCTGGTGCCGGGAGGCGTCTGGCGGCTGGCGACGGACTGGGCGGACTACGCCGACCAGATGCTCGACGTCCTCGACGCCGAGCCGACCCTCGAGGGGGGCCGCGTCGACCGCTGGGCCGAGCGCCCGGTCACCCGCTTCGAGCGCAAGGGCCTCGACGTCGGCCGCGACATCGCCGACTTCTGCTACCGCCGGGTCTCCTGACCTGCCGCTCGAGCGGTGCGTGAGACATGTTCTGACCGGACAGAACCTGTCTCACTCACCGCTGGACGCACGAGCTTCGGTCGAGCGGTGCGTGGGACACGTTCTCGAGCGAAGGAACGTGTCTCACGCACCGCTCGGGGGATCCAGGCGGGCGAGCTCCTCGTCGACGTACGGGTCGGTCTCGCCGATCGCATCGAGCTCGGCCTTGAGGGCGAGCTGCATCTGTCGAGGCAGGTCCGTGTAACCGAGGTTCCTCAGCGTCCACGCGACCATCCAGCGGGCCACGCGAGTGCGGGCGGGGTCGCCGATCCGCTCGCGGGCCTCGAGCGCCTCCTCGAAGGCAGCCAGCGCCATGGTGAAGTCACCGGCGTCGGCATGCTCCATGCCGATGTTGTTCAGGATCGAGGCGTCCCAGTCCCGGGCGGCGGGGTCGGCCGCTGCCTTCGCCCACACCAGCGCGTCGTGGTGTGCTCGCAGCCGGGCGGCCGGGACGACCACCAGGGCGATCATGTGGAGGGCGTCCACGTGCAGCTCCTCCAGCCCGACGCGCTGGGCGCGCGAAGCCGCCTCCTCGAAGAGCGGGCGCGCGGCGGCCGCGTCCCCGGACGAGCGCAGGAGCCGGCCGCGCTCGAGGGAGATCCGTACGCGAGCCTCGGCATCGGCAGGCGCCAGCCCGTCGAGCACGGCGTGTCCCTCGTCGTACCTCGCCTGCAGGCCGAGCGCCCGGGCGACCTGCGTGAGTGCGTACGTCGCCAGCGGCTCGTCGGAGGCCGCGACCAGCTCCCGGAATCGCTCCGCGCTGCCGGTCGGGTCGTCGAAGTCCCACAGCGCGCGGAGGTCGTCCGTCATGTCGGCAGGGTAGGACTTCGACCGCGACCAGCCACTTCTCTATCCTCGGAGCGTGCGCAGGCGGGGGAGCGGGGGAGCGGTGCTGGCCGCGCTCGTGCTGCTCGCCACCGCCTGCTCCTCGTCGAGTCCACCCGACGCGGACCCGGGCGCCACCACCGAGCCAGCGCCCGACGCGACCAGCGCGCTCCGGGACCGCTGCCTGTCCGCTATCCCGGACGAAGCAGCGCTCGAGGCGGTCGCGCTCACCGGCAGCACCGGGGGCGGGATCGAGGCCGCGCGGATCGGTCCCGGCACCAACGACACCGTGGCCGTCCTCCTGCCCCAGACCAGCGGGATCTGCGGCTGGGGGAGGTGGGCGACGGCCGCCGCGGACGAGGTCGGCCTGACCTCCCTGCTGGTGAGCCCGTGCGGCTACGGGGAGTCCGTGTGCACCGACGAGGAGGACGCCGACCCGCTCCACGAGGTCGCCGCGGCGGTCCAGCTGGCGCGCACCGAGTACGGCGCGGGGCGCGTCGTCCTGCTGGGCACGTCGATGGGCGGCTCCCTCACGGTGATGGCCGCCGCGGCAGGAGCCGACGTGGACGCGTGGGCCGACATCTCGGGACCCTCGGCGTGGGAGGGCGTCCAGCTGGCGTCCCTGGCCACGAAGCTCCCCCCGAACGGCCTCGTCGTGATCGCGCCGAGCGACGGACAGGCGTTGTACGACGCGGCCGAGGCACTTGCGGACGACGCCGGCGTACCGTTCGTGCCCGGTCGGTCCGGGCACGGCTGGGAGCTCCTCGTCGACCCCGTGGACGGGTCGGTGACCCGTCTCGGGCACCGTCTGATGGACTTCGCGAGGGGCCCGTCCGGGGCGTGAGCCGGGCCCCACAGCCCCCTCGTCCATTCCGATTTGGCGTGGGCACACCGAGTCTGTCAAGATGTTCCGGTTGCTCCGGCGGGTCGCCAGGGCACGGCACACCTTGACTTCTGAATCGCGTCTCCTCGATCGAAACAGTCGTCTGCGTGCGCCGCACCGGATCAAGAACTCTTGATCGGAGACCCGACCAGATCCGACAACCGTCGGGTGCCACCCACAGCAGTACCGCCTCTTCACGGAGGCGTGTCACGAGAAATTATCGCGACACGCCCGACCGCGGGGGTCGGAGGGTGGAGGAGAGACAGGCGGCGCTCGCCCAGCAGGGGTGGAGAGCCGAAACCAGACCAGGCGTACGAGATCGATAAGGACAGGGACCTATGGCGGGACAGAAGATCCGCATCAGGCTCAAGGCCTATGACCACGAGGTGATCGACACCTCGGCGCGGAAGATCGTGGACACCGTCACCCGTACGGGTGCGAAGGTCGCCGGCCCTGTGCCGCTGCCGACCGAGAAGAACGTGTACTGCGTCATCCGATCGCCCCACAAGTACAAGGACTCCCGCGAGCACTTCGAGATGCGCACCCACAAGCGCCTCATCGACATCATCGACCCGACGCCCAAGACCGTCGACTCGCTGATGCGTCTCGACCTGCCTGCCGGTGTCGACATCGAGATCAAGCTCTGAGGGCCTGACATGACGAACACTTTTGAGCGCAATGCGAAGGGACTGCTGGGCACCAAGCTCGGCATGACCCAGCTCTGGGACGAGAACAACAAGGTCGTCCCCGTGACCGTGATCTCCGCGAGCACCAACGTGGTGACCCAGGTCCGCCAGCCCGAGGTGGACGGCTACAACGCCATCCAGATCGGCTTCGGCGAGATCGAGGCCCGCAAGGTCAACTCGCCCGAGGCCGGTCACTTCACCAAGGCCGGGGTGACCCCGCGTCGCCACGTGGCCGAGATCCGCACCGCCAACGCCGCCGCGTACACCGTGGGCCAGGAGCTCGGCGTCGACACCTTCGCCGCAGGCGAGGAGATCGACGTCACCGGCACCAGCAAGGGCAAGGGCTTCGCGGGTGTCATGAAGCGCCACGGCTTCCATGGCGTCGGCGCCTCGCACGGTGCCCACCGCAACCACCGCAAGCCCGGCTCGATCGGCGCTTGCGCCACGCCGGGTCGCGTGTTCAAGGGCACGCGCATGGCTGGTCGCATGGGTAGCGACACGGTGACCACGCAGAACCTGACGGTGCACGCCGTCGACGCCGACAAGGGCCTGATCCTCCTCAAGGGTGCCGTTCCCGGCCCCCGAGGTGGACTCGTGGTCCTGCGCTCGGCCGCCAAGAGCACTGCCAAGGAGGCCTGAGCATGGCTGTCAAGACCATCAAGGTCGACCTCCCCGCCGAGATCTTCGACGTCGAGGTCAACATCCCCCTGATCCACCAGGTCGTCGTCGCGCAGCAGGCTGCCGCGCGTCAGGGCACGCACGCCACCAAGACCCGCGCCGACGTGCGCGGTGGTGGCCGCAAGCCCTACAAGCAGAAGGGCACGGGCCGCGCCCGCCAGGGCTCGACCCGCGCGCCGCAGTTCGCCGGCGGTGGCGTCGTCCACGGCCCGCAGCCGCGCAGCTACGACCAGCGCACCCCCAAGAAGATGAAGGCGGCCGCCCTGCGCGGTGCCCTCTCCGACCGGGCCCGCAACGGCCGGGTGCACGTGGTCGACGCTCTGGTGTCGGGCGACAAGCCCTCCACCAGGTCCGCGCTGGCCTCGCTCATCTCGCTGACCGACCGCGTGGGCTACCTCGTGGTGCTGGAGCGCTCCGACGCGATCACCTGGCTCTCGCTGCGCAACGCACCCGAGGTCCACATCGTCGCCGTCGACCAGCTCAACACCTACGACGTCCTCAACTCGGACGACGTGGTGTTCACCCAGGGCGCCTACGACGCCTTCGTGAACGGCACCAGCGTGGGTGGCGCGTCCAGCGCCGCTCCGACCACGGCCGAGACGAAGACCGCGAAGAAGGCCGAGCCGAAGGCTGACCAGGCCGAGGTCAAGGCGTTCGCCGACGTCCCGGCTGCCGACGAGGCCCCTGCGCTGCCCAAGGGCGCCAAGGCCCCGCTCAAGAGCGGCAACGCTCCCAAGGGCTACGAGGTCAAGGGCAACGCCGACTCGGGTCTCTACCACGAGCCCGACGGCCAGTGGTACGACGCCACGGACGCTGAGTTCTGGTTCAAGAGCGCCGAGGACGCCGAGGCCGCTGGCTTCACGCGTGCCGGTGGCGGTAGCGCCAAGGAGGACGACAAGTGAGCACCCTGCACAAGGACCACCGCGACATCCTGATCGCGCCGGTCGTCTCCGAGAAGAGCTACGGCCTGCTCGACGCCAACAAGTACACCTTCATCGTCCACCCGGACGCCAACAAGACCGAGATCAAGATCGCGGTCGAGAAGGTCTTCGACGTCAAGGTCACCTCGGTCAACACGATCAACCGCCAGGGCAAGACGCGCCGCACCAAGTACGGCCTGGGCAAGCGTCCCAACACCAAGCGCGCAATCGTCAGCCTCGCCGAGGGTCACCGCATCGACATCTTCGGAGGTCCGGTCTCCTGACCGGGCTCCTGACTAGGAACTGACTATGGCAATCCGCAAGTACAAGCCGACCACCCCGGGCCGTCGTGGCTCGTCCGTGGCCGACTTCGTCGAGATCACTCGGACCACGCCCGAGAAGTCGCTGACGCGCCCGCTGCCCAAGAACGGTGGCCGCAACAACCAGGGCCGCATCACCACCCGTCACAAGGGTGGCGGTCACAAGCGCGCCTACCGCATCATCGACTTCCGTCGCTATGACAAGGACGGCGTGCCGGCCAAGGTCGCTCACATCGAGTACGACCCCAACCGCACTGCCCGCATCGCGCTGCTGCACTACGCAGACGGCGAGAAGCGCTACATCGTGGCCCCCAAGGGCCTCGTCCAGGGCACCGCGGTGGAGGCCGGCCCCCACGCCGACATCAAGCCCGGCAACAACCTCCCGCTGCGCAACATCCCGGTCGGTACGACGATCCACTGTGTGGAGCTGCGTCCGGGCGGCGGCGCCAAGATCGCCCGCTCGGCCGGCAACTCGGCCCAGCTGATCGCCCGCGAGGGAAGCCGCGCGACGCTCCGCATGCCTTCGGGCGAGATGCGTTTCGTCGACGTGCGCTGCCGCGCCACGATCGGTGAGGTCGGCAACGCCGAGCAGTCCAACATCAACTGGGGCAAGGCCGGCCGCATGCGGTGGAAGGGCATCCGCCCGACCGTCCGTGGTGTCGTCATGAACCCGGTCGACCACCCGCACGGTGGTGGTGAGGGCAAGACGTCCGGTGGTCGCCACCCCGTCTCCCCCTGGGGCAAGCCCGAGGGCCGTACGCGCAAGCGCAAGGCCAGCGACTCCCAGATCATCCGTCGTCGCAAGTCCGGCAAGGGTAGGAAGTAACCGACATGCCTCGCAGCCTGAAGAAGGGCCCCTTCATCGACGACCACCTTCAGAAGAAGGTGGACGCCGAGAACGAGAAGGGCAGCCACAACGTCATCAAGACCTGGTCGCGCCGGTCGATGATCGTGCCCGACATGATCGGTCACACCATCGCCGTGCACGACGGTCGCAAGCACGTCCCCGTCTTCGTGACCGACTCCATGGTCGGTCACAAGCTCGGGGAGTTCGCCCCGACCCGCACCTACCGCGGGCACGTGAAGGAAGACCGGAAGGGACGCCGTCGATGAGCACCACTGAGCGCAACCGCACCAGTGCGCGCCGCACCACGATGCTCGGCGACCAGCCGGGCGCCTACGCGAGCGCCCGCTACGTGCGGATCACCCCGATGAAGGCTCGCCGTGTCGTCGACATGGTCCGCGGCCTTCCGGTCGACGAGGCCCTGACCCTGCTGCAGTTCGCGCCGCAGGCGGCCTCCGAGACGGTCTACAAGGTGCTCGAGAGCGCCGTCGCCAACGCGGAGACGACGGAGGGCCTCAACCGGGCCGACCTCGTCCTCACCGTCGCGATGGTGGACGAGGGCCCGACGATGAAGCGCTGGCGCCCGCGTGCCCAGGGCCGGGCCACCCGCATCAACAAGCGCACCAGCCACATCACCCTCGCGGTGCAGCCCGCCGAGTTCCTCGCCAAGACGATGAAGCGCGGCGTCACCCACACGAACGGAAGGGGTGCCTGATGGGTCAGAAGATCAACCCCAACGGCTTCCGCCTCGGCATCTCCACCGACCACAAGAGTCGCTGGTACGCCGACAAGCTCTACAAGGCCTACGTCGGTGAGGACGTCGCCATCCGCCGCCTGCTCTCCAAGGGCATGGAGCGGGCCGGCATCTCCAAGGTCGAGATCGAGCGCACCCGTGACCGCGTCCGTGTGGACATCCACACCGCGCGTCCCGGCATCGTGATCGGTCGCCGTGGCGCCGAGGCCGACCGCATCCGCGGCGAGCTCGAGAAGCTCACCGGCAAGCAGGTCCAGCTCAACATCCTCGAGGTCAAGAACCCCGAGATCGACGCACAGCTGGTCGCCCAGGGTGTCGCTGAGCAGCTCTCGGGTCGTGTGCAGTTCCGTCGTGCCATGCGCAAGGCGATGCAGACCTCGATGCGCTCGGGTGCCAAGGGCATCCGGATCCAGTGCTCGGGTCGTCTCAACGGCGCCGAGATGTCGCGTACGGAGTTCTACCGCGAGGGCCGCGTGCCCCTGCACACCCTCCGCGCCGACATCGACTACGGCTTCTACGAGGCCAAGACCACCTTCGGTCGCATCGGCGTCAAGGTCTGGATCTACAAGGGCGAGGTCGCCGGCACCCGTGCCGAGCGTCAGGCCCAGCAGGCCGCCCGCGCCGGCGCCCCCGGCCGCAGCGGCGGTCGTCCCGCCACGCGTGGCGGCGAGCGTCCGAGCCGTGGCACGCGCGGCGACCGCGCCCCCCGCACCGAGTCGACCGAGGCCCCCGCGGCTCCGGCCGCCGAGGCTGCGCCCAGCACCGGACAGGAGGCCTGACCTCATGTTGATGCCCCGTCGCGTCAAGCACCGCAAGCAGCACCACCCCAAGCGCCGCGGTCAGGCCAAGGGCGGCACGTCGCTGGCGTTCGGTGAGTTCGGGATCCAGGCTGTCGAGGGTCACTACGTGACCAACCGACAGATCGAGTCGGCCCGTATCGCCATGACCCGTCACATCAAGCGTGGCGGCAAGGTCTGGATCAACATCTACCCGGACCGCCCGCTGACCAAGAAGCCTGCCGAGACCCGCATGGGTTCCGGCAAGGGTTCCCCCGAGTGGTGGGTTGCCAACGTCAAGCCCGGCCGCGTCATGTTCGAACTCTCCGGCATCGATGAGGAGACTGCTCGCGAGGCCATGCGCCGCGCGATGCACAAGCTCCCCATGAAGTGCCGGTTCATCTCCCGTGAGGCCGGTGAATTCTGATGGCTACCAAGCTGGAAGCCCACGAGCTCGACGAGCTCAACGCCACCGACCTGGAGGCGAAGCTGCGCGAGGCCAAGGAGGAGCTGTTCAACCTCCGGTTCCAGGCGGCCACCGGCCAGCTGGACAGCCACGGCCGGCTGCGCGTGGTCAAGAAGGACATCGCCCGCATCTACACCGTGGTCCGCGAGCGCGAGCTCGGGATCCGCACCACGCCGGGCACCAACGAAGAGGCGAAGGCATGACCGACAACACTGCGACCCAGTCCGTTGCGCGCAACCAGCGCAAGACCCGCGAGGGCCTCGTCGTCAGCGACAAGATGGACAAGACCATCGTCGTCGCTGTCGAGGACCGCGTGAAGCACGCCCTCTACGGCAAGGTGCTGCGCAAGACCTCGCGCCTCAAGGCGCACGACGAGAGCAACCAGTGCGGCATCGGTGACCGGGTCCTCATCATGGAGACCCGTCCGCTGTCCGCCACCAAGCGCTGGCGCCTCATCGAGGTCCTCGAAAAGGCCAAGTGATCCATCGGTGAGGTGAGCCCTGCTCGCCCCACCTGGCCCCGGCACCACGCACAGAACCCCACCAGTTCGGCCAGGCTCCCGCCCCACGAGGGTGTGAGAACCAGCTCGACAACCAGGAGAAATCAATGATCCAGCAGGAGTCGCGACTCAAGGTCGCCGACAACACCGGTGCGAAGGAGATCCTTTGCATCCGTGTTCTCGGTGGCTCTGGCCGTCGCTACGCCGGCATCGGTGACGTCATCGTCGCCACCGTCAAGGACGCGATCCCCGGTGGCAACGTCAAGAAGGGCGACGTCGTCAAGGCCGTGGTCGTACGCACCGTCAAGGAGCGTCGCCGCGCCGACGGTTCCTACATCCGCTTCGACGAGAACGCCGCCGTCATCCTCAAGGCCGACGGCGAGCCTCGCGGAACGCGCATCTTCGGCCCCGTGGGCCGCGAGCTGCGCGAGAAGCGCTTCATGAAGATCATCTCGCTCGCCCCGGAGGTGTTGTGAGAGATGGGTAAGCACATGAACATCAAGAAGGGCGACACCGTCAAGGTGATCGCAGGCAAGGACAAGGGTGCCCAGGGCAAGGTCATCACGGTGCTCCGCGAGGAGGACCGCGTGATCGTCGAGGGAGTCAACCTCGTCAAGCGCCACACCAAGTCCGTCCAGCAGACCGGCGCCACCGGCGGCATCATCACCCGTGAGGCGCCCATCCACGTCTCCAACGTGATGCTGGTCGAGGGCGACGGCGTCACCCGCATCGGCTTCCGCCGCGACGAGGTCACCAAGCGCCGCACCGACGGCTCGACGTACACCGCGACCCGCTCGGTCCGCGTGTCCCGCAAGACCGGCAAGGAGATCTGAGATGGCCGAGACGACCAACGAGATTCCCCGGCTCAAGGCCCGCTACCGCGAGGAGATCCTCCCCGCGCTGCGCACTGAGTTCGACATCGCCAACGTCATGCAGGTGCCCGGCCTGACCAAGATCGTGGTCAACATGGGTGTCGGCGAGGCTGCTCGCGACTCCAAGCTGATCGAGGGTGCCATCAAGGACCTCACCGCGATCACCGGTCAGAAGCCGGCCGTGACCAAGGCTCGCAAGTCCATCGCACAGTTCAAGCTGCGTGAGGGCATGCCGATCGGCGCGCACGTCACGCTGCGCGGTGACCGCATGTGGGAGTTCCTGGACCGCCTGCTCTCGCTGGCGCTTCCCCGCATCCGCGACTTCCGCGGCCTCTCGCCGAAGCAGTTCGACGGTCGCGGCAACTACACCTTCGGTCTCACCGAGCAGGTCATGTTCCACGAGATCAACCAGGACAGGATCGACCGGTCGCGCGGTATGGACATCACCATCGTGACCACGGCCACCAACGACGACGAGGGGCGCGCGCTGCTCAAGCAGCTCGGCTTCCCGTTCAAGGAGAACTGACATGGCGAAGACTGCGCTCAAGGTCAAGGCCGCTCGCAAGCCGAAGTTCGCTGTCCGCGGCTACACCCGCTGCCAGCGCTGCGGCCGTCCGAAGTCCGTCTACCGCAAGTTCGGCCTGTGCCGTATCTGCCTGCGGGAGATGGCCCACCGTGGCGAGCTCCCCGGCGTGACCAAGTCCTCCTGGTAATCACCTCAACCCGTTGAAGGTCCTTCGGCTGCGTGCCGGAGGAAACCACGACGAGAAAGAACCACATCATGACGATGACTGACCCGATCGCAGACATGCTCACGCGTCTGCGCAACGCCAACTCGGCGTACCACGACGTCGTGTCGATGCCTTACAGCAAGATGAAGGCCGGCCTCGCGGAGATCCTCAAGCAGGAGGGCTACATCACCTCCTACGACGTCGCGGACAACGCCACGGCCGAGGGCGAGCCCGCCGTCGGCAAGACGCTGACCGTCACGCTGAAGTACGGCCGCAACCGGGAGCGCTCGATCGCCGGTGTACGCCGGATCAGCAAGCCCGGCCTGCGCGTCTACGCCAAGAGCACGAACCTGCCCCGAGTCCTCGGTGGACTCGGCGTCGCGATCATCTCGACGTCGCAGGGACTGCTCACCGACCGCCAGGCGAACCAGAAGGGCGTGGGCGGCGAAGTCCTCGCCTACGTCTGGTGACCCGGACCTACTGAGACCAGGAAGAGAGAGAAGCATGTCGCGTATTGGCAAGCTCCCCATCGCGGTCCCGTCCGGTGTCGACGTCGCGATCGACCAGGCGCTGGTGACCGTCAAGGGCCCCAAGGGCACCCTGTCGCACACCATCGCCGCACCGATCACGGTCGCCAAGGGCGAGGACGGCATCCTCGAGGTACAGCGTCCCGACGACGAGCGCAACAGCCGCTCGCTCCACGGCCTGACCCGCACGCTCATCAACAACATGGTGGTGGGCGTCACCGAGGGCTACGAGAAGAAGCTCGAGATCGTGGGCGTGGGTTACCGCGTCCTGCCCAAGGGGCCGACCCAGCTGGAGTTCCAGCTCGGCTACTCGCACCCCATCATCTTCGACGCTCCCGAGGGCATCACCTTCACCGTCGAGGGCCCGACCAAGCTCGGTGTCATCGGCATCGACAAGCAGCTCGTCGGAGAGGTTGCGGCCAAGATCCGCAAGCTCCGCAAGCCTGAGCCCTACAAGGGCAAGGGCGTGCGCTACTCCGGCGAGCACATCCGCCGCAAGGTCGGAAAGGCCGGTAAGTGACATGGCTATCTCCCTGAGCAACAACAAGCACACGGCGACCCGTGTCCGC
>CAVQDC010000019.1:0-53921 GCA_963711175.1 uncultured Actinomycetota bacterium
GGGATCCACGAGACCGCACGCGACTACATCGACGGCCTCCTCACGACCAAGCCGGACGAGGCGATCACGGGGCAGGAGTGATCGGCTCCCACTCGCCCACCCGCCAGGAGCCGTCGGTGCGCAGCCGCACCCACTGGAGGCCGGTCGCCCGCCCGTCGGCGTACGTCACCAGGCTGACGTCGGCGTTGCGGCGGGGCTTGCTGCCCAGTGCGATGGCGTACGCCGCACCACCGGTCGTGCCGTTGGTCCACGTGAAGCCGGTCCCGCCGTCCTCACCCGTGACGGCGTCCGGACCTGCCTGCACGTGGGTGTGACCGCCCAGGACCAGGTCGACGCACCCGCGGGTCAGCGCCTCGCGGCCGAGGTTGGCGTCGTGCACGAGGACGGTGCTCACACGCTCGCCGTCCTCCATGGCGGCGCAGGCGGTGTCGGCCAGACGCTCACCGACCTCGGTGAAGCTCAGCCCGGTCTCGTCCCGCCAGCTGCCGAGACCACTGCTGCGGGGGTCGTCCACCCCGAGGAGGGTTCCTCCCCAGGGAGCGTCGACGACCTCGCTGTCGAGCATGGTCCAACCCAGGTCGGCCAGGTAGGCGCTCACGAAGGTGCCGTGGTCGTGGTTGCCCGCGACGCCGAAACGGTCCCAGTCCTCGAAGGCACCGGCCAGCGAGTCGAGACTGAACGCCTCCCAGGGCTGACCGGTCGACGTGTCGTCGCCCGCATCGAGGACGATCGTGGCCCCAGCGGCCTCGCCGATCGCCCGCGCGACGCGGTCCATGCCGATGTTGTCGTGCCGGTCGCTCACCAGGAGCGCGACCGTCTCGCCCTCCTGCGGCTCCCGGAGGTCGAGGTCGGCGGCCTCTGTCGCGGCGTCGGAGTAGAAGTCCTTGCTCGTGCTGTAGGTGCCGAGAGCGCTGAGCACCAGTCGCCTGCTCTCAGTGGTGATCGCGCTGGTGCGGATCTCGATGGCACGGACCTCGCGGGGCAGCACGGCCTCCGTGCCCACGAAGTCCTCGAGCGTCTGCCAGGCGCCCTGCTCCTCCTGGGTCTCCTCGGGCGACTCCCACGGCTGCCACACCAGGAGCGGCAACGTCAGCAGCAGGGCGAGGGCGAGCATTCCCTGCCGGGTGCGGACGCCGCGGAAGAGCTCGCCGCGACGGTGCCGGCCGAGCAGCAGGAAGACCGCCACCGGCACCAGCCCCACGCCCAGCCCGCGGATCGCGGCGGAGACGGCCATGTCGACCACGACGCCCTGCACCTTGTCGACCTGGGCGGTCGGATCTCCGGCGATGTAGGCGTAGCGCTCGACCAGCTCCTCGATGGACCCGACCTCGGTCTTGCCGAGCGTCAGCGTGACGCCGACCGGCCCCACGTCGCGGAACCGCAGGTCCGGCAGCAGGGGGCCCGTCTGGACGACCGCGTCGCGCGCCATCGTGGGGCGTACGACGGTGTCGTGACCGACCAGCACGATGGTCCGGCTGCTGGTGAGGAACAGCGACACCGCGACCGCCAGCCCGAGCGCCACGCTGCAGGCGAGCAGCACGGCGCCGACCAGCAGTCGACGGGGCGTGGTCATCCGGGGAGGCGGGCCTGCGAGATGGCGTAGAGGGCGACCGAGGCGGCCACGCCGGCGTTGAGCGACTCCAGCTGTCCGACCATCGGGATCGAGACGACCTGGTCGCAGGTCTCGGCCACCAGGCGGCCGAGGCCCTTGCCCTCGGAACCGACGACCACGACCAGCGGTCCGTCGGCGAGCCCGCCGGGAGCGACCAGCTCGGGCAGGCCGATGTCACCGTCTGCGGCCAGTCCGACCACCATGCAGCCGGCGTCCTTGTATGCCTTGAGCTGTCGCGTCAGGTTCACGGTCTGGGCGATCGGGAGACGGGCAGCCGCACCGGCGCTGGTCTTCCACGCCGACGCGGTCATGCCGGCGGCGCGACGCTCGGGGATCAGCACACCGTGCGCACCGAAGCCCGCGGCAGAGCGGACGACGGCGCCGAGGTTGCGCGGGTCGGTCACCGAGTCGAGCGCCACGATCAGCGCCGGCTCCTTGGCCTCGCTCGCGCGCTCCAGCAGGTCGTCGGCGTGGGCGTACTCATAGGCAGGGAGCCGGGCGGCCAGGCCCTGGTGCACGGCGCCGGAGGTCATCCGGTCCATCTCGTTGCGGGTGACCTCGAGGAGCCGTACGCCCTGCTCGGCGGCGAGCTTGAAGGCCTCGCGCAGACGGTTGTCGCGCTCGGTGCCCTCAGCGACATAGATCGCCGTCACCGGGACGTTGCCGCGCAGCAGCTCGACGACCGAGTTGCGGCCGGCGGCCCACTCGGCGTCGGAGGTCGTCCGCCGCTTGGGGCGGGTGTCCTTGGACTTCTCGGCGCGCTTCGCGGCCTTGTGCGCCTGGTGGTAGGGCCGGTCCTTGGCCGCCGGCGTCGGGCCCCTGCCCTCCAGACCACGCCTCACCCGACCGCCGGAGCCGGCGGTGGGGTTGCCCTTGCCGGTCTTCTTGATCGAGCCCTTGCGCTGGCTGTTGCCTGCCATTTCACACACTCCCCACATTGATGGTCCACCGTGGGCCGGACGGGGTGTCGTCAACCTCTAGGCCGGCGTTCTTGATCTGGTCACGAATCGCGTCGGCGCGGGCCCAGTCCTGGGCCTCGCGTGCTGCCGTCCGCTCGGCCAGCAGTCCTTGCACCAGGGCGTCGACGACGCTGGTGAGGTTGTCGTCCGACGACCCCGTCGCCCACGTCTCGTCGGCCGGGTTGAGGCCGAGGACGTCGAGCATCGCGATCACCTCGCCGAACTTCTGGCCGAGCTCGTCGGAGGCGCCGTCAGCGAGCAGCCGGTTGCCCTCGCGGACGGAGTCGTGGATGACCGCCACTGCGGCCGGGGTGCCGAGGTCGTCGTCCATGGCCTGACGGAACGCATCGGGGATCGAGGCGAACCAGGTGCCGACCACGCCCGACGCCCGGTCGAGGAAGTCCTCGATACGGCGGAAGCCCTTCGCCGACTCCTCGAGCGCCTCGAAGCTGAACTCGACGTGCGAGCGGTAGTGGGCCGAGACCATGTAGTAGCGCAGCTCGATGCCGCGGACGCGCTCGAGCACCGACGGGATGAGCAGCGAGTTGCCGAGCGACTTGCTCATCTTCTCGCCGGCCGTGGTGATCCAGGCGTTGTGCAGCCAGTACGACGCGAACGGCCGGCCGGCGGCCCGCGACTGCGCCTGCTCGTTCTCGTGGTGCGGGAAGCGCAGGTCGACGCCGCCGCCGTGGATGTCGAAGGCCGGGCCGAGGTACTTGCCGGCCATGGCCGAGCACTCGATGTGCCAGCCCGGACGCCCTGGCCCCCACGGCGAGGGCCACGACGCGGTCTGCGGCTCGGTCTCCTTCTTCCATCCCTTCCAGAGGGCGAAGTCGCGGGGATCGCGCTTGCCGCGCGGGTCGGCGTCACCCGCGGGCTCCATGTCCTCGACCCTCTGCCGCGTCAGCTCGCCGTAGGCCGACCAGCTCCGGACGTCGAAGTAGACGTCACCGCTGCCGTCCTCGGCGGCGTAGGCGTGACCGCGCGTGATCAGCTGCTCGATCAGCTCGACGATCTCCGGGACGTGTCCGGTCGCGCCCGGCTCGTACGTCGGCGGCAGCACGTTGATCGCGGCGAGCGCCTTGTCGAGCTCGCGCTTCATCGCGGCCGCGAGGGCGTACCAGTGGACGCCCTGCTCCTCGGACTTGGTGAGGATCTTGTCGTCGATGTCGGTGACGTTGCGGATGAAGTCGACCGCGTAGCCGTTGAAGGAGAGCCAGCGACGCAGCACGTCGAAGTTCACCGCGGAGCGCACGTGGCCGACGTGCGGCTCGGACTGCACGGTGAGGCCGCACACGTAGATTCCCGCCCGGCCCTGCTGCAGGGGGACGAAGTCGCGCGTCTCGCGCGTCGCAGTGTCGTGAAGCCTCAGAGTCACCTGCGGAGTCTACGGGCGCGGCTGACGATCTCCCGACTCCACGAAGGTCGACGGATCCCGTCCCACGCGCACGGGCATCACGCCCAGTCAACCCTGTGACTCCTGGGACGTGTGGGGCTGTGCGGGTTATCGTCGTCCGGTGCTCCGACGCCGTACCGCCCTCCTCCCACTCGTCGCGACCCTGCCGCTCCTGGCTCTCGGCGCGACCGCATCGTCGGGAGCCACGCAGTCGCGAGTCCGGGCGACGCCGCAGATCAGCGTCGCGTCCTGGAACAGCTACGCCGAGCTCAAGAGTGGCGCGCGCACTGGCCTGAAGCTCGGCCGCGGCCAGGTGTCCCTCCGGAAGCCGAAGCCGCGGACCGTCGCCGGCAAGGCGTACGAGGCCGGCACGTGGACCTCCCCCTGGGCGACCCCGGGCTTCGACGTCACCGCCCTGATCCCGACCTGGGAGGCCAGCACGCCCGGCCGGAGCCTGGTCCGCGTGGAGGTCCGTGCCATGGGCGTCGACGGCTCGACCGGCAGCTGGGACACGATGGCCGACTGGGCCCTCGCACAGCGACCGGTCAGGCGCACGACGTACTCCGGGCAGTCCGACGACCTCGGCCACGTCAGCGTCGACACGTGGTACGCCGCGAGCTCGATCTCGGCCTGGCAGGTGCGGGTCACCCTGATGCGACCACGCGGCTCGACTCTCGCCGTGAGCCTCGAGCGGGTCGGCGCCGTGGCCTCCGCGGACGTCACCGCTCCCCGACCCACCTCGACGCCCGGACCCGGCGTGGGCACCGTGCTGCCGGTCCCGACGTACTCCCAGATGGTCCACAGCGGGCACTACCCGCAGTGGGGCGGCGGCGGCGAGGCCTGGTGCTCGGCCACGTCGACAGCGATGGTGCTGGGCTACTACGGCATCTCCCCCACCCCGACCGGGATCGCCGCCGGGCACGTCGACGCCGTCGTCGACCACACCGCGAAGATGGTCTACGACAACGGCTACCGCGGCACCGGCAACTGGGCCTTCAACACTGCCTACGCCGCGACGCTCGTGGCCGGAGACTCCTCCGTCACGCGGCTGCGCGACCTGCGCGAGGCCGAGGACTACATCGCGGCCGGGGTGCCCCTGGTCGCCTCGATCGCCTTCGGTCGCAACCAGCTGGCCGGCGCACCGATCTCGGCGAGCAACGGCCACCTGCTGGTGATCGTGGGCTTCGAGGCCGACGGCGACGTGGTCGTCAACGACCCGGCCGGCGCGACGAACGCCGAGGTGCGACGCGTCTACGACCGTGCCCAGTTCGAGCGGATCTGGATCGCCGCCTCAGGCGGGACGGCCTACGTCATCCGCAACGGCTAGGCCGGTGGACCAGGCGCTCAGGTCGCCGTGAGCTCGATCGCGTGCAGACCCGTCGACCCGTCCGGGTCGGGACGCGCCACGACGCTGGTCTGGGTCGCGCCGTCCTTGCCGATGGCCCGCACCCGGACCTCGTGGTCGCCCTTCGGGAGGTCGAGGGTGACCGCCCACTGCACCCACGTGTCGACCGACGGGACGCCACCCAGCTTGGCGCGCGTCCACTCGCCACCGCCGACCTGCACCTCGACGGCCTCGATGCCCGTGTGTTGGTGCCAGGCCACGCCGCCGATGCCGACCTCGCCGGCCGGTACGTCGTCACCCGAGCGTGGCACGTCGATGCGCGAGGCGATCTTGACCGGCCCCTCGGCCGACCAGCCCTTGTCCGTCCAGTAGCCGACGGCACGGGAGAACGTGGTGACCTCCATGTCGACCACCCACTTCGTGGCCGAGACGTAGCCGTAGAGGCCGGGCACGACGGTGCGCACCGGGAAGCCGTGCTCGATCGGCAGCGGGCTGCCGTTCATCGCCACCGCCAGCATGGCGTCGCGGTCGTCGGTCAGTGCGGCCAGCGGAGTCGCGCAGTACCAGCCGTCGTGAGAGGTCTGGTAGACGCAGTCGGCCTCGCTGCTCACCCCGAGGTCCGCCAACAGCTCGGCAAGGCGTACGCCGCTCCAGCGCACGTTGCCGACCAGTCCGCCACCCACCTCGTTGCTGACGCAGTTGAGGGTGACCCACGACTCGGTCATCTGCATCATGACGAGATCGGCATAGCTCAACGTCAGCTCGCGGTCGACCAGGCCGTGGATGCGCAGCGACCACTCCTCGGGGGCGATGGTCGGCAGCGCGATCGCCGTGTCGATCCGGTAGAAGTCCTCGTTGGGGGTCTGCCAGGGCGCGATGCCGGGGAGACCGACCGACGTGGTTGCCGGTGGTTCGCGGCGCGTGACACCGGGGATGCGCAGCAGCCTGCGGCTCGCCTCGACGTGGCGACGACCCGCCCCGACGAACCGCCCTGCGGCCGCGATCCCGACCGAGGCGACGGCGACCGCGCCCGCCACCATCAGGAAGACCCGCCGCTCGCGCGACCCCAGGTCGGGGCGGCGCTGCTCGCGGTGCAGTGCGTCGGTGAGCGCGGAGTGGGCGGTGACCCAGGTGACCAGTCCGACCAGCACGGGAATGGTGTCGACCGCGCCCGAGCCCCGCTGTGCCATGACGGCGAGCAGTCCCAGACCCGCCAGCACGAGCCACACGATCGTCGGACCCCACCTGCCCCTGCGGGCCAGGAGGCCCGCTCCGGCGAAGCAGGCCAGGAGGAAGATGATGATGCCGGTGACCAGGGCCGGCTTGTCGTTCGTGCCCAGCACCGAGATGGCCCGCTCGGCGACGGAGCCGGGAGTGAGCTTGATGACCATCTCCGCCACCGCCACCACGGGCGCCTCGCGAATGGCGAGGATCATGGCAGTGGCATAGCTGGTGGCGAGCCCCGCCAGTCCGGCGAGGACCCCGGCGAGGACCCAAGGAAAGCGGCGTACGGTCACGTGCCCATTGTGACGCGTGACCGGGCATGATGCGGACGTGACGTCCTTACAGCCCCCTAACGTTGTGCGCGGCGGCCTGCGCATCGGGATCGGCACCGACGTGCACCGACTGGTGCCCGGCACACCCATGCACCTCGCCGGCCTCTCCTGGCCGGACGAGCCTGCCGGGCTCGAGGGCCACTCGGACGCCGACGTCGCCGCGCACGCGGCGTGCGACGCACTCTTCTCCGCCGCCGGGCTCGGTGACCTCGGCACCCACTTCGGCACCTCCGAGCCCGAGTGGGCCGGCGCCTCCGGTGCCACGCTGCTCACCGAGACGGCCCGCCGCATCCGCGCGGCGGGCTGGGAGATCGGCAACGTCGCCGTGCAGGTCATCGGCAACGTGCCGCGCCTCGGACCGCGCCGCGACGAGGCCACGGCCGCGCTGTCGGCCGCGCTCGGCGCACCCGTGAGCCTGTCCGCCACGACGACGGACGGTCTCGGCCTCACCGGTCGCGGGGAGGGCGTCGCCGCTATCGCCACCGCACTGGTCACCCGGTCATGACGGAGCAGCCCGGGACGGCCGTGGTCATCCTGGCCGCCGGCTCGGGCACCCGTGTCGGCGCCGAGGTCAACAAGGTGCTGCTGCCGCTGCGCGGCGTGCCGGTGCTCGTGTGGTCGGTGCGCGACGCGCTCGGGCTGCCCGACCTACGCCGCCTCGTCCTCGTCGTACGCCCCGATGACCGCGCCGCGGTGGAGGCCGCCGTCGCGCCGCACCTCGGCGACCGCGAGGTGCTGGTGGTGGACGGCGGAGCCACGCGGCACCGGTCCGAGTGGGCGGCGATCCAGGTGCTGGCGCGACGACATCACGTCGGGCGTCGTCGACGTCGTGGTCGTCCACGACGGCGCACGCCCACGTGCCGGCGTCGACCTGTGGCGCAGGGTCGTCGACGCCGCCCGTGCGGTCGGCGGCGCGATCCCTGTCGCACCGGTCACCGGGCTGCTGCACGCCGACCTGACCGTGGTCACCGATGGCGTGGGAGCGGTGCAGACGCCCCAGGCCTTCCGAGCCGAGGACCTGCTCCTGTCCTACCGCGCGGCCGCCGAGGACCGCTTCGAGGGCACCGACACGTCCGCCTGCGTCGCGGCGTACGCCGCGGTGCCCGTCGCCGCCGTGGCGAGCACCGGCCTCAACCTCAAGGTCACGTTCCCCGAGGACGTCGCGCTGGCGGCGGAGCTCGGCTTCCTTCAGTCCTGAGCGGAGGTGAGCGCGTCGAGGATGCGGACGTCCTCGACGGACGACACCCGCCGCCCCTCGGACGGTGCCTCGAGCAGCCGTACGCGGTGACCCGCCCCGGCGAGGTCGGCGACCGCCCTGGCGAGGTCGGTGGCGGGGCGGCGGTCGAGCTGCGCGACGACCTGCGCCGGGAGGACGAGCGGTGAGGTGATCGCCCTCAGGTCGTCGCGATCGAGCGTCTGGCCGACGCGGTCGTCGGCGACGACCTTGACGGTGTCGGTGACCGGGCGGAACCCGACCACGACGTCATTCGACGCGCGGGCCTGCGTCGAGGCAGGCGGCGATGAAGGCCGGCGGGGTCATCGGGCAGAGCGCGTCGTGGAGGACGACGTCCTCGCCGGCGTCGACGAACCCCTGCCAGGTGACACTCGCATCGACGAGGTCGACCCCCGAGTCCCCCAACGCCCAGGCAGCACATGCGACCAGTGCTTCACCGTGGAGGAGCTCATAGGGCAACGACCCGCGATCGTCGTCCAGAACGAGACCGAGGCCCCGGGGAACGTCGTCCCAGGGGCCTCGATCGGCGTCGTACGAGCTCAGGAGGCGAGCACCTCGTCGAGCGTGGCCTCCGCCTTGTCCTCATTGGTCTTCTCGGCCAGGGCCAGCTCCGAGACCAGGATCTGGCGCGCCTTGGCCAGCATCCGCTTCTCGCCGGCCGACAGCCCGCGGTCACGCTCGCGGCGCCACAGGTCGCGGACGACCTCCGACACCTTCATCACGTCACCGGAGTGCAGCTTCTCCAGGTTGGCCTTGTAGCGGCGCGACCAGTTGGTCGGCTCCTCGACGTGGGCGGCCCGCAGCACGTCGAAGACGCGGTCGAGACCTTCCTTGTCGACGACGTCACGGACGCCGACGAGATCGAGGTTGCAGGCCGGCACGCGAACGACCAGGTCCTGCTGGGCGACAATCCGGAGGACGAGGTACTCGCGGTCCTCGCCCTTGATCGTCCGGGTCTCGATGTCCTCGATGACCGCGGCCCCGTGATTGGGATAGACGACCGTTTCGCCAACGGTGAAAGTCATATGTTCAGTTCCCTTTCCTAGGTGACCATTCTAACACGGGTTCGCATCGCCTCCGAACGCGTTTGTGCAGGTCAGAGGGCACATGCGGGCTTGACAGGAGACCGGTTGCTGTGGTCGCGGCACTCCGCGGGCCGGGCTGGGACATACTTCCGCCATGCCCACGCCCCCCGCGCTGCTCCTGGTGCGTGCGGCGCACCCGCGCCAGGCGCTCGCCACGGCCGTCGCGCTCGGCACGGCAGCGGCGGTCATGGGCCGACCGCTCCGCGAGGTCGCCCTGGTGGCCGGCACCGTCCTGGTCGGACAGGCCGTCCTCGGCTGGGCCGACGACCTCACCGACCGGCAGCGCGACGGGCGGCACCGACCGGACAAGCCGCTCGTCGACGGGCTCGACCCGGGGACGGTCTGGTTCGCGCTCACGTGCGCGGTCCTCCTCGTCGTGCCCCTCGCCGTGGCACACGGACGGCGCGCCGGGCTGGCGTACCTCGCACTCCTCCTCCTGGCCGCGGTCGGCGACCGCTTCCTCCACGCACGTGTGCTCTCGTTCCTCCCGTGGATGGCGAGCTTCGCTCTCTACCCGGCGTTCCTGGCGTACGGCGGCTGGAACGGCGTCGGCACCACGACCGCGCCCACGGTGGCGATGACTGCGCTCGCGGCTGCCCTGGGCCTCGGCGTCCACCTGCTCGTGGCCCTCCCCGGCCTGGTCCACGACCACGAGGAGGGCGAGCGGTCCCTCCCGATGCAGCTGGCGCTGCGGGTCGGCACGCCCCGCCTGCTCCTGCTCGCGGGGGTCTTCACCGGCGTCGTCGTGGTCGCGATCCTGATCGCAGGACGCACCGTCGGGCTGACATGAGCCGACGCTAGGCTGTCGGCCATGCAGCATCGACTCCTCGTGACCGCAGCAGCGGTCGTCGCGCTCGCCGCCCCGCTGTCCTCGTGCGGCTTCAGCTACGCCACGGACCGCGAGTACACGCCGGGCAGCGGCGCCAACAACCGCGAGGGCGACGTCGACGTCCTCTCTGCGGTCGTCGTCTCCGCAGCGGAGGGATCGGGCACCTTCGTGGCGTCGCTCTCCAACAACAGCTCGTCGGCCGAGGAGACCTTCACGGCCGTGGCCGGCCAGGACACCGAGGTGACGGCGGCGGAGTTCGAGCCCATCACGATCCCCGCGGGCGGCCTGGTCAACCTCGCCGAGCCGGCCGCCGGCATCGTGCTGACCGGGACGTTCAAGGCCGGCGACGTCGTCCCGATGACGGTCGACTTCGGCAACGGCCAGCGCGTCTCGCTCAACGTCCCGGTCGTCTCCGACGACACCGGCTACTGGGAAGGCATGGACGCCTCGTGACCCACACCCTCGTCCTGCTCCGCCACGGCGAGAGCGAGTGGAACGCCAAGAACCTGTTCACGGGCTGGGTCGACGTCGCCCTCACCGAGAAGGGCCGGGGCGAGGCCGTGCGCGGCGGCGAGCTGATCCGCGAGGCCGGCATCCTGCCCGACGTCGTCCACACGTCGCTCCAGCGCCGCGCGATCAACACCGCCGCGCTGTCGCTCGACGCCGCCGACCGGCACTGGATCCCCGTGAAGCGCTCCTGGCGGCTCAACGAGCGCCACTACGGAGCGCTCCAGGGCAAGGACAAGAAGCAGACCCTCGAGGAGTACGGCGAGGAGCAGTTCATGCTCTGGCGCCGCTCGTTCGACACGCCCCCGCCTCCCCTCGACGACTCCGACCAGTGGTCGCAGGCCGGCGACCCGCAGTACGCCGACCTCGGCGACGAGCTCCCTCGCACCGAGTGCCTCAAGGACGTCATCGCGCGCTTCCTGCCCTACTGGGACGCCGAGATCGTGCCCGACCTCCAGGGCGGCAAGACGGTCCTGGTCGCCGCCCACGGCAACAGCCTGCGCGCGCTGGTCAAGCACCTCGACGGCATCAGCGACGAGGACATCGCCGGGCTCAACATCCCGACCGGCATGCCCCTGCTCTACCGCCTCGACGAGTCGATGCAGCCCACCGTCGCCGGCGGCGAGTACCTCGACCCCGAGGCCGCCGCTGCGGCTGCCGCCGCCGTGGCGAACCAGGGCCGCTGAGCAGCTCCTCCACGACCTACGACCACTCGAGCGGTGTGTGGGACAACTTCCGCGCGAGGAAAACATGCCTCACGCACCGCTCGTAGCCGGCACTCCCGCCAGTGGTGAGTGAGACACCTCCTGTGCAAGGAAAACCTGCCTCCCGCACCGCGCCACAGGGCGGATGAGAACTTGCTAGTCGCGCTCGGGGCGCTGGCCGGTGACGACGAAGACCACCCGGTTGGCGACCGACACGGAGTGGTCGGCGATCCGCTCGTAGTAGCGACCCAGCAGGGCGATGTCGACCGCGGCCTCGACGCCGTGCTTCCAGTCGGTCGAGAGCAGCTCGGTGAAGCTGCGGCGCCGGAGCTGGTCCATCACCTCGTCGTCGCGGCCGAGCTCGATGGCGGCCTCGACGTCGCGGTCGATGATGATGCCGCGCACCCGACGGACCATGTCCTCGGCAACCTCGGCCATCCGCTCCATCGTGGGGCGCAGCTCCTCGGGGACGGCGACCTGCGGCTGGCGCAGGCGGGCGATCTTGGCGACGTGGACGGAGAGGTCGCCCATCCGCTCGAGCTCGCTCACCATCCGGAGCGCCGAGACGATCATCCGCAGGTCACCGGCGACCGGCTGCTGCAGGGACAGCAGCTGGAACGACGTGTCGTCCACCCGCTCCCGGGCGGCATCGATCGCCTTGTCACCGCTGATCACCTGGTCGGCGGTGTGGATGTCGCCGGTCATCAGTGCCTTGGTGGCCTCTCGTACGGCGACCTCGACCTGCCCGCAGATGTCGGACAGGTCGGCGAAGATGCCGTCGAGCTGGTCATGGAAAGCCTCACGCATGGACCGGACCCTAGGCACTCGAAGCGAACGGACAGGGGTGTGCGATGAACGGCGCGTGAACACTCCGTGCCGGACGCCGAGCCGGTCGGGGCGGGCGCGCCGGTTGCGTACGATGTGAGCGTGGATCCGACGATGCAGGCTGGTCTGGCCGCGATCGTCGGAGCCGTGATGGCGGGCGGCGCGGTGCTCGCGTGGCACATCAGCGACCGCCAGCGCCACACCCTCCCCGAGGTCGAGGAGCCGGTCGTCCAGGCCGGTGTCGCTGCGGTGCTCAGCATCCTGCGATCGAGCGCGGTCGTCCTCGACGAGTCCGACCACGTCCTCAAGGCCTCGGCGCCGGCGTACGCCTTCGGGCTGGTGCGCGGCAACACCCTGGTCGCCCCCGAGCTCCTCGACGTCGTCGCGCAGGTGCGCCGCGACGGGCAGATCCGGGAGAGCGAGCTCGAGATGCCGGCGCCTGCCGGCGGCACGGCTCGTACGTTGACCGCTCGCGTCGCCCCGCTCGGCGCGCGGCTGGTGCTCGCACTGATCGAGGACCGGACGCGGGAGAAGCGCGTGGAGGAGGTACGCCGCGACTTCGTGGCCAACGTCAGCCACGAGCTCAAGACCCCGGTCGGCGCCATCCGCCTGCTCGCGGAGGCAGTCACCGACGCGTCCGACGACCCGGAGGCCGTCCAGCGGTTCGCGGGCCGGATGCGCACCGAGAGCGACCGGCTCTCCAAGCTGGTGCAGCAGATCATCGAGCTCTCGCGGCTCCAGGGCCACGACCCGCTCGAGAAGCCGGTGATGGTCGACCTCGACGCCGCCGTCGCCACCGCCGTCGACACGGGCGCGATGGAGGCCGCCGCCAAGGACATCACCGTCGAGTCGCGCGGCGAGCACGGGCTCGAGGTGTTCGGCTCCCAGGAGCAGATCGGCGCTGCCGTCAGCAACCTCGTCGCCAACGCCGTCGCCTACTCCGGCAGTGGTTCGCGGGTCGTCGTGACGACCCGCTCCGAGGGCGACCAGGTGCAGATCTCCGTGGTCGACCAGGGGATCGGCATCCCCGCCGAGGACATCGAGCGGATCTTCGAGCGGTTCTACCGCGTCGACCCTGCGCGGCACCGCTCGACGGGCGGCACCGGCCTCGGCCTGTCGATCGTCAAGCACGTCGCGGCCACCCACGGCGGCGACATCGCGGTGTGGTCGGTCCAGGGACAGGGATCGACGTTCACGCTGACGCTCCCCCGCAACTCCAGCCCGGAGCACGGCTCGGGCACCACACCCGTCGAGGTCGTGGTGCCGGGCGACACCGAGACCGGATCCACACCCATCCGCAGCACCCCGCAGGAGACACATCCATGACCCGCGTACTCGTCGTCGAGGACGAAGAGAGCTACAGCGACGCGCTCGCCTACATGCTCCGCAAGGAGGGCTTCGAGGTGGCGATCGCCGCCGACGGCAACACCGCCCTCATCGAGTTCGACCGCTTCGGCCCCGACATCGTGCTGCTCGACCTCATGCTGCCCGGCATCCCCGGCACCGAGGTGTGCCGTCAGATCCGCGCCTCCTCGTCGGTCCCGGTGATCATGGTCAGCGCGAAGGACGACGAGGTCGACAAGGTCGTCGGCCTCGAGCTCGGCGCCGACGACTACGTCACCAAGCCGTACTCCCCGCGCGAGCTCGTCGCCCGGATCCGCGCCGTGCTGCGCCGCGGCCAGGAGCCCGAGCTGATGCCCGACACCCTCGAGGCCGGCCCGGTGCGGATGGACGTCGAGCGCCACGTCGTCACCGTCGACGGCAGCGAGCAGCGGCTGCCGCTCAAGGAGTTCGAGCTGCTCGAGATGTTCCTGCGCAACCCGGGCCGCGTGCTCACCCGCGGCCAGCTCATCGACCGGGTGTGGGGCTCCGACTACGTCGGCGACACCAAGACCCTCGACGTGCACGTCAAGCGGCTCCGCGCGAAGCTCGAGCCCGACCCGAGCGACCCCCGCTACCTCGTCACGGTGCGCGGGCTGGGCTACAAGCTCGACCTCTGAGCCGGACGTCGAGCCGCGACGCAACCGCGGCGCTCTGGCGTACGTCCGAACGGCGTGACGTACGCGACGAATGCAGGACGAACGGCAGTCGCCCTGGCCTGCCTCCTCGCCACGCTCGTGGGGTGTTCCCGCGATGACGGGCGAGACTGCCCGACAGGCGGGTCCGCGCTGGTCATGGCGACCGGCCCCGACGGACGGTCCTGGCAGACGAGGACCCGCGTCACCGAGCATCCCCCGTCGGTCGGCGGCGGCTACGTGCTCGTCCGGCACCCGTGCGGCTGGACTGCGCTGGACCTCGAGGACGGCGATGTGGTCCGCACGGGGGATGGGGAGGCGGTGGGGGTCGCCGGCGGGTTCGTGTACACCGTCGACGACGACGGCGAGACCGTGAGAGGCGACAGGGTCGAGGAGGGCGCGGGCACCGGCGAGCTCGCCGGCAGCCAGCTGACCATGCCGGGTCGGCAGCTGCAGGCGTACGTCGTCGGCGAGCACCTCTACGTCCTTCCCCGGGAGGACGGCCCCGTGTCCCTGACCCAGTACGCCGGGGGCGGGGACAGCCGGTGGGACGCCACCCTCCCCGTGCTGCGCGAGCCCACCCTGACGCCGGTCGGGCAGGTGCTGGTGGTCACGAGCTCCGACGGATCGGTCTACGGCATCGACCTCAGCACGGGCACGGTGCGGTGGCGCGCCCTCGCGCCCACAGTCGCCGCCTCATCACTGCTCCGGGTGCGGGCGCGAGGCAGCCAGGCGGTGGTGACCGTGCGGGAGGGCGCGGCCGACGCCCCTGCGACCGTGACGGTGCTCGACGCGGCCACCGGCCGACCGCTCGACCGGACCGCCGCCCCGGATCCCGACGTCCCGGCGCTCGAGGCGACCGGCGACGGCTGGCGGGTCACTGTCGAGTCGGACGCCCTCCCCCACGTCATGGAAGGCTGACGGGTCCGGCGGGATCTCGCCGTACGACGTCCGAAATGCGCTGGCGGCCGGTCATGACCGTACCTAGTCTTGACCCGTGACGACGACCCGATCCTCCGACGCCGGGACCACTCCCTCAGCGACCTCCGCGCCGCCGGCCTGGCTCCCCGTCGCGGCAGGCGGGGTCACGCTCGTCATGTGGGCCTCGGCGTTCGTGGTGATCCGTCACGTCGCGCACGACGTGAGCCCCGGAGCCCTCGGCGCGGGCCGGCTGCTCGTCGCCGCGCTGGTCGTGCTCCCCCTGGTGCTGCGGCGCGGCTGGGTGGCACCCACCCGACGTGAGTGGATGTTGCTCGCCCTGGGCGGCGTCGGCTGGTTCGGCGTCTACAACCTCGCCCTCAACGCCGGCGAGCGCCACGTCGACGCCGGCACGGCGGCGATGATCATCCAGATCGGACCGGTCCTCGTGGCGCTGCTCGCCGTACCGCTCTTCGGCGAGCGCCTCCACCACTGGCTGCTCGCCGGCATGGTCGTCGGGTTCGCCGGCGTCGCGGTGATCGCGCGCGGCTCGTCGACGGATGCGGACGCCAGCCTGCTGGGCGTGCTGCTCGTGCTCGTCGCCGCGGCGATGTACGCCGTCGGAGTCCTCACCCAGAAGGTGCTGCTGCGTCGCCTGCCGTCGGTGCAGGTCGTGTTCGTGTCGTTCCTGACGGGCGCCGTGATCTGCCTGCCCTTCTCGGGCGACCTCCCGGGCATCGTCGCCGACGGCGGGGCCGAGCTGTGGTGGATCATCTACCTCGGCGTGCTGCCCACCGCCGTCGCCTTCACCACCTGGGCCTACGCCCTCACGCACACCGACGCAGGCTCGCTGTCGCTCACCACGTTCCTGGTGCCCGGCATCGCGACCCTGATCGCCTGGCTGACGATCGACGAGGTGCCGCCGTCATTGACGTTCGTCGGTGGCGCGCTCGCGATCGTCGGCGTGCTCATGACCCGCCGCAAGCCGAGGGCTGCCTAGGGCGTGGGGTCGGAGCCGGCCTCGAGCCAGCCCCGGAACGCCTCGAGGTTGCGGGTCGACTCGCCGCGCGAGATCCGCCACGCCCACTCCTTGCGGATGGACGAGGCGAAGCCGAGCTCGAGGATCGCGTTGAACGACTCGTCGGCGTTGGCCAGCACCGAGCCGAGGATCCGGTCGAGCTCGTCAGCGGTCACGGAGGCGAGCGGCAGCCGCGCCTCGAGGTAGATGTCGCCGGTCCGGTCGACGGCGAACGAGACGGCGTACATCCGCAGGTTGCGCTCGAGCAGCCAGCGGTGGACCCGTCCGTGGTTCTCGTCGGGATTGCGGCAGACGAACGCGTGGACACCGAGCGCGTGCGGACCGACATCGAGCCGGACGGGCGTCTGGAGCTTCTTCTCGCCCGGCAGGCTCAGGGAGAAGCTCGCACCCTCGACGCCCTCACGGGACATCTCGTCGTGCTCGATCTCGTTGTCGGCCAGGTAGGCGCGGACGACCTCGAGCTCCTTCACGAGACCATTTCAGCACGCATCCGGCTCGCCGCGCGCTCGTACGCCGCCAGGGTGCGGTCGGCCGTGTGCTCCCAGCTGAACTCCTGGGCGTGCGCGATCGCACCGCGGCCGAGCTTCTCGACGAGGGCAGGGTCGTCGACGAGCCGGCGCAGCGCGGCGGCCCAGTCGCGGGGCTCGTGGGTGTCGACGAGGAGTCCGCTGACCTCGTCGCGCACGACGGTGGTCAGCCCACCGACGGCGGCGGCCACCACGGGCGTGCCGGTGGCCTGTGCCTCGACCGCGACGAGTCCGAAGGACTCGTTGTAGGACGGGACCGCCACGGCGGTGGCCGCCGAGGCCCAGACGGCGAGGTCGGCCTGCGAGACCGGCGGCACGAACCGCACGACGTCGGCGATGCCGAGCTCGGTGGCCAGGTCGGCCAGCGCGGTCGGGTGCTCCAGGCCCGAGCCGGAGGGACCGCCGACGACGGGTACGACGAGGCGCTGGCGCAGCGACGGGTCCTGCTCGAGCATCACCCCGACCGCGCGCAGCAGCACGTCCGGTGCCTTGAGCGGCTGGATGCGGCCGGCGAACATCAGCACGGCCGCGTCCTCCGGGAGGCCGAGCTCGCGGCGCGCCTCGGCGCGACCGCGAGGCCTGAAGACGTCGAGGTCGACCCCCGGGTGGATCACCTCGACCGCGTCGGGGTTGGCGTCGTACAGGTCGACGAGCTGGCGGGCCTCGGTGTCGGTGTTGGCGACGAGGAGGTCAGCAGCCTCGACCACCTGCTCCTCACCGATCACCCGCGAGAGCGGCTCGGGGGTGTCGCCCGCGGCGAGCGCCTCGTTCTTGACCTTGGCCATCGTGTGCATGGAGTGCACGAGCGGCACGTTCCACCGGTCGCGGGCGAGGGCACCGACCTGGCCGGAGAGCCAGTAGTGGGAGTGCACAGCGTCGTAGTGGCCGAGCGGCTGCAGCGCCTCGGCGCGCAGCACCTCGCGCGCGAAGGTGCACAGCTGGCCGGGCAGCTCGCCCTTGGCGAGGCCCTCGAACGGGCCGGCGGCGATGTGGCGCACAAGCACGCGGTCGGCCGCCTCGACCACCTGGGGCAGCGTCGACGAGGTCGCCCGGGTGAAGACGTCGACGTCGATGCCCTGGGCGCCGAGGCGCTTCGCGAGCTCGATCACGTAGACGTTCATGCCGCCCGCGTCACCCGTCCCCGGTTGGTCCAGGGGTGAGGTGTGCAGGCTGATCATCGCCACCCGCTCGCCCACGCGCGCCTCCTTCGTCCACCGGTCGTCGGTGCGCCCGTGTCAGAGCACCTCCGGTGCAACCACGGACCGCGTCGGGGGATTCCCCGCGGGCGCCTCGAGGGGTGGATCAGCGCGAGTGCGCGCCACCGGTGCTCGGTCGCCGTGGCGTCCTGCCCCGCCCGCGGATGAGCGCGATGCCGCCGATCAGGGCCGCGACGATCCCCCAGAACCCGTCGTACCAGGCGTTGTCGGCGACCCGGAACGCCTCGACCAGCGCCAGCGCGAGCAGACCGGACGCCAGGCCGACCGTGACGCGCATCCCGACCGCGTCACTCTTGACCAGCGTGCTCCCGAAGACCGCGGCGGCCACCACGATGAACGCGAGACCGACGACGTGGAGCGTGGCCGGCACGGGGTCGCTGCCGCCGCCGAGCAGCGCGTACGCGATCCACAGCAGGCCACCCAGGAGGGCGGCTCCGGCGGAGAGCTTGGCGAGATGCACCCCGAGAGTGTGCCACGAGCCGACTGCCCGGCTCACGCCTCGTCGGTGCCCTGGTGGAAGCGCTGCTGCCACTGCCCGCCGTGTCGCACCCAGAGGCTGCTCCGCAGCGTCGAGCGCCCGTCGGCGCCCGCGCGCCACAGCAGCAGGATCGTGTCCGGTCCGAGCCGGTCGGTCGAGACGACCTCGAGCTCCACCGGAGCGATCGGCCCGATCTCGGCGAGGATGTCGTCGCGCGTCCAGAGCCGTCCGGATCGACCGACCTCCTGCCAGTCGGCGTGCAGCAGGGCGGCGACCGCGGCCCGGTCCGTGCGTACGTCGGTGGTCAGCAGCGCGCGCTCCATCGCGACCACGTGCTCCTCGTCCGAGACCTCGTCCTCGACCTCGAGCCCGGAGAAGAGGTCGGGCTCCGGCTCGACCTGCCCGACGCTGGCTGCGGGGTGGGCCACGACGCTGTGGGCGAAACCGGGACCCGGGTCGGGCAGGCGGCCGTCGCGGTACGCCGTCGCCGCGGCGTTGGCGCGCACGTCGGCCGCCTCGTTGAGGGCGTGCCCGGCGTGGCCCTTGACCCAGACGTACTCGACGCTGTCCCAGCGTCCCTCCATGGCGGCGTCGAGCGCCTTCATCAGCTCGACGTTCATCACGGGCTTGCCGTCGCCCTTCTTCCAGCCCTTGCGCTTCCAGCCCTTCATCCACTTGGTGACGGCGTTGATGACGTAGGTGCTGTCGCAGTAGACCTGCAGGGGCTCGTCGAGGTGCGCGGTCTGCTGGAGCAGGTCGAGGACCGCCATCAGCTCGCCCATGTTGTTGGTGCCGTGCGGCCAGCCGCCCGACGCCCAGCAGCCGTCGTCGACGTACCACGCCCAGCCGGCCGGACCCGGGTTGCCGAGTGCCGAACCGTCAGCCGCCGCGATGATCACCCCCGTATCTTGGCAGCCGAGGATCTTGGCAGGATGGCCGCATGAGCGAGGACCGCACCCTGACCCGTACCGCCGTCGTCACCGGCGCTTCCAGCGGCATCGGTGCCGCGACTGCCCGCGCGCTCGCCGCGCAGGGGTTCCGCGTCGTGTGCGCGGCCCGCCGCACCGAACGCATCGAGGAGCTCGCCGCGGAGATCGGCGGTGACGCGGTCACCTGCGACGTCACCGACGACGCATCCGTCGCTGCGCTGGCCGCCGCTGTGCCCACCTGCGACGTTCTGGTCAACAACGCCGGCGGCGCGGTGGGCGCCGATCGGGTCGACTCGGCAGACCTCGACGGCTGGCAGTGGATGTACGACATCAACGTCCTCGGCCTGGTCCGGGTGACGAAGGCACTGCTGCCCGCACTGCGCGCCAGCGGCGACGGTGTCATCGTCAACGTCGGCTCGACGGCGGGACGCTGGGCGTACGAGGGCGGCGCGGGCTACACCGCCGCCAAGCACGCCGTGAAGGTCGTCTCCGAGACGCTGCGGCTCGAGCTCAACGGCGAACCCATCCGCATCTGCGAGGTCGCGCCCGGCATGGTGCGCACCGACGAGTTCGCCGTCAACCGCTTCGGTGGCGACCGGGCGAAGGCCGACGCGGTGTACGCCGGCGTGGACCACCCGCTGCTCGCCGAGGACGTCGCCGACGCGATCGCGTGGGTGGCCACGCGGCCCTCGCACGTCGACATCGACGAGCTGGTCATCAAGCCCCGTGCCCAAGCCGCGGCACACAAGGTCCACCGCACATAGGACGTGGAAGACTGCCGCGCGTGAAGACCATCGGACTCGTCGGCGGGATGAGCTGGGAGAGCAGCGCGGCCTACTACCGCGACCTCAACCTCGGGATGCGCGAGCGGCTCGGCGGCCTCGCGAGCCCGCGGCTGGCGATGACGACCGTGGACTTCGCCGAGATCACCCACCTCGAGGACGACGAGCGCTGGGACCAGATCGGGGCCCTGCTGGCCGACGCCGCGCAGGGCGTCGAGCGCGCGGGCGCCGACTTCCTGCTGCTGTGCACCACGACGTTCCACAAGGTCGCCGACCAGGTCGAGGAGGCCGTGGACATCCCGGTCCTGCACCTCGCCGACGTCGTCGCAGCCGCCGTACGCGCTGCTGGCGTCGAGACCGTCGGCCTGATCGGCACCAAGGTCGCGATGTCGGAGTCGTTCTTCGTCGACCGGCTGGCCAGCCACGGCCTCTCCGTGATCGTGCCTGATGCCTCCCACCACGACGTCCTCAACGACGCGATCTACGAGGAGCTCGTCCACGGCGTCGTCCTCCCCCGCACGCGCAGTCGCGTCGTCTCGATCATCGAGGAGCTGTGGGACGCGGGTGCCGGCGGCGTGCTCCTCGGCTGCACCGAGCTCGAGCTGTTGGTCAAGCAGGCCGACGTCGAGCTCCCGGTCTTCCCCTGCACCACCCTCCACGTGCAGGCCGCGCTCGACGCCGCACTCGCCTGATCGACCTCAGCCGGGGAGCGGGAGGCCGTACGCCGTCGCGAGCCAGCGGAGCGCGGTCCACGCCGGCCCCTGCAGGTCGAGTCGGACCGGCCTCGGGCGGAAGCGGCACCGCCAGCACGGCGGACCGGACGCCCTCGGTGCTGACGAGCAGCCGGCGGCCGGCGAGGGCGATGCCCTCGCCCTGGTCCTGGGCGGGCAGGTTCCACGACGCGACCGGCTCCCAGGACGGGAACGACGCCAGGTGAGCCTGGGAGTACGTACGCATCACGACCCCGCCGCCGCCCGGCAGGAACGTCGCGTCGGTGACGATGCCGGGCGCCTCCCCCACCTCCACGAGGCGGTTCGGCCGGTCGGCCCGGAGCGGCACCGGGGCGGCGTACACGGTGCCGGCGAAGACGCCCTTGGTGACCAGGAACAGCTGCCCGGTCAGCGGGTGTCGCAGCAGCGCCTCGGCGTCGCGGGCGCCGTCGGGGTAGACCAGCTCGTAGGTCTCGGGACTGACCGCCCGGTCGCCCTGGCCCACGGGCACGCGGAGGACCTCGACGGAGCTCCTGGCCGCCTGGTTGTCCCCGATGTCGGCGACCCACACGTGACCTGGTCCGGCGGGCGCCAGGGCCTCCACGTCAGTCGGCTCGGGGGTCCACGACGTCACGCCGACCGTGTCGCCCGTGCGCGGGTCGACCGCGAAGACGCGCCCGGAGTCCCCCGAGTCGTTGGTGGTGATGACCAGCCCGCCGACGACGACGAGTCCGCTCGACTCCACGATCGCAGGGTCGGTGAACCGGAACACCCGGTCGTCCGCGCCCGTCGTGCCGGCGGCCGCGCCCATCAGGAACGGCAGCGCCACGATCGCGCCCACCACCACCCGTCGTCGCCTCACCGCGCCACCGTAGCCGCGAGCCGTTCGTCGCGCCGGGACGACCGCTCGTCGCGGTCCCACCCCTGAGGTCGATGACGGATCAACCACCTCTTCGTAGCGTGACGGTCGTCACCCCCTCGGAAAGGACGACCATGTCGCGCCTCGACAAGCAGGCGATCGTTGCCGGGCCCGGATACAGCCGCTGGCTGATCCCGCCGGCGGCCCTCGCCGTCCACCTGTCCATCGGCCAGGTCTACGCATTCTCGGTCTTCAAGAACTCGTTGGTCGCCACCTTCGACACCAGCCTCACCGCGATCGGCTGGGTGTTCTCGATCGCGATCGTGATGCTCGGGCTCTCCGCCGCCGTGCTGGGCACGTGGGTCGAACGGTCCGGTCCCCGCAAGGCGATGCTCGCAGCCGCCCTGTGCTGGGGCGTGGGCTTCATGGTCGGGTCGGCCGGCATCGCATCGGGCCAGCTCTGGCTGCTCTACCTCGGCTATGGCGTCATCGGCGGCATCGGCCTCGGCATCGGCTACATCTCCCCGGTGTCGACGCTGATCAAGTGGTTCCCCGACCGTCCGGGCCTCGCCACCGGCATGGCGATCATGGGATTCGGTGGTGGCGCGCTGATCGCCTCACCGTTGTCCAACAAGCTGATGGCGGTGTACGACCCCGGCTTCGTGTCGACCGAGCCCGGTGCCGTGGCATCCGGATCGGCCCTCGCGTCGACCTTCGTCACCCTCGGGATCATCTACACCGTCTTCATGCTCATCGGCGCTGCGCTCGTCCGGGTGCCGCCCGGCCACGGTGACGACAGCACCGCCGAGCACTCACCGGGCACCAACGGAGCACTCGTACGCGCCTCGCAGGCCATCCGCACGCCGCAGTTCTACTTCCTGTGGGTCGTGCTGTTCTGCAACGTCACCGCGGGCATCGGCATCCTCGAGCAGGCCGCCCCGATGATCCAGGACTTCTTCCGTGAGAACGGCGACAGCTCCATCTCGGCGGCCGCCGCCGGCGGGTTCGTCGGCGTGCTGTCGCTGGCCAACATGCTCGGCCGCTTCGTGTGGTCGAGCCTCTCCGACCGCATCGGCCGCAAGCCCACCTACGTGATGTATCTCGGCGTCGGCCTGGTGCTCTACCTGCTGCTCGCGCTCTTCGGCAGCAGCTCGACCGTCGTCTTCGTGGCCCTCGCGGTCGTGATCATCTCCTACTACGGCGGTGGCTTCGCGACGGTTCCGGCCTACCTCAAGGACCTGTTCGGCACCCTCGAGGTCGGCGCCATCCACGGTCGGCTGCTCACCGCGTGGGCGGCCGCAGGCGTGGCCGGACCGCTCATCGTCAACGGCATCCTCGACACCGTCGGCGAGCCGGGCAACCTGGTGGCCGCCGACTACCGCCCCGCACTTCTGACCATGGTCGGGGTGCTGGCGGTCGGCTTCGTCGCCAACCTGATGATCAAGCCCGTCGCGGACACCCACTTCGACCACGACGCGCACGCAGCCAACGAGGACCGCATCACCGAGCGGCAGGAGGCCACCCGATGACCGACGACACCACCACCACGACCAGCCCCGCGATCGTGGCCCTGACGTGGGCCCTGGTCGGGGTCCCGCTGGCCTACGGCCTCTGGCAGACGCTGGTGAAGGCCTCGGCCCTGTTCACCGGTTGAGGCTTGGCCGGTTGAGGCTTGGCCGGTTGAGGCTTGGCCGGTTGAGCAGCACGCCCAGCCGGGGCTGCACGCCCCAGGCTGCCAGCAGGTCGTCGTACTCGGTGTCCGTGCCCGCGCCACCCGGGACCTGGACGGCGCGGATCATCGTGTTGCGGGGCGTGTGCGCGCTCTCCACGAACTGCACGACGTCGACCCGGTAGCCCAAGCCCCGCAGCAGCTCGGCGCGCAGGGCGTCGGTGAGCGTGTCGGCCAGCCGCTCGCGCAGGATGCCGTCGCGGGTGAGCGCGGAGTAGGGCGCCGGGGGCGGCGACTTCCTGAGCTGGGCCGCGATGTCGTGATGGCAGCACGGTGCCGCCAGCACCAACGGCGCCCCCCACTCGACCGCGCGGGCGAGGGCGTCGTCGGTCGCCGTGTCACAGGCGTGCAGGGCCAGGACGACGTCGGGCGCCTGCTCCAGCCGTACGTCCGAGATCGACCCCACGACGAAGTGGGCCTCGATGCCCAGCCGGGCTGCGATCGCGGAGTTGTGGTCGGCCGACTGCTGCCGCACGTCGACCCCCGTCATCCGGACGGGCAGTCCGCGGCCGCCCTCGGCGACCGGACCGGTGAGGAACTGGTGGGCGGCGAAGGTGAGGTAGGCGTTGCCGCACCCGAGGTCCACGACGCGCAACGGGTCCTCGGGCGTCGGCGTGCGCACGTGGCCCTTGGCGAGCCCGTCGCTGAGGCTCGAGTCGAGCAGCCGGAGGAACTCCTCGACCTGGCGGTACTTCGCCTGGCGGCTCGGCTTGACGCGTCCCTCGGCGTCGCTGATGCCCAGCGCGACCAGCGCCGGGTCGTCCTCGCGCAGCAGCCGACCCTTGTCGCGGTCGTGGCCGCGCGAGGTCGCGACGGTCTCCTTCCGCGCGGAGGTGTGCACGAGGACGGCGCCCTTCTTCGTCACCCGCGCCTGGTGCGTGTGGGTCGTCGTGTCGACGTGCCAGTGGGCGAACGGCTGCGCCGTCAGGGCGTGCACCGCCGCCTCCGCCTCCTCCCCGGCCAGGTAGTTGGCGGTGTGCGCCTGCGTGTCGTCGTACGACGTCACCTGCAGGTGGCGACCGGACTTGAGGTCGACGGTGCGCACCTCGACGCGGGCCACCTCGCGACCCTCGACCACGGGCACCGGATGCCCCTTGCGCCGACCGCTGGCCAACGCCCGCACCAGCTCGTCGGCATCGAGGATCGCCGACCGGAGCCGCTCCCAGTCGTCGCTCACAGGACTGCAGCGAGGACGACGATGAGGATGAGCGCCCCCAGCGCCACCGGGATGACGAGTCGGCGGTGGCGGGGGTTCATCCCGTCATCCTAGGTCCGTCCGCTCCGGCGGATCACCAGTGCTCGAGCGAGCCGCGGAAGACCGTCACCAGGTCGTCGGCGGTGACCTCGATCGGCGCGGTGGCGAGCAGGCGCTGCTGCTGGAGGGCTCCGACCACCAGGTCGTCGACGTCCGCGTCGCCGTAGCCGATCTCGGCGAGCCCGCTCGGCAGTCCGACGTCGCGCATCAGGCCGCGCAGCACCGCCGGCAGGGTGTCCGGTCCACCGGAGGACGTGGTGCCGCCGAGCAGCTCGGCGGCCCGGAGGTGGCGCTCCGGCGACGCCTCGAACGTCAGCGCGAAGGCGGCCGGCGCCGTCATCACGACCGCCATCCCGTGCGGCACGATCGGCTCGGCGTCGGGGTAGCCGGCGGGCCGGTAGTCACGCACCCGGCCGGCGATCGGGTACGCACACGCGTGCGGCACGTGGACGCCGGCGTTGCCGAAGCCGAGCCCGGCGAAGGTGGCCGCCAGCGCCATCTGCTCGCGGGCGTCGGTGTCCGAGCCGTCACGTACGGCCGTACGGAAGGCGCCGGCGAGCAGGCCGAGCGCCTTCTCCGACCACATGTCGGCGATCGGGTTGGCGCCGCAGTAGGGCACCCGCTGCTCGGGCCGCTTGGCGTCGAAGTCGCCGAACCAGCGGGCGGTCCAGCTCTCGAGCGCGTGGCACAGGATGTCCATCCCGCACGACGCCGTGACCATCGACGGCTGCGTCATCGAGAGGTCGGGGTCCACGACGGCGAGGGTCGGTCGCAGCCGCGCGTGCGAGATTCCGGTCTTGACCTTGAGGGCGAGCACGTCGAGGACGCAGATCGTGGTCGACTCGGCGCCGGTGCCGGTGGTGGTCGGCACCGCGACCAGGGGCAGGAGGGGCTGCTCGGGCGGCCGCCCGCCGCCGACGGGTGCGTTGACGTAGTCCATGAGGGTGCCGGAGTTGGTGAGGAGCAGGTCGACCGCCTTGGCCGTGTCGATGGCCGAGCCGCCGCCCACTGCGACGACGGCATCGAAGGGCCCGGCGTCGCGGGCGAAGGCGATCGCCTCCTCCATCGACGCGTCCGTCGGCTCGACGCGGGCACCGGTGAAGACGGTGACGTCGAGGCCCTGGTCCCGCATCGCGTCGGCGATCCGGTCGGGGTGGCCCGTCGCGGCGACACCGGGGTCGGTGACGAGGAGCACGCGTCGTGCCTCTCCCCCGGCGGTCGCGACGAGCTGTTGGACGTCCCAGCCGATCTCGGCGCTCGCGCCCCGCCCGAACTTCAGGCCGGGTGCGGCGTAGGTGAAGACGGACTCAGCCATGGTCGATCCCCTTCGGAGGCGCGTCGAGGCCGAGGGCGTATCGGACCAGCTCGAGCACGTCGACCTCGCCCGACTCGATCGAGGCGACGGACACCCAGGCAGCCGCGTCGGAGGTCCCGTCGACCTCCCGGACCTGCGGCTCCTCGTCCCCGACCGTCGCGGCATAGAGCAGGTGCACACCGTGGTAGTCCTCGAGCCGGCCGGACGGTGCGTTGCCGGCGAAGTGGGTGTCGTGCACACCCAGCAGCGCACCCACGTCGCACGCGAGCCCGCACTCCTCCTCGACCTCGCGGGCCAGCGCGACGGACGGGTGCTCGCCGTGGTCGATGCCACCGCCGGGCAGGGTCCACCTGCCCGGGTGCGCGGCGCGCGCGGAGAGGCGGGTGAGCAGGACGGCGTCGGCCCGGCGCACGAAGGCGTACGCCGCCACGCGTTGCAGTCGGAAGGGCAGGTGGTCGGCGAGCGCCTCGCCGACCAGGCCGGCCGTCGGGACGACACCCGAGACGACGTCGTCGAGAGGCTTCCAGGCGGCATCGACGGTGGAGCCGTCGACCTCGAGCACACGGGGGTCCGGCGCGTCGGGAGCCACCCAGCCGGCGTAGACGATGCGGACCGCGTGGGCGTCCACCAGGAGCCCGTCGCGCGAAGCCCGCGGCAGGTGGGCGCTGTAGACGTGGGCGGTCTCGCTGACGGTCGCGTCGAGCCCGGCCTCCTCGTGGATCTCGCGGACGACCGCAGCGCGCGGGTCCTCGCCGTGGTCGATCCCACCGCCCGGCAGTGTCCACAGCTCGGTGCGCGAGACCTTCGGCGCGAGCCTGCTCAGGAGCACCTCGACCCTCCCCTCGTGCTCGCGGAGCATGACGGCGTACGCCCCCACGCGCTGACGCTGCGGAAGGGATCCCATGCCCCCAACCTAGTGAAGTAGCGTGAGCGTCGTGTCCCCCGCGTCCCGTGATCCGTGGCTCGACAACGTCAAGATGGTGCTGGTCACCCTGGTCGTCATCGGGCACGCCATCGGCCTGGTCGAGGCCACCGCGGGCAGCCACTGGGTCTACGACTTCATCTACCTGTGGCACATCCCCGCGTTCGTCTTCGTGAGCGGCTACCTGTCCAAGTCCTTCGAGTGGGACCGCCGCCGGATGAAGAGCCTGCTCTACACCCTCGCCATCCCCTACCTCCTCTTCGAGCCGGCGCTGTTCTTCTTCCGGCGCGACGTGGTCGGCGAGGGCGTGCAGGGACCGATCTGGCTCGTCCCGCACTGGACCATGTGGTACCTGATCGTGCTGCTGATGTGGCGCCTGGTGACGCCGATCCTCAAGCGGCACTGGCTGTTCCTACCGCTGTCAGTGATCGTCAGCCTGCTCGGCGGGCTGTGGACCGACGACTCCCTGATGATTCCCCGCTTCCTCGGCCTGCTGCCGTTCTTCGTCCTCGGCCTGCACCTCAAGCCGCGCCACCTCGCACACCTCGACGACGTCTGGGTACGGATCGCAGCGGTGCCGACGCTGGTCGGGATCGGGGTGATGGCTGCCTACACCGACGCGTGGACCGACTCCGCGCTGCTCTGGTACGACACGGGCTACGCCGACATCCCGATCGACAACGAGATCGTCTTCCAGACCCGGCTCACCGTGATGATGATGGGCCTGCTGGGCGCGTTCGCGGCCATGTCGCTGATCCCGCGCCGCCCGCTCGGCTGGTTCACCACGATGGGCACCGCGACGATGGTGATCTACCTGTTCCACGGCTTCGTGATCAAGACGTTCCTGGCGATCGGCTGGCCGGACTTCACGACCGCCCACCCGGTGCTCGGGCTGGTCCTGACCATCCTCGGCGCGGTCGGCCTCGCGCTCCTGCTCGCCAGCCCGCCCGTACGCCGGGTGCTGGAGCCGTTCACGAACCCGCTCGGCTGGCTCGAGCAGCAGCGCGCGAAGCGCACGGAGGCCCGCACGCCCCCGCCGGAGACGGACGGCGCCAGCCCCGAACGGCCTACTGCGGCCCCCACGTCGGACTGACTGCCGATCGAGGCACCACGTCGAGGTGGGCCGCCTCGGCGCGGGTCGGCGCGTGCCCACCCAGGTGCGCGGGGTACCACGGCGCAGGCTCGCCGTGGGCGGGCACGTGGTGCGGCAGCCGCTGCAGGTCCTCGAGCTGGCGGGTGAGGCGCGCGCCGAGCTCCCGCGTCCACGCCGTGGGATCCTCGCCGGGCCCGATGCCCATCGGTGCGCCGAAGGACAGGTCGACCCGCCGGCCGCGCCGCAGGTCGGGCCGCGGCTTCTTGCCGGCGGCGTTCGGCAGGCCGACCGACCAGAGCCGCTGGGACCCCCAGATCGCGACCGGCACCACCGGAGCGCCCGTCTCCGCCGCCAGGCCGGCCGTGCCGCGCATCAGCGAGCGGACCGTGTACGAGTAGCTGATCCCGGCCTCCGGGAAGGCGCCGACCGCCTCCCCCTCGCGCAGCAGCCGGCGCGCCCTCAGGTACGCCGCCGCCGGAGCCGCACGGTCGACCGGTACGTGCTGCATCCGGTCCATGGCGGTCCGCACGAGCGGGACGTCCCAGATGTCGTGGCGGCACATGAAGCGGACGTAGCGGTCGCGCTCGACCGCCGCCTGCTCGAGCAGCACGAAGTCCGGGTAGCTGACGTGCGTCGCGGCCAGGATCACCGGGCCGCTCACGGGGACGTTCTCGAGACCGGTCCACCGCGTGTCCACCCCGAGCAGCCTCAGCGCGGTGCGACCCAGGACGTTGGTCGCGCGGTAGACGCGCTCGCTCACGCGAACGGTGGACGCGCGTCGCGCGCCATCGACCGGCGGCCGGCCCAGCGCCAGACGCGCGCGGCGCGGTCGCGGTCGGCGTCGTCGACGAGGTTGCCCATCCAGCGCAGGGCGAGCGTCATCAGCCAGTCGGACCGCATCCCGGCCGGGCCGAGGGCGGACACCACCTTGGGCTGGGTGGCGATGCCCGCGAGCCGGCGCGCGATCGAGAACGCCTCGCCGTAGTGCTCGACCAGGGTCGTGCGCCAGGCCTCGCCCAGACCGGTGCCGCTGGCGATGTGCTCGGCGACGAAGCGACCGGTCTCGAGGCCGTAGTCGATGCCCTCGCCGTTGAGTGGGTTGACGCATGCCGCGGCGTCGCCGATGAGTGCCCAGTTGGGGCCGGCAACGTTGCTCACCGCACCGCCCATCGGCAGCAGCGCCGACGTCGACATCCGCAGGTCGCCGGTGAGGCCGAAGTCCTTGCCGATCGTGGTGGCGTAGGTCTGCATCAGCGGCTTGATCGCCACCTCGGCGGGTCGCCTGCTCGTCGCGAGCGTGCCGGCGCCGAGGTTGACCGTCCCGTCGCCCAACGGGAAGATCCAGCCGTAGCCCGAGACCAGCTCGCCCTGCTCGTCGCGCAGCTCGAGGTGGGAGCTGATCCAGGGGTCGTCGGAGAGGTCGGAGTCGACATAGGCCCGCCCTGCCACGGCGTACACCGTGTCGCGGTGCCACTCGCGACCCAGCAGCTTGCCGAGCGGTGAGCGGACGCCGTCGGCGACGACCAGCCACTGGCACGCGATCTCGAAGGTGCCGTCCCTGCCGCGGAACTCGACCGCCGCGACCCGCTCGCCCTCCCGTCGTACGCCGACCGCGCGGGCGTCGTCGATCGCCCGGGCACCGCTGTCGATCGCCACCGTGCGCAGGCGGTCGTCGAGCTCGGTGCGGGCGACCGCGGAACCCCAGTCCGGCAGCGAGCCGCCTGGCCACGGGAGCAGGAGCGTCTGCCCGAAGCCGTGGGCGCGCAGGCCGTGGTTGACGGTGTGGGCGCGGAGCCAGTCCTCGAGGCCGAGCTTCTGCATCTCCCCGATCGCGCGCGGCGTGAGCCCGTCGCCGCAGGTCTTGTCCCGCGGGAACGTCGCCGCGTCGGCCAGGACCACGTCGAGCCCGGCGCGTGCGGCCCAGGCGGCCGCGGCCGACCCGGCGGGCCCGGCACCGACGACGAGGACGTCGGCCGAGGTCGGGCGGGAAGCGGCTGAGGTCACCGGCAGATTCTCTCAGGCGGGTGGGGGTTTCACCGCACTCGCCCGACCGTAAGGCACTCGTAAGGCTCTCGGACGCCGTGGCCGGCCGACGCGATGACATGCTGAGGAGCATGACCCGGCTCCTGTGCGCGGCCCTCGTCCCGCTCGCCCTGCTGCTGGGGGCCTGCGGTCAGGACAGCGCGACGAGCGCGGCCGAACCCGAGCCCGCGGTGTCATCGTCGTCCGGCACCCCGACCCCGGCCGAGGGAACGACCGGCGCGAAGAAGGACGACCCGTCCAGCAGCACGGCGCCGGTCCCCGAGCTCCTCGACTTCACGGGCACCACGGTGCAGGGCGAGCAGTTCGACGGTGCGTCCCTGGTGGGTCGACCCACGGTGCTGTGGTTCTGGGCGCCGTGGTGCCCGACGTGCCGCGGGCAGATCCCCCAGGTCGAGGCGCTGGCCGCCGAGCACGGCGACGAGGTCAACGTGATCGGCATCGGTTCGCTCGACAGCGCCGAGGCGATCGCGGGCTTCGCCTCCGACGTCAACGGCGTCACGCACCTCGAGGACGTCGACGGGACCCTGTGGCGGCGCTTCGGTGTGGCGGAGCAGTCCTCCTTCGTCGTCCTCGACGCCGAGGGTGTCGTCCGACTCGAGGCGGGCTACGGCGGCACCGACGACCTCGACGCCGAGGTCGAGAGCCTGCTCGGCTGATCCGGTGACCGACACCCTGGTGCTGGCCCTCGCCGCCGGGATGCTGGCCGCCGTCAACCCGTGCGGCTTCGCCCTGCTCCCGGCGTACCTGTCGGTGCTCGTGCTCGGCGACGACTCCCCCGGGCCGGGGCGCGCGGTGGCGCGGGCGCTCGCGCTGACCGCGTGGATGACGCTCGGCTTCGTGCTGGTCTTCGGGGTCTTCGGGCTGGTGATCTCCCCGGTCGCCGGCCAGCTCCAGCAGTATCTCCCGTGGTTCACCACCGTCTTCGGCGTGCTCGTCGCGATGGCCGGGTTGTGGCTGCTGGCCGGTCGCGAGCTGCCGCGGGTCCAGCTGGCCCGCGGGTCGGGACGGGCCGTGACCCGGACCGCGCCGGCCATGGTGGGCTTCGGGATGTCGTACGCCGCGGCAAGCCTGACGTGCTCCATCGCCCCCTTCCTCGCTCTGGTCGTCGCCAGCTTCCGGGCCGGCTCGACGGGCGAGGGGGTGGCCCTCTTCGTGGCCTACAGCCTGGGCATGGGCCTGCTCGTCGGTGTCGCTGCAGTCGCGGTCGCGCTCGCCCGGCGCGGGGTGGTGGCCTCGCTGCGCCGCAGCGGTCGGTGGGTGCCACGCATCGCCGGCGCCCTGCTGCTGGTCGTCGGTGCGTACGTCGCCTGGTACGGCGCGTGGGAGCTGCGGGTGCTGGGTGGTGGCGATGCTGCCGACCCGATCATCGAGGCGGCGGCCCGGCTGCAGCGCACGATCGCGGAATGGGTCGGGCGCCTGACACCCTGACCTGCGCCGAGCCCCGGTCTCCCGCGCGGGAGACCGGGGCTCGGGGTGACTTCGTGCTCCGACGCCGTCAGAACCTCAGGTGCTCGAGGTAGAGGTGCCCGACCGCCGCGGTCAGCAGCGGCGCCGCCGCGTTGTCCGGGGTGTCGTTCTCGACGATGTACTCCTCGACCTGGTGGTTGCGGAAGAGCTCGGCGAAGTCGATCACGCCGGCACCGAGGTCGCACATGTCGGCCTCGGCCGGGGCCGTGCCCATGCTCGTCCGGTCCTTGACGTGATACTGGCGGACCCGCATCGGTGCTTCGTTGACCACGTCCTTCGCGAACTGGAGCGCCGAGTCGGCGGTCGTGTGTCCGGTGTTCACGCCTGCGGTGAAGGCCCAGTAGAGGTCGACCTCGAGGTGGACGAGCTTGGGGTCGAGCCGGTCCATGAAGACCTCCCAGGGCGTGAGGCCACCACCGAGGTCGGTCGTGAACTCGTGCGCGTGGTTGTGGTAGCCGTACGTGAGGCCGTAGCCCTTGGCCAGGGCCGCCTCCGCGTTCATCTGGTCGGCCCACAGCTGCCAGTCCGACAGCTTGGTGGAGCTCAGGAACGGGACGTTGACGTACTCCTGACCGAGCGTGACGGCGTTCTGGAACTTGGTGTGTGCGGCACCGGTGCTGGCGCTGATGCCGTCGTGGCTCGACGAGGCGCGCAGTCCGAGGCCGTCGAGGGTGGTGCGGAGCGCGGCCGCCGTCTGGTCGTAGCGACCGGCGAGCTCGCTCGACCCGGGGATAGCCGTAGCGCGCCACCGCCTGCAGCACGGGGAGGTACCGATGGCAGCCGGCCGCGTCGGGCGGCGCGGCCGCGGCACGACATGCCACGAGCCCCGGCCTCCCTTGCGGGAGACCGGGGCTCGGGGTGACTGACTCAGTTCTGGTAGGACCCGAAGTCGAAGTCGTCCAGCGCGACGGCCTGCGACGACGGACCGAAGTCGTAGTCGTAGGCGTCGTAGCCCGTGACCGAGTAGGCCGCGGCACGCGCCTCCTCGGTGGGCTCCACGCGGATGTTGCGGTAGCGCTCCAGGCCGGTGCCGGCCGGGATGAGCTTGCCGATGATCACGTTCTCCTTCAGGCCACGGAGGCTGTCGGAGCGACCGTTGATCGCGGCGTCGGTGAGGACCCGGGTGGTCTCCTGGAAGGAGGCCGCCGAGAGCCACGACTCGGTCGCGAGCGAGGCCTTGGTGATGCCCATGAGGACCGGGCGACCCGAGGCCGGCTTGCCGCCCTCGGAGACCACGCGACGGTTCTCCTCCTCGAACCGCACCCGGTCGACCAGGTCGGACGGGAGCAGGTTGGTGTCACCGGACTCGATGACCGTCACGCGGCGCAGCATCTGCCGGATGATGATCTCGATGTGCTTGTCGTGGATCGACACGCCCTGCGAGCGGTAGACCTCCTGGACCTCGTCCACGAGGTGCTCCTGCGCCTTGCGGACACCGAGCACGCGCAGGACGTCCTGCGGGTCCGGCGTACCGGACGTGATGTGGTGACCCACCTCGACGTGCTGGCCGTCCTCGATGTTGAGGCGCGAGCGCTTCGAGACCGGGATCTCCTGGACCTCGGAGCCGTCGTCCGGGGTGACCATGACGACGCGCGCCTTGTCGGTCTCCTCGATCGTCACGCGACCCGCGGACTCCGAGATCGGCGTACGACCCTTGGGCGAGCGGGCCTCGAAGAGCTCGACCACGCGGGGCAGACCCTGCGTGATGTCGTCCGCGGAGGCCACACCACCGGTGTGGAACGTACGCATCGTCAGCTGCGTGCCGGGCTCACCGATGGACTGGGCGGCGATGATGCCGACCGCCTCACCGATGTCGACCAGCTGGCCGGTGGCCAGCGAGCGGCCGTAGCACTTGGCGCAGGTGCCGGTGCGGGCGTCACAGGTCAGGACCGAGCGGACCTTGACCTCGCTGATGCCGGCAGCCACGAGCTCACCGATCTTGACGTCGCCGAGGTCCTCGCCGGCGGCGGCGAGGACGTCGCCGGTCTCCGGGTGGGTGATCTCGACGGCGGAGGCCCGGGCGTAGGCCGAGGTCTCCACGTGCTCGTCGTCGATGCGCTTGGGCAGGCCGCGCTCGGTGCCGCAGTCGTCCTCACGGATGATGACGTCCTGCGAGACGTCCACCAGACGACGGGTCAGGTAGCCCGAGTCGGCGGTGCGCAGCGCGGTGTCGGCGAGACCCTTGCGGGCACCGTGGGTCGAGATGAAGTACTCGAGCACCGAGAGACCCTCGCGGAAGTTGGCCTTGATCGGGCGCGGGATGATCTCGCCCTTCGGGTTGGCCACCAGACCACGCATGGCCGCAACCTGCCGGATCTGGTTCATGTTTCCGGAGGCACCCGAGTCGACCATCATGAAGATCGGGTTCTTGCGGTCGAAGTTGGCCTCCATCGCGCGACCGACCTCGGCAGCAGCCTGGGTCCACAGCTCGATGAGCTCCTGACGACGCTCGTCGTCAGTCATCACACCGCGCTCGTAGTTCTTCTGGACCTTCTCGGCCTGCGCCTCGTAGCGGCCGAGGATCTCGACCTTGCTGTCCGGCGTGGTGACGTCGTCGATCGAGACCGTCACTCCAGAGAACGTGGCCCACTGGAAGCCGGCGTCCTTGAGGGCGTCGAGCGAGGCTGCCACCTGGACCTTGGTGTAGCGCTCGGCCAGGTCGTTGACGATCGCACCGAGACGCTTCTTGCCCACCTCTTCGTTGACGAAGGGGTAGTCGGCGGGGAGCGTGTCGTTGAAGTAGACGCGACCCAGGGTCGTCTCGAGCAGGATCGCGGTCCGCTCCTCCCAGTCGGCACCGAGCTCGAGGTCGAGCGGGGGCACGATGTCGTTGAGACGGATCTTGACCTTGCTCTGCAGGCTGATCTCGCGACGGTCGTAGGCCATGATCGCCTCGGACGGGGTGGAGAAGATGCGACCCTCGCCGACCTCGCCCTCACGCTCACCCGTGAGCCAGAACAGGCCGATGATCATGTCCTGTGAGGGCATGGTCACCGGGCGGCCGTCCGACGGCTTGAGGATGTTGTTGGTCGAGAGCATCAGGATGCGCGCCTCGGCCTGCGCCTCCGCGGACAGCGGGAGGTGGACAGCCATCTGGTCACCGTCGAAGTCGGCGTTGAACGCGCCGCAGACGAGCGGGTGGATCTGGATGGCCTTGCCCTCGATCAGCTGGGGCTCGAAGGCCTGGATGCCGAGGCGGTGCAGGGTGGGCGCACGGTTGAGCAGCACGGGGTGCTCGGTGATGACCTCTTCGAGGACGTCCCACACGACCGGGCGCGCACGCTCGACCATCCGCTTGGCGGACTTGATGTTCTGCGCGTGCGACAGGTCGACGAGGCGCTTCATCACGAACGGCTTGAACAGCTCGAGCGCCATCTGCTTGGGCAGACCGCACTGGTGCAGCTTGAGCTGCGGACCCGACACGATGACCGAGCGGCCCGAGTAGTCGACGCGCTTGCCGAGCAGGTTCTGGCGGAAGCGACCCTGCTTGCCCTTGAGCATGTCGGACAGCGACTTGAGCGGGCGGTTGCCCGGACCCGTCACCGGGCGACCACGACGGCCGTTGTCGAAGAGGCTGTCGACGGCCTCCTGCAGCATCCGCTTCTCGTTGTTCACGATGATCTCGGGGGCACCGAGGTCGAGCAGGCGCTTGAGGCGGTTGTTGCGGTTGATGACGCGGCGGTAGAGGTCGTTCAGGTCGGAGGTGGCGAAGCGGCCACCGTCGAGCTGGACCATCGGACGCAGGTCCGGCGGGATCACCGGGACGGCGTCGAGCACCATGCCGATGGGCTGGTTGCCGGTCTTGCGGAAGGCGTCGACGACCTTGAGGCGCTTGAGGGCACGGACCTTGCGCTGGCCCTTGCCGTTGGCGATCGTGTCGCGCAGCGACTCGACCTCGGCCTCGACGTCGAAGTCCTGGAGGCGCTTCTGGATCGCCGTGGCGCCCATGAAGCCCTCGAAGTACTTGCCGAACCAGTTCTTCATCTCGCGGTAGAGGAGCTCGTCGCCGAGCAGGTCCTGCACCTTGAGGTTCTTGAACGTGTCCCAGACCTCCTCCAGCCGCGCGATCTCGCGGTTGGCGCGGTCACGGAGCTGGTTCATCTCGCGGTCGGCACCGTCGCGCACCTTGCGCTTGGCGTCGGCCTTGGCGCCCTCGGCCTCGAGGGTGGCGAGGTCCTCCTCGAGCTTCTTGGCGCGGTCGTCCACCGAGGTGTCGCGACGCTTCTCGAGGCGCTCGCGCTCCAGGCCGACCTTGTTCTCCAGGGAGTCCTGGTCACGGTGGCGCGCGTCCTCGTCGACCGAGGTGATCATGTAGGCGGCGAAGTAGATGACCTTCTCGAGGTCCTTCGGCGCCAGGTCGAGCAGGTAGCCCAGGCGCGAGGGGACGCCCTTGAAGTACCAGATGTGGGTCACGGGAGCGGCGAGCTCGATGTGGCCCATCCGCTCACGACGCACCTTGGAGCGGGTGACCTCGACGCCACAGCGCTCGCAGATGATGCCCTTGAAGCGCACGCGCTTGTACTTGCCGCAGTAGCACTCCCAGTCCCGGGTGGGACCGAAGATCTTCTCGCAGAAGAGCCCGTCACGCTCGGGCTTGAGCGTGCGGTAGTTGATGGTCTCCGGCTTCTTGACCTCACCATGGCTCCACGCACGGATTTCCTCCGCGGTGGCCAGGCCGATCTGAATCTGCTCGAAGAAGTTCACGTCCAGCAAGATGTGTTCCTTTGGTTGCTGTTTGAGTCAGTACGCCACTGGGTGGCTAGGGGACCGAGGGACCCGGGCGGCGCGGACGCCGCCCGGGGCTCACCTCAGACTTCTTCGACGCTGCTCGGCTCGCGCCGCGACAGGTCGATGCCCAGCTCTTCGGCCGCGCGGAAGACGTCTTCCTCTGCGTCCTTCAACGCGATCGCGGAGCCGTCCTGCGACAGCACCTCGACGTTGAGGCAGAGGGACTGCATCTCCTTGACGAGCACCTTGAACGACTCCGGGATGCCGGAGTCGGGGATGTTCTCGCCCTTGACGATCGCCTCGTAGACCTTCACGCGGCCCGGCACGTCGTCCGACTTGATCGTGAGGAGCTCCTGGAGCGCGTACGCGGCTCCGTAGGCCTCCATCGCCCAGACCTCCATCTCGCCGAACCGCTGGCCACCGAACTGGGCCTTACCGCCCAGGGGCTGCTGCGTGATCATCGAGTAGGGGCCGGTCGAGCGAGCGTGGATCTTGTCGTCGACGAGGTGGTGGAGCTTGAGGATGTACATGTAGCCCACGGCCACCGGCTCCGGGAACGGCTCACCCGAGCGACCGTCGAAGAGGCTGGCCTTGCCGTCCTCCTTGACCATCCGCTCACCGTCACGGTTGGGGAGAGTGGCACCGAGCAGGCCGGTGATCTCGTCCTCGCGCGCACCGTCGAACACCGGGGTCGCGACCTTGGTGCCCGGCTCGCTCTTCTCGGCGTGGATGGAGATGAGGCGGTCCTTCCACTCCGACGAGCCCTTGTCGGCGTGCAGGTCGATGTCCCAGCCCTGCTTGGCGAGCCAGCCGAGGTGGAGCTCGAGGATCTGGCCGATGTTCATCCGTCGCGGCACACCCAGCGGGTTGAGCACGACGTCGACCGGGGTGCCGTCCTCCATGAACGGCATGTCCTCGACGGGCAGGATCTTGGCGATGACGCCCTTGTTGCCGTGGCGTCCGGCGAGCTTGTCGCCGACCGAGATCTTGCGCTTCTGGGCCACGTAGACGCGGACCAGCTGGTTGACGCCCGGAGGAAGGTCGTCGCCGTCCTCGCGGTCGAAGACCCGCACGCCGATGACCGTGCCGGACTCACCGTGGGGCACCTTCATCGAGGTGTCGCGCACCTCGCGCGCCTTCTCACCGAAGATCGCGCGGAGCAGGCGCTCCTCGGGGGTGAGCTCGGTCTCGCCCTTGGGCGTGACCTTGCCGACCAGGATGTCACCGGTGGTGACCTCGGCGCCGATGCGGATGATGCCGCGCTCGTCGAGGTCGGCCAGGCCCTCCTCGGAGACGTTGGGGATGTCCCGCGTGATCTCCTCGGGGCCGAGCTTGGTGTCGCGGGCGTCGACCTCGTGCTCCTCGATGTGGATCGAGGTGAGGACGTCCTCCTGCACCAGGCGCTGGCTGAGGATGATCGCGTCCTCGTAGTTGTGGCCCTGCCACGGCATGAAGGCGACGAGCAGGTTGGTGCCCAGCGCCATCTCGGCGTTGTCGGTGCACGGACCGTCGGCGATCGGCGTACCGACCTCGAGGCGGTCGCCGGCCTTCACCAGCGGGCGCTGGTTGATGCAGGTGCCCTGGTTGGAGCGCTTGAACTTGGCCAGCTTGTAGGTCTGGTAGGTGCCGTCGTCGTTCATCGTCTCGATGGCGTCGGCGGACACCTCCTTCACCACTCCGGCGTTGTCGGCCACGACCACGTCACCGGCGTCGACCGCGGCGCGGTACTCCATGCCGGTGCCGACCAGCGGGCTGTCGCTGACGACCAGCGGCACGGCCTGGCGCTGCATGTTGGCGCCCATGAGCGCACGGTTGGCGTCGTCGTGCTCGAGGAACGGGATCAGGGCCGTCGCGACCGACACCATCTGGCGCGGCGAGACGTCCATGTAGTCGACCTCCTCGGCCAGGATCGCGTCGACCTCACCCTTCTGCTGGCGCACCAGCACGCGCTCCTCGACGAACTTCATCTTGGAGTCGAGCGGTGCGTTGGCCTGGGCGATGACGTAGCGGTCCTCGTCGTCGGCCGTCAGGTAGTCGATCTCGTCGGTGACGACACCCTTGACCACGCGGCGGTAGGGGGTCTCGACGAAGCCGAACGGGTTGATCCGTCCGTAGGACGCGAGCGAGCCGATCAGGCCGATGTTGGGGCCTTCCGGGGTCTCGATCGGGCACATGCGGCCGTAGTGCGACGGGTGGACGTCACGGACCTCCATGCCGGCGCGGTCACGGGACAGACCACCGGGACCGAGCGCGGACAGGCGACGCTTGTGCGTCAGGCCCGCGATCGGGTTGGTCTGGTCCATGAACTGGCTCAGCTGGGAGGTGCCGAAGAACTCCTTCAGCGCCGCCACGACGGGACGGATGTTGATCAGGGACTGCGGCGTGATGGCCTCGACGTCCTGGGTCGTCATCCGCTCGCGGACCACGCGCTCCATGCGGGCCAGGCCCGTGCGGAGCTGGTTCTGGATGAGCTCGCCGACCGTGCGCATGCGGCGGTTGCCGAAGTGGTCGATGTCGTCGGGCTGGACCTTGACGGGGGCGCCGTCGGGTCCGTGCACCACGCTGCCGGCGGCGTCGACCAGGTCGGGCGCCTCGCCCTGGATACCCGCGGCGTGCAGCTGCACGACGTAGCGGATGGCAGCCACGACGTCGTCGATGGTCAGCGTCTGCTGGTCGAAGGCCTCGTGGAGACCGAGCTTCTTGTTGATCTTGTAGCGGCCGACCTTCGCGAGGTCGTAGCGCTTGCCGTTGAAGTAGTAGTTGTTCAGCAGCGTCTGCGCGGCCTCGGCCGTCGGCGGCTCGCCGGGACGGAGCTTGCGGTAGATGTCGAGCAGCGCGAGCCGGGTGACCTCGAGGTTGATCTGCTCAGCGGTCGGGGCATCGCCCCGCGCCTTCTTCGCCAGCTCCTCGGCGACGACCTCGTAGCGGACGCTGTCCTTCTCGAGCGTCAGCATCATCGACTCGTACTGGCCGAACTCCTCACGGATCTGCTCCGTGGTCCAGCCGAGCGCCTTGAGCAGCACGGTGACGTTCTGCTTGCGCTTGCGGTCGAGGCGGACGCCGACCAGGTCGCGCTTGTCGATCTCGAACTCCAGCCACGCGCCACGGCTCGGGATGAGCTTGGCGGTGTAGATGTCCTTGTCCGAGGTCTTGTCGGGCGACGACTCGAAGTAGACACCCGGCGAACGCACCAGCTGGGACACGACGACACGCTCGGTGCCGTTGATGATGAAGGTGCCCTTCTTGGTCATCATGGGGAAGTCGCCCATGAAGACCGTCTGGCCCTTGATCTCGCCGGTCTCGTGGTTCATGAACTCGGCCGAGACGTAGAGGGGCCGGGAGTAGGTGAAGTCCTTCTCCTTGCACTCCTCCTCGGTGTACTTCTCGTCGAGGAAGACGGGGTTGTCGAACGACAACATCATCGTCTCGGAGAAGTCCTCGATCGGGGAGATCTCCTCGAAGATCTCCTGGAGACCGGTCTTCTCGGAGACGTCGTCACCGGCTGCCCTGCGGGCGGCCACCTCGTCCTCCCAGCGCTCTCCGCCGACCAGCCAGTCGAAGCTGGTCGTCTGGAGCGAGATGAGGGGGGGAACCTCGAGAGGTTCGGTGATCTTTGCGAAAGAGGTGCGAATGTGCTTACCAGCGGAGCTGCGCGCGGCCAAGAGGTGTCCTCACAAATGAGCAAGTGATCGGCGCTTGCCGACCACCATGACAGCCGTCCGGAGGGCGTCGGGCATCTGAGGGCAGGCGCAAAGAGACACGATAGCGCACATGAGGACACGCCTCAAACGCGGGGTCAATTCCGAAAGGAAAACGCCACGCGTTGCGGATGACTATGAACGCCCGAAGGCCCCGGGTCAAGCGGAACGCGCCGAAACGCTCAGCCCTGGACGGGCGAGGTGGCCATGTCGTCGACGAGCCACACGCCGTCGACGAGCTGCATCGAGAGCGTCACCTGGTCCTTGTAGACGACCGGGTCCGCGCTCAGCTTGTTGGTGGTCGGGCGGTCGACGAACACCAGCACCTGCACCCGGTCGGTGGCCGCGCGGACGATGCCGGACGCGACCACGGACGCCGAGACCTTGGTCTGCGTCTCGGGCGCGTTCTCCTCCAGCACCGTGAAGAGCTTGTCGTACTCCTTGCGGTAGCTGCCCGTCATCAACGCCTGGGCGGCCTTCTGGTCGTCGGCGAGGTGTTCGTAGTCGTAGGACAGCACGGGTACGACGGCGCGCTCGGCAGCGACCTGCGCGTCGCGGGCGGCCGAGCTGTCTCCCCCATCGTTGCCGGCGACCCACATCCAGACCGTCGCTGCGACGAGGCCGGCGGCCACGAGCGCCAGGCCGGCGAGCAGCCAGCCGGGCACGGTGCGTGAGGTGTCGCGCCCGACCTCGACGTGGGTCAGGCGGGTGGCCGGATCGGGCGCCCTGCCGGGATCGGGAGGGAGGGTCTCCTCTTCCTCGACCTCGGGGTGCGCGGCGTCGTACGCCTCGCGCTCGGCGGGGTCGAGCAGGACCTTCGCGGCCCGGTTGAGGGAGTCGAAGCGCCGGTCGCCGGGATCGAGGTCGGCGACCTGGGCCCTCCACGCCGCGCGGATCTCGTCGGTCGAGGCGTCGCGCGGGACGTCGAGCAGGTCGTACCAGGTGGGGCTGTCGCTCACGGGGTGCTCCCCTCGGTGGGGTCGCCCTGCGGCGTGATCGGCGGGGTGCCGGCGGGGTCCTCGGCGCTGGTCACGGGCGAGAAGTCGTCCACGAGCCACTTCCCGCCGATCACCACCAGGTCGATGGTGAAGCGGAACGGCAACGGCTCCTGGGCCACGGTCGTCGCCTTCTTGCCCTTGCCCTGCTCGTAGCTGTCGGTGAACGCGCCGGCCACCAGGACGCGGGCGGAGTCGTCATCGATCGACGACACCGCGGTCGCGAAGACGTCGGCGGTGCGGGTGATCCCGCCCTGGGCGACCAGCTGCTCGACGGTCGCGACCTCCTTGTCGAAGTCGGCGGCGAACTTGGGCGTGATCACCTCGCGGACCTGGCCGCGGTAGTCCGGCATCTGCCCGGAGTCGTCGACCATGTCGGGGCTGTAGGTGCCGAGACGCTTCACGAACTGGTCGGTCAGGCTCATCGCCTGCTCGCGCTCGTCGGGCAGGTCGAGCCCGCCGTCGGCCGAGGCGCGTCCGGCGACGGACATCCAGGTCAGGAGCGCGACGCAGACGACCACGACCAGCGCCAGTGCGACGGCGATCGCGACCCGGACCTGCGGGGTCAGTCGCGCGCCAGCAGGGGCTGGAGGTAGAGCCACTTCCACGTCTCCTCTCCGAGACTGCGGGGGGCCACGCTACCGGTGCGCTCCAGGCGCTGGATCTCGGCGGGGTCGGAGGTCACGGCGCCGGTGTCGGGGTCGTACGCGAAGTCGGCCGGCCCCCAGCCGGTGGCCGGTCGCGGCGCCTGGATGTTCTGCGCACCGCGGGCGTTCGACTGCGACGCCGGCTCCGTGCAGCGGGTGTCCTCCTTCATCGGCCGGTTGCTGCCGTCGAGCGGCGAGCGGCGGTCGGTGCCCTCGTAGCCCGCGTGGCAGACCGGCGCGTCCTGGGTGAGCACCATGCCGAAGTGCGCGTCGTAGAGGCCCGTGCCGGGCGACTTCGAGACGACGGTGTAGCCCCCCTCGACGACGTAGGGGTAGATGACGAGGAGCTGCTCGATGCCGTCGAGGTGCTTGACCACGACCTCACCGGTGGTGACCAGGTTGTTGATCAGCTCGCCGAGCTCGACCTCGTTGTCCTCGAGGAACACCCGCAGCTCGTTGGCCCCGAGCGATCCGTCCTCGATGAGCTTGCGGAGGTCCTGGTCGTGGTTGGCCACGGTCGTGGAGAAGGTCGAGAGGTCGCGCGCGAAGCGGCGGAACGCCCGCTCGGAGTCGATCTGGCCGTTGAGCACGGTGTTGCTGTCGCGGATCAGGTCGACGGTGACGTCGAAGTTCGCGTCGGCGGTGGTGATGAAGGAGTTGCTGCTGTCGAGGATCGTCTGCAGGTCGCCGCCCGCGTCGTTGAAGGCGAGCCCGAACTCGGAGGTGACCGTACGGAGGTCCTCCTGGTCGACGCTGCGGACCGTCTCGTCGAGGTGGGTGAGCAGGGTGTCCGTGGCGATCGGCAGGGCCGTGCGGTCACGGGCGATCTCGGAGTCGTCGCGCAGGAACGGACCCTTGTCGCTCTGCGGCTGGAGCTCGACGTACTGCTCGCCGACCGCGGAGCGGTTGCCGACCAGGGCCTTGGCATCGGCCGGGATGTCGTCGTAGGTGTTGTCGATGTCGAGGACCACGTCCACGCCGTCATCGGTGAGCTCGAGGCGGTCGACCTGTCCGATGCGTACGCCGCGGTAGGACACCTCGGCGCCGGCGAAGGCACCGCCCGAGTCGGCGAAGTGGGCGACGACGGTGTAGCTCGTGTCGAGGAACACCCGGTCGAGCCGCGCGTAGCGGGCGCCCACGAAGCTCACGCCGATCAGGGTGATGAGGGCGAAGACCAGCAGCTGCACCTTGGTCCGGCGAGTGATCATCGCTGCACCATCCCGGGGACCAGGAGGCTCACGAGAGCCGGGTCGTAGAGGTCCATGAGCTCACGCAGGGTCGGCCCTTCCGCCCGGCGGACGCCGCCCGCGGCCGGGCGGGGCAGCCCGGTCGGGATCAGGGTCGTCGGCAGGACCGTCGGCGGCAGCGTCGTCGGGATCGTGGTCGGGATCGGGATCGGCGGCGAGGGCAGGCCGGGGACCTGGTTGAGCTCGCGGCACACGTCCTTGTCCTTGTTCTCCGGCTTGGCGCACTCCTCGCGGAGCTGGAGCAGCTTCTGCACGTTGGCCAGGACCTTCTTGCACGCGTCGCTGGTGAGCGAGCCGCTCTGGAGGCAGGCCAGGACGTCGTTGACGATGATCGTCGGGTCGATGACCGTGGGCAGGTTGGTCGGCAGCGACGGGGTGGCGCTGGCGCCGCCCGCCACGTCGATGTCGAGGGTGATCGAGAGGTTGGTGTAGTCACCCATGTGCAGGTTGCGGGCCACCTGCGGGTCGCGGCCGACCACCTCGTCGACGAACGGGTAGGTCAGGAACACGTTGAATGCGTTGGTGAAGTCGTCGCCGGACGCGGCGAGCTGCGTCAGCACCGGGTCGAGGCGCTCGAGCGAGGTGATCGTGGCGTCCTTGGACTTGGCGATGACGTCGACGGCCACCGAGGAGAGCTGGTCGAGGGCGGTGAGCATCTCGACCAGGTCGTCGCGCTGGCGGTTGATCGAGTCGAGTGCGCTGGGCAGCTCCTCGAGCGCCTTGTCGATCGTCGGCAGCTGCTTCTGGGCGGCGAGGGCGAGCCGGTTGAGCGACTCGATCGCGTCGACGATGTCCTGCTTGTTCTCGTCGAGCTGGCCGGTGAAGAGCTGCAGCTGCTCGAGGACCGACCTCGCGGAGTCCTCGCGTCCCTCGAGCGCGTGGTTGAGCTCCTGGGTGATGGTCTTGAGCTGCGCGACCCCGCCGCCGTTGAGCAGCAGGCTCAGCGCACCGAGGACCTCCTCGACCTCCGGGTTGCGACCGGCGCGCTCGATCGGGATCGTCGCCCCGTCCGAGAGCGGGTCGGCGATCGCGCCCTGGTCGGGTGCGCTGAGCTCGACGAACTTCTCGCCGAGCAGGCTCGTCTGGCGCAGCTCGGCGATCGCGTTGCCCGGCAGCTCGACGTCCTTGCGGACCTCCAGCGTGACGAGGGCCTGGTAGCCCTCGAGGTCGATCGCGGTCACCTTGCCGACGCTGACGTCGTTGACCTTGACCGTCGACTGCGGGACGAGGTCGAGGACGTCGGCGAACTCGACCTTGATCGTCATCGGGTCCTCACCCAGGTCGGGCCCACCCGGCAGGGGCAGGGAGTAGACGCTGGCGTCGCAGGACGACAGTGCCAGTGCCGCTGCGCCGGCCATCGCGAGTGCCTTGAGCCGCTTCATCGCGCCGCCTCCGGGTCCGTGGCGACCAGACCGCCGAGCGAGGGGTCGAAGACGTCCTGAGCCGGGAGCGCGTCGGGCTTGCCCAGGGCGCCGGGCCGGTTCTTGGGGAGCAGCTGCGTGATCGTGTCGCAGACCTGCCCGGACTTCTCGACCTGTCCGACGAAGCCGCACAGCAGCGCGGCCGGGTCGTACTGGATCTGGTTGATCGCCTCACCCAGGTTCGCGCGGGTGTCGAGCGTGCCGGCCTGCGGGTTGTACGTCAGGCCGAGGTTGTTGAGGGCCCCCGGTGCCGTGTGCAGGATCTCGTCGAGCGCACCGCGCTGGCGCACGAGCACCTTGGACACCCGGTTGAGGCCGGTGATGTTGCGGCTCAGCGAGGCCTTGTTGTCCTCGACGAAGCCCTTGACCTCGGTCAGCGCCGTGGAGAGGTTCTTGGTCGCAGCGACCAGCTCCTCGCGCTCGCCCGCGAGCATCGTCGAGACGTCGGCCAGCGACTGGTTGAACTGGCGGACGGTCTGGTCGTTGTCGGCGAGCGTCTTCATGAAGCCCTCGAGCGCCTGGACCGACCCGAACAGCTCCTCCTTGTTGCCCGCAAGCGTCGCGCTGAGCCGGGAGAAGTCCTTGATGGTCTGGCGGAACGTGGTGCCCTGGCCACCGAAGTTGTCGGCGGTCACCGACAGCAGGTCGGAGAGCGCGCCGGCCTTGTTGGCGCCGCGCGGCCCGAGGGCGACGTTGAGCCGGTCGAGGCTGTCGTAGATCTGGTCGAGCTCGAGCGGCTGCGAGGTGTCGTCGACGCCCAGCTCGGCTCCGTCGGTGAGCACGTCGCCGGTGCCGGCGTAGGCCGGGGTCAGCTGGACGTAGCGGTCGCCGACCACGGACGGGGCGATGATCACGGCCTTGGCGTCGCCCGGCACCTTCACGGTGTCGTCGTACGACATGGTGACGGTCACGTCGGTGCCGGTCGGCTCGACCTTGGTGACCGTGCCCACCGGCACGCCGAGCACGCGGACCTCGCTGCCCTCGTAGACCGAGATGGCACGCGGGAAGTGTGCGACGACCGTCTTGCTGGTGTCGCCGCCGAAGACGCTGACCGCCGCGGCCACGACGAAGGCGAGCACGATCAGGGGGACGAGGAAACGCTTCACGAGGTCCATGGGTCAGCCCACCTGCGGAACGGGGGGGAAGTTGGAGATCCAGGTGTCGAACCACGGACCGTTGCCGAGCGTGTTGGCGAAGACGCGGTAGAACGGCGCCATCAGCCGCAGGCTGCTGTCGAGGTTGTCCTCGTTCTTGTTGAGGACCGCGACCACGTTCTCCAGGTGCGCCAGGGCCGGCGCGAGGTCCGCCCGCGACTGCCGGATGAGCGCCGTGAGCTCCTTGGAGAGCGTCGTGGTGGACACCAGCAGCTCGTGCACGGCATCGCGGCGGGCGACCAGTGCGCGGAACAGCACGTCGCTGTCCTCCATCAGCTTGATGATGTCCTGGTCGCGCTCGTCGAGCACGGTGGAGACGCGCTCGAGGTTCACGAGGAGCGTGTTGAGCTGCTCGTCCTTCTCGGCCACGTTGGCGGAGAGCCGGCTCAGCCCCGACAGCGCACCGCGGAACTCCTCGGGCGTGTTGCGGGTGAGGTCCGCGAGCGTCGTGAGCGACTCGGCGAGCTGGTCGGTGTCGATCTGGTCGGACGTCGACGCCAGGCCCTCGAACGCCTCGACCACGTCGAAAGGCGAGGAGGTGCGCTCGGCCGGGATGGTGCCGTCCTTCGTGAGCTGGCCCTCACCGGCGGGCTCGAGGGCGAGGAACATCGAGCCGAGGATGGTCTTCACCTTGATCGCAGCACGGGTGTCGGTGCCGAAGGCGGCGTTGTCGGCGACCTTGAAGGTCACCTTGACCTGGCCGTCGTCGAGCTCGATGTCGTTGACCTTGCCCACGCGGACCCCGGCGATCCGGACCTCGTCGTTCTTCTTCAGGCCGCCGGCCTCGGTGAACATCGCGTGGTAGGTGTCTCCCCCGCCGATGATCGGCAGGTCGTCGGCGCGGAGTGCGGCGACGAGGACCAGCGTCATCACGACGAGGCTGACGGCGCCCACGAGGATCGGGTTGCGCTCCCTGAAGGGTTTCATGTCGGGGTCCCCTCGGCGTTGTTCGGAGGAGCGCAGCGGAGGAGAAGAACGGCGTGGGGTGACTTCATCCCAGATCACATCGATCCGAGCCGGTCTCGTACTTCACCGGGATCGAGACGTTGCCCGGCAGGTTGACGCGGCCCTGGAACTCGCAGAGGTAGAAGTTGAAGAACGAGCCGTAGATCGCCGTGCGCCCGACCTTGTCGAGCTTGATCGGCAGGACCTGCAGGGCCCGGTCGAGCTCGGCCTTGTTCTTGTCGATGTTGCCGGCCACGGTCCGCAGCTCCTTGATGTCCCTGACGAACGGCTCGCGGATGCCGTCGACGAGGGAGGCCGTCTCGACCGAGAGCGCGGAGACGTCCTCCAGCGAGCCCAGGATCGCGTTGCGGTCCTGCTTGAGGCCGCCGACGAGCGTCTTGAACGACTGGATGAGGCGGGTCAGCTGCTTGTCGCGGTCGGCCACGTGGTCGAGCACGAGCGACAGGTTGTCGATCAGGTCGCCGATGACCTGGTCACGGTCGGCGAGCGTCGAGGTGACCGACGCCGTGTGGGCGAGCAGGCCCTCCAGCGTGCCTCCCTCGCCCTGGAAGACCTGGATCAGCTCGAAGGAGAGCTGGTTGACGTCGTCGGGTGAGAGCGCCTGGAACAGCGGCTTGAACCCGTTGAAGAGGACCGTCAGGTCGAGCGCGGGCCGGGTCCGCGAGACCGGGATCGTCGTGCCGGCCGCCAGCCGCTGGGTGTCGCCGACCTCCTGGGTCAGCGAGATGTAGCGCTGGCCGACGAGGTTGCGGTAGCGGATCGAGGCGTTGGTGCCGCCGTTGACCGACGTCTTCGCGTCCACGCTGAAGCTGATGAGGGCGTGGGTGCGGTCGATGATCTCGACCTTGTCCACGGTGCCGACGCGTACGCCTGCGACCCGGATGTCGTCGCCCTTGTTGACGCCGGTCGCGTCGGTGAACTCGGCCTTGTAGTCACGGGCCTGGCCGAAGCTGAGGTTGCCGATCGTGACGACCAGGACGGCGGTGGAGAGCGAGGTGACCACCACGAAGACCAGGAGCTTCACCAGGTCGATGGAGGTCTTCTTGTCCAGAACGGGGCTCATCGCAGCGACACCTCCGCTCCGCGTGCCATCGGACCGACCAGGAGCACGCCCAGGTCGGGTACGTCGTCCTTGCTGACGCCGAGCCCCGGTGCGAGCAGCGCCTTGAGCAGGGCCGACTCGTCCCGCCCGCCGGCGTAGCCCGCGGAGGTGCCCGACCAGCCGGGGCCGACCCGGCTGGTGCCCTTGCCGGTGGGCGAGTTGACTCCGTCGACGAAGTCGGGCTGGGCCGTGAAGGGGTTGGCCTGGGTGAAAGGAGGGTTCGGCAGGGTCCCGCAGTAGGCCCCGTTCTTCGCGCCGTAGACGGGAACGTCCTGGGGTCCGTAGGCGCGCGGCTGGTGGGGCAGGGTCTCCAGCACGATGTGCAGGGTGAAGCCGCGGAACGCCTCGGCCTGCAGCTTCCCGGCGCCGACGATGCCGCCGAGGAGGCACGGGTACTCGGGGGCGTACTTCGCGAAGACCTCGAGCTGGGCAGCACCGAGCTCGCCGAGGCGGATCAGGTTGTCACCGTTGTTGCGGGTGAACCGCTCGGCCACGGCCGAGAACTTCGAGACGTCGTTGAAGAGCGCCTTGAGCTTCTCCTCGCGGTCCTCGAGCGTGGTGGTCGTGGTGATCGTGTTGCGCAGGATCGTCGCGACCTCGGGCAGCACGTCGGCATAGGTGTCCGACACGTCCGCGGTGAGGCGCAGGTCCTCGATCAGGCCGGGGAGCTCGGGGTTGAACCGGGTGAGATAGCTGTCGAGCGTCTCGAGGCTCTCGCCGAGCTGCTCGCCTCGGCCCTCGAGCGCGGTCGCGACCGCGTTGAGGGTGGTGTTGAGGTCGGCGGGCTGCACCGCACGGAGCAGCGGGTAGAGGTCGCTGAGGACCTCCTCCACCTCGATCGAGAGCTTGGTGCGCTCGATCACGTCACCGGCCGCGATCGGCTTCGCGGACGAGCCGCCGTCGGGGACGACCAACGACACGAACTTCTCCCCGAAGAGCGTCTTGGGGAGGATCGAGGCAGTGACGTCGCGGGGGATGTCCGTGGTGCGGTCCTGGTAGAGACCGAGGGTGATGTCCGCGCCCTCGGTGGTCGGCTTGTAGTCGAGCACCTCGCCGACGATGACTCCCTTGATCTTGACGTCCGCGCGCTGCGGCAGCTGGAGCCCGATCTTGGAGGCGTGGACCGTCACCTGGTCGTAGTCGGTGAACTTGTTGGTGAACACCCCGTAGGTGGCCCACACCGAGGCCAGCATGAGGGTCAGGAAGAGCACACCCAGTGCCTTGAGCTTCATCTGAGCCTCACCCCGCCAGTCGCACGGTCGTGGAGGCGCCCCAGATGGCCATGGACAGCAGCAGGTCGAGCACGTTGATCGCCACGATGCTCGAGCGCACTGCGCGACCCACGGCGACGCCGACCCCGGCGGGACCGCCGGAGGCGTTGTAGCCGTGGTAGCAGTGGATCAGGATGACCGTGACGGCGAAGACGAGGACCTTGCCGAACGACCACAACACGTCGCCGGGCGGCAGGAACGCGTTGAAGTAGTGGTCGTAGGTGCCGGGTGACTGCCCGTAGAACTGGGTCACCACGAGCCGGCTGGCGAAGTACGACGACAGCAGCCCGACGACGTAGAGCGGGATGATCGCGATCAGGCCGCCGACCACACGGGTGGCGACGAGGAACGGCATCGACGGGATGGCCATCACCTCGAGGGCGTCGACCTCCTCGGAGATGCGCATCGCGCCGAGCTGGGCGGTGAACCCGCAGCCGACCGTCGCGGCGAGGGCGATGCCCGCCACCAGGGGCGCGATCTCACGGGTGTTGAAGTAGGCCGAGACGAAGCCGGAGAAGGCGGCGGTGCCGAGCTGGTTGAGCGCTGCGTAGCCGGAGAGGCCCACCTGGGCACCGGTGAAGAACGTCATGCCGATGATGACGCCGACCGTGCCGCCGATGACGGCGAGGGCACCCGTGCCGAGGGTGACCTCTGCCAGGATCCGCAGGATCTCGCGCGGGTAGCGGGTGACCGAGCGCGGGATCGCCTTGAGCACGCCGAGGTGGAAGGCGAGCTGTCCGCCGAGGGTGTCGAGGGAGCTGAGGGGGTTGAAGGCCATGGTCATCCGCCCTTCGGGGGGACGATCTGGAGGTAGACCAGGCTCAGCACGAAGTTCGCGACGAAGAGCAGCAGGAACGTGATGACGACCGACTCGTTCACCGCGTCGCCGACGCCCTTGGGACCGCCGTTGGCGTTCATGCCCTTGTAGGACGCCACGATCGCGGCGATCACGCCGAAGACGAGGGCCTTGAAGAGGCCGATCCACAGGTCGGGCAGCTGGGCGAGCGCGGTGAAGCTGGCCAGGTAGGCGCCGGGGGTGCCGTCCTGCAGGATCACGTTGAAGACGTAGCCGCCGGTCACGCCGACCACGCTGACCATGCCGTTGAGGAAGAACGCGACGAGCATGCAGGCCAGGACGCGGGGCACCACCAGGCGCTGGATCGGGTCGATGCCCAGCACCATCATCGCGTCGAGCTCCTCGCGGATCTTGCGTGCGCCGAGGTCTGCGGCGATCGCCGATCCGCCGGCGCCGGCGATCAGGAGGGCGGTGCCGATGGGTGCGGCCTGCTGGATCACCGCGAGCACGGATGCGGACCCGGTGAACGACTGGGCGCCGAACTGCTTGATGAGGCCGCCGACCTGGAGCGCGATGACCGCGCCGAAGGGGATCGCCACGAGCGCCGTCGGCACGATGGTCACGGACGCGATGAACCACGCCTGCTGGATGAACTCGCGCAGCTGGAACGGGCGCCGGAAGAGCGCGCGGACGACGTCGAGGGCGAAGGCGAAGAGGTTGCCTGCGACCCCGATGGGCGCCAGCGCGCGCGAGGACAAGGACGTGGCCACTGGTCGTCAGGCTCCCGGGGCCAGGCCAGCGTTGCTGGACTCGAAGGATCCGGGAGGCGGCGTGATGCCGTGCTCCTTGCACCACTCGCCCGGCGGGCGCTGGCTGCGTCGCGGGATGCCGTTGGAGGGCTCCTGCTGGAGCGGGATGGGCGGGAGCGGAGGCAGCTCCTGGCCCTCCTCGGACGCGAGCTCGTCGGCGTCCTTCTCCTCCGACATGCCGATGGGACCCACTCGCTGGGCGTTGAGGAACTGGCGTACGACGGGCTCCTCCGAGCTCAGGAGCTGCTCGCGCGGGCCGAACATCGCCAGGTGGCGGTGGTAGAGCAACCCGATGTTGTCGGGCACCGTGCGGGCGGTGTTGACGTCGTGGGTGACGATCAGGAAGGTCGCGTCGATCTGGGCGTTGAGGTCGATGATGAGCTGGTTGAGGAAGGCCGTGCGCACCGGGTCGAGGCCCGAGTCGGGCTCGTCGAAGAGCACGATCTCGGGGTCGAGCACGAGGGCGCGCGCGAGGCCGGCACGCTTGCGCATGCCGCCGGAGATCTCGCCGGGGAGCTTGTCCTCAGCGCCGAGGAGGCCGACGAGGTCCATCTTCTCCATCACGATGGCGCGCACCTCGGACTCGGACTTCTTGGTGTGCTCACGCAGCGGGAAGGCGACGTTGTCGTAGAGGTTCATCGAGCCGAACATCGCGCCGTCCTGGAACAGCACTCCGAAGAGCTTGCGGATCTCGTAGAGGTCGCGCTCGGAACAGCTCGCGATGTCGGTGCCCTCGATGAGGATCGAGCCCTTGTCGGGCTTGAGGAGTCCGATCAGCGTCTTGAGGAAGACCGACTTGCCCGTGCCCGAGGGGCCCAGCATCACGCAGATCTCGCCGGCCGGGATCGTGAGGCTCACGTCGCCCCAGATCAGCTGCTTGCCGAACGACTTGGTGAGGTCGTTGACCACGATCTCGACACCCATGTACGCAGACCCCTTCCTCCCCGTTGCGCTACTGCTCAGTAGTCCAACGCCGGACTGGGCGTGAGGTTACGCCCTGGAGAGACTGTCGTCACTCAACCTGGGGGTGAGCCGCTCAGGCCCTGCGGCGTCGGATCTCGGCGCTGATCGCGGGGATCACCTCGTGCAGGTCACCGATGACCGCGTGGGTCGCCTTGGTGACCATCGGCGCGTCCGGGTCGGTGTTGATCGCGAGGATGTTCTTGGCGCTGCTGCACCCGGCCCAGTGCTGGATCGCGCCGCTGATGCCGCAGGGGATGTAGAGGTCGGGCGAGATCCGGCTGCCGGTCTGGCCGACCTGCTCGTGGTGCGGGCGCCAGCCCAGGGAGGTGACGACCCGCGACACCCCGAGGGAGGCGTCGAGCAGGTCGACGAGCTCGAGGATCTCGCCGAAACCGTCGGCGGATCCCGCTCCGCGACCGGCTCCGACGACGACGCGTGCCGACTTCAGGGTGCCGGACAGGTCGGGCTCGGGCTCCTCGGACGAGACGACCCGAGCCACGAGGTCGGCGTCGGGGACGTCAGGCGTCTCCACGACCAGCTCGCCGGCTCCCGGGGCGTCGGCCGCGACCGCCTGGACGGCGTGACCGGCCACGGAGAAGATCGCCGGGCGTGCGGCCAGCTGCATCTCCTCGCGCGCCTGGCCGCCGACCACCTGGCGGGTGACCGTGAACGGCGACAGGCTGCTGAACGAGATCGCGTTGGCAGCCATCGGCAGCCCGGTGCGGGCGCCGACGTGCGCGAGCACCTCGTTGCCGCGTGGCGTGCCCGAGGCCATCACGACCACCGAGCCCGCCTTCTCCCGGACCGCCATCAGGCCGGCGGCCCACGCGGCGCCGGAGTAGGCGTCGTACGCGGGTCCGGTCAGGGCGTGGATGCGGCGTACGCCGTAGGACGCGAGGACGCCGACGAGCTCGTCGCCGGGCGTGCCGACCAGCACGGCGTCGATGGGCACTCCCCCACCGGCGACCGACAGGTCGCGGGCGAACGTGACCGCCTCGCGCGAGGTCTCGACGGCCTCACCCTCTGGGGAGACCTCCACCAGGACCAGGATCATGGGGCCAGCACCCCGAGCCGCTCGAAGAGGTCGACGACGGCAGGCGCGGCCGACGGGCCCTCACCCAGGATCTCGACGCTCGAGGCGGTGGGCGGAGGCAGCACGAGGCGCACCCGGGACGGGCCGACGGGATCGGCGGTCGGCTGGCGCTCCTCGACCGGAGCCTTCTTCGCCTTCATCCGGCCGGGCACGCTCGGGTAGCGCGGCTCGACGCCGCCCTCGAGGACGGTCACCACCGCCGGCAGGGGCAGCCGGTAGGTCTCGTGCCCGTCGGGCCCCGACCCGCTGGCCGTCACCTCACCGTCGGCCACCGACACGGTGCTCACGCCGTTGACGACGGGCCAGCCGAGCTCGTACGCCAGTCGGATCCCCACCTGGAAGTCCCCACTGTCGGCGGCGTCATTGCCGAGCAGCACCAGCTCGTGCGGGGTGCCGGCCGCCTCGTGGGCGCGGACCACGGCGGCGATCTCGCGCGCCACGTCAGCAGGTCCGAACGACTGCGAGTCGGCGACGACGTGCGTGGCTGCGGCACACCCCACGGCGAGCGCGGACCGCAGCTGCTCGATCGCGTCGGCGTCGCCGAGCGTCATGACCGTGGCCGCGCCGCCACCGGCCGCGGCGACCTGCACGGCGAGCTCGACCGCACACTCCTCGTGGGCGCTCGTCGTGAAGCCGGCATAGCGGCCGTCGACGCCCTGGCCGTCCTCGGTGAGGACGACCTCGCCGGAGGAGTCGACGACACGCTTCACGCAGACGAGGGGATTCGTCATCGGGGTCCCCGCGGCGTTGTCGGACGGAGGAGCGAAGCGGAGGAGGACGAGAACGTCGTGGGGTGGTTCATCTGATTCTTTCGTTGGTGGGGTCGAGGAGCGGGGTCGCGTCGACGGAGCCGACGGTGACCGGGTAGAGCTCCTCCATGTAGGACACGGCCAGCTCGTTGCCGATCGTCGCCTGGTCGGGCGGCAGGAAGGCGAGCAGCACGTGCTGGCCCAGCGACGGCGCGGAGCCGGCGCTGGTGACGTAGGCGTGGTGCCCGTGGCCGTCGACGAGCGAGCCACCGTCGCGGGTCAGGATCGGCTCGCCGCCGAGCATGTAGCGCTTCGTGCCCGAGGCGGAGGTGTGGTCGTCGACGGTCAGCGTGCAGAGCACCGTCTCCGGCTGCACGTCACGCTGGGCGAGGTAGGCCTCCTTGCCGACGAAGTCAGCAGCCTTGACCTTGGGCCGCTGCATACCGGCCTCGATGATGCTGCGCTCTGCGTCGAGCTCGGCACCGTAGGCGCGGTAGCCCTTCTCGATCCGGCCGGTGGTGCCGTAGACGCCGATGCCGGCCGGCACCGCGCCGTGCGGTGCGCCCGCCTCGAGCAGCGCCTCCCAGAGGTCCCCCGCCTGCGACATCGGGACGTAGAGCTCCCAGCCGAGCTCGCCGACGTAGGAGATGCGCGAGGCCAGGACGGTGATGCCCTGGCCCGACCCCGACGACACCGAGATCTCGCGGCAGGACAGGAAACCGAAGCCCTCGTCGGACACGTCGTCGGAGGTCAGCGAGGAGAGGATGTCGCGGGCCCGGGGACCCCAGATGCCGACGGTCGAGACGTCGTCGGTGAGGTCGGTGAGCGTGGTGCTGCCGGCCTCGGGCAGGTGCCCGGAGAACCAGGCCCGGTCGGCCATGCCGTGGGCACCACCGGTGACCACCCGGAAGTGGTCGTCACCCAGCCGCATC
>CAVQDC010000020.1:0-163277 GCA_963711175.1 uncultured Actinomycetota bacterium
GCCGACGAGGGTCGCCCGGCCCGCCAATCCAGTTCCACCCAGAAGGACTGAGACATGAACTACTACATCCCCCAGTGGGAAGAGCGCACGTCCTACGGCTTCCGCCGCATCGACCCCTACGCGAAGCTGTTCGAGGAGCGCATCATCTACCTCGGCACGCCGATCAGCGACGACGTCGCCAACGCGGTCATCGCCCAGCTCATGTGCCTGGAGACGATGAACCCCGACCAGGACATCAGCATCTACATCAACAGCCCCGGTGGCTCGTTCACCGCGCTGACCGCCATCTACGACACGATGCGCTTCATCAAGCCCGACGTGCAGACCGTGTGCCTGGGCCAGGCGGCCTCGGCCGCCGCGATCCTGTTGGGCGCGGGCGCCAAGGGCAAGCGGATGGCGCTGCCCAACAGCCGCATCCTGATCCACCAGCCCTACACCGAGGGCACGTTCGGCCAGACCTCGGACATCGAGATCCAGGCCAACGAGATCCTGCGGATGCGCGAGCTCCTCGAGCGGATGATCGCGGACTCCAGCGGCAAGGACATCGAGCAGGTCAGCCGCGACATCGAGCGCGACAAGATCCTGACCGCTGCGCAGGCCGTCGAGTACGGCCTGATCGACGCCGTGATCGAGTCCCGCAAGGGTGTCCCGCGCTCGTCTGAGCATCCCGGCCCGGCGTTGTTCGCGAGGAAAACATGACTCCCGACATCTCGTGTCCGGCCCCCGGCGGGGGCCGGCACGGGGTACCGTCTTGGAGCCCGTTGCAAGGCAAGGACTGCGCAGGGTGGAGTGCCGGACCCGTCCGGCAAGACTGGAGGAATCGACTCGTGGCACGTATCGGTGACGGCGGCGACCTGCTGAAGTGCAACTTCTGTGGCAAGAGCCAGAAGCAGGTCAAGAAGCTCATCGCAGGGCCCAACGTCTACATCTGCGACGAGTGCATCGAGCTCTGCAACGAGATCATCGAGGAGGAGCTCGCCGAGGGTTCGGAGGTCAGCCTCGAGGAGCTGCCCAAGCCCAAGGAGATCTTCGAGTTCCTCAACTCCTACGTCATCGGCCAGGAGCACGCCAAGAAGTCGCTCGCCGTTGCTGTCTACAACCACTACAAGCGCGTCCAGTCCGGCCTCCAGCCCGTCAGCGGCAAGACGAAGGAGGACGCGGTCGAGGTCGCGAAGTCCAACATCCTCGTCGTCGGGCCGACCGGCTGCGGCAAGACCTACCTCGCCCAGACCCTCGCCCGGATGCTCAACGTCCCCTTCGCGATCGCCGACGCGACGGCGCTGACCGAGGCGGGCTACGTCGGTGAGGACGTCGAGAACATCCTCCTCAAGCTCATCCAGGCTGCCGACTACGACGTCAAGAAGGCCGAGACGGGCATCATCTACATCGACGAGATCGACAAGGTGGCCCGCAAGTCGGAGAACCCCTCGATCACGCGCGACGTCTCCGGTGAGGGCGTCCAGCAGGCGCTGCTCAAGATGCTGGAGGGCACGACCGCGTCGGTGCCCCCGCAGGGCGGTCGCAAGCACCCGCACCAGGAGTTCATCCAGATCGACACCACCAACATCCTCTTCATCGTGGGTGGTGCCTTCGCCGGGCTCGAGCAGATCATCGAGCAGCGGGTCGGCAAGAAGTCGCTGGGCTTCACCGCTGAGGTGCGCGGTGCCGCCGAGCGGGAGTCCGACGACCTGCTGGGCCAGGTCCGTCCGGAGGACCTCACCAAGTTCGGCCTGATCCCGGAGTTCATCGGGCGCCTGCCGCTCATCACGAGCGTGTCCAAGCTCGACCGCCCGGCGCTCGTCCAGATCCTCACCGAGCCGCGCAACGCGCTCGTGAAGCAGTACCAGAAGCTCTTCGACCTCGACGGTGTCGAGCTCGAGTTCACCGACGAGGCCATCGACTCGATCGCCGACGCTGCGCTCGAGCGCGGCACCGGTGCCCGCGGGCTGCGCGCCATCATCGAGGAGGTCCTCCTCTACGTGATGTACGACGTGCCCTCCCGCGGCGACGTGGCCAAGGTGATCGTGACCCGCGACGTCGTCGAGGACGAGGTCGCACCGACCCTCGTCCTGCGCGAGTCCGAGGGCAGGAAGAAGAAGTCCGCCTGACGCTCCGGCGGGGCTCCTGGTCCGATGTGACCAGACCGGCCTAGTCATTTCGGACTATTCCGAACTATCGGCCGTGATCACGCGTCATGACCCGTCCACACTGGCGTCTCGTCAACGTGTGGGAAGGGGACCCCGTGGGGGTTGATCCGAAGCGGCCGCTGCTGGGGTTCGCTCTCGTGGCCGTGCTCTGCGCCGTCCTGATGGTCCTGTCGGTCGGTCGCGGCTCGAGCTTCGACTTCCTCCAGCCGGGGAAGCCCATCGCGTCGTCCGTGGGGGGTCACGTCGAGCGGGTCCCTGCGCCCGCACGAGACGCGGCCGAGCCGGTCGAGGTCGGTGTCCCGGTGGAGCTCAGCACCCAGTCGCTCGCCGCCCCGCCGCCCGCGCCGGCGAAGCAGGCCGTCGCGAAGACGACGAAGGCCTCCGCAGTCGCCACCGACGACGACGACCAGGTCGCGGACGAGAGCACGCGGACGAGAGCACCGGCACCTCCAGCCGCCACGACGACCGCGCCGCTGACCGTACCGATCGCTCCGACCGCACGTCCGAGCGCTCCGCCGCCCGTGCCGAGCGCAAGCTGGCCAGGCTCGAGGCGAAGGCGCAGCGCCACGCCGACCGGCACGCGGTCAAGCTGCAGAGCCGGGTCGACAAGGCTGCCGCCAAGGCCCAGCGCAAGGCCGAGCACGTCGCCGCGAAGGCCGCCCGCGACGCGCAGAAGGCGGTCGACAAGGCCGCCAAGGATGCGGAGAAGGACGCCGCCAAGGCCGCCAAGGACCTCGACAAGGCCGCCCGCAAGGGCTGAGCCCCGCTCGAGCGGTGCCTGAGGCGGCTTGGGGGCCTTCACAATCCTCCTCACGCACCGCTCCTGCGAGCGGTGCGTGACGCACGTTCGGCGCGCGGAAAACGTGTCTCACGCACCGCCCGCCTGCGCGGCGTACCAGACACGCCGGAGGAGCGGTGATCCACCCACGTTCCGAGGTTCAGAAGTGTGGGTGGACCACCGCTCACCGGAGCAGACGAGGAGTCAGTCCTCGACGGGTGCGAGCTCGGCGGTGACGCGCAGCTCGGTGGTGGAGTCGTCCGCCACGAGATCGAGGTCGCCGACGATGGTGCCGACGGCGCGGAGGTCGTCCTGTGCCTGGCGGGCGGCGTCGACCAGGGCGGTCGGACCGGTGATGACCACGCGGGAGAGCGGCGCGCGCATCTTGGCCTTGGCCTGCGACTTCGCACCGCGGATGCCGGTGAGCGCGGCCGCGACCGCGTCGAGGACGAGCGGCTGGGACGCGGCTGCGGAGCCCAGGTCCGCGGCGGTCGGCCACGCGGCGTGGTGGATCGAGCCGTCCTGCCACCACGACCAGACCTCCTCGGTCGCGTAGGGGAGGAACGGCGCGAGCAGCCGCAGCTGGACGTGCAGCGCGATGGCCAGCGTCGCCCGCGCCGACTCGGTGCCGGCGCCGCCATCGGAGTCGTACGCGCGCTCCTTGACCAGCTCGAGGTAGTCGTCGCAGAACTCCCAGAAGAACTTCTCGGTCACCTCGAGGGCGGTGGTGTAGTCGTAGTCGTCGAACGCCTCGGTGGCCCTGCGGACGACGGTCGCGAGCCGACCGAGCAGGGCGCAGTCGACCGGCGCGCTCACCGAGCTGGGGACGAGGGTCGTGGCGCCGACGTTGCCGAGGACGAACTTGGAGGCGTTGAGCACCTTCATCGCGAGGCGGCGGCCGACCTTCATCTGCGACTCGTCGAAGGGCGAGTCGGCGCCGGGGCGTCCGATGGCGGCGCGCCAGCGGACGGCGTCGGCGCCGTACTTGTCGAGGATGTCGGTCGGGACGACGACGTTGCCCTTGGACTTCGACATCTTCTTGCGGTCGGGGTCGACGATGAAGCCCGAGATCATCGCGTGGGACCACGGGACGACGTGGTTCTCGAACTCGGCGCGCACGACGCGGGAGAAGAGCCAGGTGCGGATGATGTCGTGCGCCTGGGTGGCGAGGTCGTAGGGGAAGACCCGCGAGAACAGGTCGTCGTCGACGCCCCACATGCCCGCGATGTGCGGGGTGAGCGACGAGGTCGCCCAGGTGTCCATCACGTCGGGGTCGCCGATGAAGCCGCCGGGCCTGCCGCGCTGGTCCTCGGTGAAGCCGTGCGGCGCCTGCGTCGACGGGTCGATCGGGAGCTGGTCCTCCGACGGCATGAGCGGGTGGTCGTGGTCGGGCTCGCCGTCCGAGTCGAGCGGGTACCAGACGGGGAACGGGATCCCGAAGAACCGCTGCCGCGAGACGAGCCAGTCGCCGTTGAGGCCGCCGACCCAGTTGTCGTAGCGGTGCTTCATGTGGGCGGGGATCCAGGTGATCTCCTCACCACGGACGAGCATCTCCTTGCGCAGCGCCGCGTCACGGCCGCCGTTGGTGATGTACCACTGGCGGGTGGCGACGATCTCGAGCGGCTTGTCGCCCTTCTCGTAGAAGTTCGCCATCCGCTGGGTGGCCTTGGGCTCACCGTCGAGGTCGCCGGACTCGCGGAGCATCGCGACCATCGCCTCCCGCGCGCTGAAGGTCGTCTTGCCCGCCATCTCGGCGTACGCCGTCGAGGCAGCGTCCGCGGCGAGCCACTCGGGCGTCTCGCGCAGCAGGCGGCCGTCGCGGCCGACCACGGTGCGGACCGGCAGGTCGAGCTCGCGCCACCACATCACGTCGGTGAGGTCACCGAACGTGCAGCACATCGCGATGCCGGCGCCCTTGTCGGGCTCGGCCGCCGGGTGCGCCAGGACCGGGATCTCCACGCCGAAGACCGGCGAGGTGACCGTCGTGCCGAAGAGGCCCTGGTAGCGCTCGTCGTCGGGGTGCGCGATGAGCGCGACGACGCTCGGGATCAGCTCGGGACGGGTGGTCTCGATGTGGAGGGGAGTGCCATCAGGCTTGTGGAAGGCGACCCGGTGGTAGTGCCCGGGGTAGTCGCGCGCCTCGAGCTCGGCCTGGGCGACGGCCGTCTGGAAGGTGACGTCCCACAGGGTCGGCGCCTCGGAGAGGTAGGCCTCGCCGCGGGCGAAGTTGCGCAGGAACGCGCGCTGGCTGACGGTGCGCGAGTGGTCGCCGATCGTCGTGTAGGTCGGGTTCCACTGGACCGACAGGCCGAGCTGGCGCCACAGCGCCTCGAAGGCCTTCTCGTCCTCGACGACGAGCTGCTCGCACAGCTCGATGAAGTTGGGCCGGCTGATCGGGACCTGCTTCTTGGGGTCAGGCTTCTCCGGCGGCGTGAAGTCCGCGTCGTACGGCAGGGTCGGGTCGCAGCGCACGCCGAAGTAGTTCTGGACGCGGCGCTCGGTCGGCAGGCCGTTGTCGTCCCAGCCGATCGGGTAGAAGACGGCCTTGCCCTGCATCCGCTGGTAGCGCGCGATCAGGTCGGGGTGGCTGTAGGAGTAGACGTGTCCGACGTGCAGCGATCCGCTGACGGTCGGCGGCGGCGTGTCGATGGAGTAGACGTTCTCGCGCGGCTGCGTGCGGTCGAAGGCGTACGTGTCGTTGTCGGCCCACGTGCGCGACCACTTGTCCTCGAGCCCCTCCAGCGCCGGACGCTCGGGTACGACGACGGCACGCGGGTCGGTGCTCGCGGTCGTGTGCGGGGTCTGGCCCGCGGCGTCGGTGCTGGTGGTCTCAGTCATGCTCCGAGTCTATTGACGGGCCTCCGGCCTGCGAAAACGACCAGTGCGGAATTGAGCTGGCGCCGCGTCGGACCGCGTGGATAGCGTCGCGTCATGGAGCTGGAGTTCTTCGACACCCCTCAACCGTTCCTCGACGCCGCCGGCGAGGTGCTCGCCGCCGAGCCCGTCCTGGGCAGCGTGATCGCCAGCGTCACCGCGCGCACGGCTCGTGAGCTCGCCGACGGTGCGGACTCCTGGGTCGAGGTCGATGCGCCCTTCGCGCGGTGGTGGTTGGTCGTCCGCGACGACGCGGGTGAGGTGGTGAGCGCCGCGATGCGCACGGCTCCCTTCAAGCCCTACCCCACCTTCGCGCTGCCGATGACGGATGAGGCCGCCCGCGCGTTGGCCGCGGCACTGCACGAGCGTGGGGAGGTCCTCGGCGGCGTCAACGGGGCGCTGCCCGGTGCACGTGTCCTCGCCGAGGCCACTGCCGAGCTGTGGGGCGCGACGCTGGCGTCCCACAAGTCGACGCGTCTCTGGGAGGCGACGTCGGTGGAGGTTCCGGCCGCGCCCGAGGGCCGGTTGCGCCTGGCCACCGAGGACGACGTCGAGCTCGTCCTGGCCTGGTTCACGGCGTTCCACGACGAGGCCGACGAGCAGGCCGGTCGTGAACCGGATCCGACGTCGGGCGAGCACAACACGCTCGACAGCGTCCTGATCCGGATCCGCGAGGGTGTCGAGTGGCTCTGGGAGCTGCCTGACGGAACGATCGCCCACCTGTCCGGCTCCGGCGTCCCGGCGTACGGCGTCGCGCGGATCGGCCCGGTCTACACGCCGAAGGAGTTCCGCGGTCGCGGCATCGCGTCGTACGTCGTCGGCGAGCTCACCCGCCGTGGGCTCGAGGCCGGGCACCGGATGTGCCTGTTCACCGACCAGGCGAACCCGACGTCGAACAAGATCTACGCCGGGGTGGGCTACGAGCCGGTCGTCGACATGGCCGAGCACCTCGTCACGGTCCCCGCGAAGCCATCCGCCAACGAATAGCCTCGGCCCATGCGGCCCCTCTTCGTGCGCAGCCTGGTCCTCACCGTGTCCGTCGTCGTCACCGCGAGCGCCTCGGCGCCGGTGCTCGCGGGACCGCCGCCCCGTGCCGAGCGGGCGGCGATCCACGCGGTCGGTGGCTGCGAGCTCTTCCCCGCCAGCAGCCCGTGGAACCAGCGCATCGACCGGCGGCCGGTGTGGAAGCAGTCGCGCGCGATCGTGGCGAAGCAGGCCGGCGGGCACGACCTGCACCTCGACCTCGGCACCACCGAGGACTACTACGGGATCCCGGTCAACGTCGTCGACGAGGACCAGCCGCTGCTGCCACTGCAGTTCGGCGTCGACGGCGAGGACTACGGCGACGAGAGTGACCGCGGCCCTGTCTTCGTGCCGGCCGACGCCCTGATCGAGGGCGGCAGCACGCGCGACCCCGACCCGGGCGAGGGCGACCGCCACGTCCTGACCGTCCGCCGCGGCAGCTGCGACCTCATCGAGCTCTACGCCGCCGAGCGGGTGCGCGACGCCTCCGGCAAGGTCGTGGGGTGGCGCGCCGCCGCGGCTGCTCGGTGGGACCTGTCCTCCACCAGGCTGCGGCCGGCCGGCTGGACCTCCGCCGATGCGGCCGGCTTGCCGATCCTGCCCGGGCTGCTGTCCTACGACGAGGCCGCCTCCGGCCGGATCACCCACGCACTGCGGTTCACGCTGCCGAGCGCGCGGGCGGCGTACACGTGGCCAGCGCGCCACTGCGGCCCGAGCGGCAACACCGGGCGGGACCTGCCGGCGTACGGACTGCGCTTCCGGCTGCGGAAGTCGTTCCCGACCGGGCGCTACACCGGTGCCGCCAGGGCGATCGTGGTCGCGATGAAGCGCTACGGGCTGGTGTACGCCGACCAGGGCTCGGCGATGTACGTCACGGGCACCGCGGACCCCCGCTGGGCCGACGCGCTCGACCAGTTCCGCGAGCACCCGCTCGACGGTCGAACGCTGCAGGTCGTGGAGCCGTGGCGACGGATCGCCCGCTGCTGACACCGGCCCCTAGACTCGCCACGAGATGACTGAATCCTTCCCAGAAGCCCGCCCGGCCGAGACCTTCGCCGAGGTCGAGGACGCCCTGCTGTCCCGCTGGCCCGAGACCAAGCTCGAGCCGAGCCTGGACCGGATCCTCGCCTTCACCGAGCTGCTCGGTGAGCCACAGCGGTCGTTCCGGTCGATCCACCTGACCGGCACCAACGGCAAGACCAGCACGAGCCGGATGATCGAGACGCTCCTCCGTGCCCTCGACCTGCGGACCGGGCGCTTCACCTCGCCGCACCTCGAGCGGATGAGCGAGCGCATCAGCATCGACGGCGAGCCGCTGGACGACGAGGGCTTCGTCCGCGCGTTCAACGACGTGGCGGCCTACACGCACCTGGTCGACGCCGACCAGGACCACCCGCTGAGCTTCTTCGAGACCATCGTCGGGATGGCGTACGCCGCCTTCGCCGACGCTCCGGTCGACGTGGCGGTCGTCGAGGTCGGGATGGGTGGCAGCTGGGACGCGACCAATGTGATCGAGGCCGACGTCGCCGTCGTCCTGCCGATCGCGGTCGACCACGAGAAGTACCTCGGTGACGACCCCGCCATCATCGCGATCGAGAAGGCCGGGATCATCAAGGCCGGCTCCGTCGCCGTGCTGGCCGAGCAGACGCCGGAGGTCGCCGTCGTGCTGCTCGAGCGCGCGGCCGAGGTCGGCGCCACCGTGGTGCGTGAAGGCGTCGAGTTCGGCGTCGCCGCTCGCACTCCCGCCGTCGGGGGCCAGATGCTGTCGCTCCAGGGACTCCGGGCGAGGTACGACGACGTGTTCCTCCCGCTCTACGGCGCCCACCAGGCCCAGAACGCCGCCGTCGCGCTCGCCGCGGTCGAGTCCTTCGGCACCGGTGAGCTCGACGAGGACCTCGTCCGGGCGGCCTTCGCCGAGGTGACGTCGCCGGGACGGCTCGAGGTCATCCGGCGCAGCCCCACCATCATCCTCGACGCCGCCCACAACCCACACGGCGCGGAAGCAGTCGGAGAGGCCCTCGAGGACTCGTTCTCCTTCAGCCCGCTCGTCGGCGTGATGGGAGTGATGGAGGACAAGGACTACGAAGGCGTGCTCGCCGCGTTCGAACCCCATTTCGCCTATCTCGTCTGCACCCAGAACTCGACCCCGCGCTCGATGTCCGCCGCAGCACTCGGCCGCGCGGCGATCGAGGTCTTCGGTGAGGACCGGGTCAGCGTCGTGCCCGACCTGGCGGAGGCCATCGACCGCGCGACCACCCTCGCCGAGGCGGGCGAGGCGATCGACGTCTCGATCGGGTCCGGAGCGGTGCTCGTCACCGGTTCCGTCGTCACCGTCGGTGAGGCCCGGGCGATGCTCAAGGGCCGCCGATGAGCGCCGATGTTCCGGTCGAGGGGCCCGAACCGGCGCCCGCCAACACCGAGCGCTCGCCGCGCCGCGGCATGTGCGCCGCCGTGCTCAGCCTCGAGGCGATCGCGCTCGGCCTCACCACGCCGGTGATGATCACGATCGCGGACGTCGACACCAGCACCGCAGTGTCCGTCGGTCTCGGGCTCGCCGTGGTCTGCCTGCTCCTCGCCGGGATGCTGCGCGCCGAGTGGGCGTACGTCGCCGGCTACGTCGTGCAGGTCGCAGCGATCGCCCTCGGCTTCGTCGTGCCGGTGATGTTCGGCCTCGGCGCGATCTTCGCCGCACTCTGGGCCGGTGCCGACCTGCTCGGCCGCAAGATCGAACGCGAGCGCGCCGACGCCTGGGCGGCCTGGCGCGCCGAGCAGTCGTGAGCCTCGCTAGGCTTCCCGCATGACCGACGTCCAGCGTTCCCTCGTCCTCGTCAAGCCCGACGGCGTACGCCGCGGCCTCTCGGGCGAGATCCTGCGTCGGATCGAGGCCAAGGGCTACACGCTCGCGGCCGTCGAGCTGCGCAGCGCGACCCCCGAGCTCCTCGCCGAGCACTACGCCGAGCACGAGGGCAAGCCGTTCTACGGTCCGCTCGTCGAGTTCATGCTGTCGGGCCCGGTGCTCGCGATCGTCATCGAGGGCCAGCGCTGCATCGAGGGCTTCCGCTCCCTCGCCGGCGCCACGGACCCCACCGTCGCCGCGCCGGGCACCATCCGCGGCGACCTCGGCCGCGACTGGGGCCTGGCCGTCCAGCAGAACCTCGTGCACGGCTCGGACTCCGAGGAGTCCGCCGCCCGCGAGATCGGCATCTGGTTCCAGAGCTGAGGGGCAGCGCGAGCTCGCTCGCGGTCCAGCCGCTCAGCGGCGGCATCTTTCACACCAGCCCACTCGCCCGTGCGCGGACGGACCAAATCACCCCAGCCCCACCCGCCCCGCGCGTGTCCTGCCGGGAAGACCCGCCCGCGCTCCTTAACCTGAGCGTGGGTCGGAGCCAGCGCTGACCCCTCTTCCCAGAGCACCACCCGACCTGCAAGGGCAGCAGCGGCATGGCAAACAGCTTCATCGGCCGAGACATGGCCGTCGACCTCGGCACCGCCAACACGCTGGTCTATGTCCGCGGCAAGGGAGTCGTGCTCGACGAGCCGTCCGTCGTTGCGATGAACACCACCACCGGTGAGGTCCTCGCGGTGGGCCACGAGGCGAAGCGGATGATCGGCCGCACGCCCGACAACATCGCCGCCATCCGTCCGCTCAAGGACGGCGTGATCGCCGACTTCGACGCGACCGAGCAGATGCTCCGCTACTTCATCCACCAGGTGCACCGACGCCGCTACTTCGCCAAGCCGCGCATGGTGATCTGCGTGCCGAGCGGCATCACGCCCGTCGAGCAGCGCGCGGTCAAGGAGGCCGGCTACCAGGCCGGCGCCCGCCGGGTCTACATCATCGAGGAGCCGATGGCCGCCGCGATCGGTGCCGGGCTTCCGGTGCACGAGGCCACCGGCAACATGGTCGTCGACGTCGGCGGCGGCACCACCGAGGTCGCCGTGATCAGCCTCGGCGGCATCGTCACGAGCATCTCGGTGCGCACGGCCGGCGACGACCTCGACCAGGCGATCATCGCGTGGATGAAGAAGGAGTACTCCCTGATGCTGGGGGAGCGCACCGCCGAGGAGATGAAGATGACCCTCGGGTCGGCCTTCCCGCTCCCCACCGAGCCCGACGCCGAGATCCGCGGCCGCGACATGGTCTCCGGCCTGCCGCGCACCGTCGTGGTCTCCAGCTCCGAGCTGCGCCAGGCACTCGAGGAGCCGCTCCACAACATCATCGACGCCGTCCGCACCACCCTCGACCAGACGCCGCCCGAGCTGGCCGGCGACATCATGGACCGCGGCATCGTGCTCACCGGCGGCGGCGCCATGCTGCGCGGCCTCGACGAGCGGCTGCGCCACGAGACCGGCATGCCCGTCCACGTCGCCGAGGACCCACTGTCCTCGGTGGCCTACGGCGCGGGCAAGTGCGTCGAGGAGTTCGAGGCCCTGCAGCAGGTCCTCGTCTCCGACGTGAGGCGGTTCTGATGGCGGCGCCTCGTGTGGGGCAGAGCTGATGGGGGCCTTCGGGGGGCAGAACGGTCGCGAACGTCGCTGGACCGGTCTCGACAAGCTCGAGCAGCGCAACCGCGCGCCGCGCTCGCTGCTCGTGGCGCTGGTGCTCGCCAGCGTCACCCTGGTGACGCTCGACGTCTCCGGTGGCGCCAGCTCGCCGCTCGAGCCTGCCCGTCGGGCCGTCGGTGAGGCGTTCGGCCCCGCCGAGTCGGCCGCCGCTGCCGTCGTACGCCCCTTCACCGCCGTGCCGACCTGGTTCCGCAGCAAGGGCGACCTGGCCGACGAGGTCAAGGCGCTCGAGGCCAGCAACGCCGACCTCCGCGGCCAGGTCGAGCTCGCGGGCTTCGACCGCAACCGCCTCGAGCAGTACGACGGCCTCACGACCGCCGCCGCCGACCTCGGCTCGGCCCTGGTCCCGGCTCGCGTGGTGGCGGTCGGCTCACGACAGTCGGCGAGCTTCACGGTCACCATCGATGCCGGCTCGGCAGCGGGCGTCGGCCCGGACATGACGGTGGTCAACAACGACGGCCTGGTCGGCCGGGTCCTGCGGGTCACACGCAGCACCGCGACCGTCCTGCTGATCGTCGACCCCGACTCGACCGTGGGCGGCCGGGTGGGCTCGAGCATGGAGATCGGATTCGTCAACGGCAGCGGCTCGCTCGACCAGGGGTCCGGGCTCGACCTGCGGCTGGTGGACGACGCGTCCGTGCCCGCCCGCGGCGACACCGTCGTGACGTGGGGCAGCACCACCGGCCCCTACGCCGCGGGGGTGCCGATCGGCGCGATCACCGAGGTCTACAGCTCGCTCCGCGAGGCCTCGCAGCGCGCAGTGGTGAAGCCCTTCGTCGACTTCTCGGCACTCGACGTCGTCGGCGTGATGGTGCCCAGCGGCTCGCACAGCGACCGCGCCCTCATCGAGGCGGACGGGACCCTGAAATGACGTACCTTCGCTGGCTCGCGGCGCTCGCCGCCGTCGTCGTCGCCCTCGTCGTCCAGGTCTCGTTGTTCCCACACCTGGCCTGGCACGGCATCGTGCCCAACCTGTGCCTGCTCGTGGTCGTGGCGGCCGCGCTCACCGTCGAGGCGCCGTTCGCGCTGGTGCTCGGGTTCGTGGCGGGACTGACGCTCGACCTGGCACCGCCGGCCGACCACATCGCCGGTCGGTGGGCCCTGGCCCTCACGATCGCCGCGTTCATCGCCGCCCGCGTGCGCCAGGACCAGAAGCCGACCGCGATGGCCGTCATCGGCACCGTGGCCGCCGCGTCGTTCGTGGCGACCTCGCTGTTCGCGCTGTCCGGGATCCTGCTCGACGACCCTGCGATGTCCATCTCCGGTCTCCTCGAGGTCGTGCTGGTCGCCGTCGTCTGGGACGTCCTGCTGACCCCCTTCGTGCTGCCGCCGCTGATGAGGCTGTTCGCGCGGCTCAGCCCGCAGTGGGCGACGACGTGAGCCGCGGCCCCCGCGCCACGAACACCACGAGCCGGCTGCGCCTGGTCGTCGTGCAGGTCCTCGCGTTCTCGCTGTTCGCGACGCTCTTCGTCCGGCTCTACTACCTCCAGGTCATCGGCGGCGAGTCCTACCAGGCGCAGGCCGCCAACCAGTCGGTCCGCGACATCGTGGTCCAGCCCCAGCGCGGGCTCATCGTCGACAGCCAGGGCCGCCCGCTGGTCGCCAACCGCACGTCGTGGGTGATCTCCGTCGACCGCACGCTGCTCGGCAAGCTCGAGGCCGACCAGCGCACCGAGCTCGTCCGCCGGGTCGCCGTCGCCGTCGAGTCGAAGCCGGCCGATGTCGAGGCGCGGCTCGTCACCTGCGGGGACCCCGGCAGTGTGCGCAACGTCTGCTGGAACGGCTCGCCCTACCAGCCCGTGCCCGTCGCCACGGACGTCTCCAAGGACGTCGCCCTCCGCGTGCTCGAGCAGCCCGAGGACTACCCGGGGGTGCTCGCCGAGCAGCAGAGCGTCCGCTCCTACCCGCGCCCCTACGGCATCAACCTGGCCCACGTCCTGGGCTACCTCAGCCCGGTGACCGAGGACGAGTACGACCTCGCCGCCGAGCGCGACGACCGCTCGCTCAACGGCGCGTCCGTCGTCGGGCGGGCCGGCGTGGAGAAGCAGTACGACGAGTGGCTGCGCGGCCTGCCCGGTTATCGCCGCGTCGCCGTCGACTCCATGGGCCGCGTTCTCGGCGACGACTCGGTCGTCGAGAGCACGCCCGGTGACACCCTCGTCACCTCGATCGACGCCAAGGTGCAGGCGGTCGTCGAGAAGCAGCTGGCCGAGCGGATCAAGGTCGCTCGCGCGACGATCGACCCGGTCACCGGACGGAAGTTCGCCGCCGACTCGGGCGCCGCGGTGGTCCTCGACGCGAAGACCGGGCGGGTCATCGCGATGGCCAGCCAGCCGACGTACGACCCCGATGTCTGGACGGGCGGCATCAGCGAGTCCGAGCTCGCCCACCTCTACTCCGAGAAGGCCGGCACACCGCTGCTCTCGCGCGCCACCCAGGGCCAGTTCGCCCCCGGCTCGACGTGGAAGCCGTTCATGACGGCCGGCGCGCTGACCAACGGCTACTCGATGGACACCGTGCTGCCGTGCTCGTCGGGCTTCCAGGTCGGCAACCGGGTCTTCCACAACCACGAGTCGGCTGCCGAGGGCAACATCGGCTTCGTTCGCGCGCTCGAGGTCTCCTGCAACACCTTCTTCTTCCGCATCGGCTACAACTTCTGGCAGCGCTTCGGCAGCGACCCGGCCGATGTCGATGCCAAGGACCCGCTGGTCGAGATGGCGAAGGAGTTCGGCTTCGGCTCGCGCACCGGGATCGACCTCCCGGGCGAGGCGCCCGGGCGGATCGCGGACCGGCACTGGAAGCAGGCCTACTACGAGTCGCAGAAGGACTACTACTGCGACCTCAGCGGCAAGCCGCAGACCAGGGAGACCAGCGACTTCGTCTACACGTTCGCGCGCGAGTTCTGTGTCGAGGGCAACCTCTACCGCGCCGGCGACGCCGTGAACTTCTCCATCGGACAGGGCGACACGATCGTCACGCCGCTGCAGCTCGCCCGGGCCTACGCCGCGCTCAGCAACGGCGGCACCCTCTGGGCGCCGACAGTCGCCAAGGCGCTGGTCAGCCCCGACGGCACGGTGCTGCGCCGGATGGCGCCGCGCAAGGTCGCCCAGCTCGACGTGCCGAAGAAGTACCTCGACTTCATCGACGGCGCGCTCCAGGGCGTCACCCGCGAGGGCACGATGTACTGGAAGATGATCGACTTCCCGCTCGACAAGGTCACCGTCCGCTCCAAGACCGGCTCCGCCGAGGTCTACGGCAAGCAGTCGACCGGGTGGGTCGCGTCGTACACGAAGGACTACGTCGTGGTGATGATGATCAGCCAGGCGGGCACCGGCTCGGGCTCCACCGGCGACGGCATCCGGGCGATCTGGGAGTCGCTCTACGGCATCGACGGCACCGACGTACGCCCCGCACGGTCGATCGTGCCCGGCACGGTCCCGCCGGCCCGGCTGCCGCAGTTCCTCGACGACGGCTCGATCATGCCGCCCAGGGTGGGGGAGTAGCGCGATGACGATCCTGTCCACGCGACCGGTCCGGCCGGGCCAGCCGGTGACCACGCTGCGCGCCCCGGGCCTCGACTGGTTGCTGATGCTGGCCTCCCTGGCGCTGGTCACCCTCGGCACGCTCCTCGTCTGGTCGGCGACCTCGACGCGCGCCGACCTCACGGGCGGCGACCCCAACGCCTACCTCCGCAAGCAGCTCGTCAACGTCGCGATCGGCCTCGTGCTGATGGTCGCGGTGATGGCCACCGACCACCGGTGGGTGCGGATCCTCGCCCCCCTCGCGTACGTCGCCAGCGTCGGCGGCCTCGTCATGGTCCTCGTCGCCGGCAGCACGATCAACGGCTCGCGGTCGTGGCTCCAGATGGGCGGGATGTCCATCCAGCCCTCGGAGTTCGCCAAGCTCGCGGTCGTGATCGGGATGGCTCTCGTCGTCGCCGAGCGCACCGAGCGCCGCTGGGGGAGGAGCGTGGGCAGCCTCGAGGTGGTCGGGATGCTCGCCATCGCCGGCGTACCTGCCGTGCTGATCCTGATGCAGCCCGACCTCGGCACCATGCTCGTGCTCTCCGCCACCGTCTTCGGCGTCCTCGCGGTCGCCGGCGCGGGCCGCGGATGGATCGGCGGCCTGACCGTCGCCGGCATCGGCGGGGCCGCTGCGGCCGTGTCGATGGGCGTGCTCAAGCCCTACCAGGTCGACCGCTTCCTCGCGTTCACCGATCCCACGCTCGACCCGCGCGGCGCCGGCTACAACACCGAGCAGGCACGCATCGCGGTCGGCAACGGCGGCCTCTTCGGTCAGGGGTTGTTCGAGGGGTCGCAGACCCGCTCCGGCTTCGTCCCCGAGCAGCACACCGACTTCATCTTCACCGTCGCGGGCGAGGAGCTCGGCCTGGTCGGTGCCGGCATCCTCATCCTGCTGCTGGCGGTGGTCATCTGGCGGGCCCTCGCGATCTCCGCCAGTGCGGGCGACCTGTTCGGCCGGGTCGCCGCGGCGGGCATCGCGTGTTGGTTCGGCTTCCAGGCCTTCCAGAACATCGGCATGTGCCTCGGCATCATGCCCGTCACCGGCGTCCCGCTTCCGTTCGTCTCCTACGGCGGCAGCTCGCTCTTCGCCGGGATGCTCGCGCTCGGCCTGCTGCAGAACATCCACCTGCGCTCGTCCAGCACCGCTCGTCGCTGAGCCGGGCCGAGGAGCGGGACCGCTGAGTAGGCCGCACCCCTGCGCGCGACGTACCCTTGGCGGTCGGCCCTTCCCCGTCCCGTCCCACATCTGAGGTGTTCTGCATGTCCGTCGCGTCGGTCTTCCCGCGCCTGGAGTCCAGGCTCCCCTCGGTGCAGAAGCCCATCCAGTACGTCGGTGGCGAGCTGAACTCCGTCGTCAAGGACTGGGACTGCGCCGCCGAGTCGGAGACGGGCGGACCCACCGTCCGCTGGGCGCTCATGTACCCCGACGCCTACGAGGTCGGGCTGCCCAACCAGGGCGTCCAGATCCTCTACGAGGTGCTCAACGAGCGCGACTGGATCCTCGCCGAGCGGACCTACTCGGTGTGGGCCGACATGGAGCAGGTGATGCGCACCGGCGACGAGCACGGCCCGATCCCGCAGTTCACCGTCGACGGCCACCGCCCCGTTGGCGCGTTCGACCTCTTCGGCCTGAGCTTCTCCACCGAGCTCGGCTACACCAACATGCTCAACGCCCTCGACCTCGCCGGGATCCCGCTGCACGCGGTCGACCGTGGCGAGGACGACCCGATCGTCATCGCCGGCGGGCACGCGGCGTTCAACCCCGAGCCGATCGCCGACTTCATCGACGCCGCCGTCCTCGGTGACGGCGAGGAGGTCGTGCTCGCGATCTCCGAGGTCGTGCGCGAGTGGAAGGTCGAGGACCGACCGGGCGGGCGCGACGAGCTGCTCCGCCGCCTGGCGGTGACCGGCAACATCTACGTCCCGCGCTTCTACGACGTGGCGTACGCCGCCGACGGGTCGATCGAGGCCGTCGTGCCCAACCTGCCCGGGGTTCCGTTCCGGGTCCGCAAGCACACGCTGATGGACCTCGACCAGTGGCCGTACCCGGCCAACCCGCTGGTGCCGCTGGCCGAGACCGTGCACGAGCGCTTCTCCGTCGAGATCTTCCGCGGCTGCACGCGCGGCTGCCGCTTCTGCCAGGCCGGGATGATCACCCGCCCGGTGCGCGAGCGCTCGCTCGAGACGATCGGCGCCATGGTCGAGAACGGCATCCGCAAGACCGGCTTCGAGGAGGTCGGCCTGCTGTCGCTCTCCAGCGCCGACCACACCGAGATCGGCGACGTCGCCAAGGGACTGGCCGACCGCTACGAGGGCTCCAACGTCTCCCTCTCGCTGCCCAGCACGCGCGTCGACGCCTTCAACATCACCCTGGCCAACGAGTTCTCCCGCAACGGTCGCCGATCGGGCCTGACCTTCGCGCCCGAGGGCGGCTCGGAGCGGATGCGCAAGGTGATCAACAAGATGGTCACCGAGGAGGACCTGATCCGCACGGTCGCGGCGGCGTACTCCCACGGCTGGCGCCAGGTGAAGCTCTACTTCATGGTCGGCCTGCCGACCGAGACCGACGAGGACGTGCTGCAGGTCGCCGACCTCGCGAGGCGCGTGATCGCCAAGGGCCGTGAGGTCACCGGCCGCAACGACATCCGCTGCACCGTCTCGATCGGCGGGTTCGTGCCCAAGCCGCACACGCCGTTCCAGTGGGCGGCGCAGCTCGACCACGAGACCACGGACCACCGGCTGAAGAAGCTGCGCGACGTCGTGCGGGACGACAAGAAGTTCGCCCGTGCCATCGGCTTCCGCTACCACGACGGCAAGCCCGGCATCGTCGAGGGACTGCTGTCGCGCGGCGACCGCCGCGTCGGTCGGGTCATCGAGGAGGTCTGGCGCGACGGCGGCCGCTTCGACGGCTGGAGCGAGCACTTCTCCTTCGACCGCTGGATGGAGTCCGCCGAGCGGGCGTTCGCCGCCCTCCCTGACGCGCAGAGCGGCGTCGACGTCGACTGGTACACCACCCGCGAGCGCGACTACGACGAGGTGCTGCCCTGGGAGCACCTCGACTCCGGCCTCGACAAGGACTGGCTGTGGGGTGACTGGGAGGACGCCCTCGCGGTCGCCGACGGCGCCGACATCGAGATCGAGGACTGCCGCTGGACGCCGTGCTACGACTGCGGCGTGTGCCCCGAGATGCAGACCGAGATCCAGATCGGCCCCACGGGCCAGAAGCTGCTCCCGCTCAGCGTGGTCTGACCTGGCGTTGGGATAACCTGACGCGCGCAGACGCCGAGCTCGTGGAGGAGACAGGGTGACCCAGGACGCGACCGACCGGTCCGAGACGGACCGGCTCCGCACGGAGGTCGCCGAGGCCCGGCACCACCTGCTCACCGTCCAGGACCACATCGTGGGGCTGGAGGCCGAGAACGGTCGGCTCCACCGTGACCTGACGCGCGTGACGATGGAGCTGCGCCAGCAGCGCAAGCGCACCAAGAACCTCCTCAAGCAGCGCGACGACGCTCGTACGCGCCTGCAGGACCTCCGCACCCGGCTCGACCGCAACCGCGCCCGCGTCGCCGAGCTCGAGCAGCGACGTCCGTCCGTGGCCCGACGCGTGGTGCGGCGGGTCCGCGGAGCGCTCGGGTGAGTCCGAAGCGGAGCGCCGAGCCGCGCTTCTCGATCGTCACCCCGGTCCACGACCCGCCGGTCGACGTGCTCAAGGAGTGCATCGAGTCGGTGATCGCCCAGAGCTTCGCCGACTGGGAGCTGATCATGGTCGACGACTTCTCCTCCAACGCTGCAGTCCCGACGGTGATCGCCCAGTACGCCGAGCAGGACCCGCGGATCACCCTGATCGAGCGCGACACCAACGGCCACATCGTCGCGGCCTCCAACGACGGCGTCGCCGCGGCCGCGGGCGAGTTCATCGCCCTGCTCGACCACGACGACCTGCTGGTGCCGGAGGCGCTGGCGACGGTCGTGGCGGCGATCGATCGCTTCGACGACGTCGACTACGTCTACACCGACGAGGACAAGGTCGGCGAGGACGGCACCACGTACGGCGCCTTCCGCAAGCCCGACTGGTCGCCCGAGCGGCTGCGCGGCCAGATGTACACCTCGCACCTCTCCGTCCTGCGCGCCAGCCTGGTCCGCGAGGTCGGCGGCTTCCGGGCAGGCTTCGAGGGCTCGCAGGACCACGACCTCGTGCTGCGGGTGACCGAGCAGGCGCGGCGCATCGTGCACGTCCCCGAGGTGCTCTACCACTGGCGCGCGGTCGAGGGATCGACCGCGGTCGACATCGAGGCCAAGCCCTACGCCGAGACCGCGGGGATCCGCGCGGTGCAGGAGCACCTCGACCGGCTCGGCATCGACGGCACTGCCGGCCCGGGCGCCGAGCCCGGTCGCTACGTCGTGCAGCGCCGCCTCGACCCGGCCATCACGGTCTCCGTGGTCATCCCGACGATGGGCCAGTCCTCACTCGTCCGCGGCCAGCGCCGCGTGCTGGTCGTCGAGGCCGTGCGTTCCCTGCTGGCCCGCACGGACCACGCGGCCGTCGAGGTCGTGGTCGTCCACGACACCCCGACGCCCGCGGCTGTCCTCGACGAGCTCCGCGAGCTCGCCGGCGACCAGCTCGTCCTGGTGCCGTTCGAACGGCCCTTCAACTTCAGCGAGAAGATCAACGTCGGCGTCTGCCACTCGTCGGGCGACCGCGTGGTCTTCCTCAACGACGACATCGAGGCGATCTCGCAGGGGTGGCTCGAGCAGCTCGTCGCGCCGCTCGACGAGCCCGACGTCGGGCTCACCGGTGCCAAGCTCTACTTCAGCGACCAGACCGTCCAGCATGCCGGGCACGCCTACTACAACGCCGGCTACCACCACCCGTTCAAGTTCTGGACCCGCGACGAGGTCGGTCCGTTCGGCGAGCTGGTCGTCAACCGCGAGGTCACCGGCGTGACCGCCGCCTGCGCGGCGATGCGGCGCGAGACGTTCTTCGAGATCGGCGGCTTCTCCGAGGCGTTGCCGGGCAACTTCAACGACGTCGACCTCTGCTACAAGGTCCAGGCCGCCGGCCTGCGGACGTTGTTCATCGCCACCAGCGAGCTCTACCACTACGAGTCGCGCACCCGCGAGGCGCGCGTGCAGGAGTGGGAACGGCTCGCCGTCGTCGCCCGCTGGGGCGTCCCCGACCAGGATCGCTTCACCCGACGCGAGCACGCGATGCCCAACCTGCGCCGCGTGCAGGAGCTGTCGGAGGACCTGTTCGACCGGGCGTCCGACTGAGCGTCATGCTTCGCCAGGTTGTTGGCCCACCCAACCCTGCCGACCTGGGGCCGACCTCGCAGCGGCGGGACAGTCATGCCGATGGACGTCACAGCAGGTCGCTCCACTTCGGCCACTGTGGTCGCTCAGGAGAGCTCAGCGCGTCCACCATCACGTGCTCGACTTGTTCCGGGGTCATGTCCGCGTAGCCCCCCGTCGTCGTGGCTGCCCCGCCCTGGGGTTCTGCCACCCATGCGTGCTCTCCGTCGGAGAGGAAGACCCGTACCGGATGCTTCCGATCGGTGACAGCCGCGACCGTGCCCCAGCGGCGTCGGACGTGGACCTGCTGGTCGTCTTCGGGGCGGAGGGTGCGGATCCAGCGCCGCACGGTTTCGACCTCACCCAGGGACGCCGTCTCCGTGACGATGCGCAGTGGAAATCGACGGGTGGTCGTCACGAGCGACGCGACCTCCTCCCCAGCGGGCGACATGTCCTCAGTCGACCTCCGAAACCAACGCAAGGGTTTCCTCCCGTAGGCCAGCGACGGACGAGTGTCTGTCCAACATTGTGCCTCTTCGGACGTACGCGCATGTCGTCCGCTCATGCAGATGTGCGGGCGAGACACACGGCCGGGTGAGAAGGTGATGCCGTGTCGACAAATGGTGAGGAACGGGCCATGGTGCAGGAGCCCGTCGAACGTGAGCGACCTGCTGAGCCGATGCTGCTGCGTGTGGTGGGGGTGTTCTCACTGGTCGTGTGCGCGCTAGCTGTCTACTTCGCTGCGGTCGCCGAGTATCTCGATGAGTCGGCCGTGGCTGCGGCCGACTTCGCGCTTGTTCGTGCGCTCAGGGTTGTGGCAGGCGCTTGTGCCATCTCCGGATTCGCCCTCGGCATGTTTGTACTCACGCGGAGGGACGAAGCAATCATGAAAGCGCGAGGCGCCGGGTTGGCGCACCAGGATCGGCCCGTCTGAGCGATCTTGCGCCTCTTGGCTGGGTGATCCGCTCATGCGGATGTGAGTGCGTCGTACGGCTTGGCAGTCGTACGCTCCGTCAACTTGGAAGGGGTAGTCGGATGGCGTCTGCGGAGATGTGCTGGGCCTCTCTCCTGGACGACATTGACCGGATCGGCCGCAGGACGCCGTACATCTTCTTCGCGGCGTCCCCGGCCTCTGACAAAGACCTCTGCATGGTCGTCGATGAAGACGAGTTCGGCGCCGATGAGGACGTCCCATCGGTCGCCAGCAGCCGGGCCTTCAACCTGGGGCTGCTGGTGGATGACGTGCAGCAGGTGATCCAGAACCTTCGTCAGCAGGATCCAAGCGCGCCTCGTCCCGTGCTCATACGCGCGATCGCGTACTACTTCGATCGGGATGCCTTCATCGAGCTCTCGAGCTGACCGGAGACGCATTCATCGACGACTCGCCGCGCTAGTGAGCGCTGTGACCCACGAGGCAGTCGAGGCATCGGACGATGATGATGCGCTCGTTGGACCCCATGTCGAGCGGAACGTCTGTGGGACGCTCGGCGCCTTCAGAGGTGACGGGCTCAGCGGTCGCCGTAGGAGTTTGCCCATCGCCTTCACGACCATGGCCTCGAAGGCAGTGGTCCGCTCCGCAGGGCGGTCGCTGTGGTCCACCGGTGTCGTCGCCGTTGAGGTCGTGAGGCAACGCGTGGCGCAGTAATCGGGTGGACACAGGTCGTTACGGTTCTCGCATGGGTTCCCGCGGCGTGACGGCGCCACTGCGGAACCGGAACTTCCGGTGGTTCTACGTCGGCGAAGCGGTCAACACTGCAGGCTCGTCGATGTCCGGCATCGCCCTGGCCTTCGCGGCGCTACAGATCAACGACTCGGCCTCTGCTCTCGGTGTGGTGGTCGCGGCCTTCTCGGTTCCCATGGTCGGGTTCATGCTGATCGGCGGCGCGCTCGCCGATCGCCTGCCTCGGGCGTTGGTGCTGCGGGGCGGCAACCTGGTGCAGGGGGTAGTGCAGTCGAGCGTCGCGCTGCTGGTCCTCACCGACACAGCCGAGATCTGGCACCTCGTCGTGCTGAGCTTCATCAGCGGCACGGTGGTCGCCGTCACCTACCCGGCCTTCCACGGGATGGTGCCGATCTTGGTCCCACCCGATGATCGGAAGCCCGCCTACGTCTTGATGGGGCAGACCGACAGCCTCCTGCACATCGCGGGACCGGCCGCGGCCGGGATCCTGGTCGCTGCCACCAGCCCCGGGTGGGCGCTGGCCTTCGACGCCGCGACCTACTTCGCGGCGGCCGGGTTCCTGGTCCTGGTCAAGATCCCGTTCGGTGAGCGCCCCGAGCGACAAGCCAGCGTCATCGGAGACTTCCGGGTCGGGTGGTCATTCGCTCGCTCACTTGGCTGGGTGATCCCTGCGTCGTGTTGCGCGCTGGTCTTCAACGCGCTCAACAGTGGCGCGATCGGAGTCCTGGGCCCGGTGATCGCGAAGAACACCATCGGCAGCGAAGGCTTCGGCATCGCCCGTTCGGCGGAAGCGGTCGGGCTGTTCGTGACGGGGTTCTTCCTGGTCCACCTCACGATCCGGCGGCCGATGCACGCGATCATGGTGGGATTCTTCGCGCTGGCGTCTCCGATGGTGGTGCTGGCCATCACCCCACTCAGCACGGTCGCGCTGGCGTTCGCCTTCCTTGTCGCCGGGGTCGGACTCGCTGTCCTGAGCCTCGCATGGAGCCTCACCGTGCAGGAGAAGGTGCCCGAGGAGATGCTGTCGCGGATCATGGCGATCGACGGCTTCTTCTCCTTCATCGCGATGCCCGTCGGTCAGCTCCTGGTCGGCCCACTCGTGCTGCTCATCAGCATCCGAAGCGTCGAGCTCGGGAGCTTCGTGCTCTCAGGAGTCGTCATGGTCATCGCCCTAGCGACACCCGCGATCGCCAGCCTGCGCCTCGAGGGCGTCACTCCTGACACCAAGGAACCGGCGACCAACTAAAATCAGCTTTCGGACCACGTGCGCAAGACCCTTTCCGCCGCTTGTCGGCGCGCGTCAGACTTACCGGATCTGCCGAGATGAGTGGATGAAAGTCGATGTCGCAACCAGCGGCAAAGGGCTACGGTCGGAATCCACCGTCCAAGGAGTTTTGTGCGCACCTCGTGAGTTCGGCCTCCGGGCCGTAAGCCTTCCTGCTCGTCTCGGGCAGGGGGCGATGTCGACGTACTGCCGCGTCACGCGGCTTGTTCGCGCGCCCACGAGTGGGTGTGCCTCAGACGACTTGGAGAAGTGCCTTGCAAAGTGAAACCCGGATCCGACCGGCCGAAGCCAACGACGAACGCGCTGTTGCCGACTTGGCCGTGGCCAACAGCATGTTTGCGGAAGACGAGTTGGACGAGTTCAAGAACATGTACGGCGGCGCGGTGGCTGGTGATCTCGAAGGTCACCGTTGGTTCGTTGCCACCGATCAGCAGGGCGGTGTTGTGGGGGCGGCCTACTTGGCGCCGGAGCCCTTCGCTGATCGGTTGTGGAATCTCTACTTCCTCGCAGTGCATCCCGATCAACACGGTCGAGGGACGGGTAGTGCGCTGATCGCGCACGTTGAGAGTCTGTTGCGCGACGCCGGGGAAACTACGGCGCGGGTCTTGATCGTCGAGACATCTAGCACCGACCAGTACACGGCCACCCGTGCGTTTTACCTGGCTCGCGGGTTCGATCAGGAGGCTCAGATTCGAGACTTCTACGGTCCAGGCGACCACAAGGTCGTCTTCTGGAAGAGCCTGAGGATGTAAGGGAGAGCAATCGGCTCGCCGTCCGTCGCGTGCACGACAGACGGCGAGCCGACCGCTCACGAAGGATGAGCCGAGGTCGTCGCAGAACGACCGGATCTGCCGCGTTGAGGGCGGCTACGCTCGCCCGGATCTGCCGCGATGAGCTCGCGGGTCTACCGATCAGCGGATGGGCCTATCGCTCCCACTCGGCAGCTAGAGCGGCGAACATCATCACGTCACAGCGCTGGCCTTCCCAGATGCCGTAGTCGCGCATGGTTCCCTCGTGCTCGAATCCCGCCCGACGCGCTACCGCGACCGAACCGAGATTCCCTGCGACGACCGTCAGAAAGACCCGCGCCGCTCCTCGCTCGAACAGCCAACGGGTCAAGAGAATGGCCGCCCGGGTCGCGTACCCCTTTCCCCTGGCCGGTGCCGCGAGCCAGTATCCGAACTGCGCCACGTCCTCTTCGGTCCAGTCATCGACGCCACAGCACCCAACCAACTCTCCGGATGCTGCGTCGGCGATGGCGAACACAACGCCCTTGAGATTGCCCGTCGCTTCGAACTCCCGCCGGGTCGTCGTGAATCGGTCGATCGTCCTCTCGGCCTCTTCGATCGAGAGCGCGGGGGCCGGGTGCCCCTGTCGGTCGTGAACCCCGTTGTAGCGCCGGATCTCGGGGTCGGCGCTTGCCGTCGCCATGAACTGCGCATCATCTGGATGCCAAGGACGCAAGGTCACTCGGTCGTCGGAGAGGCTCGCCAACGGATCGTTCTCGTCAAGCGTGCTCACAACCCCGATCCTCGCAGCCGCCTCCATGAAGCGACCACTCATCACGCGAAGTGAGCGGATCTGTCAATGAGCGGGCTTGGACCTCCATCGAACATCGCTGGGGTCAGGTGCCGTCCAGTTCCGCCTCTAGCGCCGCGACCTGGGCTACGACTTCTTCGCGCCGCTTCTCCAGGGCTTTACGGTCCTCCGAAGTCATGCGCCGGAACTGCATCTCCATCACCGCCGATGACTGCACTTCCGTGAACCCGTACCGCTGTTGGAGTCCCGTGCGAGCGGCAGCCGAGTCGGTCGCGTCAAGGATGACGTCGAGCACGGCGTGTGCATCGCCCGCCGCTGCCGAGATGGCCTCGTAGATCGCCAGTTGCTGGCGTGCGATTGGCAGGTCGTTGGCAAGAATGGAATCCAGATCCCGTCTCGGCATGGTGCCAGCGTCCCACGGTTCGTCAGCATCGCAAGACTGGCTAGCAACGTCCGGATCTCTCGCGACGAGTGCGCGCATCTGCCGATGTCCGTATCTGCTTGCGGTGGCTAGGTTGGTCGAGTGGAGAGCGCGAGACGAGGACGGGTGATCCTCCTCAACGGAGCGTCGAGTGCCGGAAAGTCCACGGTCGGCCTTGCCCTTCAACGAGTCCTGCCAGCCCCGTGGTTCTTGTTCCCTGTGGACGCTCTGGGCTCGATGCGCTCAAACAGTCAGAGCGCCACTCTGAACGAGCGCGAGATCGAGGCGATGCTGCACCGCACGCGGCTCGGGTATCACCGCGCGGTCGCGGGCATCGCGTCGGTCGGCAACGACGTCATCATGGACTACCCGCTCAGCGAGCCGTGGCGGCTACGAGACCTGCTGGATGTCCTAGACGGGTACGACGTGACCCTCGTCGACGTGCGTTGCGACCCAGACGAACTAGAGCGGAGAGAGCGTGCAAGGGGGGACCGTCCACTCGGCCTGGCAGGCTCTCAACTTGTGTTCCAGCATGGCGACCGGGACATCAGCGTCGATACCACCCGTACAACCCCGGATGCGTGCGCGGCTGCGATCGCTGACAGCCTCATCGGCCTCGGCACGCGTAAGGCCTTCGACCGGCTGCGTTCGGGGAAGGTCTGAGACGACCGGATCTCCCGGTGAGCGGACGTCGCACCACCAGCTCTCAGTCCTGCCGACGACCCAGGTAGGGCTCGAGCGCGCGGGTGAGGGGCTCGGCCACTGAGTCCCACGCCCATCGCTGGTGGGCGACCTCGGCGGCCGGCAGCGCTCGGTCGGCGTACGCCCGGGAGTCGCGCGCGAGGTCGACGGCCTCGCGCAGCGCGCCGTCCCACTCGTGCGCCTTGGCCAGTCGCCCGGTGACGCCGTCGTCGATGGCGTCGTCGAGCGAAGGGGTGTGGGAGGCGACGGTCCAGGTGCCGACCGCGGCCGCCTCGAAGAACTTGAGGTCGCTCTTGCAGATGTTGAAGGCGGTGTGGGAGAGCGGGGCGATGTTGACCTCGACCTCGGCGATCGAGCGCTGCAGCTCGACGTAGTGCATGAACTTCTGGAACTCCACGCGCTCGCGGTGCGGCTCGAGGGCGCCGAGGTCGTCGAGGTAGCCGACGATGCGGACCGACACGTCGTCGTCCTCGTCGAGCAGGCGCGCGAGCGCCGGGCTGGCGATCGCGAAGTCTCGTACGTGCGACGGCGTTCCGCTGAAGTAGCCGACGGTGACCGGGCCGCTGCGCCGCCATCCGCCTGCCACCTTGGCGTCCAGCAGCTCACGGGAGTACGCCTGCTGGGTCCGGTTCATCACGTTGGGGACGATCGAGGGCGAGTCCGCCACGTACGCCGACAGCCGGCTGGCGAGCAGGGAGTTGGTCGTCGTGGCGCCGCGGCAGGCGTCGAGCGACGCCCGCAGCCGGCCCATGTAGGCGAACCACACGTCCCACTCGGCGTTGACGTCGACGTCCTTGCCCAGCGAGCTCATCACGAGCTCGGCGAAGCCGACGTCGAAGACCAGGTCGTCGCAGTCGAAGATCAGCGGGACGCCGTGGCGCTCGGCGCTCTGGACGAGCTCGCGGAGCGCAGCGTTCCAGGGGTAGCGGGCGACGACGATCGCGTCGAGCTCCGGCACGATCCGGGTCAGCGCGCGCAGCTCGTCGTCGCAGAACCAGGCGGCGCCGATGTTGCCTCCGCCATCGAGAGAAGCGTGGTTCAGGGCGTCGACGGTGTTGGCGACCCGGTAGCGGAACGTGCTCGTGTCGGGTGTGCGGTAGACGAAGGCGACCCGGTGCGGGCGGTCGAGCATCGTGCCGACGCGCTCGGCCATCGTGCTGTCCCAGAGGTCGCGGACCTCGCCGGGAGCCGCGGGGAGGTCAGTGAACATCCGGGACGATGCCTTCACCCTGGCCGGAGTGGGCGGCGTCGCCGATCGCCCCGTCGGGACCGATCACGTCGCGGAAGCGATCGACCACCCAGTCCACGACGGGCACCAGGGTCTCGGCCCAGTCGCGGTTGATGTGGTCGGCCGCGACGTTGGCTGCACGCCGCTCCGGGTCGCGCGCCAGCTCCACCATCTCGCGCAGGCCCTCGAGAAGCCCGTCGACGGTCGACGGCGCGACGACGATGTTGTCCGAGATGTCGGACAGGTCCGTCTTGATGCCGTGCGAGTTCGTCAGCACCGCGGCGCCGACAGAGGCGAGGTCGTAGGGCGGGTACGACGGGTGGGGGGTGTCCATGAGCACCAGTGCGGCGTCCATCGAGGCGACCAGGTCCTGGTAGTCCGTCCAGCCGAGGCCCTCGATGACGTTGACGTGCACGTCGCGCGGCAGCGTGAGGTCGGGGGTACCGCGGCCGACGAAGTGGAACTCCCACTCCTCGGGGTCGAGGATCCGCTGCTCGACGGCGCGAGCGATCACCTGCACGCCCCGCCAGAACAGGTTGCGGGCGTTGAGCGGTCGTGAGTAGAAGAACAGGTTGCGCTTGGCGCCGCCCGACCCAGCAGGTACGACGGAGGCGTCCCGCGTCGGGAACGCCGGCTCGAGCGCGATCGCGCTCTCCGCGAGGTGGGGGAGTCCGCCGGGGCCGGACAGGTGCTCGAGCAGGCGCGAGGTGTTGACCACGACCGCGAGGTCGGGCTCGGCCAGCGTCTCGGAGCACAGCAGTCGCTCGTCGCCGAAGGCGTAGAACATCCGCTCGTCCTCCTGCAGCAGGTAGAGCACCTGCTCGCGGGGGATGTCGCTGTCGAGGACCGCGCGGGTGGTCCACCACGACGTCGTCATCACGATGTCGCGGTCGGTGTAGTGCAGGCGCTGGCTGCCGTCGGTCGACACCTGCTCGAGCTCGAGGATGCCGTCGAGGTGGATGCCGGTGGCCTCCTCCAGCAGCGAGATCACCTGGCCGTCGGGCAGGTCGGTGCGGGTGACCAGGCGCAGTGTGCCGTCGCCGAGCCGGTTGGCGAGCTGGACACCGAGGATGATCGCGGTGCCGACGCCGCCGAACAGGCTGTGCGGTGCGACGCTGTCGGTGATGATGCTGATCCGGCGCTCACCGCCGGGCAGCTTCGTGACCGGCATCGGCTGGATCGCCTGCCAGCGCTCGTCGTACAACGCGTCGACGTACGGCTCACGCAGCGCACCGCGCGGGGCGATGCGCCCCTCCGCGCGACCGTGGCGCAGGTAGTGGACGAGCGGGTTCCAGTGGGTCTTCGCGACGTCGGGGTTCTGTCGCAGGTAGCCCGCGGTCGAGAACTTCTCGCTGGGGTCGAGCCCCTCACGTCGGCCGAACCGGATGTAGTGGCGTACGACGTCACGGTCCGCGGGCAGGTCCGGGCGGAAGTGCCGGTAGTAGTCCTCGTCGAAGAAGCCGGACTCGCGCAGGAGGCGCGCGTCGTCCTCCATCGGGTTGAGCGCCCGGCCCCCCGGCTTGCCGACGCGCAGGTAGTGGACGAGCGGGTTCATCGCGCCGACGTCCTCGTTGCGCCGCAGGTAGGCGTTGGTCGAGAAGGCCTTCGACGGGTCGCGGCCGTCGCGCGCACCCTGCCGCAGGTAGTGGAGGACGGGGTCGATCCCGGACTTGCGGACCTCGGGGTTCTTGCGGAGGTAGAAGTCGGTGTCGAAGAGCTCGGACTCCCGCAGCAGGTCTGCGTCGGTCTTCGTCTGGTCGCTCTTCTGGTCGCTCAAGGCGTGGCCTCCCGTGGCTTCTGGTGCGGCGCGAGCATAGTCGCTCAGCGCTGCTGCTCCTGGTCCCCGTCCCCGGTCTCCATGGCTCGCAGGACCGCGGGCTCGAGGTAGGGCGCAAGGGTCGCGGAGTAGGTCTTGGACAGGTGGTTGTAGTCGGCGTAGACGATCACGCCGCCGACCACGGCGGGGCAGACGTCGCCGCGGCAGATGTGGCGCACGAGGTCGACCGTGGTGATGAGGTCGGATCCCTCGGCCTGCAGGGCCTTCGCGGCCACGGACAGCGGGTCCCGTCCGAGCCACTTCTTGCGCGTGCCGTCGCACGCCGTCGTGTCGTCGAGGTGCTCGCTGACGCACGAGGCGGTGTCGTGGTCGGGGTCGCCCGTGGCGGGGGTGTCCCGGATGACCAGCACCGGGAGGCCGGCTTCCGTGAGGCGACGCAGCGTCGCCTCGTAGACCTCGGGCGAGGTGCCGCCGCGGTCGAAGGTCGACATCACGACGAGGTCGTGGTCGGCGAGGACCGCGTCGATCGCGCGCCCGACGATCTCGTCGCAGGCGTCGACCAGCTGCTGGTCGACCACGGGGGCGTCGGCGTTGTCGGTCGTCGGCTCGCACCCGCCGACGGTGTAGGTGTCGACCTGCCAGTGGTGCTCGCCCGCGATCGCGGTCATCGCCGGCTCCCAGTGGCCGGCGTGCGAGTTGCCGAACAGCGCGATCCTGCGCTCGGGTTCGGTGGTGTCCCCGACGGAGCAGGTGACGAGCTCGTCGAAGGGTGGCCAGTTGATGCACTGTCCGACGATCACCGACAGCGGCAGGTCGTCGCGGACGAACTCGGGAGCGGTGACCAGCTCGTCGGGCTCGCTGCAGTCGAGAGCGGGGTCGAGGGCGCCGGCGCCCGTGCAGGTCGGCACGAGCGACGTCGGGAGTGCGTCCCGGACCCGGTCCGCAGACGCCTGCACCGCCGCGTCCGAGGCGCGCAGCATCCCCCACGCCAGGGCGACGACGACGAGAGAGCAGGCGGCGAGCACGACGACCGCACGGCGACCGACGTATGTCGACCCGGGCCGGGGCCGCAGCGCGTTCTCGACGAAGCGGGTCGAGAGCCACGACACGACGAGGGTGAGGGCGATCAGCGCCAGCGAGACGGCGAACCCGCGACGTACGCCCAGGATGCCGGGCGCGAGGACCACGAGGGGCCAGTGCCACAGGTAGATGGCGTAGGAGCAGTCGCCGACCAGCTGGACCGGCCGCGAGTGGGTGATCCGGCGCAGGGAGAGGGGGCCGTCGGGGTCGTCGGCGTGGATGAGCAGTGCCGCACCGATCGTCGGGAGGAGTGCGGCCCACCCGGGATAGACCGTGTCGCCGGTGATGAGCAGGGCGCTCGCGAGGACCACGCCGAGCGCGGCGATCGCGACTGCGCCGCGCACCGTCGACGAACCGCTCGTACGCCGGTGGAGCACCAGCCACGCGAGCAGGCCGCCGATGCCCAGCTGCCACATCCGGGCCGGGGTGGCGAAGTAGGCCTCCGCCGGTGCGCTCCATGACAGCGTGAGGCTCGAGACGAGGCTGGCGATCGTCACCACCGCGAGCAGGCCGAGCACCGCGCGCCCGTTGCCCCGCAGCCGACGGTCGACCAGCGCCCCGAGGCCGACGAGCACCGGCCAGAGGACGTAGAACTGCTCCTCGATCGAGAGCGACCAGAAGTGCTGGAACGGCGAGGCCGTCGCGTGCGCGCGCAGGTAGTCGGTGGCATCCGAGATCAGCCGCCAGTTCTCGACGTAGAACATGGAGGTCAGCCCGTGCCGCCCGGCAGGGGCCCACTCCGTCGTCGGACGGAGGACCCACACGACCAGCAGCGTGACGGCGATCGTCAGCGCGGCGGCCGGGATCAGGCGCAGGATCCGGCGGGCCCAGAACGCGCCCAGGTCGCGGATGCCCTCCGGCGGCCGGCGCAGCAGCGCGCTGGTGATGAGGAAGCCGGAGATGACGAAGAAGACGTCGACGCCGATGAATCCGCCCGGGATGCGCCCCGGCCAGAAGTGGTAGGTGACGACCAGGGTGACGGCCAGCGCCCGCAGGGCCTGGATGTCGGGTCGGTGGTGCGTCGGGTGCGCCGTGTGGTCGGGGCGTACGCCGGGCGCGTCCTCGACCTCCACCGCCGACGGCGTGGCCGCCCGGTGGCTCACGTCAGGCTCACGTCGGTGGTATCCCGGTCCAGCCGAGCAGGCGTACGGCGGACAGCGCGGTGGCCGCCACGGCCAGGGCGATGACGATGGCGAGCGACGTCCGGTTGCGCAGCAGCGACGCCGTGACGACCGCAGTGGGGGCGACCAGCGCGATGCCGTAGCGGTTGGGCAGGACGAAGTAGATGTGCGAGGAGAGGTAGCCCAGCGCCACCAGGCCGACGGCGAAGACCACGGCCGAGAGCAGCACGCAGCGGGCGAGCAGTGCCTCGCGCTCGCCGTGGGTGACGAACAGCGCCGCGGCCACGAGCCCGGCGGTGAGCACGAGCGACACCACGTTGGTGCTGAAGAACAGCAGGCTGGGGTCACCGACGCCCACCCAGGGGTTGGAGAGCGGCTGGGCGAGGCCGAGCGCGTTGTCGAGCAGTCCACGCCACGGGAAGGCGTCGACCGCGAACTGGGTCGCCATGCTCGGCAGGTCGTTGGGGTCCTGGTGGCTGCGGGCGTTGGAGATGACCGTCCAGGCAGCTGCGGCGAAGAGCGCTGCCGCCCCGGTGGCGAGGGCGACGACCGTACGGGCGCGGTCGCCGGCGGGCGCCGAAGCGGCATCGGAGGCGAGGTCGGCCTCGGTGAGGGTGGACGACTCCCACGACCTCGACCGGTGGAGCAGCAGGTAGAGCGCGACGGCGGGCACGATGGCGAAGAAGGTGAGCTTGATCAGCGAGACGACGACCGCGGAGGCGACCAGCACCGCGGCGCGTCCCTTGGTGGGTCGCTGCTCCCAGCGCAGTGCCGCGAGCAGCACGGCCGCACCGCTGGCGAGGCCGAGCGCGTCGGGAGTCACCGTGGCGCTGGGATAGGTGGTGGCGGGCGCCGCGACGACGAGTCCGAGCACGGCGGCGAGGGGCAGTCTCCCGACGCCCAGGCGGCGGCCGGCCAGGTAGGTCAGCACCAGGCCGAGCGCGAGCCACACCGCACCCGCCATGCGGCCGGCGATGAAGAGGCTGTCGACCGGGGTGGCGATCCGGATGACCTCGGCGACGGCACGGTCCGCGGTGTAGTAGAGCGGCGTGTTCGTCGCCGCGGTGTTGTAGCCCTTCTCCTGGAAGATCTCGGGCTTGTAGACCTCGCCCTTGGGGCAGCCGTTGGGGTCGAAGCCCTCCACGTCGACACCGCGGCAGGCCTGCGTACGCATCGCCTGCTGCTCGACCTTGTCGCCCTGGGCGAGCACCGTGGGGGAGCGGAACATGTAGTCGAGGTGCGACAGCTCGTCGATCGGGCTGAGGCGCGGGTAGGACAGCACGTGGATGATCGAGAAGACCACTCCGACGCCGATCACCGCCAGCAGGGGCAGGGCGGCAAGACGTGGGCGTGCTGACATGAGGTGCTGGCTCTCCCGGGCGCTGGTCCGACTGGCGGCCTGAACTATACGGTCGGCTGCCCCGGCTCGAAGACTTCGCGGAGGCGTCGCTCGGTGCCCGTGGTGAGGTCGTGCACCACCAGGTCGGAGATCTCGTCCAGCCGGGCCCGGCCCGACAGGTGGGTGAGGTTGCCGGCCTCGTCGCGGGACTCGCGGAAGCGCGACTCGACGTAGCCCTCGGCGGCGCTGTAGGTCGGCAGGTCGCCGAGCCGGTCGGTGCGGACGAAGTAGGCGTTGTTGCCGTTGCTGTTGCTGCCGACGAAGGCGTAGCCCTTGCGCTGCGCGAGGTCGCACAGGGCGCCCAGAGACGCGCCGAAGAACAGGTTCGAGTGGTGTGCAGCCCGGCGGGTGAAGTCGGGGGCGTACGGGACCGTGACCTTGGCGTCCGGGCCGAAGACGCTGTTGTACTCGCAGACCACGATCACCGGCGAGGCGACCTCGATCGCCTCCCACACCCAGTAGTCGTTGCCGTCGATGTCGATGCTGAGCAGGCCGACCTCGCCGGTGAAGCCCGCGTCGCTGAAGAGGTCGTTGATGTTGTCGCGCGTGATGAAGCTCGCGAGCGACGTGAGGTCGTGGCGCCACGACTCGGAGAGCGAGCGGATGCTCGCCACGTTGGACTCGCTGCCGTCGATGACCAGCCCGCGCCAGTTGTCCTTGACCAGCAGGAAGCGGGTGTTGGACTCGCGGTAGGTCTCCACGCCGAACTCGATGAACGTCTCCGGCGCCTCCACGTGCTGGAGCAGGAACTGGATGATCCCGTCGTCGCCGAACTGCGAGAAGACCCGGAACTCGACGTCGCGCAGCGAGTCGGCCGACGCGGGCAGCTGGCGGGTCATCATCGTGCCCAGCAGGATGCGGTTGAGCTCGATCTCGCGCGTCAGCGAGCCCGGCGTCTGCTGGCGCACCTGCTGGAGCGCCTGTGCCACCCGTGGTGACCGCGCCACCAGTCGCTCTCGCAGCATCGTGCAACCCCGCCTTCGCTCGACTCCCGGATCGGCTCGGACACTACAGGTGAGCCACGGCACGCCAGCGAGGACCGGGGCCGGGCGGTGCTCCGGCCCTAGCATGGGCGACCGTGTCGAGACGATCGCAGCTGATGGCCTCGCCGACGGCTCTCGTCCTCGGCGCGGCGCTCGTCAGCGGCGTCTCGGGCTACCTCGCACTCATCCTCGCCGCCCGCACGCTGTCGGCCGCCGACAGTGCCCACTTCGTGGTCTTCTGGGGCGTCGTCTTCTCGATGTACGGCGTGCTCATCGGCGTGACGACCGAGACGACCCGTGCCGTGACGACCACCCGCGACACCGGCACGGGAGGTACGCCCCTGGTGCCGGTCGCGATCGGCTTCGGGCTGGCCCTCGTCGCCGTCGTCGGGGCCACCGGTGTCCTTTGGGCTCCTCCTGTCTTCGGTCCGCACTGGGGTCCGCTGCTCGCTGCGACGGTGGTCGGCACCACCCTCTTCAGCGTCCACGTCGTGGTCGCCGGCGTGGCCACCGGTCGCGGCGCCTGGTCCGGCTACAGCCTGCTCGTGGCGGGGGAGACCGCGACCCGCCTGGTGCTCTTCGTGGTCGTCGCGACGGTGGCGGCCAGCGTCGCCGGCTTCGCGTTCGCCAGCGCACTGGCGTCCGGGTTCTGGGTGGCCGCGACACTGGCGTCGAGGCGCTACCGGCACCTGTGGTCCCAGCGCGTCGACATCGACATAGCCGGACTGGTGCGCCGGCTCGCGGCGTCCAGCACGACCGCCGGGGTCTCCGCACTGCTGCTCGTGGGCTATCCCGTGCTGTTGAAGGTGACCACGCCCGCCGACGTGTTCGCCGGGGCAGCGCCGATCGTCTATGCCGTGTCTCTGTGCCGGGCCCCGCTGCTGGTCCCGCTGGGCGCGTACCAGAACGTCGTGGTCGCCCGCGTGTCCGTGCAGGGCGTACGCGCCATCGTGCCGGTGCTGGTCGGGATCGTCGGTCTGACCCTGTTCGGAGCGCTCGCGGCGTGGCCGATCGGTCCGTGGGTCCTGCGCATCGTCAACCCGGACTTCCACGTCGACGGCCCCGTCTTCGCCGGACTCGTGCTGGGTGCCGGGCTCGTCGCCGTGCTGACCGTGACCGGCGCCGCGGCCGTCGCGCTCGACCACCACACCGTCTACCTCGCGGGCTGGATCGCCGCCACCGTGGCCACCCTCGCGGTGCTGGTGCTGCCGGGCGGGCTCGAGCAGCGGGTGGTCACGTCCCTGCTCGCAGGGCCCGCGGTCGGCGTCGTCGTGCACCTGGTCTGGGGTCGCTCGAGGTCCGTTAGGGTCGGTCCGCCCACCTGACCCGACTCCGGGAGGATCCACCGGTGCCGAAGCGGCCGCTCGTGTTCGTCGACATGCTGTCCTACACCGGCACCAAGGGCGGGATGGAGACCTACACCCGCGAGCTCTACCGCGAGATCGGGACGCTCGACAGCGGCTTCGACTTCGTCGCACTCGCCAGCAAGGAGGGCGGCCGACTCGACCTGTCCTGGTTCCCCGGCGAGGTGATCCGCTCGCGGATCAGCGGTGAGAACCGCTTCATCTGGGCCGCGGGCGAGCTGGTCGCGTCGAGCGTGCACGCCCGTCGCCGTCACGCCGACCTCGTGCACTGCCCCGCCACGCTCGGGCCGATGCGGACGTCGATGCCGACCGTGCTCACGGTGCACGACATGCTCTATTGGAGCCACCCCGAGTTCATGGTCACGCCGCTCTACACCAAGCCGGTGATGTGGATGGAGCAGCGGGCCGCGGCCAACGCCGCCCGCATCATCACCGACAGCACCGGCTCCGCCGAGGAGATCCACAAGTACCTCCACTTCCCCTCCGACCGGCTGCACGTGGTGCCGCTCGCGGCGCACGGCTCGCCGGACGTCGGGCGCGACGGGATCGGCGAGAACCTCATCCTCGCGAGCGGCCAGCGCCGGCCGTACAAGAACTGGGACGCGCTCGTACGCGCCCTCGCGCTGGTCGAGGAGCCCGTCCGTCCCCGCCTCGTCATCACCGGCGCCGGGCCGGGGGAGGACCCGGTGGCCGACGTCGTACGCCGCACGGGCATGGGCGACTGGGTCGAGCTCAAGGGCTGGATCGACAGCGACGAGCTGCACGACCTGCGCCGCCGGGCGCGCGCGATGGCCTACCCGACGCTCGCCGAGGGCTTCGGCCTGCCGGTGCTCGAGGCCATGTCCATCGGGCTGCCGGTCCTGGCCTCGGACCTGCCCGTGCTGCGAGAGGTCGGCGGCGACGCCGCGATGTGGTTCGATCCGCGCGACGACGCCTCGATCGCCGCCGCGATGACCACGCTCGCGACGCAGCCCGAGGTCGCGGAGCGGTTGGCGCGCGAAGGCGTGGCGCAGGCTGCGAAGTTCAGCTGGCGGCGGGTCGCCGAGGAGACGCTGGACGTCTTCCGACAGGTCGTGGGCTGAATCTCAGCGCCCGAAGGCGTGCCGACCGAGCGTCCGGACGGCACCCCACGTGCGGCCGGTGAGGGCCCGGGGCAGCCGGCTCGCGGCGTAGAGCCGGGACGCGGCGTGGACCCGGGCGGCCCGTGCGGCCCGGGACCAGCCGTGGGCGGCGCACCGCTCCGCGGCGATGTCGAAGTAGGCACGCTCGCCCTCGAAGCGACCGCCGCTGTCGACCGTGGTCGAGGAGGCACTTGCCGAGTGGCGGCGGTAGGCGAAGACGACGTCGGGCAGCACCAGCATGCGTGAGCCGCTCAGCGCCATGTCGACCATCAGCGCGAGGTCCTGCACGAGCGGCATGCCGTCGAGGAAGTCGTGGCGGCGCACCGCCTCGGTGCGGAAGGCGAGGGAGGGCCAGTAGGTCCAGTTGCCGCGCAGCAGCGACACCGCCAGCTCCTCGCCGCCGAGCACGCGGGAGCCCGTGAGCCTCGGCGCGAAGAGCCGACGCTTGACCCGGTCGACCAGCGGGTCGACCACGGTGGAGGTCTCGTCGATGACCTCGACCCCCGGCTGCACGATGTCCACACCGGCAGGCGCCGAGGCGATCGCGGCGCGCACCGTGGAGACGTACGCCGGCCGCAGCAGGTCGTCGCAGCCGAGGAAGACCAGCCAGTCCTCGGTCGCCAGCTCGAGGCACCGGCGGTAGTTGTCGGTGATCCCGAGGTTGGTCTCGTTGCGGAGGTAGGTCACCCGGTCGTCCGCGAGCGCGGCGAACCAGCCCGCGACGCTGTCGTCGGGATAGCAGTCGTCGACGACCGTCAGGCGCCAGTCGGGGTCGGTCTGGGCGCGCACGCTCTCGACCGCCTCGAACAGGAGCGCCGGCTCGCCCCAGAAGGGGATGAAGATCTCAGGCATGCGGCGGGGTGGTCTCCGGCTGCTGGGTCTGCGTCGGCGACGGCGTCGGCGCGTCGGCCTCGGTCGTCGAGATCGAGGCCGTCGCCGTCGAGTCGCGGACCGTGAGCCGCTCCATGCCGTAGCGCTCCTGGGCCTCGAGGATCGCGATCCGTCGGGCCAGCTGGTGCAGCTGGTGGCGCGACTCCTGGGCGCGGAGGTACTGGTTGACGACGTAGAAGCCGAACGTCACCGACACCATGTAGAGGACCAGGTCGGTGCCGCGGCCCACGCCGATCGCCTGGGCGACGATGCTCACCAGGTCCGGCGCGAGGACCGCGATGACCACGACCACCATCAGGGCAGCGAACGCGATCTTCTTCCAGGCGTTGACGCTGTGGGCGCTGCGGCTGCGCAGGGCGACGACGAAGATCACCGCGAAGGCGGCGATCAGGATGACCTGGATGAGGATCACTTGCTGACCTTCCGCAGCAGGGTGTCGACGGCGATGTTGACGGCGTTGACGGCGGGCTGGCCCTTGGCGACGGAGTAGTCGGAGTAGTCGATGGTCACCGCGACCTCGACGAAGCGGTACTTGTTGCGCGCGATGAGCTCGATGATCTCGCTCGCGTGGGTCATGTCGGGGGCGGTGATCCGCAGGGTGTCGGCGACGTGGCGGTTGAAGACCCGCAGGCCGTTGTGGGCATCGGTCAGCCGGATGCCGGACGTGGCGTTGCTGAACCGGACCGCAGCCTTGAGCAGGATCCGCTTGGCGCGACTGGCGCCGACGGCCTCGCCCAGGAAGCGCGAGCCGAGCACGATGTCGACGTCCGTCGTCTCGAGCACCCGCAGCATCCGGACAGCGTCCTCGACGCGGTGCTGGCCATCGGCGTCGAAGGTGACGAAGCGGGTGACGCCGGGCAGCAGCCGGGCGAACTCGATGCCGGTCTGGATCGCGGCGCCCTGGCCCATGTTGATCGGGTGGTTCACCAGGTAGCCGCCGGCGGCGAGGATCTCGTCGGCGGAGGCGTCCGAGCTGCCGTCGTTGACGCAGACCACGTGCGGGCAGGTCTCGAGGACCCCCTTGACGACCGATCCGATGACCTCGGCTTCGTTGTAGACAGGCACAACGAAAGCGACGTCTCTCACCCACAGGAATATAGCGGCACGCCCGCGTGCGACCTATCCGACAACGCGGGGGAGGGCCGGCGATGGGGCTCGCCTAGGCTCAGGGCCGTGCGTGAGCAACCCGAGCAGCAGGCCCCACCGGTCCAACGGCTGCGGGTGCGCTACGCCAAGCGCGGCCGGCTGCGCTTCACCAGCCACCGCGACTTCAGCCGGGCCTTCGAGCGGGCCGTGTTCCGCGCACGGGTCCCGATGGCGTACTCCTCCGGCTTCAACCCGCACCCCCGCATCTCGTACGCCGGTGCGGCCCCGACCGGCTCGGCGAGCGAGGCCGAGTACCTCGAGCTGGCGCTCGCCGAGGTCGTGGTCCCTGCCGACGTCCACGCGATGCTCGACGAGGCGCTCCCGCCAGGCCTCGACGTCCTCGAGGTCGTCGAGTCGCCCGGCGGGTCCTTGTCCGACCTCCTCGAGGGCAGCAGGTGGCGCATCGACATCTCGGTCCCGCACGAGACCGCCGCGGACGCCGTGGCACGGTTCCTCGCCGCCGACGAGGCCCTGGTCGAGCGGATGACCAAGAAGGGCATGCGCCAGTTCGACGCCCGCGGTGCCGTGGTCGCGCTCACGCTCGTCGACGGCGACGACCCGGTCGAGGGGCGTACGACCCTCGACGTCGTGCTGCGCCACGCAACGCCCGCCGTACGCCCGGACGACGTCCTCCGCGGCCTCGCGACCGTCGCCGGGGTCGACACGGGCGAGGCACCGCTGATGACCCGGATCTCGCAGGGACCCCTGCTGGAGTCCGGCGAGGTCGGCGACCCGCTGGCTCCCCGGCCATAGCAGCGGTCGGGGGTCGATGTGCGATACTCGCAGCGTTCGACACCCCGGCGAGTGGTCGGGACCTGTCGAGCCGACGACGTTCTCGCCGGCACACCCTGCTCGTTGGGGATGGGTCGGCACCCCGGGTGGGTGGACGTCACCGGACCGCGACGCGGCCACAGGAGTCAGTGAGAGCGACTCCACGGTGGCCCGGCGACCGCGGCAGGTGACAGACAGCCCCTGGAGACGCGCACGCGGAGGATGTCGCCGCCACTGAAGCTTTGCGTCCCCGGATCGTCACTCGAGATCGGTGGACGCCGTACCCGGCACCGTGATGGTGCCCGAGGAGCACCGCATGGTCACTCAAGGTCCTACCGACGACCAGCCCGAGCGCACCGAGGCCGCACCGCCCGTCGTGACCCGGCGTACGCGCAAGGCGCCGGCGAAGAAGGCCGCCGCGGCGCCCGAGACCTCCGCTGTCGAGGCGCCCGCCGCCGAGGTGCCCGCGAAGAAGGCCGCCGCCAAGCGCGCACCGGCCAAGAAGGCCGCCGCCAAGCGCGCACCGGCCCAGAAGACCACCGAGACGGCGCCCGCGGCGGAGAGCCCCGAGCCCGCCGCCGTCGAGGGCAGCGACGCCCCCGCCGCGAAGAAGGCCGCCGCGCGGAAGTCCAGCGCCGCCAAGAAGTCCACCAGCAAGCGGACGGCGAAGACCGCGGCTCCCGCGCCCGACGAGACGTCCGCCGACGAGGCCCCCGAGGCCGGCGGTCACGCCGTCCTGTTCCAGGCACCCGTGGCCACCACCACGCGGCGTACGCGCAAGAGGGCCGAGCCCGCCCCGGTCGAGGCCGAGACCACGGACGAGGACGAGGTCACCGAGGACGAGGTCACCGAGGACGAGGCCGCCGAGCAGCCCGCTCCGGCCAAGAAGGCTCCCGCCCGGAGGTCCCGCGCGAAGAAGTCGGCCGCCGCTCCCGAGAGCGCCGACGAGTCGACCACCGACCAGACGTCGGACGAGGCCGCAGAGCAGACCGACCCGGACGCCGCCGAGGACGAGTCCGGCGACGACGAGGGCGGCACCGCTGCCCGACGCCGGCGCCGCCGCGGCGGCCGCCGCCGCCGCAAGGGTGGCGACGGCGCGGACGCCGGCGCCGAGTCCGGCGACGACTCCGACGACTCGACCGACGAGTCCACCGACGACTCGAGCGCTGGCGACGACGCCGCCTCCGGTGACGCGGGGGAGGGCAACGGCGAGGGCTCCTCGCGCCGTCGCCGTCGCCGGCGCCGCTCCGGCGACGAGGGTGGCGACGACGACGCGCCCAACACCGTCACCCGCGTCCGCAAGACCCGCTCCGCCGAGGACCAGATCACCTCGGTCCAGGGCTCGACCCGCCTCGAGGCCAAGAAGCAGCGCCGCCGCGAGGGCCGCGAGGCCGGACGCCGCCGTGCGCCGATCGTCAGCGAGGCCGAGTTCCTGGCCCGCCGCGAGTCGGTCGAGCGCGTCATGGTGATCCGCCAGCGCAAGGACCTGACCCAGATCGCCGTGCTCGAGGACAAGGTCCTCGTGGAGCACTACGTGGCTCGCGAGTCCCAGACCTCGCTGATCGGCAACGTCTACCTCGGTCGCGTGCAGAACGTCCTGCCGTCGATGGAGGCCGCCTTCATCGACATCGGCAAGGGTCGCAACGCGGTCCTGTACGCCGGCGAGGTCAACTGGTCGGCGCTGGGCCACAAGGAGGGCCAGGCCCGCAAGGTCGAGTCCGTCCTCTCGAGCGGCCAGATGGTCCTGGTGCAGGTGACCAAGGACCCGATCGGCCACAAGGGCGCCCGCCTCACCAGCCAGGTCAGCCTGGCCGGTCGCTTCCTGGTCTACGTGCCGGACGGCACGACGTCAGGGATCTCGCGCAAGCTGCCCGACACCGAGCGCAACCGCCTCAAGACGCTCCTCAAGGAGATCGTGCCCGACACCGCGGGCGTCATCGTGCGCACCGCGGCCGAGGGTGCCAGCGAGGAGGAGCTGACGCGCGACGTCGAGCGCCTCAAGTCGCGATGGGAGGACATCGAGAAGAAGTCCGGCAACAAGGGCTCCGGTCCGCAGCTCCTCTACGGGGAGCCCGACCTCACGCTCAAGGTGGTCCGCGACCTCTTCACCGAGGACTTCGCCAAGCTCGTCATCGAGGGCGATGACGCCTGGGACACGGTCCGCGAGTACGTCGAGTCGGTCGCGCCTGACCTCACCGAGCGTGTCCAGCGCTTCGAGCGTGGCGCCACCGGTGGCGACGTGTTCTCGACCTACCGGATCGACGAGCAGATCCACAAGGGCCTCGACCGCAAGGTCTGGCTGCCCTCGGGCGGCTCGCTCATCATCGACCGCACCGAGGCGATGACGGTCGTCGACGTCAACACCGGCAAGTTCACCGGCACCGGCGGCAACCTCGAGGAGACGGTCACCAAGAACAACCTGGAGGCCGCCGAGGAGATCGTGCGCCAGCTCCGGCTGCGCGACATCGGCGGCATCATCGTCGTCGACTTCATCGACATGGTCCTGGAGTCCAACCGCGACCTCGTCGTGCGCCGCCTGGTCGAGTGCCTGGGCCGCGACCGCACCCGTCACCAGGTCGCCGAGGTCACCTCGCTCGGCCTGGTGCAGATGACGCGCAAGCGCATCGGCACGGGCCTGCTCGAGGCGTTCAGCGAGAACTGCGAGCACTGCCAGGGTCGTGGCGTGGTCATCAAGGACCAGCCGGTCGACCCGGACGCCACGCCCGCCGAGGGCGAGGGCCGCCGCAGCGGCCGTCGTCGTGGTCGCCGCGGCGACGACACCGGCAACGAGAACGGCAACGCAGCCGGGAACGGCGGCCGGTCCGGCGACCAGGGCAGCCACGCCCCGTCGCCCAAGGACGTCGCGGCGATGGCTCGCCACGAGAGGTTCGACGAGGCCGAGTCGCCCGCCGAGGACGACCTCGACTCCGATGCTGACGCCCAGACCGAGGCTCCGACGGAGACGCCGGTCGAGACCCCTCAGGAGACCCCGGAGGAGACTCCGGACGAGACTCCGGCCGCGCTGCCGGTGGAGGCCGGCACCGAGCCGGAGCCCGCCGCTGAGCCCGAGTCCGAGCCGGCACCCGTCGAGGACGAGAAGCCGAAGGTCGTCACGCGTACGCGTCGACGCTCCGCCAGCCGTCCTGCGGGCCCGCCGGCGCTGCCGGCGACAGCAACGTCCGGCGCTGCCGGGACGCTCCCCGAGAGCGGCGTGGTCGAGCCCGGCACCGCAGGTGTCGAGCCCGGCGAGCCCGTCGACGGGGCCTCCGCGGAGGCCCCGCACGTCGAGCACGTGCCGATCAAGAAGAAGGGGTCGCGCAAGCGTTAGGTCTTCGAGATCGGTCACCTGCGAGCGAGGCAGACGTCGTTTTGCCCGGTCGCCACCCGATCCCGTAGTCTTGACCCTCGGTGTGAGACACACCGACTCCTGCGCGCCCGCCCCGCGGCCGTACCTCGCCGAAGCTTGGCGGTGTCGTGCGCAGCCCGAAGATTTCACCCGTAGTCCTGATCGAGGAGAGTGACTCGCCGTGTACGCAGTCGTGCGCAGTGGCAGCAAGCAGCAGAAGGTTGCCGTCGGCGACGTCATCGAGATCGACGCGATGGCCGCCGCCGGTGACACCATGACCCTTCCCGTGGTGATGGTCGTCGACGGCGACAAGGTCACCGCGACCGGCCTCGACAAGGCCACCGTGACCGTCGAGGTCACCGGCCGCACCAAGGGCCCGAAGATCATCATCCAGAAGTACAAGAACAAGACCGGCTACAAGAAGCGCCAGGGTCACCGCCAGAAGTACACCCAGGTCAAGGTCACCGACATCTCCCTCTGAGCACTCGCTCGAGGTCGATTCGTCTCTTCCAGCTCGATTGTCAAAGGACTGAACAATGGCTCACAAGAAGGGTGCTGCGAGCACCAAGAACGGCCGTGACTCGAACTCCCAGCGCCTCGGCGTGAAGCGGTTCGGTGGCCAGGTCGTCCTCGCCGGCGAGATCATCGTCCGCCAGCGTGGCACGCACTTCCACCCGGGCACCGGCGTGGGCCGTGGCGGCGACGACACCCTCTTCGCCCTGCAGGCCGGCGCCGTCGAGTTCGGCACCCGCCGCGGTCGCAAGGTCGTCAACATCGTCCCCGGCGAGTGACGTCACCGCGACACTGAGCACCTCTCCGAAGGGCGTCCCTGTCTGGGGGCGCCCTTCGTGCATTCACCACCACTGAGCAGCACCTCGAAGGAAATCTGATGGCCATCCCCACGTTCGTCGACCAGGTCACGCTGCACCTCGCAGCCGGACGAGGTGGCAACGGGGTCGCGTCGGTCAAGCGGGAGAAGTTCAAGCCCCTCGGCGGCCCCGACGGCGGCAACGGCGGTCAGGGCGGCTCGATCATCCTCGAGGTCGACACGAGCATCACGACCCTGGTCGACTACCACCACAGCCCGTCGCGCCGGGCCGACAACGGCGGCCAGGGCGCCGGCGACCACAAGAACGGTGGCAACGGCAAGGACCTGGTCCTGACCGTCCCCGACGGCACGCTCGTCAAGGGCAGCGACGGCACCGTGCTCGCCGACCTCGTCGGCCAGGGCACGACGCTCGTCATCGCTGCCGGTGGTCGCGGTGGTCTCGGCAACGCCGCCCTCGCCTCGTCGAAGCGCAAGGCTCCCGGCTTCGCCCTGCTGGGTGAGCCGGGCGACGAGCTCGACGTACGCCTCGAGCTGAAGGTCGTGGCCGACATCGGCCTGGTCGGCTTCCCGAGCGCGGGCAAGTCGTCGCTGATCGCGGCGATCTCGAGGGCCCGGCCCAAGATCGCCGACTACCCGTTCACCACCCTCATCCCCAACCTCGGCGTGGTCACCGCCGGCGAGACGACGTTCGTGGTCGCCGACGTGCCCGGCCTGATCGAGGGTGCCGCCGAGGGTCGTGGCCTCGGCCACGACTTCCTGCGCCACATCGAGCGCTGCTCCGCCCTGGTGCACGTCGTCGACACGGCCTCCATCGAGCCGGGCCGCAACCCGCTCGACGACCTCGACGTCATCGAGGGCGAGCTGGCCCGCTACGGCGGCCTGGAGGACCGGCCCCGACTGGTCGCGCTCAACAAGGTCGACGTGCCCGACGGCCAGGACATCGCCGACATGGTGGTCGAGGAGCTGCGCGGTCGCGGCATGACGGTCTTCGAGGTCAGCGCTGCCTCCGGTGCGGGTCTGCGCGAGCTGACCTTCGCGATGGCGGAGATCGTCGTCGCGTCCCGCGAGGTCGCTCCCGACGCCGAGCCGCAGCGGATCGTGCTGCGACCGAAGGCCGTCGACGGTGGAGCGGACTTCGAGGTCGTCGCGACCGACGACGGGTGGCGCGTACGCGGGGCCAAGCCCGAGCGCTGGGTGCGCCAGACCGACTTCAGCAACGAGGAGGCCGTCGGCTTCCTCGCCGACCGCCTCAACCGCATGGGTGTCGAGCTCAAGCTCGCCAAGATGGGTGCCCAGGAGGGCGACGCGGTCCTCATCGGCTCCGAGACCAACTCGGTGGTCTTCGACTTCAAGCCCAGCATCGAGGCGGGCGCCGAGATGCTCGGCCGACGTGGTGAGGACGAGCGTCTCCGCGAGGACCGTCCGGCCCGCGACCGACGCCGTGACATCGCCGAGGCGATGGAGACCAAGGCGGAGGAGGAGGCGCGCGCCGACGTGGCCCGCCGCCTCGACCAGGAGCGCGCCAAGAAGGGCCCCAACAAGAGCTCGGGCAGCTCGGGCGTGGGACCGATGGCCTACGAGATCGGCACCAAGGACGACCCCGACTGGGACGGCAGTGACGACGACTGACCGCTCGGCCAGCCGGTCTGAGCTGGTGGGCCGTGCGCGCCGCATCGTCGTCAAGGTCGGGTCCTCGTCGTTGACCACCGCCACCGGCGGGATCGACCCGGCACGCGTACGCCGTCTGGTCGAGGTGCTGGCGGCGTCCCGCGGCTCGGGTGCCGAGGTCGTGCTCGTCTCGTCCGGCGCGATCGCCGCGGGGCTGGCGCCGCTCGGCCTGGGCAACCGCCCCCGCGACCTCGCCACCCAGCAGGCGGCGGCGTCGGTCGGCCAGGGCCTGCTGGCCCACCGCTACCAGGAGGAGTTCGCCCGGCACGGCATCGTCACCGGGCAGGTGCTGCTCACCGTCGACGACGTCACCCGGCGCGTGCACTACCGCAACGCCCACCAGACCTTTGCCAAGCTGATGGAGCTCGGCGTCGTCCCGATCGTCAACGAGAACGACACCGTCGCGACGTCGGAGATCCGCTTCGGTGACAACGACCGGCTCGCGGCGTTGGTGGCCCACCTCGTGCACGCCGACCTGCTCGTCCTGCTCTCCGACGTCGACGGGCTCTACGACGGCCCACCCAGCCGTGAGGGATCACGCCTGGTCCCGGTCGTGTCGTCGGAGGCCGACCTCGCCGGCATCACCATCGGCGCCTCCGGCTCGTCCGGCGTCGGCACGGGTGGGATGACCACCAAGGTCGACGCGGCCCGGATCGCGACGGGAGCCGGCATCGACGTGGTGCTCACCTCGGCCGACCAGGCTGCGGCTGCGCTTGCCGGCGCCGAGGTCGGCACCCTCTTCGAGGCCACCGGCAAGCGTCGCCCGACGCGGCTGCTCTGGCTGGCCCACGCCACCTCGGGGCAGGGCACGCTGACGCTGGACGCGGGTGCCGTGCGCGCGGTGGTCGAGCGCCGCGCGTCGCTGCTCGCCGCGGGGATCACCGGCGTCGACGGCAGCTTCGTGGCCGGTGACGCCGTCGACGTGCTCGACCCCTCGGGTCACCTCGTCGCGCGTGGCCTCGTGAACTTCGACGCCGACGAGATCCCGGCGCTCCTCGGCCGCTCGACGAGCGAGCTCAAGGCGGCGCTCGGTGCGGCGTACGAGCGCGAGGTCATCCACCGCGACGACCTGGTGCTGCTCTAGTCCTCGGAGAGGATCTCCTCGAGCTCGTCCATCGTGGCGGTGAAGGCTCCCTGCAGGTCGACGTCGTAGGCGTCGGCGAGGGTGAGCACGCTCCAGAGGCAGTCCGCGAGCTCGTGGGCCAGGGCCTCGTCGAGGTCCTCGCGTGGGCGTACGCCGGCCTTGCCCTGCACCAGCTTGGCGAGGTCACCGACGTCGCCGAGGAAGCCGAGCATGATCTCCTCGGTCGTCCACGAGCGGCCGTACGTCGATGCCTCGACGCCGGCGTACTTGGCGCGGACGGTGCGGGCGCGGTCCTGCATGTGCTGGAAGTCCATGGCGCCGATCCTGCCTCAGCCGAAGGTGCGGGGGAGACCCAGCGCTGTGGCGAGCCGGTCGGCGTACGGCTCGCGCTCCTCCGGCGAGGCCCAGCGGTTCTCACCGTGGCGCTCGTAGAGGCGGTCGTCCTCGTGCCGCGGGAAGACGTGCACGTGGAGGTGCCAGACGTCCTGCCCACCGGCCGGCTCGTTGTGCTGCCTGGTCGAGATGCCCGCACAGGCGTAGGCCTGGCGCATCGCGGCGGCCACCTGCCGGGTCAGGTCCCAGACCGCGTGCCCGACCTCGCTGGGGAGGTCGTAGAGGTTCTCGTGGTGCGCACGAGGGATGACCAGCGCGGCGCCCGGGTTGTCCGGCCACCACCGGGGCGAGATGCGGGCGAAGGCCAGCTCGGTGACGGCGACGACGTCGAAGGGCTGGTTGCGCTCGTTGTGCAGGCCTTGCTGCATCCGGCAGAAGGGGCAGTCGTAGTCGTCGGGCTCGTGGGTGTGCACGCGTCCACCCTGTCACCCCGATGCGGGGGCTAACGTCGGCCCATGACCGAGCGCGAGCCCCTGACCCGTACGCCCGAGGAGGAGGCGGAGGACGAGGAGTTCTACCGCTGGTACGGGCCGTGGGCACCGCTCGACCCCGGCGGCCTGGCGGACTTCATGGCCGGGTTCGACCGGCCGTGGTGGATCGTCGGCGGCTGGTCGATCGAGGCCTTCACGCAAGTGCCCCGCGAGCACGAGGACGTCGACCTCACCCTGCTGGCCTGCGACCTGGGCACGTTCCGCGAGCACGTCGGTGACCGCTGGAACCTGTGGAGCAACCACGGTGGGACCCTGCGGCCGTTCAACGACCGCTTCCCGGAGGTGCTCGACACGAGCAGCCAGGTCTGGATCCGTCGCAGCGCCAGTGACCCCTGGATCATCGACCTCCCGATCACCCCCGACCGCGAGGGCCTGTGGACCAGCAAGCGCGACCCCGACCACGTCGCGCCGCTGGAGGACGTGACCTGGGTGGCCCACGACGGGATCCGCTACCTGCGGCCAGAGGTCACGCTGCTCTACAAGGCTGTGCTGCACCGCCCCAAGGACGATCGTGACCTCGCGGTGACCTGGCCCCTGCTCGACCCCGCTGCTCGTACGTGGCTGGGCGAGGCCGTTCGCCGGTTGTATCCCGACCACGCCTGGCTCGAGCAGATGGCGTGAGTCAGGCCGACCGCGCCCACGCGAGGGCCTGCTCGCTGAGCTCCCTGGTCGACAGCCCGAGCTCGTGTCGGACGATGCGCTCCGACTCGGCCCACATCGAGAACCGTGCGGTGCGGAACGTGCGGACGAGGTCCCACAGGGCCTGTTCGCCCCGAGTGCTGGCAAGGTAGTCGCACACCAGCGCACCGAGCTCGTAGTTGAGGGCGGGATCGCGGGTGTAGAAGCGACGGCTCGGCTCGAGAGTGCGCCCCTCGGCCATGAACAACCGCTGGGCCGACACCTGCCGGCGGACGTCGACCGGGAGCGTGGTGCGGGCGACGTACTCGGCCGCACCTTCGACGAGCCAGACGGGCGACCGGTCGTCGGTCGTGCCCAGTGCCACGTGGACCAGCTCGTGGCGGAAGACCTGGCTGCGCGACAGGACGTCATCGATGGTGTTCGGGTTCACCGCGAAGCGGTAGGCAGCGACCGGGCCGCCGGGTCGCGCCAGCACAGGAAACGCCACCCCGGCCGTGTCGTCGACCGTCATCGCGCTCATCCGGTCGATCGCCGTCACGTCGGACGTGCCGTAGGCGACGAAGTGCTGCGACCACTGCGGCACGTGCCTGTCCACGACCTCGAGCGCTTCGGCGAGGTCGCTCACGACGTAGTCCGCGTTGTCGGCCGTGTCCTTGTCGAAGATCGCGAGGATCCCGCCGGAGCGCCGCACCTCGATGCGGGCGAGGTCCCACGGCGCGGGGGTCCAGCCGGTCTTGGCGTCGATCTGCAGGTTGCGGTCGTTGGCGAGCAGGACGTCGTCCCCGTCGCGCACGAACGTCCAGACCATGCTCTGGGTCACGGGGCGCTCGTCGAAGCCGAGCAGGCGCATCGTGAAGTCGACCGGGAGCTGGAGGTCACCGTCGCCGGCGACCTGCGTCATGACCGCCTCGTCGCCGAGCTCGAAGGAGATCTCGCCCACCGGGAGCAGCGCCAGGTTGTCGAACCAGCGCCCCTGCGTCGACCAGAAGGCGAGCTCGTCCGGGTCGACCGTGGCCAGGAACGCTTCGCGGTCGCCCGAGACGAGAGACTGCTCGCGGGCCTCGACCAGGTCGAGGGCGGCCGCGCGGAGGGACTCGTCCGTCCCGGCGGGGGCGGAGCGTGCGGGGAGCCGCGCCGGTGCCGAGCCGTCCGTCGACCCCGCGTCAGCCTGGCAGCCGAGCGTCGGGACCAGGAGGAGGCAGGCGAGCCAGGCCCGAGGTGCGCGCATGAGCGCGAGCCTAGGTGTGTTCGTGGACACGCGGGGCAGGTTCAGGCAGGTCACCCCCGTAGGCTTGGCAGGTCATGACCCAGCCGCTCGTCTACCTCGACCACGCCGCGACCACGCCGATGCTGCCGGTCGCCGTCGAGGCGATGACCCGCCAGCTCGCCGGGGTCGGCAACGCGAGCTCGCTCCACGCCTCCGGGCGCGGTGCCCGGCGGGTGGTGGAGGAGTCGCGCGAGACGATCGCGGGCGCGATCGGCGCGCGTCCCGGTGACGTCGTCTTCACGTCCGGCGGGACCGAGTCCGACAACCTCGCCGTCAAGGGCATCTTCTGGGCCCGTCGTGCCGAGGACCCGCGTCGCACGCGCATCCTGTCGACCGCGATCGAGCACCACGCCGTCCTCGACCCGCTCCACTGGCTCGGCACCTACGACCACGCCGAGGTCGAGCTCCTGCCCGTCTCCGGCGAAGGCGTCGTCGACCTCGAGGCCCTGAGGGAGTCGATCGCCAGGGACCCCGCCTCGGTCGGGCTGATCTCGGTGATGTGGGCCAACAACGAGGTGGGCTCGCTCCAGCCGCTCGACGAGATCGTGGCCCTGGCCCGCGAGCACCGCATCCCGGTGCACACCGACGCCGTCCAGGCCCTCGGCCAGGTGCCGGTCGACTTCGCCGACTCCGGTGTCGACGCGCTGACCTTCACCGGCCACAAGGTCGGCGGCCCCTACGGCGTGGGCGCCCTCGTCGTACGTCGCGACCTCCCCGTCAGCGCCCTGGTGCACGGCGGGGGACAGGAGCGCGACATCCGCAGCGGCACCCTCGACGTGCCCGCGATCGCCGGGCTCGCGGCCGCGGTCGAGGCGTCGGTCAAGGCCCAGCACGAGCACGCCGTCCGGATCGCCGAGCTGCGCGACGACCTGGTCCGCCGGGTCGTCCAGGTCGTCCCGGACGCCCACCTGCACGGCGCGCCCTCCGGGCCCGGCCGGCTGCCCGGCAACGCGCACCTCGGCTTCCCCGGTTGCGAGGGCGACTCGCTGCTGATGCTTCTCGACGCCCGTGGCATCGAGTGCTCCACCGGGTCCGCCTGCTCCGCCGGAGTGCCCCAGCCCTCGCACGTCCTGCTCGCGATGGGCTGCGACGACGACCAGGCCCGACACTCCCTGCGCTTCTCGCTCGGCCACACCACGACGCCCGCCGACATCGACGCGCTCGTCGAGGCGATCGGCCCCGTCGTGGAGCGCGCGCGGGCCGCCAGGGCCCGCTGAGGAGCCGGGGATGAAGGTCGTCGCCGCGATGTCAGGCGGGGTGGACTCGGCCGTCGCCGCCGCACGCGCCGTCGAGGCCGGGCACGAGGTGACCGGCGTGCACCTCGCGCTGAGCCGCAACCCCGCGTCGTACCGCTCCGGAGCACGCGGCTGCTGCACCATCGAGGACAGCAACGACGCGCGACGCGCGGCCGACGTGATCGGCATCCCGTTCTACGTCTGGGACCTCTCCGAGCGCTTCCACGAGGACGTCGTCGAGGACTTCATGGACGAGTACGCCGCCGGCCGCACCCCCAACCCGTGCCTGCGCTGCAACGAGAAGATCAAGTTCGCCGCCGTGCTCGACCGGGCCCTGGCGCTGGGCTTCGACGCCGTAGCGACCGGTCACTACGCCCAGCTCCGCACCGGCGCCGACGGTCTCGTCGAGATGCACCGGGCCGAGGACCACGGCAAGGACCAGTCCTACGTCCTGGGGGTGCTCGACCAGACGCAGCTGCGGCACTCGCTCTTCCCGCTGGGCGACACCGACAAGCCGGCCGTGCGTCGCGAGGCCGAGGCGCGCGGGCTGCTCGTCGCCGACAAGCCCGACTCCCACGACATCTGCTTCGTCGCCGACGGCGACAACGCCGGCTGGCTGCGCGAGAAGCTCGGTGACCGCGCGCCCAACCACGGCGGCGACATCGTCGACGCCGACACCGGCGAGACGGTCGGCAGCCACACCGGCACCTACGGCTTCACGATCGGCCAGCGCCGCGGCCTCCGACTCGGCACACCTGCCGCCGACGGCAAACCCCGCTTCGTGCTCGACATCGAGCCCGTCAGCGGCACCGTGACCGTCGGTCCGCGCGACCGGCTCGCGGTCGACCGGATCGCCGGCATCCGCCCGCGCTGGTGCGGCACCGTGCCCGACCGCGTCGACGGCACCGTGCAGCTGCGCGCCCACGGGGCCGAGCACCGCGCGACCGTCGTCGTCGAGGGCGACACCGTCTCGATCGACCTGCTCGACCCCGCCGAGGGCATCGCGCCGGGCCAGGCGGCCGTGATCTACGACGGCACCCGGGTCGTCGGCTCCGCCACCATCGAGTCCACCCGCCCGGTCGGGGCGTCCCGTTGAACCAGGACCCCGAGTGACCGTCGCGACCGGCGTGGGCTCGATGCCCGGCACCACCAACGCGGCGTACGCCGAGGCCGTGCGCCTCGTCCTCGGCGAGCTGTCCGACCTTCCGCACGTGCCCGAGCTGCCGAACCGCGGCGTCACCGCCGCGATGACCGGTCGTGGGCTTGCGGTCGCGGACGGTCTGGGTGCCGACCTCCAGCCGGCCGGGTGGCGGCTGACGGATGCCAGCGGCGTCGACCACCGGCGCGCCCGGTCACTGCTGGCGCAGGACCTCGACACGCTCGAGGAGCTCGCCCAGGACTACGTGGGCACCTTCAAGACCCAGGTCGTCGGTCCGTGGACGCTCGCCGCGACGGTCGAGAAGCCGCGCGGCGACAAGGTGCTCAGCGACCACGGCGCCCGACGTGAGCTCGCTCAGTCGCTGGCCGAGGGCGTCCGTGTCCACCTCGCCGACCTGCGCCGGCGGTTGAGCGGCGTCGACCGCTGGATCGTGCAGGTCGACGAACCGGCTTTGGCGGCCGTGGTCGCCGGACGCGTGCCCACCGCCAGCGGGTTCGGACGACACCGCACGATCCACCCGCCGGAGGCGTCCGCCCACCTGGAGTGGGTGGTGGCGGCCATCACGGAGTCGGGAGGGGAGGCGTGGGTGCACTCGTGTGCGCCGCAGACCCCGTGGTCGCTGGTGGCCGGCACGGGCGTCAGCGGCCTGTCGGCCGACCTCGACATGCTCGGTCCCGCCGACCTCGACACCTGTGCCGAGGCGCTCGAGGCGGGGCGCACGGTGGCGCTCGGCATCGTCCCGTCGGCCGACCCGGCGACGGCGCCGTCCGACGCCCGCCTCACCGAGCGGGTGCAGCGTTGGCTCGACATGCTCGGACTGGACCCCGAGACGGCAGGGGCGCACCTCGTCGTGACCCCCACCTGTGGGCTGTCCGGCGCCACGCCGGCGTGGGCCGCCCGGGCCGTGCGCCTCTCGGCCACGGTCGCGCGCAACCTCTGATCAGTCGACGTAGCCTCAGTGCTCGGGGGAAGGGACGTGCGCGCGGAGGACGTCGAGGACGGACTCGATGGCGACGTCGTGCCAGCGCCGGGACCCGGTGAGCATGTAGTGCCCGAGAGCGCCCATGTCCTGGAGCTCGGCGCTGTCGGCCACGGACTCGGCGCGGGCGACGTACCTCGTGGTCTCGCGGAACGACGTGATCCGGTCGCGACGTCCGTGCGCGGCCCGGAGCGTACGCCCGGCGAGGGTCCGGACCGGGTCCTCGGCAGACCACCACGGAGCGAGCCCGACGACGCCCACCACGGACGGGTCGTCGGCGACGTGGACGGCCACCCGGGCGCCCATCGAGTGCCCGAGGAGCACGACCGGGACGTCGCCGTGGGTCTCGCGCAGCCGGTCGAGCGCCCAGCGGGCGTCGTCGACGCGGTCCGCGCCGCCGTTCCAGCCGCGCTCGCGGTAGCGGACCAGCCAGACGCCCACGCCGGCCCGGTGCGCCCGCTGCGCGATCTCGCGCTGGAGCCACAGGGCCCGTCGCCACGACGCACTGCGTCCGTCGACGGCCTGCTGCGAGCGCGGCTTGCCGCCGTGCAGCACCAGGACCATTGCGCGTGGGCGGCCAGGAGCGTCGTACGTCGTCAGGTGCGGGTCGGTCACGAAACTCCTTCGGAGTGGGGCCTGTGTGCGGATGGGCTGGCCGGGGGTCGAACGAGACGAGGGAGGACCTCCATCTGCGGAGATCCTCCCTCGATCGTGGTGGTGCGGTGGATCAGTGCGCGACGACGCCCTCGGGGCCGTCCGTGGCCAGCTCCTCGTGCTTGACGTCGAGGAAGATCCAGATGACCACCGACGCCGCGAGCATCAGCACGGAACCGACGAGGAAGGCGTTGGTCGACCCCTCGGTGAAGATCTGCTGCTGCGCGATCCGGGCGAACACCTCGGCCTGCTCCGCGGAGGGCTTCGGTCCGCCAGCGGCGGCCGCGGCGAACTCCTTGCCGCGATCGGTGAAGGTCTGCGTCGCGACGGTCGCCAGCACGGCGAGTCCGAGCGCACCACCCACCTGCTGTGCGGTGTTGAGGACGCCTGACCCGATGCCGGACTCCTCCGAGCGGAGGTGGTGGACGGCCGTCAGGGTCACCGGGACGAACGTGAGCCCCATCCCGAAGGCCATCATGATGATGAACGGCATGATGCCGGTGAGGTAGCTGCCGGTCACGTCGCTCGGGGGGAACGACGTGTCGTAGGGCAGCCGGGAGAAGCCGAAGAGTGCGCCGGCGGCGATCAGGGTGCCCACGCCGGAGATGTAGCGCGGGTCGATCCGGTTGACCAGGTTGGAGGCCAGCCCGGCCCCGACGACGATGCCGACGGTGAACGGGAGGAACGCGACGCCGGCCTTGAGCGGCGAGTAGCCCATGACGTTCTGGATGTACTGGCTGAGGAAGTAGAACATCGCGAACATCGCGGCCGGAGCGAGGAACATCGCGACGAAGCTCGACGCGCGGGTGCGGCTGGTGAAGATCCGGAACGGCAGGAGCGGGTGCTCGACGCGGCTCTCGACGAGGCCGAAGACGACCAGCATGGCGACACCGGCCACCAGGCATGCGACCGTGATCGAGTCGCCCCAGCCCTGGCTGCCGGCCCGGGTCAGGCCGTAGACCACACCGAGCAGGCCGAGGGTGCCGGTGACGGCGCCGGGAAGGTCGAGCTGACCCGGGTGGGACTCGGACTCGTTGAGGAAGCGCGGGGCGAGGGACGCCGCAATCAGTCCGATCGGCACGTTGATCAGGAACGTCAAGCGCCAGCCGTCCACCGCGATGCCGAAGATCTCGGGCATGGTCCCGGTGAGCCAGCCACCGAGGATCAGGCCGACGGCGGCACCGGCGCCCGACATGGCGGCGTAGACCGCGAACGCCCGGTTGCGGGCGGGACCGGCGGGGAACGTCGTGGTGATGAGCGCGAGCGCTGCAGGGGAGGCGAGTGCGGCGCCCAGGCCCTGGAGGCCACGGGCGGCGAGCAGGAGCGGCTCGTTGGTCGCCAGGCCCCCCAGGAGGGAGGCGACGGCGAAGATGGTCAGGCCGGCCATGAAGACCTTGCGCCGGCCGTAGAGGTCACCGAGGCGGCCACCGAGCAGCAGCAGGCTGCCGAAGGCCAGCGCGTAGCCCGTCACGATCCAGGGAAGGTTGGCGTTGCTGATCTCGAGGTCCTTCTGGATGAAGGGGAGCGCGATGTTGGCGATGGTCGCATCGAGCACGACCATCAGCTGCGCGATCGAGATCAGGACGAGGGCCCAGGTCAGGTTGAGCTCGCGCTGGGGCGGCGACACCGCCCCGGACGACGAGGTGGTGCTGGTGGTGTCGGTCATCGGATTCCTTCAGAAGGTCTGGTCAGGTACGAGTGGATCAGAGGGGTCAGACAGTGGGGGTGGAGCCGGCGCTGGAGCAGGGGCCGTGGAGGGCGGCCGGGAGGACGACCTCGTCGAGGATCCGGCCGACGAGCTCGGGGGTGACGGTGTCGCCGAGCAGGAAGGCGCGGTGCAGGATGATCCCGGCGAGGGAGGGGGCGAGCACCGACAGGTCGACGTCCGGGTGGACCTCGCCCCGCCCGCGTGCTCGCTCGTAGATGGCCAGCGACGACGCGACCTTGGGGCCGATGAAGTCGCGTCGGTAGACCTCGGCGAACTCCGGGTCACGGCCCATCGCGGTGACGACGGCCGAGAGCACGGACTGCGCCATCCGGTCGTTGAGCCCGCCGGGACCACCGCAGTAGGCCTCGAGCAGGTCGCCGCGCAGGGTGCCGGTGTCGGGGAGGACCGCGTCGCCCTTGTGGGACATGATCGCGGCCACGACGAGCTCCGGCTTGCCGTTCCACCGGCGGTAGAGCGTCGCCTTGGACGCCTTGGCGCGGGTGGCGACGGCGTCCATCGTGAGCAGGTCGTAGCCGACCTCGTCGAGGACCTCGAGGGTGGCCTCGAAGATCTCCAGCTCGCGCTCGCCCTCCACGCGGGGGCGGGTGCCGGTCTCGGTCGGTGTCACGCGGTGGTCTCCAGGTCGCTGTGTGATGGTCGTCACGATGAAACGGAACGGTTTCGTTTCGATGAACCAGACTGTGGGCGGATCTATTCCGATGGAACACATGAGTTTCATCCGGTCCAGACCGCCACGCTCGGAGGGCCGCGACGGCTGTCGGCGGCGACGGGCAGAATGTGCGCATGACGACGCCCGACCTGGCGACCGCTCGGGAGCGCCACGCGGCGCTCAGCGAGGAGGTCGACGACGCCCGCTGGCGCTACTACGTGCTCGACGACCCGACGATGTCGGACGCCGACTTCGACGTCCGCCTCCGCGAGCTCGAGGCACTGGAGGACTCCTACCCCGAGCTCCGCACGCCCGACTCGCCCACCCAGAAGGTCGGCGGCGCGGTCTCGACCGACTTCACCGCCGTCGACCACCTCCGGCCGATGGAGTCCCTGGACAACGCGTTCTCGTCCGAGGAGCTGGCCGCCTGGCACGCCCGCATCCTGCGCGAGGGCGTGCCAGACGGGGCTGAGGCGCCTGCGCTGCTGTGCGAGCTCAAGGTCGACGGCCTCGCGATCAACCTCCTCTACGAGCAGGGGCGGCTCGTCCGGGCGCTGACCCGAGGGGACGGGCGCACCGGCGAGGACGTCACGCCCAACGTCAAGACGATCGCGTCCGTGCCGCACCGGCTGACCGGCACCGACGAGCTCCCCGTGCCCGCCCTGGTCGAGGTGCGGGGCGAGGTCTTCCTGCCGGCCGCGGCGTTCGAGCGGCTCAACGCCTCGATGGTGGACGCAGGCAAGCCGATGTTCGCCAACCCGCGCAACGCCGCCGCCGGGTCGCTGCGCCAGAAGGACCCCAAGGTCACCGCCACCCGCGACCTCGGGATGGTGTGCCACGGCATCGGTGCACGCGAGGGCTTCGAGCCCGCGACGCAGAGCGGGGCCTACGACGCCCTGCAGTCCTGGGGACTGCCGATCTCCGAGCAGGTCAGGGTGGTGCCGACGCTCGCCGACGTCGAGGAGCGGATCGCCCACGTCGGGGAGCACCGGCACACGATCGTCGGCTACGAGATCGACGGCCTGGTGGTCAAGGTCGACGACGTGTCCCTGCAGCGGCGCCTGGGCTCCACGAGCCGGGCACCCCGCTGGGCCATCGCGTTCAAGTACCCGCCCGAGGAGGTCAACACCCTCCTGAGGTCGATCGAGGTCAACGTCGGCCGCACCGGGCGGGTGACGCCCTACGGCGTGATGGAGCCGACGAAGGTCGCCGGGTCGACCGTCGAGAACGCGACGCTCCACAACGCCCACGAGGTCAAGCGCAAGGACGTCCGTCCCGGCGACACCGTCATCCTGCGCAAGGCCGGCGACGTGATCCCCGAGATCCTCGGACCAGTTCTCGCGCTGCGACCCAAGGGCCTCAGGCCCTGGCGGATGCCGACGAAGTGCCCCGCCTGCAAGACGCCGCTCGCCCAGCAGAAGGAGGGCGACAAGGACCTCCGGTGCCCCAACCACGAGCGCTGCCCCGCGCAGGTGCGCGAGCGCGTGTTCCACGTCGCCGGACGCGGCGCCTTCGACATCGAGGGCCTCGGCTACGAGGCGGCCGTCGCACTGCTCGACGCCGGGGCGATCGCCAACGAGGGCGACCTGTTCGGCCTCGACGAGGCAGCCCTGCTGACCGCGCCGTTGTTCACCCGTGCCCCGAAGAAGGGGGAGGGAGGACCGCAGCTCAGTGCCAACGGGGTCCGTCTGCTGGCCAACCTCCACGAGCAGAAGGTGAAGGTCCCGCTCTGGCGGGTCCTGGTCGGCCTCTCGATCCGCCACGTGGGCCCGACGGCTGCCCGCGCGCTGGCGACGGAGTTCGCGTCGATGACGGCGATCCGGGAGGCGTCCGAGGCGGCACTCGCCGACACCGAGGGCGTCGGCCCGACGATCGCCGCATCGGTGCGGGAGTGGCTCTCCGGCGAGGGATCGGCGTGGCACGTCGCGATCCTCGACTCGTGGGAGCGGGACGGCGTCAAGCTCGCCGACGAGCGCGACGCCTCTGTCGCGCGCACGCTCGAGGGACTCACGATCGTGGCCACCGGCTCGCTCGAGCACTACACCCGCGACTCGGTGAAGGAGGCGATCATCAGCCGCGGCGGCAAGGCCTCGGGCTCGGTGTCGAAGAAGACCGACTACGTCGTGGTCGGCGACAACGCCGGGTCCAAGGCCGACAAGGCCGAGCAGCTCGGCGTACGCGTCCTCGACGAGGCGCAGTTCACCCTGCTGCTGGAGAAGGGGCCTGACGGCCTGTCCTGAGCGGCACAGGTTTGGGAGGGTGCGGTTGAGGTCACAAGCACCGGAACGACTAATCCTTGGGAGTCAGCATGCGCATCACCCGTCCACTCGTACCGGTCGTCCTCGCCGCGGCAGCGCTGGCCGCGCCACTCGCCATCGCCCCGACCGCGCAGGCAGCCGCCGTCACGTGCGCCGGCCTGAAGGCCACCATCGTCGGCAACGACAAGGCCAACTCGATCACCGGTACGCCGAAGCGCGACGTGATTGCCGCGCGCGGCGGCAACGACACCATCCGCGGCCTCGCGGGCAACGACGTGATCTGCGGCGGCGAGGGCGCCGACACGATCGTCGGCGGCGAGGGTGACGACAGGCTCTACGGCGAGAGCGACCTGCTGCGCATCGACCAGTTCGGGCGGATCGTCAAGCGGGGCGACACGATCTCCGGTGGGGCCGGCAACGACGTGATCGACCTCGGCTACGACCCGCGCCCGGCCACCGAGGGCACCGTGCAGGAGCTCGACGGGGTGTCCTACTTCAACGCGACGGCCCCCGTGGTCGTCGACTTCCGCTCGAGCCGGACGGTCCCGATCGCGGCCGAGGGCAGCGACACGGTCACCGGCTACGACGGCGGCATCCGCATCATCGCGAGCCCTTTCAACGACACGATCAAGGGCACCAACTCCCGCGACGTGATCGCCGCGCGCGGAGGTGACGACACGATCTTCGGCCGCGGTGGCGACGACTCGATCTCGGCCGACGCGGCTGGCACGGTCGGCACCGACCGGCTCTACGGCGAGGCGGGCGACGACCAGATCTTCGGCTCGGTCGGGTCCGACACGTTCGTCGGCGGCAGCGGCAGCGACGTCCTGGCGTCCACGTCGGAGAACCACCAGGTCTTCCGCGGCGGCAGCGGGGTCGACACGATCACGTTCCCGCTCCCGGTCGAGTCCGGCTTCGTGGCCAAGGGCTACGGCGGCCAGGACAAGCTGCGGATCCAGCCCAGCTCCAACCCGTCCCTCAAGCCCACCCTGCGCATCGACCAGATGAAGAAGTCGACCATCCGCGACCTCCAGGCCTACACGCTCGAGGGCAAGATCACCGGCTTCAGCGACATCATCCTGCCCGGCCGCACGACGTCGATCTTCAAGGGCAGCAACGACTCCGAGATCATCACCGCCAACCCCGACTACCGCGTGCAGATCTACGGCCGTGGCGGCGCTGACGTGATGACCGGGTCCAACGAGCCCGACCGACTCGACGGTGGCAGCGGCTTCGACATCGCCCGCGGCCTCGGCGGCAACGACACCTGCAAGAACGCGGAGAAGCGCTCGAGCTGCTGAGCAGACGGGTCCGCACCTGACATCCTGAGCCGGTGCGGACCCGACTGATCGCGACGGCGTTGCTGATCGCCGCGTGGGGCTCGACGTTCACCTCGATCAAGGTCGCGCTCGAGGGCTGCCCGCCGATGGTGCTGGCGGCGACCCGCTGCCTCGTCGGCGGCGCGCTGCTCGTCCTCGTCGCGCTCGGCTCCCGGCGGCGCCCCCGGCTCCGCGGCAACCTCGGGCCGTACGTCGCCCTCACGCTGCTCAACGTCGTGGGCTTCTTCGGCCTCCAGGTGCTGGCGATCGACCACCTCGACTCGGGCTACGCGTCGCTCCTGCTCTACCTGCAGCCCGTCATCACGGTCCTGCTCGCCCGGCCCCTGCTCGGGGATCCGCTCGGACCGATCCGGGTGCTGGGCGCCCTCACGGCCTTCGCCGGGGTTGCGGTGGTCTCGCTGCGCCACGAGGGGGAGGTGTCGTCGTACGGCGTCGCGCTGGGCGTCGCGACCGCGATCTGTTGGTCGCTGGGCACCATCGCGGTCAAACGGACCGCCCCGCGCGTCGAGCCGCTGTGGGCGGTTGCTCTGCCGCTCGTGGCGGGCGGCCTCCTGCTCGCCGTCGGCGCTGCTGTGGGCCCGCACGAGGGCCTGGACCTGACTCCGCGCGTGGGGGCGGCGGTCGCGTGGACGACCCTCGTGGGAACCGCTCTCGCATGGATGCTCTGGATGCACCTGGTCTCGACCGGTGAGGTGGGCCGGGTGGCGGTGAGCATCTTCCTGGTCCCCGTCGTCGCGGTCGTCCTCGGCTGGGCGTTCCTCGACGAGCAGCTGGGGTGGCCCCTCGTGGCGGGCACCGTCCTGGTGTGCGCGGGCGTCTTCGCGGTCAACCGGTGGCCGGGGCGTGACCTCGCCCGGTGACCCGCACCGCCGCTCTCCTAGGATTGGCCTCATGCCCGAGATCACTCGCGAGGAGGTGGCCCACCTGGCCACCCTCGCCCGCATCGACCTCTCCGACGACGAGCTCGACCACCTCGCCCCCCAGCTGAGCGTGATCCTCGAGTCGGTCGCCTCGATCACCGGGGTCGCGGGGGACGACGTGCCGCCGACCTCGCACGCGATCCCGCTGACCAACGTCTTCCGTGAGGACGTCGTCGTCCCGGGCCTGAGCGCCGAGGAGGCGCTGTCCGGCGCTCCGGCCGTGGAGGACCAGCGCTTCTCCGTGCCGCGGATCCTGGGCGAGGAGGCCTGATGAGCGACAGCAGCACCACCGCCGCGGGTCTCGCCGCCAAGCTCGCCGCCGGCGAGGTCACCTCCGTCGAGATCACCCAGCGCCACCTCGACCGGATCGCCGAGGTCGACGACCGGGTCCACGCGTTCCTCCACGTCGACAGCGAGGGCGCGCTGCTGCAGGCTGCCGAGTCCGACGCCCGCCGCGACCGCGGCGAGGCACGGGGCCCGCTCGACGGCGTACCGATCGCGGTCAAGGACGTGCTCGCCACCCGCGGGCTGCCCACCACCTGCGGATCGAAGATCCTCGAGGGCTGGATCCCGCCCTACGACGCCACCGTCGTCGAACGGCTCCGGGTCGCGGGCCTGCCGATCCTCGGCAAGACCAACATGGACGAGTTCGCGATGGGCTCCTCCACCGAGCACTCGGCCTACGGCCCGACCCACAACCCGTGGGACCTCGACCGGATCCCCGGCGGCTCCGGCGGCGGCTCGGCTGCGGCGGTCGCGTCGTACGAGGCACCCCTCGCGATCGGCACCGACACCGGCGGCTCGATCCGCCAGCCCGGCGCCGTCACCGGCACAGTCGGCGTCAAGCCGACCTACGGCGGCGTCTCCCGCTACGGCCTCGTCGCGCTGGCCAACAGCCTCGACCAGGCCGGACCGGTCACCCGCAACGTGCTCGACGCGGCGATGCTCCACGACATCATCGGCGGCCACGACCTCCGCGACTCCACCTCGATCAAGCAGGAGTGGCCGTCGTTCACCGAGGCCGCGACCCAGGGCGCCTCCGGCGACCTGAGCGGCGTCACGGTCGGTGTCGTCACCGAGATGTCGGGCGACGGCTGGCAGCCCGGCGTGATGAACCGCTTCAACGAGTCGATCGAGCTGATGGTCAAGGCCGGGGCCGAGGTCGTCGAGGTCTCGTGCCCGTCCTTCGTGCACGCGCTCGCCGCCTACTACCTGATCCTCCCGGCCGAGGCCTCGAGCAACCTCGCGAAGTTCGACGCCATGCGCTACGGCCTCCGGGTGACTCCCGAGGCCAAGAATGGGGTACCGCCGTCGGCGGAGGACGTGATGCGCGCCAGCCGCGACGCCGGCTTCGGCGACGAGGTGAAGCGCCGGATCATCCTCGGCACCTACGCCCTCTCCAGCGGCTACTACGACGCCTACTACGGCCAGGCGCAGAAGATCCGCACGCTGATCAGCCGCGACTTCGACGCGGCGTTCGCGAGGGTCGACGTGCTGGTGTCACCGACGGCGCCGACCACGGCGTTCAAGCTGGGGGAGAAGCTCGACGACCCGATGGCGATGTACCTCAACGACCTCGCCACCATCCCCGCCAACCTCGCGGGCGTGCCCGGCATCTCGGTCCCCAACGGCCTGGCCGACGAGGACTCGCTGCCCACCGGCTTCCAGGTGCTCGCACCGGCACTGGCCGACGACCGGGTCTACCGCGTGGGCGCCGCGCTGGAGTCCCTCCACCTGCAGGAGTGGGGCGCTCCGCTGCTCGACCGCGCGACCGGACTGGAGAACAACCGATGACCACCCGTGCCCCTGACAGCGCCGCCCTGATGCCGTACGACGAGGTGCTGGCCGCCTTCGACCCGGCCCTCGGGCTCGAGGTCCACGTCGAGCTCAACACGGCCTCGAAGATGTTCTGCGGCTGCCCGGCGACGTTCGGCGGCGAGCCCAACGCGGGCACCTGCCCGACCTGCCTCGGCCTGCCCGGCGCGATGCCCGTGGTCAACGGCAAGGCCGTCGAGTCCGCGATCCGGATCGGCCTCGCGCTCAACTGCGACATCGCCGAGTGGTGCCGCTTCGCGCGGAAGAACTACTTCTACCCGGACATGCCGAAGAACTTCCAGACCTCGCAGTACGACGAGCCGATCGCGTTCGACGGCTACATGGACGTCGACCTCCAGAACGAGGCCGGGGAGACCGAGACCTTCCGGGTCGAGATCGAGCGCGCCCACATGGAGGAGGACACCGGCAAGTCGCTGCACGTCGGTGGTGCCACCGGTCGCATCCACGGCGCCGACTACTCACTGGTCGACTACAACCGCGCCGGCATCCCGCTCATCGAGATCGTCACCCGTCCGATCATGGGCGCCGGCGCGAAGGCACCCGAGGTCGCCAAGGCGTACGTCTCCCAGCTCCGCGAGCTGATCGTCGCACTCGGCGTCTCCGAGGCGCGGATGGACCAGGGCAACCTGCGTGCCGACGTGAACCTGTCGCTCGCCCCCAAGGGCACCGGCGGCCTCGGCACCCGCACCGAGACCAAGAACGTCAACTCGTTCCGGTCGGTCGAGCGGGCCGTGCGCTACGAGATGCAGCGGCACGCGGTGATCCTCACCGACGGCGGCTCGATCCTCCAGGAGACGCGCCACTGGCACGAGGACACCGGCATCACCACGAGCGGACGCGAGAAGTCCGACGCCGAGGACTACCGCTACTTCCCCGAGCCCGACCTGGTCCCGGTCGCGCCGAGCCGCGAGTGGGTCGAGGAGCTGCGCGGCACGCTGCCGGAGAACCCGACCGTACGTCGGGCACGGCTGCAGGCCGACTGGGGCTTCACCGACATGGAGATGCGCGACACCATCGGTGCCGGCGCCCTGGCGCTGGTCGAGGAGACGATCGCCCAGGGTGCCGCCCCGCAGGCCGCGCGCAAGTGGTGGCTCGGCGAGCTGGCCCGGCGCAGCAACGAGGACGGCGTCGACCTGGTCGACCTGCCCATCACCCCGGCCGACGTGGCGCGGATCCAGGCCCTGGTGGACGACAAGACGGTCAACGACAAGCTGGCCCGTCAGGTGTTCGAGGGCGTGCTGGCGGGCGAGGGCACGCCTGACGAGGTCGTCGCGGGCCGTGGTCTGGCCGTGGTGTCCGACGACGGTGCGCTCGGCGCCGCGGTCGACAGCGCCATCGCCGCCAACCCCGACGTCGCCGACAAGATCCGCGACGGCAAGCACGCTGCTGCCGGCGCGCTCATCGGCGTGGTGATGAAGGAGATGAAGGGGCAGGCCGACGCGGGCCGCGTGCGCGAGCTGATCCTGGAGAAGCTTTCCTGACGAATTGTCTGGTCTAGACAACTTGTTAGGGTGGTCGCGCGTCACATTGGTCACATCACCAACCAAACGCTCGCACCAGTCGGGGGACTGACGGCTCATGCCGTCGTGGGGTCCCCGCGCGAGCGGGAAGGAAGTCATGCACCATCGCATTCGACCCATCCGATCCGCAGCGGTCGTCCTGTCGACCGTCGCCCTCGGCGCCGGAGTGCTCGCCGCTCCGCCCGCCACTGCCGACGCCCCGTCGGCTCTCCGGGCTGCCAAGGCAGGCGTGAACACCGACAGCACGCCGTCGAACATCGCCGCCGACTGGATCACCGGCCAGCTCACCAACGGGCTCATGGTCGGCTCCGCCGGACCCGACTTCGGTCTCACCCTCGACACCGGGCTCGCCCTGGCAAGCGTGCCGGACCGTGATGCCGGCGTCGCGACGATCAACACCGCCTTCGAGCCGCGCGTGAACGAGTACGTCGGCGACGGCACGAAGGAGTCCTACGCCGGACCGCTCGGCAAGGCGGCTGCCTTCGCCCGCGCGGCCGGGGAGAACCCGATCGACTACGGCGGCACGAACCTCGTCGCGCGCCTCGAGGAGCGCACGGCCAACGTCCCGGCCGATCCGGCGGCGGAGCCGCAGGCTGCGGCCTTCGCCGGGCGGATCTTCGACAAGTCAGAGTCCGGCAACTTCGCCAACGTCGTGGGCCAGTCCTACGCCGTGCGTGAGCTGACGCTCGCCCGTTCTGCCGAGGCAGGGGCCGCTCGCGACTTCCTGCTCAAGCAGCAGTGCGCCGCGGGATACTTCCGGTTGACCTTCGACAAGGCCAACGTGCCGAACCAGTCGTGCGTCGACGGTGCCGTCGGCAGCGAGGCCGACCCCGACGCCACCGCGCTCGCGATGATCAACCTCATCGAGTCGCACGACACCTCCACGGCGGTCAAGACGGCACTGGACAAGGCCAGCGCCTGGCTCGCCGCGCGCCAGCGCAACAGCGGTGCGATCCGCAGCTCCGGAGACGGCGCGCAGATCAACACCAACACCACCGCCCTCGGTGGCTACGCGCTGGGCCTGATGCGGAACCGTGACGCGTCCCTCAAGGCGGCGCTCTGGGTCCGGAAGAACCAGCCCGTCGACAAGTACAAGTGCCGCACCGCGCTGACGAGCGACACCGGCGTCGTCGCGTTCCGCAAGGACCGCATCAAGGGCGCCTCGACCACCGGCATCCCGGCCGAGGCGCGCGACGAGTGGCGCCGTGCCACCGCCCAGGCCATCCTCGGTCTGCAGTTCGCCCCGGGGAGCGACGACACGTTCCGGATCGTCTCGGTACGTCGTCAGGGGCGGGCCGGCGAGCGCGTGCAGTTCCGCGTCTACGGCCTGGCGCCGAGCGAGAGCGCCTGCATGCAGGTCAAGGGTGACTTCCGCCGCGTGAAGGGCAAGAAGTCCGGCGACAAGATCGTGCGCAAGCTGCTGCTCCCGACGGGGAACCAGCGCCGGGTCGGGCTCGTGAAGACCTCGGACGACGAGGCCCGTACGTCGCTGCTCGTGCGCAACTGACCCATCAGCAGCACCCGTCACACCACCTCGGCCCGGCGTCTCGCGACGCCGGGCCGAGGTGCGTCCGGGCTCCGGACGGGGTTAGGCTGCGCTCGCCGCACCCACTTGGGTCGGCACCACACACGCCCGAGGTGGGGAAAGCCGGTCCGAAACCGGCGCTGACCCGCAACCGTGGGCACGGGAGCGATCCCGTGCGAGCCGGAACACCTTCCTCGACGCGTCTTGAACACCATCGCTGTCGAGGAATGCAGCGAGGCTTGACGGCGTATGCCGTCTTCCTCGCTGTCGCAGCGAGGAAGGAACCATGAAGCTCACCTCCGGGCTGGCGGCCATCGTGCTCGCCACCACCGCACTGGCTCAACCCCTGCTGTCTCCGGCTGCCGCCGCCACCGACGTACCGGCACCCGCCGCCGCACGTGCGGGCACCGCGTGGCTGGCCACGCAGCTCACCGACGGTGTCATCCACAACAACGCCTACGACTTCGACGACCTCGGTCTCACGATGGACATCGGACTGAGCATGGACGAGGTCGGCGGCGACCAGGCCCTCGTCCGCCAGATCCGGTCGGCCCTCTCGACCCGCGTCCAGGAGTACGCCGCCCCGGCCCCGACCGAGCGCTACTCCGGCTCGCTGGCCAAGTCCCTCGTCTTCGCGCAGGTGTCGGGCGTCGACCCGGACGGCTACGGCGGCCTCAACCTGGTGGCCGAGACCGAGAACCGGGTCATCGGCAGCGGTCCGAGCACCGGACGGCTGCAGGACCAGTCGGCCTACGGCGACTACGCCAACAGCTTCGGCCAGGCGCTGGCGGCCCGCGGGCTCGCCAACGCGGGGTCGCCCGAAGCCGCGCCCGTGACGGCGTTCCTGCTGAAGCAGCAGTGCTCGGCCGGATTCTTCCGGGTCTTCTTCGCCACCGACCAGGATGCCGCCGAGCAGGGCTGCGTGGACGGCGTCGACGGCACCGACACCGATGCGACCGCGTTCGTGGTCGCCCAGCTCGCCGCGGTCTCGCCGCGCCCGGCCTCCGTCGACGCCGCGATCACCAAGGCAGTGGCCTGGCTGGTCGCCACGCAGGGCGCCGACGGGTCCTTCGCCGGCAGCGCGTACACCCCGGACCCGAACACCAACAGCACCGGCCTCGCGGCCAGCGCGCTCGCGGCGGCCGGCAAGTGCGAGCAGGCCGGCCGCGCCGCCGAGTGGGTGGGGTCGCTGCAGGTCGGTCCGCAGCCGACGGGCACCCCGCTCGCGGGCGAGGAGGGCGCCCTGGCGTACGACTCGACCGCCATGACCACCGCCAAGGCCTCGGGCATCCCCGACGGCGCCCGCGACCAGTGGTGGCGTGCGACCGTGCAGGCCGTCGCCGGACTCACCCACACCCGTGGGTCGGTCTCCGGCCTGGCGGTCACCTCCGCCGGCACCGAGCCGGGCCAGGCTGCCACGCTGAGCGCCACGGGCGCCAACGTCGGCGAGCGCTTCTGCCTGAGCGGTCCCGGCATCGCCGGGAGCCGCGCGGTCGCCGCCGGCTCCGACGGGGTCCTCCGCAGCACCGTCACGCTGCCCGCCACCGCGGGTGCCGCGACGTACACGCTCACCGGCCGTGACGGCTCGCGCACCCACACGATCATCGCGAAGTCCTCCACCGAGCGCGGCCCGATCACCGGCGTCCGGCTGTCCGGCCCGGCGGGCTTCCGCCCGGCTGGCAGCAAGGCGGTCCTCGAGGTCACCGGCGCGACCGCGGGCGCTCGCTACCAGCTCCGCGGCCCCGGCCTCGACGTCACCGTCGTCGCCGGCTCGGACGGGGCGCTGACCCGCTCGGTCAGGCTGCCGGAGACGACCACGACCGCGGCGTACGTCCTGTTCGGCGAGGGCGGCCAGGTCGCTGACGACACCCGCGTGCTGGGCAGGAAGACGCTCAAGGTCACGACCCAGGAGGCGGACGGCCCGCGGACGCGCGTCCTCGTCCGCAGGCTCGTCGCCGGCGAGAAGGTCAAGATCGCCGTCGCGGGCAAGGTCCTCGCCAAGGGTCGCGCGAACGACAAGGGCCGGTTCACCGCCCGCGTCGCACTGCCCACGGGCAGGGCCACGGTCCGCGTGCGGGCCGTCGGCCAGTTCCCGGCGCTGCGATCGGGCACGACCACGGTGACGCACGGATGACGGCTGCCTCACTGCGTCGCGCAGTCACCGCACTGTTGCTGCTCGTGGCCGGCTCGGGGTTCGCCCTCGGGTCGGCCCCGGCGGCGAGCGCGGCGACGTGCACCTCTGCGGGCGGTGTGAGCGTGGTCGTCGACTACCGGGAGCTGGGGGGCGGCACGGTCACCGCGTGCGCGCCCGACGGCGGCGGCAAGAGCGCCACGGCGGTCTTCGCCTCGGTCGGCGTCTCCTTGACCTATGCCACCCGCTCGCCGGGCTTCGTGTGCCGGGTCAACGGCGTGCCGACGAGCGACCCGTGCGTCAACGCGTCGCCCGCCAACGCCTACTGGGGCCTCTGGTGGGCCGACGGGTCCACGGCGTCGTGGACGTACTCGTCGTACGGCGCCGGCAGCTTGACCGTCCCGGCCGGCGGCTCCGTCGGCTGGTCGTGGCAGCAGGACCGCGCGGCCGGCTCGAGCGTCCCGCCGGAGGTCGCCCCTCCGGTCTTCCGCTCGACCACACCGACGGCCACCCCGACGCCGAGCACGTCCCCCAGCTCGTCCCCGTCGCCGGCGTCATCGCCGTCTGCGTCTCCCAGCGCGTCACCCACCTCGCCGCCCTCCAGCGGCGGCGGGTCGCAGTCGGCCACTCCGACCCCGGGCGCGGGCGGCGGCGGAAGCGGGAGCGGAGGCGGTACGGGTGGTTCGACCGGCTCGGGCGGCTCGTCGTCGTCCCCGCAGGCGACGCCCTCCGCGTCGCCCGCACGTCCGTCCGAGTCGCCCCTTGCCTCTGAGTCTCCTGGAGACTCACGGGCAACCACGGGCTCGCGGGGCGACTCTGAGAAGAAGACCGACACGGGCACGCTGGACGATGAGTCTCCTGGAGACTCGACGGCGACCGAGGGCACCGAGACGACCGAGTCGGACGGTGCGTCTCCCAGCGACCCAGCGGCCAGCGCCGGGGCGACAGCCGGTCGGCCGAGCGCTGACGAGCCGGCCCGGATCCCGGCCGCGGTCACCTGGAGCATCGTCGGCCTGCTCGCGATCGCGATCGCCGGCAGCGCCGTCGTGGCGCGTCGTAGACGGGGGGTCTGACGCGCCGTGACCGGATCGGCCCCGATGGTGAGGGCGCTGCCGCGTGACCTGCACCCGATCGCCTGGTGGTCCTGGGCGATCGGGCTGGCCACGGCAGCGTCCCTGACCACCAACCCCCTGCTGCTGCTGCTCATCATGGGCTCGGCGACAGTGGTGGTGATGGCCCGCCGATCCGGTCACCCCTTCGGCCGCTCGTTCCGGCTCTACGTCCTGCTGGCCCTGGTGACGGTCGTGATGCGGGTCGTCTTCCGCATCGTCTTCGGTGGCCAGGAGATCGGGCACGTGCTGCTCGACCTGCCGGAGGTGCCGCTGCCCGACTGGGCTGCGGGAGTGCGGCTGCTCGGCCCGGTCACGAGCGAGGCGCTCCTCGCGGGCCTGTACGACGGGCTCCGGCTCGCCACGATCATCCTCTGCGTCGGCGCCGCGAACTCACTGGCCAATCCCAAGCGGCTCCTCGCCTCCGTGCCGCCCGCGCTCTACGAGATCGGCACGGCCCTCGTCGTCGCGGTCACGATCTTCCCGCAGCTGGCCGACAGCGCCCGTCGCGTCCGCGCCGCGCAGGCGCTCCGCGGCGGTGCCACCTCGGGGATCGGCCGACTCCGCCGGTTCCTGGTCCCCGTGCTCGAGGACGCGCTCGAGCGATCCCTCGCCCTGGCCGCCGGGATGGACACCCGCGGCTACGGCCGCTCCGGCGGCGCGTCCCCGCGCGAGCGCTGGGTGACCGGCGGGCTGCTGCTTCTCGCCCTCACCGGCATCTGCGTCGGGACGTACGCCTGGCTCGACCCCACCGCGCCCCGGCTGCTGGCGCTGCCGATGCTCGGCGCGGGGGTCGTGGTCGCGGTCCTCGGCCTGGTCAGTGCGGGTCGACGGGTCCAGCGCACCCGCTACCGCCCCGACCCGTGGCGGGCCGCCGAGGTCGTCACGGTCTGCGTCGGCGTCGCGGTCGCCGCCCTCGGCTGGTACGTCGGCCACACCCAGGTCGCGGTGGCGTACCCGACCATCGACGTGATGCCCTACCTGTCGCCCCTGGCCCTGGTCGTGGGGGTCCTCGGGACCGCGCCCGCCGTCGCGACCCCCGTGCCGGCGACCGCCATGCCCCGGCAGGAGGTCGCCGCATGACCGGCGCCAGAGGAGACGGCACAGTCGAGCTGCGGGACATCGGCTTCCGCTACGACGAGCACGAGGTCCTGCGCCACGTCGACCTCACCCTCGACGAGGGCGAGCTGGTCCTCGTGTCCGGCCGGACCGGCGTCGGCAAGTCCACCCTGCTCGGCGTGATCACCGGGCTGGTGCCGCGGTTCACCGGCGGCGTGCTGACGGGCGACGTGCTGCTCGACGGCAGCAGCATCGTCGAGCAGCCGCCGCGCGAACGTGCCCACCTCGTCGGCTACGTCGGGCAGGACCCGCTGGCCGGTTTCGTCGCCGACACCGTCGAGGAGGAGCTCGCCTACGGCATGGAGCAGCTCGGCACCGCTCCGGAGACGATGCGCCGCCGCGTCGAGGAGACGCTCGACCTGCTCGGCATCGCCGACCTGCGGGCCCGCGACCTCCGTACGCTCTCCGGCGGCCAGCAGCAGCGCGTCGCGATCGGTTCCGTGCTGACGACGCACCCGCGCCTCCTGGTCCTGGACGAGCCCACGTCGGCGCTCGACCCGACCGCCGCCGAGGACGTCCTCGCGACGATCACCCGGCTCGTGCACGACCTCGGCCTCACCGTGCTGCTCGCCGAGCACCGGCTCGAGCGCGTCGTGCCCTTCGCCGACCGGATCGCCCTGGTCGGTGCTGATGGCACCGTCCGCGTCGACGAGCCCCGAACGGTCCTCGCCGACTCGCCCGTCGCGCCGCCCCTGATCGACCTCGGACGGCTGGCGCGCTGGGACCCGCTGCCGCTGACCGTCCGCGACGCACGGCGCCACGCCCGGTCGCTCCCCGCCCTGACCGCGCCGGAACCCCGCCGGGTCGTCGAGCCCGAGCCGGTGCTCACTGCGCGCGGCGTCACCGTCGTCCATGGCAACCACGTCGCCGTGCGGCAGGTCGACCTGACGCTCTCGGCGGGCCGGGTGACCGTGCTGATGGGGCGCAACGGCTCCGGCAAGTCGAGCCTGATCTGGGCGCTCCAGGGCTCCGGGAAGCGCCGGTCCGGCACGATCGACGTCGGCGGCGACGACCCCGCAGCGCTCGCGCCCGCCCAGCGGCGTACGCACGTCGGGCTCGTCCCGCAGACCGCGGCCGACCTGCTCTACCTCGAGTCGGTCGCCGATGAGTGCGCTGCCGCCGACACGGGTGCCGATGCCGACCGGGGCACGTGTCGCGTCCTGCTCGAGCGGCTCGCTCCGGGCATCGACCAGACGCTGCACCCGCGTGACCTGTCCGAGGGCCAGCGGCTGGCCCTGGCGCTCTCCATCGTGCTCACGGCACGACCTCCGGTGCTGCTGCTCGACGAACCCACCCGCGGCCTCGACTACGCCGGGAAGGCCGAGCTCGCCCGCATCGTCGGCGAGCTCTCGGCCGAGGGGCGCGCGGTCCTGCTGGCCACCCACGACGTCGAGTTCGCCGCCCACGTCGCCGACGAGGTCGTCGTGCTGGCCGAGGGCGAGGTCGTCTCCAGCGGTCCGCCGCGCCGCGTGCTCGCGGAGTCGCCGTCGTTCGCCCCGCAGGTCACCAAGGTGCTCGGGCCGCCCTGGCTCGTGGTCGAGGAAGTGGCCGCCGCGCTCGAGGCGGCGGCTCGGTGAGCGTCATCGACCACGGACAGGACCAGCGGCCGCGGACCGTGCCCGGTGTGGCTCTCCCGATCGGCCCACGCACGGCTGCTGTGCTCGTCCTGGCCTCGCTCGCCGGGCTGATGATGCTCTGCTGGCCGCTGCTGCTCAACGCCCAGCCCGGCCAGCGGGTCGAGCCGCCCTTCATCTTCCTTGCCCTGCTGCCGCTCGTGATCGTCGTCGTCCTCGCCGAGATGGGGGAGGGCGGCATGGACGCGCGCGTCCTCGCGGTCCTCGGCGTGCTGTCCGCGATCAACGCGGTGATGCGCGGCTTCGGCGCCGGCACCGCGGGCATCGAGCTGGTGTTCTTCCTCCTCGTGCTGGGCGGGCGCGTCTTCGGTGCCGCCTTCGGCTTCGCCCTGGGCTGTACGTCGCTCTTCGCCTCGGCGCTGCTGACCGCCGGGGTGGGGCCGTGGCTGCCGTTCCAGATGATCTGCGCCGCCTGGGTCGGGATGGGCGCGGGCCTCCTCCCGCGCCGCGTCACCGGGAGGGCGGAGATCGCGATGCTCGTCGGATACGCCGTGGTCGCGTCGTACCTCTACGGGATGCTGATGAACCTCAGCTACTGGCCCTTCACCCTCGGCATCGTCGTGCCCGGCCACGAGGGGTCCTTGGCGTACGTCGCCGGAGCACCGGTCCTCGAGAACGCCCATCGGTTCCTCGTCTACACCCTGCTCACCTCGACGGGCGGCTGGGACACCGGCCGCGCGATCACCACCGGGCTGGCGATCGTGGTGCTCGGTCCGGCGATCCTGACCACGCTGCGCCGTGCGGCCCGGCGGGCCGTCGTGAGGGCTGGCTGAGGGTCAGGGCTGGATGACGACGATGCGGTCGTCGGCGGGCGTCGGCTCGCCGCGTCCGTCCTGGTTGGAGGTGGTCAGCCAGAGCTGGTCGTCGGGCGAGGTGACGACGGTCCGCAGCCGGCCGTAGTCCTCGGTGAAGAACGCCGTCGGCTGCGAGGCCGTGCCGGTGCGCGAGACCTTGATCCGCCAGAGCCGCTGGCCGCGGAGGCCGGCCATCCACAGGTGCCCGTCGGCGTACGCCAACCCGCTCGGTGACGCCTCCTCGACCGGCCAGACGAGCTGGGGGTCGATGAAGTCCGGCTCGCCGCCGGTGCCCTCGACCTGGGGCCAGCCGTAGTTGCCGCCCTTCTCGACGAGGTTGAGCTCGTCCCAGGTGGAGTCGCCGAACTCCGAGGCCCACAGTCGGCCCTGGTCGTCCCAGGCGAGGCCCTGGACGTTGCGGTGTCCGAGCGACCAGACGGGGGACTCGGGGTCGGGGTTGTCCGGAGCGGGCTCGCCGTCGGGAGTGATCCGCAGGATCTTGCCGGCGAGGCTGGCCGGGTCCTGGGCGAGCTCGGGGTCGCCGGTCTCACCTGTGGTGACGTAGAGGTAGCCGTCCGGACCGAACGCGATGCGGCCACCGTCATGGATGAAGCCCGCCGGGATCCCGTCGAGGACCACCGTCGGCTCGCCCAGCTCGGACCCGTCGAGCTCGGCCCTGACCACGCGGTTGTCCGTGCTGCTGGTCACGTAGAAGAAGAGCGTCCGGTCGGTGTCGAAGTCCGGCGACACCGCGACGCCGAGCAGTCCGGCCTCGCCCTGGGGGGCGGCGGCCGTGATCGCACCGAGCTGGCTCGCCGTCCCGTCCGCGGTGACCTGCAGGACCCGGCCGGTCATCCGCTCGGTGACGACCGCGTTGCCGTCGGGCAGGAAGTCCACGCCCCACGGCACCTCGAGCCGGTCGACGAGCGTCCCGACCGCCTGCGGGTCGCCGGACGTGTTGCCGGCGCCCTGCTCGCTCGGATCGTCGCTCGGCTCGTCGCTCGGTGTCGGTTGGCTCGGCTGGTCGGTCGGCTGGGTCGTCCGCGGCAGGGGGGCGGGCGTGTTGCTGCTGCATCCCGTGGCCGCGCCCAGCGTGAGGGCGAGCGAGGTGAGAGCAAGCCGCCCCCTCATGGTGGTCACCGTCATGTCGCCCCGTGTCATGTGGCCCCGTGTCATGTCGCCAGTGTGCCGGGCTGGGTCGAACGGGTCGCGCCGATCGACGCCGCGACGACGCACGCGATCGCCAGCCACTGCAGGGCCGAGAGGTGCTCCTGCAGCACGACGATCGCGGCGAGGGCCGCGGCGGCGGGCTCGAGGCTCATCAGGATCCCGAACACGGCCGGGCGCAGTGATCGCAGCGCGACGAGCTCGCAGCTGTAGGGGATGACCGAGCTCAACAGGCCGACGAGCGCGCCGGTGAGGAGGACCCGGCCGTCCCAGAGGCTGGTCCCGGCAGTCACCAACGCCGGGAGCGTCATCCCTGTAGCGGCGACGATGCTGGCGACCGCCAGCCCGTCGAAGCCGGCCCAGCGTCGTCCGGTGCTCGCGCTGAGCAGGATGTACGCCGCCCACGCGGCGCCGGCGAGCAGGGCGTACGCCACTCCGAGCGCGTCGAGATCGGCAGGCTGCAGGCCGAGCAGGACCACGCCGCCGCCAGCCAGCAGGACCCAGACGATGTCCCGCGCGTGCCGCGACCCGACGACGGCGAGGGTGAGTGGACCGATGAACTCGATGGTCACCGCGATCCCGAGCGGGATCCGGGAGAAGGACTGGTAGATCGCCCAGTTCATCGTGGCCAGGCTCGCGCCGAAGCCGAGCACGACCCACCAGTCCTGCCGGCTCCGACCGGTGAGGCGGGGGCGGGCGATCGCGGCGAGGACGAGGGCGCTGGTGACGAGCCGCAACCACACCATGGCGGTGGGGGAGATCTCGCCGAACAGGCCCTTGGCGATGGCGGCACCGAGCTGGACGGACAGGATGCCGATGACCACCAGTCCCACGGGGCCCATTCCCGCCGACCGCAGCACGGAACGGCTCGGTCGCGTGGTCACGCGCGAAGCCTATGCAGTGCGCGGCGGCCCGGACTCGTCGAGGCTCGCCAGCGCGCGCTGGGTGTGCACCGCCTCCGCGGCGAAGTAGTCCAGGCCCCAGTCGGCGACGAGTGCCGGGAAGCGGAAGGGCTCGCCCGCGCGGTCAGAACCACGGAGCGCCTCGCGGACCGCGCCGAGGTCGGCGAGTGCCACGTCGAGCTCGCCGAGGTAGTCGTGGAGCATCTGCCGGGTCCGCTCCGGCGCGCTCGCATGGCCGACCAGGAGCCTCAGCAGCACCGGATGCTTGAGGACAGGAAAGCCGGCCGGGGTCTCGTCCATCCACACCCGGAGCGCCTCCTGCCCCGCCTCCGTGATGGCGTACGACGTCACCTCGCGCCCGCCGTCGGAGCGGGCGTCGGCACGGACCAGGCCGTGGTCGGCGAGGCGCCGCAGCTCGGTGTAGATCTGGCTCGTCGCGGGCGAGACCCAGTAGAAGCGGAGCGTCATGTCGGCGCGCTGCTTGATCTCGTAGCCCGTCAGCTCGTCACCGAACGTGAGGAGGCCGAGGATCGCGTAGGCCGTCACCGGAAGGTCTTGACTCATCTCTCCCGAAGGGTAGTGTTCCTAATCGGAATAGTCACGAAGGAGCTTCCATGTCGCGCACGCTGTTGATGGTCGGCACCCGCAAGGGCCTGTGGCTCGGCACCTCGGACGAGGCGCGTACGTCATGGGAGTGGACCGGTCCGCACTTCCCGATGGAGGAGGTCTACTCCGTCATGATCGACACCCGCGGCGACCAGCCGCGGCTGCTGGCGGGTGCCTCGTCGAGCTGGCTGGGCCCGCAGGTCTGGCGTTCGGACGACCTCGGGGCTTCGTGGGGCGAGACGCCCAACGGCGCCGCGCGCTTCCCCGAGGACACCGGCGCGACGCTGGCGCGGGTCTGGCAGCTGCAGCCCGGGCTCTCCGCCGACGGCAGCGACGACGTGGTGTGGGCGGGCACCGAGCCGGGGGCGGTCTTCCGCTCGACCGACCGCGGAGAGACCTTCTCGCTGGTCCGCGGGCTGTGGGACCACCCGCACCGCGAGGAGTGGAACGCCGGCTTCGGCGGCCAGGCCTTCCACACGATCCTGCCCCATCCCGACGACGCGTCGCGCGTGCTCGTCGCGCTCTCGACGGGCGGCGTGTACGCCACCGCCGACGGCGGCGAGACGTGGGATCCGTCGAACACCGGAGTCAAGGCCGAGTTCTTTCCCGGCGAGCGCAACTACCCCGAGTTCGGCCAGTGCGTGCACAAGGTCGCGCGCGACGCGATCGACCCCGAGCGCCTCTACCTCCAGAACCACGGCGGGGTCTACCGCTCCGACGACGGCGGTGCCTCCTGGAACGACATCGCGCCGGGCCTGCCGACCGAGTTCGGCTTCGCGATGGTCGCCCACCCGCATCGGGCGGACACCGCGTACAACTTCCCGATCACCGGCGCCGAGGCCCGCTGGCCGGTCGACGGCAAGGCCCGCGTCTACCGTACGACCGACGCCGGGGCGTCGTGGGAACCGCTCGGCGGGGGCGGTCTTCCGGACGGCTACTTCACCGCGGTGATGCGCGATGCGATGTGCGCCGACGACCACGAGCAGGTCGGCCTCTACTTCGGCGGACGCAACGGCGGAGTGTGGGCCTCGCCGGACGAGGGCAGCACCTGGGAGGAGATCCACAAGGACCTGCCGGACGTCCTCGTCGTGCGTGCCGCCCAGGTCGGCTGAGGACCACCCTCCGCCATGGCCGACTTCTCCCTCTCCCGCAGCACCCGTGTCCAGGCTCCACCCGCCCGCATCCACCGGCTCCTCGAAGACTTCCACCAGTGGCAGCGCTGGTCGCCGTGGGAGGGCCTCGACCCCGCCATGCACCGCGAGTACTCCGGTCCCGCCGCCGGCGTCGGCTCGACGTACCACTGGTCGGGCAACAAGAAGGCCGGTGAGGGCGAGATGCGGATGACGGAATCCACCATCGCCCGCGTCGCCGTCGACCTCGACTTCCTCAAGCCCTTCAAGGCCAGCAACGTCACCACCTTCGACCTCGCTCCCTCCGGCGACGGCACCGACGTGACCTGGACGATGACCGGCACCCGCAGTGCGGTCATGGGCCTGATGGGCAAGCTGTTCTTCGACAGGGCCATCGCCGGCGACTTCGACAAGGGCCTCGCCTCTCTCAAGCGGGAAGCCGAGCAGGTCTGATCGTCCGTACGTGCCCGCGAGTCTCTCAGCGACTCAAGGTCTCGATGAGCGGGCTGAGCTGCCTCAGGCCGCCAGTTGCCCGTGAGTCTCTGAGCGACTCACGGGCAACTGCGCCGGCGGGACCGATGAACGCGGCCGTGCGCGACGTGGGTCGTGGGCCACGGAACGTCCACAGGGGTGCGGTGGACGCGGCATCGGTCTGGCCTGTGGATGGGTCTCTGCAGTTGTCGGTGTGGGTGGCTGTGCTGGTCGTACGAGGCGCCCGACGGCGGGCGCACAGGTCGTACGGCGAGAGGTGGACCAGGTGGACCAGGTGGACGGACAGGTGGACCGGCAGGTGGGCGGTCAGACAGGGCGGCGGGCGGACGCGCCAGCCGGGGTGGGTGAGCGGGAGGCGGCCGACGTGGAGCGGTCGCGAGGGGACTCGATGGCGAGCTGGACCCAGGAGGAGAAGGACTATTGGTTCATGGGGCCGTTCGACGGAGGGATGCCCGGGATGGTCCGGCGGGTCAGGCGGATCCTGGACGTGTCCCAGCGTGGGTTGGCCGCCCTGCTCGGGGTGTCGCAGTCGGCGGTGGCGCGCTGGGAGACCGGACGGACCAGCCCGCGGGTGCGCGTGATGCAGCGGTTGCTGCGGATGGCACGGGTCGCGATGACCTTCCACGACGAGGACACCGGCGAACGCGTGCGCCCGATGCGTGCCGATGGCGCCCGCAGCCACGCTGGCAGTCGCTATCCGGCGCACGGTGACCTGAGCGCTGCCGACTGGTGGGTGCCGCGCCGGCTGCGGGCGTGGACGTCGATCGAGGCCTTCACCTGGTGGGACCACTCCAAGCGGGTGGGTGATCCGGCGATCCAGTGTCGCTTGTCGCCGTACTGGAAGCAGAAGCACCGGTGGCTCCACGGCACGCCGGACGACCACCCGGCAGTGCATCAGCTCGTCGCCGAGGTGAGGTACATCGACGAGTGCCGAGAGGACCGTCACCGGTCGAGGCGGGGGCATGCCGTCTGAGGCTCGGCCGGGTGGTCGTCCGAGGCGATGAGACGTGCGACGGAGTGCGGCGGGGCTCGGACTAGCCTGACGCCATGAGCCACAGAGCTGACGGACCCGACCTCAAGCCCCGGAGCCGCGCCGTCACCGACGGCCTCGAGGCCACCGCCGCCCGTGGGATGCTCCGGGCGGTCGGCATGGGAGACGACGACTGGGAGAAGCCGCAGATCGGGGTCGCGTCCAGCTGGAACGAGATCACCCCGTGCAACCTGTCGCTCGATCGGCTCGCCAAGGCAGTGAAGAGCGGCGTGCACGCCGCCGGCGGCTACCCGCTCGAGTTCGGCACGATCTCGGTCTCCGACGGGATCTCGATGGGCCACGAGGGCATGCACTTCTCCCTCGTCAGCCGCGAGGTGATCGCCGACTCCGTCGAGACGGTCATGATGGCCGAGCGGCTCGACGGCTCGGTGCTCCTCGCGGGGTGCGACAAGTCCCTGCCCGGCATGCTCATGGCCGCCGCGCGCCTCGACCTCGCGAGCGTCTTCCTCTACGCCGGCACGATCATGCCCGGCCAGGTCGACGGCAAGGACGTGACGATCATCGACGCCTTCGAGGCGGTCGGCGCCTGCCTCGCAGGCAAGATGACGCGCGAGAAGGTCGAGGAGATCGAGCGCGCGATCTGTCCGGGTGAGGGCGCCTGCGGTGGGGCGTACACGGCCAACACGATGGCCAGCGTCGCCGAGGCGATCGGGATGTCGCTGCCCGGCAGCTCGTCCCCGCCGGCCGTGGACCGGCGCCGCGACGGGTTCGCGCACAAGTCCGGTGAGGCGGTCGTGAACCTGCTGCGCCACGGCATCACCGCCCGGCAGATCATGACCAAGCCCGCCTTCGAGAACGCGATCACGATGGCGATGGCTCTCGGCGGGTCGACCAACGCCGTCCTCCACCTGCTCGCCATCGCGCGGGAGGCGGAGGTCGACCTGACCCTCGACGACTTCACCCGCATCGGACGCAACGTCCCGCACCTCGCCGACATGAAGCCGTTCGGCCGGTTCGTGTGGACCGACTTCGACCGCGTCGGCGGCATCCCGGTCCTGTTGCGGGCGCTGCTCGACGCAGGTCTCCTCCACGGCGACGTGCTCACCTGCACGGGCAAGACGATGGCGGAGAACCTCGCCGAGATCGACCCCAAGCCGCTCGACGGCGAGATCCTGCGCCAGCTCGACCGCCCGATCCACGCCACCGGCGGGCTCACCATCCTCAAGGGCTCGCTCGCGCCCGAGGGAGCGGTGGTCAAGAGCGCCGGATTCGACGACTCCACCTTCACCGGCACTGCGCGCGTCTTCGACGGTGAGCGCAAGGCGCTCGACGCCCTGGGCGAAGGCGCGATCAAGGCCGGCGACGTCGTCGTCATCCGCTACGAGGGCCCCAAGGGCGGTCCGGGGATGCGCGAGATGCTGGCGATCACCGGTGCGATCAAGGGCGCCGGGCTCGGCAAGGACGTCCTGCTCATCACCGACGGTCGCTTCTCCGGTGGTACGACGGGGCTCTGCGTCGGGCACATCGCGCCCGAGGCCAGCGACGGCGGTCCGATCGCCTTCCTGCGCGACGGTGACCAGATCACGCTCGACGTCTCGAACATGACTCTCGACGTCCACGTCGCCGAGGACGAGCTGGCCGAGCGGGCCGTGGGCTGGGAGCCGCCGCCGCCGAAGTACACGCGCGGTGTCCTCGGCAAGTACCGCAAGGTCGTCCAGTCGGCCGCGCACGGAGCGGTCTGCTACTGACTCGATAGGTTGCCGTCGTGACCCGTACTGCTGCCGACCTCGACGCCGCCGACCCGCTCGCCTCCTTCCGCGGGAGGTTCGTCGGGGCGGAGACCGACCTCGTCTACTTCGACGGCAACTCGCTCGGACGCCCCGTCGCGGCCGCGGTCGGGCGCCTCACGACGTTCATCGAGCAGGAGTGGGGCGGCCGGCTGATCCGCGGCTGGGACGAGCGCTGGATGGACCTGCCGACGACCCTGGGTGACGACCTCGGCCGGATCGCCCTCGGCGCGGCTGCCGGCCAGACCGCCGTCGGCGACTCGACAACCGTCTGGCTCTACAAGCTGATGCGCGCCGCCGTCGACCACGCGGTCCGTACGGACCCCGCCCGCACCGAGATCGTCATCGACACCGACAACTTCCCCACCGACCGCTACGTCGCCGAGGGCATCGCCGCCGAGCGCGGCCTGACCCTGCGCTGGATCGAGGTCGACACGTCCGCGGGCGTCACCGCCGACCAGCTGCGCGACGCCGTCTCCGAGCGCACGGCCCTGGTCGTGATCAACCACGTCGCCTACCGCTCCGCCTGGCTCGCCGACGCCCCTGAGCTGACCCGGATCGCCCACGACGCGGGCGCACTGGTGCTGTGGGACCTCTGCCACTCGGCCGGCGCGCTGCCGGTCGCCCTCGACGAGTGGGACGCCGACCTCGCCGTCGGCTGCTCCTACAAGTACCTCAACGGTGGTCCCGGCTCACCGGCCTTCGGCTACGTCAGCGCCCGCCTCCAGGACGAGCTGACGCAGCCGATCCAGGGCTGGATGGGCCACGCCGACCCGTTCCTCATGGGACCGGGCTACACGCCCGCCCGTGGGATGCGCCGCTTCATCTCCGGCACTCCGCCGATCCTCGGCATGGTCGCGATGCAGAGCATGCTCGAGCTGGTCGAGGAGGCCGGGATCGAGGCCGTCCGTGAGAAGTCCGTCGCGCTCACGTCGTACGCGATCGAGCTGGCCGACACGACGCTGCCCGAGGTCACCCTCGCCTCGCCGCGCGACCCCGAGCAGCGCGGCGGCCACGTCACGCTCCACCACGACCGGATGCGCGAGGTCACCGCGCGACTCTGGGAGCGCGACGTGATCCCGGACTACCGCGACCCGGGCGGGCTGCGGATCGGCCTCTCGCCGCTGTCCACGTCGTACGACGAGGTCGAGCGCGGGATCGCCGCCGTCGCCGAGGCGCTGCGATGAGCGACAACGCCCACGGCCAGCGGCTCGGCCGCGCCGTCGACTGGTCGCCGGTCGAGCGCCCGTCGGGAACGACTCTCGTGGGCCAGGGCGTCCGGATGGAGCGGATCGGTCCCCGGCACGTCGACGACCTCGTCGCAGCCGTCTGTGGCGAGGACGACGAGGCGCTGTGGACCTACCTCTTCTGGGACCGCCCGCGCGACCGCGACGCGATGGCCGCGATCGTGGCCCACGGAGTCGCCGACGAGGGCCAGGTGATGTACGCGATCGTGGCCGTCGAGACCGGACGGGCCGTCGGATTCTGCTCGCTCATGCGCATCGACCCGGTGATGGGCTCGATCGAGGTCGGCGGCATCGCGTTCGGCCGCCAGCTGCAGCGCAGCCGTGCGGCCACCGAGGCGATGGCGCTGCTGATGCGGCACGTGTTCGACGACCTCGGCTACCGCCGCTACGAGTGGAAGTGCGACAGCCTCAACGGTCCGTCGCGCCGTGCCGCGATCCGGCTCGGCTTCATCTGGGAGGGCCGCTTCCGCAACGCACTCGTCTACAAGGGCCGCAACCGCGACACCGACTGGTTCTCGATCACCGACCTCGAGTGGCCGCGGGTGCGCGATGCACTCGACGCCTGGCTCGACGACCGCAACTTCGACGACGCGGGACGCCAGCGCGTACGCCTCGCGGCCCGACCGCACGAGCCCGAGAAGGAGAACTGAGCATGGACCAGCGCGTCAGCTTCATCACCCTCGTCGTGACCGACCTCGAAGCCACCCGGAAGTTCTACGTCGGTGGCCTCGGCTGGGAGCCGGAGGTCGACGTGCCGGGGGAGGTGCTGATGTTCAAGGTCGCCGACAAGGTGGTGCTGAGCATGTGGGTCGAGTCGGGTTTCGTCGACGAGGTCGGCCATGCACCCGCGCGGGGCGGCGTACCCCCGATCACGCTCTCCCACAACCTCGCCACCACGCAGGGCGTCGACACCGTGCTCGAGCAGGCCCGAGTGGCCGGCGCCACCCAGGTCGGCGAGGCCTTCGAGCGCGAGTGGGGTGGCTACTCGGGCTACTTCGCCGACCCTGACGGCTTCCGCTGGGAAGTCGCCTACAACCCCCAGGAGATCGGGCAGTCCGTCCTCCCATGACCGACCTGGACGCAGAGGGCGCGGTCCCGGGCTGGGACGACTACTTCCTCGGTATCGCCGCCGCCGTGTCGGCCCGTGCGAAGTGCACGCGCCGCCGGGTCGGCGCTGTGCTCACGATCGACCACCGGATCATCGCCACCGGCTACAACGGCGCCGCGCCCGGCGAGGACGACTGCCTGATGGGCGCGTGCCCGCGCGGGCAGCTGGGGTACGACGCCGTGCCCGGGCTCGGCGACTACGACCGGCCGGGGACCGCGGGGTTCTGCATCGCCATCCACGCCGAGGTCAACGCGCTGCTCTTCGCTACCCGCGACACCAAGGGCGCGACGGCGTACATCACCGACCCGCCGTGCCCGGGCTGCCGCAAGGCGCTGGCCGCTGCGGGCGTCGAACGCGCGGTCTGGCCTGACGGCGAGCACGACCGGGCCGGCCTGACCACCTGGTAGTCAGTGCGGCTTGACCCACACCAGCTCGTCGGACTCCCACTTCGCCAGGGCCACCTGGCTGAGGCTGGCGACCGCCGCCGACGCCGAGCCCTCCTGCAGCTCGGCCACGTGGGCTGCGCCGTAGTCCTGGCCGGCCGCGTTGTTCTGGGCGTCGACGCCCGAGTCCCTGCGGTTCGGCGAACCGACCTCCTGCGCGGCCGCGATGGACCGCGCCGCCTCGACGCCGAACCGCGCCGTCAGCACGGCCTGCCACATGAAGTGGCGCAGCGCGTTGCTCCGGCCGGGAACACCCTTGCCGTGCACGGCTGAGGTCGTGAGGGCGGCCCGCGAGATCGCCAGCACCTCGACGGCGCCCGACGGTCCGAGCCCTGCCTTGATGGCGGCTGCACCGAGGCGCGGCACGCCTGTCGCGGCGTGGACTGCCTGGCTGACGAGGTCACCGAATCCCATGGACAGAGGGTGCCAGACTCACCCCATGAGCCCGCCCCCGCTGCGCTTCCCGCGCCCCCTGCGCCCCGGCGACCGCATCGGTGTCACCTCGCCGTCCGCGGGGGCGTCGGGCGACGCCGCGACGCGGATCGAGTTCTGCGTCGAGTGGCTGCGCCGCCGCGGGTACGACGTCGTGGTGGGGGAGTGCATGGACGGCACCGGCCTGACCTCAGCGCCCGCCGAGCACCGTGCGGCTGAGCTCACTCGGATGCTCGCCGACCCCGACATCCACTGCGTGGTGCCGCCGTGGGGCGGCGAGACCGCGATCGACCTGGTCGACCTCCTCGACTGGGAGGCGCTCGCCGCTGCGGAGCCGACGTGGCTCGTCGGCTTCTCCGACATGTCGACGGTCCTGCTGCCCATCACCACCCGCCTGGGCTGGGCAACCATCCACGGTGACAACCTCGCCGACACGCCGTACGCCGTCCCCGACGGGTTCCTGCACTGGCTCGACCTCGCGAGCGGCTCCGGTCCGTTCGTGCAGCGCGACTCCGGGCTCGTGGCCGACTGGGTGCGCTTCGCCGAGGATCCACGAGCGACGGAGTGGAGGCACGTCGGCACCGGGCAGTGGGAGGTCGAGGGCGGTGGCAGCCTCGACGTCTCCGGACGGCTGATCGGCGGCTGCACCGAGACGATCGCCCACCTCGCCGGGACACCGTACGGCGATGTACGCGCGTGGGCGGACGCGCTGGACGAGCCCGTGATCGTCTACGTCGAGGCGTGCGAGGAGGACGCGGTGAACACCTGCCGCTACCTCCACTCGATGCGGCTCGCCGGGTGGTTCGACCGCGCGGCCGCGGTGCTCGTCGGGCGGACGAACGCACCCGACCACCCACATCTGACGCAGCGGGGCGCTGTCCTGGACGCGCTCGGCCGGCTCGACCTGCCGATCGTGTGGGACCTCGAGATCGGACACGTGCCGCCGCACCTGCCCCTGGTCAACGGGGCGCTGGCGCGCGTCGTGGTGGACGGTGGCACCCGGGAGATCAGCCAGACGCTGTCCTGAGGGGGTGGCCGCTGTCAGTGGTGCGTGGCAGGGTCGCAGGATGAGCGATGCGACCCCTGACCCCAAGGCCCGCCTCTCCCACGACGAGATCCTGGAAGCCGGTCTCGACGACTGGCGCAAGATCCTCAACAGCCTGCGAGCACGATTCCGCACCGGCGACTTCGCCACCGGCGTCAGGCTCGTCGACCGGATCGGGGCAGCCGCCGACGGGGCCGACCACCACCCGGACGTCTCCCTGACCTATCCCGAGGTGATCGTGACGCTGAGCAGCCACGACGTCGGCGGCATCACCAGCCGCGACCTCGATCTGGCGCGGACGATCAGCGGCTTCGCCGCCGAGCTCGGTGCCGAGGCCGACACGTCGGGGCTCACAGAGCTCGAGCCGGCGGTGGACACCGCGGACGGGTCCCGGCTCGCCCCGTTCTACGCGGCGCTCCTGGGCGGCGAGGTGTCCAACGGCGGTCCCGTCGACCCGAGCGGCCAGGTGCCGGGGTTCTGGTTCCAGGAGCCGCCGAGCAGCCCGGAGCGGACCGGCCCCGAGCTGCCCGCGCAGGACCACGAGCAGCGCTGGCACTTCGACGTCTGGGTGGCCCATGACGAGGGGGAACGCCGCCTCCAGGCCGTGCTCGACGCCGGCGGCCGGCTGGTCAGCGACGCGGAGGCCCCGGCCTACTGGGTGATCGAGGACGCCGACGGCAACCGGTCCTGCATCTGCACCCCGCTGAGCCGCTGACGTGCCCGACGAGCAGGACACCCCGCTGACCTTCACCGCCGTGCAGGCCGAGGAGGGCCTCGCCGACTGGCGGATGATGTTCCAGACGCTCGAGACCCGGTTCGGCACGGGCGGCTTCGAGCGGGGGCTCGAGCTGGTGGCGCGGATCGGAGGGGTCGCGGCCGACCTGGACCACCACCCCGAGCTCGACCTGCGCTTCGCCAGCCTCCACGTCCGGCTGATCAGCCGCGACGTCTTCGGCGTGACGAGGCGCGACCTCGACCTGGCCCGCCGCATCAGCGCCGCGGCCGCGGACCTCGGGGTCGAGGCCGACCCGGGCGCGGTGGAGATCGTCGAGCTGGCGCTGGACACTGCCGACCGCGACGAGATCAAGCCGTTCTGGCGTGCGGTCCTGGGCTACGAGGATCATCCGCTGCACGACGGCGAGGTGCGCGACCTCGCAGGGATCGGGCCGGCGCTCTGGTTCCAGCAGACCGACCATCACGACGAGCCGCGGCAGCGGTTCCACCTCGACGTCCGCGTCCCGCCAGAGGTGGCCGGGACACGGATCGAGGCGGCCCTGGCGGCCGGCGGCACGCTCGTCACCGACGAGCGCGCGCCGGCCTTCATCGTGCTGGCCGACCCGCAGGGCAACAAGGTCTGCGTCACGACGGGCCTCGGCCGCGACTGACCGGGCCGCCACATTCCGAGACTGGCGTTCCACATGTTGGGACGACTGGCACACTGGCTTGACGCCGGCAAGGCCCGGCGACGACGGTTGTCGCATGCGCACCGACATTCTTGTACGCACGCGACGCGTGAGCTGAGGTCTCCGGACCCCACCGCACACGCGTCACCCCTCGCCGCCCACCGGGCCGAGGGGTTTTTTGTTGGACGAAACAGGACACAGGAAGCAGGACCATGAGCGAGCAGGGCGGACAGGGCAGCACTTCTGTGACTGGCGCGCAGAGCCTCGTGACGTCGCTCGAGGCGGCCGGCGTGACCGACATCTTCGGCATCCCGGGCGGCGCGATCCTCCCGGCGTACGACCCGTTGATGGACTCCACGCGGATCCGGCACATCCTCGTGCGGCACGAGCAGGGAGCCGGGCACGCCGCGCAGGGCTACGCCGCCGCCACCGGCAAGGTCGGCGTCTGCATGGCGACCTCCGGTCCCGGCGCCACCAACCTCGTGACACCACTGGCCGACGCCCACATGGACTCGGTGCCGATGGTGGCCGTCACCGGTCAGGTGAGCGCGGCGATGATCGGGACGGACGCCTTCCAGGAGGCGGACATCCGCGGCATCACGATGCCGGTCACCAAGCACAACTTCCTCGTGACCGACCCGCGCGACATCCCGCACACGATCGCCGAGGCCTTCCACATCGCCTCGACCGGTCGTCCCGGACCGGTGCTGGTCGACGTGGCGAAGTCCGCCCTCCAGGCGATGACGACCTTCGCCTGGCCGAGCGAGCTGCACCTGCCCGGCTACCGCCCGGTGACCACTCCGCACGCCAAGCAGATCAAGGAGGCCGTGCGGCTGATCCGCGAGTCCCGCCGGCCGGTCCTCTACGTCGGTGGCGGCGTGATCCGCGCCAGGGCCTCCCGCGAGCTGGCCCGGCTGGCCACCCTCACCGGGATCCCGGTCGTCACCACTCTCATGGCTCGCGGTGCGTTCCCCGACAGCAACCCGCAGCACCTCGGCATGCCGGGCATGCACGGCACGGTCGCCGCCGTCGCCGGGCTGCAGAAGAGCGACCTGATCATCAGCCTCGGCGCCCGCTTCGACGACCGCGTCACGGGCAACCTCGACTCGTTCGCCCCGAACGCGCTCGTCATCCACGCCGACATCGACCCGGCCGAGATCGGCAAGAACCGGCACGCGGACGTGCCGATCGTCGGCGACTGCCGCGAGGTCATCACGCAGCTGGTGGCGGTGCTGGAGGCCGAGGGCGCCGACGGCGACTACGAGGCGTGGATCGCGTTCCTCGCCGGGCTCAAGCAGAGCTACCCGCTGGGCTACGACACCCCTGCCGACGGCTCGCTCGCTCCTCAGTACGTCATCGAGCGGCTCGGTGCGATCGCCGGTCCCGAGGCGATCTACGCCTCCGGCGTCGGCCAGCACCAGATGTGGGCGGCCCAGTACGTGGGCTACGAGAACCCCAACACGTGGATCAACTCCGGCGGTCTCGGCACGATGGGCTACGCCGTCCCCGCCGCGATGGGCGCCAAGGTCGGCATGCCCGACAGCACGGTCTGGGCGATCGACGGCGACGGCTGCTTCCAGATGACCAACCAGGAGCTCGCCACCTGCGCGATCAACGACATCCCGATCAAGGTCGCGATCATCAACAACGAGTCCCTGGGCATGGTCCGCCAGTGGCAGACGCTCTTCTACAACGAGCGCTACTCCAACACCGACCTGCACTCCAAGCGGATCCCCGACTTCGTCAAGCTCGCCGACGCCTACGGCTGCGTGGGCCTGTCCTGCGAGTCGCCCGACGAGGTCGATGCCACGATCGAGAAGGCGATGGCGATCGACGACCAGCCCGTCGTGGTCGACTTCCGGGTGCACCGCGACGCGATGGTGTGGCCGATGGTCGCTGCCGGCACGAGCAACGACGAGATCAAGTACGCGCGCGACCTGGCGCCCCAGTTCGACGAGGACGACATCTGATGAACAAGCACACCCTCAGCGTCCTGGTCGAGAACAAGCCCGGCGTGCTGGCCCGCATCGCGAGCCTGTTCGCCCGCCGCGGCTACAACATCGACAGCCTCGCCGTCGGTCCGACCGAGCATCCCGAGGTCTCGCGGATGACCATCGTGGTCAACGTCGACGACTCCCCGCTCGAGCAGGTCACCAAGCAGCTCAACAAGCTCGTCGAGGTCATCAAGATCGTCGAGCTCGACGGCCCCGGATCGGTCAACCGCGAGCTGTTGCTCGTCAAGGTCCGGGCCGACGCGTCCACCCGTGGCGCGGTGCTCGACGCGGTGCAGCTGTTCCGCGCCAAGGTCGTCGACGTCTCGCCCGAGGCCGTCACCGTCCAGGCCGTCGGCAACTCCGACAAGCTCTCCGACCTGCTCCGCGTGCTGGAGCCCTTCGGCATCCGCGAGCTGGTGCAGTCGGGCATGGTCGCGATCGGTCGCGGCTCGCGCTCGATCAGCGAGCGCCCGCAGCGCCCCGTCGCCGTACCGGCACCCCCGTCCGCCATCGCAAACTGACCCGAGAAACGCAACCGAAGGAGAGCCCCCAGTGGCTGAGATGTTCTACGACGACGACGCCGACCTGAGCCTGATCCAGGGCAAGAACGTCGCGGTGATCGGCTACGGCAGCCAGGGCCATGCCCACGCGCTGTCGCTGCGTGACTCCGGCGTCGACGTCCGGATCGGCCTGCAGCCCGGCTCCAAGAGCCGCGACAAGGCCGAGGCCGAGGGCCTGCGCGTCCTCACCCCGCGCGAGGCAGCGGAGGAGTCCGACCTGATCGTGATCCTCGCCCCCGACCAGCACCAGCGGAAGCTCTACGCCGAGGAGATCGAGCCCGCGCTCACGCCCGGCGACACCCTGGTCTTCGGCCACGGCTTCAACATCCGCTTCGGCTACATCACCCCGCCCGAGGGTGTCGACGTCTTCATGGTCGCCCCCAAGGGTCCCGGTCACCTGGTGCGCCGTGAGTACGTCGACGGTCGTGGCGTCCCCGTGCTCGTTGCCGTGGAGAAGGACGAGTCCGGCACGACCTGGGACCTCGCGCTGTCCTACGCCAAGGCGATCGGCGGCCTGCGCGCCGGCGGGATCAGGACCACCTTCACCGAGGAGACCGAGACCGACCTGTTCGGCGAGCAGGCCGTGCTCTGCGGCGGCGCCTCCCAGCTGGTGATGTACGGCTTCGAGGTCCTCACCGAGGCCGGCTACCAGCCGGAGGTCGCCTACTTCGAGTGCCTCCACGAGCTCAAGCTCATCGTGGACCTGATGTACGAGGGCGGCATCGCCAAGCAGCGCTGGTCGGTCTCCGACACCGCCGAGTTCGGTGACTACGTCTCCGGCCCCCGCGTGATCACGCCGGACGTGAAGAAGAACATGGAGGACGTGCTCGCCGACATCAAGAACGGCGCGTTCGCCGAGCGGTTCATCGCCGACATGGACAACGGCTCGCCGGAGTTCACCGAGTTCCGCAAGCAGGGTGAGTCGCACCCGATCGAGCAGACCGGTCGTGAGCTGCGCAAGCTGATGGCCTGGGTGAAGTCGCACGACACCGACTACGTCGAGGGCACGTCCGCCCGCTGAGGCGGAGAACCGTGGTCGCCTCCCCGCTCGGGCGGGCAGGATGACCTCGTGATGCAGCGCCGCGCCTGAACGTCCGGGAGCCCGGTGCTGGCCCCCGGCCCCTCGGTGAGCGACGATGCCGTCATGAGCAACGCAACTTCGCCGACGACCGGGCTGGAGCAGACCCGTCGGCTCGGTGTCGAGACGACGGGCATCGAGATCATCGAGGAGTCCGAGCGCACGGCCCGGCCGCAGGACCTGTTCTGGCCGTGGTTCGCGGCCAACGTGTCGGTCTTCGGCCTGAGCTATGCCTCGTTCGTCCTCTACTTCGGCATCTCCTTCTGGCAGGGCGTCCTGGTCTCGGTCATCGGGATCGTCGTGTCGTTCCTGCTCTGCGGGATCATCGCGATCGCCGGCAAGCGCGGCTCGGCGCCGACGATGATCCTCAGTCGCGCGGCCTTCGGGGTGAACGGGCAGAAGGTGCCCGGCGTGATCTCCTGGCTGACGTCGATCGGGTGGGAGACCTTCCTCGCGATCCTCGCGGTGCTCGCCACGTCGACGATCTTCGACCGCCTCGGCTGGGGCGGTGGGACAGGCACCAAGATCGTCGCCGCGCTCGTCGTCGCCGCGCTGATCGTCTCGGCGAGTGTCGCCGGCTACCACATCATCATGCGGATGCAGTCGGTGCTGACGTGGATCACCGGCGCCGTCACCGTGCTCTACATGCTGCTGACGATCGACGACATCAACTGGTCGGCCGTCCAGGACATCCCGGCCGGCTCGACGCAGGCGGTCATCGGTGCGCTGGTGATGGTGATGACCGGCTTCGGCCTCGGCTGGATCAACATCGCCGCCGACTGGTCGCGCTACCAGAAGCGCACCGCCTCCGGGCCGTCGATCGTCGCCTGGAACACCGTCGGCGGCGCGCTCGCTCCTGTCGTGCTGGTGCTCTTCGGCCTGGCCCTGGCTGGCTCGTCGACCACGATCCTCGACGGTGTCGCGGGCGATCCGATCGGCACGCTCGCCACTCTGCTCCCGACCTGGTTCCTCGTGCCGTTCCTGCTGGCCGCGATCCTCTCGCTGGTCAGCGGCGCCGTGCTGGGCATCTACTCCTCGGGCCTGACCCTGCTGTCCCTCGGGGTGAGGCTCAAGCGCCCCCAGGCAGCCGCCGTCGACGGCGTCCTGCTCACCCTCGGCACGATCTACGTCGTCTTCTTCGCCGACAACTTCATCAACCCGTTCCAGAGCTTCCTCATCACGCTCGGCGTCCCGCTGGCGGCGTGGGCGGGGATCATGATCGCCGACCTCGCGCTGCGCAAGCGCGACTACGACGAGGAGGCGCTGTTCGACCCCGCCGGCCGCTACGGAGATTTCGACTGGCCCGCCATCGGCACGATGGTCGTGGCGTCCCTCGTCGGCTGGGGGCTGGTGGTCAACCTCTTCGCCGACGACGCCTCGTGGAACAACTGGCAGGGCTACCTCCTCGGCCCGCTCGGCCTCGGCGGCAAGGACGGCGCCTGGGCGTTCGCCAACATCGGCGTGCTGGCGGCCCTCGTCGTCGGGCTCGTCGGCGGCTACGTCCTCCGACGCTCCACGGTCCAGCGACAGGAATCAGGAACAGCCTGACACCCACCGGTGTTGGGCCGGACGTGAAGATCGAGATCTGGTCCGACGTCGTCTGTCCCTGGTGCTACATCGGCAAGCGCCGCATCGAGAACGCCCTGGCCGAGTTCGGCCACGCCGACGAGGTGGAGGTGCACTGGCGGTCCTACCAGCTCGACCCCGGCGCCCCGGCCGAGCCGACGGAGGGCACCGCGGTGATGCTGGGACGCAAGTACGGCCAGTCGCCCGCCGGTGTCCAGCAGATGCAGGACCGCGTCGAGGCCGTGGCGGCCGAGGAGGGACTCGTCTACCGGCTCTCCGAGACGTTGCACCTCAACACCGTCGATGCCCACCGGGTGATCCACCTCGCCCACGAGCAGGGCGGCCACGAGGTGCAGGGACGGGTCAAGGAGGCGCTGCTGAAGGCGTACTTCAGCGACGCCCGCAACGTCGCGGACCACGACGTGCTGCGTGAGGTCGCCGTCGGTGCCGGTCTCGACGCCGCTCGGGTCGACGAGGTGCTCGGCTCCCGCGAGTTCGAGAACGACGTGCACACGGACATCGAGCAGGCGCAGGCCTACGGCGCCACGGGTGTGCCGTTCTTCGTGATCGACCAGAAGTACGGCGTCTCCGGAGCCCAGCCGACCGAGGTCTTCACGCAGGTGCTGGAGAAGGCGTGGTCGGAGTCGCGCCCGCCGATCCAGGTGCTGGCGACCGGCGCCGACGGCGGGGAGGAGTGCGGCCCCGACGGCTGCGCCATCTGATCCTCAGCCCTGCGCCTTCACGCCCTGCGCGGCCTTCTCTGCCGACGTCTCGATGCGAGCGGCGCGGGTCTCGGGCCGCTTGGCCATCACGATCCACGTCAGGATCATCTTCTGCGCCGAGGGGGACCACGAGTCCCAGTGCTCGCGCGAGCCGGAGTGGCGGTCGAACGCCGCAGCGAGGTCCTCCGGCACGACGAGGTCCTCGACCTCGTCCATCAGCGTCCACATGCCCGTCTCCCGGGCGACGGTGACGGCCGCCGCGCCGGCCGGCTCCATCAGCCCGGCCTCCTCGAGCCGCGCGATGCGGCCCTTGTTGATCCGGGTCCACATGCTGCCCGTGCGGCGGGGGGCGAACCACATCATCGAGCGCTGCTCGTCGACCGGCTTCACGGTGGAGTCGACCCAGCCGTAGCGCAGGGCCTCGAGCACCGACTGCTCGTAGGAGAAGGGCCGCTCGGCCGCCTTGCGCGGACTCACCAGCCACACGCCCGTCGGCTGGGTGTGGTGCTCGCGCAACCAGTCGCTCCACTGCTCGACGCTCGGCAGCTCCAGCCGCGCGGCGTCGTCCATCGCTCCCATCCGGCCATCGTAGGAGTCGGCAGGGACAGTGGAGGTGGGACGGGTTCGAGGCGTCGCTGCCGCGCGGGTAGGGTGGACCGCGCACAGCGTCGTGCCGTCCGGACCACCTTGATCTTTCGCGAGGACCCCGCTGTGAACGCACCCGCCACGCCCGCCCGCCCCGTCGTGCTCATCGCCGAGGAGCTGAGCCCCGCCACGATCGAGGCGCTCGGACCCGACTTCGACATCCGCACCTGCGACGGGGCCGATCGCGCCGCGCTGCTCCCCGCGATCGCCGACGTCGACGCGATCCTGGTCCGGTCGGCGACGAAGGTCGACGCCGAGGCGCTCGCCGCCGCGACCCGCCTCAAGGTCGTCGCCCGTGCCGGCGTCGGCCTCGACAACGTCGACGTGAAGGCCGCCACCCAGGCCGGCGTCATGGTCGTCAACGCGCCGACCTCCAACATCGTCAGCGCCGCCGAGCTCGCCGTCGCGCTGATGCTCGCCGCGGCCCGCCACATCAGCCCGGCCCACGCCGCTCTCCGCAACGGCGAGTGGAAGCGCTCGAAGTACACCGGCATCGAGCTCTACGAGAAGACCGTCGGCATCGTCGGCCTCGGCCGGATCGGCGTGCTCGTCGCGCAGCGGCTCAGCGCGTTCGGCATGAAGGTCATCGCGTACGACCCCTACGTGCAGGCCGGCCGCGCCGCGCAGATGGGCGTACGCCTGGTCGACCTCGACACGCTCCTCGCCGAGGCCGACTTCATGAGCGTCCACCTGCCCAAGACGCCCGAGACGGTCGGCCTGATCGGCGCGGACCAGCTCGCTGCCGCCAAGCAGAGCCTGGTGCTCGTCAACGCGGCCCGTGGCGGGATCGTCGACGAGGCCGCCCTCTTCGACGCGCTCAAGACCGGGCAGATCGCGGCCGCCGGCCTCGACGTGTTCGCCAGCGAGCCGTGCACCGACAGCCCGCTCTTCGAGCTCGACAACGTGGTCGCCACGCCGCACCTCGGTGCCTCGACGGACGAGGCGCAGGAGAAGGCCGGCATCGCCGTCGCCCGTTCGGTGCGGCTCGCGCTGAGCGGCGAGCTCGTCCCCGACGCGGTCAACGTGCAGGGCGGCGTGATCGCGGAGGACGTACGTCCCGGCATCCCGCTCACCGAGAAGCTCGGCCGCGTCTTCACCGCGCTGGCCGGCGAGGTGGCCCAGCAGCTCGACGTGGAGGTGCGCGGCGAGATCACCGAGTTCGACGTCAAGGTGCTCGAGCTCGCGGCGCTGAAGGGCGTCTTCGCGGACGTCGTCGAGGAGCAGGTCTCCTACGTCAACGCGCCGTTGCTCGCGGCCGAGCGCGGCACCGAGGTGCGTCTGCTGACCGAGGCGGAGAGCCCCGACCACCGCAACCTGATCACCCTGCGCGGCACGCTCGCCGACGGCACCCAGGTCTCGGTCAGCGGGACGCTGGTCGGCCTGGCGCAGAAGGAGAGGCTGGTCGAGGTCAACGGCTTCGACCTCGACATCGAGCCCACCACGCACCTGGCATTCCTCACCTACGAGGACCGTCCGGGCATGGTCGGCACCGTCGGCGGCATCCTCGGTGACGCTGCGGTCAACATCGCCGGCATGCAGGTCTCGCGCCAGGACAAGGGCGGCCAGGCGCTGGTCGCCCTGAGCGTCGACTCGGCGATCCCGGCAGACACGCTGGCCCAGATCGAGGCCGCCATCGAGGCCGTGTCGGTGCGGGCCGTCGACCTCTCCTGACGTCCCGCTCCGACCACCACCCGCGCGGAGGTAGAGAGATCACGGTTGGGTAACGGTCGGGCGAAACGAGGGGTCTGCCCTTCCTTGTGACCCGGTTCACGACGCACGATCCGGGTCGGACTGCCGCATCGGGTGGCGGTCGTCAGATCAGGGATGTCTCGGGCGACGATCTCGACTGGGCTGTCCCTGCCTGCATGGAGGGAATCCTGCGTTGAGACACCTCTCACGTCACCACCGGAGGGCAGCGGCAGTCGTCGCGTCCGCCGGTCTCGTCGCCGCCGGGCTGCTCGTCAGCTCGCCGACCAGCGCCAACCCGGGGGTCACCGCCCCCGAGGACACGCCGTCGGCCGACCGCCCCCAGGGCGGCCACGAGCCGAAGCACCCGTTGGCCATCAAGGCCAAGCGAGACGCCCAGAAGGAAGCGGCGCTCCAGCGCGTCGCAGCAGGCAAGGCGCCGTTCAAGGCCAGTAGCAAGGGCGCCAACCAGGCGGTGCCCCTCGAGAACGAGGGCACCGACCGGATCTTCGTGGTGCTCGCCGAGTTCGGCACCCAGCGCTACCAGGGCGCCGGCAGTGCCCCGGACCCCGCCTCCGGCGACCCCGGGTGCCCCGCAGGGTGCTTCACCGACACCCCGCCCTACAAGCTCAGCGCGCCGACGCCGACGACCTTCGACGGCCCGCTGCACAACCAGATCCCCGCGCCCGACCGCGCCACGGACAACTCCACGATCTGGCAAGCGGACTTCGACCGCGCGCACTACGAGGACATGTACTTCAACCGGATGAAGGAGTACTACGAGACCCAGTCCTCGGGTCGCTACTCCGTCGACGGTGACGTCACCGAGTGGGTCAAGGTGCCCTACAACGAGGCCCTCTACGGTCGCGGCTACTGCGGCAAGCCGCCCGGCGCCGCCGTGACCACCTGCGCGTCGAGCAAGGCCCTCATCCGCGATGCGCTGGCGGTCTGGGTGGACAACCAGCTCAAGAGTGGTCAGACGATGGCGCAGGTCACGGCCTACCTGAAGACGTTCGACGTCCAGGACCGCTACGACATCAACGGCAACGGCATCTACGACGAGCCCGACGGCTTCATCGACCACTTCCAGATCGTGCACGCGGGCGGCGACGAGGCGGCCGGCGACCCGGTCTACGGCTCGGACGCGATCTGGAGCCACCGCTGGTACTCCGACCTCCAGCAGGGCGGCCCCGGTGGTCTGCCCGGCGTCAACATCGGCTCCAACCGCGGCGCCTTCGGCACGGACGCCGACCCGGCCAACCCGGTCCCCAACAACCCGACCGGCGTCTGGGTGGGTGACTACACGGTGCAGCCCGAGAACGGTGGCCTGGGCGTCTTCGCCCACGAGTTCGGCCACGACCTCGGCCTGCCCGACCTCTACGACACCTCCGGCAACACCGGCGGCGCGGAGAACAACACGGCGTTCTGGACCTTGATGTCGTCCGGCGCCAACATCGGCGACGGTGGCGACACGATCGCTGACGCCCCGACCGACATGGGCACGTGGGAGCTCTTCCAGCTCGGCTGGCTCGACGCCCAGGGCGACCAGGGGCCCTTCTACCAGGTTGTCCGGCCCGGCGAGAAGGCCACGGTCCGCCTCGGCAAGAACGTCCCCGCGACGAACAACGCCAAGCAGGCCATCATCACCACGCTCCCGGACAAGGAGATCCCGCTGACTCTCGGCGCTCCTGCCGCGGACGGTGGCACGAAGTACTTCTGGTCGACCCAGGGCAACGACCTCAACACCACGATGACCAAGACCGGTGTCTCGGGCACTTCGCTGACCGCCGAGGTGCGGCACGCGATCGAGACGGACTGGGACTACGCCTTCCTCGAGGCGTCCACCGACGGTGGGACCACGTGGGTCCAGGTGCCCAACAACCTCTCTGACACGGCGGGGGACCAGAGTGGGTTCAACACGAGCAAGACCGGCATCACCGGGACCCGCTCGTCATGGACGGCTCTCACGGCGACCTTGCCGGCCGGCACCAACGCCGTCCGGTTCCGCTACCAGACGGATGGCGCGGAGGCCCTGAAGGGCTTCCAGGTCGACAACATCGCCATCGACGGGACCGTCATCGGCACCGCGGAGAACGACAACGAGGGCTGGACCTTCGACGGGTTCCGCACGACGACGGGCTCGGAGGTCGAGAAGTACTTCAACGCCTACATCGCCGAGAACCGTCAGTACGACGGGTACGACCAGTCGCTCGCGACCGCGTACAACTTCTCGTTCCCGTTCACCAAGCCCGACTGGGTGGAGCACTACCCGTACCAGAACGGCATGCTGGTCAACTACTGGGATGGCTCGCAGACGGACAACAACGTGGGGACCCACCCCGGCGAGGGCCTGATCCTGCCGGTCGACGCGCACCCGCAGTTCAGCCACTGGGCCGACAACACCCTGATGCGTCCGCGCATCCTGGCCTACGACTCGACCTTCGGGCTCGAGCCGACCGACGCGATCACGCTCCGCCGTGAGGTCGACACCAACGATGACGGCACGATCAGCGGGGCCGAGGCGCAGACCGGCACGATCCCGAGCCGGGCGGCGGTGCCGACGTTCGACGACACCCGGACCTGGTGGTACGGCTCGGACGAGCACTCGACGGGAACGAGCGGGTCGACCCACCCCGGCCGCTACCAGCCGGGCTGGTACAGCGTGAACGTGCCCAAGACGGGCACCACGCTGCGGGTCACTGCCAACACGGGCGACGCGTTGATCGTCAAGGTGGGTCCGAAGAAGTAGGACGCACCATCCCGGGAACGGGAGGTCGCCAGACCTATCCTAGGCGACCATCACCCGGCCGGCGGCCCCCTGGTGCACACCAGCACCGGGCGTCGCCGGCCGCGGTGCGTTCCGACCCGACTGCGACGACACGTGCTCCCACGCCTCGGCGAGGCGGCGGACGGCCTCGATGAGGTCGTCGGCGGACGCGGTCCAGGGGATCCGGACGAACCGGTCGAGCCCTCCCTCGACAGCGAAGACGGGTCCCGGCGCGACGACGACGCCACGACGTTCGGCCTCGACCGTCGTCGCCGTGCCGAGCGCCTCCGGGAGCTCGCACCACAGGGCCAGGCCACCGTCGGGCACCCGGAAGCTCCACTCCGGGAGGTGCTCGCGGAGCGCGGTCACGAGCACGTCGCGGCCGGCGACGAGCCGCTCGCGGTGGACCGGAAGGATCTCGTCGGCGCGCTCCATCAGGTCGGCGAGCACCAGCTGCTCGAAGACGGGCGCACCGAGGTCGAGGCCGATCCGCGCGTGGATCAACCGGTCCATCTGGTCGAGCGGGGCGCGCACCCAGCCCAGGCGCAGCCCGCCCCAGTAGGACTTGCTCGCGCTGCCGATCGTGATCGCGTCGTCGGCGTACGCCGCCAGCGGCCGTGGCATCGCCTCGGCGAGACCGGGTCGCAGCGCGAGTGCCTGGTGGGCCTCGTCGGCCACGACGACGGTCCGGGTGCGGGCGAGCGCTGTTGCCAGCTCCTCGCGCTGCGCGTCGGACATCAGGTGGCCGGTCGGGTTCTGGAAGTCGGGGATCAGGTACGCCAGCCGGGGCGACGTCTGGCGCAGCGTGGCGGCCAGCGCGTCGAGGTCCCACCCGTCCGGGTCGACCGTCGCCGGCACCAGCCGCGCGCCGGCGTGCCGCACCGCCTGGGTCGCGTTGGGGTAGGTCGGCGACTCGACCACCACGCGGTCGCCGGCAGCGGTGAACGCCTGGGCCACGACCGACGCGGCCGCGAGCGCGCCGGCGGTCACCATGACCTGCTCGGGCACGGTCGGCAGCCCGCGCGCCTCGTACGCCGCCGCGATCCGCACCTGGAGCGCGGGCACGCCGAGCGGGAAGTAGCCGGGGCCACTGAGGTAGGCCGGCAGCTCCTCGGTCGCGCGCTGGTAGGCCTCCACCAGCCCCGGTGGAGCGGAGTGCGCCGCGCAGTTGAGGTCGATGACGTCCTCGCCGCCCGTGCCGGGCATCAGGGAGCGGTCGTGCGCGCGACGCTGGCCGCCGGGGACCGTGGTGAACGTGCCCGACCCGCGGCGGGCCTCGGCATAACCCGACTCGCGCAGCACCTCGTAGGCGCGCGTCACCGTGGTGCGGGAGACGTCGAGCGCACCGGTCAGCTCGCGCTCGCTCGGCAGGCGTACGCCGATCCCGACCCGCCCGTCGCCGATGAGCACCCGCAGGGTGTCCGCCAGCCCGAGATAGGCGGGGGAGCGGGGGAAGTCGCCGACCAGAGTGGCTACGCGCTGGGCACTGACGAGGCGACTCATGCAGGCCACTGTTCCACGATTGGCTATGTCGAACAAGGCCAATCGGCGGGATGCTGGCGCCATGAGCAGCAGCGCCTCCCCGTCCCCAACCCCGTCCCCGTGCCTGGACCCGACCGCCCCGCCTGGCGTCCTCACCGAGCTCGGTCCCGTGGCCCAGCTCCGCGCCGGCAGGCTCGCCAGGCGACTGCCGCAGCTCTACGTCGGGCTGTTCCTCTACGGCGTCTCGCTCGCCATGATGGTCCGCGGCGCACTCGGTCTCGCGCCGTGGGACGTCCTGCACTCCGGCTTCATCCGCCACGTGCCGATGACGCTCGGCCAGGCGGTCATCCTGTTCAGCTTCGTCGTGCTGGTGCTGTGGATCCCGCTGCGGGAGATGCCCGGCCTCGGCACGATCAGCAACGCCCTCGTCGTCGGATTCTCCGCCGACCTGACCCTTGCGGTGCTGACGCAGCCCGACTCCGTCGTCGCCCGCATCGCGCTCATGCTCGGCGGTGTCCTGCTCTGCGGCCTGGCGAGCGCGCTCTACATCGGCGCTCAGCTCGGGCGCGGGCCGCGTGACGGCCTGATGACCGGGCTCTCCCGCCGCACCGGGTGGTCGCTGCGCCTGGTCCGCACCGGGCTCGAGGTCGCAGTCGTCGTGATCGGCCTGCTGCTCGGTGGCAAGCTCGGCGTCGGCACTGTGGTCTACGCCCTCGCGATCGGGCCGCTGACGCAGCTGATGCTGCCCTGGTTCACGGTCGACGTGATGGCCCCGTCTCAGGCGGCTGAGTCCGACACCAGGTAGGTGATGACGCCGAGGCTGATGAGCTCGGACACCAGCATCCCGCCCGTGCCGAACATCAGCGGCAGGGCGGTGAAGGCCCACACGTCGAAGCCGCGGGCGAGGCTGCCGAACACACCCGTCGGCACTCCACCGGCCGGAGTGCTGACCATCGGGGCCGCGTAGTTCGGCGGCTTTCCCGTCACCCACCGCACCGTCGCCGCGAGCGACGACAACGCGCACGCGATCGTGAGGTTGACCGCCTCGGTCGACGGATGAGTCGACAGGAGGGTGGGTGTCGTCGCCAGCGCGAAGAGCAGCAGCGCGACCCCGGGCACGGCCAGGTGGGCGAGGAGCAGCGTCTGTCGGCGCAGCGGGAGCATCCGCGCCAGGCTCTGGGTGCGTACGACGACGCGGAGGCCGGAGCACATCGCCGGTCCGCCGAGGAGACCGAGCAGCGTCGTCACGAGGACGACCGCCCGGCCGGCGCCGGCATCGGCGGCGGCGTAGGGCACCAGCACGAGCGCAGCCAGGAGCACGAACGGCTGAGGCGCCCGCAGTGCCCGGAGCAGGTCGCGGTGCACCAGTGCCGGCCAGCCGAGCGGGCCGCCGGTGCGCGATCGGACGTGCGCCCCGCGCCCCCAGCGGCGGGCCAGCAGGACGTCGTACATCAGGCCGAGGTCGACCGACGACAGCGCGCCCGAGAGGCTGGGGGACAGGTGCTCGGTGTAGCCCAGGACCCGCCGGGAGACGCCGGTCATCGCGCGGCGGGCCCGCCAGAACAGGGCCGCGGCGACGACGAGGACCAGCGCGGCCACCGCGATGCCGGCACCCAGCGGGACGCCGCGCACGTGTCCGGCGCCCCACGTCGATGCGAGGCCCAGCGCCAGCCACAGCGCGACGGTGACGGTCCACGTCAGCCAGCGTGCGACCCGGTTCTCGTGGACCTGGGAGAGCGCGGCGATGCCGAGGCAGGCGAGCGCGGTGGCGCCGCCGGCCACCAGGAACACGGCGCCCTCGAGGAACGAGAACCCGCCCAGCAGCGCCGGCGCCAGCAGCACGAGGACGGCGATCGCGACCGTGAGCACGGACGTACGACCCCAGCCAGGCCGCAGCAGCGCGCCCCGGTCGACGGGGGTGCTGAGCAGCCACGCGTTGGCCGCGGGAGGGCTGAAGACCGGTCCGAGCAGCCGGGCGAGGCCGAGGGCCAGGAGGGCGACCGCCAGCGCGACGAGCCACGGGACCGCCGAGCGCACGTCGCTGCACGACCCGACGCAGGAGTCGTCCGCGAGGCGCCGCAGCGTGAGCACGACGTTGCCGCCCATCGCCGCGACCATCACGACGCAGAACAGCGCGACGTAGCCGTCGGAGAGCACCTCGCCCCACCTCAGCTCGGCCCGGCCGCGGCGCCAGTCGCGGATCTCCTCGCGGACCTCGGACGCTGTCGGGATCTCGACGGCGGCGTCAGTCATCGGTGATGCCCGTCCCAGTGGCGGCTCCGGCCTCTGTGCCGAGGCGGACGACGCGGTCGCACACCCGCTCGACCAGGCCGGGGTCGTGGCTGACCAGCAGCACCGCGCGGCCAGCAGCCTTCTCCGACAGGAGCTTGTCGCCCAGCCACTGCACGCCCTCGACGTCGAGCCGTGCCTCCGGCTCGTCCAGCACCAGCAGCAGCCGGGGTCGTACGAACGCGCTCGCGAGCGCGAGCCGGCGTCGCTGGCCCGAGGAGAGCGTGGACGGCAGCTGCCCCGAGACCTCCATCAGGCCGACCTCGTCCAGCACGCCGTTGACGATCGCCTCGGCGTCCGGCTGGGCGTGGGCGCGTGCCATCAGGTCGAGGTGCTCGACCACCGAGAGGTCGGGGAAGAAGTCGATGTCGTCCATCACGACGGCCAGGTCGCGGCGGATCTCGGGCAGCTTCTCGTCGAGGATCCGCCCGGCCAGCGTGGCCTCGCCGTCGTCGGCCTCGTCAGCGCCGACGATGCACCGCAGCAGCGTCGACTTGCCGCTTCCGTTGGGGCCGACCACGCCCACGGCCTCGCCGGCCGACACGTCGAGGTCGACACCGGACAGGATCGTGCGGTCGCCGAAGCGACGGGTGATCCCTCGGACCTGGAGCAGCGCGTCGGCCATGCGCCACATCCAACCAGCGTGCTGGTCAGGCCGTGCGGTGGCCGTCGACCACCTCGGCGATGCCCGCCCGTCGCGGGTCGGCGACGGCCTCGAGGACGCCGTCGGCGGTGGTCAGTGCGGCGCCGACGCCACCGAAGTACATCGACAGCTCGTCCTCGACCCGGACGTCCTCGTCGGACAGTCCGGCTCGGTGCACGTGGACGCGCGGGTGTGCGACGGCGTCGGCGAGGTCGAGCCCCCCGCTGACGAACCCTGCCAGCGCCGAGACGATCGCCGTGGTGATCCGATCGGCGCCCGGCGACCCGATGGCGAGGGTGGAGCCGTCGTCGTGCCGACCGACCGTCGGCGCCATGTTGGAGAGCAGTCGGCTGCCAGCAGTGACCCGGCGCTCGGGCGGGTTGAGCTCCTGCTCGCCGAGGCAGTTGTTGAGCCAGATGCCGGTGCCGGCGGCGATCATGCCCGCGCCGTAGCCCGACGAGACAGTGATCGAGCACGCCGCACCGTCCGCGTCGGTGACCGAGACCTGCGCGGTGGACCCCGACTCGAGCACGGCACGGTGGTCGGCATCGACGCGCTCGAGCCAGGTCCGCGAGGACTCGTCGAGGTCGGCCGCGACCTCGAGCACCTCGCGGCGGTGGCCGAGCACGGCGCGCTGCACGCGGACCAGGTGCTCCACGTCGTCGGCGTCCCAGCCCGCGCGCGGGAGGCCGTCGAGCAGGCGCAGCATCGAGGCCACGACCACGCCGCCGACCGACGGAGGGGGCGTGGTGGCCAGGCTCCAGGCGCCGACCCGGGTGGTCAGGGGCGCGCGCACCACGGGCGCGTACGCCGCCAGGTCGGCCGGTCCGAGCAGGCCGCCGCGATCCTGCACGTCCCGCGCGACCAGGTGGGCCAGGTCGCCCTCGTGCAGCGAGCGGGGGCCTTCGGCGGCGATGTGCTCGAGCGTGCCGGCGAGGTCCGGCACGACCACGCGGTCGTCGGTCAGCCGTCCTGCCGTGTCGTGGAGCGCGGCACGGCTGCTGTCGTCCCAGCCGAAGACGGTCTCGTGGACGTAGCGGAGGTAGAAGCGCGATGCCGATCCGAGGGGGAACCCACCCCGGGCGACGTCGACGGCCGGTGCCACCAGCTCACGCCACGGCAGCCTCCCGTCGCGGGCGTGCGCCTCGCCGAGGGCCGCCAGCGACCCGTGGGTGGCGACCGAGCCGGGACCGATGGTGATGGTGACGCCGCCGCCGTACTCCGTGGTCACGTCCCACGTCCTCGGCGCCGTCTCGCCCGCGCGGCCGAGACCGGGGCGGTCCATCCAGCCGTCCACGGTGTACGCCGGTCCTGCCGCGGGCTGCACGGCGACGAAGCCGCCGGAGCTCAGCGAGACGAGACCGACCTCGTTGACCATCGCCACCAGGGCCGCGGCGATGGCGGCGTCCACGGCGGTGCCGCCGGCCCGGGCGACGTCGGCCGCTGCGTCCGCTGCCGCCCGGTTGGGTGCGGCGACGGCGAGCCTGGTCACGCGGTCGCCCCGAACCGGCTCAGCGGCGGGTGGCGATGACGGCGGAGGCGTCGGCGGCGACCATGACCTCGACCGCGGTGAAGCGGTCGTCGGTCAGCCACTGCTCGCGCAGGGTGTCCACCCGGCCGTAGGTGATCGGCGGCCACGACTCGCAGGGCGCGAAGTCGTCGAGCACGACGATGCCGCCGGGCTCGACCAGGTCGACGACCTGGTCGACGCCGACCTCGGACGGGGTGCCGGAGTCGAGGAAGAGCAGGGAGAACGGCCCGCGGTCACGCAGCACGTTCCAGTCGGCCGCGAGCACCTCGACCTTCGCGTCGTCGTCGAAGATCTTCGCGGCTGCGCCGGCCAGGGACTCGTCGAGCTCTGCGGTCAGGATCACTGCTCCGTTGCGTACGCCGCTGCGCAGCCACGCGGTGCCGACGCCGCACCCGGTGCCGAACTCGGCCATGGTGCCGCCGCGGGTGGCCGCGAGGGTCGCCAGCAGGCGGCCGGTCTCGTTGCGGCAGAAGGACACGTAGCCGGCGGAGCGGCAGACGTCGAAGGCGCGCTGGACGACGTGGGGGAGATCGGGGGGAGCAGACATGAGACCGCCGAGTGTGCCACCTGCCGCGCGGGGTCTCACGGAGCGGCGCGCAATCTCACGATCTGACACGTTCGGCGAAACCGGGTGCGCCGCCCGGCGGGAGCGTCGTACAGTCGGTCCACCATGCGGAACGTCTTCGTACTTATCGTTCGCCGCGGCGGGGCCTGACAGAAGGCCACCTCGTCGCGGTGTTCGGCGTTGACGAGGTTCCGCCGCCCGGCCTTCTCACTCAGAAGAGTTCGAAGCTGCCGCCTCTGCGGTGGGTCCGTGATTCACGCGTGATCCGCTCGTCTCGCCGGCCGGCAGCCGGGCCCCGGGCGATCCCCGCACTCCCGCTCCGTCACCCACCGCGGTGTCGGCGGCTCCGAGCTCTCACTCAACGCTTCACCTACTCGTAGGAGTGAGATCCATGTACGACTTCTATCCCGACGCCTGGGGCCCGGCGGCCCACGACCCGGAGAACCCGCGCAGTGCGGAGAACACCGCAACGGCCCTGCAGACCGCGCTTGACCTGCGAGACAACGGCGCCCTGCGGCCGGACGACAACTAACGTTCGCCGCATGTCGACGCCCCAGCCGCCCGCTTCAGTCTCGGACACGTCCGGCACCACCCCCGACCCCGTGGCCCTCGCCGTCATCCCCGGCGACGGCATCGGTCCCGAGGTGACCGCCGAGGCCCTCAAGGTCCTCGAGGTCGCCTCGCCGGTGACGTTCGAGTCGACCCGCTACGACCTCGGCGCCGAGCGCTACCTCGCGACCGGCGAGGTGCTGCCCGACTCGGTGCTCGCGGAGATCCGCGGGCACGACGCGATCCTGCTGGGCGCGGTGGGCGGCAAGCCCAACGACCCGAACTTGCCTCCCGGCATCCTCGAGCGCGGGCTGCTCCTGCGGCTGCGCTTCGAGCTGGACCACTACGTCAACCTGCGACCGTCGCGGCTGTTCCCCGGTTCCGTCTCACCCCTGGCGGACCACGTGCTGGAGCGCGGCGACATCGACTTCGTGGTGGTGCGCGAGGGCACCGAAGGCCCCTACACGGGCAACGGCGGTGCCCTCCGGGTCGGCACCCCGGCCGAGATCGCCACCGAGGTCTCGGTCAACACCGCGTACGGCGTCGAGCGGGTGGTCCGCGACGCCTATGCCCGTGCCTCGAAGCGGCCGCGCCAGAAGCTGACCCTGGTCCACAAGACCAACGTGCTCACCAACGCCGGGTCCCTCTGGTGGCGCCTGTTCCAGTCGGTCGGGTCGGAGTTCCCCGACGTGACGACCGACTACATCCACATCGACGCGGCCATGATCTTCATGGCCACCGACCCCGCCCGCTTCGACGTGATCGTCACCGACAACCTCTTCGGCGACATCGTCACCGACCTGGCCGCCGCCATCACCGGCGGCATCGGGCTGGCCGCCTCCGGCAACGTGAACCCCGACCGGACCGCGCCCTCCATGTTCGAGCCCGTCCACGGCTCCGCCCCCGACATCGCCGGCCAGCAGAAGGCCGACCCGACCGCCGCGATCCTCTCCGGTGCGCTCCTGCTCGACCACCTCGGCCACCCCGACGCGGCTGCCGCGATCGAGACCGCCGTGCTGGCCGACCTCTCCGAGCGCGCACCGGGCACCAGCCGGCGTACGTCCGAGGTCGGGGACGCGATCGCCGCCCGCCTCTGAGCGCCCTCCTCGGCCTCTGGAATAGGTTGACCCCATGCAGATCAGCACCACCGCCAACCCCACGCCCGTCGACGACGCGAGGCTCGCCGAGATCCTCGCCAACCCGGGCTTCGGTCAGCACTTCACCGATCACATGCTCACGGTCGAGTGGACCCCCGACAACGGCTGGCACGCCGCGCGCGTGACGCCCTACGGCCCGCTGACGCTCGACCCGGCGACCGCCGTCCTGCACTACGCGCAGGAGACCTTCGAGGGGATGAAGGCCTACCGCCACGAGGACGGCTCGATCTGGACGTTCCGTCCCGAGCAGAACGCCGCCCGCATGGTGCGCTCGTCGAAGCGGCTCGCCTTCCCCGAGCTTCCCGTCGACGACTTCGTCGAGTACGTCGACGCGCTGGTGACCGCCGACCAGCGCTGGGTGCCGCAGAACGCATCAGGACAGGGTGAGGGGGAGAAGTCGCTCTACCTCCGCCCCTTCATGTTCGCCTCCGAGACCTTCCTCGGCGTACGCCCGGCGCAGCACGTCACGTTCATGGTCATCGCCTCGCCCGCCGGGGCGTACTTCAAGGGCGGCATCAAGCCGGTCAACCTCTGGCTCTCCGAGACCTTCACCCGCGCCGGCCGCGGGGGCATGGGTGCGGCCAAGACCGGCGGCAACTACGCCTCCTCGCTGGCCGCCCAGAGCGAGGCCATCGAGAAGGGCTGCGACCAGGTCGTCTTCCTCGACGACCAGGAGTTCCGCTACATCGAGGAGCTCGGCGGGATGAATCTCTTCTTCGTCCACCGCGACGGCAGCATCGTCACGCCCGAGACCGGCACGATCCTCGAGGGCATCACCCGCGCCTCGATCATCGAGCTCGCCAACAAGTTGGGCCACACCGTCGAGGAGCGGAAGTTCTCCATCGACGAGTGGCGCGACGGCGTCGCGTCGGGCGAGATCACCGAGATCTTCGCCTGCGGCACCGCCGCCGTCGTCACGCCCGTCGGTGAGCTGCGCTCGCCCTCCGGCATCGCGCCCGCCCCCGCGAGCACCGAGCTCACGATGCAGATCCGCGACGCCCTCGTCGGCATGCAGTTCGGCCGCTCCGAGGACACCTTCGGCTGGATGCACCAGGTCTGCTGACCTGCGCCTCGGCCGATCGGCCGACCCGCACCGACCCGCGGGCCGATGTGGCGTACGTCGTCCGCGGCGAGGCTCGTCGCATGACGACGCTCGCCTCGCGCCCGGCCACCCCGACCCGCTCGCGCCGTGACTGGTGGATCCCGGCGAGCCTGCTCGCCCTGACCTTCGTGCCCTCCGCCGCCGGTGTCGCCCGCCTGGTCGACCTGTCGGGCGGGCGGACGGAGGAGAACGCCCGCTTCCTCGACCTGCCGCTGCCGATCCTCGTGCACATCTTCGGCGCGACGACGTTCTGCATCCTCGGGGCCTTCCAGTTCATGCCGTCACTGCGCCGCCGCCGTCCGCGGTGGCATCGCCTGGCAGGTCGGGTGCTGGTGCCGGCCGGCGTGGCCGGTGCGCTGAGCGGCATGTGGATGGCGGCGTTCGCCGACCTGCCCGTCTACGACAACACGGCGCTCATGTGGATGCGACTGCTCGTCGGATCGATCATGGTGGCCGGCCTCGTGCTCGGGCTGCGGGCGATCCTGCGTCGCGACATCCGCACCCACCAGCGGTGGATGGCGAGGTCGTACGCCGTCGCCCAGGGCGCCGGCACGCAGGCGCTGGTCCTCGGGCCGATGGTGCTGCTTTCAAGTGGGCACGGCGTGGGCCAGCCCGGCGGCAACCTCAAGGCGACCGCCATGGGCGCCGCGTGGGCGATCAACCTCGTGGTCGCGGAGTGGCTGGTGCGGCGCAGCGAGTCGCGTCAGTCGAGCCGACGGGTCTGATAGGCCCAGAGCGCGAGCTCGACGCGGTTGCGGACGCCGAGCTTGCCCATCAGCGAGGCGAGGTGCGTCTTCACGGTGCTGAGCGAGATGTAGAGCTCGGCCGCGACCTCGTGGTTGGTGAGCCCGCGCGCGACGGCGACGAGCACCTGTTCCTCACGCTCGGTCAGCGGTGCGACCGGCTGTGACGGAGTGTCCTTGGCGGCGAACGTCCTGAGCAGCCGCGTCGTCACCGTGGGAGCGATGAGCGAGCCGCCGTCGGCCGCGGCGCGCACGGCGTGGGTGAGCAGCTCGGGGCCGCAGTCCTTGAGCAGGAAGCCCCTGGCTCCGGCCTGCAGCGCGCCGTAGACGTACTCGTCGAGGTCGAACGTCGTCACCACGACCACGGCCATCGGATCGGCGACGTCCGGCCCGGCGAGGGCGCGGGTCGCCTCGATGCCGTTGAGCCGCGGCATCCGGATGTCGAGCAGGCACACGTCGGGCCGGAGCTCGCGTGCCTGCTCGACGGCGTCCTGCCCGTCGACCGCGGTGGCGATCACCTCGATGCCGTCCTGCGCGCCGAGGATCATCGCCAGGCCGGTGCGGACGATCTCCTGGTCGTCGGCGACCAGCACGCGCAGCGTCACGTCACGTCCTCCATCGGCAGCACGGCCCGGACCTTCCAGCCCCTCGGCCCGATCGGTCCTGCGTCGAGGGTGCCGCCGAGCAGGGTCGCCCGCTCGGTCATGCCGATGATGCCGAACCCGTCGCCGGCTCCCGCGGAGGCGCGACCGTCGTCGGTCACGTCCACCAGCACGTCGCCGTCCACGCGCTCGACCCGGACCGCGACGACGGTGGCGCCCGTGGCATGCCGCCGCGCGTTGGCGACGGCCTCCTGCGCGATCCGATGGGCCGCGGCCGCGACCGTGGCGGGCATGTCGTCCAGACCGGCGCCGAGGGCGACCGTGACCCGCGGCGCCTCGTCGCCGGACGACGCGAGCCCGGCGAGGTCGTCGAGAGGACGGTCGGGCGCCTCGTCCTCGGTCCGCAACATCCGCAGCACCTTCCGGGTCTCCGCAAGGGTGCGGGTGGCCTCCTCGTCGATCCGGCGCAACGCGTCCGTGGCAGCCCCTGGCTGGGAGTCCGCGACAGCCAGCCCCGCCTGTGCGGTGATGGCGATGGCGGTCAGGTGGTGGGCGACCGTGTCGTGGAGGTCGCGCGCGAGACGTTCGCGCTCGTGCCGGCGTACGTCGTCGAGCTGGCGGGACTGCAGCATCGCCCGCGAGCGGAACACCGCACCCAGTGCGATCGCGGTCATCACCACGGCCGTCCCGCCGATCCGGTCGCCCGAGGACAGGTCCTGGCCGACCAGCGCGGTGCCGGCGACGACGAGGAACAGCGTGATCCCGATGACCGCGTCGCGTCCCCGCCCCCAGCGCGCGAGCGAGAAGGGGATCACCAGCGCGACGATGCCCGCATCCAGGTCCGTGGGGTAGGTGCCCGACACCGCACCCGTGATCGCGAGGGCAGTCGTGACGGCGGTGAACACCACTGCGGGCACCAAGGGATGCGTACGACGGACGAACAGGGTGGGCAGCCAGATGAAGAAGCCGGCGAGGGACAGCCAGCGCCACGCGAGGTCGTCGCCGCCGAGCAGCACCTGGAGCAGCCCCTGCACTCCGAAGAGCACGACCAGACCCAGCTCCACGTTGCGGAGGCCGCGCCTGTCCGTGGGCGCGGGAAGACGCCACAGGGACCGGAGCAGGGTGCGCACGCGTGAACGGTAGTGCCGGGCGCCGTGCGCGCGGATCGGCCGGATGACCGAGTGGGTCGGCCTACGTCCGCCGGCTGAACCTCACGTCACCGTTGGCCAACCGCTCGACCAGGTAGTCGGGGTCGTGGGCCCGATGGTGGTGGTGGGAGCAGAGCAGGACGCCGTCGTCGATGTTGGTGAGACCTCCGACGACCCAGGGACCCAGTGGTGGGCCTCGGCCCAGGTGCCGGGGATGTCGCACCCCTCGGCGCGACACGTCCGGTCGCGCAGGAGCATCGCGCGGCGCTGGACAGCGTTGAAGAAGCGCTGGGCTCGACCCAGGTCAAGGATCTCGGAGTCGCCACCGAGCACAGCGGGGATGATCCTGGCGTTGCACGCCAGCCGCCGGGCGTGGGAAGCGGTGATCGACTCGCCGGCGCAGGGATCGGCGTGCGGATCGCTGGGACCGTGCCAGCCCCGAGCGAGGTCGGCCGAGCCGAGGTCGGCCAGCAACGCTTCGAAGGGGATCGTGACGATCACCGTCGTCGCATCACCGCCGTGGACGGGCAGCCGCTTCGGGTCGAGGGACTCGAGCAGCTGGCAGAACGCCTCGCCCAACCGGCGCGGGTAGGAGAGCCGCGCGACCGGGTCGTGAGCCGTCGGTGCCTCCGCGCCGTCGCCCGAGCAGCCGTGTGCGCGGCGACCGATGTCGCCGTCACCGGGAGCGCCGACGGGCGACCCGTCGCGGCGTGGGTTGGCGTACGCCTCCAGGTAGATCGCGAGCCGCGTCGCGATGGCGTCGGGGAGCACGGCAGAGAGGCGAGTGGTGCCGTCACCCTGGCGGCGCATGGAGAACCGGGTCCGCCGCCGCGCCTCGGCCTCCTGGGCGGCCAGTCGCCTGCCCTCGGCCTCGTCGGCCAGGTCGGGGGCGACCACGGCGAGGATGTGCCGACCGATCCGGGCGAGCTGCTTCGGCGCGAAGCGGGCTGCGTGGTCGATGAGCGACGCCTCGGCCGCGGCGAGGACGTCCTGCGGAACCTCGTCCGGGAGGTCGTCGAGCACGCGGACGATCACCCGCGCCTGCGCCGTGTTGACCCGTCCCTCGCGAAGGCCTGCGCCGAGGGCGTGCCAGCGGCGGTCGAGCGCGGTCGCGAGGTGGAGGTCGGCGCGCGCGTCCTCGAACCGGCCGTGTGTCGCGTCGGCGTACCAGCCCGCGGCGTCCCGGGCACCCGAGTCGGCCGCCAGGTCGGCGGAGTCGGCGAGGATCCGCAGCCGCAGCTCGACCACCCGCGACTCGATGGACGAGAGCTCGCGCAGCGCCTCAGCCTTGTCGAGGGTCGTCATGAAGGCCGGGTTCGTGTCGACAACGGTCTTGAGGGCCTCGTCGATGACGGAGGCCGCTGCCAGGATCGGGTGCGACACCTGAGACCTCCTCTCGACGACGGCGCACTGTCACGCACACGCGTGACACTCAACGGTCGTCGCTCCGGGAGGCCCTTGGGGGCTATTACTTACCCTCGCAACTCGTCCCGTCACCACCGGGAAGGCGCACCATCTGAGCTGGTGGCCCGGAGGCTCTCGGACGTAGTCCGATTCTACACTGCGGGTGACTGTTAACAAACACATGTTCGATCAAGAATCCATCAAGTGCTACGTACGTGAAAGGGTGCCCGAGTGCGGGACGTGAGAGCTGCCTTGACGACCCACTGGGGACTCGAGTCCGCGGCCGTGACGCCGCTGGGCGGAGGCATGAACTCCGAGACGTGGCTGGTCGAGCACCAGGGGTCGACGTACGTCGCCAAGTCGGTGTCGAGCGACGGGATCGCCGACCTGGTGGCGGGCGCCGAGGCGGCAACCGCCCTCGCCGAGGCCGGTTTCGTCACCGGACGCCCGGTGCGGACGACCGACGGGAGCATCGTCGAGCTCACCACCGGGCTGGCCCTGCTCGAGCACGTGCCGGGTCGCGAGCTGGACGGCGAGTCCGACGACGAGCAGCGATGGATCGCCCGGACGTTGGCGGGCGTGCACCGGGCCGGGGAACCATCGACCGCGGGCCGAGCACGAGCACGTTCGGAGTCGAGTGGCTGTCGTCCGACCAGCCCGGCGTGCGTGACCATCCCTGGCTCGTCGACGCGATCGCCGCCGTCCGAGAGGAGACCGACGGACTGGCGCTCACGTGGTCGCTCCTGCACACCGACCCCCTGCCGGGTGCGTTCATCCACGACGACCGCACCGGCGTGACGGGACTGATCGACTGGGCCGGAGCCCGTCGCGGCCCGGTGCTGTACGACGTCGCATCGACGGTGATGTACCTCGGCGGTCGCGCGTACGCCTCCACCTTCCTCTCCACCTATGAGTCCGAGGGGCCTGTCGGCGTCGACGAGCTGACCCACCTCGACGCCTTCAGCCGGTTCCGCGAGGCGGTGCAGGGCGCCTACTTCGCCGGGCGCCTCGCCTCGAACAACCTGACCGGCGGCATCGACCGTGCCGAGAACGAGAAGGGGCTGAGCGACGCACGACGGCGGTGGGAGGCGCTCACGACGTCGTGATCAGCTCGGGCGAGACTCCGCCGCGGCAAGGTCGACGATGTGCGCCGCCCGACGCGATCTGACCGGCTCACCCCCGGGCGGCGCACCCGATGCACAACCGGGCAGCCGGCAGCGCCTCCAGCCTCGCCTCGCTGATCACCGCGCCACATCGCTCGCACGCGCCGTACGTCCCCGCATCGACACGGACCAGCGCGGCATCGACCTCCGCCAGGTGGTGCCGCACCTGCCGGACGAGTGCACCGATCTGCGAGCGCTCGAACGCGATCGTCGTGCCCTCGGGGTCGTGCTCGTCGTCGGCGTTGGTGTCGAGCGAGGCCGCGACCACCGATGCGTAGTCGCCGGTGAGGCTCGCCAGCCGCGAGAGCGTCTGCGAGCGCTCGACCTCCAGCCGTCGGCGTACGTCCTCCACCACCCCATCGTCGCGCACCCCGCCGACACCGTGCCCGTCAGATGCGCGCCGGATGACAGGGAACGCCGTCCGCCGCCCGTATCCTCATGACGTGACGACGTCCCCCAAGGCGCCGCCGCCCGGGCTCACGGTCGGCGGCTACGCGCTGCGCGCTCGCCTCGGCGAGGGCGGCATGGGGGTCGTGCACCTCGGGCAGAAGCCGGGGGAGCGGCCGGTCGCGATCAAGGTGCTGCGCCCGCACGTCGTGGGCGACGACGAGGCACGGCGCCGGCTGGCACGTGAGGTCAGCTCGCTGAGCCGGGTCCGCAGCCGCCGCATCGCCGAGATCGTCGATGCCGACCCGTGGGGCGAGATCCCCTACGTCGCGACGCGCTACGTGCCCGGTCTCTCCTTGCACGACCACGTGCAGGAGGAGGGTGCGCTCGTCGGCGACGACCTGCTCTGGTTCGCCGACTGCCTCGCCGAGGCGCTCGAGGCGGTCCACGACGTCGGCGTCCTGCACCGCGACATCAAGCCGTCCAACGTGATCATGGAGGGCCGCACGCCGATCCTCATCGACTTCGGCCTGGCCCGCGTCGCCGACGACTCACGCATCACGATGACGGGCTGGCTGCTCGGCACCCCGGGCTACCTCGCCCCCGAGATCCTCTACGGCGACGACGCCACCGCCGCGTCCGACGTGCACGCCTGGGCAGCGACCGTGGCGTACGCCGGCACCGGTCGCGCGCCGTTCGGTCGCGGCCCGTCGGTGGCCATCATGGACCGCGTCCGCCGCGGGGAGCACGACCTGTCCGGCCTCGACCCCGTGCTGCTGCCACTCGTCGTGGAGGCGCTCGCGCCCGACGCCGAGGACCGGCCGTCGCTCGACGAGGTGCGCGACTGGCTGGAGGAGCTCGCCGGGGGCGAGCCGCGCGAACCCTCGGCCTCCGCGCACCCGGTCACCCTCCCCTACGTCGCCGGCGTCCGTCAGGACCTCGAGGCTCCGACCGCCGTGAGCACGGGCGTCGTGCCGCCCGCGCCACCTGTGCCAGTGCACTGGTCGGACGACTGGAACGAGGTACGCCACGACCAGGACGACGACCTCTACGACGACGGCCGGACGCAGGGTTGGGGCGAGGCCGGCACGCTGCCGCACCGCCAGACGCGCGTGCTGCCGGACGGCTCGAGGGAGTACGTCTCCGACTACGGTCCGCCGGCTCGCGAGCACGTGGCTGCCGGGGAGCGGCTCCGCCGCGGGCTGAGCCTGCTCGCGCTCGGCGGGGTGGTGACCGGCGGCATCGCCTACGCGCCGTACCTCGCCCTCGCCGTCCTCTTCCTCGCCGTCTGGCTGCTGCGCAGCGGCTCGCTCGCCGCCGCCTCCGCCGGCGGCCGCCGCGACCGTCGCGGGATCAAGTGGTACGACGGGATCCAGCTCCTGCTCGCCGCGCCGTGGCACGTCGTCGCCGGCCTCGGCGGCACCCTGGTGCTCCTGCTGTGGAGCGTGGGCATCGCTGCCGCCGTCGCCCTGCTGTGCTTCGCGGCGTCGCTCTCGGTCCTGACCTCGCTCGCCGTGATCGGCGTGTCCTTCGCCGTCGGCCTCTGGTGGGGTCCGGGCGCCGAACGGGTCCGCTCGCCGATCCACCGCGCCGTCGACCCGCTCGCGCGCCGCGGGGTGCCGTGGCTGCTCCTGACCCTGCTCGTCGCAGCTCTCGGCTCGGGCCTCGGTGCCGCCGCGTCGGACCAGGGCACCAGCTGGGCGCCGTACGACGACGCGCCGTTCGCGGACGTGCGCCTTCCTGCCTGGCTCTGACCCTGCCCGCGGCTCAGGCCGGGTCGCTCGCCAGGTGCGGGTAGTAGTCCCGCTTCCTGCCGTCCCGGTCCACGAGGGTCGCGAGCCGCAGACCGGCCGCCTCGACGGTGCGCGAGCTCAGCCAGGCAAGGGCGATGGTGGGCACGGCCACCGCGACGGCCGTGGCGAGGAACGCCGGACCGGGCTGCGGTGAGGGCACCAGGCCCCAGTGGTTCACCAGCCGCAGCACGGGCTCGTGGATGAGGTAGATGCCGTAGCCCAGGCCGCCCAGCCAGGCGAGCGTCGGCTCGGACAGCACGCGTGCCCACGGGCCGCGGTGCAGCACGATCGCGGAGAGCGCGACGCCCAGCGCGACGGCGTACAACGTGGGCCACCAGTGCAGGTTCGCGGTCTGCGGCCGGGCGACGACGAGCGCGAGCAGGGCGGACATCCCGACTGCCGCGGCCATCCGGCGCGGGATCGTGGCCAGCGTGACGCCGCGGGCGCTCAGCACCGCGAGCAGCATGCCGACCGCGAAGCTGCCGGCGCGCGAGATCGGCGAGAACCAGACGGACCAGCTCGTCTCGTCCGCGTGCACGACGTGGATCATCAGCGCGGTGTACGCCAGACCGGCGACCAGCAGGAACGCCGGCGGCGCGAGCAGGATCGCCGTACGCGCGTGGGGCCAGCGCCGCAGCGCCCACCGGATGACCGGGAACGACAGCGCGACGAGCAGGTAGAAGTGGAACTCCACCGCGAGGCTCCAGGCGGGCCCGGCCGTCCAGAAGATGTAGGTGTCGCTGTAGACGTGCGTGAAGGTCAGGTGCAGCAACAGGTCCTGCCAGTGGCCGGGCATCGAGTGGTTGGTCAGGCCCCACACCACCAGCACGACCGTGAGGTAGAGAGGGAGCAGGCGGGCCGTGCGCCGCAGCAGCATCGCGCGGCCGGAGCGGGTCTCCTCACCGGCCGTCACTGCGCGTGCGACCGGGAGCCAGAGCACGAGTCCGGACAGCACGAAGAACATCTCGACGAACAGCTCGGTGCCCGTCATCAGCTGGTGGGCCAGGCCGTGCCACGGCCACGCGGCGTCCGGGCCGCTGCGGTTGGACTGGTAGGCGTGGAAGACCACCACGCTCAGCGCTGCGAAGGCGCGGAGCGTGTTGAGCGGGAAGACCTGTCGGTCCTTCGACTGGCCGGCCGGGCTGGTCTCCTCGGTTGAGCGAGGGGGAGTGGTGAGCGTGGTCATGCGGCCACCTCCTGGTGGGAGTCGGGAGTGGAGGATCCGGTGCTCGGGGCCGTGCGCGGCGTGACGACCCACTGGTGCTCGCCGCGCAGCTGCTTGAGGTGCGCGACGCGGTTCACCAGGTTCTTCGCCTCGGTGTAGACGAGCAGGTTGAGGAGCGCGGCGATCACGAACCAGCGCGGGTGCTGCCGGATCGACGGGGCTGCCAGGCGGTACGCCGCCAGCGTCTGCAGCGGTCCGGAGACCGCGACGAACAACGTGATCAGGACGAAGAGCGGTGTGCCCATGTCGAGGCCGCCGTCGCGCCAGCAGAGGAAGCCGATCAGCGGCCACGAGGCCATCGAGATCCACGGGTAGAGCTCGCGCCAACCCATCAGGTAGGTCAGTCCGACCCGCTGCCGCATCGACATGTGCGGGTTGCGGAGCAGCGGCATCAGGTGGCGGACGGAGACCTGGAACCAGCCCTGCGCCCAGCGCATCCGCTGCTTCCACAGCGCGCCGATGGTGTCCGGGGCGAGCTCGTAGCTCACGAGGCCGGGGTCGTTGACGATGCTGCCGCCGGCGCCGAGGGTGCGCATCGAGGCCTCGATGTCCTCGGTCAGGTACGACCCGCGCAGGCGGATCCGCTCGAGCGCGGTCGCCCGCCAGTAGCCGTTGGAGCCGCCGAAGATCCCGAAGTCGTGCAGGGATGCGCGGCCGGGGTGCGCGACGGCGTAGATCTGCTCGAACTCGACAGCCACCAGCCGGGCGAGGGCGGAGTCATCGCCGTTGCGGATCACGCAGTGGCCCTGCACCACGTCGTGCCCGGCGGCGATCCAGTGCCAGGCCCGGTCGAACGACCCGTCGGCCGGGTGGTGGTCGGCGTCGAAGATGCCGATGAACTCGCCGGTCGCGACGCGCAGGGCTGCGTTGACGTTCTGCGCCTTGGACGTGCTGTCCTGCACCTTCAGGACGGTCAGCTGCTCGTGGCGTCGCTCGAGGTCGAGGAGCTCGGCCTCGACCGGCAGGTCGACGGGGGAGTTGTAGGCGAGCACGACCTGCAGCCCGCCGGCGTACTCGTGGGCCACGAAGCGCTCGAGCGTCTCGATGACGGTGTCGCTCTCATTGGGGAGGTACGCCGCGATGACCGCGGTCGCTCGCGGTGCCGGTTCCTCGGGCGCCGGTGGCAGCACCGGTGGGGTGAAGGAGTGCGAGACCTCCGCCCAGATCGTCAGCGCCGTGATCGAGAGGGCGCCGACGAGCGTCCAGTAGAGGGGCGCCGAGACGTCGATGCCGACCTGGTAGAGACCGACCATCGCCAGGAACGGCAGCGCGATGCTGCCGACCGTGGCGATCAGGATCTGGCGGCCGGCGGTCCACCCGGAGATGCGGGGGTTGCGCGACGGCGCGTGCACGCCGTCCTGCCGCGGCTGCAGGTCGCGCTGGCGCAGCGACTCGGCGGCGGCATCCGCGGCCGCACGCGCGGCGGCCTCGGTGTCCTGCTTGCGGGTGATGGGAGCCCAGCCGACGCCCAGGTCGACCACGCCCTCGGCGCGGTGGAGGCGGTCGAGCACCTCGAGCGCGAAGTACGCCATCTCCTGCAGGCGTACGGGCCGGGCGGCGCGGTCCTCGCGGCGCAGCTGCAGCAGCAGCCGGCCGTTCGGGGTCGCGGTGATCATCTCGCCGGAGCGCAGACGCGCGGTCAGCAGCTCGGCCGCGCGCTGGATCGTCTCCAGCGGGGCGCGGGTGTTGTCGGTGGGGTCGTCGTTGTCGGTCGCCCAGACCGGGTCGATCACGGCGACGATCCGGCGCCTGGTGGCGCGGTCCAGTCGCGAGGTCGGGGCGAGGATCTCGCGGCGGCCGACGACGGCGCCGGTGGTCACCGGGCGGTCGAACGGCGTGGAGGTACGGAGGGTGGTCACGGAAGTCCTTCTCATCGGCTGACTGTCAGAGGGGTCGGCGAGCGTCTGCGTGAGCCGCTTGTGAGCAAGGGATCGACGTTGCCGAAGTCGCCCGGGTGGTCGCAACTCGAGGAGCGCGTTTCGGCGGTGAGTCGGGTCACTGGGTCGGAAACCGGACGCGGGTGTCCTCTGGCGAAGGGCCTTACGGGTCCGTGACGAATCCGCGCCGGACCACCGTTGGGGTGCGTTGCTGGGCATGGTGGAGGCATGACCACGGCGTTCGTCCTGTCAGGTGGTGCGAACCTGGGTGCGGCCCAGGTCGGCATGCTGACCGCGGTCGCAGAGGCCGGCATCCGACCGGATCTCGTGGTGGGTACGTCGGTCGGCGCGTTCAACGGCGCCTGGGTCGCTGCCGAGGCGCCGCTCGACGACCTCGGTGAGGTGTGGCGCTCGCTCCGGCGCAGCTCGGTGTTCCCCACCGGTCCGCTGCGCGGGGTCCTCGGCTTCTCCGGGCGCAAGGACCACGTGGTCAGCGACAGCGGGCTCCGACGCATCCTCCGGGGCGGCCTGGCCTTCGCGCGGCTCGAGGACGCGCCGATCCCGCTCCACGTCGTGGTCACCGACGTCCTGAGCGGTCAGGGCGTGCTGCTCTCGTCGGGGCCGGCCGAGGACGCGGTCCTCGCCAGCGCCTCGATCCCGGGAGTCCTGCCCACGGTCCAGCTGGGGGGTCGGGCCTACATGGACGGTGGCGTCGTCAACAACTCGCCGATCTCGCACGCGGTCGACCTCGGCGCCGACACGGTGTGGGTCTTCGCGACCGGTTACTCGTGCGCACTCCTGGAGCCGCCTCGGTCCGCGCTCGGGATGGCCCTCCACGCGACCACGTTGATCGTCCAGCAGCGTCTGCTCCTCGACCTCGTGCGCTATGCCGGGGTGATCGACCTCCGGGTCATCCCGCCGCTCTGTCCGGTGGCGGTCTCTCCGGCCGACTTCAGCCACGCCGACGAGCTGATCGAGCGCTCGTACGCCCTCGCGGCCGCCTGGCTCGACCGCGGTCCCGTCGATCCGGCGACCATGCTCGCGCAGGCGGTGCACCCGCACGACGTAGGGCCACGCACCTGAGCGGATCAGGGCGAGAGCCTTTCGATGCGCCATGGCGCGACCTAGGTTGGGAGACGTCCTGCTCGGGGGACCTGTCCTTCGAGCCATCTCTTCTCGGAGGTTCCCGTGCACAGAGTCATCCGGTGGACGGCGGCGCTCGGCGCCGCACTCGTCCTTCCACTCGCACCCGCCGTGGCCGCAGGCGCGGCATCCGGCCAGGCTGCGCCCGCACCGCGCGCGACAGCTCGTCCGGCTGATCGCCTCGTCGAGCTTCCCGCCCTCGAGGCGTTCAAGGAGGCGGTCGATCCCAGCGAGTGCGGCGCGCCCACGTTGCTCGACGGCTACGTCGACGGCGTTTTCGCAGCCATGACGGACGAGCAGTTCGCCTTCCTGGTCGACCACCAGGACGCCCTGTTCTCGGTCCCCACCTACGACGCCCTGTTCTTCGGCACCGCAGGCGACCCCGACTACGCGCTCAGCTCCCATGCCGCGCAGGTGACCCACACCTTCCGGGACCTGCGACGGTTCTGGGACATCCAGTCCGACGACATCCAGCTGATGGCGATGAACGGTGAGTCGCTGCTCGACGCCGACCGCATCGCGCGGACGCTGACGGCGATGGTCGCCACGGGCGAGCTCGCCCCGCTGACTCCGGCCGAGATCCAGCAGGAGGCCCAGACCGTCGCGACCTTCATGCAGGCGCAGGGTGACTTCTACGCCAACCCGCTCTGGACCCTCAACGCGTTCGCCTTCAGCGGGGAGGGCGAGAGCGACCCGTTGATCGCCGACCTCCCCGACAAGCTCATCGTGGGCGACGGCATCCTCGACGCGTACGACGCCATCGGTCTCGGCGACGTCGGCCCGCGCGTGATCATGTCGCACGAGTTCGCCCACCACGTGCAGTACGAGCTGGGCACCTTCGACACCGGCCCGACGGACCCGTCCGCGGCCACGCGGCGTACGGAGCTGATGGCCGACGCGATGGCGACGTACTTCGCCACGCACAAGAGGGGGCTGTCCCTGAACCGGAAGCGGGTCGCTGACGCGCTCCTGAGCTTCTACACCGTCGGTGACTGCTCCTTCTCCAGCCCCGGTCACCACGGCACCCCGCTGCAGCGCGCCCGCGCTGCCGACTGGGGCGCAGACCTGGCCGCAGCCTCGCGCCCGCGGAGCTCCGTGCTCCCCGCCGCCGAGGTCATCGCGCGCTTCGATCAGGCCCTGCCGGGCATCATCGCCGGCACCTGACCATCCCTCGCACAGGCCCTGTCACGTGTCGTGGCAGGGCCTGTGGGCGTCCTCGCTACGCCCAGATCCCGAGATGCGCCCAGATCCCGAGATGCCCGTCTCAGATGGCTGCGATCGGTGGCACCATGAACGCGTGAGCACCAGCACGATCATCATTGCCTAGCGCGACGGGACTCCCGCCGCGCCGACCTCCTGCACCCCAGGAGGTTTTTTGTTGCCCTAGATCAGACCAGCCAGAGGAAGACCGATGGACCTGCACGGCTCGTTCCACGTCTACGACACCACGCTGCGCGACGGCGCCCAGCAGGAGGGGCTCAACCTCTCCGTCGCCGACAAGCTGAGCATCGCCCGGCAGCTCGACGGTCTGGGCGTGGGCTACATCGAGGGCGGCTGGCCGGGCTCGAACCCCAAGGACACCGAGTTCTTCCGACGCGCGCAGGACGAGCTGGAGCTCACCCATGCGAAGCTCGCGGCGTTCGGTGCGACCCGGCGCGCGGGCGTACGCGCGGCCGACGACCCGCTGGTCGCCGCACTCCGCGACTCCGGCGCGGGCGTCGTCACGCTTGTCGCCAAGTCGCACGACCGCCACGTCGAGCTCGCGCTGCGCACGACGCTCGAGGAGAACCTCGCGATGGTCCGCGACACCGTCACGCACCTCCGCGAGGAGGGACAGACGGTCTTCCTCGACGCGGAGCACTTCTTCGACGGCTACCGCGCCAACCGGGCGTACGCCCTCGAGGTCCTGCGCACCGCCACCGAGGCTGGTGCCGAGGTCGTCGCACTCTGCGACACCAACGGCGGGATGCTGCCCGACTGGGTCTCCGACGTGGTCCTCGACGTGATCGACACGACCGGCGCGCGCGTCGGCATCCACGCCCACAACGACAGCGGCTGCGCGGTCGCCAACTCGCTCGCCGCGGTCGCCGCCGGCGCCACGCACGTGCAGGGCTGCATCAACGGCTACGGCGAGCGCACCGGCAACGCCGACCTCGTCACCGTCGTCGCCAACCTCGAGCTCAAGCTGGACCGCACCGTCCTGCCGCAGGGCCTGCTCCGCGAGGCGACCCGCATCGCGCACGCCGTCGCCGAGGTCACCAACGTGCCGCCCGCCTCGCGCCAGCCGTACGTCGGAACGTCGGCGTTCGCGCACAAGGCGGGGCTGCACGCGAGCGCGATCAAGGTCGATCCCGATCTCTACCAGCACCTCGACCCCCTCGTCGTCGGCAACGACATGCGCCTGCTCGTCTCCGACATGGCCGGCCGTGCGTCGATCGAGCTGAAGGGCAGGGAGCTCGGCTACGACCTGTCGGAGGACCGCGAGCTGGTCACCCGCGTGACGGCCCGCGTGAAGGAGATGGAGCAGGGCGGCTACACCTTCGAGGCCGCCGACGCGTCCTTCGAGCTGCTGCTCGCCGAGGAGGTCGAGGGCGCGCGGCCGTCGTACTTCGACGTCGAGTCGTGGCGCGTCATCACCGAGACCCGTACGGACGGCGAGGCCGTGTCCGAGGCGACGGTGAAGCTCACGTCCGAGGGCGTGCGCTATGTCGTCACGGGCGAGGGCAACGGTCCGGTCAACGCCCTCGACGCAGCGCTGCGGGAGGCGATCGGCCAGGCGTTCCCCGAGGTCGCCGGCTTCGAGCTGATCGACTACAAGGTCCGCATCCTCGACCAGGGCCACGGCACCGATGCGATCACCCGCGTGCTCATCGAGACCACGGACGGCGAGTCGACGTGGGTCACGGTCGGCGTCGGGGCCAACGTGATCGAGGCGTCGTGGGGCGCGCTGGTCGACGGGCTGACCTTCGGGCTGCGTCGGCACCAGCGCTAGCCGTGATCTAGGTTGCTGCGGATGACGACCGCGCGCGCGACCAGCTTCGGAGCCTGGGCTGACGAGTACCACCGCTGGCGTCCCGGCTACCCCGACGAGGCGGTCGGCTGGCTCCTCCCGCCGGGTGCTCGACGCGTGGCGGAGGTCGGCGCCGGGACGGGCAAGCTCACCGACCGCCTGGTGGCGCGCGGCCTCGACGTCGACGTGGTCGAGCCGGACGTCCGGATGGGCGAGCTGATCGCGGAGCGCCACTCCGGCGTACGCGTCCACGAGTCCGGCGCGGACGCGCTGCCGATCGCGGACGACTCCGTCGACGCCGTCCTCGTGGCGGACGCGTGGCACTGGTTCCCGAAGGACGAGTCCGCCGCGGAGGTGGCGCGGGTGCTGCGGCCCGGCGGCTGGCTCGGCTGTGTCTGGAACGTCCCCGTGCTGGAGCACGACTGGCAGTGGCGGGCCCTCGGTCTCGACCCGGCGCTGGCGCTGCCCGAGGACACCGCGGCACTCGAGCGGCTCGGTCTGGCGACCGGCACCGCAGAGCAGGGCGCCTTCCGCTGGACGTGGATGCTCACGCCCGAGCAGTGGCGCGGCTTCGTGTCCACGGTCTCCCACGTCGCGCTGCTGCCCGACGACGAGCAGGCCGTGGCGCTCGACGAGACCGAGCGACTGGTCGCCGAGGCGTGCGAGCGCGCCGGGACCCCGGCCGTACCCCTCGTCCACGACGCCCTCTGCATCCGGTGGTCACCGGCAGGGAACCCGTCATGACCCGAGACGTACGCATCGCCGTCTCCGGGTGTGGGCTGAGCTCAGCCGCCGACGACCCGACGCACCAGGTCGTCCCAGCCGGCCTCGATCCGGTCGATGGAGATGTGGTCGCGCTGCTGCTGCTCGATGACCATGATGTCGAGCGGGGCGAGGATCGCGATCGACAGCAGGACCAGGTCGCCGCTCACGCGCAGCTCGCCCAGCAGGTGGCGTACGTGCATGACCGCGAACGACGCGGCGGCCCGCGAGCGCGCGGAGCTGTCGCCCGTGGCGGCCTTGATCAGCGCGCCGGAGGTGACGTTGGTCTGCATGCGCGAGTGGCCGAAGGCCAGCAGCCGCTCCATCGGCGGGGCTCCGGGCCCGAGCGGCGGGGGACCGGAGATCACACTGGCCTGCCAGGCCGCCTCGGACTCGTTGAGCACCGCGGCCATCAGGCCCTCACGGCTCTCGAACCGCCGGAACAGCGTGCCCTTGCCGACGCCGGCCTCGGCGGCGACCGTCTCCATCGTCACGCAGTCGACCCCCCGCGTCCGGACCAGCTCGAGCGCCGCGGCGAGGATGGCCTCGCGGTTGCGCGCCGCGTCGGCCCGCTCCGGGGCGGGCTCGTCCGCCATCGGGAGCAGTCGGGTCACGCTCGTCAGCCTAGGCGGGAAGAAAGTTCACGGGCACCGGAATAGAAACGGACCGCGGTCCGTTTCGATCTTCATGACCACTGACAAGCAGACCCGCGTCGCAGTCCTCCTCGGCTCCACCCGCAACGGCAGCCTGAACCGCCGCATCGCCGAGCACCTTCGCGACCACGCCCCCGCTGGTGTCACCGTCGACGTCCTCGAGGGCCTCGACGACGTCCCGTTCTACAACGAGGAGCGCGACGGCGAGGCCGCCCCCGCCGCCGCCACCGCCCTGCGCGAGTCCGTCGCCGCCGCTGATCGGGTCCTTGCCGTCACCCCCGAGTACAACGGCACGATGCCGGCCGTGCTCAACAACGCCATCGACTGGCTGTCGCGGCCCTACGGCCAGGGCGCCATCGTCGGCAAGCCCTTCGCCGCCATCGGCGCCACCCCGACGCCGTACGGCGGCAAGTGGTCGCACGAGCACGCCCGCCACTCCGCCACCATCGCCGGTGCGGTCGTCGTGGACGGCATCGTCGTCGACGAGTCGGCTGTCGAGGGTGACCCGCTGGCCGACGAGGCCGCCGTCCAGCGCCTGCTCGGTGCGCTCGACGCCCTCGTGGCGCACGAGGTCGTCATCGCTGCCTGAGTCTCGACAGGCCGAGACATGGGTACGGTCGGCAGGTGCTCCACGACCTGACCGCGCTCGAGCAGGGCGACGCCGTACGCAACGGTGACGTGTCGCCGCTCGAGCTGGTCGAGCACTACGCCGATCGTGCCGCTGATCCCATTCGTGGGGCAGTGGGTGCGTTCATCACGACCACCCACGATCGGGCGCTCGAGCACGCGCGCCGACTCACCACGCTGCTCCACCAGACGGGACGCCCCACGGACGCAGGTCCGCTCTGGGGCGTCCCGACGGGCATCAAGGACCTCCACCCGACGGCAGGGGTCCGCACGACCTTCGGCTCGGCGGCCTACGACGACTTCGTGCCCGAGGAGTCCGACGACCTCGTCCTCACGATCGAGGCCGCAGGCATGCCGAGCCTGGGCAAGACGAACACCCCGGAGTTCGGCTCGCCCTGCTACACCGAGCCCGACGTCGCTCCTGCCGCCGTCACGCCGTGGGACACCACCCGCACTGCCGGTGGTTCGTCGGGCGGTGCGGCCGCGGCCGTCGCAGCCGGACTGCTGCCCGTCGCGCCGGGCTCGGACGGCGGCGGCTCGATCCGGATCCCGGCCTCCTGCTGCGGCCTCGTCGGCCTCAAGCCGTCGCGAGGCCGGATCAGCGGTGCCCCGCGGTACGGCGACCCGGTCGGGCTCGCGACCCCCGGCACCCTCGCCCGCACGGTCCGCGACGCCGCCGCCCTCCTCGACGTGCTGGCCGGTCGCCGCGTCGGCGACCCGTTCTGGGCGCCACCGCCGTCAGGCCCGTTCCTCGACGCCTGCGACCGGGACCCCGGTCGGCTCCGCGTCGCGCGCTTCATCACGCCCGTCATCGCAGACGTGGACGTCGCCCAGTCCAGCGTCACCGCGTGGGAGGACGCGTCACGCCTGCTCACGGAGCTCGGCCACGACGTCGAGGACGTCCCGGTCCCGATCCCGCCCGACGCAGTGGCGGACTTCGAGACGTGCTGGGCCGTGCTCACCGCGTTGTCCCCTGCGCCGCCCGGTCGCGAGGACCGCCTCCGCCCGCTCACCCGCTGGCTGGGCGAGCGCGGTCACGCCGTCAGCGGCCCCGAGTTCGGCCTCGCCATCGGCCGGTTGCGGCAGCACGCGGCTGCGGCACTGGCCGCGCTGGCGGCGTACGACGTCGTCCTCACGCCGACCCTGGCGACGCCGCCGGCGCTCGTCGGCGAGCTCCGCGACGACGCCGACCCGGCACGCGACTTCGCGAACCAGAAGGCCTTCACGCCCTGGACCTCTGCCTGGAACGTCACCGGCATGCCGGCTGTCTCGCTCCCGCTCCACTGGACCGACGACGGGCTCCCGGTCGGGGTGATGCTCGCCGCGCGTCCGGCGGAGGAGGAGCTGCTGCTCTCGGTCGCGGCGCAGGTCGAATCAGCCGCTCCATGGGTGGACAGGCGCCCGCCCGGCTGGTGAGGTGGCGGCATGGGTGAGCTGACTCCGTACATCTGCGTCGACGACGCGCGCCGCGCGATCGACTGGTACGTCGAGGTGCTGGGAGCCGAGGTCGTCGTCGAGCCGATCGTCATGGACGACGACGGCCACATCGGTCACGTCGAGCTGGCCGTCGGGGGCGGGCGCTGGATGATGTCGGACGTGTTCGAGTCCGTCGGCATCGCCGCGCCCGACACGTCGCGTGGCGCTGCGGTCTCGCTGCACCTCGAGGTCGATGACGTCGACGCGCTCTGCGAGAGCGTGACCGGCGCCGGCGTCACCCTCGACCGGGGTCCCGAGGACAACCCGCCGGTGGGTCGGGTGGCGGTGTTCCGCGACCCCTTCGGACACCGCTGGTTCCTCAACCAGCGTTCCTGATCAGTCGCCGATCCCGCGCGCGTGCAGCGCGTCGCCGGACTCGTGCGCGCGGGCGACGACGCGGATCACGAAAGGGGAGAGGTACGCCCTCGGGTTGCGGTCGAGGCCGCGGGCCCGGGCGGCGTCCCGGGTCTCGCGCGCGATCGCGATCGTGCCCGGCAGGGCGCCGATCGTGAGGGCGACGGTGAGGGCGACCCGATCCGGGTCGATGCCCACGAACCTCAGCGGACGGGCCCATCCGGAGAGGGCGTCCACCATCTCGTTGACCGTCGTGGTGGCGGTCAGCGACAGCGCAGCGAGGCCCAGGCTGAGCAGGTCGAGGAACGTCTCGACGGCCTTGTCCGCGCCGTACCACCACCACTGGAGGGCGCCCGCGACGACCGCGATCACCAGCACCCCGCGGGCCGCGCGCCACACCGATCGCCACGGCACCCGGGCCAGCGCGGCCAGCAGCAGGGTGACGACGAGGAAGACCGGTGCCGTGCGGACGTCGCGGACGATGACGATCGCGAGGCTCAGGCCCGCGAGGCCGAGCACCTTCGCTCCGACCGGTGCGCGGTGGAGCACCGTGGTGCCGGGCTGGTGGAGCCCGGCCATCAGGTCACTCATGGTCGACGAGGTCCGTGTAGTGGGCGATCGACTCGCCCGGTGATCCGTCGGCGACCACCCTCGCCTCGTGGATGACGACCACGCGGTCGCAACGGGCGGCGAGGTCGAGGTCGTGGGTGACCAGCAACAGCTGCTGGGCCAGGGCGAGCAGCGCGTCACCGACGCGACGGGTGTTGGCGCGGTCGAGGAGCGTCGTCGGCTCGTCGGCGACGACGATCGTCGGTTCGAGCGCGAGCACGCCGGCGAGGGCGAGCAGCTGGCGCTGGCCGCCGGAGAGCGAGTGGACCGAGTCGTGCGCGTGCTCCGCCAGACCGTTGGCGGCGAGCACCTCGAGTGCACGCTCCCGCCGGGCGGCGGTGCCCGACACAATGCGGCGCAGCGACAGCTCGATGTCCTCGACGCAGGTCGGCATCACCAGCTGCGCGGCCGGGTCGGTGAAGCAGAATCCGACCATCCGGCGTACGGCAGCACCCTCGCGCGCGACGTCGCGACCGTCGACCGTGACCCGGCCCGACGACGCGCGGACGAGCCCGTTGACCAGCCGTGCGAGCGTCGACTTCCCGGACCCGTTGGCGCCGATCACCGCGACGCGTTGCTCGGTCACGGTCAGCGAGGTCGGCGCGAGGATCTCGCGCTCACCGCGGCCCGGCAGCGGGACCCGGACGGACGCTGCGTCGAGCTGGATCGTCGGCAAGGATCAGCGACGCTGCAGCAGCTGCGGGAAGGCGCGGTGCACCTCGGCGGCGATCATCGCCACCAGCGAGGTCTTGACCACGTCGCCGATCCAGAAGGGCGCGTCGTAGGAGATGGCCTCACGCAGCGAGACGTCGAAGTAGAGCTTCATCCCGAGGACGCCCATCACGTGGATCACCAGGATGCTGGCGGCGATCGAGCAGGCGAAGATGACGAGCGCGCGCGTGCGAAGGTCGCGGGCGACGTACTTCACGAGGAAGCCGGCAAGGGCCGCGGCGATCGGGAACGAGATCAGGTAGCCACCGCTGGGGCCGCTGAAGACGCCGACGCCCGACGAGTGCTCGGCGAACACGGGGAGTCCGACGGCACCGAGCGCGAGGTAGAGCGTGACCGCCGAGAAGCCGCGCACCGGGCCCAGCACGCAGCCGGCCAGCATCACCGTCAGGGTCTGGAGCGTGATGGGTACGCCGGCGCTGCCGACGGGGATCGCACCGACGTAGGCACTGGCGCTGATGAGGGCGGCGAAGGCTGCGATGAGGGCGATGTCGCGGGTCGGCGACGACGAGCCCGGGGTGTCCTCGTCGGCGGACGCGGGCGTGGGTGGCGGCGGTCATCGGGATCCTTGCTGGCGGTCGCAGCGGGCAACCTGAACAGTGTTCAGGTTAGGGTGGTCGGCGAGGGCGCCGTCAACGCCGTCCAGCCGCCGAGAATGGCCGAGGAGGGTGTGTGGCTCATCACCGCAGCGACGTGCTCGCGCACGCCGTCGCCCTCCTCGACACCCACGGACTGGCCGCGTTGACGATGCGCCGCCTCGGTGCCGAGCTCGACGTGCAGCCGAGCGCGATCTACCACCACTTCGCCAACAAGCAGGCGCTCCTCGCCGCCGTCGCCGACGAGATCCTCGCCCGCGGCGCGCGACCTCGTACGGCGAACGAGTGGCCCGACCAGCTGCGCGAGGTGTGCTCCGAGCTGCGCCTGGCGATGCTCGCCTGTACGGACGGGGCTGATGTCGTGGCGACCGTGTGGGCCTTCGGGCTCGGCGCGGCCGGGCCGGTCGCCGAGATGGAGAAGGTGCTGGCCGACGCCGACGTCCCCGACGAGCTCGTCCCGGTCGCGTCGCGGACGCTCGTCCACTACGTCTTCGGGCACGCCTTCGAGGAGCAGACGGCCCGCCAGGCCGTCAGCGTCGGCGCGGTCGAGCGGTCGCTGGAGTCGTTGCCCGACTTCGACCTCGGGCTCGACCTGGTGATCGACGGCTTGCGCGCCCGCGTCCACGGCCCCGCTTGAGCGGACCATCGTCCGCTCGACGCCCGGCATGCCGGGCGTCCAGCGTCCACGACGTACGTCCAGTCCGGACCGCGCGCGGTCAGGAGTCCACCTCGGCGCCGTGGAGCTCGGCCAGCAGCACGGCACCGGCGAGGTCGAGCTTCGTCTTCTTCAGCTTCGCTGCCGACAGGTCGACGCCGTCGAGGCTCGCCCCGCGCAGGTCGGTGCGGTCGAGGACAGTGTCGCGCAGGACTGCCCGGTCGAGCCTGGCGCGGGCCAGGGTGGTGAGGGTCAGGTCGGTCATCGAGAGGTCGGCCTCGCGCAGGTCGACGCCGGTGAGGTCGAGCCGCGAGAGGTTCGCGCCGCGGATCGTCACACCGAGCCATGATCCGCCGATCACGGTCAGCGGTCGGAGCGTGCACTCGCTGAACACCGTGCCGACCAGCTTGCAGCCGTCGAGGGTCGCGTCGAAGAACGACGTACGCCGGAAGTCGCACCCGACGAACGCCGTCGCCCGGTGGACCGAGGCGTTGAACCGCCCGCCGTGGAAGGTGCACCGCTCGAACGTCGCGCCCGACGTCGAGGCCTCGCTGAGGTCGACGTCGGTGAACGTGCAGTCGGTGAAGCGGGCAGCGCCGAGGTCGTCGCCGTACCAGTCGTCAGCGCGGAAGTGCCGGTTCAGGTGGGGCTGGCCGTCGGCTGTCAGGGGGTCGGTCACGGCAGCAACCGTATCGGCGGCACGGCCGATAGGGTCGTGCCCGTGATCGCGTCCCACCAGCACCGCTTCATCTTCCTCAAGACCCGCAAGACCGCGGGCACGAGCGTCGAGATCGCGCTGTCGAAGGTGTGCGGGCCGGACGACATCATCACCGAGATCAGCCCCGAGGACGAGGCGCTGCGCCAGGCCGCCGGCGGCCGTCCGCCGCAGAACTTCGAGTCGCCGCCGCTCGCGCGCAAGGCGTACAACCACATGGGCGCCAAGGCGGTCCGCGACCTGGTCGGTACGGAGACGTTCGCCGACTACTTCACCTTTGCGATCGAGCGGAACCCGTGGGACGCGGTCGTCTCCCTCTACTTCTGGAAGTACAAGGACCGCGACGAGCTGCCCGACTTCGAGGCCTACGTCCAGGAGATCTGGATCGAGCAGCTCGCCAACAACCGCCGGCTCTACCGCATCCGCGGCGAGATGGCGCTCGACCGCGTGCTGCGCTACGAGGCGCTCGACACCGAGCTCGGCGAGGTCTGGTCGCAGCTCGGCCTGCCCGGTCGCCCGACCTCCCGCGCGCCAAGGGCAACGCGCGCCCGGCCGGCCACTACCGCGAGCTCTACACCCCGGCCTCGAAGCAGCGGGTCGCCGACGTCTTCGCCGACACGATCGAGGCCTTCGGCTACGAGTTCTGAGCCAGCAGCCGCTCGCACTCCTCGATCAATCGCGCCCGCAGCGGTGCTCCTCGCTCGGCGAACCCGCGCTGCGCCGCGACGTACTCCGCCTTGCCTTCCGTCGTCTCGATCCGGACGGGCTCGAAGCCGAGGTCCGCGAGGTCGTACGGCGCCGCGCGCATGTCGAGCACCCGGATCTCGCGGGCGAGCTCGAAGCAGTCGGCGACCAGGTCGCTCGGCACCATCGGCGTGAGCCGGAACGCATGCTTGTAGAGGTCCATCCCGGCATGGAGGCAGCCCGGCTGCTCGAAGTCCGGGCGGTCGTCCGGCCCGGGCTGGAGGGTGTTGAGCGGGCGCGCGGTCGGGGTGAAGAACCGGAAGGCGTCGAAGTGCGAGCAGCCGATCCGGTGCGACTCGACGACGGCGTCGGTGCCCTCCTGGCCCAGTCGGAGGGGCCAGTCGTGACGCGTGCCGTGCTCGGCCGACCGGTGCACCATCGCCCACTCGTGCAGGCCGAAGCAGCCGAGCTGGGGCGTACGCCCGGCCGTCGCGGTCAGCAGCGTGCGCAGCTGGCGGAGCAGCGGCGCCTGCGAGGTGACGTACGCCGCAGAGACGGTGACCGGGTCCGACGCATAGCCCTTGAGGCCCGCATAGTCGGAGCCGCCCTCCAGCCCGACCCCGAAGCCCGGGTGCCAGCGGCGCAGCTGCGCGGGGCGGTGGGAGTAGTAGGTGAAGAGGAAGTCGTGGACCGGGTGCGAGACCTTCTCCGCGCGGCGGGCGAGGTGCGGCTCGACGAAGGCGTCGACGCGGGCGGCGTGCGCCTCGGCGCGTGGACGCCACTCGGCGGCGGGCAGAACCTTCACTGCTCCGACGCTAGTGCGTAGGCGCCCGCAGGCGGACACTGACGAGATGATCGACCGCAGCGCCGGCCTCGACCGCGCCCACGCCCTGGCTCTCGAGTGGCTCGACTCCCTCGCCGCACGACCCGTGCCGCCCCGGCTCGACACCGACGGGATCGCCGAGCGCCTGGTGCGCGACCTCCCGGACGGGCCGACCGATCCCGCGACGGTCGTCGACGAGCTCGCCGCGGCGTGCGACCCCGGCCTGACCGCGATGCCGGGCGGCCGGTTCTTCGGCTTCGTCATCGGGGGTACGCACCCCGCCGCGCTGGCGGTCGACTGGCTGGTCAGCGCGTGGGACCAGAACTCCGGCCTGCGTGTGCTCACACCCGCGCACTCGGCGATCGAGGAGCTGACCGAGACGTGGCTGCTCGACCTGCTCGGCCTCCCCGACGACAGTGCGGTCGGCTTCGTCACCGGCGGCACGATGGCCAACTTCACCTGCCTGACCGCGGCCCGCGACGAGGTGCTGCGCCGCCACGGGTGGGACGTCGCCACGCAGGGCCTCGTCGGCTCACCGGGCGTACGCGTCCTCGTCGGCGCCGAACGGCACGACACCATCGACCTCGCGCTGCGCTACCTCGGGCTGGGTGCGCCCGAACCGGTGGCCGCCGACGACCAGGGCCGGATCGAGGCCGCCGCCCTCACCGCTGCGCTGGAGGCGGGTGACGGCACGCCGACGATCGTCTGTCTCCAGGCCGGCAACGTGCACTCGGGCGCGTTCGACCCGTTCGTGGAGACCATCGCCGCAGCCCACGATGCGGGCGCCTGGGTCCACGTCGACGGAGCGTTCGGGCTCTTCGCCGCGGCGTCGCCGGACCGCCGGCGCCTGACGACCGGCTACGAGAGCGCCGACTCGTGGGCGACGGATGCGCACAAGACCCTCAACGTCCCGTACGACTGCGGCCTCGCCATCGTCCGCGACCGGGCGGCGCTCCGCGCGGCGATGGGGATGCACGGCGACTACCTGATCTTCGACGCGGCCGGGGAGCCGATGGACAAGGTCCCGGAGATCAGCAGGCGGGGTCGGGCGTTCCCTGTCTGGGCGGTGCTGCGGTCGCTCGGACGCGACGGGGTGGCGGCGCTGGTCGACGGCTACTGCACGCACGCGCGCTCCTTCGCCGACCGGATCGCCGCCATCGACGGGGCCGAGGTGCTCAACGACGTCGAGTTCACGCAGGTGTGCGCGGTCTTCGGCGACGACGACGCCACCCGCGCGGTCGTCGCGGCGATGCTCGCGGACGGCACGGCCTGGACCACCGGCTCGCGGTGGCGCGGTCGGGCCGTGCTCCGGGTCAGCGTCAGCAACTGGTCGACGACCGCGGCCGACGTCGACGCCGCTCTCGATGCGCTGGGGCGTGCGGCCAGTCGTTAGGGTCGCTCCATGCGCATCTGCAGGTTCAGCACGGGCGAGGAGCCGCGTTTCGGCGTCGTCACCGGCGACGTCGACGAGTTCGGCCAGCCCGCCGACGACTCCATCATCGTGCCCCTCACCGGCGACCCGCTCTACGTCGGCATCAAGCTCATGGACGAGGAGCTCAAGCTCAGCGACGTACGACTCCTCGCGCCGGTGATCCCGCGCAGCAAGGTCATCGGGATCGGGCGCAACTACGCCGCCCACGCCGCCGAGATGGGCAACGACCTGCCCGCCGAGCCGCTGATGTTCCTCAAGCCCAACACGTCCGTGGTCGGTCCGGGCGATCCGATCTTCTACCCGCCGCAGACCTCGAACCTCCACTACGAGGGCGAGCTCGCCGTGGTCATCGGCCGCATCTGCCGCGACGTCCCCGCCGAGCAGGCCACCGACGTGATCTTCGGCTACACGATCGCCAACGACGTGACCGCCCGCGACCTGCAGAAGTCCGACGTGCAGTTCACCCGGTCCAAGGGCTTCGACTCGTTCTGCCCGGTCGGGCCGTGGATCGAGACCGACCTCGACCCGCAGGCGTTCATCGACGGCCGCGCGGTGCAGACCTACCTCAACGGCGACGTCGTCCAGGACGGCTCGACCGCCGACATGATCTTCGACATCCCGACCCTCGTCGCGCACGTCTCCTCGGTGATGACGCTGCTGCCCGGCGACCTGATCCTCACCGGCACCCCCGAGGGTGTCGGTCCGATGCAGGTCGGCGACGAGGTCGAGATCTCGATCGCCGGCATCGGCGCCCTGACCAACCCCGTCGCCCTCCGCACCTCGAACCCCGGAAGCTGAGCACCTCTCATGTCCTCGCCCGTCCGCGTCCGTTTCTGTCCCTCGCCCACCGGCTCGCCGCACGTCGGCCTGGTCCGCACGGCCCTGTTCAACTGGGCCTTCGCCCGCCACCACGGCGGCCAGATCGTCTTCCGGATGGAGGACACCGATCGCGAGCGCAGCACCCAGGAGTCGTACGACGCGATCCTCGAGCTGTGGCGCTGGCTCGGGCTCGACTGGGACGAGGGCATCGAGGTCGGCGGCCCGCACGGGCCCTACAAGCAGAGCGAGCGCGGTGACATCTACCGCGACGTGCTCGCGCAGCTGCGCGACTCGTCGTACTCCTACGACTGCTTCTGCACCAACGACGAGGTCACCGCCCGCCGCCAGGCGTCGGGCTCGAAGATGCAGGGCTACGACGGCTTCTGCCGTGACCTGTCCGCCGAGCAGCGCACCACCTTCGAGGCCGAGGGTCGCTCGCCGATCGTGCGGTTCCGGATGCCCGACGGCTCGATCACCTGGAACGACGCCGTCCGCGGCGACATCACGTTCGAGACCGAGAACGTCCCCGACTTCGCGCTCTCGCGCGCCAACGGCGACCCGCTCTACACCCTGGTCAACCCGATCGACGACGCGCTCATGGAGATCACCCACGTCCTGCGCGGCGAGGACCTGCTCTCCAGCACCCCTCGCCAGCTGGCGCTGTTCGAGGCGCTCGTCGCGCTCGGCATCGCCAAGGAGGTGCCGACCTACGGCCACCTGCCCTACGTCATGGGCCAGGGCAACAAGAAGCTCTCCAAGCGCGACCCCGAGGCGCACGCGCTGGCCTACCGCGAGCAGGGCTTCCTGCCCGAGGGCCTGCTCAACTACCTCGCGCTCCTCGGCTGGGCGATCGCCGCCGACCGCGACATCTTCTCGCTCGAGGAGATGGTCGAGGCGTTCGACATCAAGGACGTCAACCCCAACCCGGCGCGCTTCGACCTCAAGAAGGCCGAGGCCATCAACGCCTCACACATGCGCCTGCTCTCCACCGACGACATCACCCACCGTGCGCTGCCGTTCCTCAAGGAGGCGGGCGTCGTGAGCGACCCGGTCACGGACGCCGACGCACAGCTCCTCGAGCTGGCGATGCCGCTGGTCGCCGAGCGGATCAACAAGCTCACCGAGGCCGCGCCGATGCTGGGCTTCCTCTTCGTCGACGAGGCCGACTTCGCCCGCGACGCCGACGACGTCGCCAAGCTGCTCGACGAGACCGGTCGCGGCGTCGTCCAGGCGTCGTACGACGCGCTGGCGGGCCTGCACGAGTGGTCGACCGCGGCCATCGAGGAGGCACTGCGCGTGGCGCTGATCGAGGGCATGGAGCTCAAGCCGCGGGTGGCCTTCGGGCCCGTCCGCGTGGCGGTCACCGGCAAGCGGATCAGCCCGCCGTTGTTCGAGTCGATGGAGCTGCTGGGTCGCGAGCGGAGCCTGGCGCGGCTCCAGTCCGCCGTGGCCTGAGACCGTCGCGATGACCACCCCGCTCCCGCCCGACTTCCGGCCGCAGTACCACCAGCTGCACCGGGTCGGGCGCCCCGGCGAGTGGCGATCGATCGTGGGCTCGCTGCTGCTCCTGCTGCTCGTGTTCGGCGTCGTCCCGCTCGTCGCAGGGGGACTCTTCTTCGCCGGCCTGATGGCGGCCGGCTACAGCGGCGACGACGCAGGCGCGGTGCTCGACCTGACGGCCGAGGCCACGCCGGCCGGCCTGGCGCTCCTCAACATCGTGATCGCCGCCGCGATCCCGCTCACCTTCGCGATCACCTGGTGGTTCCACCGCCTGAAGCCGCGGTGGGTCTCGTCGGTGCGTCCACGGCTGCGCTGGGGTTTCCTGCTGGTCTGCCTCCCGCTCGCCGTCGTCGCGCTGATCGCGTCGCTGGGAGTCGGCCTCCTGCTGCCGCTGTCGCCGGGGGAGTCGCCGGTCGGCGAGGTCAACGAGTTCACGTCGCGCACCCGCGACTTCCTCCTCGTGATCCTGCTGCTCACACCCCTGCAGGCCGCCGGCGAGGAGTACCTGTTCCGCGGGTACCTCACCCAGGCATTCGGCTCCCTGCGCGTGTCCCGGCGTACGTCCCAGGCGCTCGCCGTGCTCGGGCCGGCGCTGATCTTCGCGCTCTTCCACGGCTTCTCCCAGGCCCCGCCGGTCTTCTTCGACCGCTTCGCCTTCGGCGTCGTCGCCGGGATCCTGGTGATCCGTACGGGCGGCCTCGAGGCCGCGATCGCGATGCACGTCCTCAACAACTTCCTCGCCTTCGGCCTCGCCCTGGCGTTCGGAGACCTCACCACCGCGCTCAACGCGACAGGCGACAGCAGCTGGTGGATGATCCTCTCCACCCTGACCCAGTCGCTGGTCTACCTCGGCCTCGCCACGTGGGTGGCGAAGGCGATGGGACTGGCAAGCACGGGTCCGCCGGTCGGAGGAGTGCCGGCGGTCGGCGCCGCCAGATCCGATTCGGGTGGGCCCGTTTTGGATGCCCCCGCGCCCCGCGTGTAACGTTCGGGATCGGTTCTGCAACGAACCGACGTGGTGGTCAGGACGGTCGCAGCGATCGAACTGATACCCCCATGGGGTATGGTGTAATTGGCAACACGGCTGGTTCTGGTCCAGTTGTTCTAGGTTCGAGTCCTAGTACCCCAGCGAGATCCGGTCCTCCGGGACAGGATTTTGTGCGGCTCTCCATCGTTCGATAGAGTTTCGCCCGCTGCTACCGAGCAGCACCTGCAAGCCCCCGTCGTCTAGCGGCCTAGGACGTCGCCCTCTCACGGCGGTAACGCCGGTTCAAATCCGGTCGGGGGTACCAACGCAGAAACGAAGGGCCCGGTCCACTGGACCGGGCCCTTCGTCGTGTCCTGGATCAGGCCGGCTTGACCGCCAGCACCGCGCACTCGGCGCCGAGCAGGATCCGCTGCGCGACGCTGCCCATGAGCAGCTTGCCGACGGGCGTACGCCGCCGGAGGCCGATCACGACCAGGTCGGCCGACACGTCGGCAGCCACCGCCAGCACCTGGTCGCCGACGTCGGCGCCCATCGAGCGGCGTACGTCGACCTCGATCCCGGCCCCTCCCAGCTCGGCCACGAGTGCGGCGACCTGGTCCGCGTCGGCGTAGCGCTCGTCGACCAGGGCGTCGCCGCGGGTGGCGTTGACCACCACGATGCGACCCTCCCGGAGCGTCGCCTCCTCGATGCCGCGCCGGAGCGCGGCCTCACCGAACTCGTCGGGCGTCCAGCCCACCACGATCGTCGTCATCGCACCTTCTCCTCGTCCTCGACTGCGGTTCCTGCGTGCACGGCCACCGCGGCCGGCGCCGGGCGGATCCGGCGGAGCACCAGCGGGGCGACCACGGCGGTCGCCACGACCAGGTAGACCAGCACGGCGAGGGGCTCGCTCCACAGTGCCGACACCTCGCCACCCGAGATGGCCATCGCCTCACGCAGCCGGAGCTCCATGAGCGGGCCGAGGATCACGCCCAGGATCAGCGGGAGCACGGGTAGCCCGAACCGTCGCATCATCAGTCCGAGCAGGCCCAGCAGCAGCAGCAGGACCAGGTCGAACGCCTGGATGTTGGCGGCGTACGCGCCCAACGAGGCGAAGAACAGGATCCCTGCGTAGAGCTGCGGGCGGGGGATCTGCAGCAGCTTGGCCCACACGGGAGCGAGCGGCAGGTTCAGGACCAGCAGCAGCACGTTGCCGATGAGCAGGCTGGCCAGCAGTGCCCAGACCAGCTCGGGCTGGTCGGTCATCAGACCGGGACCCGGCTCGATGCCGTAGCCCTGGAGCGCGGCGAGCATGACCGCGGAGGTCGCCGTGACCGGGAGGCCCAGTGCGAGGAGCGGAACGAACGTGCCGGCGGCCGAGGCGTTGTTGGCGGCCTCCGGTCCGGCGACGCCCTCGATCGCACCCTTGCCGAACTCGTCCTCCCCCCGGCGAGCGGCGAGGCGCTTCTCGGTGATGTAGGACAGGAAGGTCGGGATCTCTGCTCCGCCGGCCGGCAGGGCTCCGAAGGGGAAGCCGTAGGCCGTCCCCCGGAGCCACGGGCCCCAGGAGCGACGGAAGTCCGAACGATCCATCCAGGGGCGACCGACGGGGATCACGTGGGCCGGACTGCGGCGCAGGTGGGCCGCCACCCAGAGCGCCTCGCCGAGGGCGAAGATGCCGACCGCGACCACGACGACGTCGATGCGGTCCGCGAGGAGCGGCTGGTCGAAGCTGAGCCGGGGCTGGCCGGTGTTGAGGTCGAGGCCGACCAGGCCGATGGTGAGCCCGAGGAACAGCGCGATGAACCCGCGCAGCGGCGATCCGCCCAGCACGCTGGTGACGCTGACCATGGCGAGCACCATGAGTGCGAAGTAGGACGGCGCCCCGATCTCGACCGCCACCGAGGCCAGCGCCGGGGCGAAGAAGACCACCAGCAGCGTGCCGATGGTGCCGGCGATGAAGGACCCGATGGCAGCCGTCGCGAGTGCCTGGGAGGCCCGTCCGGCCCGCGCCATGAGGTTGCCCTCGAGCGCTGTCATGACCGACGCCGACTCCCCGGGGGTGTTCAGCAGGATCGATGTCGTCGAGCCGCCGTACATGCCGCCGTAGTAGATGCCGGCGAACATGATGAAAGCCGGAATCGGGTCGAGGCCGTAGGTGACCGGCAGCAGCAGCGCGACTGCCATGGCCGGGCCGATGCCGGGAAGCACGCCGACGAACGTGCCGAGGAGCACGCCGATGCAGGCGAACAAGAGGTTCTGCGGGGTGAGGACGGCACCGAAGCCGTCGATCAGCAGTCCGAGGTTGTCCATCAGAGCACCCCGTCCAGGATCCCGGCGGGGAGGATGACGCCCAGGCCTTCATGGAAGGCGTACCAGGTGCCGACCGACAGCACGATGCCGACGATCACGTCGCGCACGAGGGTGCGACTGCCGAGCGACCACGCGGCGCCGATGAACAGCACGGCGCCGCTGATGGCCCAGCCCAGGAACGAGACGGTCAGCGCGGTGAAGAGCAGCACGCCGACGAGCTTGGCGACGGTGAGCCAGTCGGCGGTCTGCCGCAGGTCGACGTCCTCGCCACCCTCGGCCTCCGGCACGTTGCCGCGCAGGGTGGCCAGCACGAGGAGCACGCCGAGTGCGACCGTGACCGCGCCGATGACGTAGGGGAACAACCGCGGCCCGACCGGGTCGCCGAAGCCGATCCTCAGTGTCGTGGCGTCATAGAAGGTGTAGGCGCCGACCACGACGAGCAGCGCGGCGAGGCCGAGCTGTGCCATGTCGCGATCGGGCGCCGCGGGCGGGGGAGCGTCAGGTGTCTGACGGGTGGTGTCCAGTGATGTGCTCACAGCAGGTCCAGCTCCTCGAGGGTGGTGGCGACGCGCTCGTCCTGCTCCTGCAGGAACGTCGAGAAGTCGTCGCCGGTCTTGAACTCGTCGATCCAGCCGTTGTCCTCGAGGGCCTGCTGCCACTCGGGGGTTTCGTGCATCTCCTCGAGCATCGCGATCAGCTCGTCACGCCGCTCATCGCTGATGCCGGGAGGGGCGAAGACGCCACGCCAGTTGGTGAAGACCAGGTCGATGTCGGCCTCGGTCAGGGTGGGCGCATCGCTGATGCCCTCGCCCTCGAGCCGCTCCTCGCCGGAGACCGCGAGCAGGCGCAGCTCTCCGGAGGACAGCTGTCCGGTGAACTCGCCGACGCCGGAGAAGCCGACGTCGATCTTGTTGCCGAGCAGCGCGCTGGTCAGCGGACCGCCACCGTCGTACGGCACGTAGCGCACGTCGCGGGCGTCGATACCGACCGCGGAGGCCAGCTGCATCGGGAAGAGGTGGTCCGGGCCGCCGGGGGAGGAGCCACCGCCGACGACGATCGAGCCCGGGTCGGCCTTCCAGGCCGTGACCAGGTCGTCGATGGTCTCGTAGGGAGAGTCGGCCGGGACGAGCACGCCCTCCTGGTCCTCGATCACCTGGGCGAGCGGGGTGGCGTCGTCGAGCTTGTAGGGCGCGCCGAAGGAGTAGAGCGAGCCGACCACGCCGAGGCCGGCCGTCATCATCGTGCGCTCGTCGCCCTCGGCGTTCATCAGGCGCGTCATCGCGACCGATCCGCCCGCGCCGATGACGTTGGTCACCTCGAAGGAGCCACCGGTGATGTCACCGTTCTCCATGACCGCGACCGCAGCGCGGCCGGTCTGGTCGTAGCCGCCGCCGGGGCTGTTGGGGATCAGCATCGTCATGTCGCTGCTCTGGGCGCCGCGGGTGACCCCGCAGCCGGTCGCCAGGAGCAGCGCGCTGCTGAGCGCCACGAGCGTGGCGATCGAGCGCCTCGTCGTTGGACGCAACATGTGGTCTCCGATCTCTTCTCTGTATGTCTGTGCGTACGTCTGTCGGAACGGTCCGGGGGGACCGCTCCTGACGATGGTGGAGACTGCGTGTGGTGCTCGTCACGCTTGCGCAAGCAATGGAGGTTCTGGAACTTGTGGTCACGCTCACGACTCTGGCCGGCGACCCTCGCCGGCCAGTTCCTCGCGCTCCAGCTGACGGTGCTGCTCGTGGTCGTCGCGGTCGCGAGCGTCGTGTCGGTGCAGCAGAGCGACGCCGACTTCCGTGACACCCGCGGCGCCGCGCTGCGAGATGAGGCGGAGCACCTGGCGAACACCCCTGGCGTCCGGCGGCCCTTCCTCAAGGACGAGGTGGCGGACCGGCGGGCGTCCCTGGCGTCATACACCCAACAGGTGCGCACCAGGGTGCAGGCCAGCGGCGTCTACCTCGCCGACCCCGACGGCGTGGTGCTTGTCAGCAGCGACTTCGCCGGGCTCGAGCGCCGGATCGACCTGACCGACAGCACTGTCCAGCGGTTGCGTACCTGGACCGGCGACGTCGACGACTTCGGTACGCCGTCGATCGCGGCGCAGGTGCCGATCATCAATCGCGGCGGCGACCTCGTCGGCATCGCGATGGTCGCCGAGGAGTACCCGACCTGGAGCGAGCGGGCGCGCAGCGCGCTCCCCGACCTGGTCACCTTCGCAGGACTCGGGCTCGGTCTCGGGGTGGCCGGTTCCTTCCTGCTGTCACGCCTGATCCGCCGGCGTACGCGTGGCCTCGAGCCTGCGGCCATCGCGGCCCTGGCCGACCAGCGCGAGGCGTTGCTGCACTCGATCCGCGAGGGCGTCTTCGCTGTCGCGGACGACGGGACGGTCACGATGATGAGCGACAGCGCCCGCGAGCTGATCGGCGTGGGCAGTGACATCGAGGGCCGGCGGCTCGCCGACCTCGACGTCGATCCCGCGGTGCACGGCCTGCTCGCCGACGACGCCGACCTCCGCGACCACGTGGTGGTCCTCGGCGACCGGGTGCTCGTGGTCAACCGCAACCCGGTCCTCGAGCGCGGTCGTCGCGTCGCGACCGTCACCACCCTGCGCGACCGCACCGAGCTGCTCGCGCTGCAGAGCCAGCTCAGCGCGCGCGAGTCGATCACCAACACCCTGCGCGCCCAGACCCACGAGTTCCACAACCAGCTCCACACGATCTCCGGGCTGGTGCAGCTGGGCGAGTACGACGAGGTGTCGCGCCTGGTCGGCACGTTGAGCCGGCGCCGCGCGGAGATCTCGGACGCCGTGCTCGCCCACGTCGAGGACCCTGCGGTCGCCGCACTGCTGATCGCCAAGACCAGCCTGGCCGCGGAGCGGGGGGTCGACCTGGCGATCGCCGCGGGCAGCGACCTGCCGCGCCTCGACCCCGAGTCGTCCACGGACGTCGGCACCGTGCTCGGCAACCTCGTCGACAACGCGGTCGACGCATCCGTGTCGATCGGCGGGACCACGGTCGAGGTCGGACTGCGGCTCGACGACACCACGGTCCACCTGGCCGTGGCCGACACCGGTCCGGGAGTGCCGGCCGACCAGGTGGGCGAGATCTTCCGGCGCGGCTGGAGCTCCAAGGAGCCGAAAGTCGGCGGGCGGGGTGTCGGCCTCGCGCTGGTGCAGGTCGTCTGCGAGCGTCGGGGCGGCGCAGTCACCGTCCGAGTGGGCGACGACGGCGCCGGCGCGGTCTTCGAGGCCGATCTGCCAGGTGTGGTGCCCGGAGTGGAGGTCGGATGAGCACGGGAGCGGACGAGGTCTCCGTCCTGATCGTCGACGACGACTTCATGGTGGCGCGCATCCACACGCAGTTCGTCGAGCGGACGCCCGGCTTCACCGTGGTCGGCGTCGCCAGCAGCGGTCAGGCCGCCCTCGACGACGTGGCCCGGCTGCGACCCGACCTCGTGCTGCTCGACGTCCACCTGCCCGACATCACCGGCATCGAGGTCCTCCGGCGGCTCCGCGCCGGCGGCGACCACGTCGGGGTGCTCATCGTGACCGCGGCCCGCGAGGCCGACACTGTGCGTGCCGCGGCCTCCGGGGGAGCGGCGCACTACCTCGTGAAGCCGTTCGACTACGACGACCTGCGGGTGCGACTCGAGTCGTTCCGCACCGCACACCTGGCCCTCGCCGGGTCGGGCGCACCCGGACAGCAGGACATCGACGCCGTGTTCGGAGCCGCCGGCCCCGGGCGCCGCGACCGCACTGCCCAAGGGGCTCAGCCCGGAGACCGCCGACGCCGTGGAGGCCGCGCTGCGCGGAGCCGGCGAGCTGTCCGCGGCGGAGTGCGCCGACGCCGTCGGCATCTCACGGGTCTCCGCCCGGCGCTACCTCGAGCACTTCGTCGCCCGCGGCTCGGCGGTCGTACGCCTGCAGTACGGCGGCGCCGGGCGGCCCGAGCGTCGCTATCGGTGCAACGGCTAGGCCGCTCAGGTGGTCCGCAAGTTCGCCGGGTCCACGGCACGCCTCAGCCATGGACGTACGAGCCGGGTCGAGACGACGAGCGCGAGCCAGATGAGGGCGAGTGTGATCACCGCCAGTGCGGAGTTGAGGGCGAGGGCGAGCGGGTCACCGAGCAGGGTCGCCGATCCTGCGAGTCCGACACCGACCAGCGCCAACACCGAGGTCGGCACCGAGGCGAGGACGACCTCCCAGCGCAGGGCGCGCTCGAGGACCTGCAACGACACTCCCTCGGCTGCCAGCGAGGCGAGCGACCTGCGCCGATCGGTGAGCGACTCGACGCCGTGCACGACGAGGGCAAACGTCGCCACCACGAGGGCGGCCAGGACGACGGTGAACACGAGCGCCGTTGGCACTGAGTACATCGCGTCCACGTGATAGCCGCTGTATCGCGAGTCCTTGAGCAGGCTGGCCAGCATGGCGGAAGCGCCGCCCGACACCAGGGCGATCACGCCGATCGCGGCGGCGGCGCGGCCCGCCGCACGGGCGTCCATCACGAGCCATCGCGAGGCCAGCAGCATCGAGGGCGACGAGGTGCGCCCGGCAACGGCGCGGCCCGTGCGGTAGGCGACCCACGGTGCCGCGGCGAGCACGCCGAACACCAGCAGCGCGATGCCGATCATCAGAGCCACCTGGGCCCACCACCGCTCGAAGAACGGCACGTAGATGAACCCCACCAGCACGGCCCCGGACGCGATGGACACGGCCGGCAGCCATCCGCGAGGTGGCGTACGTCGCGCGCCGCGCGAGACGCCGAGCGGGGAGACCACGACACCGCGCGAGGCCAGGGCCCCGACCACTACGCCGAGCAGGCCGACGACCGCGACAACCATGAACACCTGCCACCAGGCGGGGGAGTCCGACGGCACCAGGCGCAGCTCCCGCGCCACGTCACGGTTGCCGACCCACGAGATAGCAGATGAAGCGCCGAAGAGAGCACGTAGCGCGAGATAGACCGGCACGCCGAGGACGCCACCGAGCAGGGCGGGCAGTCCGACCTCCCATGCGCCGATCGCGCGCACCTGCCCCGGCGTCGCCCCTGCAAGCCGCAGGGCGGCGAGCCGGCGCTCGCGCGCAGCGGTCCCGAGCCGCACCACCTGCTGCAGCAGGGTGAGCGGCACCAGGCAGATCAGGAGCAGGGCGAAGAAGTAGCCGGGCCGTACGCCGCGATCCCACAGCAGGTTGGCGACGTTGCCGCCATAGGTCAGGAAGGCAGTGCTGCCATCAGGCATGGTCTGCTCGACGCGGTCGACCGCGGTGAACTGGATGACGGCCACGGCGACCAGCAGCAGTCCGGTGACCATCGACGTGCAGACCGCGACGGCCAGACCTCGGGCTCGTCCGCCACCGCGGAACCCGCCCACCGCCAGCGCGAGCGCGGTCACGACGCCACCACCGGCGCTCCGACCGCGAGCTTTCCGTCGCGCAGCACGACCTCGCGGTCGGCACGAGCGGCGACCCTGTTGTCGTGCGTGACCACCAGCAACGCCGTGCCGGCGTCGCGCACCGCGGACAGCAGCTGGGTGAGGACGACCTCGCCGGCCACTGTGTCGAGAGCCCCTGTGGGCTCATCAGCGCACACCAGTCGAGGACCGGTGATCAGCGCGCGGGCGACGGCAACCCTCTGCGCCTCGCCGCCAGAGAGCTCGGCCGGCACCTGGTCGGCGACCTCGGCGACGCCGAGGCGCTCCAACCAGGCGAGGGCAGCGGTCCTGGCCGTTCGCCTCTCCGTGCCGTCCAGCATCAGGGGCAGTGCGGCGTTCTGCACGGCCGTCAGCTCAGGCACCAGCTGGCCGAACTGCAGCACCAGTCCGATCTCACGTCGGCGCAGTCGGGTCCGGTCGGCCTCGTCGATCTCATCGAGCCGCTGTCCCGCAAAGGTCACCGAGCCAGCCTCCGGCACAAGGACGCCGGCGGCACAGTGAAGGAGGGTCGACTTCCCGCTGCCCGAGGGTCCCGTCACGGCGACGACCTCGCCCGGCTCCACGTCGAGGGACACGCCACGGAGTGCCTCTGTGCGGGCGAACGACTTGTGGAGGCCGCGCAGCTCGAGCAGGTGGTTCATGCGGGTGCCTTTCCGGCGTCAGCGACGCGAGCGGCGGCGGTTTCGAGCCAGCGCAGGTCCGCGTCGAGGTGTGAGACGGCATGGTCGATGACGATCCGTGCGGCCGTGTCGGTGGTGGAGTCCTGCAGGTGGATCTGCTGCTTCATCGCGGCGAGGTGCACGCCGCGCTGGCGATCGAGAAAAGCGGCGGCGTCGGCGCCGAGCCGGAGCGCGGTGACCGTCTTGCGCACAAGGTCGTCCACCGGGTACGGCCCGGCCCGCTCGGCCGTGGCGAGCCAGGTGTCCAGCTCGTCACGGCCGAGCGCGGTGATGGCGTACGTCGTGCGCTCTGGACCCCCGTCCCTGAGCGTCTCGGCGACCTCCACCAGCCCGTCCCTGTCCAGCTTGGCCAGAGCCGCGTAGACCTGCCCGAACGCCAGCGGCCTGGCGCCCGGGAACCGTTCGTCGTGGACTCGCTTGAGGTCGTAGCCGTGGGCCGGGCCCTCGGACAGGACCCCGAGCAGGACGTGGGAGACGGACATGCCGATGACTATACACATCGATGAATACACAGGATGAATAGTTCCCCGACGCACGTCCGAAATCCGCTCACCGCCGTGTCTGTTTTCCGCTGGTACGGCGATCAGGTCGAGGTCACACTGGACGCATGACGCCGACCAGCCACCTCGACACCGAGGCCTGCTACCGCGCGGTCCAGAGCAGGGACCGTCGCTTCGACGGGGTCTTCTACACCGCGGTCCGCACCACCGGGATCTACTGCCGCCCCTCGTGCCCCGCGCGCACGCCGGCGGCCGTCAACGTCAGCTTCCACCCCACGGCAGCAAGTGCGCACGCCGCCGGCTACCGCGCCTGCAAGCGATGCCTGCCCGACGCGACGCCGGGCAGCCCCGAGTGGGACGTCGCCGCCGACGTCGCCGGCCGCGCGATGCGGCTGATCGCCGACGGTCTGGTGGACCGCGAAGGGGTGGACGGACTGGCCCGGCGGGTCGGCTACACGCCACGCCACCTCGGCCGCGTGCTCACCCAGGAGCTCGGCGCGACGCCGCTCTCGCTCGCCAGGGCGCGTCGTGCGCAGAGCGCCCGTGTGCTGATCGAGACCACGGACCTGCCACTGACCGATGTCGCGTTCGCCGCCGGGTTCTCGAGCGTCCGCCAGTTCAACGAGACGCTCCGCGAGATCTACGCCGCCTCGCCGAGCGAGCTCCGGGGCCGACGGACAGGCGTGGCATCCGGAGGCGCCGTCTCCATGCGACTGCCGGTGCGGACGCCCTTCGCCGGGCGCAGGCTGCTGGACTTCCTCGCCTTCCACCTGGTGCCGGGGGTCGAGGTCGCGGCCCCCGGGTGGTACGCCCGCACCCTCGACCTTCCTCACGGGCCGGGCACCGTCCGGCTGGAGCTGGCCGACATCCCGGCCGGGCCCGGCACTGCCTCGGTGCTCGCCGAGTTCTGGCTCGACGACCTGCGCGACACGGCCGCCGCCAGCGAACGCGTACGCCGGCTGCTGGACGCCGACTGCGACCCGCGGGCAGTCGATGAGCACCTCGGTGCGGATCCCGTCCTCGGCGACCTCGTCCGCCTGACTCCCGGCCTGCGGGTCCCGGGACAGGTGGATGGCAACGAGACAGCCGTCAGGACGGTCATCGGCCAGCAGGTCAGCGTCGCAGGAGCCCGGACCGTCGGTGGACGGATCGTGGCCGAGCACGGCCGGCAGGTGGTCTCGCCGGTGCCCGGCCTCACCCATCTCTTCCCCGACGCGGCCACCCTGGCCGGCGTCGACCCCGCCAGCCTGCCGATGCCGCGGGCGCGGGGGCGAGCCCTGGTCGGGCTCGCCGCGGCGCTCGCCGACGGCACGGTGGTCCTCGACCGCGGACCTGACCGCGACGACGTGCGCCGCGCGCTGATGACCTTGCCCGGCATCGGTGCCTGGACGGCCGACTACGTGGCGATGAGAGCCCTCGGGCACCCGGATGTCTTCCTTCCCACCGACCTGGCCGTGCGCAGGGTGCTCGCCGGTCTGGGAGGCTCGGCCGACACCGAGCGGTGGCGGCCCTGGCGCTCCTACGCCCTGATGCACCTGTGGAACCCCTTGATGCCTGACACACCCGCTCCGAAGGAGAACTGACATGTGGACCGTGATGCCCTCGCCGATCGGCGACCTGCGCATCGTCGAGCGAGACGGCTCGATCGTCGCGATCGAGTTCTCGCCGTTCAAGCAGGCCGTGGACGGTCGCCCGCTCGGGGCCAGGTCTGACGACCAGCCCGTGCTGGTCGAGACGGTGCGCCAGCTGACGGCGTACTTCGACGGCACGCTGACCGACTTCGACCTGCCGCTCGCCGCCGTCGGCACCGAGTTCCAGCACCGCGTCTGGGACCAGCTGGTCAAGATCCCCCACGGCGAGACGGCGTCCTACGGTGAGGTCGCCGGCCGGCTCGGCATGACCAACGCGGCCTCCCGCGCGGTCGGCCTGGCCAACGGTCGCAACCCGATCCCGATCGTGGTGCCCTGTCACCGCGTCATCGGCGCCAACGGCACGCTGACGGGGTACGCCGGTGGGCTCGAGCGCAAGCAGCAGCTGCTCGAGCTCGAGCAGGACGCCCTCTTCTGACCGGGCGCTTCGTGCGCGTGAGGCAGGGTGACCGGGCACTTCGTGCGCGTGCGGCAGGGTGACCGGGCACTTCGTGCCCGAGCGGCAGGGTGACCGGGCACTTCGTGCCCGAGCGGAATGGTCAGGACGGGCACGAAGTGCCCGGTCGGCGGTCAGGACGGGCACGAAGTGCCCGGTCACCTACTCAGCGGCAGCGCGGCGCAGTGACTCCGAGAGCCGGTCGGCAGCGGCGAGGACGGCGGGCGCGTGCATCCGGCCGGGCTGGCGGGAGAGCCGCTCGAGCGGTCCGGAGACGGACACCGCGGCGATCACCTTGCCGCCGGGGGAGCGCACGGGAGCCGACACGGACGCGACACCCTGCTCGCGCTCGCCGACGGACTGCGACCAACCGCGGCGGCGGATGCCGGAGAGGGCGGTGGCGGAGAAGGCGGCGTTCTGCAGGCCGCGGTGCATCCGCTCCGGGTCCTCCCAGGCGAGGAGGATCTGCGCGGCCGAACCGGCGTTCATCGTGAGCTGCGAGCCCACGGGGATCGTGTCGCGCAGACCGGACGGGCGCTCGGCCGCGGCGACGCAGACGCGGTGCTCGCCCTGGCGCCGCCACAGCTGGGCGGACTCGCCGGTGATGTCGCGCAGCCGGGCGAGCACGGGACCTGCGGAGGCCAGCAGGCGGTCCTCGCCGGCAGCCGCCGAGAGCTCGGAGAGCCGCGGCCCGAGCACGAAGCGGCCCTGCATGTCGCGTGCGACGAGGCGGTGGTGCTCGAGCGCCACCGCGAGTCGATGGGCGGTCGGCCGCGCCAGTCCGGTGCCGGCGACGAGACCCGCGAGGGTGGCCGGTCCGGCCTCGAGTGCGGCGAGCACGAGGGCGGCCTTGTCGAGCACGCCGACGCCAGATCCGTTGTCCATATACCGATATTGTCATCTCAGAGAGTGGGATGCAAGCGTTACTCTCGATCCCGCACCAGAGAAGTCCGGCAGAGAGAAGGAGATCGCACCATGGGCAAGACCCTGTCCGAGAAGGTCTGGGACGAGCACGTCGTCCGCAGCGCGTCCGGAGAGCCCGACCTCCTCTTCATCGACCTCCACCTCCTGCACGAGGTGACGTCGCCACAGGCCTTCGACGGGCTCCGCCTCGCCAACCGTACGGTCCGCCGCCCCGACCTCACCCTCGCGACCGAGGACCACAACGTCCCGACGATCGACTGGGACAAGCCGATCGCCGACCCCGTCTCCCGTACGCAGGTCGAGACGCTGCGCAAGAACTGCGCCGACTTCGGCGTCCGCCTCCACCCGCTCGGCGACATCGAGCAGGGCATCGTCCACGTCGTCGGCCCGCAGCTCGGCCTCACCCAGCCGGGGATGACGATCGTGTGCGGCGACTCCCACACCTCGACGCACGGTGCCTTCGGCGCCATCGCGTTCGGCATCGGCACGTCCGAGGTCGAGCACGTGCTCGCCACCCAGACCCTCACCCAGGCTCGCCCGAAGACGATGGCCGTCACCATCAACGGCAGCCTGCCCGACGGCGTCACCGCCAAGGACATGGTGCTGACGCTGATCGCGCACACCGGCACCGGTGGCGGCCAGGGCTACATCGTGGAGTACCGCGGCCAGGCCATCGAGGAGCTCTCGATGGAGGCTCGGATGACGGTCTGCAACATGTCGATCGAGTGGGGCGCCAAGGCCGGTCTGATCGCGCCCGACCAGACGACCTTCGACTACCTCGAGGACAAGCCCGAGGCGCCGAAGGGCGCCGACTGGGACGCAGCCGTCGCGCACTGGACGACCCTGCGCACCGATGACGACGCCGTCTTCGACGAGGTGATCGAGCTCGACGCCACCACGATGACGCCGTTCGTCACGTGGGGCACCAACCCCGGACAGGGAGCCCCTCTGGGCGCCACCATCCCGGGCCCCGACGACTTCGACGAGCCCAACGACAAGGTGGCCACCGAGAAGGCCCTGCACTACATGGGTCTCGAGGCCGGTACGCCGCTGCGCGAGGTCAAGGTCGACACGGTGTTCGTCGGCTCGTGCACCAACGGCCGCATCGAGGACCTGCGCCTCGCCGCGTCGATCCTCGAGGGGCGGCACGTCGCCGACGACACCCGCCTCCTCGTCGTGCCGGGCTCGGTGCGCGTACGTCTCCAGGCCGAGGCCGAGGGCCTCGACCAGGTCTTCCTCGCCGCCGGGGCCGAGTGGCGCGGTGCCGGCTGCTCGATGTGCCTGGGCATGAACCCCGACCAGCTGGAGCCGGGCGAGCGCAGCGCATCGACCTCCAACCGCAACTTCGAGGGCCGGCAGGGCAAGGGCGGTCGGACGCACCTCGTGTCCGTGCCGGTCGCCGCCGCCACTGCCGTGCGCGGCACCCTCTCGTCGCCCGCCGACCTCACGCCGATCGGAGCATGACCATGGATGCGTTCACCACCCACACCGGCGTCGGCGTCCCGCTGAAGCGCAGCAACGTCGACACCGACCAGATCATCCCGGCCGTCTACCTCAAGCGCGTGACGCGCACCGGCTTCGAGGACGGCCTGTTCGCTGCCTGGCGCAACGATCCGGACTTCGTCCTCAACGACCCGACCTACGCCGCAGGCTCGGTGCTCGTCGCGGGTCCCGACTTCGGCACCGGCAGCTCGCGCGAGCACGCCGTGTGGGCACTGCAGAACTACGGCTTCAAGGCAGTCATCTCCTCGCGCTTCGCCGACATCTTCCGCGGCAACTCCGGCAAGGCCGGACTGGTCGCGGCACAGGTCGACGAGAAGGTCGTGCAGCGCCTCTGGGACTGGCTCGCCGACCACCCCGGTGGCGAGATCACCGTCGACCTCGAGAGCCGTACGGTCCGCGCGGGTGCCGGTGAGGACGCCGTCGAGGACTCGTTCGACATCGACGACTACACCCGCTGGCGGCTGCTCGAGGGCCTCGACGACATCGGGATCACCCTCGGTCACGACGACGTCATCACTGCCTTTGAGGGTGCCCGACCGAGCTGGAAGCCTGTCACCGCTTGAAAAAACCCCACAAATAGGGGCGATGGTGATTGTCCTCACCCTCCCGTGTGCCTAGCGTGCGACGCAGAGGGTCGAGCACGAGCTCGACTTCCATGGTTCATTGGAAGGGAAGCTAGTGAACAAGACAGAACTCATCGACGCGCTCGCCGCGCGATACGAGGGCAACCGCAAGCAGGCGTCACACGCACTGGAGTCGGTGCTCGACACCATCACGCGTGAGGTCGCCAAGGGCGAGAAGGTCGCGATCACGGGCTTCGGTTCGTTCGAGAAGGCCGTGCGCAACGCGCGCTGGGTCCGCAACCCGCAGACGGGTGAGCGGATCAAGTCCAAGAAGAAGTCCGTGCCGAAGTTCTCCGCCGGCAAGGAGCTCAAGGACGTCATCTCGGGTGCGAAGAAGCTGCCGAAGCTGACCGCCGCGACGATGCCGAAGCCTCCCGCCAGCGTGCGCGCAGCTGCGGCTGCCGTGACGGGAGCCGCGACGAAGAAGTCGGCTCCGGCCAAGAAGGCTCCGGCGAAGACGGCAGCGCCTGCGAAGAAGGCGGCTCCGGCCAAGAAGGCCCCTGCCAAGAAGGCGGCTCCCGCCAAGAAGGCTCCTGCCAAGAAGGCGGCTCCCGCCAAGAAGGCCCCCGCGAAGAAGGCGGCTCCCGCCAAGAAGGCCCCCGCCAAGAAGGCGGCTCCGGCCAAGAAGGCCGCGGCCAAGACCACCACGGCCAAGAAGGCACCGGCGAAGAAGGCACCCGCCAAGAAGGCGCCGGCGAAGAAGGCCGCCGCCAAGAAGTCCTGATCACGCAGCAGTCATCGAGGGCGGGTCACCCCAGTGGGGTGGCCCGCCCTCTACTTGCTTGGGTGGCTTGGGTGGTGTGCGGACCGACGCCGCCGATGAGCGCGGCGCCGAGGTCGGCCAGGTCGTCGACGTCCGTACGCACGCTGGTCGCCGCGTCGCCCACCGCGACCGCACCGGCCTGTGCGTGCCGGTCCGCCGATCCCGGCCCGAACCTCGGCGCGAAGCGGTCGTGCGCGGAGGCGTACATCGTCGTGCCGACACCCGCGCGGTCGCGGACGTACGCCGCACGACCGGCCGCCACCTCGGTGACGGCCTCGGCCAGGACGCCGGCGAGCTCGTCGGACCGGAGCCCCGGCAGGTCCGCGCAGAGCGCGACCGGGACGGCCTCCGGCCAGCGGCGTACGGCCTCCGCCGTTGCCTGGACGAGTGTCTCGTTGAGGTCCTCGCTGACGCCGTCCGGCATCACCTCCGCACCCAGGCCGCGGAGGGCACCGGCGAGGCGGAAGTCGTCGGTGACGACCAGGACCGCCTCGACGCCGGGCGTCGCGACGGCTGCAGCGACGGTGTCGAGGGCGAACGCCTCGGCGAGCTCGCGGCGTTGCGCGTCGGTGAGCCCGACGAGGCGGGACTTGCCGACCGCGGGAGGCTTCACGGGTACGACGACCACGCAGTGGACGGGGGCGACAGGACCGGGGGCAGGTGCTGGAACAGGGGTGGACATCACCGCAGATCCTGCCATCCGGCACCAGCGCGGCGATGGCGTCCTGAGGCCCGCCCGACCGAGTAGCCTGCTCGCGACGCTGGAGCGTCGAGCAGGGATGCGAGCAGGGGAGAGGTGACGGGTGCGCGTCAGGAAGCTGGAGCAGGACCGCGGCTGGGCGATGACCGTCGCCGCGTCGATCCTCAAGCCGACGCTGCTCGCCGCCACCTCGCGCACCTGGATCGACGGCGAGAAGATCCCCGCCACCGGTGGCTGCATCGTCGCGATCAACCACATCTCGCACGTCGATCCGCTGCTGTCCGCGCACTTCGTCTACGACCACGGTCGGCTGCCGCGCTACCTCGCGAAGTCGGGCCTGTTCACCAACAAGGCGCTCGGCGGCTTCCTCTCCTCGGCCGGCCAGATCCCCGTCGAGCGGCTCAGCCGCAACGCCGTGGGCGCCTACGACGCGGCCGTCCGCGCCATCGGTGAGGGCGAGTGCATCGTCATCTATCCCGAGGGCACGCTGACCCGGGACCCCGACCTGTGGCCGATGAAGGGCAAGACCGGCGCTGCCCGGATCGCCCTCGCCACCGGGTGTCCGGTGATCCCCGTCGGGCAGTGGGGTGCCCAGGACGTCCTGCCGCCCTACACCAGGACGCCGCACCTGCTGCCGCGCAAGAACATCGTGATGAAGGCCGGCGACCCCGTGCGGCTCGACGACCTCGCGGCCCTGCCGCCGAGCCCCGAGACCACCGCCGAGGCCATCTCTGAAGCCACGGACCGCATCATGGCCGCGATCACCGCGATCGTCGCCGACCTGCGGGCCGGGACCCCGCCCGCTGTCAGGTACGACCCGCGCGCCACCGGCGTACGAGAGATCGGGAACCCGGTCGAGGACCCCCACCGTTCGAGGAAGAGGCGCAACCGATGAGCGAGTCGAAGAAGAAGGTCGCCGTGTTCAGCGCCGGGTCGTGGGGCACCGCCTTCTCCCTGGTCCTGGCCGACGCGGGCAACGACGTGACCCTGTGGGCACGCCGTGACGACGTCGTGGAGGCGATCAACGAGCGTCGGGAGAACACCGACTACCTGCCCGGCATCGAGCTGCCGCCGTCGATCAGTGCGTCCACGGACCCCGAGCAGGTCGCCGCGGACGCCGACGTCGTCGTGCTCACCGTCCCGTCGCAGAGCCTGCGTGAGAACCTCACGGCGTGGGCACCGATCATCCCCGAGAAGGCCACGCTGGTCTCGCTGATGAAGGGCGTCGAGCTCGGTTCGCTCATGCGGATGAGTGAGGTGATCCAGGAGGTCACCGACGCTTCGGCCCAGCGGATCGCCGTCATCAGCGGGCCCAACCTCGCCCGCGAGATCGCCCGCCGCGAGCCGGCCGCCTCGGTCGTCGCGTGCCTCGACGAGGACCGCGCCAAGGAGCTGCAGGCCATCACCCACGGCCCGAGCTTCCGGCCCTACACGTCCGTCGACGTGCTCGGCTGCGAGATCGGCGGTGCGTACAAGAACGTCGTGGGCCTCGCCGTCGGCATGGCCGTCGGCCTCGGCTTCGGCGACAACACCACCGCCTCCGTGATCACCCGCGGCCTCGCCGAGACCGCCCGTCTCGCGACAGCCCAGGGCGCGAACCCGCTGACCCTCATGGGTCTCGCCGGCCTCGGCGACCTCGTCGCCACCTGCTCCTCGCCGCTCTCGCGCAACCGTACGTTCGGCGAGCGCCTCGGCCAGGGCATGACGACCGACGAGATCTACGCCTCGACCCGTCAGGTCGCCGAGGGCGCCAAGTCCTGCAAGTCCCTGCTCGCGCTCGCCGAGCGCACCGGCATCGACGCCCCCATCGCGGCCGCCGTCGACGCGGTCGTCGACGGCCGGATGACCGCCCTCGACATGATGAACTCCTTCATCGCCCGCGACACGAAAGCGGAGACCGACTGACCGAGGAACGAGGTCGAGTCCGTCTGACGGTGGTCGAGTGGCTCCCCGGGCTGAGGAACGAAGCCCGGACGGAGCTGTATCGAGACCCAGGTCAGGGTGCGTTGCAACGTGGGCTGATCAGCCCACGCACCCGTCCAGCGCGGCGCGGAGGTCCTCCCAGAGGTCCTCGACGTCCTCGATGCCCACCGACAGGCGGACGAGGCCGTCGGGGATCGTCGCGGCCTCGGACTTCCAGCGGCGACGACGCTCGAGGGTCGACTCCACCCCGCCGAGCGACGTGGCGTGCACCCACAGCCGGGTCTTGCGGCTGAGCAGGTCGGCGGCCATCTCGCCCTGGGCGAGCACGATGCTGACGATGCCGCCGAAGCCCGGGTAGCGGACCTCGGACAGCGCGGCGTGCTCGCCGAGGCGGCGGACGAGCTCCTGGGCGTTGGACTGGGCGCGCTCGACGCGCAGGTGCAGCGTGCGCAGGCCGCGCAGGGTCAGCCAGGCCTCGAACGTGCCGGGGATCGCGCCGATGAGGTCGCGGCGTCCCTTGAGCACGCCCCACAGGTCGTCGTCGCGGGTGATGATCGCGCCCATCTGCACGTCGGAGTGGCCGGCCAGGTACTTCGTGGCCGAGTGGACCACCATGTCCACCCCGTCCTCGAGCGGGCGCTGGAGCAGGGGAGTGGCGAAGGTGTTGTCGACGACGACGTACGCACCGGCCTCGTGCGCCGCGGCCGTGATGGCCGGGATGTCCGCGATCTCGAGGGCCGGGTTGGTCGGCGACTCGAGCCAGACCAGCGAGGCGTCGGCGCACGCCGCGATCACGGCATCGGTGTCGGTGATGTCGACCAGGTGCGCCTTCAGCCGGCCGCGTGACTCGAGGTCCGCGAGCTGCATGATCGTGCCCGTGTACGCGTGCTTGGGCACCACGACGGACCCGTCCGCGCCGACGAGGTCGAGCACGGTCGCCACCGCGGCGAGGCCGGAGGCGAAGGTCAGGCAGCGCCCGCCCTCCAACGCCCCGAGGGCGTCCTCGAGCGCGGTCCACGTCGGGTTGCCGTAGCGGCCGTACTCCACGTCGCCGCCGGCGACGTACGTCGACGCCATCGTGATCGGCGGGTTGAGGGGGGCATCCGGCGTCCGCTCCGGCCGGCCGGCCGTGACGGCCAGTGTCGAGAGTGCCAGCGTGCCGGGCCTGAGGGGGGAGCCGGAACCCGGATCGGGAGGGGTGTCTGCAGCCATGCTCGCCAGCGTAGGTGGATAGGGTCGAGCCGATGAACGACACCTCCTCTGGCAAGACCCCGGACAAGACCCGCAAGCCCCGCGTCGCCGTCGTCTTCGGCGGCCGCTCCTCCGAGCACGGCATCTCGTGCGTGACCGCGGGCAGCGTGCTGGCCGCGATCGATCGCGAGGCGTACGACGTGGTGCCGGTGGGGATCGCCACCGACGGGCGGTGGGTGCTGGAGGTCGACGAGCCCGGTCGGCTGGCCATCCACGGCAACGACCTGCCCGAGGTCGACGCCGCGGGCTCGCCGGTCGCGCTGATGGGTGCCACGACAGGCACGGACCTCGTCGTCACCGAACCGTCGAGCGTGCCGTCCGTCATCGGCGAGGTCGACGTCGTCTTCCCGCTGCTGCACGGGCCGTGGGGCGAGGACGGCACCCTGCAGGGAATGCTGGAGATGGCGGGCGTGCGCTACGTCGGCTCGGGCGTGCTGGCCTCCGCGATCGGCATGGACAAGGCCTACATGAAGGTCGTGCTCCAGGCGGCGGGTCTTCCGGTGACGCCGGGCATCGTGGTCACCCGCAGCGAGTGGGAGCAGGACCCGATCGGCGTACGCACGCGCATCGAAGGGATCGGCTTCCCGTCCTTTGCGAAGCCGGCCCGCGCCGGCTCGAGCATGGGGATCAGCAAGGTCCACGACGCGTCCGAGATCGAGGACGCCCTCGAGGAGGCCTTCGGCCACGACCCGAAGGTCCTCGTCGAGCAGTCGATGGAAGGCGCGCGCGAGGTCGAGTGCGGCGTGCTCGGCACCCTGGAGGGGCCGCCCGAGACGTCCCGGCCCGGAGAGGTCCGCACCGGCGGCGACCACGAGTTCTACGACTTCGAGGCGAAGTACCTCGCCGACCAGCACACCGAGATCGACATCCCCGCCGACCTCGACGCCGAGGTCGAGCAGTCGCTGCGCGCGATGGCCGTACGCGCGTTCGAGGCGCTGTCGTGCGAGGGCCTGGCCCGTGTCGACTTCTTCGTGATGCCCGACGGCTCGCTCGTCATCAACGAGCTCAACACCATGCCCGGCTTCACGCCGACGTCGATGTATCCCCAGCTCTGGGCAGCCTCCGGGCTCACCTATCCCGAGCTGGTCGACCGGCTCGTGCAGCTCGCGCTGCGCCGCGACACCGGCCTGCGCTGAGGGCTCACAGGCAGGACAGGCCCTCGCCGAGGTGCTTCCTGAGCACCGGCGCCAGGTCCGCAAGGGCCCGGTCGATGCCGTCGGTGCGGTAGCGCGACGGCACCAGCACCTCGACGTACGGCTTCAGGCTGAGGGCGATCGGCGTGACGTCGACGCGCAGGTCGCTGAGCTGGTCGTCGGTGACGTACCACCCGACCCCCTTGATCTCGCTGCACTCCGCCGTCGCCTCGTAGTCCGCCGGTTCGGGCACGCCGCACGTGAGGACGTACGCCGGGTCGCCCCACGCCGCTCCCGGACCACCATCCGGGTCGACCGATCGCCGCAGCTCGCCGCCGACGGTGTCGGGCAGGTCCTCGACCAGTGCCTCGCAGGTCGCGCGATCGGCGTCGGAGAGGTCGTGGTCGTCGATCTGCACGTTGCCGGGGCTGCACGCCGCCAGCAGGGCGCACACGGCCGCGGACGCGACAACGCCCCGGACCCTCACGGGGCCGAGGCGTCGACGATGGTGCACGTGTCTCGTCAGATGGCGTCAGATGTGGACGACGGGGCAGGTCAGCGTGCGGGTGATGCCGTCGAGGTTCTGCACCTTCGACACCACGAGCTTGCCCAGCTCGTCGACGTTCTTGGCCTCCGCGCGGACGATCACGTCGTAGGGACCGGTGACGTCCTCGGCAAGGGTGACGCCACTGACCTGCGCGATGGCCTTGGCCACCTCGGCGGCCTTGCCGACGTCGGTCTGGATCAGGATGTAGGCCTGGACGACCATCGTGGACTCCTCGGTCTCGTTCATCGGGTGTGACCGGCACAACCTACCGCGCCACGCAGGCGTGCCGACAGGGGACGGGTGAGTGTGGTCACGGCCCGGGTCTGGTGGGATGGGTGCATGGCGACCGACCCCGACCAGACCCACGGTGAAACCCTCGGCGAGGCCGGCGAGTTCGGCCTGATCTCGGAGCTCGTGAAGGTCTTCGAGGGCGACGAGCACGTCCTGGTCGGGCCCGGCGACGACGCGGCGGTGCTGCGCATCAAGCACGGGCACGTCGTGGTCTCCACGGACCTGATGGTCGAGGGCCGCCACTTCCGCCGCGACTGGGCGAGCGCGTCCGACGTGGGTCACCGGGCAGCCGCGCAGAACCTCTCCGACATCAACGCGATGGGCGGCACCGCACGCCACCTGACCATCGGTCTCGCGGCACCCGCCGACCTGCCCGTGTCGTGGGCGCTCGACTTCGCCCGCGGCTTCGCCGAGGAGTGCGCGAGCGTCGGGGCGACGGTCGTCGGCGGCGACGTCACGCGCGCCGACGAGATCGTCATCGCCGTCACCGTGCTCGGCCAGTGCACCCAGTCACCCGTGCTGCGCTCGGGCGCCGAGCCCGGCGACGTGCTCGCGCTGGTCGGACGCCAGGGCTGGGCAGCGGGCGGGCTCGCGGTCCTCGGCCGCGGCTTCCGGTCGCCGCGCGTCCTCGTCGAGGCCTACCGCCGCCCGGAGCCGCCGTACGCCGCGGGCCGGCAGGCGGCAGAAGCCGGCGCGACTGCGCTCATCGACATCTCCGACGGCCTCCTCGCCGAGGCCGGCCACCTCGCCGACGCAAGTGGGGTCGCGATCGACGTACGTCGTGACGCCTTCGAGATCCCCGAGCCGCTCCAGGCCGTCGGCGCCGCGCTCGGCGCGGACCCGCTGCAGTTCATCCTCGGGGGCGGCGACGACCACGCCCTCCTCGCGACCTTCCCCGACGTCGGGTCGGTGCCCACCGGCTGGCAGGTCGTGGGCGAGGTGCGCGAGGGGTCAGGCGTCACCGTCGACGGCGCGGCGTACGACGGTCCGACCGGCTGGACCCACTTCTAGGACGACGAAACCCCCGCCGCAGAGCGACGGGGGTTCTCGACGAAGACGACGTCAGGTCAGCGGCTGACCTTGCCGGCCTTGAGGCAGCCGGTGCAGACGTTGAGACGCTTGGGCGTGCCGTTGACGGTCGCCCGGACGCGCTGGATGTTGGGGTTGAAACGACGCTTGGTGATCTTGCGCGACCAGGGACGGTTGTTTCCGAAGCCCGGCTTCTTGGCGCAGATGTCGCAGACGGCAGCCACCGTGCACTCCGATCCGTTCGAGGTTGATAGAGATTCAAGGCCTGCACACCGCCAGGTGGCAGCAACAGGCAACCGCAGAAGAGTAGCCGAGGACCAGCGAGGGGAGGGAAATCGCAGCACGGTCGGAGCAACGCACTACCCTGTGGCGCGCGACACAGTGCCGTGCAACGACGACCCACCACACCAGGAGCACACCGACTTCGATGGAGCCAGTCACCCACGGGATCACCCTGGACGCGGTTGCCCGGTTCGTCGACATCGCGACCGACGCCCTGTCCTCGGCGCGCGAGGAGATCGACGCCCTCAACGTCTATCCCGTGCCCGACGGCGACACCGGCACCAACATGTTCCTCACCGTGTCCGCCGCACGCGACGAGCTGCGCGCGGCCCGCGCAGAGGACCCCGACCTCGGTCTCGAGGAGGGGATGGCCCTCCTGGCGCGTGCCGCGCTGATGGGCGCCCGGGGCAACTCGGGCGTGATCCTCAGCCAGATGCTCCGGGCGTACGTCACCCACCTCGCCGGCGCCGACGACGAGCAGCCCCGTGCGAAGACGATCGCGGCCGCGATGTCGTCGGCCACCGACGCGAGCTATGCAGCTGTCGGCACTCCGGTCGAGGGCACCATCCTCACGGTCGCCCGCGCTGCCTCCGACGCGGCGCTGGCCACTGCGGACGGCCCGAACGCGCGGGCCCGCGACGTCTTCACCGCTGCCGCTGCCGCCGCCCGCGCTGCCCTCTCGCGTACGCCGGAGCAGCTCGAGGTGCTCGCCCAGGCGGGCGTGGTCGATGCGGGAGGCCGCGGCCTGACGGTCGTGCTCGACGCAGTGGAGACCACCGCGACCGGGCGTCGCCCGATGCCCTACGCCGCCCCGATCGGCACCCACCACATCCGGGTCTCCAGCCCTGGCCCGGCCGGGGTTCCCAGCGACGACCTCACCGAGGACGGTCCCGGCTACGAGGTGATGTACCTCCTCGACGTCAGCCCCGAGCTGGAGGTCGAGGCGATCGTCGCCCTGCGCGCGACCCTTGCCGGACTCGGCGACAGCCTCGTGGTCGTCGGCGGCGACGGCCTGTGGAACGTCCACGTCCACGTCGACGATGTCGGCGCCGCGGTCGAGGCCGGCATCACGGCCGGTCGGCCCTACCGGATCCGGGTCACCCACTTCGCCGAGCAGGTCGCCGAGCACCGCCAGAAGCACTCCACCCGCACGGGCCGCAAGGTGGTCGCCGTGGCCGCCGGTCCCGGGCTCACCGAGCTCTTCGAGTCCGCGGGCGCCGTCGTCGTGCCCGGCGGTCCCGGTCAGCGGCCCTCCACGGGCCAGCTCCTCGAGGCCATCACCGGCTGCGGGGCGGCCGAGGTGGTCGTGCTGCCCAACGACGGTGACACGGTGCGCGCCGCCGAGATCGCCGCGCGTACGGCCGAGGCGGAGCACGCAGTGTCGGTGGAGGTGATCCCGACGCAGGCCCAGGTGCAGGGGCTCGCCGCGATCTCGGTGCACGAGCCCGGCCGGGCCTTCGACGCCGACGTACGCGAGATGACCGCGACTGCACGGCATGCGCGCCACGGCGCCGTGACCATCGCCGCGCGCCAGGCCATCACGATGGCCGGTCCGTGCGAGGCCGGCGACGCCCTCGGCGTCATCGCCGGTGACTTCGCGGTCGTCGGCACGGACCTCGAGACGGTCGCCCGGGACGTGGTCGACCGGCTGCTGGGCGGAGGTGGCGAGCTGGTCACGATCGTGTCGGGCCAGGACGGGGTCGAGCTCGCCCAACGGCTGGCGGCGCACGTCGAGGAGCGCCATCCCCACGTCGACGTCGCCGTCCACGACGGGGGCCAGCCGCGCTACCCGCTGCTGGTCAGCGTCGAGTGACCCGGTAGGTCCCGCATGGCAGCGATCACGCCCGACAGCCCCATCCAGGCGGTCTTCGGCAACCACCACAAGAAGCGCAAGCTCGCCGAGGAGGGTCTCGGCCTCCGCACGGTCGGCGACCTGCTGCGCCACTTCCCGCGCCGCTACATCGCGGCGACCGAGCTGTCCGAGGTGCCCACGCCGGTCGTGGGCGAGCAGCTGACGATCGTCGGGGAGGTGCGGTCGTGCGAGAGCGCCTCGTTCTTCAGCGGCAACCGCCGCCAGTTCCGTACGACGGTGCGGCTGAGGACCGACGGCCCCGACTTCTCCGTCACCCTGTTCAGCCCCTACCAGAGCCTGGCCGACAAGCACGAGGCCGAGTTCGCCCCGGGAAGCCGCGCGGTCTTCACCGGCAAGGCCAAGCAGTTCCGGGGGAGCTGGCAGCTGGAGCAGCCGCACGGGTTCGCGCTCGACGGCGCGGAGGCGGCCACCATGAGCAAGCTCATGCCGGTCTACCCGTTGACGGCCAAGCTCTACTCCTGGGACCTCCAGAAGGTCGTGACGGCGGCCCTCGACCTGGTCGCCGGCGTCCCGGACGTGTTCACCCCCGAGCTGCGTGAGCAGTTCGAGCTGCTCGGCATCATGCAGGCGCTCCGGTGGGTCCACGCGCCCGACGAGTGGAGCCAGCTCGGGGCCGCGCAGAAGCGCTTCCGCTTCGAGGAGGCGCTCGTCCTCCAGCTCGTGCTGGCCCGCCGGCGCGCGGCACACCGCGAGCAGGGGACGCATGCCCGACCCGGCCGGGCCGACGGGATCCTCGCGGCCTTCGACGCCCGGCTGCCGTTCGAGCTCACCGGTGGCCAGCGCGAGATCGGCGATCTCGTCGCCGCCGAGCTCGCACGCGACCACCCGATGAACCGCCTCCTGCAGGGCGAGGTCGGTTCCGGCAAGACCCTCGTCGCCCTCCGGGCGATGCTCCAGGTCGTCGACAGCGGGGGACAGGCCGCGCTCCTCGCGCCCACCGAGGTGCTGGCCCAGCAGCACCACCGCTCGATCAGCGCACTGCTGGGAGACCTCGCCCAGGGCGGGATGCTCGGCGGCGCCGCCGACGCCACGAGCGTCGTCCTGCTGACCGGGTCGATGGGGAAGGCCGCGCGGCAGGAGGCGATGCTGCGGGCCGTGACCGGCGAGGCGGGGATCGTCATCGGCACCCACGCGCTGCTCGAGGACAAGGTGGAGCTCGCCGACCTCGGGCTCGTCGTGGTCGACGAGCAGCACCGCTTCGGGGTGGAGCAGCGCGCCGCCCTCACCGACAAGGCCGGCAGCCCGCCGCACGTGCTCGTGATGACGGCGACACCGATTCCGCGCACGGTGGCGATGACCGTCTTCGGCGACCTCGAGACCTCGATCCTGGCCGAGCTGCCCGCCGGCCGGGCGCCGATCCAGACCAACGTGGTCCCGCTGGCCGAGCAGCCCACCTGGATCGACCGCGCCTGGCAGCGGGTGCGCGAGGAGGTCGACCAGGGCCACCAGGTCTACGTCGTGTGCCCGCGCATCTCCGGCGACACCGAGGAGGAGGGCGAGACCGACCAGCTCGACCTCGACGACGAGGGCAACGTCGTCCCGCCCAAGCGTGCGCTTGCCGCGGTCGAGGACGTGCACGCCGAGCTGGCCGCAGGGCCGCTCCAGGGCCTGCGCACCGCGGTGCTGCACGGTCGCCTCGCGGCCGACCAGAAGGACGCCACGATGCGGTCCTTCGCCGCCGGCGACATCGACGTGCTCATCTCCACGACGGTGATCGAGGTGGGCGTCGACGTCCACAACGCCACGATGATGGTGCTGCTCGACGCCGATCGCTTCGGCGTCTCGCAGCTGCACCAGCTGCGCGGTCGCGTCGGTCGCGGCGGCCTGCCAGGCCTGTGCCTCCTGGTGTCGCACGCCGAGCTCGGCTCGCCCGCGCGTGACCGGCTCGACGCCGTCGCCTCGACCACCGACGGCTTCGAGCTCAGCCGCGTCGACCTCGAGCAGAGGCGCGAGGGCGACGTGCTCGGTGCGAGCCAGTCCGGCCTGCGGTCGAGCCTCGTCTCGTTGCGCGTGCTCCGCGACGAGAAGACGATCGTGCGTGCCCGCGAGGCCGCCGAGGCGTTACTCTCCGATGACCCTGGGCTCACCCGGGCGCCAGACCTGGCCGCTGCGGTGGCCGAGGTCGAACGATCAGCAGCCTCGGCCTACATCGAGAAGGGCTGAATGGAGAAGGGCTGAACACGGGGACATGACTCGCATCATCGGGGGAACTGCGGGCGGGCGGCGTCTGGAGACGCCGCGCGGCCAGTCGACGCGACCCACCAGCGACCGCGTGCGCGAGGCGCTCTTCTCCGCCATCGAGGCGCGCACCGGCTCGCTCGACGGGCTCCGCTTCCTCGACCTCTACGCCGGGTCGGGAGCGGTCGGCCTCGAGGCACGCTCGCGTGGGGCCGGGGTCGTGACCCTGGTCGAGCAGGACCGGCGTACGGCCGCCCTGATCACCCGCAACGCGGCCGCACTCGGCTTCTCCCGGGCCCGCGTGATCGCCGCCTCCGTCGCGACCGTGCTCCTGTCCCCGCCTGCCGCGCCCTACGACCTGGTGTTCTCCGACCCGCCCTATCCGACGCCGGACGAGGACGTCGACGCCGACCTGGCCGCGCTGGTCGCCCACGGCTGGCTGGTGCCGGGCGCGCTGGTCGTCGTCGAGCGGGCGGCCAAGCGCACCCAGGTGACGTGGCCCGAGGGGATCGTCGAGGACCGTACGAAGCGCTACGGCGAGACCGCGCTTTGGTACGGTCACGCCACTCCGGCACCCTGAACCCCCGCTCGAAGGAGACCCGCGTGCGTCGTGCTGTCTGCCCCGGGTCGTTCGACCCGGTGACCAACGGCCACCTGGACATCGTGTCCCGCGCGGCTGGACTCTTCGACGAGGTCGTCGTCGCCGTCGGCGTCAACATGTCCAAGAACCGCCTCTTCACCCCCGACGAGCGCATCGCGATGCTCGAGGAGGCCACCAGCGACATCGCCAACGTGCGCGTGTCCGGCTTCGAGGGACTCATCGTCGACTTCTGCCGCGAGCTCGACGCGGTCGCGATCGTCAAGGGGCTGCGCGGCGCCGGTGACTACGAGTACGAGCTCCCGATGGCGCAGATGAACTCCCACCTCACCCACGTCGAGACCGTGTTCCTCCCCGGTGCCGTCGGCAACGCGTTCGTGTCCTCCAGCCTGATCAAGGAGGTCGCGGCCCTCGGCGGCGACGTACGCGGACTGGTGCCCGACTCGGTGCACGACCAGCTCGTGCAGCGCCTCGCCGAGCGGCGGGCCTGACCCCGGTCCGACCGCAGCCTGATCGCACCCGTTTTGCCCCCTCACACCGGGACGGATACGATTCTCCGGTTGTGTCTGTGTCCAGAAAACAGGAGTTCGTCTTGACCAGCCTGGACCCGAGGGCGCCGCTCGTGCTTGATACCCGCGAGCTCGGCCGCCGCCCGGGGTCCCAGCGTGAAGTCGAGCTCACGGTTCCGGCGCCGGCACAGCTTGGCATCGAAGTCCTCTCTGTCCCCGAAGGTGCGCCGGTCGAGCTCGACCTGCGTCTCGAGGCGGTCATGGAGGGTGTGTTGCTCACGGGCACGGCCACGGCCACGCTCGCGGGGGAGTGCGTACGCTGCCTGGAGCCGATCGAGGACGAGATCTTCGCGCGGTTGCAGGAGCTCTACGTCTATCCCGACCAGCACACCAAGGCCACGGAGCACGACGACCGTGACCTCGACGACGAGACCAGCCTGCTCGAGGACGATCTGATCGACCTGGAGCCCCTGCTGCGGGACGCGGTGGTGCTTGCACTGCCGTTCCAGCCGCTGTGCCGAGACGACTGTCCCGGGTTGTGCATCGAGTGTGGTGCGCGGCTCGCCGACGACCCGGACCACGCACACGAAGCGCCGATCGACCCGCGCTGGGCAGGGCTGCACGAGCTCACGCAGGACCCCACAGACTGACCCACACGGCCGGCACCCCGGCCGTTGCACGCCAACGATCCACAGGAGACCACCATGGCTGTTCCGAAGCGGAAGATGTCGCGCAGCAACACGCGTCACCGCCGTTCGCAGTGGAAGGCCGTCGCGCCTGCCCTCGCGACGTGCGCCAACCCCGCCTGCGGCGCCAAGCACCTCCCGCACCGTGCGTGCGGCCAGTGCGGCCAGTACGGCGCCAGGGCCGCTCTGCGCAACGTCCTCTGACCACCGACGAGCTCCGCACAGCGCTCGGTGATCCGATCCTGGATCCCGAGCTGCTGCAGCGTTCCCTGACGCACCGCTCCTACGCGTACGAGAACGGGCAGATCCCGACCAACGAGCGCCTGGAGTTCCTCGGCGACTCGGTGCTCGGGATCGTGGTGACCGAGACGCTCTACCTCGCCCACCCGGACTACACCGAAGGGCAGCTGGCCAAGCTCCGCGCCGCCGTCGTCAACGCGCGCGCCCTGGCCGGCGTGGCCCGCGAGATCGAGCTGGGTCAGCACATCAAGCTCGGTCGCGGCGAGGAGACCACCGGCGGTCGCGACAAGGCCTCGATCCTGTCCGACACCGTCGAGGCGGTCATCGGCGCGATCCACCTCAGTGAGGGCGGCCTGGACGAGGCCGCCAAGGTCATCCACCGGCTCTTCGACCCGGTGATGGAGGCCGCTGCCTCGATGGGCGCGGGCCTCGACTGGAAGACCTCCCTCCAGGAGCTCTCCGCCAACCTCGGTCTGGGTGTGCCCGAATACCTCATCGAGGACGACGGCCCCGACCACATGAAGACCTTCGTCGCGCGGGTCCGCGTCGGCGAGCTGGTCCTCGGCAACGGCAACGGCCGCTCCAAGAAGGAGGCCGAGCAGGGCGCCGCCGAGACCGCCTACAGCGAGATCCGGGCCTCGCACCCGGAGCCGGACACCACGGCCTCCGCCGCGACCGACGACTAGGGCATGGCTCTCGAGTCCATGGCCTGCTACGCGTTGCTCTGCGGGCGCCTCGCTGTGTTGTCGTCAGTCGTCGATGCTGGCGCATCGCCTCCCTCCTCCGCCGTGCGAGGCATCCCGCAGAGCGACGCTCGCGACGGCCGAGACTCGAGAGACATACCCAGCCGTGCCTGAGCTCCCCGAGGTCGAGGTCGTCCGCGCGGGCCTCGAGCGCCACGTCCTCGGCAGCACCATCGAGTCCGTCGACGTCCTGCACCCCCGGCCCGTACGCCGTGACCACCGTGGCCCCAGCGGCTTCGCCGCCGCACTGGTCGGGCGCCGCATCGAGGCCGCCCGCCGTCGCGGCAAGTACTTCTGGCTCGCCCTCGCCCCCCTTCCCGACCAGCAGAGCGGCGACGCCCTCCTCGGCCACCTCGGCATGAGCGGGCAGATGCTGCTGCACGAGCCCGGTGCGCTCGACGAGCGGCACCTCCGCGTGCGCTTCGGCCTGGTCACCCCGGACGCTCGCCGCCTCGAGATGCGTTTCGTCGACCAGCGGATGTTCGGCGGCCTCGTCGTCTCCGAGGGCGGCGCGGACCTGCCGGGCGAGATCGTGCACATCGCCCGCGACCCGATCGATCCTGCGTTCGACGACGACGAGTTCGTGCGCCGCGCCCGCCGGCGTACGTCCGCGATCAAGCGGCTGCTCCTCGACCAGGGCCTCATCTCGGGCGTCGGCAACATCTACGCCGACGAGGCCCTCTGGCGGGCGAAGCTGCACGGCGAGCGCCCGGGCGACCGGCTCACCGGACCGGTCCTGCGTGGGCTGCTCGCCCACGTGCGCGCCGTGATGGGCGAGGCGTTGGCACAGGGCGGGACGTCGTTCGACGCGCTCTACGTCAACGTCAACGGGGAGTCCGGCTACTTCGACCGCTCGCTCGACGCGTACGGCCAGGAGGGCCACCCGTGCCGGCGCTGCGGCACCCCGATCCGCCGGATCTCGTTCATGAACCGCTCGTCGTTCTTCTGCCCGCGCTGCCAGCGGCCGCCGCGGAGGCGTTGACCCGCCGCCACCGCGGTGGGACTCTTGGAGACGGCCGGTTCGCCGGTCGTCACCGTCATAAGAACTGTCTGCGAAAGGCTCCCCATGGCGAAGGCGCTGTTGGGTCATGTGAACAGCGACGTGCGCACCACCGCCGTCCTCACCGTCGAGAACCAGCGGCTGCGGCGTCGGGTCAAGGACCTCGAGGCCCTGGTCCTGCGTCTGCAGGCCGACAACGACCGGCTGGCGGCCGCCGAGCGCGACGCCCGCGAGTCCGTCCGCACCGCCGAGGACCTCCAGCTCGCCTGATATTCGGCTGCACCCGGTGCTCGGCCCGCCTAGGCTCACGTGCTTGTGAGCCCCCTCGTCGAGACCGTCCTCCCGGCGCGCCTCGGCACCGGGTTCCGCTGGCTGGTCGGCTCGTCGTGGGTGACCAACCTCGGCGACGGGATGCTGATCGCGGCCGCTCCGCTGCTGGTTGCCTCGCAGACACGCAACCCGGTCCTCGTCGCCTCGGCGATGCTGGCGTTGCAGGCGCCATGGCTCGTGATCGGGCTCGTCGCCGGAGCGCTGGCCGACCGGCTCGACCGACGCCGCGTGATCATGGCCGCCAACCTCGTGCGCGGACTGGTCCTCGCGGTCCTGTGCGCGGTGATCGCCACCGGGCACGTCAACATCGGCATGGTCCTGGGCGCGTTCGTCGCCCTGGGAACGGCCGAGGTCTTCGTCGACGCGACCGCCGGGACGCTCACGCCGATGCTGGTCGACAAGCGCGACCTCGGCATCGCGAACTCCCGTCTGATGGTCGGGGTGATCACCGGAAACCAGCTGGTCGGGCCGGCGATCGGCGCGCTGCTCTTCTCCGTCGGCATGGTCTACCCGTTCTCGGTGACCGTTGTCTGCATCGCCCTCGGTGTGCTGCTGGTGTCCCGGATCGGTACGCCACCGGGGGCGGTTCGCGAGGAGGTCGACACCCACATCCGCCAGGACATCGCCGACGGTGTCCGGTGGCTGATGGGCAACCCGCCGGTGCGGACCCTGGCGATCATCATCGTGGTCTTCAACGTCACCTGGGCGGCGCCGTGGTCCGTCCTCGTGCTGTGGGCACTCGAACGCGTCGGCATCGGTGAGGCCGGCTTCGGGCTGCTCACCACCGCGTCCGCCCTCGGCGGGCTGCTGGCCACGTTCGCCTACGGCCGGCTCGAGAAGCGGGTGCCACTCGCCACGCTCATGCGCACGGTCCTGCTGTGCGAGGTGCTGTTCCACCTCGCCATGGCGCTGACCACCTCGCCGTGGGCGGCGTACCCGCTGATGTTCTTCTTCGGCGCGTACGCCTTCGTGTGGGGCACGCTTTCCTACACCGTGCGGCAGCGCGCCGTGCCGACCGAGCTCCAGGGACGCGTCGGGTCGGTCTACATGATCTGCGTGATGGGCGGCATGCTCATCGGCTCGCTGCTCGGCGGCCTGATCGCCAGCGTGTGGGGACTCACTGCGCCGTGGTGGTTCGCG
>CAVQDC010000021.1:0-735176 GCA_963711175.1 uncultured Actinomycetota bacterium
CTCAGAGGACCGGGAGCATCCGGTCGCGCTCGAAGGCGGAGACCTGGGTGCGGTACTCGTCCCACTCGGCGCGCTTGTTGCGCAGGAAGAAGTCGAAGACGTGCTCGCCCAGCGTCTCGGCGAGCAGCTCGGAGTCCTCGGCGATCCCGATCGCGTCGTGCAGGCTCTTGGGCAGCGCCGTGATGCCGAGCGACTTCCGCTCGCGCTCGGTGAGCGACCAGACGTCGTCCTCGGCCTCGCGCGGCAGCTCGTAGCCCTCCTCGATGCCCTTCATGCCGGCCGCGAGCGTGACCGCGAAGGCGAGGTAGGGGTTGCACGCGGCGTCGATGGTCCGCAGCTCGATGCGGGTCGACTGGCCCTTGTTGGGCTTGTACATCGGGACGCGGACCATCGCGGAGCGGTTGTTGTGGCCCCAGCAGATCGACGAGGGCGCCTCGCCGCCGCCGAGCAGCCGCTTGTAGGAGTTGACCCACTGGTTGGTCACCACGCTGATCTCGCTGGCGTGGCGCAGGATGCCGGCGATGAAGTGCCGGCCCGTCTTCGACAGCTGGTACTGCGCGCCGGCCTCGAAGAACGCGTTGCGGTCGCCCTCGAAGAGCGACACGTGCGTGTGCATGCCCGAACCGGGGTGCGTGGTGAACGGCTTGGGCATGAAGGAGGCCCAGATGCCCTGGCCGAGCGCCACCTCGCGGATCACGGTGCGGAAGGTCATGACGTTGTCGGCGGTGGTGAGCGCGTCGGCGTAGCGCAGGTCGATCTCCTGCTGGCCGGGGCCGCCCTCGTGGTGGCTGAACTCCACCGAGATGCCCATCGCCTCGAGCATCGTGATCGCCTCGCGGCGGAAGTCGGCGCCGCGCGACTGCGCGGTGTGGTCGAAGAACCCACTGCGGTCCACCGGCACCGGCTCGTCGCCCTTCCCGGGCACGTCCTTGAACAGGTAGAACTCGATCTCGGGGTGGGTGTAGAAGGTGAAGCCCTTGTCGGCAGCGGCGCTCAGGGTCCGCTTGAGGACGTGCCGCGGGTCCGCGTACGACGGGCTGCCGTCGGGCATCACGATGTCGCAGAACATCCGCGCCGTGGCCGGGCCGCCGTCGTCGCCGGTGCGCCAGGGCAGGAGCTGGAACGTCGAGGCGTCGGGGTGGGCGAGCATGTCGGACTCGTAGACGCGGGCGAAGCCCTCGATGGCCGAGCCGTCGAAGCCGATGCCCTCCTCGAAGGCGTTCTCGAGCTCCGCCGGGGCGACGCTCACGCTCTTGAGGAAGCCCAGCACGTCGGTGAACCACAGCCGGACGAACCGGACGTCACGCTCCTCGAGCGCGCGGAGTACGAAGTCCTCTTGCTTGCCCATGCGCCCAGCCTAGGGGCACGCCGCGCCCACACCTCTCGGTGGTTGAGGTGCGAGCGCAGCGAGCCTCGAAACCTGAGACTCAGTGACAGATGTTGACGTCCTGCGAGCCCAGGACGCCGTCGAGGGCCGCGCGCATCGGGTGGAGCCAGCTCTGGGTCGTCGGCACGTAGGCGATGCTGCCGGCGACCTGCTTCTTCTGGCCCTGCACGCGGACCTTCTCCACGACGATCGGCATGGTCACCTCGCGGCTGCGGCTGCCCTCCCAGCAGGCCGAGGCCTTCGTCTTGGTGACGGCCTCCTCGAGGGTGACGGTGTCGCCGACGTACTTCCCGTTGTAGCGCCACGCGAGCGTGGTGCGGTAGCCGGTGAAGCCTTCCCACGGCGCGCGTACGGCGACCGACATGCCCCACGTGTGCCTGGTCAGCATGTCGAAGGTGACCGAGCCGTTGTGGACGGTGCGGACCTTCGAGGTCCAGATGTCCACGTTGCCCGCGTCGGCCTCGGCGTAGGTCCCCAGTGCGCTCGTCAGCTGGAGCTCGCAGCCCTCGCAGTCGTCGACGGTGAAGGTCAGCGAGGTGCGCGGCCCTGCGGCGCGTACGTCCTCGGCGCGGTCGGCGACGGTTGCCGTCGCGCTCGGAGCAAGGAGGGCCGTGAGGACGGTGGCGCCGAGAACGGCGGTCATGGTGCGGATGGTCATGTCACTACTTTTCGTGAGGTGGGTTGTCAGTGACTGGACGCGACCCCTCACGGGAAGGTTGCATCTGGTTCGCCGACAGCAATCCGAGCCGCCCCGAGCGGTGTGTGAGACAGGTTCCGGCCGCGCAAAAGATGTCTCACTCACCGCTCGGCCGAGCTCAGACCTCCGGCACGTCCCGCGCGATCTCGGCCAGCCAGGCGGTGCCCTTGGCGTCGCTGGGCATCCGCCAGTCGCCGCGGGGGCTCATCGTGCCGCTGGGGCTGACCTTGGGGCCGTTGGGCAGCGCGGATCGCTTGAACTGGTTGGCGAAGAACCGCGTGATGAAGACCTCGAGCCAGCTCCGGATGTCGACGAGGGAGTACGCCACCCGCGCATCGGCGGGGAACCCCGGCGGCCACTCGCCGAGGTCGACGTCCTTCCACGCGTGCCACGCCAGGAACGCGATCTTGCGGGGACGGGAGCCGTGGCGCACGACATGGGCGAGGGTGAAGTCCTGGAGGTTGTAGGGGCCGACCGAGTCCTCGGTGGCCTGCGGCTTCTTGCCGTCCTCGATCGGGATCAGCTCGGGGGTGATCTCCTGCTCGAGGATCTCGGCGAGGACCTCGTTGGCCTCCTCGAGCTCGCCGTGGCTGATCACCCAGCGGATCAGGTGCTGCACGAGGGTCTTCGGCACGCCCGCGTTGACCGTGTAGTGCGACATCTGGTCGCCGACGCCGTACGTGCACCAGCCGAGCGCGAGCTCGGACAGGTCACCGGTGCCGACGACGATGCCGCCGCGCTGGTTGGCGAGCCGGAAGAGGTAGTCGTAGCGCAGCCCGGCCTGGACGTTCTCGAAGGTGACGTCGTAGACCTTCTCCCCCTGCGCATAGGGGTGGCCCATGTCGGCGAGCATCTGCTCGGCCGCCGGACGGATGTCGAGCTCCTCGAAGGTCACGCCGAGCGCCTCGGACAGCCGGGTGGCGTACGCCTTGGTGGTCGAGCCGGTCGCGAAGCCGGGCATCGTGAAGGCGAGCACGTCGCTGCGCGGGCGGCCGAGCCGGTCCATCGCCTTGCACGCCACGATCAGCGCGTGCGTCGAGTCGAGGCCGCCGCTGACGCCGATGACGGCCTTGGGCCCAGTCCCGTTCGGTGGAGCGATCGCCCGCAACCGCTGCTCGAGGCCGGACACCTGGATGTTGTAGGCCTCGTAGCAGTCGAGCTCGAGCCGCTCGGGGTCGTCGGGCACGAACGGGTAGCGGTCGACCTTGCGCAGCAGCCCGATGTCGCCCGTCGGCGGCTCCAGCTCCCACTCGACCGTGCGGAACCGTTGCACCCGCTCGTGGTGCGTACGCCGGTTGTCGTCGAAGCTGCCCTGGCGCAGCCGCTCCTGGCGCAGGAGGTCGAGGTCGACGTCCACGACGGTGCGGCGCGGCCCGTCGGGGAAGCGCTCGCTCTCACCGAGCAGCGAGCCGCACTCGTAGACCATCGTCTGGCCGTCCCAGCTGAGGTCGGTCGTCGACTCGCCCTGCCCGGCCGCCGCATAGACGTACGCCGCCGCGCACCGCGCGCTGGCACTGCGGACCAGCAGCCGACGGTCCTCCGCGCGGGCGACCGTGATCGGCGAGCCGCTGAGGTTGGCGAGCACCGTCGCTCCGGCGAGCGCGGCCTCGGAGCTCGGCGGCACCGGCACCCACATGTCCTCGCAGACCTCGACGTGGAGGTCGAGCCCGGGGACGTCGAGGCAGCGGAAGATCAGGTCGGGCCCGAACCGCACGTCCTGGCCGGCGACGGTGATCCACTCGAGCTCGCGGTCGTCGCCGGGCGCGAACCAGCGGCGCTCGTAGAACTCGCGGTAGTTGGGGAGGTAGGACTTCGGGGCGACGCCGAGGATCGAACCTCTGTGCACCACGACGGCGCAGTTGTAGACCCGGTTGCCCTGCACGACCGGGGCGCCGATCACCAGCGCGGTCATCAGGTCGGCGCTGGCCGCGACGATCTCGGCGATCGCGTCCTGCACCCCGACGAGCAGGGTGTCCTGGAGGAAGAGGTCGTCGACGGAGTAGCCCGTCAGGCAGAGCTCGGGGAACACCGCCACCGCGACGCTGTCGTCGTGGCACGCACGCGCCTGCTCGATGACCTCGGCGGCGTTGGCGGCGGGGTCGGCCAGGTGCACCGGCAGCGTGCACGCAGCGATGCGCGCGAAGCCCTGTGCGTAGGCGGAGTAGAAGTCCACGTGCTCACTCTAGGGAGTACGCCGGACTGGTTGGCGGCGGTCGGAAAATGAGTGCCGACCCCACCCGCCTTCGGCCTACGGTGCGCACATGGAGATCACGCCCTGCGTCACCGACGCGGACTACGACGAGTGGCGCCGGGTGCGGATCGCGGTCATCCCCTACGAGCGGACCCAGTCCCTCGCCGAGCTGCGCGCCGGCGACACACCCGAGCGGCTGCTGCTCCTCGCCCGCGACGGCGACACCGTCCTCGGCCACGGCCTCGCCCAGCGCGCCGAGAGCGCGGGCTCGGGCGGCGTCATCCCCCGCGTCCTCCCCGAGCATCGCCGCCAGGGCGTCGGCACGGCGTTGCTGCGCCGGCTCGTCGACCACGTCTCCTCGCTCGGGCTGCCGATGGTGCGTGCCACCGTCGACGACGAGCCGTCGCGCCTGTTCGCCGAGCGGTTCGGCTTCGAGGAGGTCAACCGCGAGGTCGAGCAGACGTACGTCGTCGACCCGGCGCCCGACGTGACGCCCGCGCCCGCGGGGGTCGAGGTCGTGACCGCCCAGGACCACCCCGGGCTGTGGGAGGGGTGCTTCGAGCGCTTCGGCCGGGAGGCGCTCGCGGGCTTCTCCGTCGACACTCCCCTCGACGTCAGCCTCGAGCGGTGGACCCGCGACTGGCTCGGCGACCCGATGTTCCTGGCCCTGCACGACGGCGAGGTCGTCGGCTGTGCGGGGCTGGGCCTCGACTCCGACGACCCGACGCGAGCCGAGAACTCCCTCACCGCCGTCCGGGGCGACTGGCGCGGACGCGGCCTGGCGATCCACCTCAAGCAGCGCACCATCGCGTGGGCCGCCGAGCACGGCGTCGCCGAGATCTACACCTGGACCCAGGACGGCAACGCGGCGATGCGCTCGCTCAACACCCGCCTGGGCTACGCGACCACCCGCACCGGGATCCAGGTCGCCCGCGCGCTGCCGCTGGACTGAAGGAGTTCACACCATCGCCCCGCGCGGCTAGCGTCGGTGGATGGCCCGTCTCGTGCGTACGTCCCTCGTCCTCGCCACCGCCCTCGCCCTCGCCGCACCGGCCGCCGCGCAGGTGCCCGACCGCGCCGAGGCCGGCGACGCCACACGTGCGGCGGCGCACGGCTTCAGGATCGGCTTCGAGGTCCGCACTGTCGCGCGCGGCCTCGACCACCCGTGGGACGTCCAGCAGGCGCCGGGCGGCCGCCTGGTCGTCACCGAGCGCGACCGCGCCCGCATCAGCGTCATCCGACGCGGGAAGCGGCGCACGCTCGCCGACCTCTCCTCACTCGTGTGGGTGTCCGGCGAGACGGGCCTGCTCTCCCTGGCCGTCGACGCCGGATCTCGCACGCTCTGGGCCTGCCACGGCTCCACCGTCGGCGGCAACCACGTCCAGGTGAGCCGCTGGCGCGTCGACCGGGCGTGGCGGAGCCTCAGCCACCACCGCACGATCCTCACGGACCTGCCCTCGACCTCCGGACGCCACGGCGGCTGCCGGCTGCTGCTCGAGCGCGGCAGTGACGCGCTCGTCGTGGGCACCGGCGACGCGGCCGTCGGCACCAACCCGCGCGACCTCGACTCGCTGGGCGGCAAGGTGCTGCGGGTGCACCGGCGTACGGGCGCGCCGATGGCGAACAACCCGTTCGCGACCGCGAGCACCGCGCGTCGGTTCGTGTGGACCTACGGCCATCGCAACGTGCAGGGCCTCGCCCAGCGCGCCGACGGCTCGCTGTGGTCGGTCGAGCACGGCAGCTACCGCGACGACGAGGTCAACCGGCTGGTGCCCGGCGGGGACTACGGCTGGAACCCGGTCCCCGGCTACAACGAGGACGTCCCGATGACCGACCAGGCACTCCCCGGCGAGCAGCAGGAGGCGGCCTGGTCCTCGGGTGACCCGACGATCGCCCCGTCTGGCGCGGCGTGGGTGCGAGGCCCGCAGTGGGGCCGACTCGAAGGCACGCTCGCGGTGGGCGTGCTCAAGGACGCGGAGATGCTCTTCCTGCGGTTCGACCGTGCAGGCGCCCTGGTCTCGGTGACGGCGCCGAAGGCCCTCGCGAGATTCGGCCGGATCCGCTCGGTCACGTCGGCGACCAACGGCGACCTCCTGGTCACGACCGACAACGGCGACGGAGATCGCGTCCTGCGGATATCCCCACGCTGACTGCTGCTCCACAGAATTGAGGGCGCGGGTTTGAGGCGACCCGTGGCGCGGGAAGAAGGGATGCATGACGCCTCCCGCGATCGAATCGGGCCAGCCCGGTCCCACGCCGCCGGACCCCACGCTGAGCGACCCGATGCTGCGCGTGCTGCGCGAGCGGCACCCCGAGGTCGACATCGTGGTGCTGCCGCAGCCGCTGCCGGCGCCGGTGGCACCCGAGCTGGCGTCCGACCAGAGGGACGCCCTCGCCGCCGACGTGGAGCGCCTCGTCGACGACCTGCTGGTCCGGCTCGCGCCGGGCGACAGCTCGCTGGCCCGGGAGGGCCGCTGGCACACCGACGAGTGGGACCAGAGCTGGTACGAGTCCGTCGCCGTCGTCGGTGACCTCGCGGCCGGCGAGAACATGACGTTCCTCCGGTCCACGGGCAACGCGCTGGTCGGCCTCGGGTGGCAGGTCCGCCCCGTCCCGGGAGACCGTCCGCGCCTCGTCGCCCGCCGCCGCGGCGGCTTCGAGGCAGCAGCGACCGTCCGGCCCACGTCGTTCGTGCTCACGCTCCGCACCGTCAAGGTCCGGGTCGTCGAGGAGGTCGCCCGATGACGATCCAGATGTGGACCGCCACGCTCGCCAAGGCGCGCACCGCGTGGGAGGAGCAGTCCGAGGGCCTCAACGGCCCCCGCAAGAACCTCGCCCAGGCCGACCCCGCCCTCCTCGGCGAAGCGGTCCAGGGCGCGGCCGACGCGTTCCTGACCACGTGGGAGCAACGCACCCTCGTCCTGCGCGACCAGGCGTCCGGCCACGCCGACTCGCTGGCGCAGACGATGTACGACTTCCTCGTCACCGACGCCGACAGCGTGCAGGCCACGCAGCAGCTGCTCCTCTGGGAGGACCGCGACACGGTGCCCGTCCAGGCGGTGGGCCCGTGACCACGATTGCCGTCCCGGCCTGGCTGCCTGCCGAGCCCGAGCTCACGGTCACCGAGGCGTCGGGCGCGATCCTCACCGACGTACGCGCCGCCGCCACCGCCGTCAGCGACGTCGCCGAGTGGGCCCGCGCCAACGGTGCACCCGCCGACTTCAGCGGGGACGCGGCCGAGGCCGCGGACCACGCCGTCACCCGGTTCGCCACCGACACCGACGCGGTCGGTGCCGCGCTCGAGCGGGGTGCGCTCGCGATCGACGAGTTCCTCACCGCGATGCGGCTGCGGCGCTCGGAGCACGCCGACCTGATGGAGCGCCGTCAGGGCCTCAACAACGACCGCGAGGCACTGCTGCGGCGCATCGACACCGCGACCGAGGACCAGGTCCCGGCCCTGCAGGCCGAGGCCGCCCAGCTGAGGTCGGCCTTCGAGTCCTACCACCAGGACCTCCAGTCGTGGCGCGACCGCGTGGACTCCGACGAGCAGAAGGCCGTACGAGCACTGGGTGCCGTCGACCAGCTCGCCGAGGGCCTGGCGGCGGCGAAGGACTCCTCGCGCGCCGACACCGCGGCGCTCGCAGCCGAGCTGCGCCGGCTCGGCACCGACACGGACGCGGTGAACTCCTGGTGGAACGGGCTCTCGCAGGCCGAGCGCAACGCGCTGATGATCAGCGACCCCGACCTCGTCGGCAACACCAACGGCATCCCGACCGGTGACCGCGACGAGGCCAACACCTCAGCCGTCCAGCGCGACATCGAGTACCTCCTCGGCAAGCAGGCTGCCGGCGAGGAGCTCAGCGCGTCCGAGCAGCGATGGCTGGAGAACGCGCAGTCGATCGAGGACGCGGTGCGGCAGGCGTCATCCCCCAAGTGGGCCGGCCTCGACGTCGACGCTTTCGTGATGGCCTATCAGCCCCACGCCTTCGGCGGGGACGGCATCGCCGCCGTCGCCTACGGCAACCCCGACACCGCCGACCACACCGCGGTCTACGTGCCCGGGATCATGCAGGACGGCACGCAGATCGACGAGAACGGCTCGCAGGCCCTCAACCTCTACGAGGAAACGGTCAGCAGCATGCTGGGCGAGGACCCACCGCGGGATGGCTCGGTGTCGACCATCGCCTGGATCGGCTACGACTCGCCCAACTTCAATCCCGAGTCACAGATGCCGTGGGACCTCATCGACTCCGGTGGCGACGTGTCGCACACGGTGACCGAGGCCAACGCCCAGGCCGGCGGCGTCGCCCTGTCGCAGTTCGTCGACGGGCTCAACACCACCCACACCGGCGGCGACCAGCCGCACCTCACGGTCATCGGGCACAGCTACGGCTCGACCACGTCGGCGTACGCCGCTGCCGGTGGGATGGACGCCGACAGCCTGGTCCTGATCGGCAGCCCCGGCGCGAGCGAGGGCGTCCACCACGCCTCTGACCTCCACATGCCGGAGGGCCAGGTCTTCGTCGGCGCCGGTGACCGCGACCCGGTCTCGTGGCTCGGCGGCGAGGACGGCCTCTTCCCGGGGACGTGGGACGACAGCCTCGGGCTCGGTGCCGACCCGGCCCAGCACGACTTCGGCGCGACCGTCTTCGCCGTCGACAACGGCCAGGAGTTCCACGGGCCCGGGGGGCTCCTCGACACCGGGTTCAAGCAGAACCACACCAGCTACTTCGACGACGGCAACCCGGCGCTGGGCAGCATGGCCGACGTCGTGTCGGGCAATTCCGACGCGGTCGTCGACACCGGCGGACGAACCCAGGAAGCCCACGACTACCTCTACGACTGGGCGGGCGGCGAGGTCCGGGACCACGTGGTGCAACCAGTCGTGGACACCTACCACGACGTCCGCGACGGCGTCGTCGAGACCTACGAGGGCGTCCGGGACGGGGTCGTCGAGACCTACGACGGCGTACGGGACGGCGTGGACGACGCGGTGGACGGGGCGAGGGACGCCTGGAACGACCTCTGGCCGGACCACTGGCCGTGAGCACTACCGTGGGCGCCGTGCGTACGACACTGCTGCTGCTCGTCCTGGCCACGATCATGTCCGCCTGCTCCAGCGGTGGCGGGTCGGCCGGCGGCGACGACTCGGTCGACGCCGTCGAGGCTGCGACCACCGAGATCGCGAAGGAGGCGATCCCGCTGGTCTCCGACGCCCTCGGCGCCACGGACGTCACGGCGCAGGGCGAGTGGCAGAGCTGCATGGCGATCAGCTGGCGCTACGAGGCCTTCGCCTCGCTCACGGCGGGCAAGGGCGAGGCTCCGGCGCTGCTGGAGAAGGTCCGGGCCGCGCTGGTCGACGCAGGCTACGAGGACGCCACCCAGGTCGAGGGACACATCACGGTCGAGCGGGGTGACACCACGGTCGACGTGGAGCCGTCCCTGGCCCGTGGCCCGCGCGCGTGGACGGTCAAGGTCGCCTCGAAGTGCGCCGACTACGACGGCGACGACCGCGATCGGGTGGAGAACGACGAGCCGCGCCCGATCGATGGTGTGTGACCGCCGCCACAGCGTCGTACCCCCCGGTCGGGTCTAGCCTTCCCACATGGCTGAAGAGACTGCTCCCTACGGCTCAGGTCCGGCGACGCCGGCGGCTCCCGTCAAGCGGGTCCGCACCCATCACCTGCGGGAGATGAAGGAGCGCGGCGAGAAGATCACCATGCTCACGGCCTACGACATGTACACCGCAGCGACCTTCGACGAGGCCGGGATCGACCTGCTGCTGGTCGGCGACTCGGCCTCCAACAACGTCCTGGGCAACGAGACGTCGCTGCCGATCACGGTCGACGAGCTGCTCCCCCTGACCCGCGCCGTGACCCGGTCGGTGCGGCGCGCGATGGTCGTCGGCGACCTGCCGTTCGGCAGCTACCAGGCCTCACCCGAGCAGGGCTACCTCACCGCCGTCCGCTTCATGAAGGAGGCCGGCGCGCACTGCGTCAAGCTCGAGGGCGGCGCCGAGATGGCGCCCGTGATCGAGAAGTGCACCCGGGGCGGCATCCCCGTCATGGCGCACATCGGCTTCACGCCGCAGTCCGAGCACACGCTCGGCGGCTACCGCGTCCAGGGCCGCGGCGACGCCAGCGACCGCGTCATGGCCGATGCGCGAGCAGTGCAGGAGGCCGGCGCGTTCGCGGTCGTGATGGAGATGGTGCCCGGCGACGTCGCCGAGCAGATCAGCAAGGAGCTGACCATCCCGACCATCGGCATCGGCGCCGGCGCTGGCTGCGACGGCCAGGTGCTGGTGTGGCAGGACGCCTTCGGCCTGCGGACCGGCAAGATGGCGCGCTTCGTCAAGCAGTACGCCGACGTCCACGGGGTGCTGCTCGAGGCCGCCAGGGCGTACGCCGACGACGTGCGCGGCGGCACCTTCCCGGGCGCCGACCACACCTTCTAGGCCGGCTCTACGGAGAGGCCAGGCCCCAGCCGAGGTAGGCCGCACCGCCGAGCACCGTCGCCAGCCACACCAGGGCGACCGCGACCGGCAGCAGCACGACCGTGCGCGGCCTCGTCGTGAACCAGCCGATCGCGAGCACCAGCGCGACGAGCCAGACCACGCCCAGCAGCAGCACGACCCACCACGGCGTGCCCACGACGACCGGGGTCGCGCCGATGAGGAAGGCCACGCACGCGAGGCCGATCATCCCGGCGAACGGCCAGGGCGACAGGGGCTCGCGGACCGGTTGCTTGGGCACGCCGCCACGCTAGCCGGTGACAACGGGCGTGGTGGCAGGAGACGATCAGGGTCCGACGACGCGAGGAGCCACCGTGAGCGAGACCCCGGCCAAGAAGAGCACGCCTGCGAAGAAGACGACCACGAAGAAGGCGACGCCCAAGAAGTCCGCTCCCGCGAAGAAGACGACGGCCAAGAAGGCACCGGCCAAGAAGTCCGCTCCCCCGAAGAAGGCACCGGCCAAGAAGAGCACGCCTGCCAAGAAGGCACCGGCCAAGAAGGCACGGCGGCCAAGAAGGCACCGGCCAGGAAGACCACCGCCAAGCGGACCACGCCCACGCGGACCTCTCCCCCGGCACCCAAGCCCGTCGCGACGGCGGCACGGAAGTCGCCCGCAGGTCGGGTGGTCGACGCGGGTGCGCAGGCGGTCGGCACTGCCGCACTCATCCAGAGGGTCGCCCAGGAGACGGCGGAGCGCGTCGCTGCCGAGACGGCCGCCCGCGTCAGCAAGCAGTACGAGTCGGCCATCGCCGAGCTCACCAAGACCCTGGACAAGAACACCAAGCGGGCGTTGAAGAGCGTGCGTGCGGCCGCCGATCTCGCCCAGGCCGCCTCACCCGTCAAGGGCAAGAAGAGGAAGTGATCAGCTGTCGGGCGTGCCGTCGGTGAGGCCGTCGCCCGAGCCGGGACCCTTGTCGTTCCAGTCCGGGTCGTTGTCCCACTGCTCGTTGCGCTCCTGCACCTTCTCCAGCGCGCGGGACGCCTCCTCGGACGTCGCGTACGGGCCGAGCCGGTCGGCGCTCTTGCAGCCGTCGTGGCCCTCCACGGTGTGGTGCTTCAGGCAGAACCAGTATTCGTTCTCGCTCATGTCACGACACTAGCCGGATGCGACGCAGTCGCGCACGGCGTGTGGCGGGAGGTCGAGTAGCCCCGCGACCGAGGCACGAGGTCGCGCAAGGGCATATCGAGACCCGTGAAACACTCGCGCTCGTGTCTGCCGTAGCCCCTGCCCTGATCTCCCCGCGTCGCGTCGTCCCTGCCCACATCGCCCGTCCCGAGTACGTCGACCGCCCCGCGCCGGAGCGCTTCACCGGCGACGAGGTCAAGGACGCCGGCACGATCGAGCGGATGCGCGTCGCCGGCCGGCTGGCCGCCCAGGCCCGCGAGCTCGTCGGCTCGCACGTCGTACCCGGGGTGACCACCGACGAGCTGGACCGGATCGGCCACGAGTTCCTCTGCGACCACGGGGCGTACCCCTCGACCCTGGGCTACCGCGGGTTCCCGAAGTCGCTGTGCTCCAGCGTCAACGAGGTCATCTGCCACGGCATCCCGGACGCGCGCGTCGTCGAGGACGGCGACATCGTCAACATCGACATCACCGCCTTCATCGACGGTGTCCACGGCGACACCAACGCCACGTTCCTGGCCGGCGACGTCGACGAGGAGACGCGGCTGCTGGTCGAGCGTACGAAGGAGTCGCTGGACCGGGCGATCAAGGCGGTCCGTCCCGGCCGCCGGGTCAACATCATCGGCCGCGTGATCGAGGCGTACGCCAAGCGCTTCGGCTACGGCGTCGTCCGCGACTTCACCGGCCACGGCATCGGCACCTCGTTCCACTCCGGCCTGATCATCCCCCACTACGACGACCCGCGGTTCGACGACGAGATCCGGGTCGGGATGACCTTCACCATCGAGCCGATGCTCAACCTCGGCACCCCCGACTACGACATGTGGGACGACGGCTGGACCGTCGTGACCAAGGACCTCCGCCGATCCGCACAGTTCGAGCACACGCTGCTCGTGACCGAGGACGGCGCCGAGGTGCTCACCGATCCCTAGGGTCATGGCCTTCGGGCTGCGGGAGCCGACCGCAGATCGTCATCCGTCCAGCGCGAGGCCAGATCGGCGGGCGATGGCCACGGCCTCCAGCTGCGAGTGCGCACCCAGCTTGCTCAGGAGCGTCTTGATGTAGCCGCGACTCGTGTGCATGGAGATACCCAGCTCATGGGCGATCTCAGCGCTTCGCATGCCCACCATCAGCATCGCCAGCACGTCCTGCTCCCGGGGGGTGAGCGGGTTCTCCGGGCGACCACGCTCCTGCGGCGGGTGCGACGGCTGCTGCAGGGGCGGAGGCACGAGCCGGTCCCTCTGGCCGGCCACCTTCAGCACGTCCATCAGGCCGGGAAGCGAACCGTCCTTCGCGAGCACCGCAACGGCCCCTGCCTCCTCCGCCCGACTCGACAGCCCGGGGTCCGTGTGGCCGGTCAGGAGCACCACATGGACGTTCGGGTGGCGCGAGGTGATGGACGCGGTCGCCGTCAGCCCGTCTCCCTCATCGTGGTCGAACTCGTAGTCCATCACGACCAGGTCCGGCTCGCACGAGGCCACCAGACGCAGACCGCTGGTCAGGTCGTACGTGGCACCCAGGCACTCCAGATCAGGATCCGAGTCGATGGCGAACCTGAGCAGGTCGGCGAACGTGCAGTGATCGTCGATCACCACCGCCGTGCGTGTCGTGGTGCCGGAGCCGTGCCTGCGCCGTGGCACAGGCACGGAAAAGTCGGTCGGACGGGTCACCGTCATCTCGGACATCTATCCCCCATGGTCGTGCCCGAGACATCCGTTGCCTGATCTACCGAGACGTCACTCTGAGAACTGATTCTGCCAGCGCGAGCTCCGTGTGTCCCGGAACTTCAGCGAGCGGCACCAACCGGTGCGAGGTTCACGACGCCAGCGCCGACAGCTCGCGGCTTGCCACCAGGAGACGCCGAGCGGCAGGGTCCCGACTTGCGCCGGAGCTCTCGAGCAGCTGGCCGAGCAGTCGCAACAACGTCCTGAGCTCGAGACGGTCTGCCTCCAGCGGCGCGAGATCCGAGGCGCTCCGGAGCACTGCCAGGTAGAGCCGCCGGCTGGCCGGCGCCGGCTCGAGCCCGAACTCGTTGATCAAGATGGCGCGCAGCTCGGCGTAGGTCTGGAGCGCCTCGGTCCGACGCCCCGTCCGCCACTGGGCGCGGATGAGCTCCTGCATGGCGGCCTCAGAGCCGTACCTGTGCGCCACGGCCGCTCGCGCCAGCCGCAGGGCGAGGTCGCCCCGTCGTTCGCGGTTCGCCTGGCGCGCCCCCGCGATGCAGCCGTCCGCCAGCAGGGCGGCGAACTGCTCGCGTTCCTCGATGGCCCACGCTGCGTAGGGCTCGTCAGCGAGCAGCATCCCGGTGACCAGGCCCAGAGCGCGTCCCATGTCCTGGGAACCGACCGTGCTCGTCCCGTCCGCCCGTGAGTAGTCACGCAACCGCTGGCGCGCGTCGACGACATCGACGCTCACCTGCTGGGGGTCGAAACGGTAGCCGCCCCCGGTGGTCACCAGCGCCGTCCGGTCCATGCCGGCGGCGGTCAACCTCCGCCTCAAGAGGCACAGATAGCTCTCGAGCGTTGCGATGTACGACGCGGGAGGCCTTCCGTCCCAGAGTCGTTCAGCCAGCTGCTCCTTCGGCACCGCGGTGCCGAGATTCAGCGCGAGCATCTCCAGGAGCTGACGTGGCTTCGCCCCGCCCAGCTCGTTGGCGTCAACCCGCGCAAGCGGCCCCCACACGGTGGTTGCACCAAACAAATCGATTCGCATCATGTCTTGCCCCCATTCCCTCGGAACAGGGTCACCGCATGACCGGCTGCCGGTAACCCGCATTTTGGGGGGGAGTAGACCACTTCGACGTAAATGGTCGTTGCGCTGCGACGCCCTTGACCTCGGTCCGGATCAGCGGCGCGGCCAGAGGCGCAGCAGCACGTTGCCGACCAGCTGGTCGGTGGGCACGGCGCCGAAGTCGCGGGAGTCCACCGAGTCGGCGCGATTGTCGCCCAGCACGAAGACGCTGCCGGCCGGCACGGTGACGGGGCCGTAGTAGGTGCCGTCCACCTCTGCATGGACCACGTAGTCCTCGCTGACCCATCTTCGATTGACGACCAGGTGGCCGTCGCGCACCGCGACCCGGTCGCCGGCGACTGCGGCCACGCGCTTGACCATGAGGGTCCCCGCACCGGGGCCAGAGCCCGGTCGCCTGAAGACCACCACGTCGCCGGGAGCCGCGCGGGTCCCGCCGAACAGCCCTCGGCGGACCAGGAGATGGTCACCGGTGCCGAACGTCGGCTCCATGGACGCCGACGACACCTGCATCGGCTCGACGGCCACGCGGGTGGCCACGGGTAGCACGACGATCACTGCGACGAGCGCCACGAACGCCCGCGTGGACACTGCCCGCTGCACGGAAGCTCCGGCCGTTGCTCGGACTCCGTGACACGGCTCGCGTGCGTCGTCATGCCAGGAGGCCGGCACCCCGCGCGACCAGCCCCGCGGCCGCGAGGACGGCCATCGCGGTGGTCACCCGTGCGCGTAGCCGGTGCGGCAGGAGCGCTGCAAGCAGCGCAATGAGCGCCAGCTCGGCACCCAGACAGGCAAGGTCGAGGACCCCGACGGGCTCCATGTGTGCGCCGGGATAGACGGGATTGCCGTTGCCGACCCCACCCGCCACCGGTAGATGGTCTCCGCCGTGAGTCGGCAGAAATGCCAGATCGACGGTGCGGCTGGCGACGTAGAGCATCACCACACCCACGTGTCCCAGGATGGCCGTGAGCAGCACAGCCACCGACACCGGTCGGAGCAGGGCAACCGCCAGTGCGGTCTGCAACACGGTGAGCACGAGGAAGAACCAGCCGGCCAGCGGAGCCTCGACCAGGTGTCCGGGCGTCACCGCCCCGTGGATCCCCGCAGCGACCAAGGCACATCCGACGGCGAAGGCCTGGAGACGCTGGTCGTCGTGTCGAACCGCGACCTCTGGCCGGGTCGGAGCATGGAGGACGGACATCGTGACTCCTACAGGTCCCACTCGGGCTGCGGCTGCGCAGGGACGGCGTAGGGCTGGTTGCCCATCCGCTCGTCGTCCATGATCTCGAACTGGCCCATCATGTCGTGGTCCTCATGGACCAGGTTGTGGCAGTGGATCATGTACTTGCCGCGCCCCTTCTCGAACTTGATGAGCAGCCTCACCGACTCGTTCTCGCCGAGGAAGACCACGTCCTTGGCCCCCAGCTCGTGCGGCAGGGGCGGCTTGCCGTTGCGGGTCAGCACCCGGAAGTCGATGAAGTGGATGTGGGCCGGGTGGTGCCACCCACCCGAGGGGTTGCGGAGCTCCCAGATCTCCACGTCGTTGATCTTCGGGTCGGCCAGGATCGAGGTGAATCCGCTGCGGACCACGTCGTCCCACGTCTTTCCGTTGATCGTCCAGTTGCCGTTAGCGCGCACGAAGTCGAACGTCCGGGTCTTCACGGCTTCGCTCTCGGGGACGACCATGGCCGGGTGGGTCGGGAAGAGCGAGGCGGGGATGGAGTTGTCCGTCTTGCTGAAGGAGTCGCCGACCACGTCGAACGCCATCACCTTGTCGGTGTTGGTGAAGTTGATGTTGTTCCTCGGGCTGGTGTTCTTCAAGATGACTCGCGTCCCCGGCGGGTACTTCGCGAAGTCGATGATCACCTCATAGCGCTCCGCGACGCCGTGGCGGAAGCTCCTGACCTGCTTGGGAGCGGGCATCAAGCCCGCGTCCGTGGCAATGACGGTCATCAGTGAGCCGCTGCTGAGCGACCAGGCGTACGAGCGGGACGGCGAGGCGTTCAGGATCCGGAAGCGGTACTTGCGGCGCTTGACCTTCATCGCCGGCCAGGGCCGACCGTTGACCAGGATCACGTCGCCGTAGATTCCGGAGCCGTCGTTGTTGTCGAAGAGCAGCGAACCGTCAGCGTTGAACATCTTGTCCGTGACGATCAGCGGCACGTCGAACTCACCGTGCGGGATCGGCAGGCTGCGCTCGATCGGGTCGAAGATCTGGTACATACCAGCCAGGCCCATGTACACGTTCTCGGCAGTGTGGTGGACGCCGTGGTCGTGGTACCAAAGCGTCCTGGCGTTCTGCCAGTTCGGGTGGTGGTAGTCCTTCCAGTTGCCACCGGGATTGGTGATGTCGCTGGCATAACCGTCGTACTCCGGCAGGGATGCCGAACCGTGCAGGTGCACCGAGGTCCACGGCGTGTAGTTCAGGGTGGGGTGCCTGGCGGGAAGGTTGTTGACGTGTCGGATCACGGTCTCTCGACCCTTGGTGTTCTGGAACGTCGGGCCCGGCACCTGTCCGTTGTAGCCCCACATCACCGTCTGGTAGCCGGGGATGATCTCCACCATCGTCGGTTCCATCGAGACCCGGTAGTAGTCGGAGGTCTCGTCGGAGCGCACGGGCTGGATGACCGAGGGGATGGTGAACGGCACGCTGAACGGCGCCGGAAGGGCGCTCTCCGCGATGCGGTTGGCCTGGGCGACCGTTCCGCTGACCGATCGTTCCAGCGGCAGTGCGACCGCGGTTCCCGCGACCAGCGACAGCTTCATCGCATCTCGACGTGACAGTTCCATGGCGACCTCCTCGTAACGTGCCGGCGAATCTAGGAGCTCGGTGCTGGGGAAATCCTTGAGTCGCGGGCCCAAGGTTTTCCCTAGGAGGCAGGGACGACAGTCCGCTCGTTGTGTCCGTCGGGGCGTTGTGCCTCCAACTTGATGGGTGATGCGAGATGAACAAGTCATGAGAATCCTCGGGGGACCCTCGTCGGTCCGACGTTCGAGAGTGGCAGCGATTGCTGCGACGGCCACTGCCGTCGCCCTCTTTGCACCGTTGACGACCGCGCCGGCGGGAGCTGCCGGAACTGTCGGCGCAGGCTTCACCGTCACGGCCGGTGACCTGAGCTACATCCTCAAGCAGATCAAGATCGCCGAACGGCACTCCGGCACCCTGAGTGCCGGCAACCCGTGCGGCACCCTGGTGGGCTCCGCGGCCAACCAGGTCCCCGACCGGCTGACCGCCTACGGCCTGCGCACGGTCGACGGCTCCTGCAACAACTTGTTCCCCGGCCGGGAGACCTTCGCGGCCGCCGACGAGACCTTCCCGCGCCTGACGAACCCGAAGTTCCGCGACGCCGATGACCCCGGCAGCTTCGCCGCGTTCCTCCAGCCCGGCTCGGTGCGGGGTGACGGGACCACGGCGTACAGCACGCTCAAGGACGTCGTCGACACCAAGCCGCGTGAGGTCAGCAACCTGATCGTGGACCAGACCTCGACCAACCCAGCCGCCCTCGCCGCGGCCGAGTTCCCGGTGCGCACGCAGGGCAACACCGGCGTGGTCGCGTGCACGACCGACCCGCAGCTCGACGCGGTACCCGACCCCATCCCCGGTGTCCCGGCGGGCTGCGTCCCCTCGCACCAGACCCTCTTCATCCCGAATGTGACCACCGACGTCGGGCTCTCCCCGCCGTACAACTCGATGTTCACGTTCTTCGGCCAGTTCTTCGACCACGGGGTGGACCAGACCGTCAAGGGCGGAGCGACCGTCTACGTCCCGCTCAAGGCCGACGACCCGCTGATCACGCTCGGTCCGGACGGGAAGCCCAACACCGGCGACGAGGTGCCTCCGAGCCAGCGCTTCATGGTGCTCACGCGCGCTCAGAACCAGCCCGGTGATGACGGCATCCTCGGCACCGCCGACGACGTCCAGGACGCGAACAACACCGACTCGCCCTGGGTCGACCAGAGCCAGACCTACACCTCGCACGCCTCCCACCAGGTCTTCGTGCGTGAGTACGCCGCCAACGCCACCACCGGCCGCCCCGAGGCCACCGGCAAGCTCCTCGGCGGGCTCGACGCGGGCCTGACCTACCCCGGATCGCCCGACGGGCGCACCGGCATGGCGTCGTGGGCCTCGACCAAGCAGCAGGCGGCCGAGAAGCTCGGCCTGCTGCTGCAGGACAAGGACGTCACCAACATCCCGATGCTGGCTGTCGACCCCTACGGCGAGTTCATCCCCGGCCCGAACGGCCTTCCGCAGTACGCCACCGCCAGTGGACTCATCGAGGGCAACCTCGGCAGCCCGGTGCCCGTGCCGAGCGACGTGATCTACTTCGACACGCCGTTCCTGACCGACATCGCGCACAACGCCGACCCGTCGAAGCAGGACTGCGACCACAACGGCTCGAAGGAGACCACCCCGGTCCCCGACGCCAACACCACCCCGGACGCCGACTTCGCCAGCACGCCGTGCGGCGAGTACGACGACGAGATGCTCGACGCCCACTTCATCGCCGGTGACGGGCGCGTCAACGAGAACATCGCGCTGACCACGATCCACCAGGTGTTCCACTCCGAGCACGACCGGCTGGTCGACGACATCCAGGCGACCCTGGACCTTCCGGCCAATGCCGCTCTCAAGGCTGCCTACCTCGCCGTCAACCCGACGGCAACCGGTGCGTCGCACACCTTCGGTTACGGCGATCGGCTCTTCCAGGCCGCCCGCTTCGTCACCGAGATGGAGTACCAGCACCTCGTCTTCGAGGAGTTCGGACGCAAGGTGGTGCCGGCGATCCGGCCCTTCCACGTCTACTCGCCCGACATCAACCCCGCCGTGCAGGCCGAGTTCGCGCACGCGGTCTACCGCTTCGGGCACTCGATGCTCGACGACACGGTGGCCCGCACCCGCCAGGACGGCACCGACAACTCCCTGACGCTGTTGGACGCCTTCCTCAACCCGCCGGAGTACCAGAACAACAACAACGGCGGGGCAGCGCTCACCCCTGAGCAAGCGGCGGGCCAGATCGTGATGGGCTCCTCGGACCAGGTCGGCAACGAGCTGGACGAGTTCGTCATCGAGACCCTGCGCAACAACCTGCTCGGGCTTCCCCTCGACCTGGCCACGCTCAACATGGCCCGGGCCAGGGACGCCGGCATCCCACCGCTGAACGACGTGCGTCGGCAGATCAACGCCGCTACCAACGACGGGGCGCTCGCGCCCTACACCAGCTGGTCGGACTTCGGTCAACACCTCAAGCACCCGGAGTCGCTGATCAACTTCGTGGCTGCCTACGGCACCCACCCGACCATCGTCAGCGCCACCACGATGGCCGACAAGCGCGCAGCAGCCAAGGCGATCGTCGACCCGACGTCCGCCCCGGCCACTGACCCGGCCGACATCCCGGCTGATGCTGCCGCATTCATGTTCAGCACCAGCAGCGACATCCTCGACGCGTGCGGCGACCCGGCCGCCAGCTGCCAGGACTGGTCGAGCGACGCCAACGGTGTCACCAACACCGGACTCGACGCGGTCGACCTGTGGGTCGGCGGTCTCGCCGAGGCGACGAACAACTTCGGCGGTCTGCTCGGCACGACGTTCAACTACGTGTTCCAGACCCAGATGGAGGACCTCCAGGACGGTGACCGGTTCTACTACCTGCTCCGCACCCCGGGCATGAACCTGCGCACCCAGCTCGAGGGGAACTCGTTCTCCGAGATGATCCAGCGCAACACCGACGGGACGAACACCCTGAAGGCAGACGCCTTTGCCACCGCGGACTGCAAGTTCCAGCTCGCCAACCTCAACGGCACGGCCGCCGGCTTCTCGTCTTCCGGGGCAACAGTTGCCGACGACCCGACGACCGAGTGCAACGAGACGCTCCTGCTCCAGCGGATGCCGAACGGCACCATTGCCTACAAGCAGCGCAACACCGTCGACCCGTCCGGCATCAACGGACAGGCCGTCTACAACGGCACGACCGGGACCGACCGGATCCAGGGCGGCAACGACAACGACACCTTCTGGGGTGGCGACGGCCGGGACTTCATCGACGGCCAAGGTGGTGACGACGTCGCGCTCGGCGGCGACGGCAACGACATCCTCACCGACCTCGACGGAGCAGATGTCCTCAAGGGCGGTCCGGGGAACGATGCCATCGACACCGGCCCCGGCGACGACCTCTCCATGGGCGGCGACGGCCAGGACTTCATCAACGGCGGCGCCAACGACAACGAGCACTTCGCAGGCCCCGGCAACGACTTCGTCATCGCCGGTCTCGGAGCGGACGCAGTCTTCGGTGACGGCGGCGACGACTGGATCGAGGGTGGCTCGGGCCAGGACCTCCTGATCGGCGACCACGGGGCACCGTTCTTCGACGACCCCGCCGAGAACGCACCGGGCCACGACATCTTCATCGGCCAGGTGGGCGAGAACGACTACGACGCTGAGGGCGGGGACGACATCATGTCCCAGAACGCAGCGGTCGACCGCAACGCCGGCTCGGGCGGGTTCGACTGGGCCATCCACCAGTACGACACCGTGGGCGCCGACGACGACATGTCCATCAACAACTTCCTGGTCGGCGCGCCGATCCAGGTCGTGGTCAACCGGGACCGCTGGCAGGAGGTCGAGGCCGACTCGGGCTCGAGCTTCAACGACTCCCTCAAGGGCACCAACGACGTCCCCGGGGCCGTCGGCGGAGCCGGGTTCACCGGCTGCAACGCCCTCGACCCGGCCGGTGTGGCCCGGATCGCGGGTCTCGGAAGCCTGGTCAACACCTACCCCTCGCCCCTCCAGCCGATCATCGACAGCTCAGCCTCCGGCTACTGCCCGCTGACCGGTCAAGGAGCCACGGGGACCGACGCAGGCAACGTGTGGGCCGAGGGCGACATCCTCCTCGGCGGCGGTGGCAGCGACACGATCGAGGGACGGGCCGCCGACGACATCATCGACGGCGACAGGTCGCTCAACGTGAGGATCAGCGTCCGCACCAACCCCGCTGACCCCGCCACCGAGATCGGCTCGACCGACCTGATGGAGAGCCAGGCCAAGTCCGGCAGCTTCGGACCGGGCACGGCCGGCAAGACCCTCCAGAAGGCAGTGTTCGACGGCCAGGTCGACCCGGGCAACCTCGTCGCGGTGCAGGGAGATCCTCTCGCCGCCGGCGAGCGACGCCTCCTCGATCGACACCGCGGTGTTCTCGGGGGCCAGCGGCGGCTACACGATCGCCCTCGTGGCCGGGAAGCTGACGGTGACCGACACCACGGGCACCGACGGCGTCGACACCCTGACGGGTATCGAGCGGTTGCGCTTCACGGACCGGACGATCAGCGTGATCGCTCCTGCGGCGCCCACCGGCGTCACTGCTCTCGCGGGGAACGCGCAGGCCACGGTCAGCTGGGCTCCTCTTGCCGCCGGCAATCCCGACGGCGTGACCAGCTTCCGGGTGCAGGCTCTCGACGCGGGTGGCAACCCGGTCGGGCCTCTTCGGCCGGCCATCGCGACCGCCACCTCCCTGGTGGTGACCGGGCTGACCAACGGCACGACCTACACCTTCCAGGTGTTCGCGTTGAACCAGTTCGGCACCAGTCTGCCCGGGACCAGCGGACCAGTCACCCCGGCGGTTCCGGGTGCCCCGGTGCTGACCGCCAGGACACCTGCCCTGGCGCGGTAGGAGTGAACGCGCCAACAGCAACATCACCGCGACGTTCGACGTCAACGTGGTGGGAGTCGAGGCAGCGACCTTCATCCTCGAGCGTCTCAACGGTGCGGGAGCGGTGGTTGGCACCATCGCAGGCGCGCTGACCTACAACGCGGCAACCAGGACGGCGACGCGCGACCCGAACGACAACCTGGTGGCCGGGACGACCTATCGGGTCACCCTCAACCCGGCAGGCGTGACGACCAACCTGATCCGGAACGCAACAACCGGAGCGGCGCTGGGCACGACGAGCTGGACGTTCACCGCGGGCTCGGTCCCCGGGCCGGCGATCATCGGCACCGCCGTCTCTGGTGTCGCTGGTGGTGCGGTGACGGCCACCGCCAACTGGTCGGTCCCGAGTCAGTGACGGCGGCTCCCCGATCACGGGCTACGTCGTCCGGGCGTTCCGGGTCGCGGCCGATGGCGACCGTGCTGTCGACCACAACGTCGGCTGTGCTGCCGGCCACGGCCAGGTCGTTCGAGATGACCTTGCCAGTCACGAAGGGAACTACCGGTTCACCGTGCAGGCCATCAACGCGGTCGGAGCCGGCACCCAGTCGGCCCGGTCGAACCTGGTGGTCGGTCGCTAGCTGACCACCACCCGCAAGTCAGAAGGCGCCCCGGCCCGACCCCCATCCCAGCCGGGGCGCCTTCTCCTGCTCGTCGACGGGCTAAACTCGCGACGAGTGGGTCGGCCGGGCGGCCGCGGCACGTCGTTCACGCGGCGGGTCGAGGAAGGTCCGGGCTCCACAGGGCAGGGTGGTGGCCAACAGCCACCCGGGGAAACCCGCGGGATCAGTGCCACAGAGAACAGACCGCCACTCCTCTCGAGGAGCGGTAAGGGTGAAACGGTGGTGCAAGAGACCACCAGTGCGCCGGGTGACCGGCGCAGCTAGGCAAACCCCACCCGGAGCAAGATCAGACAGGATGCGTTCGAGGGCGGCCCGCCCGAGCATCCGGGTAGATCGCACCAGGCGGCCGGCAACGGTCGTCGCAGATGGATGGTCGCCCCTGCGCAAGCAGGACAGAACCCGGCCTACAGGCCGACCCACTCCCCGCAGACCCCTGACCTGCGACGATGCTTCCACCGGCCCTCGACGGTTCGCACATGATCCGCAGGAACGCTTCGAACGGTGTCGACAGCGTCCCGCGTCCGATCGCCGGCATCGCGCCTAAGGTGGCTGCAGTTGTCGAGCGTCTCGGCGGCTGAGTCGTGGCCCAGACGCGCCCGGACCCGTCTTCACCGACTCGTCGTGTCGGATCAGCAGCGACGCGTAGCAGTGTCGCAGCGCGTGCACGGCCCTCAGGATCGCCGGACCCCTACAGCAGGTCGCGGAGGGCGCGCTTGATCAGCGGCGCAGCGTGACGGCTGAATGTCGCTGTCCAGTGGTGGCTGTCCATCCAGACCGCCGTATCGCCGATCACCATCGGGCAGAAGCCCTTGTAGCAGACCATGTCGGACCAGTCGGCGTAGACGGCGCCGGCATCCTCGGCCGCGGTGGCACTGAGGCTACGGACGTTGCTGCTGAATTCGTCGATCGGGAACGAGCACTCGCTCATCGTCGATTCGGGGTCGGCGAGGCAGTCGGCCGGCTTGTTGGAATCAGGTGCACGCGGCAGCATCCCCAACACGACGGTGCTCGTCGCGAACTTCTTGACCGACGCGACGGTGCGCGACGTTCCCTCGAGCCAGAGCTCCTCAGGGTTCTGGGCCTCAGAGCCGTCAGGGTTCGCCATGCTCAGCTGGGTCAGCCCGGCAAGGATGACGATGTCCGGCTGGAGCGACTCGATCTGCGTCGCTGCCCACGTGCGCCACGGTTCACATTCGGTGAAGGGGACACTCTTGCCGTCCTGGATCCGAAGTTGCAAGACATCCGGCGCGGGGCACTGGTACTTGACGATCGGCTTGAACGACCACCCCAGCGACTTCGCTGCCTCCGAGACTCCCGGGACGTACATGGCAGCTGTCGAGTCCCCCAACAGCACCACGGTCTTGGCACCGTTCGGCGTGCCGAGCTCGCACACGTCCGAAGATGTCTGTCCATAGTTGGCCAAGCACTCCTCTGCCATGTATTCGCTGTCACTCGCCAAACGATCCCCACTCGGGCTGAACGCCGGGAGCGGCGACCCCTTCTCAGCGAGCGCCACGGCTGCCTGCACCTCAGTGGCGTTCGGGTCTTCGGCCTCTACCTCGGCCTGCACCTGGCGCGCCTCGTTGGCCGCGTCCGCCCTGGCCCCGTTGTAGGCAACCAACTTCGAGCTGTCTAGAAACAGCAACGGCACCAGGACGCATGCGATCCCGAACGGCCAGAGAATCAGCGCCTGCCGCGGGGCGTCGACGAACACCTTGACGTGCCGGAACTTGTTCTCCACCGCGTAGTACGACACGGCCGAGATCGCCACCGCGAGCGCGACCAGGGCTGCGGATTCGCCAGCGGTCGGCTCGTGCCCCAAAGCCACGGCGCCCAAGATCAGGATCGGCCAGTGCCACAAGTAGAGCGAGTAGGAGATGTCCCCCACCCAACGCAGGGGAAGCACCTCGAGCAGGGCGCTCACACCGAACCGTGGACCGTCGAGACCAGCGGCGATGACCGCGGTCGTCCCTAGGACTGGCAGGACGGCGGCATACCCAGGGAACGGGGTGGCTGGCGTGTAGGTCACGCCGGCGATCGCGATCGCCAGGATCCCGGCCCAGCCCACGCCAGCCTTTACCTGTTGCGGCAGATGCGCCAGCTGTCCCACCGACAGTGCGACGAGTCCACCTGCGCCGAGTTCCCACGCCCTTGTGAAGGTCGAGAAGTACGCGAAGCTGGGATTCGACTGCGTCTGAACGATCGACCAAGCCAAGGACGCCGCGGTGATCGCCGCGAGCACCCACAGCAGCATGAATTCCCGGCGATCGGCCGTGTCCCGCGTCGAACGGAGGAACACGAGACCGATCAGCAGCGGCCACACGACGTAGAACTGTTCCTCGACGGCGAGCGACCAGAAGTGCTGAACTGCCGACGGCGCTTCGCCCTCAGCGAAGTAGTCGGTGGCACTCAGCGCGAAGTGCCAGTTGGGGTAGAACAAGGCGCCCGCGAAGATATCCCCGATCAGCTGGTGCGCCCTGTTGTAGTTCAACAGCACCGCACCGGCGACGCCGGTCGTGAGCAGGCACAGCGACGCGGCGGGTGCGAGCCTCTTGGCGCGATTGCCGTAGAACCTGGCGATCGACAGGCCTTCAATGCTGCCGGCGTCCCGGACTAGCAGCCCAGTGATCAGGAAGCCGGACAGCACGAAGAAGACGTCCACACCCACGTAGCCGCCGGCGAGCCCCGCGACTCCCGCGTGGCTGAGGACCACGAGGAGCACAGCCACGCCACGAAGGCCTTGGATGTCGACCCGCTGGCCAGTACGACGCGGCTCGTCCTCCTCAGGCAGTTCTGGCGGGCTCGGGCGGACCGAGATACCTAAAGCCACTCTGTTTCATCCCCCTGCTGCTGACACCCGTGTCGACGGGGCAGCCTAACCGACGGTTGACCTGCGCCCCCTTCCCGGAGGGATCACACATCTCCACGCCAAGATCAGGATCAAGCCGTACTCCATCACGACCGCGTACGCGCGAACCCGCTCCGGCCTACAGGCCGACCCACTCCCCCGGCTGCCTGCGGCACGACGGCCCCGCCGAGCGGTGGGCTCGACGGGGCCTCGACCAGGGAAGTGCCCCATTCGCCTGGTCGTGACCTGTAGGTGTGCGCTGCCGGCGTGCTGATACACCGGTCTCACCCCTGGGGCGGGACCGTCAGAGGCCGAGCGCGTGCCCGCCCGCGGCCTTGGCGGCCAGGTAGCGGGAGTTGACCGCACTGAGGTGCAGGCCGGTGCGCACGAGGCGTTCGACGCGGATGCCGTACGCCTCGAGCTGGGCGAGCTTGTCGGGGTTGTTCGACAGCAGGTCGATCCGGTCGACGCCGAGGGCCTGCAGCATCTGCACCGCGACGGTGTAGTCACGCTCGTCGTCCGCGAAGCCGAGCGCGCGGTTGGCCTCATAGGTGTCGAGCCCGTCGTCCTGCAGGGCGTAGGCGTCGATCTTGTTGTAGAGCCCGATGTCACGGCCCTCCTGGCGGAGGTAGAGCAGGTAGCCACCCGCCACCGAGATCCGGGCGATCGCCTCCTGCAGCTGCGGACCGCAGTCGCAGCGGGCGCTGCCGAGCACGTCTCCGGTCAGGCACTCGCTGTGCAGCCGCACCAGGGGTACGCCGATGCTGGGGTCGCCCAGGGCGATCGCGACGTGCTCGCGACCGTCGGCGAGCACGTCGAACGTGATCATCCGCGAGCGCACCGTCGTGCCGTCGGCCAGACGCAACGGCAGGGCGACATCACGGCGTACGGCGGCGTCCGGCGGCCGGTCGGGGATGCGCAGGATGCTCATGCGGTCTCCTCGAAGCGCGAGGACAGGGCGTAGCGGAGCAGCACCACGTCACCGATCTGGCGGGTCTCGGCGAGGTGGGCGCGGTGTCCGGGGTTCCAGGGGAACGCGCCGTCGCCGACGAACCGGCGGGCCTGCGAGGTGCCGACGAAGAAGGGCGCGACGACGAGGTGGAGCTCGTCAGCCGCCGCGGCGGTCAGGAACTGGGTGTGCACCCGGCCGCCTCCCTCGACCATCAGCCGGCGTACGCCGCGGTCGTGGAGGTCCTCGGTGAGCCTGCCGACCTCGACCCGTGGACCGCCGTCGACCACGGTCGCGACGCGCGACAACCGGTTCCGCGCCGAGGCGAGCGAGCGGTGCGGGCAGTAGACGAGCTTCTCCGCATCGCCCGTCGCGAAGAAGTTGCTGTCGGCGTCGAGCTGCGCGTGCCTCGTGATGGTCACCTTCGTCGGTGACTCGGCGAGGCCGCGTGCCCGTCGCTGGGCGCGCAGGTCCGGGCTCCGGACCAGGAGTCGCGGGTTGTCGTCGCGCACCGTGCCTGCGCCGACCAGGATCGCGTCGCACTCGGCGCGCACCTGGTCGACCCGCTCGAGGTCTGCGTCGTTGGACAGCACCAGTCGCTCGTCGGTGCCACCGCCGAGGTAGCCGTCGAGCGAGATGCTGCAGCTGAGGATCGTGTACGGCCGTTCAGGCATGGACCCGCTCCCTCTCGACACCCCGAGGAGCGGCGGGAGTCCGGGAAGCCAGCAGCACGACGACACCCGGCAGGTTGCCGACCAGCACGATCGCGCCGTACGCCACCGCCGTCGCCAGCCCGGTGCCCGCGCCGAGCCCGGCGGCGGCGAACGCCCATGCCGCCATGCCCTCGCGGGGTCCCCAACCCGCGAGGTTGATCGGAAGTCCGGCCGCGACGAGGACGGCGAGCACGAGCGGCACCAGGTTCGCCAACGGCTCGTCGACGCCGACCGCACGAGCCGCGAGGACGTACGTCGCCGCGTAGCCGGCGAGCGCGACGACCGAGGCGACGACGACGCCCGGCCGCGACCGCAGGGCCACGAGGGCGAGGGCCACCACCACGACGACCACGACCGTGCCGACCATCGGTCCGGGCCGCACAGGCGACGGCAGCAGGACCAGGACGAGCGCCGCGACGGCGGCCTGCACGGCCTGGCCGGCGAAGCGCTCCCAGCCGACGGACCACAGCGCACGCCGGGTCTCCCCCGTGGAGCGCCCGTGCACGATCCCGCGGTGCACGTCGCCCAGGACTCCGCCGGGCAGGACCGTGTTGAGGAGCTGGGCGCGGTAGCACGCCGCCACCGCGTCCGGCAGCGTGATCGGCACGCCGAGCTCGCGGGCCACCAGACGCCAGCGCCACGCGCACGCCACGGTCGACACCGCGGCAGCCAGGACTCCGAGCAGCAGCACGCCGACGTCGAGCGCCTGGAGGCCGTCGAGCACCGCTCCGTCACCGACCCACCACACGACGACGCCCAGGACCACCGCTCCCGTGAGCCATCGCCACGACCTCACGCCGCCACCTCCCGGACCAGGGCGGCGACCCGGTCGGCCGCCACCGCCCAGCCGTCGAGTGACTGGCGACGCTCCAGCGCCCGGCTCCGCAGGCTCGATCGGAGGTCAGCATCGGACAGCCACATCCGGAGCGCCGCGGCCAGAGCGGCAGGATCGCCCGGCCGTACGACCAGCCCCGGAAGCGCACCCGACGGTGTCGCGCCGATCGCCTCGCGCAGGCCGCCGACGTCGTGCGCGACGACGGGCAACCCGCGGGCCAGCGCCTCGGTCACGACCATGCCGTAGGACTCGTGGCGGCTGGGCACGACGAGCAGGTCCGCCCCGGCGTACGCCGCCTCCACGTCCGCCCCGGCCAGGGGCCCGGCGAAATCGATGCGGTCACGCAGACCGCGGGCGCCGAAGTGCAGGTTCGCCGCGAAGTGTTCGTCGACGTCGGGTCCGACGCACGTCCAGCGCCACGGGACGTCGGCCAGTCGGTCCAGCGCGAGGAGGAGCAGGTCCTGACCCTTCACCGGCGCCAGGCTGCCGACGGTCAGGAGGGACGACCCGGTGTCCGTGCCCGGAGACACGGCTGCCGGTTCGACGCCCGGATGGGCGACGCGCACGGTCGCGGGGTCGAGAGCGTGCTCCCGCACCAGCCAGTCGCGACACCACGCGCTCGGCGTCACCACCGAGGTGGCCGCCCTCACGACACGACGCTCGTCGTCGCGGGCGCTCGCGTCCTCCACGCCGGCGGGCAGGTGGACGAGCAGCACCACCCGCAGCCGGCGAGCGGCGGGCAGCATCACCCGCGGCAGGCGTGTGGCGAGCAGCCCGTCGACGATGACGTCGGCACCGTCCGGCAGCCCGCGCAGCGCCCGGTCGAGGTGCCAGGCGCCGAGCGCCGGGTCCCACGGCCAGCCACCGTCGACCTCCACGAGATCGACGTCCCACCCTGCGCGCCTGAGTGCGTCGCACAGCCTCCGGTCATAGGTGTTGCCGCCGCTCGGCCGCGCCGGGTCGTCGATCCCGGCGGGGACGACGAGGTGCAGCACCCCCGCCGTCACAGCGACCGCTCGTAGCTCGCCCACGCGACGTGGGACTCGTGCAGGGTGACCGTGATCCCGGTGACGTGTGGCGCCGGCCCGAGGTCACCGGCGGCCACCCGTTCGGCCAGCCGGTCGGCGACGTGGCGGGCCAGCACCTCGGTCGTCGTGTTGATCCCGGCGAACGCAGGCACGTCGTCGAGGTTGCGGTAGGACAGCTCCCCCACGACCTCCTTGAGCACCGTCGTCGCGCGCCCGATGTCGAGGAGGATCCCGTCCTCGTCGAGATCCTCGCCGCGGAACGTCGCGTCCACCACGAACGTCGCCCCGTGCAGCTCCTGGGCCGGGCCGAACACGTCGCCCCGGAAGCTGTGCGCCACCATCATGTGGTCGCGGACCGTCATGCCGAACACGGCACCTCCACGTCGTACGTCACCGCGTGGCACAGGGCCGGCAGCTCGCGCGAGACCAGCCGCGGCATCACCTCGGGCAGCGACTCGAAGGGCGACTCCCCCGTCAGCAGGCAGTCGAAGGCCTCGTCTCGGAGCAGGTCCAGGGCGAGCGCGAGCCGCTGCGTCGTCGTACGCCGGTCGCGGCGGGCGGGCGCGACCCGGCCCACCTGGCTGGCGCGCAGGTTGAGCCGCCCGGAGTGGAAGCTCCCGCCGAGCTGGACGGTCGTGGGCTCGTCGCCGTACCAGCTGAGCTCGAGCACCGTCCCCTCCGGCGCGAGCAGGTCGAGCGAGCGCTGAAGTCCTGCCGAGGTGGCGCTCGTGTGCACGGTGAGGTCGCGGTCACCGGCCGCGTCATCGGGCACTGCGAAGTCGATCCCCAGGGCCGCCGCCACGCAAGCACGCGACGGGTCGACATCGACGAGGGTGACCTCGGTGCCCGGCACCCGTGAGATCAGGCGGGCCACGCTGCAGCCGAGGACACCCGCGCCCACCACGGTGACCCGGTCGCCGACCAGCGGCGGCGCGTCCCACAGGGCGTTGACCGCCGTCTCGACGATGCCGGCCAGCACCGCCCGTCGCACGGGCACGTCGTCGGGGACGGGCACGACCGCCGACGACGGCACGACGTACGACGTCTGGTGCGGGTGCAGGCAGAAGACCGTGCGGCCGAGCAGGTCGCCCGGGCCCTCCTCGACCAGGCCGACGTTGAGGTAGCCGTACTTCACCGGTCCCGGGAAGTCGCCGTCCTGGAACGGCGCGCGCATGGCGTCGTACTGACCGGGCGGCACCCGGCCGCCGAAGACCAGGCTCTCGGTCCCGCGGCTCACCGCGGAGCGAAGGGTGCGGACGACCACGTCCTGCGCCCGCGGCTCCGGGAGCACGACCTCGCGGATCTCACCCACGCCGGGCTCGCGCAGCCAGAACGCCCGCGCCGCTCTCTGCATGCGTCTGCCTCTCCTCGGTCCAGCTCAGCTGGGTGAACCGGGCGGGCTCGCGCCCCGTTCCCTCACCTGAAGCTCCCTCGTACCCCGGTGAACGGAGGCGACGTGCCGACGGTTCAACGCCGGACGACCTCGGCTGCGCTGACCGTGCTGGCAGTCGCCGTCGTGGTGGTCGCCCTCACGGTGCCCAACCGGCTCGAGGACCTCACCCCGAGCGCCTTCCTGCGCCTGCCGGTCGAGCTCCTCGTGCTGCTCGCCGTCGTGCTCGCCCTCCCCGATCGCCTCGCTCGGTTGCGCGGTCCGCTGGCGTTCGTCGCAGGCGTCGCCCTGGCCGTGGTCACGGCACTCAAGCTGCTCGACATCGGCTTCAACGAGGCGCTCGACCGCCCCGTCGACCCGCTGATCGACTGGCGCTACGCGGGGTCCCTCGTCGAGACCGTGCGCGGCTCGGCGCCCGGCGCCGTCGGTGTGCTGCTGCTCGTCGGGGCGGCCGTGGCCCTGCTCGCCGCACTCCTGCTGGTGCCGCTCGCAGTCGTGCGCGTCGCTCGGGTCGCCGTACGCCGACGACCGGCGGCCGTCCGCGTCGTCGCAGTGCTGCTCCCGGCGTGGCTCGTGCTGAGCCTGGTCGGCGTGCGCGCCGGCACCACACCCGTCGCGTCGGCGGCAGCGGCGACGTACGCCTACGGCCAGGTGGCGCGCGTCCCGTCCGAGCTGCGCGACCAGCGCGACTTCGTCCGGGCGGCCGCGGCCGACCCGCAGCGCGACACCGCCGCCGCCGACCTGCTCAGCGGGCTCCGCGGCAAGGACGTGCTGCTCGTCTTCGTCGAGAGCTACGGCCGCGTCGCACTCGACGACCCGGGACTCGACCCCGGCGTCATCGCCGTGCTCGACCATGGCACGCGCGGGCTGGAGCGCGAAGGATTCAGCACCCGCAGTGCCTGGCTCACCTCACCCACCTTCGGGGCGCTCAGCTGGTTGGCGCACTCGACCCTGCAGTCGGGCCTGTGGGTCGACAGCCAGCAGCGCTACGACCACCTCGTGACGACCGACCGCGAGACCCTCTCGAGCCTCTTCGCGCGGGCCGGCTGGCGGACGGTCGCGGCGGTCCCCGCCAACACCCGCGACTGGCCGCAGGGCTCCTTCTACGACTTCGACGAGGTCTACGACTCGCGCACGATCGGCTATCGCGGCCCGCGCTTCGGCTATCCGACGATGCCCGACCAGTTCACCCTCGACGCCGTCCAGCACCGCGAGCTCGCCGCCCGCGACCGCGCCCCGGTGATGGCGGAGATCGACCTCATCAGCAGCCACGCACCCTGGTCGCGCACCCCGGACCTCGTCCCGCAGGCGTCTGTCGGCGACGGGTCCCGCTACGACGGCATGCCGGAGACGCTCCCCAGCGAGGCGGACATCTGGCCCGACCAGGACCGCGTACGGGCGGCGTACGCCGACTCGATCGCGTACTCCCTGCAGTCGGTGCTGCGCTTCCTGAGGGCGTACGCCGACGACGACACGGTCGTGATCATGCTCGGCGACCACCAGCCCGCGACGATCGTGTCGGGCGACGACGCCGGGCGCGACGTTCCGGTGACCGTCATCGCCCAGGACCCTGCCGTGCTCGACCGGATCGCGCACTGGGGCTGGAAGCCGGGACTGCAGCCGTCCGACGACGCGCCCGTGTGGCGGATGGACGCGTTCCGCGACGAGTTCCTCGCATCGTTCGGCCCGGAGGGCGAGACTGGGGTCGGGGCGCGTTGAACCTTTCCCGCAGGCCGAGCGTCCTCCCGGGGAGGAGGTGACATGGCGAAGGACGAGGTTGCATTGATGAAGCAGGTGCACGACGAGCACGCCGACGTGCTCTGGCGCTTCTGCCTGCGCCTCGTCGGCAACGACCGCGCCCGCGCCGAGGACGTCACCCAGGAGACCCTCCTGCGCGCCTGGCGCCACCACGGGATCCTCGACGGCTCCCCGGCAGCCGTGCGGTCGTGGCTGTTCACCGTCGCGCGCAACATCGTGATCGACGACTGGCGCCGCCGGAAGGCCAGGCCGGAGACCGTCGTCGACGAGGTCCCCGAGCAACGCCGCTCGCTCGAGGACGACGACAACGACCAGCTGCTCCTGTCCTGGGTGGTCGCGGAGGCGCTCACCCACCTCTCCGAGGACCACCGCACGGTGCTGCTGGAGTGCTACTACCGCGGCCGTCCGGTCGCCGAGGTCGCTCGTCGTCTCGGCGTTCCGCCCGGCACCGTGAAGTCGCGCACCCACTACGCCCTGCGTGCGCTCAAGCTGGCCCTGGAAGAGATGGGGGTGAGCGCATGAACACCCCACGGCGTTCTTCGTCTCCCCCGCTCCGCTCCTCCGTCGAACAACGCCGCAGGGACCCCGCATGAGCACCGCCTGCGAGTTCGCGCACGACGACGCGGCCTACGTCCTGGGCGCGCTGAGCCCCACCGAGCGCCTCGAGTTCGAGCGCCACCTGCCGCGCTGCGACGCCTGCTCCCGCTCCGTACGCGCCCTCGCCGGCATGCCCGGCCTGCTCGACCTGGCGGATGCGAGCGTGCTCGAGAACCCGCCCGTGGACACGCCGCTGCCCGTCACGCTCCTGCCCTCGCTGCACCGGGCGGTCGAGACGCGCGGGCGTCGGCGCACCGTCGTCATCGCCGGCCTCGCGGCTGCTGCCGCCGCCGTCGTCGCCCTCGCTGTCCCGGTCGTGATCGACCAGGTCGGGGACGACTCGCCCGTCGCCGGGCCGTCCACCAGCAGTCCGTCCGCCGACGTCGAGACACTCGACATGGTCGCCGACGGTCCCACGCCGATCCACGCCGAGCTCGGCCTCGAGCCGGTCCTGTGGGGCACCCGGATGCTCCTCACCTGCACCTACGACACGGCGTGGGTCGACTTCGAGCTGCCCGACCGGGTCGACTACCTCCTCTTCGTGACCACCCGGGAGGGCCGCACCGAGCAGGTCGGCAGCTGGCTCTCCGTCGACGGCACGACCATGAAGGTGCCCGCCGCGACGTCCGTGATGCGCGACGACATCGCGACCGTCGAGGTGCGGACGACCGACGGGCGCGTGGTCCTACGACTGGACGCGTGAGCGCAGCGGGTTGTTCGTGGCGAGCAGCGCTCCACCGGAGATCATCGCGAGCACCTCGGCGGTCGCGGCGACCCACACCGCCCAGCCCGTCCAGCTCGCCGTGACGCCGAACAGGCCGACCGTCGTGGACAGCACGAACGCCAGCAGGGTCGACGCGCCGAAGCCGACGGCCAGGAATGCAGCGACCCAGTGCCGCCAGACCAGCACGAGCACGGCGATGACCGCGCCGCCCACGGCGTTGAGCATGAACGAGGGCCCGAGGAAGTCGTCGTCCCTGGCGAAGTCGAGCCAGAGGTAGAGGTGCACGGCGGCCGACACGAGCACCGAGACTGCTGCCAGAAGACGCATGTTGCTCACCTGTTCCGCTCGAGGGGTCTCCCCGTGGGTACGGCGCGGCGCCGCGTCCGGTTCAACCGCGCCGGCCGTCGACGCCAGAGCCAGACCACGTCCCAGCCGAACGACTCGGCCAGCAGGACCCAGGCGACCGCGAGTCCGGCGTACGTGACGACCACAGGCGCCACACCGGACGCGGCCACGGCGAGGGCGATGCCGGTGAAGGCGGCCACGACCTTGCGCCAGTAGCGCGGGGGCAGCTCGCGCTGCATCCACGGCAGCACCCAGGTCGCGACTGCGTACGCGTAGCGCACGACGCCCATCGCCAGCACCCACGCACCCGCCCAGCGGGCGACGTACACGCTGAGCACGAGGATCAGGAACGCGTCGGCCTCCCCGTCGAGCCGCCCGCCGTACCCCGATGCGCTGCCCGTACGCCGCGCGACACGACCGTCCACGAAGTCCAGCGCGAGGGCGACGACCGTCAGCGGTACCAACGGCGCGACGACATCGGCGCCCGTGAACGACTCGGCCACGAGCGCCGCGACGCCGCACGCGAGCACGGCCCGCGTCAGGGTGACGAGGTCGGCGGGTCCGAGGTGGGTCACCTCGTCCACGACAGCCCGACGCCCGGCGGCGACGGCGAGCACAGCACCGCATGCGAGTCCGACCGCGAACGCGCCGGCCCCGATGTCGAGCATCGCGAGCAGCACACCCAGGGCGACGACCCACGCCGCCAGCCCGGGCCGAACATCGATCATCGCAGCCTCCCGCTGTTGTCGGGACGTACGTGCGTGACGACGGGATGGTTCGGTGGTCTAGCCGGGGCCTGCCGACTCGCTCACCTCGCTCGAGGGTGAGGCGCTCGGGGTCGGGCTGGCGCTGCTCGGCGTGGCGCTCGGGCTGGGAGTGGGCGTGGGACTCGGCGTGGGACTCGGCGTGGGACTCGGGGTGGGGCTGGTGGTCTGCGACGGCGTCGGCGTCGGCGTCGGCGTTTCGGTCGGCGTGGGGGACTCGGTCGGCGAGGTAGGCGAGGTCGGCGACTCCGTGGGCGACGGCGTCGGAGTGCTGCTCTCCGAGGGAGACTCGGACTCGGTCGTCGTCGGTGTGGAGGTCGGATCGTCGGTCGGGGTCGGGGTCGGTGAGTCGGTGGGCGTGAGCGGGCCCACGTCGGCCTCGATGATGTCGAGCACCTGTTGCTCGTACGCCGTGAGCTGCGCCTGGATCTCGTCGAGAGGGACCTGGGCGATGGTCGCGCCGTAGTCGGCGATCTGCTGCCACAGCTCGTTGATCGAGGTGACGGCGCCGTCGCTCAGCTCGGCGGGAAGCGTGATGAACAGCTGCACGGCAAGGGCATAGGTCAGGCAGCTGGTGCAGTCGTAGTTCGCTGCGACCGAGAGGTTCTGCGGCACGGCGACGTCGACGTCACCGACCACGAGCACGATCTGGAACGCGACGGCGATGGCGGCACAGTTGGTGCAGCTGGCCGCAGCGAACGCCTCGTTCGTGTTCTCGGCCGGCTCGGAGCCGTCGGCCCAGACGAGGGCGAAGGCGACGGAGTACGACGCGGTGTCGTCGGTCGTGTTGACCGACGCGGCCTGGTTGTCGCCCTCCCCGGGCGCCAGAGGCTCGTCGAACGGGAAGATCCAGGTGTCGCTGCCGGTCGGCTCTACGACGCCGTCGGTCGTCTCAGGCTCCGAGGTGGGCGAGGACGGGGTCGGGCTGGCAGCCCCGGTGGGGCCTTCGAGATGTGGTCGGCGTCTCCGGCACGGCGGATGTCGGGTCGTCGGCCAGGGCCGATCCGTCGCTGGGCACGAGGACCGTGGCCAGCTGGGGCGCGCCCCGGGTCGGGAGGGCGGTCCCGTCCGGCCACATCACCGTGCCGGCGCCCTCGTCCCCGACGGACACGGTGGAGCGCGACCCGGGCGCTGTCAGGACGCTGGTCAGGGTGCCGTCCTCATAGGCCTGGATCGGCCGGTAGCGCTCGTCCGAGGGCCACCATGCCGCCACCAGTGCAGCGATCACGGCCAGTGTCGTCAGCCCGGCGAGGGCGCGTCGCAACGGTTTCCCAGCCGTACGTCGCAGGACCGCTCCACCGACCTGGCGGACCAGTCGGACGAGGACGTAGGCGAAGGCGACGACCGGCAGGACCACGACGACCATCGCCACGGCTCGTGCTGCGGCCGAGATGAGGTCGCCCTCGCCCAGGGCGGCGGAGAACTGCTGGTGCTGGGCCTGCGCGCTTGCCCAGGCCGTGCCGACCATGCGGGGCAGCGTGAGCACGGTCAGCACCATGACGCCGAGGAGGACGGGGACGACGGTCACCACCCAGACGGTGACGACGACCCGCGCCCAGGGCTTGAGCGCCTGGGCATCCGGCTGCGCGGGGAGCCAGGGAACGATGCTGCGGAGCACGGGACCGATGCGGTGGAACAGGTCGGGAACGCCCGTGAGGTCGGCCAGGACGTGATACCCGTCGAAGCGCACGAACGGCAGGAGCTGCCGGAGCATCTGGAGGATCTGAGCGGCGACCAGGAGCAGGAGCGCGTCGTAGTGGGTGAGCCACCAGACACCCGCTGTGGCCACGGCGATGATCGCGTTGAAGTACAGCCCACCCAGGTCGGTCCGCAGTCGTCCCGCACGTCCGAGGCGGTAGGAGTCGGTGACGTCGGTGTAGAACGCTGGCCACACCAGGTAGAGCCCGGCCCCCATCACACCCGGGGTCGCCCCACCTCGCCGTGCGCCGGCTGCGTGGCCGAACTCGTGGAAGCCCGCGGAGAAGACCGTGATGGCCAGCACGGCGAGGAGCAGGCCCGGTCGGGCGAACGCCTCGTGCGTCGCCGAGGCGAGCCCCTTGTCGAACAGCACCCACCAGCAGACCCACGCGAAGACCGCGACGACAGGAATGAGCACGAAGAGGTTGAACAGAGCCGCGAACGGATCTGTCAGGCGACGGGTCTTCTCGGGGTCCGTCACGGCGACCTTGAACTTGAGGCCGAGCAGTGGGTTGCTGCGGCGCAGCTCCGGCGACGAGCCGTCCTCGAGCGACACCAGGCCGGTGGGACGGAGCTTCTCGACCAGCTGTCGGGCGTTGTCCTCCGACACCGACCTCTCGGTCGCCTCCGTCACGGCCGTCGCGACCTCCGCGTACGTGCGGTGCCCGTCCAGTGCCGCCAGGGTCGCGTAGAGCAGGGGCGTCAGCTGGACCGTCTGTCCATCACCGCGACGCGCAAGGGCAGGCGGCGTGCGATAGCCCGAACCCTGCATCTCGCCGATCAGCTGCACGCCGTCGGCACGTGACGGCGCACCGGAGCCCCCGGCGCCCTCAAGGAGCGGAGCCGGGGGCGAGACCGATTCGGTCACGGCTGGGGCTGGGGCTGGTCAGGCTGCGTGATGTCGGACGACTGGTCCGCGGTCGCGGCCGCCTCGCCGTCGATGTTCTGGTTGATGATCGCGTCCTGCTGGGCAACGGCGACCGCATCACTGTCGATCGACCCGATGTTCGCCGAGACAGCCGCGTCGATCGGGGCGGCGACGTTGGCGTTGGCCGCCACGGCACCGTTGATCGGGGCAGCGATGTCGGCGTCCGCGGCCAGGTCGACGTTCACGTTGAGCAGGTTTCCGTCGAGCATCGAGCCGACGTCCCCAGTAGCGCCCGCGACGCCATCGGTCACGCCATCCACAGCGCCCGTCGCGCCATCGGTCACACCGCCCACAGCGCCCGTCGCGCCATCGGTCACGCCATCCACAGCGCCGGTCGCGCCATCGGTCACGCCACCCACAGCGCCGGTCGCGCCATCGTCACGTCGACGTCGCGCCGGTCGCGCCATCCACAGCGCCGGTCGCGCCGTCCACAGCGCCGGTCGCACCGTCCGTCGTGCCGTCGAGGGCGGACGCACCCGCACCAGCGGCCGTGCCGTCGGTGGTGCCGTCGGCGGTGGTCGAGTCCGCGCCCGCGCCATCGGGCCCGATCGGGGTCGTCGCTGCGTCGCCCTGCTCGATGTTGCTGTCCTGCAGGGACTCGGCCGTGGCATCTGCGGTGACGTCCTGGTTGATCATCACGCCCTGGTCGGAGAGTGCCTGGGCACTCGACCCCTCGGACAGGATGTTGGCGCCGACGGCGGCATCGATGGGTGCCGCGACGTTGGCGTTGGCGGCCACGGCGAGGTCGATGGGCGCTGCCGCGTCGATCGCGAGGTCCAGGTCGGCGTTGAGGTCGAGGACCGACACGACCTCCTTGTCCGGAAGGGCGGTCACGCCCTCCGCGGCCAGCTCATCGGCGGACAGACCTTCAGGTTCGGTGCTCATGCTGCTGACCCCTTGCGAGACGTGAGTGGTGAGACGACAGGTGTTCACTCAACGTGCTCGACGGTCGTCCTCCTACACCCGAAGGGCGGGAACTGCCCGCGATCGTCAGGCCAGCTCGAACGACACCGCCCGCGAGGTCGGGTCCGCCTGGACGAGCGTCACCCGGACCTCCTCGCCGAGGGGCAGGGTGGACGAGCCGGAGACCCTGGCCTCGATGGCAGGGTCCTGGATCGTCACATCGCCCTTCATGGGGTCCTTCTCCTGGACCTCCACGACGACGCCGGCGAAGGTCTCGCCGACCCGGCTCTCGAGGAGCTCTGCCTCGCAGAGGTCGACCACGGCGTTCTCGTACTGGTGGGCCCGGCGGCCCGACTCGGTCATCGTGTCGGGCAGCTCGCCCATCGCGGCGATCACCCAGTCCGGCACCTCGGTGCCTGCGCACAGGGCGACGCAGATCTCGCCGGCGTAGCGGTCGACGAGACGGCGCAGGGGCGCGGTGACGTGGGCGTACTCCGAGGCGAGCGCCGAGTGCTGCGCCTGCGCGGGGAGCTCGCCGTTGAACGTCACGTAGCCCGCTCCCCGAAGCAGCCGCGTGCAGGAGACGATCATCGCGGCGTGGGTCGGCTTCGACGGGTCGAGCGTGCGGATGAAGTCGGGGTAGAGCTGCTCGGCGGGCCAGTCGATCCCGAGAGCGCGGGCCGTACGGTGCAGCCGCTGGACGTCGCGCGGGTCCGCCGGCGGCAGGGTGCGCAGGATCCCGACGCGGGCGTAGACCATCAGCGAGGCCGCGGCCATGCCGGTGAGCAGGGAGATCTGCGCGTTCCAGTTCTCGACCCCGGTCAGCCGCCGGAACTCCAGCTCCCAGTGGCCGTCCTTCTCCACGAGCTCCTGCTCGGGCAGGGGCAGCGAGACACCGCCGCGGGCGGCTTCGCGCTCGAGCCGCAGCTCGCCGACCTCCTGGAGCAACCCGACCAGCTCGCTCGCCCTGCCGGCGTCGAGGTCGGCCTGCACCCCTTCGTACGTCAGCTGGGCGCGCGAGCGCACGAGCGCGCGCTCGACCTTGACGTCCACACCCTCACCGGTGTCGTCGACCTTGATCGTCCAGAGCAGCGCCGGTCGCACCTGGTCGGGCAGCAGCGACGCGGCCCCCTCGCTCAGCACCTTCGGGTGCAGCGGGATCTTGGAGTCAGCGCCGTAGAGCGTCTCGCCGCGGTGGTTGGCCTCGACGTCGACGGGGTCGCCGGGCGACACGAAGGCCGCCACGTCGGCGATCGCGTAGTGGACGACGAACCCACTCCCGTCGCGCTCGATGTGCATCGCCTGGTCGAGGTCCTTGGCGCCCTCGGGGTCGATCGTGACGAGCTCGATGTCGGTGCGATCGAGCTCCGGGAGCCGCGGGCTCGCGGCCGCGTCGGCGGCTGCCTTCTCGACGGCATCGGGGAACGTCGGCGAGAGCTTCTGCTCCTGCTGGATCGCGGTGATGCCGTCACGCATCTCCTGCGCCGTCACGCTGTCGCCGCTCGTTCGGACCTTGACCACACGGTTGCTCGGCATGTCACGACCCTAGTCGGGCGCGACGGAGTCGCGGACGACGTGGGGCGGGAGGTCGAGTGGCCCCGCGACCGAGGGACGAGGTCGCGACGGGACGTATCGAGACCCACGACCCTCACCACACGGAGCGCACGAGCCGTGCCTACGCTTGCGCCCGTGCTGATCCTGCTGCCGCCCAGCGAGGGCAAGACCGCTCCGCGGCGTGGCAAGCCGCTCGACCTCTCCTCCCTCACGTCGCCGACCCTGACCGCGACGCGGACGACGCTCCTGCAGGCACTCACCGACCTCTGCCGCGACGACCCGGACAAGGCGGCCACGGTGCTCGGCCTCGCCCCCGGCCAGCGCGACCTCGTGCAGCGCAATGCCGCCCTCGAGACAGCTCCCACGGCCCGCGCGGACGCGATCTACACCGGCGTCCTCTACGACGCCCTCGGGCTCGCGACCCTGTCCCCCGCTGCCCGGCGGCGCGCGACCGCGCGGGTCGCGGTGACCAGCTCGTTGTTCGGCCTCGTCCGCCCCGGTGACCGGATCCCTGCCTACCGGCTCTCCGGCGACGCCACCCTGCCCGGCACCGGGTCCGTGGCCGGTGCGTGGCGCGACGTCCTCGGCGAGGCGGTCCGCGACGCGGCGGGCAGCGGCCTGCTGGTCGACCTGCGGTCCGGGACGTACGCCGCGTTCTGGCGACCCGAGCCCGACCTGGCCCGGCGGGTCGCGACCGTCCGCGTCCTCCACGAGTCCGGCGGCCGGCGCACCGTGGTGAGCCACTTCAACAAGGCCACCAAGGGCCGGATCGTCCGTGCGCTCCTCGAGGACGGCGCCAACCCGGGCACCCCCAGGGCCCTTGCCGTGGCCCTCGAACGACTCGGCTGGACCGTCGAGGTCGGCGAGCGCACCGTGAAGGGCACGCAGCTCGACGTCGTCGTGCGCGAGGTCTGACGCAGAGATCTACCGCAGCGGGATCATGTCCGTCGCCTCGAGCGGGTCCATCCCGCAGAGCGCGAGCAGGTCGGCGATGATCGAGCGCACCTGCGCGAGGATCACCTCGGCCGAGAGGTCGTCGCTGTGCTCGACGGCGGCCGTGGCGTGGCCGAGGGCGACCAGGTCGTCGATGATCGCCGTCGCCATCCGGTCCTCGACGAGCTCCACGGCGACCCGCTCGGACAGGACTGCCAGGTCGCGCATGAGGACGGCGTACGACGCCGGCACCGGCTCGCGCCGGTAGCACGCGACAGCCACGCGTCGTACGACGACGCGGGTGTTGCGCAGCGCCACGTCGAGGGGCTCGACCAGCTCGGCCAGCTGCCGCTGGTGCTCGCCGTGGCGGCGCCGGAACGGCGAGGAGCTGACCACGGAGAGCCCCTCCTCCGACGCCGCGCGGAGCTCGGCGATCAGGATGTCGGTGGACCGGGCGTCACGCAGCATCGCGAGCGCGCGCTCGACGTCGCCGTCCCCGAGGCGGTCGGCGGCGCACCGCAGCAGCTCGGCGATCTTGCGCACCACGACTGCCGCCTGGTCGCGCGGCCTGCGCAGCGGGGCGCGTGGCACGACGGTCGCCGCGACGAGCGCGACGGCGCCGCCGATCAGGGCGTCGGTCCAGCGGATGAACGCGGCGCCCGGAGCAGGTGCGAGGGACGCGACGACGATGCCCTGCACAGCGGCCTGGATGAGCAGCAGCTGCCCGGCGTCGAGCAGCAGGGCGATCGACATCCCGGCCGCGACGATGAACATGATCTGCAAGCCGCCGGAGCCGATCAGGTGCGTGGTCGTGTCACCCAGCAGCACCCCGAGCGCGACACCGATGGTGACCTCGGCGACCCGGCGCTGTCGCTGGCCGTAGGACATCCCGAGGGAGACCACGGCCGCGATCGGTGCGAAGAACGGCAGTCGGTGGTGGAAGACGTCGGCCGCCAGCCACCATGCGATGCCCGCCGCGATGGCGCACTGGCCGATCACCCACACCTTGGCGCGGAGCCGGTCGATGCGGGCGCGCAGCGACGTACGGCTGCGCGCCGCCATCAGGTCCGCGTCGAGGCGCACGACCGAGCCGTTCTCAGAGGCCCGACTCGTCGGTGCGCACCAGGATGCGCTGGCACTCCTCGCACCGGATGACCTCGTCGGGGTCCGCGGCGCGGATCCGGGAGAGCTCCGAGGCGTCGAGCGTCATGTTGCAGCCGCCGCACTGGCGCGCGCGCAGCAGCGCCGCACCGATGCCCTTCTGCTCGCGCAGCCGCTCGTAGAGCGCCATCAGGTCGTCGGGCATGCCGTCGGTGGCGGGGCCACGGGCCGCCGAGACCTCGGTCAGGGAGGCGTCGATGGCGGCCTGCTTCTCGTCCCGCTGGGCCACCAGCTCGCCGAGGCGGGCGTCGATGTCCTCGGCGCGGATGCCGAGGCCGTCGAAGACCTGCTGGGCCTCCTCGAGCGCCTCCATCACCTCGAGCTCGGCGTCCTCGAGGGTCGTGATCCGACGCTCGAGCGACACGAGCTCGTGCTGCATCCGCTCGAGGTCCTTGGGCTGGGTGATCTGGCCGCTGTCCATCCGGTCACGGTCGCGCGTGCGCCGCGTCTTGACCTGCTCGACCTCGCGGTCGGCCTTGGCCTGCTCCACGGTGAGGTCGTCGACGACGATGCGGGCGTCACGGACCTGGTCGGTGAGCGCAGTGCGCTCGGCCGTGAGCGTCGCGATCTCGGCGATCTCCGGCAGGTGCGCGCGCTGGTGGCGCAGCTGCGCGGCGCGCGAGTCGAGCTCGGCGACGTCGAGGAGCGTGACCTGGTGGGTGGGATCGGCCTTCAACGGCTCTCCTGTTGCGGCATCAGTGGCGGAACGTCCACGGGTCCGTGCACTGCGTGCTGACCCGGGTCTCGACCCTATCGCCCAGCCTCTCGAGCAGCCGACCCTCCACCACAGGGAGCCAGGTCCACTCGGCTGCCCAGTGCGCGACGTCGACGAGCGCCGCTCCCCCGTGCTCCAGGAACTCGCCCGCCCGGTGGTGGCGCAGGTCGCTGGTGACGAAGACGTCCACGTCGACGCCGACCAGGTCGTCGAGCAGGAAGTCACCCGCGCCGCCGCACACCGCGACGCGCCGCACCGGCCGGTCGGACGCACCTGCGACGCGTACGCCGTGGGCCGTGGTGGGCAGCGCCTCGGCGACGTGTGCCGCGAAGGCGCCGAGCGTCGTCTCGTCGACGGTGCCGATGCGTCCCGTGCCGGTGGCCGAGCCGGCCGCCGACGGGAGGATCGGCGCCAGGTCGCGCAGACCGAGTGCGAGGGCAAGGGACTCCGAGACCCCTGACACCGCCTGGTCTGCGTTGGTGTGCGCGGTCAGCAGGGCGCAGCCACCCGAGGTCAGCGTGTGCAGGGTGCGGCCCTTGGGCGTCGTCGCGGCGACCGAGCTGACCGGGGTGAGGAAGAGCGGGTGGTGCACGACCAGCAGGTCGGCTCCCCACTCGACGGCCTCGCGGGCCACCTCGATCGTCGGGTCGACCGCGAACATGACGCGGGAGACCTCGGCAGCCGGTTCCCCCGCCACCAGGCCGACCGCGTCGCCGTCCATCGCCGTGGCCGGTGGGTACCACTCGTGCAGCAGGTCGACGACGTCGGCGAGGGTGGACATGCGCCCCAGTATCGGGGACGGCCTAGTTGACCTGCCGCTCCTGCCCCTCCCAGTAGGGCTGGCGCAGCTTGAACTTCTGGAGCTTGCCGGTCGCGGTGCGGGCCAGCTCGTCGCGGAACTCGATCGAGGTCGGTGCCTTGTAGCCCGCGGCCTTGTCCTTGCACCACGCGATCAGCTCGGCCTCGTCCGCGCTCGCCCCCTCGGCCAGCACGACGAGCGCCTTGATGGTCTCGCCCCACTTCTCGCTCGGCACACCGATGACGGCGACCTCGGCGACCGCCGGGTGCGAGAAGAGCACGTCCTCGACCTCGATCGAGGAGACGTTCTCACCGCCTGTGATGATCACGTCCTTCTTGCGGTCGCTGATCGTGAGGTAGCCGTCGTCGCCGATCACTCCCCCGTCACCGGTGTGGAACCACCCGTCGCGCAGCGCCGCCCCGGTCTCGTCGGGCCGCTCCCAGTAGCCGTCGAGGATCACGTTGGAGCGCGCCAGCACCTCGCCGTGCTCGTCGGTGCGCAGGCTCACGCCGAGGGCGGGCGCCCCGGCGCGTACGAGCCTGCCGGCCCGCTGCTCCGCGGAGAGGTCGTCCCACTCCTCGCGGGTGCGGTTGACGGTGAGCAGTGGCGAGGTCTCGGTGAGGCCGTAGATCTGCATGAACTCCCAGCCGAGCTCCTCCTGGACGCGCACGACGGTCTTCGTCGGCGGTGGGGCGCCGGCCATGATGATCCGCACCCGGTCGCGCCCCGGGATCTCGCCCTCCCAGGTCTGCGCGGCCTCGAGCACGGCCGCGGCCACGGCGGGCGCGGCGCACATCACCGTGATGCCGTGCTCCTCGACGCGACGCAGGATCTCGGCGCCGTCGACCTTGCGCAGCACGACCTGCGGCACACCGAGGCCCGTCATCGCGAACGGCATCCCCCACCCGTTGGCGTGGAACATCGGCAGCGTGTGGAGATAGACGTCGCGATCGGTGACGCCGGCGTGCAGGCCGAAGGTCACCGCGTTGGTCCAGAGGTTGCGGTGGGTGAGCTGCACACCCTTGGGGCGTGCGGTGGTGCCGGAGGTGTAGTTGATGGTCGCCGTGGCGTTCTCGTCCGGCTCCCACGTCCGCGGCTCGGTGCCTACGGCTGCGAACATCGACTCGTCCTCGCCGATGACGAAGGTGTGCTCGACGTCGATGCCCCTCACCGAGTCCACCAGCTCGGGGTCGACGTAGAGCACGCGCGCCCCGGAGTGCGCCACGATGTAGGAGATCTCGTCGGGCCGGAGCCGGAAGTTGATCGGCACCAGCACGCGCCCGGAGCCACTGACACCGAAGAACGACGTCAGCAGCCGCGCAGAGTTGTGGCTGAGCACGGCGACGCGGTCGCCGACCTCCATGCCCAGCTCGTCGAGCCGGGCCGCCTGCCTCTGCGCCAGGGCGTACATCTCGGAGTAGGTCACGCGGCCGAGGGACGTGGCCGGCTGGTCGGGCTCGTCGGTGACGCCGGTGCGGTCGCCGTAGACGGCGGCAGCGCGTTCGATGAAGTCGGAGACGCTGAACGGGACGATCATGCGATCCACTCTGACACGCGACGGTTGGTCAGGGGATGGTGAGAGGGGCGACAACTCGGGTGGTGCGTCGGGACGGTTTCGAACCGCCGACCGCTCGGGTGTAAACCGAGTGCTCTACCGCTGAGCTACCGACGCGGGACGGCACAGACTACGGGAGCGCCAGGAGCGCCGCGAAACCGCGTGGCCGTGACCCAGACCATGAAATGAAATGAGTCGAGCCGCTGGCGTCTCGGGTCACCAGCGGCTCAACACGATGAAGATTACACCGCCGCCCCAGACCGTCCGCCGAAACACGAAATCCGTGGAGATTGGTCTAGACCAGTGCCCGCTTCCACGCTCAGGAGACGGCCGCGTGGAGCTCGCGCAGGTGCTCGTCGAGGTCGCGACCGTCGGGGTTGGCGTTGTGCACCGCCCACCGGAGTCGGCCCTCGCGGTCGACGACGTACGACGAGCGCCGCGGCGCCCCCTTGACCTGGTCGAACACCTCGTAGGCCGAGGCGACCCGGCCGTGCGGCCAGTAGTCCGAGAGCAGCGGGAAGTTGAGCCCCTCGGCCTCGGCGAAGGACCGCAGGGCGTAGACCGAGTCGCAGGACAGCGCCAGCACCTCGGTGTCGAAGGTGAGGAACTCGTCCAGCCGGTCGCGGACCCCCGACAGCTCGCCGGTGCACACACCCGTGAACGCGAACGGGAAGAACATCAGGGCGACCGCCTTGCGGCCGCGGAAGTCGCTGAGCCGGACGTCCTGCCCGAACTGGTCGCGCAGCGCGAAGTCGGGCGCCTCGTCACCGATGCACAGCCCCTCGCGCGTCACCCCTGCTCCCCGTCGGAGCCGTCGGAGCCCGCGGACTCGTCGGACGGGGCGAGGTCGCGCTTGAGGACCTTGCCGGTCGCGTTGCGCGGCAGCTCGTCGAGGAACACGATGTCGCGCGGCACCTTGAAGCGGGCCAGGTGGGCCTTCACGTGCTCGCGGAGCTCGTCCTCCGACACCTCGCCCGAGCGCACCACGAAGGCACGAAGCCGCTGGCCGTAGGAGTCGTCCGCGACACCGATGGCCGCCACCTCGTGCACGTGCTCGTGCGCCACGAGGCAGTCCTCGACCTCCTGCGGGAAGACGTTCTCGCCGCCGGAGATGATCATGTCGTCGTCACGGCCCGCGACGTGGAGCCGCCCGGCCTCGTCGTAGTAGCCGACGTCGCCCGAGGCCATCAGGCCGTCGACGACCTCCTTGGACCCGCCGTGGGTGTAGCCCTCGAAGAGCAGTCCGTTGCCGACGAAGATCCGGCCGGTCTCCCCCTGCGACAGCTCGGTGCCGTCCTCGCCGAGGATCTTGACGACCGTGCCGTAGGGAGGACGCCCCGCGGACCCCGGGTCGGCGCGCAGGTCCTCGGGCGTCGCGATGGAGGCGTACGCCACCTCGGTCGAGCCGTAGATGTTGTAGAGGTTGTCGCCGAAGCGGTCCATCCACGCTTCTGCCAGCGTCGCGGGCAGCGCCGAGCCGGACGACGCGACGACCTGCACGCGGCTGAGGTCGATGCCGTCGAGCTCTCCGGGGTCGAGCGCGAGCATCCGCTGCAGCATCACGGGGATCACCACCATCGACTGGCAGCGCTCCTCCTGCGCGGTGCGCAGGGCCGTGGCCGGGTCGAACGAGCGGCGCAGGACGACCGTCGAGCCGAGCAGCATGGCGAGGGCCAGGTGCGCGAAGCCCCAGGTGTGGAACAGCGGCGCGGCGATGTGCGTACGCCATCCCGCCCGCAGCGGCATCCGCGAGAGCAGCGAGACAGCCGCGTCGATGCCGGCCTCCTTGCGCGGCGCACCCTTGGGCGTGCCGGTGGTGCCCGAGGTGAGGATCACGATCCGGGCGTGGCGCTCGGGAGGCTGCAGGTCGCTCTCGTCGTACGCCGACACGAGCTGCTCGAGGGTCTCGAGGCCGTCGGGTGCTGGGTCGCCGTCGGTCCAGGCGAGCAGCCGCTTCTCGACGTGGGCACCGGCGAGCATGCCGGTGAACTCCTCGTCGTGCACGACCAGGCTGGGCGCCTCGCGCTGCAGCACGTCGACCAGCTGCGGGCCGGCGAAGGCCGTGTTGAGGTAGAGGATGTCCGCGCCGAGCTTCGCGACGGCGATGGACGCGTCGATGAACCCACGGTGGTTGCGGCACATCACGGCGACCGAGTCGCCCTCCTGGACGCCGCGCTCGGCGAGCGCACGGGCGAGCGAGTTGGAGCGACGGTGCAGCTCGCCCCAGGTGAGCTCGCCCAGCTCGTCGACCACGCCCACCTGGTGCGGGGAACGGGCCGCGAGCGAGGCGAACCCGCCGGCCGGGCCGGTGCCCCAACGAGCCACGACGAGGCCGAGGTTGGCCAGGGTCCGCGGACCGTAGGGGCGGATCACGCCGGCGCGGCCCAGGACGCGGACGGTCGTACCGATACCCGAGAGGGTGCCCGCCAGGTCCCGTCCGATCACGCCGGAGTCTTCGGGGCGACCAGCCGGGTGGCCTGCCAGTCCTTGCTGACGGACGCGGTCGTGGTCTGGGAGAGGCCCGCGATGGGCGCGGCCTCCGTCACGTCGGCGGCATCGACGGTGCCGGGTCGGCCCACCTTCGGCGTGAGCAGCCAGATGGAGCCGCCACCGACGAGGTCGGTCAGCGCGTCGACCAGGCCGTCGACCAGGTCGCCGTCCTCGGCGCGCCACCAGAGCAGGACCGCATCGACGACATTGCCGTAGTCCCCGTCGACCATGTCGGCGTCGATGCAGTCCTCGACCGCGACGCGGAGCTCGTCATCGGTGTCGTTGTCCCAGCCGAGTTCTTGGACGACCATGCCGGACTTGAGTCCCAGCCGGTCTCCCGTACCTGTCGCCTGGGCAGAATCGCCCACCGTCGAGCTCACGCAGTGCCTCCGATGTCCGGGTCCTGAGCGGAATGCCCGCTCAGGTGGTCCATAGTCCACCCGAACACGGCATACGCCGCAACCCCGGCTCGTCAGGCGGGCACTGCAGAGGGGCTCGACGGGCTGCCCACGGCACTACCGATGGGTAGATTTCGTGGCGCCGACGCGCGTGACACCATGAGCGGGTGAGTGACGCCGAGAAGCCCAGTGAGAACAAGAACCCGGCCATCGCGTCGGTGATCCACGAGGGTCTCCCGACCCAGCTGCCCGACATCGACCCGGACGAGACGCAGGAATGGCTGCAGTCCTTCGACGCGATGCTCGACGACCGTGGCCGTGACCGGGCCCGCTACGTGATGCTGCGCCTGCTCGAGCGCGCCCGTGAGAAGCAGGTCGGTGTCCCCGCCCTGCGCTCCACCGACTACATCAACACGATCCCGCCGGAGCGCGAGCCGTGGTTCCCCGGCGACGAGGAGGCCGAGCGCCGGATCCGCGCCTTCATCCGGTGGAACGCCGCGGTGATGGTCTCCTCGGCCAACCGCAAGGGCCTCGAGGTCGGCGGCCACATCGCCACCTACCAGTCGTCGGCCAGCCTCTACGAGGTCGGCTTCAACCACTTCTTCCGCGGCAAGGACCACGAGGGCGGCGGCGACCAGCTCTACATCCAGGGCCACGGCTCCCCGGGCATCTACGCCCGCGCGTTCCTCGAGGGCCGCCTCAGCGAGGAGCAGCTCTACCGCTTCCGCCAGGAGGTCCAGCACGGCAAGGGCGCCGGCCTTCCGTCGTACCCGCACCCCCGACTCATGCCGGACTTCTGGGAGTTCCCGACCGTGTCGATGGGCCTCACCGCCATCGGCTCGATCTACCAGGCGCGCTTCAACCGCTACCTCGACAACCGCGGCATCAAGGACACCAAGCAGCAGCGCGTGTGGGCCTTCATGGGCGACGGCGAGATGGCCGAGCCCGAGTCGCTCGGCGCGATCCGCGTCGCCGCGCGCGAGGAGCTCGACAACCTCACGTGGATCATCAACTGCAACCTGCAGCAGCTCGACGGCCCGGTGACCGGCAACGGCAAGATCATGCAGGAGCTCGAGGCCAACTTCCGCGGCGCCGGCTGGAACGTCATCAAGGTCGTCTGGGGACGTGAGTGGGACTCCCTGCTCGCCAAGGACGTCGACGGCGTCCTGGTCAACAAGATGAACTCCACGCCCGACGGGCAGTTCCAGACGTACTCGACCGAGGACGGCGCCTACGTCCGCGAGAACTTCTTCGGCGGTGACCCGCGCCTGCGCAAGATGGTCGAGCACATGTCCGACTCGCAGATCGAGAAGCTGCCGCGTGGTGGCCACGACTACCGCAAGGTCTACGCCGCGTTCGACGCAGCGACCAAGCACACCGGTCAGCCGACGGTGATCCTGGCCCACACCATCAAGGGCTGGACCATCGACGCGCTGGAGGGCAAGAACGCCACCCACCAGATGAAGAAGCTGACCCTCCCCGACCTCAAGAAGTTCCGCGACCGGCTCTACCTGCCGATCAGCGACCGCGACCTCGAGGAGTCCTACGAGAAGACCGGAGGCGCGCCGTTCTACCACCCGGGCGCCGACTCCCCCGAGATCGAGTACATGATCGAGCGACGCACCGCGCTCGGCGGTTCGATGCCCCGTCGCAGCAACCGGGCCACGGCCCTCAAGCTGCCCGGCGACGAGCTCTACGCCGAGCTCAAGCAGGGCTCCGGCAAGAACAAGTTCGCCACGACGATGGCCGTCGTCCGGCTCCTGCGGGACTGGATGAAGGACCCGGAGATCGGCGAGCGCGTCGTCCCGATCGCTCCCGACGAGTACCGCACGTTCGGCATGGACTCGATGTTCCCGAGCGCCAAGGTCTACAACCCCGGCGGCCAGCAGTACGAGTCGGTCGACCGCAAGATGCTGCTGTCCTACAAGGAGTCGGCGCAGGGCCAGATGCTGCACGAGGGCATCTCCGAGGCCGGCGCCATGGCGTCCGCGACCGCGGCCGGGTCGGCGTACTCCACGCACGGCGAGCACATGATCCCGTTCTACATCTTCTACTCGATGTTCGGCTTCCAGCGCACCGGCGACTCGATCTGGGCGATGGCCGACCAGCTGGCGCGCGGCTTCCTGATCGGCGCCACCGCCGGTCGCACGACGCTGACCGGCGAGGGACTCCAGCACGCCGACGGGCACTCGCCGCTCATCGCGGCGACCAACCCGGCGGTCGTGCACTACGACCCGGCGTTCTCCTACGAGATCAGCCACATCATGCAGAACGGCCTCGAGCGGATGTACGGCACGGGTGGTCCGGACGGTGACGGCGAGAACGTCATCTTCTACATCACCGTCTACAACGAGCCGGTCTCCATGCCGGCCGAGCCGTCCGACGTCGACGTCGAGGGCATCCTCAAGGGCATCCACCGGGTCTCGACCGCCGAGGGCGACGGCCTGCGGGTCCAGCTGATGGCTTCCGGGGTCGGCTACCCGTGGATCAACGACGCCGCCCGCATGCTGGCCGAGGACTGGGGCGTGCAGTCCGACCTCTGGTCGGTGACCTCCTGGAACGAGCTGGCCCGCGACGCTGCCGCTGCCGAGCAGTGGAACCTGCTCAACCCCGGCGAGGAGCGGCGCACGGCCTACGTCAGCGACAAGCTCGCCGGCGCGCAGGGTCCGGTCATCGCCGTGTCCGACTACATGCGTGCCGTCCCGCTGCAGATCGCCCGCTGGGTGCCGCAGGACTACCGCGTGCTCGGCGCCGACGGCTTCGGTTTCGCCGACACCCGCCCGGCCGCCCGGCGCTTCTTCCACATCGACGCCGTCAGCGTCGTCGTCCAGGCCCTCCAGGCCCTGGCCGATGCGGGCGAGTTCCCCGTGGAGAAGGTCGTCGAGGCAGCCCAGCGCTACAAGATCGACGACCCGACCGCCACCCAGGACATCAAGCAGGAGGGCGGCGACGCCTGACGCGTCCCTTCCCCGCAGCAATCTGGTGGGTCATGCTTCCCGCGCGTAAGCAGCGGGCGGGTGGCCCACCAGCTGCGTGAAGGCCCGGATCAGGTGGGACTGATCGGCATAACCGAGTCGGGCCGCCAGCGCTGCCCAGTCCACGTCGGCGTCGCTGTGGGCGGCCGAGGTCACGTCGAGCAGCCGGAACCGTTGCACGACCCACTTGGGTCCGATGCCGACATACGCGTGGAAGCGCCGCTGGAGCGTACGCAGGCTGACCCCGGCGATCTCGGCGAGCTGCTCGGCGCGGACGAGGTCGGTGTCCTCCTCGGCGCGCTCGACGAGCCGGGCGAGGTCCTCGACCCGAGGGTCGTCCTCGGGCTCCAGGCTGCGCAGCCACGCGGCGAGGACGGCAGCTCCGTCCTCGGGCCGGTCGCAGGCGAGGGCCACCTCGGCAACCGGTCGGTCGTCGACGCCGAGCAGGTCGGCGACCGGCACCTCGCGTCCTTCGAGAGTGCCGACGTCGGCGCGCAGGAACGGGTGGAATCCTGCCGGCCGGAACCCGGCGGCGACCGTGTGGCCGGCACCCTCGAGCCGGCGGCGGAACATCCGCGGGTGGACGCCGTGGACCAGCAGGCGCGGCTCGCCGGCCACGACCTCCGCGCTCAGGTGCACGACCGGACGCGGCACGACCTCCTGCTCGTGCGGCCGCTCGGTGTCCCACCGCACCCACCAGAAGTAGTCGACCAGCTCCGCCAGGTCGGCACCCGGCTCGATGCGGCCGAGGTCGATCCGCTGCTCCGCGGCGCTGGGTCGCAGCACGGCCGCCTGCACGCGGCCCGATCGGGAGGGCACCGCGCCACCCTAGGCCGCAGCGCCGACAGCTGGCTGTCGCCTTTGTCCAAGCCACGCCCGGGCGCGCCGCGACAGGCTGGGGAACCAGCACTGACGACGAGCAGAGGAGACGACGATGAGCGAGCAGCAGACCGCCCGGATCGCGATGGTGACGTTGGACTGTGCGGAGGTGGCACCGTCGGCCGAGTTCTGGTCGGCGCTGCTGGGCTGGGAGGTCGCGGCCAGCTCCGACGACTACGCGATGCTCACCGGTCCCGATGGCAGCCCGGCGCTCGGGCTGGGGCGCACCGACGACTACGAGGCGCCGTCGTGGCCCGACACGGGTCGCAAGCAGTTCCACCTCGACCTGGCCGTCGACGACCTCGACGCGATGGCCGGCCGTGCGGTCGAGCTGGGGGCCACGCTCGTCGACCCGCAGCCCGGGGAGACCTGGCGCGTGCTCCTCGACCCGGCCGGCCACCCGTTCTGCCTGACCGACGCCGCCAACTGGGGCTGACGGGGGTCAGGCGCCCGCCGCGCGCCGTACGGAGTGCACCGGGGTCAGCGGGGAGGCACCCGCCTGCGCCTGGATGGGTGCCACGAGGGCACCCTCGTCGAGCAGCTCGCGCCACCGCTCGCGGTCGTAGTGGCTCGGCTCGGTCGAGCGGATGAAGTCGCGCACGATCTTGGCGAACCGCTCGGGGTGGTCCTTGTGCGGGAAGTGGCCGGCGTTGGGCAGGATCTCGATCCGTGCCGTGGGCGCGAGGGCGCTGGCGTTGCTGGCGTGGGTGACCGGGATGACCAGGTCGTCCGAGCCCCACACCACGCACATCGGCATCGCCTCCGTGAGGTAGGCCCGGTCGGCCATCGTGACGATCTGGCCCTTCCAGTCCACGACCGCGCGGACGACGTGGGCGATGGCGGCGCGCTTGCGCGGGTCCTTGAACGAGTCGTAGATGTCGGCGACCTCGTCGAGGTCGCGCAGCTGGCTGACCCCGGTCGCCGCGAGCAGCCGCATGGCCGCGGTCGTCGCGTGGCGCACACCCGGCGCGGCGAGCACGGACATCACCTGGTGGAAGCCGGGCGTGGTGATGGCGCGGATCGCCGGCGACACCTCGGGACCGAGGCCGCCGGAGGACACCAGCACCAGCCGCTCGGCCCGCTCGGGGAACTGGTAGGCGAACTGCATCGCCACCCCTCCCCCGAAGCTGTGCCCGACGACGGTCACCCGGTCGATCCCCAGCACGGTCAGCAGGTCGCGCATCCCGTTGGCGTACCCGCCGAGGCTGTAGTCGGCGCGCGGCTTGTCCGACTCGCCGTGGCCGAGCAGGTCGGGCGCGATGACCGTGTGGGTGCGGGCGAGCGACTCCATCACCGGCGCCCACGTCGTGTGGTCGCAGCCGAGGCCGTGGAGCAGCAGGAGGGCCGGCCCCGACCCCATGCGGACGAACGCCCGGCGGTGGCCGTGCACCATCACGTGCTCGACGTTCGTGCTGATGCGACGGGGCACTCGATCTCCACACCGGTCGGACTGGGTCAGGACAGGTCCCGGATTCAACCAGAGCCCAGGTTGGTCGCCGGTCGGGGTAGGGGTGCCGATACGAAGTCGTGACCTCGGGGCTTCACGAGTCGTTCACCTGGACTTCGTGGGAATCCCACTACGGATGAGCGACCACTACAGTCGACACATGCCCGCCTCCCGTCGCCGCGCAGCCGCAGCCCTGCGCAGCTCGTCGGGCCAGCTCAGCACGGCCGCGACGGCGCGGATGGCCACCGACCTGCCGTGGTTCGACGACCTCAGCGCCGAGGACCGCTCCTGGGTCGGGCTCATCGTCCAGGCCGGCATCCGGGGCTTCGTGGAGTGGTACGACGTCGAGGCCGCAGCCGAGGTAGGAGCCGCGGTCCACCACCCGCTCGACGTCGTCGTCTTCGGCGCCGCGCCACGCGAGCTGACCGGCGTCATCTCGCTCCAGCAGACCGTCGAGCTGGTCCGGCTCAGCATCCGCGTCGTCGAGACCAACATCGACGCGATCCTCGACCCCGAGGACCTGCGGGAGGTGCACGACGCCGTCCTCCTCTACGCCCGCGAGGTCGCCTTCGCCACCGCAGCCGTGTACGCCCGCGCGGCGGAGTCCCGCGGCGCGTGGGACGCCCGCCTCGAGGCCCTCGTCGTCGACGCGGTGGTCCGCGCGGAGGCCGACGAGACCGTGCTCTCCCGCGCGAGCGCCCTCGGGTGGGGTGCGCACGGGGACGTCGCGGTGGTGCTGGGCGCCGTGCCGCCCCACCGCGCGGAGCTCGACGTCTTCGAGTCCGTACGCCGGTCGGCGCGGGCAGGCGAGATGGACGCCCTGTGCGCGACGCAGGGCGATCGCCTGGTCGTGGTGCTCGGCGGCGTCACCGACGCGCTGAAGGCGGCGACCCGGCTCCTCGACCACTTCGGCGAAGGACCCGTGGTGGTCGGCCCGGTCACCGCCGACCTCGCCCACGCGAGCGCCTCGGCACGAGCTGCCCTCTCGGCGCACCGCGCCGCCAGCGGGTGGCCCGATGCCCCACGACCGGTCGAGAGCCGCGACCTCCTGCCCGAGCGCGCCCTGGCCGGCGACGGCCACGCGCGTCGCGACCTCGTCGACCACGTCTACCTGCCGCTCGTGGCCGCTCGCGGCACGCTGCTCGAGACCCTGACCGCCTGGTTCGAGCACGGTGCCTCGATCGAGGGCACCGCCCGTGCGCTCTTCGTGCACCCGAACACCGTGCGCTACCGCCTGCGCCAGATCTCCGACACGACCGGCTGGTCACCGACGCGACCCCGGGAGGCGTTCGCCCTCCAGCTGGCGCTGATCCTAGGGCGTCAATCAGGTCGGACGGAATTGTAGGAACCCTACAAGGATTACCGGGTGAGTTTCGTCGGCGTCAGACCCGCGGAGCGACCTCCCGAACCGGCACAGTGGTGCACGTGCTCGTCATCGTCGCTCCAGGCCAAGGGGCCCAGACCCCCGGCTTCCTCACGCCCTGGCTGGAGGACCCGACCTTCGCCGCGCGGTTCGACTGGCTGGCCACGGTTGCCGGCATCGACCTCGCCCACTACGGCACCGAGGCCGACGCGGAGACGATCCGCGACACCAAGATCGCGCAGCCGCTGCTGGTCGCCACTGGCCTCGTCGCGGCACTCGACCTCTTCCCGCACCCCGCCGACTCGTTCGCGCGCATCGGTGCGGTCGCCGGGCACAGCGTCGGCGAGCTGACCGCCGCCGCCGGTGCCCGGGTGATCACCGCCGAGCAGGCCATGGTGCTGGTGCGCGAGCGTGGCAACGCCATGGCAGACGCCGCCGCCACCACCGCGACCGGCATGACCGCCGTCCTCGGCGGCGACCGCGACGAGGTGCTCGCCGTGATCGAGCGTCACGGCCTCACCGCCGCCAACGACAACGGAGCCGGCCAGGTCGTCGCTGCCGGCACGATGGAGCAGCTGGCCGCCTTCGCGGAGGACGGGCCGGCCAAGGCCCGGTTGATGCCGCTGAGCGTCGCCGGCGCGTTCCACACCACCCACATGGAGCCCGCCGTCGAGCGGCTCACCTCGCTCGCCCGCTCCGTGTCGACCCACGATCCCCGCACGCCCGTCATCTCCAACCGCGACGGCCAGGTCGTCCACGACGGCCGCGACGTGCTGCGCCGGATGGTCGGCCAGATCGCCAACCCGGTCCGCTGGGACCTCTGCATGGAGACGATGTCCGACCTCGGCGTCACCGGCATCCTCGAGATGCCACCCGCCGGGACGCTGACGGGCATCGCCAAGCGGCAGCTGAAGGGCGTCGAGACCTTCGCCCTCAAGACCCCCGATCAGCTCGACGCGGCTCGCGACTTCTGCGACAAGCACGGCGAGGCGTCGATGATCGAGACCACCCCGACGTGGCGGATGGTCGTCTCTCCCGCGAAGGGCACGTTCCACCTCTCCTCCGAGGCCGCCGAGAACGACATGCTCGCTCCGGGCGCCACGATCGGCGCGGTCGCGAGCCTCCGGGACCGGACCGACATCACCGCCGCGCACGGCGGCTCCGTCGTGGAGTGGCTCGTCGAGGACGGTGACCTGGTCTCCCCCGGCCAGCCGCTCCTGCGCCTGCACCCGGAGGCGACGCTCTGATGGCCTCCATCACCACGACCACCGGGGCGCAGCACACCGCCATCCTCGGCGTCGGTGCGTACCGACCCGTCCGTCTCGTCCCGAACTCCGACGTCGTCGACGCCATCGAGTCCAGCGACGAGTGGATCCAGCAGCGCTCCGGCATCAAGACGCGCCGCTGGGCCGGCCCGGACGAGTCCGTCCAGATGATGTCGGTCGAAGCGTCGAAGATCGCCATCGAGCGGGCCGGTCTCGACGCGAGCCAGGTCGACTGTGTGGTCGTGGCCACGGTCAGCCACCTCCTCCAGACGCCGGCCGTCGCCACCGCGATCGCCCACGAGCTCGGCACCCGCGCCGCGGCATTCGACATCTCCGCCGCCTGCTCCGGTTTCTGCCACGGCATCGCCCTGGCCTCCGACTTCGTGCGTTCCGGGAGCGCCCGCTACGTCCTCGTCGTCGGCGTCGAGCGCCTCACCGACATCCTCGACCTCACCGACCGCGGCACCGCCTTCATCTTCGCGGACGGTGCAGGAGCAGCCGTCGTCGGTCCCAGCGACGCACCGGGCATCGGCCCGGTCGTGTGGGGGTCCGACGGCGAGCAGTTCGACCTCATCCGTCAACGCGAGGACTGGCGCGACGTCGTCGGCAGTCCCGAGAAGCCCGGCAGCGGCGTGATGCCGCACCTGACGATGCAGGGCAACCCGGTCTTCCGCTGGGCGTCGTTCGCGATGGCCAAGATCGGACAGCAGGCGCTGGACGCGGCCGGGGTCACCATCGACGAGCTCGACGTCTTCGTGCCCCACCAGGCCAACATGCGCATCATCGACGCCATGGCCCGCTCCATGAAGCTGCCCAGCACGGTGCGGATCGCCCGCGACGTCGCCGACCAGGGCAACACCTCGGCCGCGTCCGTCCCTCTCGCACTCGACCGGATGATGGCCGAGGGCGAGGCCAGGTCCGGTGACACGGCGTTGCTCATCGCGTTCGGCGCCGGGCTCTCGTACGCCGCCCAGGTCGTCACCGTCCCCTGACGCACCACCCCAGACCACCGAGCACCACCACCCAAGAAGAAGGGAAGGCCCCATGGCCACCACCGAAGAAATCCGCGCCGACCTCGCTGACATCGTCAACGAGGTGGCCGGCGTCGACGCCGACGACGTCCAGCTGGACAAGTCGTTCGTCGATGACCTCGACGTCGACTCGCTCTCCATGGTCGAGGTCGTCGTGGCCGCCGAGGAGAAGTTCGGCGTGACCATCCCCGACGACGAGGTCAAGAACCTCAAGACCGTCGGCGACGCCGTCGCGTTCATCGAGCGCTCGCAGGGCTGACGCCCTCCGTCGGGTCACGGGTGGCCGGCCCTGTGCCGGCCCCCGTGGCCCCCGCACCTCCCCCACACCGCACCGCACGGAACGGAAACCCATCTGATGCCCTCGACCCGCGTAGTCGTCACCGGCCTCGGCGCCACCTCCCCCGTCGGAGGCGACGTCGCCTCCACGTGGCAGGCCATGCTGGCCGGCACCTCCGGCATCCGTCACCTCACCGACGACTGGGTCGACCAGCTGCCGGTCAAGATCGGCGGCCGCATCGCTGTCGAGCCCTCTGAGGTCCTCGAGCGGGTCAAGGCTCGCCGATGGGACCGTTCCACCCAGTTCGCCATGGTCGCCGCCGACCAGGCCTGGGCCGACGCCGGCCTCGAGGACTCCGGGCTCGAGCCCGAGCGCCTCGCCGTGGCGGTCGCGTCCGGCATCGGCGGCGTGACCACCCTCCTCGCCAACTACGACGCACTGCTCGAGAAGGGCGCCCGCCGGGTCTCCCCCTCGCCGTCCCGATGCTCATGCCCAACGCCCCCGCTGCCAACGTCAGCCTCAAGTACGGCGCCCGCGCGGCGGTGCACGCACCCACCTCCGCCTGTGCCTCCGGCAACGAGGCCATCGCGATGGCCATCGACCTGATCCGGCTCGGCCGCGCCGACGTCGTCATCGCCGGTGGCACGGAGGCCGCGATCCACCCGCTCCCGATGGCCGCGTTCGCCAACATGATGGCGCTCTCCAAGACCGGCAGCGAGGAGGGCGGCGACCCGACCACGGTCTCGCGCCCGTGGGACACCGCTCGCGACGGCTTCGTCCTGGGTGAGGGAGCTGCGATCCTGATCCTCGAGTCCGAGGAGCACGCCCGCGCCCGCGGCGCCAAGATCTACGCCGAGGTGCTCGGTGCCGGCATCAGCAACGACGCCCACGACATCGCCCAGCCCGACCCCGAGGGTCGCGGCGGCACCCGCGCCATCAAGATGGCGCTCCGCGAGGGCGACGTCGACCCGGCCACGGTCGTCCACGTGAACGCCCACGCCACCTCCACACCCAAGGGAGACATCGCGGAGGGCCTGATGCTGCACGCCGTCCTCGGCGCCACCGTGGACCGCTGCGTGGTCACCAGCACGAAGTCGATGACCGGACACCTGCTGGGCGGTGCCGGAGCGCTGGAGGCAGTCGCGACGGTGATGGCCCTGCACGACCGGGTCAGCCCGCCCACGATCAACCTGGACAACAAGGACCCCGAGGTCGACCTCGACATCCCGACGTCGCGCCGCGACCTGCCTGACGGCGACATCGTCGCCCTCAACAACTCCTTCGGCTTCGGCGGCGCCAACGTGGCGGTCGCCTTCGGAAGCGTTCAGTGACGGCCACCGCCACCAAGCCGGCCAAGCCGCCCCGCGAGGAGGACCCGCGCAACCCGCTCCACCGCCTCGCCGCGCTCCTCGACGACGGCACCCTCGAGCTGATCACCGCCGACGACGACTCGGGCATGCTCGCCGCGGTCGGCCGCGTCGACGGCACGTCGGTCGTCGCCTTCTGCTCCGACGCCACGGTCATGGGTGGCGCGATGGGCGACGTCGGCTGCCGCGTGGTCGTCGACGCCTACCACCGGGCCATCACCGACGGCGTCCCGATCATCGGGCTCTGGCACTCGGGAGGCGCCCGGCTCGCCGAGGGCGTCCTGTCGCTCCACGCCGTGGGCCGCATCTTCCACGTGATGACGCAGGCCTCCGGGGTCATCCCCCAGATCTCCGTCGTCCTCGGGCCCGCCGCCGGCGGTGCTGCCTATGGGCCGGCGCTGACCGACGTCGTCATCCTCGGTCCCGAGGGACGGATCTTCGTCACCGGACCCGACGTCGTCCGCTCGGTCACCGGCGAGGACGTCGACATGCTCCGCCTCGGCGGGCCCGAGCCGCACGGCCGGCGCTCCGGCGTCGTGCACATCCTGACCGACTCCGAGCGCGAGGCGCTCGACAAGGCCCGTACGGTCGCGTCGCTCCTGGGCGCACAAGGCAGCCTGGCCGCCGACGAGGTCGAGGACCGCGACCTCAGCGAGCTGTTGCCGGAGTCCAAGAAGCGCGCCTACGACGTGCACCCCCTCGTCGAGGGTGTGCTCGACGAGGGCACGATGCAGGAGATCCACGCCCGCTGGGCGCCCAACATCGTCACCGCCCTCGGCCGCTTCGGCGGGCGTACGGTCGGCGTGGTCGCCAACAACCCGCTACGCCTCGGCGGCTGCCTCGACTCACTCTCGGCCGAGAAGGCGTCCCGCTTCGTGCGCATGTGCGACGCGTTCGGCGTGCCGCTCGTCGTGATCGTCGACGTGCCGGGCTACCTCCCCGGCGTCGGGCAGGAGTGGGACGGCGTGGTCCGGCGCGGCGCCAAGCTCCTGCACGCCTTCGGTGAGTGCGTGGTGCCGCGGGTGACCCTGGTGACCCGCAAGACCTATGGCGGCGCCTACATCGCCATGAACGCCCGCTCCCTCGGCGCCACGAAGGTGTTCGCCTGGCCGGGTGCGGAGGTGGCCGTGATGGGCGCCGTGGCCGCGATCCGCGTCCTCCACCGCCGCAAGCTGGCCGAGGTCTCCCCCGAGATCCGCCCTCAGGTCGAGGCGGAGCTGGCGGCTGAGCACGAGCGCATCGCCGGCGGCGTCGACAAGGCCGTCGAGATCGGTGTCGTCGACGAGGTCGTCGAGCCCGCGCGCACCCGCAGTGCCATCGCCGCCGCCATGCGGCACGAGATCGACACGGTCGGCGTACGCCGCGGGCAGCACGGCAACATCCCGCTCTGACCCCGCCCCACCTGAGGCCCTGTGGGTCCCTCAGACGACCTGGTGGAGCCAGCGGACCGGTGCGCCCTCGCCGGCGTGCCGGAAGGTCTCGAGCTCGTCGTCCCACGGCTTGCCGAGGAGCTGGTCGATCTCGTTCAGCAGCGTCGTGTCGCCCAGGGCAGACTTCACGACTGCGGCCTTGAGGCGGTCCTCGGGGATGAGGATGTCGCCGTGAGGGCCGGTGATGGCGTGGAAGATGCCGAGGTCGGGCGTGCACGAGAAGCGGGTGCCCTCGGTGGAGCTGGTCGGCTCCTCGGTGATCTCGAAGCGCAGGTGGTTCCACCCGCGGACAGCCGATGCCACGGCAGCCGCCGTGCCCGCGGTGCCGGTCCACGACAGCTCGGCGCGGTAGGCGCCCGGCTGAGCAGGCTGCGGCGTCCAGTCGAGCGAGACGGCCACCCCGAGCACTCCGCCCACGGCCCACTCGATGTGCGGGCAGAGTGCGGAGGGAGCAGAGTGCACGTAGAGAATGCCCCGCGTCCCCGGACCGTCCGGGCGGGAAGCAATGCGTGTGGTCACCACGACCTCCTTGAGTTCCGACGCTCCAGATGCGCCTTCCCCAGCGGTCTGTCGTCGTTGCTCAACTCAGGTCGAGTGACACGTATGTGATTAGTGGCTCCATTGTGACCCATGGGGCGCCGGAACGCCAGCGTGCCTCGCGGTCAGCGCTGGCGACGCTCCAGCAGGTCCGCGCGTTCCGCGGCGTCGGTGAGCTCCTCGGAGTCCACCGCGTGCGTACGGTGGAACCACGCCAGCGCGTCGGACTCGCGGCCGGCGGCCTCGAGCGTGTCGGCGTACGCGTAGCGCAGCCGCACCACCCAGGACTGGCGGCTCTTGGACGTGAGCGGGGCCAGCTCGAGCGTTCGCAGGGCAGCGTCGAGCTGACCCATGTCGCGACGGGCGCCGGCCTCGACGAGCGTCATCTCCGCCTTGGCCTCGGTGCTGAAGTTGGAGACCGACGGGCTCTTGGCAAGCTTGATCGCCTGCTCGGGGTTGCCGAGCGCGCGATGGCAGTCGGCCATGATCGGGAGGTAGTCCGTGGCGCCGTTCATGCGCTTCGCGGCACGCAGCTCTGCGAGCGCCTCGGCGTAGTGCCCGGCGGCGTAGGCAGTCTCCCCCACCGCTTCGCGCACGACGGCCAGGCGCGACGCACGCGCTCGCGCAGCGAGCGTGTGTCGGTAGGCCAGCTCCGGGTCCTCGTCGATCAGGACGCCGGCGGCCGCGAGGTGGCGCGCGACGCGAGCAGCGAGCTTCTCGGGCAGGCCCTTCAGCTGTGCCCGTACGCCGCGGTCGAGCTCGGCGCCGGTGATGTCCTCGGGAAGGTCGGGGCCGTCGTACTCCGCCTGGTCGGCGGTGCGGACCTTGGGCTCCGCGCGACCGCGGAAGGAGCGGTCCTGCGAGCCCGGACCCTTCTTGCCCTGGTAGCCGCCGCGCGACGAGCCGCCCTTGGCACCGCCGTCCTTGCCGCCGCTGCCGCGCGGCGCGTCGCCACGGGAGCTGCTGCGGCCCCGGGCGTCCCCGGACGAGGGCCGGCCCGATCCACCGCGGGAGTCACCGCGGGAGTCACCGCGGGAGTCACCGGAGCGCGACGACGACCCGCCTCGGCCACTGGCGGCGCTGCCTCGTCCGGCGCTCGAGCCACCTCGTGCCGGTCGCTGTCCTCGACGGTCCTCGGCCACAGCCGCACTCTCCTTCTCAAGGTTAGACCCCCGCCCATGGGCCAACCTACTCATACCTGGGCGTGAAATGACGCAGAGGCCACCAGATGACTGGTGGCCTCTGCCCAATGTTTGTCCGGCGGCGTCCTACTCTCCCACAACCTCTCGATTGCAGTACCATCGGCGCTGAAAGGCTTAACTTCCGGGTTCGGTATGGGACCGGGTGTTTCCCGTTTCGCTATGGCCGCCGTAACTCTTTCAACCTCCACAAACCCCCAACTGTGTCAGCTTGGGTGTGGTTTGTTGGTTGGGAACTGCTTAGTGGACGCGAACAATCAGTATGAGTTCTGACGTGTGTTCGTTGTTTTTGCGCGTTGGTCGTAGCACGTGTCACACGCCTGCTCTCGCAGGGCCCGTTCAAGGGTGGTGTGTGTGGGTTTGTGTACGGTGTTGGGACAAGCCCTCGGCCTATTAGTACCGGTCGGCTGGGCATTGCTGCTGTACACCTCCGGCCTATCAACCCCATGTTCTGTGGGGGGCCTTACCCACTTACGTGGTGGGAAACCTCATCTTGAAACGTGCTTCCCGCTTAGATGCATTCAGCGGTTATCACTTCCGAACGTAGCCAACCAGCCGTGCTCCTGGCGGAACAACTGGCACACCAGAGGTTCGTCCATCCCGGTCCTCTCGTACTAGGGACAGCCTTTCTCAAGTTTCCTGCGCGCGCGGCGGATAGGGACCGAACTGTCTCACGACGTTCTAAACCCAGCTCGCGTGCCGCTTTAATGGGCGAACAGCCCAACCCTTGGGACCTACTCCAGCCCCAGGATGCGACGAGCCGACATCGAGGTGCCAAACCATCCCGTCGATATGGACTCTTGGGGAAGATCAGCCTGTTATCCCCGGGGTACCTTTTATCCGTTGAGTGACCACGCTTCCACATGCCGTGGCCAGATCACTAGTTCCGACTTTCGTCCCTGCTCGACATGTCTGTCTCACAGTCAAGCTCCCTTGTGCACTTACACTCGCCACCTGATTGCCAACCAGGCTGAGGGAACCTTTGAGCGCCTCCGTTACATTTTAGGAGGCAACCGCCCCAGTTAAACTACCCATCAGGCACTGTCCCTGATCCAGATAATGGACCTAGGTTAGACATCTAGTACGACCAGAGTGGTATTTCAACGTTGACTCCACAACCACTGGCGTGATCGCTTCACAGTCTCCCACCTATCCTACACAAACCGTACCAAACACCAATACCAAACTATAGTAAAGGTCCCGGGGTCTTTCCGTCCTGCCGCGCGTAACGAGCATCTTTACTCGTAGTGCAATTTCGCCGAGTCCATGGTTGAGACAGTGGGGAAGTCGTTACTCCATTCGTGCAGGTCGGAACTTACCCGACAAGGAATTTCGCTACCTTAGGATGGTTATAGTTACCACCGCCGTTTACTGGGGCTTAAATTCTCAGCTTCGACCCAAAGGTCTAACCGGTCCTCTTAACCTTCCAGCACCGGGCAGGAGTCAGTCCGTATACATCGTCTTACAACTTCGCACGGACCTGTGTTTTTAGTAAACAGTCGCTTCCCCCTGGTCTCTGCGGCCCTTCACGCTTCCCCCAGCTAGTGGGTTCACGATCCGGGCCCCCCTTCTCCCGAAGTTACGGGGGCATTTTGCCGAGTTCCTTAACCATGGTTGTCTCGATCGCCTTAGTATTCTCTACTTGATCACCTGAGTCGGTTTGGGGTACGGGCGGCTCGTTGCTCGCTAGAGGTTTTTCTCGACAGCATAGGATCACCCACTTCGCCATACGGCTCCGCGTCACGTCTCAGACTCCACACTGAAGTGGATGGTGCGGATTTGCCTACACCACGTCCTACGCGCTTGCCCACAGACAACCATCGCTGTGGCTGGGCTACCTTCCTGTGTCACCCCATCGCTTGACTACTACCAGCTCGGGTCCCACGCTCCACACACCAGCCTCGCCCCGAAGGGTCCGGTCCGATGAGCTTCGGGTGGTTAGCATCACCAGGTTCGTCATGGGCGCAACTTCGCCGGTACGGGAATATCAACCCGTTGTCCATCGACTACGCCTGTCGGCCTCGCCTTAGGTCCCGACTTACCCAGGGCAGATTAGCTTGACCCTGGAACCCTTGATCATTCGGCGCACGGGTTTCTCACCCGTGATTCGCTACTCATGCCTGCATTCTCACTCGTGTGGCCTCCACACCTGGATCACTCCGGCGCTTCACTGGCCACACGACGCTCCCCTACCCATCCAGCACACTGAACACCGATCAAGTCGATGCTGATGTATACGCTGAATGCCATAGCTTCGGCGGATGACTTGAGCCCCGCTACATTGTCGGCGCGGAATCACTTGACCAGTGAGCTATTACGCACTCTTTCAAGGGTGGCTGCTTCCAAGCCAACCTCCTGGTTGTCAATGCGACTCCACATCCTTTTCCACTTAGTCACCGCTTAGGGGCCTTAGCTGATGGTCTGGGCTGTTTCCCTCTCGACTACGGAGCTTATCCCCCGCAGTCTCACTGCTGCGCTCTCACTTACCGGCATTCGGAGTTTGGCTAACGTCAGTAACCTTGTAGGGCCCATTAGCTATCCAGTGCTCTACCTCCGGCAAGAAACACGCAACGCTGCACCTAAATGCATTTCGGGGAGAACCAGCTATCACGAAGTTTGATTGGCCTTTCACCCCTATCCACAGGTCATCCCCTCAGTTTTCAACCTAAGTGGGTTCGGTCCTCCACGTCGTCTTACCGACGCTTCAACCTGCCCATGGATAGATCACTTCGCTTCGGGTCTTGAGCGCGCTACTGAATCGCCCTATTCGGACTCGCTTTCGCTACGGCTTCCCCACACGGGTTAACCTCGCAACACACCGCAAACTCGCAGGCTCATTCTTCAAAAGGCACGCCGTCACCCCCACCACAAGTGGCATAAGGCTCCGACGGATTGTAGGCACACGGTTTCAGGTACTATTTCACTCCCCGCCAGGGGTACTTTTCACCTTTCCCTCACGGTACTTGTCCGCTATCGGTCATCAAGGAGTATTTAGGCTTAACGGGTGGTCCCGCCAGATTCACACGGAATTTCAGGGGTTCCGTGTTACTTGGGAACACGCTCCAGAGCCAGCGTCTTATGTCTACGGGCCTATCACCCTCTACGGTACGGCTTTCCAACCGACTTCGACTTCCACACTGGTTTCTTACTCTGTACCCCACCGGCAGATGAGATTGAGCGGTCCCACAACCCCGTAACTGCAACCCCTGCCGGGTATCACACAGCCACGGTTTGGCCTCATCCGATTTCGCTCGCCACTACTCTCGGAATCACTGTTGTTTTCTCTTCCTGTCGGTACTGAGATGTTTCACTTCCCGACGTTCCCTCCACACACCCTATATATTCAGGTGCAGGTAACACGACATGACTCGTGCTGGGTTTCCCCATTCGGACACCCCCGGATCACAGCTCGGTTGCCAACTCCCCAGGGCTTATCGCAGGCTCCAACGTCCTTCATCGGCTCTTGATGCCAAGGCATCCACCATGTGCCCTTCATAGCTTGTCTCAACAACGTCACAAACACACACACTCAATACAAACCGCAGACCCGCGGTGTGCACCTGCCACGCCAACAAACCACAAAAAACAACAACCAGCCCACCCCCACAATCAGAAGGCAGACCAGCCTCACACAAACGGTGCGACCCAACCCCAAGGAATAGGGAAAAACCAGGCCACACCAAAAATTCGAACTCATTCGAATTGCTCTATCAACACACACACCAACCACCACCACCCGCAACGACCAAAGCCATCACGACCAGCAACCAGCCAGCAGTGCATCGAAAGATGCTCGCGTCCACTATGCAGATCTCAAACAACAACCCCACCAACCCCCACCACCACCCACCCCGACACAGCAGGGCACACAGATGACAGCAGGCAAAGGGAGGACCAGAAGCCTCAAACAGTCGACACCCAGACTCAACGTCCACGCGCCCACGGCTGATTCTTCAGGACCCAACAGTGTGCTTGACCCCACCCCCACCAACGTGAGGCATGAGAAACCACACCCGAAACCCCGAACCACTCAGCGAGCAGCACGTCCAACCACGAGCCGAAACTGTGATGTCGACGATTCCACTAGTGAGACACCACCATGCGTCCCTCCACTCCACGACTCACGTCGCAGCGACCATCCGGCCAGGAAGAGATCGGGGTGTGTGCTCCTTAGAAAGGAGGTGATCCAGCCGCACCTTCCGGTACGGCTACCTTGTTACGACTTCGTCCCAATCGCCAGCCCCACCTTCGACAGCTCCCTCCGTAAACGGTTGGGCCACTGGCTTCGGGTGTTGCCGACTTTCGTGACGTGACGGGCGGTGTGTACAAGGCCCGGGAACGTATTCACCGCAGCGTTGCTGATCTGCGATTACTAGCGACTCCGACTTCATGGGGTCGAGTTGCAGACCCCAATCCGAACTGAGACCGGCTTTTTGGGATTCGCTCCCCCTTACGGGATCGCAGCCCTTTGTACCGGCCATTGTAGCATGCGTGAAGCCCTGGACATAAGGGGCATGATGACTTGACGTCATCCCCACCTTCCTCCGAGTTGACCCCGGCAGTCTCCTATGAGTCCCCACCATTACGTGCTGGCAACATAGAACGAGGGTTGCGCTCGTTGCGGGACTTAACCCAACATCTCACGACACGAGCTGACGACAGCCATGCACCACCTGTACACCCCCAAAAGAAGCCCCATCTCTGGAGCGGCAGGGTGTATGTCAAACCCAGGTAAGGTTCTTCGCGTTGCATCGAATTAATCCGCATGCTCCGCCGCTTGTGCGGGCCCCCGTCAATTCCTTTGAGTTTTAGCCTTGCGGCCGTACTCCCCAGGCGGGGCGCTTAATGCGTTAGCTGCGGCACGGAATCCGTGGAATGGACCCCACACCTAGCGCCCAACGTTTACGGTGTGGACTACCAGGGTATCTAATCCTGTTCGCTCCCCACACTTTCGCTCCTCAGCGTCAGGTCATGCCCAGAGAACCGCCTTCGCCACCGGTGTTCCTCCTGATATCTGCGCATTTCACCGCTACACCAGGAATTCCGTTCTCCCCTGCATACCTCTAGTCTGCCCGTATCGAAAGCAAGCCAGGTGTTAAGCACCTGGTTTTCACTCCCGACGCGACAAACCGCCTACGAGCCCTTTACGCCCAATAATTCCGGACAACGCTCGCACCCTACGTATTACCGCGGCTGCTGGCACGTAGTTGGCCGGTGCTTCTTTAGTAGGTACCGTCACTTGCGCTTCGTCCCTACCGAAAGAGGTTTACAACCCGAAGGCCGTCATCCCTCACGCGGCGTTGCTGGATCAGGCTTCCGCCCATTGTCCAATATTCCCCACTGCTGCCTCCCGTAGGAGTCTGGGCCGTGTCTCAGTCCCAGTGTGACCGGTCACCCTCTCAGGCCGGCTACCCGTCGAAGCCATGGTGAGCCATTACCTCACCATCAAGCTGATAGGCCGCGAGCACATCCCTGGCCGAAAAACTTTCCACAACCATCTCATGCGAGAAGCTGTCATATCCGGTATTAATCACCGTTTCCGGTGGCTATCCCAAAGCCAGGGGCAGATTACTCACGTGTTACTCACCCGTTCGCCGCTCGAGTACCACCGAAGTGGCCTTTCCGCTCGACTTGCATGTGTTAAGCACGCCGCCAGCGTTCGTCCTGAGCCAGGATCAAACTCTCCATCGAAAAAAAACATCCCACCACCAACCCAAAAGGCCAACAGCAAGACGACTATCAATAAGAGCCACATCCCCTGACAAAAAACGACACCGACAAAAAAATTGTCAGAATCATTGTCAAAGAAACCGCGACACCAACACCACCCACCCAGACAAAACCAGATGAGCAACACTGACGCCAACGGGGCAAAACAAACTAATTCGTCGACTAATCAAACACACTGTTGAGTTCTCAAGTATCAGACGCACCCACATCGCGATCCGTGCGGATCTCGGTTGCGTGAGGCAACTGGTCAAACGTAGCGAGCGACTTTCTGCCGTGGCAAATCCTCGGCTGTTTCGCTCTGACCCGGTGGTGTCACCGTGACCGGCGACCGCTTCGGGTTGTCCTGCCCGGGGCCGAGAACCCGACCTGACCGGTCTTGTTCCCCGCCGCTCCCTGGCGACAGACAGAACATTAGACGGCGCCCTGTGAACGCGCAAATCGAAGTGGTGTGACCGCGGGCACACTGACGTTTGCGCAGGTCAGCGGCCTGTTGTGACGCATGGGGCGATCCGACGGGCGTGTCGTGGCGCCGGCACGAGCAGCCCGACGGGCTGCTCGTCAGGCCACTTCGACGCCCGCGAACTTCTTCTTCCCGCGGCGCAGCACGAGCCACGAGCCGGCGACCAGGTCCGCCTCGGTCGGTCGGAGATCGGGATCCTCGACGCGCACGTTGTTGAGGTAGGCCCCGCCCTCGGCGACCGTGCGGCGCGCGTCGCTCTTGCTCGTGACCAGGCCGGCGGTGACCAGCAGGTCGAGGATGCCGGGCAGCTCGCCCGCCCGGACCGACGTACCTCCTGCTTCGCGCAGCGCCGAGGCCAGTGTCTCGGGCTTGATCGAGGACAGGTCTCCCCCACCGAACAGGGCGGACGCCGCTGCCTTGGCCTGGTCGACCTCGTGCTCCCCGTGGACGAGCGCAGTCACCTCGTCGGCCAGCCGCTTCTGCCCGGCCCGCAGGAACGGCTTCTCGGCCGTCTGCTGCTCCAGGTCCTCGATGTCCTCGCGGGTGAGGAAGGTGAAGATCCGCAGCAGCTCGCCGATCTGGGAGTCCTCGACGTTGAGCCAGAACTGGTGGAAGGCGTAGGGCGACATCATCTCGGAGTCGAGCCACACCGCGCCCCCCTCGGTCTTGCCGTACTTCGTGCCGTCGCTCTTGGTGATCAGCGGCGTGGCGAAGGCGAAGACGTTCTCCCCCGTCACGCGTCGCACGAGCTCGGCACCGCCGGTGAGGTTGCCCCACTGGTCGGAGCCACCGAACTGGAGCACGACACCGTGCTCGCGGTAGAGGTTGAGGTAGTCCATCGACTGGAGCAGGACGTAGGAGAACTCGGTGTAGCTGATGCCCGACTCGAGACGACGCTTGACCGTGTCGCGCGCCAGCATCCGGTTGACCGGGAAGTGCTTGCCGATGTCGCGCAGGAAGTCGATGGTCGACAGCGAGGCGGTCCAGTCGTAGTTGTTGACCGTCGTAGCGGCGTTCGAGCCTTCGAACGTGACGAACCGGGAGACCTGCTCGCGTACGCGCTCGGTCCACTCCTTCACCGTGTCGAGGGAGTTGAGCGTCCGCTCACCGGAGTCGCGCGGATCGCCGATCATCCCCGTCGCACCTCCGACGAGGATGTAGGGCGTGTGGCCGGCGTCCTGGAGGCGACGGGCGGTGACCAGCTGGACCAGGTTGCCCATGTGGAGGCTCGGCGCCGTCGGGTCGAAGCCCACGTAGAACTTGACGCTCCCCTCGCCCAGCGCCGCGCGGAGCGCGTCGCGGTCGGTGGAGTGGGCGACGAGGCCGCGCCACTCCAGCTCGTCGAGGACATTCGGGGTCGTCACGTGGATTCCTTCGGGTGGGGTCGGTCTGGTGGTCGGCCACTAGCCTAGGGCGAGCAGGCAGGAAGGACGGCACGTGATCGCAGGCAGGTACAGGCTCGAGCGGGAGATCGGTCGCGGGGGCTCCGGGACGGTGCACCTCGCGGTCGACGAGGTGCTCGGCCGACGGGTGGCGATCAAGCGCATCGGCATGATCCCGGGATCGGACGACGTCGAGCGCGAGCGCGCCGAGCGCGAGGCCCGCCTCGCGGCCGCTCTCAACCATCCGCACGTGGTCTCCGTCTTCGACCTCGTCGACGAGGCCGACGTCCGTTGGCTGGTGATGGAGTACGTCGACGGCACGACGCTCGGCCAGCGGGTCCGTGCCAACGGTCCGCTCGGCGCTACCGAGGCCGCGAGGCTCCTCGGCCAGACCGCCGACGCCCTCGTGGAGGCGCACAGCAACGGGATCGTCCACCGTGACGTGAAGCCCAGCAACATCCTGATCGCCGACGGCTCGGCCAAGCTCAACGACTTCGGCATCGCCCGATCCGAGGACGACGCCTCCCTCACCCAGACCGGGTTGGTGACCGGCTCGCCCGCCTACCTTGCACCCGAGGTCGCGTCCGGCTCGTCCGCGACGCCCGCCAGCGACGTGTGGTCGCTCGGAGCCACGCTCTACCACGCCGTCACCGGCAAGCCGCCCTACGACGTGGGCGACAACCTGATCGGCGCGCTCTACAAGATCGTCCACGAGGACCCGCCGCGCCTGCCCCAGGACCACCCGATGGCCGGCCTGCTGACGGTGATGCTGACGCACGACCCGGACCAGCGGTGGTCGATGCAGCGGGTGCGCGACGAGCTCGCAAGGATCTCCCGCGGCGAGCGCTCCTCGATCAACGGTGCGGCGGCGCCCCACCCCACCCCGCAACCCGACCGGGAGCGGACCGGCCTCATGCCCCCCGTGCGACCGGCACCCGTCCCGCAGGCAGCACGACCCCCGCGACGTCACTGGGGCTGGATCGCCGTCGCCGCGGTGGCGGCCGTCGCGGCGATCGCTGCGGCGTACGTCTGGGCCGGGCGCGGCACCCCCGAGGCCGCTCCGGACGACCCGGGCACGTCGCAGGCGACCGCGACCGACGAGTCCAGCAGTGCTACGGACGAGGCTTCCACCCCACCCTCCGCCGCGGAGATCAAGCAGCAGATGGACGGGTTCATCACGTCCTACCTGGCGACTGTGACGAGCGACCCGCGTGCCGCGTTCGAGCAGCTGACGCCTGAGTTCCAGAAGTCCAGCGGCGGCTATGGCGGCTACATCGGGTGGTGGAGCAAGGTGCAGTCGGCCGAGCTGACCAGCCTCGACAGCAACCCGTCCGACAGCACCGTGTCCTACACAGTGAGCTACCAGATGAAGGCGGGCGGCACGAGCCAGTCGCGAGTGCGCCTCCAGCTCAAGCGCGACGGCGACAGCTACCTGATCGAGGGCGAGGGCTGATCGGCCTGGTCGCCCGGGTCGTGCCGCTGCACCCACAGCGCTGCCTGCGTGCGGTCGGCCACGCCGATGCGCTGGTAGGCGGAGGTCAGGTGGGCCTTCACCGTGCGCTCGGTGATGCCGAGCCGCGCGGCGATCTGCTTGTTGAGCAGACCCTCGACGACGAGTCGCAGGACCTGGGCCTCACGCGGGGAGAGTGCTGGCGACTCGGCTGTCGGCGGCTGCTCCTTGCCCGACCGCGCGGCCCTGGACAGGAGCCGGCGAGCGGCGCGGGGGTCCAGGGGTGACTCGCCGCGGGCCACGGCACGGATGCCGTCGAGCAGGGTCTCGGGCTCGGCGTCCTTGAGCAGGTAGCCGACGGCTCCCGCCTCGATCGCTGCGTCGATCCGCGCATGGTCGGAGAACGAGGTCAGCACCAGCACCTCGGTGCCGGTCTGTGCCTCCACGATGGCGCGCGTGGCCTCGACACCGTCGAGCACCGGCATCTGGAGGTCCATGACCGCCACGTCGGGACGGTGCTCGAGGACCAGCGCAACCGCCTCGCTGCCGTCCCGAGCCACGCCGACCACCTCGAGGTCGTCGGTCGACTCGAGCAGGCCGGCGAGCCCGCTCCGGACAACGGCATGGTCGTCGGCCAGCACCACGCGGATCATGCGATCGGGACCTCCACCCTGACGATCGTGCCCGACCCGGGGGCGGACTCCACCTCCATGGTGCCGCCGTGCTCGCGTACGAGGCTCTCGGCAGCGCGCAGGCCGAAGTGCGCCTCGCCTGCGGTGGCGCCGGGATCGAATCCCGCACCGTCGTCGACGACCTCCAGGACCAGGTGGTGCGCCTCGCGCCGGACGGTCAGGGACATCCTGGTGGCGCCGGCGTGACGGGCGACGTTGCGCACGGACTCCTGGGCGAGCCGCCACACCAGGGCGACGGCCGCGGTGGACGCCTCGTCGTCACCGCTGACGTCCACGTCGACGCGTACGCCGGCGCCGGCGAGCGGCGCGACCAGGTCCTGCACGGCCGCTGCCAGCCCCGCAGCGTGGAGGTCAGGCGGGTAGATCTCGACGAGCAGTGACCGGAGGGCGCGCATGCTCACCCGTAGTGAGCGACCCACGTCCTCGAGGTCGGTCGACAGCGGCGCGGAGCTGCGGGCGGCGAGGGTCGACAGCGCCATCGACGAGCCGGCCAGGTCCTGGACCACACCGTCGTGCAGGTCGCGGGCGATGCGGAGCCGTTCGGCGTCGGAGGCGCGGACGGCCGCCTCGAGCAGGCGTTCGCGCTCGCGGGACGCCCGCGACAGCCTGCGGTTGAGGAGCAGCATCAGCGGTGTGTTCAGCAGCACGAGTGCGGCGAGGGCGCCGATGGTGATCGGCAGGAAGCGGTCGAGCACCGCCGCGCGCTGCTGGCCGAGCTCGTCGGCGGTGAAGTAGGCCTCGAAGAGGAGCGGCTGCTCCTCGGGCGACCAGACCCGCGTGTAGACCTCGAGCAGGTCGCCACCCAAGGCACGGTCGTAGCGGTTCTCGGGACGGGTGAGGTCGGAGAGCTCGGCATCGGTGCCGCCGTTGGTGATGACGTCCAGCTCGTCGTCACCGAGCGGGTAGACCGCACCGATCAGCTCCGTGCGGTCGCTGTAGAGGATGGTGCCGTCGGCCGACCAGATCTTGATCCGGCGTACGTCGCCCACGAGGAGGCGATCCAGCACGGTGCGGTCGAGCTTGTCGATGGCGGCCGCGTCGCCGCTGACCAGCCCCTCAGGGATCGCGGGCTGCGCCACGGAGCGGCCGAGCACCTGGGTGAGGGCACGCGCGTCCGCGACGGCCTGCTCGTCAGCGGCCTGACGGCTGAGCGCACTGGTCACCACCACGACGACCACGAGCGTGACGAATCCCGTGGCCAGGAACTGCGCCACGGGATTCGTCAGCACACGCACGTGGGTCCACCTCCGGCTCGGGCGAGGTCAGTAGTTGACCACACCGCGGCACACCTGGCCGTCGCGTACGGCCGTGAAGGCGACGGCATCCGCACCGGCGAGGTTGACGATCTTGCGCTCGACCCCGAACGAGCCGCTGCGGCCCGTCGTCGTACCGGTGCCGCGGTCGCTCACCGAGCCGTTGTGCCGCAGCGTCCAGCGCCAGTGCTGGCCGGAGACGTTGCTGTCGATCTCGCCCTCGACCTCGAGGCGGCCGTCGTCGGTCTTCACCTTGAGCTTCCAGTCGGCGGTGCCGCTGCAGCTGCCCGTGGTGATGACGCGGTCGTCGCCCCCGCCGGAGCGGGTGCCGCTGCGGCCGCCGTGGTCGTCGCCGGCGGGGTCGTCGGCGCCACCGCTGCGCATCGACACCGAGCCGTTGTGGGCGGACGCAGCGGGGACGGTCGCGGCGAGGGCGCCGACGGACAGGGCTGCGAGGGTGGCGCCGAGGGCGATCGAGCGTCCGAGGCGGGTGGTCACGTTCGTGATGGTCATGGATCCTCCTGGGTTGGTAGGACCAGCCTCGTCGCGCCGGGCGATCGCCGACAGATGTCCGATGGTGCTAGTACCCGCCTCAGGTCCCAACGGGTGTGAGAGGTCGCGCGACTCCTCGTTAACGTGGGGGCCGATTCCAGCGAAAGGGGCGCGCGTGATCGCCGGCAGGTACACCCTCGAACGTGAGATCGGACGTGGAGGCGCAGGCATCGTGCACCTCGCCCACGACGAGGTGCTCGGGCGGACGGTCGCCATCAAGCGCATCGGTCTGCTGCCCGGGACGACCGGGCAGGACGTCGAGCGCGCCGAGCGGGAGGCGCGCATCGCCGCGGGGATCAGCCACCCCCACGTCGTGTCCATCTTCGACCTCGTCAAGGACGTCGACTGCTACTGGCTCGTCATGGAGCACGTGAAGGGACGCACCCTGGCAGAGATCGTCAAGGCAGAGGGTGCGTTGCCCCCCTCCCGCGCGGCGGGGATCCTCGCGCAGGCAGCGGACGCGCTCGTCCAGGCCACCAGGGCGGGCATCGTCCACCGAGACGTCAAGCCGAGCAACATCCTCCTCAGCGACGACGAGCACGCCAAGCTCGGTGACTTCGGCATCGCCCGGGGCGCCAGCGACTCCGCGCTCACGGTGACGGGTGAGGTCACCGGTTCGCCGGCGTACCTGGCCCCCGAGGTCGCGTCCGGCTCCCCCGCGACGGCAGCGAGCGACGTCTGGTCGCTGGGCGCCAGCCTCTACCACGCCGTCATCGGTCGTGCGCCGTACGACGTGGCCGGCAACGTCATGGGCGGGATGTACCGGATCGTCCACGACCAACCGCCGAGGCTGCCCGAGAACCATCCCCTCGCCGGCGTGCTGGCCCGGACGATGGTGAAGGACCCCGAGCAGAGGTGGTCGGCCGAGCGGGTCCGCGACGAGCTGCGCCGCGTCGCCGCGGGCGCGGCCATGTCCGGGGTGGACACGACCACGACTCCCCTCCCCCAGACAGCCGCGGCCGACGTCGACGACCACACCTCCACCATGGATGCGGTCGCCCCCGTCGTCGCGGCCGCGCCCGCCGCGCCCACCGCGGCCGCCCCACCCGCCGCCCCTCCCGCGGCCCTCTCCCGCACCGCGGACGCCGCCGCGACGTACGCCCTGGGGCTGGATCGCAGCGGCACTCGTGCTCGTGCTGGTCGGCCTCGGCACCTACCTCTTGTGGCCGGGCGACGGTGAGCAGCCCGCCGGCACCGCGGCACAGCCCGAGCAGTCGGACGGACCGTCGGGGAAGCCGTCAGCCTCCGACGAGCCGTCGACGGACCCGTCCGAGAGCGCGACCGAGGAGCCGAGCTCCGAGCCGAGCTCCGAGCCGAGCGCGCCGGCGGGCGGGACCCGCGCCGAGGTGCGGGCCTTCGTCGCGAACTACTTCTCCCTGGTGACCTCCGACCCGCGGCAGTCGTACGTCATGCTCACGCCGGAGTTCCAGGCCGCGAGCGGCGGCTACGAGCGCTACTCGGGGTTCTGGAGCACGATCAGCTCGGCACGGCCCCACGACATCGAGGTCGATCCCGAGACGTTGACCACGTCGTACACGATCGACTACGTGAAGACCTCCGGCGCCACCACGACGCAGCAGGTGCAGCTGCAGCTCGTGAAGCAGGGCGACGGCTACCTGATCGCCGGCGAGGGCTGAGCGACCGGTTCACGATTCCTGGGTGGGGCGGGTGGGGCTCGAACCCACGACCCAAGGATTATGAGTCCTCTGCTCTGACCGACTGAGCTACCGCCCCTCGGGGCGCACCTTATCGGGGCGTGGGGCCGGGCTCAGATCGACGTCTCCATCTCGTACATGTGCTCGACCACCCGGAACCCGAGCGCGGTGTTGGTGTGGTGCATGGCCGCGTTGGACGGCGCCGTCCACGTGTGGACGACCCGGACGTCGTCGGGGAGGTCGGCGTAGTTGACCGCCTTGAGAGCGGCACCGAGCCGGTGGCCGCGGTGGTCGGGCATGACGAGGGTGTCGTCCTGCCAGGCGTAGGGAGCCCCGTGCGGGACGAAGAGCAGCGAGTAGCCGCCGAAGGCGCCGTCGGTCCGACTGCGGGCGGCCGCGACGCGGACGTCGTACGACCTCGTCAACCGTTCCTCCGACGACGCGAGGCGGGCGTCGTCGAGCACCGTGGGCTCGAGGTCGAGCTCGCCGACCGGCAGGTCCGTGTTCATCTGGTTGCGCATCTCGAGGTAGGCGGCGCGGTGCTCGTCGGGGCAGCGACCACGCCACGTGACGACGTCGTACGCCGGGTCCACGCCAGCCGGTGGAACCGGCAGCTCGAGCAGCAGGTGGTCCTCGCGGTGCTTCTCGACCGCACCGACCGCCACCGCGAACAGCATGCCGGGACCGCCGTCGACAGGCGCGACCGAGACCTCTCCCCCGATGCGCGCGCGGCCCGCAGCCCTGGCCTCCTCGACGACCGCCTGCCACAGCAGCCGGCCGGTCCCGCGCCGACGGTGCTCGGGCAGCACGTTGACCTCCGCCCACCCCACGTCGAGGTTCTCGGTGAGCGGGAGCTCGAGCTCCGCCACCCCGAGGAGGGCGTCGCCGTCGCGCGCCTCGAGGCGTACGCGCCGGGCGTGCTCGCCCGGCTCGGTCGCGGAGACCTCGAAGGCGTCGAACGCCTCGAGCAGGGCGTGCGGCCGGTCGGCCCGCGCCGAGCGCTCCATCACCTCGAACCATGCGCGTCGGGCTGCCGGGTCGCTGACGTCGAGCTCGCTGATCTCCACGCACGCATCCGACACTGCCGCCGTCCCACGATCAACCCGATATCCCGTCGGACCGATGCATCGGCGTGGGAGAGTGAACGCCTCGGGATGGGAGGAACGCCGTCGTGGGCAGGAATCGTGGACAAGAACGTGCAGCGCTGCTGACGCCGTCGCAGCGTCATCTGGTGACCCGGTTCGGCTACGGCGTCGACGCCACGCTCGCCAGGGACGTACGACGTGCTGGTGGCGCGCAGGCGTGGTTCGAGAAGCAGATCACCCGTCCCGGCTCCTTCCCGGACGGCGCAGCCGACGAGGTACGCCGGTGGTGGCCCGACCTCGACCGCAAGCCGTCGGACCTGTGGCAGCGCAACATCCAGGAGGTGCGCGGCGGCTGGGAGGTCATGAACGACTACGGCCGCTGGCTGCTGGTGCGCCGCATCCGCACCCGGCGACCGGTGCTCGAGAAGATGACCGAGTTCTGGGAGGCGATGCTGCACGTGCCGGTCAGCGGCGACGCGCACTTCACCTGGCGAGCCGACTACGGCGCCACGATCCGGCGGCACGCGCTCGGTCGCTTCGACCAGCTGCTCGCCGAGACGACCACCCACCCGGCGATGCTGATCTTCTTGTCGGCCGCGACCTCGACCAAGCGGGCACCGAACGAGAACCTCGGTCGCGAGCTCCTCGAGCTGCACACGCTCGGCGCGGGCAACTACAGCGAGGACGACGTCAAGGCGTCGGCCCGCATCCTCACCGGCTGGCACGTGGACCTCTGGGAGTCGTGGGCCGCGTCCTACGTCAAGGAGGACCACTCGACCGGCACCGTCGCCGTGAAGGGCTTCAAGGACAAGAACCGCAAGGGTGACGGCCGGGAGCTGACCAAGGACTACCTGCGCTACCTGGCCCACCACCCCCAGACGGCCCACCACATCTGTGAGCGGCTGGCGACCAAGTTCGTCCGCGACGACCCGCCGCACGCGCTCGTGAACCGACTGGCGAAGGTCTACCTCAAGAACGACACCGACATCGTTCCGGTGCTGCGTGCCCTTGTCGCGAGCAAGGAGTTCCGCAAGGCGGCCGGTGCGAAGCTGCGTGACCCGAGCGAGGACGTGGTCGCGACCTACCGTGCCCTCGGTGTCGAGGTCGAGCGTCCCAGCCGTGACGACTCCGGAGCGATCGCCATGCTCTGGCAGGCGTCCGGGCTGGGGCTGTCGCCGCACGCCTGGCCGCGGCCCGACGGGTCGCCCGTACGCGACGACATCTGGGCCTCACCGTCGCGGGCGCTCGGCTCGATGAGCATGCACTGGGGCATGGCGGGTGGGTGGTGGCCGACGGCCGACCTGCGCTACCGCACGCCGAGCGCGTGGGTGCCGGCCAAGAAGGCGATCCGCTTCAAGGACCTCGTCGACGCGGTCAGCCGCGACCTGCTCCACAAGCCTGCGTCGAAGAACCTCCTGGAGACCGCGTGCCTGGCCACAGGCTGTCGGGCCAAGGAGAAGATCGACCGCGAGCACGGCCTCTACCAGTGGGGCTTCGCGCAGCTGCTGGCTGCTGTCCTCGACTCCCCCGACCACCTGGCGTGCTGACATGACATCCCACGACACTCCCCCGACCCGCTCCGCCTCGTGCGGCTGCCCCGACTACGACGAGGCACGCCTCGCGCTGAGCCGTCGTGCGCTGCTCGGCACCGCGCTCGCCGGCGGTGTGCTTGCGTTCGGCCCGGGCCTCAGCGGCGCCGGCCCGAGGGCGTACGCCGTCACCGGCCGCACCGCCAACCGGCTGTCGTCGCCGCTGGGCTCGGTCCTGGTCGTGCTGTCGCTGCGCGGAGCAGCCGACGGCCTCTCGCTCGTCGTGCCGCACGGCGACCCTGCCTACTACACCGCCCGCCCGCGGATCGGCGTACCTCACACGTCGCTGCTGGCACCCGACGCGATGTTCGGGCTCCATCCGGCGCTGGCGCCGCTGCTGCCGATGTGGAACGCCGGGTCGCTGGCGGCCGTCCACGCCACCGGCATGGCAACGCCCAACCGCTCGCACTTCGCGGCGATGGAGGCCATCGAGGACGCGGCGCCCGGATCCACCGAGCGCAACGGCTGGCTCAACCGCCTGCTCGGAGACCTGCCCGGCACCTCGCCTCTTCAGGGCACCGCCATGGGCAACCAGGTGCCGACCTCCCTCTTCGGCGCCAACCCCGCCTTCGTCGTGGACGGCGTCGACAGCGCCGAGGTCGCCGGGACCGACGACGACGGTCGGCGCCTGCTCGCCCTCCAGCACGCGTGGAAGGGCGGCGGCCGGATGGGCCAGGCGGTCCGCGACGCGATCTCGGGGGCGCAGACCTTCGGCGCGGCTCGCGACCTGCCCGGCTCCGAGTCCTCCACGACGCCCTATCCGGGCACCGACCTGGGCAAGGCGCTGTCCGACGTGTCCCGGGTCGTGCGCTCCGGCGTCGGCGCCGAGGTGATCACGGTCGACCAGGGCGACTGGGACATGCACACCGACCTCGGCACGGTCGAGTGGGGCGACATGGTGCGCAACGCAGGCGACCTGGCCGGGTCGATCGCCGCCTTCTTCGCCGACCTCGGCCCCTTCGCAGATCGCGTCACCCTCGTGACGCTCAGCGAGTTCGGCCGCCGGGTCAAGGAGAACGACAACTACGGCACCGACCACGGCTTCGGCAACGTCATGTTCGTCGCCGGCGCGGGCGTCAAGGGCGGGCAGTACTACGGCTCGTGGCCGGGCCTCACCGACTCCCTCGACGCCGACCTCCTGGTCACCACCGACTACCGCAGCGTGCTCACCGAGGTCGTGACCCGCCGCTTCGGGGTCTCGGTCGGGCAGGTCTTCCCGGGCTTCACGCCGTCGGCTGTCGGGGTCATGGCCTGACGGGGCAGACAGCCCTGGCTCCGGCTGCCATGCTCGGAGCATGACCGACGACCGTCCCGCTCCCCCATCCTTCGAGCCCCTTCCCGAGGACTGGGAGACCGCGCTGTTCGTGGTCGCCCACCCCGACGACATCGAGTACGGCGGTGCCGCTGCGGTGGCGCGCTGGACCGGTCAGGGCAAGCGCATCGTCTACTGCATGGTGACCAGCGGGGAGGCCGGCATCGACGGGGTCAGCCCCGACGAGAGCGGCCCGCTGCGCGAGGGCGAGGAGATCGCGTCGGCGCGCGCGGTGGGCGTCGACGAGGTCGAGTTCCTCAGGCTGCCCGACGGCATCCTGGAGTACGGCGTCGAGCTGCGGCGCGCGATCGCAGCCGTCGTGCGCAAGCACCGGCCGGACATCGCGATGACCATCAACTTCCGCGAGACCTTCGGGGGCACCAACCTCAACCAGGCCGACCACATCGCCGTCGGCCGCGCGCTGCTGGACGCGGTCCGTGACGCCGGCAACCGCTGGATCTTCCCCGAGCAGCTGACCGGCGGCGTCGAGCCCTGGGGCGGCGTACGAGCCGTGTGGTCGGGCAGCTCGCCGCAGGCCACGCACGCCGTCGACGTCACGGACACCTTCCAGGCAGGGGTCGCGTCGTTGAAGGAGCACAAGGCCTACATCGACGGCCTCGGCTGGGAGGGCTGGGACCCCGAGGAGTTCCTCGACGGGATCCTGCGCGGAGGCGGGCAGGGGCTCGGCGTCACCCACGCGGCGACCTTCGAGGTCTTCCCGCTCGGTTGGGGCTGAGCCGCCATCAGCGTGCTCAGATGACGTCGAACAGCTCGGTGTGGATGCGTCGGTCGGCCACACCCCAGTCATGCTCGAGGATGCGTGTCGCGGCGGCGACCATCGGCCCTGGACCGCACACGAAGTAGTCCAGGTGTGATCGACCGCGCCGGCCGGGGAGCGCCGCGTCGAGGACGTCGAGGTTCAGCCACCCGATCTCGCCGTCCCACTGCTCCGGCGGCTCCTCGAGGATCTCGACCAGCCGCAGGTTGAGCCGGTCGTCGAGGTGCTCGTGGTCGGCGCGGTGCAGAAGGTCGTCCGCCGTGCGCCCCGCGACGACCAGCAGCACCGGACGGCGATCGCCGCGGTCGGCCATGGTGCGCAGCATGCTCAGCATCGGGGTGACTCCGACCCCACCCGCCACGAACACGAAGCCGTCGGACCGCAGCCCGTCGAGGGTGAACGAGCCATGGGGTCCGTCGAGGTGCACCAGCCGCCCGGGGCGAAGACCAGCCAGGATCTCGCTGAAGTCACCCAGCGCCTTGACGGTGAACTCCTTGCGCCACGGCTGCGTGGCCGCCGACGCGATCGTGAAGGGGTGCTCCTCGAAGACGAACGCGGACTCCCCCAGCTTGAGCCAGGCGAACTGCCCGGGACGGAAGTCCACCCCGGAGTGCCCGACGGCGTGCAGCACCACCGTGACCGCGGTGTCGGACACCGCACGCACCTCGTCGACGACGTACGCCGCCTGGTGCGAGCGCCACGGCCGCCAGATCCACCGATAGCCGGTGAGCAGCAGCAGCCCGGCGAACAGCGCGCCGAACCACCCCGCAGCGGGCGCGTAGGAGGTCAGGTCGTGCAGCCAGAACACGTGCAGCGCAGTGCCGAACAGGACGATGTTGCCGAGGATGATGTGCCCGAGCCGCCACCCCTCGTAGCGCGGGCCCCGCCGGCGCCGGGTGATCGCCAGCGGCACCATGGCGAGCAGAGCGACCAATGCTGCCGACGCGGCCCAGACCCGAGGCGGGGCAGAACGCAGGTCCAACACCCCGAGTCCTGAGTGCACCAGCACGAACACGACGTGCGCGCCCACCAGCCCCGTACCGACGAGGGCGATGAGTCGGTGGCCCTTCAGCAGCTTTTCCACGCCGAGGAACGAGGTGACCGTCCGCAGGCGACTCGGAAGGACGAACGCCGTCAGGAGCAAGGACGCGGCCGCGAGGCTCGTCACGAGCGAGGCAAGGTGCCATCCGCCTTCCCAGGTCCGCTGGGGCGCCGTGGCCAGTACCACCAGGGGCGCCACGACGAGCGCGGACACGATGACGACCATCGCCGCAGGTGCCAGCCGACGCCGACGGGCACCGCTACCCGCGACCGGTTGCGGTTGCCGGCGAAAGGCTCGGGAGGATGCGATGACGAGATCACCACCTGCGCGGTGTGGAACGGGGCATCGGCAACGTAGGCCGATCCGATTCGGGTCGTCATCAAGGCGCCCTCAAGGTGAGGTCAACATCAGTTGACGGCCGAAGCGCGAGCGGCGGGACTTCCTCTCTCCGACCGGCTCCACCCGCGGTGGACGGGTCAGCGGTCATGCGTCCAGCCTGAGGCCGGGCTCGACGAAGGGCCCGAGGCGTGACGCCTCGGGCCCTTCGGATGCTCCCCCGGTTGGACTCGAACCAACAACCCTCCGATTAACAGTCGAATGCTCTGCCAATTGAGCTACAGGGGATCGCTTGTGCAGCGGGGCGCAACACTAGCAAGCACGGGCAGCCCGGGTGAAATCAGGGCAGGCCGACTTCGTGGCGCATCGCCTCGAGGGTCGCGCGGGCCACCTCACGCACGCCTGGGTCGTCGGGGTCGACCCCTTCGTCGTACTCGTAGACCCACTGCACGCCGCCCGCTCCGGAGGGTGCACGACGGGCGATCACCCGCAGGCCTCGTCGGGCGGTGACGGCCACGTGGCGCTGCAGGACGACGCTGGCGGTGACCCGCTCGCGAACGAGCTCGAGCAGTCGTCCGGGGTCGGCCAGCACCGCCGTGTGGACGGGTCGCTGCTCGCCCCAGGTGCCGACCTCCGACAGCCGGAACGTCGAGGTGTCGCGGTCCCAGTCGGCGGCCTCGACCTGCTCCCACGGCACTCGCCGGGTGTCGTCGCCCGAGGCGACGTAGAAGGCGTCCCGGGTGCCGGCGAGGACGGTGCCGTCGTCCGAGGCGGCTGAGGCCAGCACGCGCTCCCCCGGCCCGACCGCCACGGAGGCGACCGACGTACGCGACCAGAACGGCATCAGCTCGTCGCTCCCGGCTGGCTGACGGCACCCTCGCGGAGCTTGCGGCGGTGCTGCTCGAGCATCACCAGCTCGCCGAACATCCGGTTGTAGTCGAGGGCGTTGTCGACGGGGTTGGTGCGCTGCAGGCGGGCCTTGACGTCGGCGATCCGGCGGGACGTGGTGAGCTCCTGGAGCCGGTAGACGTAGGCGACGGCGAACGTCGGGTTGGGGTCGGACGTGCCGCGGACGGGCTCGACCCCGAGCTCGGTGACAGCGGCGATCACCGCCGGATCGGTGGCGACACCGCGCACCTTGTTGGCCCAACCAGGGTCGTCGGCTCCGCTGGCCGGACCGCCCGCCGCGGTCACTGCCTCCCAGACTCCCTGGAACGTCGGGTGGGTGAAGTCGCCAGCGGACACGTGGGCGGTGGTGCGGCCGACGCCGGCCGGGTGCTGGATGACGAGCTTGAGCATCTCGCGCTCGATGAGGAAGCGCGGGTCGGACAGGCTCGGCAGGGTCGGCCGGGGCGGCTCGGGCGCCTGGGGGGCCTCGCTGGCCCGGGTCGTGCGGCGCTCCTCGGGCTTGGCGGCCGGGCGGTTGGCCGCGCGCCGCACCTCGCCGCGGACCTCGTCGACATCGACACCGACCATGTGGGCGAGCTCGCGGGAGAACGACTCGACCTTGGTCTTGTCGCGGATGCCGGCGACCAGGCCGGCCGCGTCGCGCAGCGCGTCGATGCGCCCGTCGGCGCGGTCGAGGTCGTGGCGGAGGAGGATGTTGTCGAGGGCGAAGCGGTAGAGCGGCTGGCGCTTGGCGACCAGCTCGCGCACGGCCTCGTCACCCTCCTTGAGCCGGAGGTCGCACGGGTCCATGCCCTCGGGCGCCACCGCGACATAGGTCTGGGAGGCGAAGACCTGGTCGCTCTCGAGCACCTTCATCGCCGCCTTCTGTCCGGCGGAGTCGCCGTCGAAGGTGAAGATGACCTCGCCGCTGGTGGTGTCGTGGTCACCGAGGAACCGGCGCAGCACCCGCGCGTGATCGGTGCCGAACGCGGTGCCGCACGACGCCACCGCAGTCCGTACGCCGGCGAGGTGGCACGCCATCACGTCGGTGTAGCCCTCGACGACGACGGCCTGCTGGGCGTCCTTCATCGCGGTGCGCGCGAGGTCGATGCCGTAGAGCACCTGGCTCTTCTTGTAGATCGCGGTCTCGGAGGTGTTGAGGTACTTCGCCTCGATGCGGTCGTCGTCGAAGATCCGGCGGGCGCCGAAGCCGATGGTGTCGCCGTTGGCCTCGCGGATCGGCCACACCAGGCGGCCGCGGAACTTGTCGTAGTGGGAACGCCCGTGGGCGACCAGGCCGGCGGCGACCGACTCCTCGTCGGTGAACCGGCGACCACGCAGGTGGCGGGTCAGCGCCTCGCCGTCGCGCGGCGCGAAGCCGACGCCGAACGTGGCGGCCGCGGACTGGTCGAAGCCGCGCTGGTCGAGGAACTGGCGGGCGACGACGGCGTCGGGCGGTGCCGAGCTGCTCGGCGTAGAACTCCTGGGCGACCTTGTGCGCCTCGATCAACCGGCCGCGGGCCGGGCCGCGGGGTCGTACGGGCTCGTCGTCGCCCTCCTCACGCCGGAGCTGGACGCCGAACTTCTCAGCCAGGCGCTCGACGGTCTCGGTGAAGGTCAGCCCGTCGACCTTCATCACGAAGGCGATGACGTCGCCGCCCTCCCCGCACCCGAAGCAGTTTCCCGTGAGGATGTTGTCCTCGAGCGTGAACGCGTGGGTGTCGGGGACCTCGGCGCAATACACCTCCTCGACCCGCTCGCTGAGCTCGACGGACTGCACCACCCAGCCACGTCGCGCAAAGGCCTTGCGGTGGGAGACGAACCGCTCACGGTGGTGATCAATCAGGAAGAAGTTCTCGCGCAGGTCTTCCGGTACGAGATGGATCCGGAAGAGATCTGAGGGCTCGCGTCCCTCGAAACCGACCCGCGACTGCACCGTGACCCCGTAGGTGCCGATCCCCAACCTCGTGCAGAGGTCGCGCACGAAGTCCAGGTTGGCCCGATTGGCCGAGTTCAGGATGACGGTGCCGTCCTGGGCGACACACCCGTCGGCAGCGAAGTATCCGGCGAGCCAGCCATAGAGGTAGGACACCGACTCCTCGAGCGGAGGGAAGGTCTTGAAGAAGGCGGGGAGGTCGAGCACGACGATGTTCTCGTCCTTGCTCGCGGTCTGGCTGAGCGGGAACCACTTGAGCATCGCGAGGTCCTTGGGCGGGCACAGTTGAGCCACGGAACCGCTCCCGGCCCTGGTGCCGTCTCCGAAGGTGAAGCCGTGCGCGACACCGTACGGGGACGGTCGGGTGCGGCCGATCCTGGTCCGGGGGAAGATCGACGCGAGCCGATCACCCTGCTTCAGGTCCGTCGTCAGGACCTCGCGCCGAGTCTTCCGAGCACCGCCCGCCTTGACGAACCAGCGGTGCCCGTCCGTCGCAAAGAGCTCTTTCACCTGCCGGTTGCGCGTCATCGTGATGCGCCAGAGTGGCTGTACGCCGTACGAGCGGAACGGCGCGTCCACCCACTGGCCATCGCCTCCCAGGACGCGGTGCACGCCGCCGGCCAGCTCGGAGATGGGACGAGCCCCCGCGTAGGTCAGCACACGGGTCTCCCCCGCCAGACAGTGGAAGAACTGACGAGCCGGGTTGACGTTGAACGACGGGGTCCGCTCGTCGTGGAAGGGGCACAGGCCCTTGAGCGACCCGCCGCCGGCCCGTTTGAGCGTGACGTACTGGGACACGACGTCGTCGATCCGCGCCTTCTCGCGCACCTCGGCGATGTCGTCGTCGCGAATCCGGCCTGCCACGCCCGGGAGTCTACGGGCGCGGACCCACCCCCGCCGCCGGGTCTCCACAACGCCGTCGCCCGGGCCCACACCCCTATGGGTCAGCCCGGCTGGTGTCCGCCGAGGACGGCTGGCAAGGTCGAAGACATGACTGCTCAGCACGGGGCGCCGGAGGGTCAGACCCTCGGCGCACTCATCCACCAGCTCTCCCAGCAGATCCCGGAGCTGATCCGCTCCGAGATCCGGCTGGCCCAGGCGGAGGTCACCGAGAAGGGCAAGCGCGCGGGCGTCGGCATCGGCATGTTCAGCGTCGCCGGGCTGCTGGCGTTCTTCGCCGTCGCCACCTTCATCACCACCGCGATCCTCGGGCTCGCGAACGTCGTGGACGCGTGGCTCGCCGCCCTGATCGTCGGGCTCGTGCTCGTGGCAGGAGCGGCCGTCGCCGGACTGGCCGGCAAGAACAAGGTCGCGGAAGCGACCCCGGCCGCCCCCGAGCGCGCCATCAGCGGCGTCAAGGAAGACATCGCGACCGTGAAGGGAGCCCACCGTGGATGACCAGGCATCGCGTACGCCCGAGCAGATCGAGGCCGAGATCGAGCTCCAGCGCGCCCAGCTCGCCGGCACCGTCGACCAGCTGGCCGCCAAGCTGGACGTGAAGTCGCAGGCGAAGGAGAAGGTCGCCTCGCTGAAGGACTCGGCCACGACCGACGCGGGCACGCCGCGGGCCGAGGTGCTCGCCGCCGCCGGTTCGCTCGTCGCGATGGGCGTGGTGCTGCTGCTCTGGCGCCGTCGCAACCGCTGACCCCGCACACCCCCGACCAGCCAGACCCACCAGACACCAGGGAGACCACCATGAAGAAGCTCACGCTGCTCATCGCCGGAGGGATCGGCTACGTGCTCGGCACCCGCGCGGGACGCGAGCGCTACGAACAGATCAAGAGGACCGCGACCCGGGTCAAGAACGACCCCCGCGTCCAGGAGAAGGCGACGCAGGCCGCCGACCTCGCCAAGGACAAGGCACCGATCGTCAAGGACAAGGTCGCTGCGGCCGCGAGCACCGCGGCCGACAAGGTGACGCCGTCCGGCGGCGGCGACCACCGCGACGACCTGACCGACCAGCTCAACCCGGACAGCACCGCGCGGCAGGACAACCCGTACCCGCAGGGCGACCTGCCCTGAGCACCCTCAGCGGGTCAGGAGCTCGTGACGCCTGACGGCGCTGGCGTCGGTGAGTGAGGCGACCTGGTCGATGACGACGCGTCGTCGGCCGGCGTCGTCGTCGGCGTCGTCCCAGTCCTGCACGTGGACCGGGTCGAGCGCATCGCGACCGCGGTCCCACAGGGCCTCGACGAGCTCGGCGACCAGGGTGCGCTGGCGATCCATCAGCGTGACCCGGTCGTCGGCCTGCATCACGTAGTGGGCGGCGATGCCCTTGAGCACGCCGATCTCGACCTCGGTCGACCCCGGCACGACCAGGTCTGCCCGGTGGCGTACGAGCGGCTCACCGTCGGCCACCGCGAAGGTCGACTCCTGGACGCTCCCGCAGAACCGGCCGATCAGGTCGCTCGTGAGGTTCTTGATCGCGGCGAGGCTGCGTCGGCTGCCGTCGTAGGGCGACCGCGGCCAGCTGCCGACGGCACGCAGGTCGGCGAGCGCCTGGTCCAACGCGGCGTCGTCGGCGCCGGGCAGGTACCAGGACCGTACGGTCTCCCAGAGCGCGTCGCGATCGAGGCGGGTGAGGTCGAGTCGCCCGACGACGATGCCGTCCTCGACGTCGTGCACCGAGTAGGCGACATCGTCGGCGAGGTCCATCACCTGCGCCTCGAGGCAGCGGCCGGAGCCCTCGACCCCGCGGCGCAGCCAGTCGAAGACCGGGCGATCGTCGTCGTAGACGCCGAACTTCACCACCACGCGCGGGGTGCCGTCGGCGTGCACGCCGTGCGGACCGGCGGCCTCCCCGCGAAGCCAGGGGTACTTCGTGCAGGCGTCGAGCGTGGCGCGGGTGAGGTTGAGACCGACCGACCGGCCCTCCGCGTCGAAGGTCTTCGACTCCAGCCGGGTCAGCAGGCGCAAGGTCTGGGCGTTGCCCTCGAACCCCCCGCACCCCGTGCTGAGCTCGGCCAGCGCCCGCTCGCCGTTGTGGCCGAACGGCGGGTGCCCGAGGTCGTGCGCGAGCGCAGCGGTCTCCGCGATGTCGGGGTGCGTGCCGAGCGCGCGGGCCAGGTCGCGCGCGATCTGGGCGACCTCGAGGCTGTGCGTGAGCCGGTTGCGGACGAAGTCGTCGGTCTGCGGACCGACCACCTGCGTCTTGGCGGCGAGGCGGCGTGACGCCGCAGCGTGCACGACGCGCGCCCGGTCGCGCTCGAACGCCAGGCGTACGGGCGCGTCCACCCGCTTGGGCGGCTCGGCGACGAAGCGCTCGCGCGCCGCGTCGTCGTACAGGTCCTCGATGCTCATCGGCCGGTCAGCCTATCGAGCACCGAGGACGCTCGGTCCTCGTGTCGCCTCAGTAGACCGTGACGTGCACGTGGTCGTAGTGGTTGGCGGTGATCGAACCGCGGTCCGACATGGCCCGCCAGCCCTCGCCGCTGCGCTCCACCGACCAGATGTGCTGCGCGTGGATGATGTACTCGATGCCGAGCGCCGCGTAGTTGGCGCGGAGGAACTCAGCGACCGCCCAGCCGGTGTCGCCGCTGACCATGATGTCGATCGCGCGGCCCTGGCCGTGCTCGCCGTCGCCACGCCACGTCCCGTAGCTGGTGATCTCCGGCCAGTTGGCGCAGACCACGTCGTGGATCGTGTAGAGCGAGGCGTGCCCGGCGCTGATCACGGAGCCGTTGGTGCAGGTGCCGCCCAGGCTCGGGCCGGCGGGTTCGGGCTTCGGCTTGTCCTGGCTGAGGTAGTCGGAGCTGACCCAGCGCGACTGGCCGTCGAGGACGACCTGCGTACGGCCGGCCTGCTCGCGGCCGGTGACGACCACCTGCTCGAGGGCAGCGATCTCGCCGAGCTTGTCGGACTTCTCCGACGGTCCCGACCAGAGGTTGAGCACGTCGGTGGTCCACATCGACTCGTCGAGCTTCTTCGCCAGCTGGCGAGCCTGCTGGTTGACCTCGATGTCCTGACGCGCGGCGGACTCGGCCTTCGCGGCCGTCCGGATGGTCGAGCGCGACACCAGGTCGCCGCGGCGGGCGAGGGCGGTCGAGGCGCTAGCCGTGCCGGTGGCGACGGAGATCGACTGGCTGCCGGACGAGGCCAGGAGGTTGTCGGTGGAGGTCGCCGGCTCGGCGGCGAGGACGCCCATGGTCACCGCGGACAGCGTCGCCACGACGGCGAGCGGTGCGGACACCAGGACGGACCGGGGGATGTTGTCGGTGATCCGAGACTGACGGGGGGTAGCAGGGGTTTCCCGCTTGTGGCGATGCTGAGCCACAGCGCTGATCCTTTGCGGTTGCTGACGGGGGACGATCGCGTCGATCCACGAGGCCAATGACATTCAGTGGCTCAGTGCCCACGCCGACGCGATCATCGAGTAGAGCACAGGATTCTGGTGGTGTCCCAATCTCCCACGGTAAAAAGCCGCGTGTTCCCGCTCACCCGCCATGGAATCGTGCCCACCGCCGACAGGTGCCGCCTGTCAGCCTCCGGTGGTCTCGTCGGCGTCCTCGCGGAGGTGTGATCCGCGGCCGTCGGTGTCGTCGAGCCATCCCTCGGGGAGCGCCACCTTCTTGCGGGGCGCACCCTGGCGCCCGCGCGGCGTGCCGAGCTCCCGCTCGGGGAACGCCGCATCCGGGTCGAGGCCCTCGAGCAGCGTGTCGAGCGCGGCGAGCGAGTCGATCAGGGCGAGCTGGTGACGGAGCTCGCCGCCGGCCGGGAAGCCCTTGAGGTACCAGCTGACGTGCTTGCGGAACTCCTTGCACCCGCGCTCCTCCCCCATGTGCTCGGAGAGCAGCTCGGCGTGCCGGCGCATCATGGTGCGCACCTCGCCGAGCCTGGGGAGGGTGGCCACCTCCTCGCCGTGGAACGCCGCCGCCAGGTCGCGGAACAGCCACGGACGGCCCAGGCACCCACGGCCCACGACGACGCCCGCGACACCGGTCTGCTCGACCATCCGCAGCGCGTCACCGGCCTCCCAGATGTCGCCGTTGCCGAGCACCGGGATGTCGACGTGCTGGACGAGCGCGGCGATGGCATCCCAGTCGGCCTCCCCGGAGTAGGCCTGCTGGACGGTCCGCCCGTGGAGGGCGATCGCCGCGACACCGGTCTCCTGCGCGATCCGGCCGGCATCGAGGTAGGTCAGGTGGTCGTCGTCGAGGCCCTTGCGGGTCTTCATCGTCACCGGGACGTCGTACGGCGCTGCCGCGGCGACCGCGGTCGTGAGGATCTCGCCGAGGAGGCCGCGCTTCCACGGCAGCGCTCCCCCACCGCCCTTGCGGGTCACCTTGGGGACCGGGCAGCCGAAGTTGAGGTCGACGTGGGCCACGCCGTGGTCGGCGCAGAGGATCTCGACGGCCTTGCCGATGTAGACCGGGTCGGTGCCGTAGAGCTGCACCGAACGGACGGTCTCGAGCTCGTCGAAGACCAGCATCTTCTGCGTGGTCTCGTCGCCCTCGACCAGCCCGCGGCTGGTGATCATCTCGGACACGTAGAGCCCGGCACCCTGCTCGGCGCAGAGGCGTCGGTAGGCCGCGTTGGTGATGCCCGCCATCGGCGCCAGGACCACCGGTGTCTCGACGCGCACGGACCCCAGCGTCAGGGAGGTGGGGAGCGCGGTCATGGCTCCATTGTCGAGCCGGTCCGGGGCGCCGCCCAAATCAGCCGCGCTTGCGGTCCTTGCCCGAGCCCTTCTTGCCCTCAGGCTTCCGCTGGAGCTTCTTCTCCGGCTCCTGGACCCGGCCGGTCCACGTGATGGGGTCGTAACCCTCGCTCGGCTCGAAGACCAGGTCCTGGATCCGGGCGCCGTCGGGCACCAGGTAGACCAGGCACATCTCGGCCTCGGTGCCCGACGTGAAGGGCGACGGCAGCGGCCCGCTCTGGCAGGCGGTGAAGTCCCCGCCGAGCGTCCAGGGTGCACCGAGCATGCCGTTCTCGTCACGGAGGTAGAGCGGGACGTCCTGCCCGGTGAGGTCGGCCTGACCCGTGTTCCGCAGCGTGACCGAGACGAAGTAGGGCCGGGAGGCGGCCATCACGTCGTCGCGGACCCAGCCGTCGAACACCGAGGGCCGCTGCTCCGCCACCGCGTCGACGCTCAGGTCGAGCACGCCGGTGATGCTCGTCTCGGGCTGCCACACGAGGGTCGCCTTCTCGCCGAGGTCGAGCCCGGTGCCCGGGTCAGTCCCGACGGGTGCGATCTCCACGCGACTGGTGGACGGCTCCGGCGTGTCCTCCGGATCGTCCGGCGAGCAGGCTGACAGGGACAGCGCGAGTGCTGTCACCAGGAACGTCGCGAGCCGCATGTCCACATCGTCACACGCCCGGACGCTCAGCGACGCTCACCACCACATGAAGGTCTCGTGGGCGAAGGAGACGTTGCCGCCGACATCGGAGGCCCCTTCGCAGCGACGCGCGAGCGTGCAGCGTACGAGCACGGCGTCGCGAGCCTGACCCAGCTGGAAGACGTACGTGTCGTCGTCCTCCCAGGCCACGGTCTGCTCGTGCTGCGCGGTGATCGACCAGGTGTCCTGGGTGATCCGCGGGCCGAACACGATCGAGTCGAGCAGGGTGCCGTCGCTCATCCGGCGTACGTCGAGCACCGCAGGACTGTTGAAGCCGGACCGGGAGATCCGCAGGCCGGCCGCGGTCGCCCCGTCCGGCGAGATCGCCAGGGGCTGGAAGGGCGCGGACCACGCCGGGGTCGTGGGTGCCGAGATCGGCGAGGGGCCGTACTGCCGTCCGCTGGTCCGGACGAACATGAGGTCGTCGCGGAGCGAGACGAAGGAGGCGTTGGTCGCGATCCGGGTCTTCGACGTGCGGGGCACCCAGTCGACGACGCGGAGCCGGTAGAACGTGTTCTCGGCGTAGCTCGCGATGTGGCCGGCGTCGGCGTCGAACGGCGTGAAGAAGCCGCCGGTGTAGCTGTTGGCGAGCCCCTTGCCGTCGAGGTCCTGGACGTGACGCGTGCTGCCGCCCCGGTCGTACGACGTGGAGATGAGCATCTCGCCGTCGCGCGAGAGCAGCCAGCCGATGGACGAGTCTCCCTGGCCGTAGGACGTGGTGCGGGTGCGGCGGAGCTCGACCGGCGCGTGCCCTGCCCGGAGGGCGACGACTCGGCTGAGGTAGCCCTTGCGGACCGCCACCAGCCAGCCCCTGCGGCTCTCGCCCAGCAGCTGGCGCTGCTCCCCGTTGACCGGTGTGCGGATCGCCAGGGTGCGGCCGTCGGCATGGATCACGCCGTCCTGCATGAAGGCGATCGAGGTGTCGTCGCCTCGGCGCAGCGCAGAGGGCGCGATCGTGCGGCTCGGCGGTACCTGCGCGCGTACGACGTCACGCGACGGCGCTGCACCCGCCGATCCGGCCGTCGACAACCCGGCGACCAGCGCGAGCGAGACCACGCGGGCACGAGCTCCCATGACATCCCCCGATGCGGTGTGTGACTACCTCGCCACACAGTGCCACAGCCGGGCGAGCGGAGGATCAGCAGCCGACGAGCTTCTCCGCGAACCAGCGGGTGATGCCGTCGAGGCTGACCCGCTCCTGGCTCATCGTGTCGCGCTCGCGGATGGTGACCGCGTCGTCGTCGAGCGTCTCGAAGTCGACCGTCACGCAGAACGGCGTACCGATCTCGTCCTGGCGGCGGTAGCGGCGACCGATGGCGCCGGAGTCGTCGAACTCGACGTTCCAGTTCTGCCGGAGCTCGGCGGCGAGCGCCTTGGCCTTGGGCGAGAGGTCGGCGTTGCGGCTCAGCGGCAGCACGGCGACCTTGACCGGGGCCAAGCGCGGGTCGAGCTTGAGCACGACGCGCTTGTCGACGCCGCCCTTGGTGTTGGGCGCCTCGTCCTCGGTGTAGGCGTCGATGAGGAACGCCATGAGGGAGCGGGTCAGGCCGGCAGCCGGCTCGATGACGTAGGGGACGTAGCGCTCGTCGGCGGCCTGGTCGTAGTAGGCCAGGTCCTTGCCGGAGAACTCGCTGTGCTGCTTGAGGTCGAAGTCGGTGCGGTTGGCGATGCCCTCGAGCTCCTCGAAGTCACGACCCGAGAACCCGAAGCGGTACTCGATGTCGGTCGTGCCCTTGGAGTAGTGCGACAGCTTCTCCTGCGGGTGCTCGTAGTGGCGCAGGTTGTCGGGGTTGATGCCGAGGTCGACGTACCAGCGGGTGCGCTCCTCGATCCAGTAGCGGAACCACTCGTCGTCCTCGCCGGGCTTGACGAAGAACTCCATCTCCATCTGCTCGAACTCGCGGGTGCGGAAGATGAAGTTGCCGGGCGTGATCTCGTTGCGGAAGCTCTTGCCCATCTGGGCGATGCCGAACGGCGGCTTCTGGCGGCTGCTCGTCACGACGTTGGCGAAGTTGAGGAAGATGCCCTGCGCGGTCTCGGGGCGCAGGTAGTGCAGCCCGGACTCGTCCTCGATGACGCCGAGGTAGGTCTTGAGCATCATGTTGAAGTTGCGCGGCTCGGTCCACGCGTTGCGGGTGCCGCAGTTGGGGCAGGCGATCGACTCGTTGATGTCGACCGTGTCGGGGTCCTCGATGCCCTTCTTGGCCGCGTAGTCCTCCTGCATGTGGTCCGCGCGGAAGCGCTTGTGGCACGACTGGCACTCGGTCAGCGGGTCGCTGAAGGTGCTCAGGTGGCCGCTGGCCTCCCAGGTGCGGGTCGGCAGGATCACGCTGGAGTCGAGGCCGACGACGTCGTCGCGGCGGGTGACCATGAAGCGCCACCACTGGCGCTTGATGTTCTCCTTGAGCTCCACCCCGAGCGGGCCGTAGTCCCAGGCCGACTTGGTGCCGCCGTAGATCTCACCGCACGGGTAGACGAAACCTCGGCGCTTGGCGAGGGAGACGACGTTGTCCAGGGCGGTCGGAGCGGGCTTGGCCACGGTGGAGATCCTTCTGCATGTCCGGGCCGGCTGGCTGCCGGCTCGTGCGAGCGATCAGCCTAACGACCGGGGCTGGACCTCGTTGAGGTCGGTCCCCTCCTCCACGACCTCGTAGGCGCTGGGCTCGTCGAGGGCGTGCACCATCAGGGGCTGGATGTGCATCTTGGACTCGTACGACCCCAGTGCCCGCCGGTAGGAGCCGACGTTCTCCCAGCGGGTGGTCAGCACCCACAGGGTCGGGTCGTCGACGTTGCGCCCGACCTCTCCCCCGACGTGGCCGGGCTGGCCGGCCAGGATCGCGAGGGCGTGCAGCAGGCCGCGGCGCAGCTCGTCCTCCGCGGCCGGGTCGGGCGAGGGCGTACGGAGACGAGTGACGACAAGCACGCGTTCAGCCTAGGGCCCGCGGTCATTTGACAATGGTTCTCAATTGTGGTGAGAATCGTTCTCATGTTGTCTGTCGCTCGACCGGTCGCCCTTGCCACGGTCCTCGCCTCGGCCTTCCTCCTTGCGGGCTGCGGCGGGTCCGCCGACGAGGTCGGGAACGGTCGCTCGGCCGTCGCGGCGTTCTATCCGCTGGCCTGGGTGACGGGTCGGGTGGCGGGCGACGAGTGGACCGTGGAGAACCTCACGGGACCGGGCACCGAGCCCCACGACCTGTCCCTCGACATCACGCAGACGGCCGCAGTCGCGCGGGCCGACCTCGTGGTCCTCGAGCACGACTTCCAGCCGGCGGTCGACGAGACGGTCGCGACCAACGCCCCCGACGCGGCGATCGTCGATGCCGCCCAGGTGGTCGACCTGATGCCCGCGTCCGAGCACGACCACGAGCACGAGGTCGCGGGTCACGACCACGGCGACCTCGACCCACACTTCTGGCAGGACCCGCTCCTGATGGCCGACCTCGCCGACGCCATCGCCGCGCAGCTCACCGACCTGGACCCGGCAGGCGCGGCGACGTACGAACAGAACGCGGCCGACCTCCGCGGCCAGCTCCAGGCGCTCGACGAGGAGTACGCCGCCGGGCTGGCGACCTGCCAGCGCACGACCACGGTGGTGAGCCACGAGGCCTTCTCCTACCTCGCGCGCTACGGACTGCAGCTCGAGGCCATCGCCGGCCTCTCCCCAGGTGCAGAGCCGACGCCGGCCGACCTGGCCCGGCTCCAGGACCTGATCCGCACCGACAAGATCACCACCGTCTTCTCCGAACGGCTCGCCAGCACCACCATGGCCGACTCCCTTGCCGGTGACCTCGGGCTCGAGACCGCCGTGCTCGACCCGATCGAGGGCCTCTCCGACGAGACCGCCGACCAGGACTACCTTTCGCTCATGGGTGAGAACCTCGACGCGCTCCGGACGGCCAACGGATGTCAGTGAGCGCAGTCGCACCGGTCGAGGTGCGCAACGGGTCGGTCACCATCGGCGGTCGGCCGATCCTGCGTGGGATCGACCTCACCGTCGCACCGGGTGAGTTCCTCGCCCTCATGGGTGCCAACGGCTCGGGCAAGTCGACGCTCGTGCGGGCGATCACCGGTCTGCTGCCGATGGCGTCGGGATCGGTCCACCTGTTCGGGACGACGTACGCCGACTTCCGCGACTGGCAGCGGATCGGATTCGTCCCACAGCGCTCGACCGCGACCAGCGGCGTCCCCTCCACGGTCTGGGAGGTGGTGGCGTCGGGCCGCATCACCCGGCGTCGCATGTTCATGCCTCTCTCGCGCGAGGACCGTGAGGCCATCGCGGACGCGATCGACGTGGTCGGCCTGGCCGACCGGGCCTCGGAGGGCATCTCCCAGCTCAGCGGCGGCCAGCAGCAGCGCGTGCTGATCGCCCGCGCGCTCGCCGGCCAGCCCGACCTGCTGGTGCTCGACGAGCCGACAGCGGGCGTCGACGCCGGCAGCCAGCGCGCCCTCGCCGACGCCCTCGGGGTGCTGAAGTCGCGGGGCGCGACGATCGTCCTCGTGGCGCACGAGCTCGGACCGATGGAGCCCCTGATCGACCGGGCGGTCGTGATGCGCGACGGACGCGTGTCCTACTCCGGCCCGGCGCTCGCGATGGGCAACGGGCACGACCACCACCACGCCACCGGAGCGGCGCACGACCACGTGCCGCACGTCGGCTCCCCGCTCGACGAGCTCGGAGGCGGACGATGAACGAGTTCTTCTCCCTCTTCTCGCTGCCCTTCATGCAGCGGGCACTGATCGCCGCGCTGCTGACCGGGCTCGCGGCCCCGGCCATCGGGACGTTCCTCGTCCAGCGCCGTCTCGCCCTCCTCGGCGACGGCATCGGGCACGTCGCCGTGACCGGTGTGGCCCTCGGCCTGCTGACCAACACCTCGCCGACCTGGACAGCGGTGGGGGTCGCCGTCCTCGGCGCGGTGCTGATCGAGCTGATCCGCGAGCGCGGCCACACCAACGGTGACGTCGCGCTGGCCCTCCTCTTCTACGGCGGCCTCGCCGGCGGCGTGCTCATCACCGGGCTCGCGGGACAAGGTGCGGCGCGGCTCCAGGAGTTCCTCTTCGGCTCCCTGACCAGCATCTCCGACGGCGACGTCTGGTTCACCCTGGCCCTCACCGTGGTGCTGCTGGTGGCCACGCTCGGCCTGCTGCCCCAGCTCTTCGCGGTCTCCAGCGACCCCGAGTTCGCCCGGGTCGCCGGCCTGCGCGTGCGGGCCTACAACCTGCTCATCGCCGTGCTCGCGGCCGTCACCGTCACCGTGGCCATGCGCACGGTCGGGCTGCTCCTCGTCTCGGCCCTGATGGTGGTGCCGGTCGCGACCTCGCAGCAGCTCGCGCGCTCCTTCCGTACGACGATCGCGGGCGCGATGGTCGTGGGTGTCCTGGCGGCCCTGGGCGGGCTGGTGCTCAGCGCCGCGCTGTCGTTCCGCGCAACCGTGGCGCCGGGCCCGACCATCGTGCTGCTGGCGCTGGCGATGTTCGCCTCCACCTGGCCGATCGGCGTGTGGCTGCGCCGTCGCCGCCGCATGCTCTCGCCGTTCCCGAGCGTCGAGGACGGCACCCACACGATCACCGACGAGCACCCGCACTCGCACGGCCAGGCCTGCGGCCACCCGGCCGTCCCCCACGAGGACCACGTCGACTACGTCCACGACGGCCACCGGCACGCCGTACACGGGGAGCACTATGACGAGCACTGAGCAGGGACGGTCCACGGTCCGGCCCACCCGCCAGCGACGTGCGGTCGCGGCCGCACTGGCGGGCTTCGACGACTTCCGCAGCGCCCAGGAGATCCATGACCTGATCTCCCAGCAGGGCGACTCGGTCGGTCTTGCGACCGTCTACCGGACGTTGTCGGCGCTGGCCGACGCCGGCGACGTGGACATGCTCCGCAACGAGGACGGCGAGGCGATCTGGCGCAGCTGCTCCGACACGCACCACCACCACCTCGTGTGCCGCACGTGCGGCGCCACCGTCGAGGTCGAGGGACCGGCGGTCGAGCGCTGGACCAACGCGATCGCTGCGGAGCACGGCTTCGCCGACATCAGCCACACCCTGGAGATCTTCGGGACCTGCCCGACCTGCCGCTAGGCCCCTTCACCGTTGGGGAGCGCGCCACCGTAGCGACGGTCGCGGCTCGCGTACGTCTCGACCGCCGCCCACAGGTGGCGGCGGTCGACGTCGGGCCACAGCACGTTGGTGAAGACCATCTCGCTGTACGCGGCCTGCCAGAGCATGAAGTTCGAGAGCCGCTGCTCCCCCGACGTACGCCAGATGAGGTCGGCGTCGGGCAGCTCGGGGACGTAGAGGTGACGGGCAAACGTCTTCTCGTCGATCTTGTCCGGGTTGAGCCGGCCCGCCGCGACCTCGCGGCCGATCGAACGGGCGGCGTCGGCGAGCTCCGCGCGGCCGCCGTAGTTGACGCACATCGTGAGGGTGAGGACGTCGTTGTCCTTCGTCATCTCCTCGGCGACCTGGAGCTCCTTGATGACGGACTTCCAGAGCCGCGGCGCGCGGCCGGCCCAGCGCACCCGTACGCCGAGCTCGTGCATCTCGTCGCGCCGGCGGCGGATCACGTCCCGGTTGAAGCCCATGAGGAAGCGCACCTCGTCGGGCGAGCGCGACCAGTTCTCGGTGGAGAAGGCGTACGCCGAGATCGCCTTCACGCCGATCTCGATCGCGCCCTCGACGACGTCGAAGAGCGTGCTCTCGCCCTCCTCGTGGCCCTTCGTCCGCGGCAGCCCGCGCTGCTTCGCCCACCGGCCGTTGCCGTCCATGACGATGGCGACGTGCTCGGGGACCAGGTCCCTCGGGACGGGCGGCGGGGTCGCGCCGCTCGGGTGCGGGGTCGGCGGCCTCACCTCTCGCTTCACGGTGGACAGCCTAGGTGTGCGCGGCGCCCCTCGCTGGTCGAGCAGCCCGCGAGGGACGAACGGGCGTATCGAGCTTCTCCACAGATCGTGCTCGCGGGCCCCGGCGTTGTCGGTGGGCTCCCTTAAGATCGAACACATGATCGAGACGATGGAGCAGGTGGAGGAGAGGGTCGGAGACGACCTCTCGGCCACGGACCTGCTCGCGCTGGCTCGTGACCGCAAGGCAGCCGAGGACCAGGCAGCCGCGGAGCTCCTCGAGGTCGCCGCCCGGTGGGCCGACCTCCACCCGCCCGAGTCGATCCACGCACGCTGCCGCGTTCACCGTCCCCGGCTGCGAGCACGAGGAGCCCATCGCCGGTCCCGGGTGCCCGCTGGTGGCGGAGTTCTGCATCGCCGAGCTCGGCGCCGTCCTCGGCATCTCGTCCACGTCGGCGAAGAAGCTCATCGGCCACGCCCTCGAGCTCCGCCACCGCCTGCCGCGGCTGTGGGCACAGGTCCACGCCGGTCGGGTGCCGGCCTGGCGGGCGCGGATCGTCGCCGAGACCACCATCCACACTGCTCCCGCGCTGACGATCGAAGCCACTTGTTGGCTCGACACCCAGGTCGCGGCCGTCGCCGGACGCATCGGCACCGCGCAGCTCGACCGACTCGTCGCCGAGACCATCAAGCGCTACGAGCTCGCTGCCGCGGACCCGGCGTCTGATCCCGAGGACGGCTACCTCTCCGTCGACCCTCGCCACGTGACGGTCAACAAGGACGATGTCCACTTTGCGGGGACGCTGCACGTCGAGGCCGACCTCGACATCGCCGATGCTCTCGACCTCGACCAGTCCCTCGTCAACGGGGCTGCGGCGCAGAAGGCCCTCGGGTCGACCGCGTCCCTGGACGTACGCCGGGCCAAGGCTCTCGGCGACCTCGCCCGCACCCAGACGGCCTTGGACCTGTTCAACCAGGGCCGGGCCACTGCCGAGGATCAGGACGGACTGCCAACCGCCCGCGAGGTCGTCCTGCACGTGCACTTCGACGCCTCAACCGTGGGTGAGGAGACGGTGTTCGGCCCGGTCGGTCGGATGGAAGAGGGCCAGCGCCTGACCCTGCTCGAACAGATCAAGGACTGGTGCGGCGACTCCCGCACCAAGGTCACCATCAAGCCCGTCATCGACCTCAACACCGAGCTGTCCACCTCGGCGTACGCCATCCCCGACCGGATCCGCGAACACGTGATCCTGCGGGACACGACCTGCGTGTTCCCCTGGTGCACCCGACCCGCCCGGGGCTGCGACATCGACCACATCATCGAGTACGACCACGACGCCGAAGCAGAGGGCAGGCCTCAACCCGGACCGACCACGACCTCGAACCTCGGCGCACTGTGCCGCTACCACCACCGGCTCAAGACCTTCACCGCCTGGCACTACCGCATGGTCGCGCCCGGGATCTACGAGTGGACCTCACCGCACGGCCACCGCTACCAGCGCGACCGCACCGGGACCACTCGTATCGACGAGCCCGAGCCACCAGACCGACCTTGACCCCGCCCCACACCTCGCCACTCCACGGATGGCGAGGCCACAGGCATGTCCACCGTGCGCCGAGTGTGTCTACAGCCGTTTGCAGCACTCATGATGGCCACGTGATCGCCGCTGAGACCGTCGCCGACGATGTCCGTGCATTCTTCGCCGAGCACGAGGTCGCAAGCCTGCGCCTTCCCACGGGCTGGTTCGGCCGGCCCCATGACAACTGGCACCATCTGTCGGAGGTCGGAGCACAGGACAATGAGGTGGTGATCCGTCTCGACGAGATACAGGTGCTTCGGATCAGCGTCGAGGCGACGGCCTCCCCGGGGCGCATCCTTCGCCTGACGATCCCTGGAGGACGCTGGGACTGGACCGAGTACGGCGGCGAACGACGACACGCCGAGGTGCTCGGTCCAGGCATTGTCGAGCTCCACGCCCCGTTCGACATCTGATTCAAACGCCGACGCTCCGTGCGGCGCTTGACCTCGACGGACCGGTCCATGCTGCTCGTCTGCCTCCGAGGATCAGGCGCTACGACGGGGTGACGCCGGCCAGCAGGTCCTCTGCCCGGGGCCAGAGCTCGTCCCACCGACGACCGTCGGGCACCAGCACCACCACGACGAGGCGCTTTCCAGCGACCTCCGTCGCGAGCACGCGGGCACGCTGCCCGGGGGCGCCGTCGAGGGCGATGCCGTCGTCGGCGCTGACGATCAACGGGCCGCGGCCACCGCTCACGTCGAGCCCTCGGGCCCGAGAGCCGGCGAGATCGGCACGCACCGCCGCGACCTGTCCGGTGGCCCGGCGGCGTACGCCGGCCAGCGCCGCGTCGGGGCTCTCCTCGAGCGGCCTCATGAAGACCACGGCGATGAGAGGCGCGTCGCGGTCGGGATCGGGCTGGCCGAGGTCGAAGGCGTCGGGGTAGCGGTGGATGCTGGTCCAGCCTGCCGGGACGTCGAGCAGCAGTCCCGGCTCGAAGCCCGCCGGTGCGAGGTAGGTCCCGGCCGGTACCTGCTCGTCAGCCTTGCCGTTGCTCAGAGCGGGTGTGTCGGGCTCGGCCGGGACCGACGAGGCCGGGACGGACGACGTCGGTGGGTCCGGGCGTGGCGAGGACGACCCGCTGCCACCGCACCCGACGAGCACGCCCGGCCCGGCCAGCACGCACAGGACCGCGGCGACGTACGCGCGGGACCGACCGACCACAGGCATGCCGGAACGCTACGACCCGCGCGCGGTCTCGGGCGCCTGCCGTGACGGAACTGCAACGTCCAGGCCCATTCATCACGGACGCGCATAGGCTCCGATGATGACCGAACCGGGATCCCGCGTCCGAGTGGCACTGGCGCAGGTGCCGATCACCGGCGACGCCCGCGCCAACGGCAGCGCGATCCGGGCCGCCATGCGACGGGCCTCCGAGGCAGGTGCCCGGCTGGTCCAGTTCCCCGAGGGCACGCTCTCGGGATATGCCAAGAACCCCATCATGGACTGGGCCGAGGTCGACTGGGACGCCGTGCGCAGCGAGATGGAATCGATCCTACGGCTCGCCGCCGAGCTACGGATCTGGGTGGCGCTGGGGTCGACCCACCCCCTGTCGCCGCCACGTCTGCCGCACAACAGCGTGTACGTGATCTCGGACCAGGGACAGATCGTCAACCGCTACGACAAGCGCCGGCTGTCCCACACAGAGGTGACGCAGTTCTACACGGCGGGATCCGAGCCCGTCGTCTTCGATGTCGACGGCTACCGGTTCGGCGTCGCGGTCTGCGTGGAGATCAACTTCCCCGAGCTGTTCATCCAGTACGGCCGGCTCGGCGTCGACTGCCTGCTGCTGTCGTCGTACCCGATCGACAGCGTCTTCGCCGTCAAGGCCCGCGGTTATGCGGCGGTCCACTGCTACTGGGTGAGCATGGCCAACCCGGCCCAGACGTCCGCCTTCTGCCCCTCGACGGTGTTCGGACCGAACGGCGACGTCATCGACGTGGTGGGCGACGCCGAGGGCCTGATCACCTTCGATCTGGACGCCGACGCACCCGAGTTCGACATGGCCTTGAACAAGGCGCGGCCGTGGCGCGCCAGCGTCGCGACCGACCCTGCCTACGCCACCCGCGCGCTCAACGACCCCAGGAGCGTCAACCGCACCGGCTACTAGCGAACCCGACTAGGGTCCCCGAGCATGGACATGCTGCGGGGCGACAAGCTCGCCGAGGCCGACCTGACCGACTGGCGCAAGCTCGCGCAGGGGCTGCACGCCCGCTACCTGGTCGACGACTTCGGCGCCGCCGCCCGGTTCGTCGCCGCCATCGGCGAGGCGGGCGACACCGTCGACCACCACCCGCGCGTGACGATCGGCCGCGGTCACGTCGACCTCGAGCTGGTCACCGACGACGCGATCTACCGAGCCGACGACGGCACCGAGTACGTCGTCGAGTGGCCGACCCAGCAGGACGTCGACCTCGCCCGCCGGATCACCGACATCGCGGCCGACCACCAGCTGGTCGCCGACCCGGCCTCGGTCAGCGAGGTCGAGCTCGGCCTCGACACGTCGGATTCAGGGACCATCGCCCCGGTGTGGGCCGCCCTGCTGACGGGTAGCGCGGACTCCCAGGGGCGAGGCTCACCGAGCGACGAGGTCCGCGACGCCACGGTCCGGGTGCCGAACCTGTGGTTCGGGGACGACGAGCCCGACGCCTCGGGTCAGCGCTTCCACGTCGAGGTGTACGTCGCGCCCGAGGTGGTCGAGCAGCGCATCGCCGCCGCCGTGGCTGCCGGCGCGACCGTCGTCGACGACACCCAGTCGCCGGGCCTCACCGTCATCGCCGACCAGGACGGCAACAAGGGCGTCCTCTGTGCCGACGTGTCCGCCGTGAGGCAGGACTGACGCGCTAGGCCTGACCCATCCTCGCCAGCAACCGCTGCACCGTCCCGATGCCGCGCGACGTCGCCGGCACGCCCAGGCGCCGCTCGACGACCGGGGTCCCGTTGCTGCGGCGCTCACGGTGGTTGAGGACGATCGCGTGTCGCCCGTCGGCGCGGAGCACGGTCACCTCGCCTCTCCCGGGGTCCCACGGCAGGGCCTCCGGGAACGGCTCCGGTCCGTCCATGAGGGTCAGCTCGCAGCCGTCGGGGAGCCCGTCGACATCGAGGGACTCGAGCCACTCGACCGACCTGACCAGCACGACGTCCGTCCACTCGCTGACCGGTCCGAGACGGGCGGCGACGGCGTCGGCGACCTCCTGCGCGGCCCGTCCGTCCGGTGCGGTGAAGGCCACGGTCCCGTTGACCTGGTGGCTCAGGACGTCGGTCGCTCCTTCCGTCTCGAAGGCGTCGACCAGCTCGACCCGGCTGGGGCTGCGCCGCTGTCCGAGGTTGAGGTTCCGGAAGAACGCGACGTGCACCTCAGCGCTCGACGTAGGCCATGGAGCGGAGGCCCCGCTCGAGGTGCCAGGAGAGGTACGCCGACACGAGGTTGCTCGCCTCGCGGAGGTGGCGCGGGTCGGCCGCATGGACGACGGGCCAGTCGCCGACGAGCAGCGCGCCCAGGATGACCACCGTCTCGGCGGCCGGGGTGGCGGAGCCGGGCAGCCGGTCGGACGCGCAGAGGACGCCACCGGCGGAGGGGTTGAAGAACCGGTGCGGACCCTCGACGCCGCACTGCACGCAGTGGTCGAAGGACGGCGCGTAGCCCGCCACCGACAACGAGCGGAGCAGGTAGGAGTCGAGGACCTGCTTGGCCGGGTGCTCACCAGCGGACATGGCGCGGAGCCCGCCGACGAGCAGGAGGAACTGCTGGACAGCCGGTTCCTTCTCCTCGGTGACCAGGCGCTCGGCCGTCTCCAGCATCACGGTGCCGGCGGTGTAGCGGTCGTAGTCGAGCCCGAGGCGGGCGTGGAACGGGTCGATCGTCTCGGCCTGGGTGATCACGTCGAGGCTGCGCCCGTCCGCGAGCTGCAGGTCGACGTGGGTGAACGGCTCGAGGCGCGAGCCCCAGCGCGACGTCGTACGCCGTACGCCCTTCGCGACCGCGCGCACCCGCCCGTGCTGACGCGTCAGCAGGGTGATGATGCGGTCGGCCTCGCCCAGCTTGTGGGTGCGGAGCACGACCGCCTCGTCGCGGTAGAGGGGCACCCGCCCATTGTCCACCCGCGCGGGCACCGAGCGGGCTGCACGACTCCCGGGTGTCTGGCGTTTGCCGGACGTTCGACTGGCTGAGCGCCGGAGTCCACCGACGGCTCCTAGGTTCAGATCACGGAGGCGCACTCGGGCGTTTCCGGCCTCGATCTCGGGATGGAGGGTGAGCCATGTCTGCGACCGCTGTCCGGGCGCGCAGCCTCACCAAGACGTTCGGCGACGTGATCGCCCTCGACGGGGTCGACCTCGACCTTCCGCACGGGTCGGATCCACGGCGTGGTCGGCCCCAACGGAGCCGGGAAGACCACCCTCCTCGGACTCCTCCTCGGGTTGTCCCGGGCGACCAGCGGCACCCTCGAGATCCTGGGCACACCCGTCGGCTCGTCCGTCGTCCCGGACGCCGTGACCGGGTTCGTCGACGGCCCCGGCCTCTACCCGACCCTGACCGCGCGCCAGAACCTGGCGGCGCTCGCCGCCCTCCACCCGCGCACGCGCCTGACGTCGCGCGAGGTCGACGCGCTCCTCGACCGGGTGGGGCTGCTCGAGGTCGCCGGCGACGTGACGCGTGGCTTCTCCCTCGGCATGCGGCAGCGCCTCGGCCTGGCAGCGGCGCTGGTGGGCAGTCCGCGGCTCCTCGTGGTCGACGAACCTGCCAACGGGCTCGACCCGGCCGGCAAGCGACAGGTCCACCGCGTCCTCGTCGACCTGGCTGCCGCAGGCGTCACGGTCGTCCTGTCCAGCCACCGGATGGACGACCTCGCGGCCCTCTGCGACGAGGTCACGCTGCTGGCCGCCGGACGGGTGGTGTTCACCGGCCCGATCCGCAAGCTGGTCGCCGAGAGCGGGGAGCTCGACTACCGGCTGGTGACCTCGGACCCCGACACCAGCCGGCGGCTGGCCCCCCTGGTGCCCGAGCTCCGGGTCGTCGCGGACCACGAGGCCGTACGCCTCGACGACCGCGCCGTGGTCGTCCGGGGCCCCGAGCACGCGCTCGACGAGCTGGTGGGGCGCCTCATCAGGTCGGGGATCGCCATCCGCGAGCTCGGGCCCGTGGTGCCGCCGCTGGAGGCGGCGTTCCTGGCGCTCACCGCCGCCGGGACCGCCTCAGACACCGATGAGGACACCCGATGACCGCGACGATCGACGCACCTGCAGCAGCCGAGCCAGCGGCGAGCGCCGCACCTCTGCGTCTCGTCTACCGGTTCGAGCTGGTCAAGCTCGTCTCCCAGTGGCGCCTCCGGCTCGTCCTCCTCGCCTGCCTGGTGGCGCCCGCCGTCTACACCGCGGTGATCAGCCGACAGACCTCGCTGCCGGCGGACGCCCTCTACGGGCGCTGGATGGGGCAGTCGGGCTGGGCCGGGTCACTGGCCGTGCTCGCCTTCATGGGCACCTTGGTCCTCCCGCTGCTCACTGCTCTGGTGGCGGGCGACGTGTTCGCCGTCGAGGACCGGCTCGGGACCTGGCGGCATCTCGTCGTCGCCGTGCGCTCGACGCGAGTGATCTTCCTCGCCAAGGTCCTGGCCGCACTGACCGTGATCGCCGCCCTGGTCGCGGCGCTGGTCGCCTCCTCGATCGCGGGCGGCGTCCTGTCCATCGGCGCCCACCCGCTGCCCGGGCTCGACGGACACCTCATCTCGGCCGGACAGCTCACCCGGACCGTCCTGCTCGCGTGGCTCACGGTGGTGCCGCCGACGCTCGCGTTCGCGGCGGTGGGCCTGCTCGGCTCCGTGGGCCTCGGCCGGTCGCCGCTCGGCCTGCTCCTGCCTGTGGTCCTCGCACTCGTGCTGCAGGGGATCGCCCTGCTGCCCGTCCCGGTGGCCGTCCGTCTCGCACTCCCGGTGAGCGGGTTCACCGGCTATCGCGGCCTGTTCACCGATCCCGGCCAGTCGGGACCCCTCTGGACCGGCGTCCTCGTCGGCCTGGCGTGGGCGGCGCTGGGGACATACCTCGCGTTCCGGATCTTCTCGCGGCGCGACTTCACCGACCTGGCGTACGACGGCTCCGGCCGCCGGTTCGTCGTGGCCGCTGTTGTCCCGCTGATGGCACTTGCGGTGCTGACGACCGGAGTCCTGTCGATCGCCTCCGACGGCACCGGCTCGGGCATCGAGCGGTCGAAGATCGAGGCCGGTCTGGCGACGGCCTTCGCCCACCTCTACGTGCTGCAGACCGACGAGCTGCGACGGCCCGCGGTGACCACCGACCAGCTGCAGGCCACCGCCACCTGCGACAAGGGCGGCGACCGCGTGGCCGACACCGGTCCCGGGCTCCGACTGGCGCTGCGTCGTCAGCTGGACCCTGCCCGGCTCGACGGCGACCGGCAGCGCCATCTACCAGCTCGACGTGGCCGCGGACGGTCGCTACGTCGCGGACGGCGACGGCCCCAAGGAGGTCAACGGCTTCTTCCAGGTCCGCACCCCCACCGGTGACGCGCCCAACCCGCTGTGGCAGTTCGACGGCTTGCTCGACCTGCTCGCGCAGTCAGATCCGCAGTCCCCCCAGAAGTTTCCCTAGCTCGATCCCGACAGCAGCACTCGAAAGGACCACGATGAATGTGACACGCAATCGTGTGGTGAAGCCGGCTCGCCGGCGCCTCCGCACCCGGCAGCTCGGCGTCATCGCCGGCACCGTGACGCTCGCCGTCTCGGGCGGTGTGGCCTATGGCACCACCGTCGGTTTCGGTGACAACCAGGTCGGCACCGAGTACGCCGACGGCCTGCAGATCTCCTCGGACCAGCTCCTGAAGCCACTCGGCGAGCGCCTGATGACGCCGTACGGGAAGTTCATGGGATCGACCGTCAGCCCGGACGGCCGCTTCCTCGCCGCGACGTCCAACGACCGGTCGGTCTCCCTCCAGGTCTTCGACCTGTCGACCTACCAGCTGATCTGGCGCGGCGGCACTGCCGCCGGCGTGAACATGCGCCTCACCGACAACACGGTCGGCCAGGAAGGTCCGCTCTACTCCCCCGACGGCACCGTCCTCTGGATGCCCAACGCGACGGGCCTCACCCGGTTCCCGGTGAACGCCGACGGCACCCTCGCTGCCGGCACCAAGGTCCCGATCCCCACCATCGACGGGAAGATGGCCCTGACCTCCGGGCTCACCTACTCCCCCGACGGCTCGACGCTCTACGCCGGCGTGAACGGCCAGAACACGGTGGTCGCCATCGACCCCGTCGCCGGCACCGTCACCCGGTCGTGGGACGTGGGGATCGCTCCCCGCCAGCTCCGGTTCGTCGGCGCCAGGCTCTACGTCAGCAACGAGGGCGGACGACGCGCGGCGGCCGGCGACGCCACCCAGGACTCGTACGGCACGGCGGTCCCCGCCGACGCGGTGCGCGGCACCTCGACGACCGGCACCCTCAGCGTCATCGACCCGGCGGCCCCGGGCGGAGCGGTGCGCAGGTCGCTGTCGGCCTGCACCCGACCGCGATGTACGAGCACGAGGGCGCTCTCTACGTCGCCAACACCAACGACGACACGGTCTCCGTGCTCGACACGGCGACCGACCAGGTCGTGCAGACGATCTCGACCTCCCCCTGGCAGGGCTCCGACGTCGGCTATGCGCCCGACGCCGTGACGGTGCAGGACGGTCGACTCCTCGTCAGCCTCGGCCGGGCCAACGCGATCGCCGTCTACGCCCTCGGGGCGAGCGCCCTCGACCCCGTGAGCTACGTCGGCCTCGTGCCGACCGACTACTACCCCGAGGACGTCTTCCCCGTCGGCGACCAGCTCGTCGTGGCCAACCGCCGCGGCATCGACGCACGTGGGCCGCTCGTCACCATCAAGGAGGGCTTCGGCACCACGGACGCGACGGGCCACGGCACCCACGGCACGACGGCGTCGCTGACCAGGTTCACCCTTCCCAGCGACACCGAGATCCGGGAGTCCCTGACCCGGCAGGTCTTCAGCCAGAACGGCTGGGGTCCCTCCGACACCGACACCAAGCACGCCACCGGCAACAGGTCCAAGGCCGTGCCAGTCCCCAAGCGCATCGGGGACCCCTCGACCATCAAGCACATCTTCATGCTGGTCAAGGAGAACCGGACCTACGACCAGGTCCACGGCGACATGCCCGAGGGCAACGGTGACGCGTCGCTCGCGCAGTTCGGCGAGCAGGTCACTCCGAACATCCACGCCCTGTCCCGGCAGTTCGGGCTCTACGACAACACCTACGACGTCGGCACCAACTCGGCCGAGGGCCACAACTGGCTCATGCAGGGCGACAACCCGGAGTACACCGAGTCCAGCGCGGGCGAGTACGTCCGCAGCTACGACACCGAGGAGGACGTGCTGGGCCACCAGCGTTCGGGCTTCCTCTGGACCGCCGTCGAGGCGGCAGGCAACAGCGCGAAGAACTACGGCGAGTTCATCTACACCGAGGGCAAGCCGGCGGGCACCTGGCAGCAGTACTACTGCGCCAGCCAGAGCGTCGAGGCCGGCGGCGACCCCGCCCAGCTGACCACCCCGGACCTCGCCGGCAACTACGGGTCGGTGATCCCCTCGCTCAACGACATCACCCACCCCCTCTCGCCGCCGTTCGACATGTCCATCCCGGACATCTACCGGTCCGCGATCTGGAAGCAGGACTTCGAGAAGTCCGGGCCGAAGGACTTCCAGATGATCTGGCTCTCGGACGACCACACGGGCGGCCCGGTCTCGGCGCGCTCCAATGTCGCAGGCGGTGACCTCGCGGTCGGCCGCATCGTCGACACCATCTCGCACAGCAAGTACTGGAAGGACTCGGCGATCTTCGTCGTCGAGGACGACAGCCAGAACGGCACCGACCACGTCGATGGCCACCGTGCGCCCGTCCAGGTGATCAGCCCGTGGGCGACCCACGGGAAGACGGTCTCGACCTACTTCACCCAGATCAACATGGTGCGCACGATCGAGCAGATCCTCGGGGCCGAGCCGCTCAACCAGAAGCTCGCCGCGGCCACCCCCATGTTCGACGCGTTCGCGAAGAAGCCGGACTACACGCCCTACACCGTCCGGAAGAACCGCATCTCGCTCACGGAGAACATCAAGACCGCGCCCGCGTGCGGCCCCGACGTGCCGACCGGCGCGAAGGCGGCCGCCAGGGCGCCTGCCACACCGACGGCGTACGTCTCCTATGCCGTGGCATGGGAGAAGTGGGCGAAGAAGCAGCACCTGAGCGGCGAGGGCGCACGTGCCGACTTCGCCAACCCGGAGCAGATGAACCGCTACACGTGGTACGACGCGCACCACTGGGACCTGCCCTACCCGGGCGACCCGCAGATCTACCTGCCGGGCGAGGTCCCGGGTGCTGCCCTGCCAGGTTCCGACACGGACTGATCAGGTGGCTGAGCGACCCCGGGCCGAGCGGCCCGGGGTCGTCCAGCAGTCGAGGGCGAAGTCGGTGGCGGCAGACGTGAGCCGCTCGGGTCGGAAGCGCCACTCGAGGATCGAGGACGCCCGCTCGATGCGTACGTTCGGCAGCTCAGCGGCGAGCATGTCGGCGTCGACGAACGGGTGGATCGGGTCGATCGGGTGGCCGACGACGAACACGGGTGCCTGGATCTGCCGCCGCAGCCTCGACGACGGTGCGAGGCGCCCGAAGATCACGCCGTGCAGCAGCGAGGCGATCGAGTCGGCCCGGTGGTCGACCGTGTCGAGGCCGATGCCCGCCCAGAACGGCACGAGGCCGCGCGGGATCGACCGCGAGGCCTTCTGCAGGGTGTTGGCGGTGAAGGGCAGGTAGCGCGCTGCCAGCATGATCGGCACGAAGGCCAGGATCCCGGCGACGAGCGCGTGGTTGAGGACCGGCATCTCGACGATGAGGCCCTTCACGCGCTCGGGCGCGATGACGGCGACCTCGAGCGAGACGTTGGCGCCGAGCGACGTGCCGCCGACGACGGCCTGCTCGGCGCCGAGGTGGTCGAGGAGCGCGACGACCTGTCGCCCGAAGGACGTCATCGAGTAGACGAGCGGATCGGCGGGCTGGTCGGAACGGCCGTGGCCGAGCAGGTCGAGCGTGACGACGTGCAGGCCCTGCGCGGCCATCGCCCGTGCGAGCGGCTGCTGCATCCGACGGGGCATCAGCAGGCCGTGCAGCAGCACGACCCACTGGTCACCCGAGCCGTACTCGGTGTACTCCAGCCGGTCGCGCCCGCCGTCGGACTCGACGAAGAACTGTCCGATCCGCTCGCTCACCAACATGATGGGAATCTATCCGCTCAGGACCGGTTGACGGCGCTGATCACGGCCTTGAGCGAGGCGGTGACGATGTTGGCGTCGAGACCGACGCCCCACAGCACCTGGTCGCCCTTGTCGGAGGACACCGCGCACTCGACGTACGCCGCCGCGATCGCGTCGCCACCCGCCGAGAGCGCGTGCTCGGCGTAGTCGAGGACCCGGACGTCGTGCCCGACGGCGGAGATCGCGTCGACGAAGGCGGCGATCGGGCCGTTGCCCTCGCCCGTGAGCTCCCGGCGCTCGCCGTCGACGTACACGCCGACCGTGAGCTGGTCCTTCTCCCCCGCTGCGCTCGAGGTGTGGACCGAGTTGAGCTTGAGCGGCGTCTCGCGGTCGAGGTACTCCGCGCGGAAGACCGCCCAGATCTCCTCTGGCGTGATCTCGCCGCCCTCGGTGTCGGTGTGCTGCTGCACGACGCGGCTGAACTCGATCTGCGCACGACGCGGCAGGTCGAGCTTGTGCTCGGACTTGAGGACGTAGGCGACGCCACCCTTGCCGGACTGGCTGTTGACCCGGATCACGGCCTCGTAGGTGCGACCGACGTCCTTGGGGTCGATGGGGAGGTACGGCGCCTCCCACGGCAGCTCGTGGACGTCGACGCCGAGGGCCGCGGCCATCTTGTCGAGATCCTCCAGCCCCTTCTTGATGGCGTCCTGGTGGGAGCCGGAGAAGGCCGTGTAGACGAGGTCTCCGGCGTACGGGTGACGCGGGTGGACCGGCAGGTTGGTGCAGTACTCAACCGTGCGGCGCACCTCGTCGATGTCGCCGAGGTCGACCTGCGGGTCGATGCCCTGGCTGAACAGGTTCATCGCCAGCGTCACCAGGTCGACGTTGCCGGTCCGCTCGCCGTGGCCGAACAGGCAGCCCTCGACGCGGTCGGCACCGGCCATCAGCGCCAGCTCGGTCGCGGCGACGGCGGTGCCACGGTCGTTGTGCGGGTGCAGGCTGATCGCGGAGTGCTCGCGCCGGGTCAGGCCCCGCCCGAAGTACTCGATCTGGTCGGCGTACGTGTTGGGCGTCGACATCTCGACCGTCGCCGGCAGGTTGAGGATGATCTCGCGGCCGGCCTCGGGCTGCCATACGTCGGACACGGCCTCGCAGACGCTGAGCGCGAAGTCGGTGTCGGACTGGGTGAAGATCTCCGGGCTGTACTGGTAGCCGAAGTCCTGGCTGCCCACGATGCTGCCGAGGCGCTCCTCGGCGTACTTCATCACCATCTCGGTGCCGCGGACGGCGATGTTGCGGCACTCGTCCGGGGTGACGTTGAAGACGACGCGCTGGAACAGCGGCGCGGTCGCGTTGTAGAGGTGGATCGTCGCGCGGGGCGCTCCGACGAGGGAGTCGACGGTGCGCTCGATGAGGTCCTCGCGCGCCTGCGTCAGCACCGAGATCTGGACGTCGTCGGGGATCCGGTCCTCCTCGACGAGCTTGCGCACGAAGTCGAAGTCGGTCTGGCTCGCGCTCGGGAAGCCGACCTCGATCTCCTTGTAGCCGAGCGTGACCAGCAGCTCGAACATGGTGAGCTTGCGGGCCGGCGTCATCGGGTCGATGAGCGCCTGGTTGCCGTCGCGCAGGTCGGTGGACAGCCAGCGCGGCGCCTTCTCGACCTTCTTCGTCGGCCACGTGCGGTCAGGCACGTCGACGGGCACGAACGGCGTGTAGCGGCCGTACGGCATAGGGCTGGTGCGCTGCTGGTTGCTGCTGTTGCTCAGGTGGGTCATGACTTCCTCGCTGCGCTGATCAGGTGGGGCTCGGACAGGCGACCGGCGCGCACCACACTCCGCAACGAGGGGGCCGGTGTGTCTAGGCCTCGTTGCGGCGGCGAAGGAGGAGCAGGCTGCGCATCATGACTCGACAACGATAGCCCCGATCGCCCGTGCCGGCGCCGATCGGGCTCATCACGTGGACAGGTCAGGCGCGACCGCGGGCGGCGTACGCGTAGGCGGTGATGTCGAACGGCCCGTCGCCGAGGTTGCGGCGCAGGGTGTCCTGGAGTCGCGCACGGAGGTCGGGTGTGAGTGCTGCAATGGCCTCGCCGGCCGGTCCGACGCCGTGCTGGTAGGGCTCCCACCACTCCTCGAAGCTCGGGTGGGTGACGGTGACCGCCAGCTCGACGTCCTCGATCCCGGTCAGCCCGGCTCCTTCGAGGGTCGCGACCAGTGTCTCGCGGGAGCCGCCCTGGAAGCCGCTCTCGTCGGGGTGCTCGGGGGCGACCTCCGCCATCGCCGCCCACAGCGGCGCCATCGGCGCGCGCGAGCCCTTGAGGTCCCAGACCGTGGCGCCGACCCAGCCGCCCGGTCGGGTCACGCGTCGCATCTCCCGCAGCCCCTGCACGGGGTCGGCCATGAAGTGCACGACCAGGCAGGCCGCTGCGACGTCGCACGTGGCGTCGCCGAACGGGAGGGACTCGGCCGTGCCCTGTCGTACGTCGACGCCCGGCAGGCGGTCGTGGCACGCCGCGACGAACTGCGGCGAGGGATCGACGGCCCGGACGTGGTCGGCCCCGAGCCTGGCGACCAGCACCTCGGTGAGGGCACCCGGACCGCAGCCGACGTCGATCGCCCGCTGGCCCTCGGCGACCTCCAGCCAGTCGGCGAAGTGCACCGCGAGGGGTCGCGAGTAGCGGCCCATGAATTTGTCGTACGCGTCGCCTGCCACCTCGAAGCTCACGCTCGGTGACGCTACTCGCCTCGTCGGCTCACGTCATGCCCCGATTGCTGGTGCACGGCTACCACGCCGGGGCGTGTGAGGTTCCAGCGTCCATCTCCCTCACCGGCGATTGCCGCGACAAGGCGTCACCCTCAGCTGGCGGGATCAACACCGTGGCACCGTAGGGGCCGTAAGCACCCGTCCCGACCGCATTCACCGCCCGCACCTTGCACCGATAGCTCTTGCCAGCCGACAGGCTCGACCACCTTCACCGGGCTGGCCGCCCCACTCGCATAGCGAGCCACACCACCATCGGTGGAGAAGCAGGCCACCGAGTAGCTCGTGATCGGGCTACCCCCGTTGCCGTTGCTCACAAACCCCACCGTGGCAGCCCCGGCCGACGGCACCGTGCTCGTCACCGTCGGCGCCGGCGGAACCGACGCAGCCGCGATCGAGACGACCGGACCGTACGCGCCGTAAGCGCCCGTCCCGACCGCATTCACCGCCCGCACCTTGCACCGATAGCTCTTTCCAACCGACAGGTTCACCACCTTCACCGGGCTGGCCGCCCCACTCCCTAGCGAGCCACACCACCATCGGTGGAGAAGCAGCCCACCGAGTAGCTCGTGATCGGACTACCCCCGTCGCCGTTGCTCACAAACCCCACCGTGGCAGCCCCCGCCGACGGAACCGTGCTCGTCACCGTCGGCGCCGGCGGAACCACCGCAGCCGAGACGTCCATGCTCCAGGTCAGCTGCGCGCTGCCGTTGCCGGCCAACGCAAACCCCGCAGGTAGGAACCCATCCACGGCAATCTGGTAGGTCTGCCCACCCATGACATCGAACGTGATCTCACTCGTCAGGTCCGGCCCTCCCGGCACCACGTCGTCGTTGGGGGGCACGACCTCGGTCAGAGCGCTGACCGAGGTCCCCTGATAGGCGGCGAGCACCGTGTCGAAGTTGCTGCCCGATGTGGCGAGCGTGACCGAACCACTCGCTGGTGCGGTCCACTTCAGCCACACCGAGGCCCCACCCGCGTTCCCGCTCGGGTGAGACTCGTGAGAGGGCTCCCCGGCCTGCTTGGAGGCGCACGTCGTCGCAAAGCTCTGTGAACCGCTGGTCCCGGAGATCGCGCGTGCGGAGGCGAACGTGTCGCCGCCGGGCGCGGCGCCAGTGCATGTCGTGAACATTCCACGCCCGAAGGTCGCGACGACGAGGCGCCGCGCGGCGGTGTCGATGATGACGTCGGAGACGACCACGTTGGGCAGACCGGTCTGGAACCGCGCCCAGGTCACTCCGAGGTCCGTAGAAGCGAAGACACCGACGTCATTGCCCACGAACATCGTCCGGTTGGTGCCGCTGGGCAATATTGCGACCGCATTTGCTGGCGAATTGGGAAGGTTGCCGCTGGCATCGGTCCACACATTCCCGGCGTCCGTGCTTCGGAACACATGCCCCGTCTGCTTGGGCCCCGTGCCGTCAAAGCCGCTCAGCGTGACCCAGACCTCGCTCGCATTGGTCGGGTCGATCGCGAGGTCGGTGACGAACCGGTAGGGCACCGGGTCACTGTCGATGTTCACCCCAATCCATGCAGGGAGTCGTGGAGAGGGCGTTCAAGGTCCTGAAGATTCTGCCCGTGCTCGTGGCCGCCCACACGACGTTGGCGTCGCTCGGCGCCTGGGCGACCGCGGTGATCGTGTCGGTGGAGAGGAGGACGGGGCTGATGGACCGCCACGTGGCGCCGTGGTCAACGGAGCGGTAGACGCGTTGGAACCCGGCGTAGATCCGCAGGGGATTGCCCGATCCCGCCACCATCGGAGTGATGAACTCGCGGCTTTCTGGTGGAAGGGGGAATGCCGGATGGCGCGAAGGCCCCCGAGAACGTGTCGCCACCGTCGGTGCTGCGGTACATGGTGAAGGACTGCGAGGTCGCGAGCACGGTTGCCGGCGTGGTCGTCTTGTCGATGACGGTGTAGCCGCCGTCGCCCGACGCCGTGTTGATCCATGAGGTCGCACCCTTGCTGACGCTCGTCGCCATGTCCTGGGCGCCACCGATGAGCAGCCCTGAGGTCGTGCCTGAGATGCCGGGATAGAACTGGGTCAGGCCGAGGGTGCCGTTGAGGTTCACGGCAGGATCGGCGACGGCGTCCCAGCGATAGACCCCCCCATCGGTCCCGATCCACATCCGCCCGGCCGCATCGAAGACCAACACGTGCGTGTCCCAATGCACACCGACATTGCCCGTGGTGTTCTGCGGGTCGAGCACCACGGAGGAAGCGCTACCGAAGCTGGTGTAGCGCCGCAGCTTGACACCACCCACAGTGAACGAACCTTCGCCACCCGGGCTGGCGGCGATCGCCAGGTCGTAGGTGCACTGTCCGGAAGAGGACGTGCATTCGGGCTTGCCCGTGGGGGTGTCGGCGGCAGCCCAGGTGGCTCCGCCGTCCGGGCTGGTCCAGACGCCGAGGGCGTCGCCCGCTGGAGTCGACATCACCGCGTACACACGGTCTGGCGCGACGGGCGATACCGAGACGGCGACGCGCCCTATGAGGCTCGGCGCCGGCAGCGGTGCCGCGGTCAGCCGCGTCCAGGTGACACCGGAGTCCGTGGACCGGTAGACGCCTGCCCGGGCCACGCCAGCGAACCAACGGCTCGGTGCGGCCCCGCTCACAGCGAGGGACAACGGCGCGAAGTCCTGCCCAGACGACGCTGAGAGGTCCAGCCGGAGGGTCCAGGTGGTGCCACCGTCGGTGCTGCGATAGATCCCCGCCGTGCAGGGTGATGCGCCCGATAGTCCACTGGTGGACACCGTGGCCACCACCACTCCCGCGATGGTCGGGTGCGGCGTCACGGCGGCAACATGACACGACCCGAAGGTGGAGTCACCGATCCGTGCCCACGTGGTTCCCCCGTCGGTGCTCTTGTAGAGTCCCGCGCCGTAGTACGAGTCGCGTAGCTGCGGTCGGTACGGAGAGGTTGCGTTGGCCTCGCCGGTGCCCACGTAGACGGTCTGCGAGTTCAACGGGTCGATCCCGATTGATCCGACAGAGAGGGATGCCTGGTCGTCGAACACGGGGTTGAAGGTCGTCCCGCCGTCGATGGTTTTCCACACGCCACCCGCCGCTCCCCCGACGTAGGCGATCTGGGAGTTGGTCGGATGTGTCGCTATCGCCGTGATGCGTCCTGAATACGGGGGTTGCCCGCTGAATTGCGTGAAGCCGCTCGAGGCGGCCCCGATCGGGATCGGTCCGAGACCAAGCCAGCCTCGGCCACCAGTCGGTGCGGCGAGCGCCTGCACGGCTGCGGACCGCTGCGTATCGCTTCCGTTCTTTGCCGGCGCAGAGGATGTCGATGTGCGGAGCTCCTGACGCGAGGGCCCTGCCGCGGACTGGCTGGTCAGTTCACCGCGGCGATTGAGTCCGACGAGGGGCAATCTGGATGCCTGTTCGCGCGCTCTCCGATACGCACCCTGGGGGATGCCGTGGGGATAGGACCGCTGGCCGAAGAACCATTCCAGACCCTCGGCGTCACCTTCCTCCTCCTCGCCCTCACCTTCGCCTTCCTGCCCTTCCTCGGATTCGGCTTCGGCTTCGGCTTCGGCTTCGGCCGATTCTTGGTCCTGTGCCACCGGGGCACGCACATCCGAGCGGCTTTGGATCGAGCCAGTCAGTGCGGCCAGCAGGGCGACCGCAAACACAAGTGCGGCGAGAATGGCTAGCGCACGTCGTTTCATGTGCCCTCGTCCCGTGGAGTGGCTCACTGAACCACATCTGAGTGAATCCAAAGCGGAGAAGATCAGGTGCACGACAAGCCGGGAAATCGATGCCGGGTGCAATGGTTATTCTGGATCGTGGGCTCTCGGTTGCGCCGCCCATGTGTTCGTGCAATCAGACTGATATTTGCCGGGCATCTCCCACAGGCGAGTCCAGCATCGCCCGAGGCGAGCAGTAGATAACTTTTTCACTGTCGCAGATGTCGAGGCCCGGCTGTTACTTAGGTCTAGCCTCGATACATCGAAGATCTGGCGGACAAAAATCGTGCATCGGCAATTGCCGCGACAACGCGGTGCCCTCAGCTGGTCGGGATCAATACGGAGGCACCGTATGCGCTGTAAGCACCCGCCCCGACCGCGTTGACCGCCCGCACCTTGCACCGGTAGCTCTTGGCAGCCGACAAGCCCGACACCTTCACCGGGCTGGCCGCCCCACTCGCATTGCGAGCCACACCACCATCGGTGGAGAAGCACGCCACCGAGTAGCTCGTGATCGGGCTACCCCCATTGCCGTTGCTCACAAACCCCACCGTGGCAGCCCCCGCCGACGGCACCGTGCTCGTCACGCTCGGCGCCGGCGGAACCACCGCAGCCGCGATCGTCACCGTGGCACCGTAAGCGCTGTAAGCACCCGTCCCGACCGCATTCACCGCCCGCACCTTGCACCGGTAGCTCTTGCCAGCCGACAGGCTCGACACCTTCACCGGGCTGGCCGCCCCACTCGCCTTGCGAGCCACACCACCATCGGTGGAGAAGCACGCCACCGCATAGCTCGTGATCGGGCTTCCCCCATTGCCGTTGCTCACAAAACCCACCGTGGCAGCCCCCGCCGACGGCACCGTGCTCGTCACGCTCGGCGCCGGCGGAACCACCGCAGCCCCAATCTTCACCGTGGCACCGTAAGCGCTGTAAGCACCCGTCCCGACCGCGTTGACCGCCCGCACCTTGCACCGGTAGCTCTTGCCATCCGACAGACTCGACACCTTCACCGGGCTGGCCGCCCCACTCGCCTTGCGAGCCACACCACCATCGGTGGAGAAGCACGCCACCGAGTAGCTCGTGATCGGACTCCCGCCATTGCCGTTGCTCACAAAACCCACCGTGGCAGCCCCCGCCGACGGCACCGTGCTCGTCACCGTCGGCGCCGGCGGAACCACCGCCGGCTGTGTCGCCGGACCCCAATCAGGGTTGGAGTCGCTGGCGGTGTTGCTGGTCAGCTGCACGGGGACGGAGCCATCGGTGCCCGACTTCCAGATCTCACGATCTCCGCCAGCGTTCGACGCGAACACCAACTGGCTTGACGTGGGCGAGAACGAGCTCTGGAAATCGCTGGAAGTCGATCCGCCCGCTGCAGTCGCCGTGACGTTGACCAGGCTGTTGCCACTGAGGTCTGCGGTGTACACGTCGTACTGCGCGCTCCCGACGGCGTCGGAACGACTGAAACTCATCCGAGTTCCATCAGGCGCCACGTCGACGGTCTCGTCGGTGAAACCCGACGTGACGATCGCGAAACCGGTGCCGCCGAGGGAAATGCGATTGAGCGTCGTACCGCTGCCGTCGTTGCGCGTTCTGCGAGAAGTAGACGATGTCTGACGGGCTGACCGCGGGATCCAGGGAGTCCACACCTCCGGTGGCGTATGTCACCAGAGGCGACTTCGCGCTCCCGTCTGCGTTCATCGTGTAGATATCCGTCTTGGTCTCCCCGCCGGCCAGCTGTACATAGACCAGCTTGCTGCCGTCCGCAGACCAGGCAGGCTTGGAAGCAGGTTGACCTGTCGGGTTGCTGGTCAGGTTTTGCTGATTGCCGCCGTCTGCGTCCATCACCCACACATCGCGACCGCGGGTGAAGGCGATTCGTGTGCCATCGGGGGACCACGCGGCGAAGTCGTCCACGACTGAGTTCGCCGTGAGTTGACGGACATCCGAGCCATCGGTTGCCATCGAGAAGATCTCTGAGTCGCCGTCCCGGTTGCTGGTGAAGACGATACGAGCACTCCCGGTCGTGGCGGGCTGAAGCAGGTCGAACAAGCGCGAGCGCATGTCGTCGTAGGCCGCCCAGCCGATGGACGTCTGGGACATGGCTGGCATTGCCCCGGCCCCTCCGGCATCGGGTCCGCCGAGGATGTTGCCCAGCTCGGCACGCGTCTTCATCGTGCATTCACCCTGACACCCTGTTTCGAGCAAACGCATCAGGGAGTAGTCCTCGCTGCCGTCGCGGAACCGCTTGAGCCGCATCGACTCGATGGGGATCGGCTCGACGACCGGGCCACCCGTCTTCTGCAACCGCGCGGAGCTGCCGGGGTAGAACAGGGTGCCGTCGCCGTGTCCGCCGTAGGTGTTGTAGAGGCACGCCGCGCCAGTGCTGCAGTCGTTCCAAGCGTCCTTGAAGCTGGAGAACGCGTCGTAGTAGAAGTAGCCGGACAGCCGGTAGGCCCACGCCATGGGCCCGATGGCTCGCTCCGACGTCGCAGGCTGGTCGACGGCACCGATGGTGGGATACCCGTTGTAGGTGGGGTGGATCGACCAGTAAGGCTTCAGCGGTGCGGGCCCTGCGGGTCCTCCCGTGGCGTTGTTCGAGTCGTACCCCCACAGGCGTCGGCCCGGGGTCGCGAGGTAGCCGTTGGGGGCGGTGTCGTAGGAGGGTCGGGTGTTCGCCCATCCGAGGTGGTGCATGAAGTAGGTGTTGGGCACCAGAGTGTCTGAGTTGGTGGCGGCTGAGCCCCACGCGCGCGCGGAATCCCACTGCGCCTGGGAGCCCACGAGGAACGTCTTCAGCGTCCCTGCTGAAGCTGGCCAGGACGGGGCAGCCTTGGATTGATACGGGGTCTGGCAGTCGCTGGCGAACACCGTCTGACTTCCGAGAACCTCGTCGCAGTAGAAGCGCATCGCATCCCGTGCGCCTGCCCCACCCAGAGCGACTGCCCAGGCCGCCCAGTCCTGGGCGGAGGCGTTCTTGTCCAGCAGGACGAGCCGCTGCTTGGCGGGGAGTCGTGGAGGTCGCACTCCATCGATCGGTCCAGTGGGACCGAATCCCGAGAAGAAGGGGCTCACCCACTTGTTGAACGCGTCGAGGCCCGCCCCGGCTCCAGGCGTGAACACACCAGCGGTGGTCAGCGGGAGACGGTTCTCCAGCGCGCTGCGCATGAACAATGAGTAGTTCTTGAGAACGACATCCTGACTCGCGCCCGTGCAACCCATCGCCGAGCAGAAGCTGCCGACGCTGCCACGAACTCCGGATTGCAGCTCGAGCTCCGGGTTGCTGCCGACGGCCGGAAGCGTGACAGGGGCAACCGTCAGGGAGACAGGCACGGTGACAGGCACGCCACCCGGCCGGGTCACCTGCAGCTGACCCGTGTAGGAACCAGCGGTAGCTCCGCTCGGCACGACGAGATCGACCCAGATCGTCCTGTTCTCTCCAGCCGGCACGTCGAACGGGAAGGCGTTCCGCTCCTGGCCGAAGAAGGAGTCGGTGCGGGGAATCAGGGCATCAGGGAAGAGACACTTTCGGGCGTCGATGACGGGCGCCACGTCCCCACCGCAACGCCAGGTCGTGTTGAAGGGTGTGCCGTCGTCGACGTAGTCGGTCGGTATGCCACACGAGCTGTTGGCTCCGGCGGGGAAGAACCGGCACCACCCCCTCTCCGAGGCGACTGCACTCGGGGCTCCGGTGGCGTCCTGGTCCGTGCTTTCCTGATCTGAAGGCACCGACACTCGCGTGTACTTCTCGGCAAATACACTCACATGACTGGCAGGGATAACGGCCCCTGCCGGGCCTGTCAGTGCGCCGGGCACCACGTCCACGCCGGTGAGTGCTTCGCCCGTGGCCCCCCGGATGACGACCTGGAAGCTCTCGATCTCTCCCCTCAGCGCCTGGACCGAGGCCTGTGACGGGGAACCGGGTGGCGCCACGTCCAGTGGCTGCACGGTGAGAACCGGTGAGACGACCTTCGCCTCCGTCACCACCGGTTGGGCAGCAGACGTCACCGTGGCATTGCCATGGGGTGCACACAACTGGCCGCAGGCGGAGGAGGCAGACAGGTCGTAGGTGCCCGCGGGGACGTTCACGGTCACCGAACGGGCGCCGGTGCCGGGCGCTGAGGTGGGTCGTCCTGCCCCAGCGGGATTCCAGCTCAGCGCGATCGGCTCGGCGTAACGCGGGACCGTGAGACCGACGTTGTCGAGCGGGCGGATGGTGACCTCGGTCGGCGAGCTGGATGTCACACCAGTTGGGGACACCCCGAGGCTCGATGGCCAGTTCAACGGCGTGGCAGACCCACCCACGGCCCAACGGCCGCCCGGACCCTTGTATTCGAGTGTTGTGCTGGGCAGGGCGGCAACGCCCGCGTCATAGGAGTAGGTGAGGGCATTCGTGGCCAGGACGGCGCCGTTCCTGACGACGCTGACGTCCAGGACGACAGGGTGGTCGGGAAACCTCGTACGGTTGACCGCGATCCATGGCCCGAAACCACCGTCGGAGAAGATCCTGTACTGGGCCACTCCGCAACATCCGAGCTCTGAATCCGGCACGGGCGAAATGACCAGGTGAGTGTCGGAGACGCCGGTTTGAACGTTCTTGAGAGGGATGCCGGGGGCGCCAGCAGGTGCCGGCTTCGGGAGTTCCGGCAACGTCCCCGGGCGCCTTCGTCTGATCGACGACATACGTCGTGCTGCCCACTGTGACTGCATCGAACAGAAGTGAGGTTCGAGTGTCATTGGGTGCGTTGGGATCGCCTTGGAAGACCCACTTGTAGTTGTCGGTGGTCGCATTGACCAAAGTCACCGTCGAGACCGCCGCGGCGGGTTGTCCTGCAACGCTCACGCAGAACCCAGCCAGCAGAACAAGAACCGTCCACGCCCGTCCCATGAATCGTCCGTGTGCTCGCGCAACTGTCATGATGAGCCTCGATTCGCCTAAGCACTGGACAATTCTTCAGGGGCAGAGTACGGGTCCGGGCCCGCGCGTGGTTGGGTATGCGCGACGCCTGGTAAAAGTCAGGTTCTCTTCCGTCAAACGTGTGGGTTTTCTTCGCCGTCCCACGCCGGCAAATCCGGGGCCATGCGAAAACCCATGGAACGTGCTGCTCGAGGTTCGCCTATTGACCCGGATCACAGCAGTTGACGTGAGCCACGCCGCCTGCGTCGTGACGAGCACAGGTCGCTAGAGGATTGGACGAGCATCGAGCTCGATGTCTTCTGCGGACTCGGCCCTGTTGCCACGACGCCGTCGCGGGCGGCGGATGCGGGGCGGCAGCGTGTTCTCACCCGACGTAGACGGACCCGATCCGGGTCGTACCCAGGCCGTAGTTCATTCCTGAGTACGCCACAAAGGCGTAGGGGGTAGTTCCGACGTAGCGGTAGGGCTTGCGGTAGTCATTGACGCGCATGCGCCAGTAGTACCCTGCCTGCACGGACATGGCAGCGCAGCCAGCAGAGTTGGTGCTCACGGTGGTCCGCGGGCTCCAAGCGCCGTTGTAGTAGACCTCGACGATGGCAGTGCCTCCCAGCCCGTAGGGACCCCAGTAGGTCCCGTAGTTACTGGTGGCGGACGACTGGAAGCAGGCCGTGACCGTGCCGTACCCGGTGGCTGCCTGAGCAGGTGTCGCTGTGATCAGCGTCGGCGCCAGCATGAGAACGACCCCCGCGAGAAGGGACGTCAGGATCCTGAACAGGCGCGAGGTCGAAGTGGCTGGAGAAGTGTGCTCAGCGGGGGTGGCGATGGGACGGACGTTGGCGGCCGTGGGGATCATGATCTGTTCCATTCTGGAGGGGTGCGGGCTGATGCACGGAGCCTCCCAACAGCCGCTTAATTTCCGCTTAACGCCCGCTCAGAGTCAAGGCCACCACCTCGTCGATCCGGCTTCGAGTAGACGCGGTGGGGAGGTGACGGCCCAGCGTCCACTCACCCTGTGCCTTGCTCTCGCCCAGCGCTGTCCGTGCCTCAGAGAGCCGCGAGGCCAGATCGGCCTCGATCGGATCGTCAGTCCCTGACGGCGACGCGGATACCTCCTGAGCCGCGGCAAACGCCTGGATGGCCAGCCCGTGGTGACCAGAGAGCGTGGCCAGGCACCCGCCCACACGCAGGCACTGGGCAAGCGCGAGCGACTGCCCCGTGCGATGGGCCATCGCGAACGCGTCGGTCAAGAGGCGCGCAAGCTCGGGCAGATCGCCATCGATCGCGGCGGCACGCGCCAGCGTGATGGTGGCGTCGCGAGCCTCGAGGGGCAGGGCTGAACCGGCGAGAGCGACCGACTCGGCGGCGTACGCCCGAGCGGTTGCTGAGTCCGCGTCGTCGAGCGCGATCTCGGCGAGCGTGTTCAAGGTGTCGGCCAAGCGGGCCACGTCTCCGTGCTCACTCACCAGAGCCAAGCGCAGCTCATAGTGCCTGCGCTCTGCGGGGAAGTCGCCGCGAATCGCGAAGCTGATCGCAAGGATCGACAGCGCAACCGCCTTGATCCGGTAGTCCCCCAAGGCTTCGGCTGCCGTCAAGGCTTCGCTGGCCAGCCTCGCTCCCTCCTCCGCGGAGCCAGTCACGCTCAGCGCACCGCCCAAGTAGCAGCGTGCGTCGGCCAGCACCCGATCGTCGTGCGGATCCAGACCCAGCGCCGCCTGACACTCGGCGGCAGCGCTGTCCCAGTCGGTCAGGTGGTAGGCCAGCTTCCCTGCGGCCAGGTGAAGCACTGCCCGATCTGCGTCGGACAGCCCAGGCAGGGCGAGCAGTGCCAAGGTGCGGCGTCGGCCGTCGCTCAGCCGACCTGCGGCGATCCACAGATCCGTCAGGGTGCGGACCAGAGCCACAGCGGTGGTGACGTCCCCGGCGTCCCGCGCCCGGTCAAGAGCAGCGTCCAAGTCGGCAGCGGAGTCGTCGAAACGGCCAAGAACCGTCGTTCCCTCCGGTCCGTCGAGCTGCGCCCACCATGAGTCGGCGCGCTCGCACAGGTGAGCCGAAAGGGCCTCCCACCGACCGTCGACGTCCGGCTGTTCCCGTAGCCGGGCGCGAGCGAAGGCGCGCACAGTGCCCAGGGCGACGAACCGCACCTCGACCCGCGACTCTGCCGCTCGCACCAACCGTGCCTCCACGACCTGTGCCAGTGCGCCGAGCACATCCGGCACGTCGTCACACACTGCTTCGACCGCTTCCACCGTGAAGCTGCGCTCGAACAGCGCGAGACGGTCAACGAGGCGGCGGGCGCCTGGGTCGAGCCGCTCATAACTCCATTCGATGGTCGCGGCGAGCGTCTGTTGGCGCTCAGGTACGTCCAACCCGCGGGCCTGCAATACTCCGAGGTCGCGATCGAGCGCCGAACGAATGTCCGCCGGGCTCAGTAGCCGTACCTGCGCGGCAGCAAGCTCGATCGCCAGGGGAAAACCGTCCAGGAATCTGACACAGGTCGGCGACCGCGTCCAGGCTTCGTTCGTGGTCGGTGTCAGGTGCCGCCGCACGAGCACGGTCGAGGAACATCGCTACCGCCGGCGCATCCTTGATCTCCTGCGGGAGCGCCCCGACGACGGGCACCGTCAACGGCGGAACGTCGACGTCGTGCTCGAGCCGGATCCGCAGGGGCAGCCGACTCGTGACGAGGACGGTCAGGCCGGTGGTCCGCTCGAGGAGGTCGCGGACCAGGCCAGCTGCTCCATCGAGGGATTCGAGGTTGTCCAGGACGAGGAGTGCATCGATGTCGAGGCCGTCGAGGCCATCCGGGTCGTCAGCACCTGTGAGGGTCAGCGCGATCTCTGCCAGGGCCTGAGCGATCTCAGTGGCATCGGTAATGGGGATGTAGAAGACCCCGTCGGAGAAGTCCTCGGCAGCGGCCAACGCCGCTATCGCGGCCAGCCGAGACTTGCCCGAACCTCCAGGCCCGGTCAGAGTGACGGCGCGGCAGTCGTCACGATGAATCAGGTCCCGCACCTTGTCGGTCAAGGCGTCCCGCCCGAACGTCGGCGTCGTCGGCAGCGGGATCCGACTGCGAGATCGTGTCGCCAGGGTCGTCGGAGCTGCTGCAGTGGGGGCGGCGATCGACGGGTCCTGGCGCAGGATGGCAAGCTCAAGATGCTGCAAGGCCTGACCGGGATCGATGCCAAGCTCATCGGCGAGGCGATCGCGCGCCCGTGCGTAGGTGGCGAGTGCATCCGCCTGTCGGTCGCTGCGGTAGAGAGCAGTCATCAGCTGGCCCCAGAAGCGTTCGCGCATGGGGTGATCGTTGACAGCCCGCGTCAGTGGGTCGATCAGCGCCTGGTGCTCGCCGAGGAGCAGCCCGACGTCGAATGCGTCCTCCTCGATCACCAGGTGCAGCTCGTCCAGGCGCGCGGCCTCGGCTTCTGCGAACGGAGCGCTGCGTACATCGGCGAGTGCGTTTCCCCGCCACAGCGCCAAGGCATCGGAGAGCGCTCGTGCCGCGGTGCTCAGGTGGCCGCCCTCCCGTGCGTCACGAGCTCGCTGGTGCAGCGCAAAGGCACGCCCGACGTCGGTCTGCTCGGTCGTGATCATCAGCCGGTAGCCGGGAGGAGCCCGTGTGATCAGGTCATCGGCCGAGGCCTCGCGAAGCGCTTTGCGCAACCCGTGGATGAACACCTGGAGCGTGCCGCTCGGATTGTTCGGCGGATCCTCTCCCCAGAGACCGTCGACGAACCTGTCGGTCGAGACGGTGTGCGGGGCTGCAAGAGCGAGCATTGCCAGAACGGCTCGTTGACGGGGAGCGCCCAGTCCGACGGTCCGGTCGCCCACTGTCACTTCGACCGGACCCAGTAGCCGGAACTCCATGGCCGAACGCTAGTGCATTTACTCGTCCTCAAGAATGGCTGCTCGGACGATGCCATCACCTTTGGTCGCGCAACAGCCGGTCGTTCTGTCACTGAAGCGAGTCAATGCGGTTCAAACCCGATGATTCCTGCGATCAAAGATCAATTTCACTGCCTTGTATCGCTGCGCCGACCCACCTACTCTGCGTGCAATCCAGTGGGAGGCTCCATGTCCATTCAGCAGCACTTTCGTGCCCGTTTGATGAGCGTGGGGCTGGCGGTGACAGCACTCCTCGCTGCTTTCGGCGGTGTCATTGCCGGCTCGGCGCCGCGGGCTTCGGCAGACGTGCCTGCGTACTGCTCGATGAGCTGGGCAGGGCAGGTCCTGTTCGTCTGGGACGGCGGTGGCGGGGACGGCCAGTGGTCGACAGCCGCGAACTGGACGAACGACCAGGACCCGAATCTCACACACGCCTCGACCGGATACGTGTGCATTCCTAGCGGGGCCGCCGTCACCATGGGAGCTGGTATCCAGGCCGACATTCAGGCGATCGACCTCCAGGACGGGGCGAGACTCACGCTGGCCACCGGCTCCAAGCTGTACGTCTACGGCGACCAGGCAACTCGGCCCTCGGTGCTGCGCCCCACGTCGAGCACGTACCTCTCCGGCACCCTCGGCGGCCCCGGGAGAATCGACCTCCTCGGAACCATGTGGTGGCGGAGCACGCCCAACGGTGCCAGCACGATCGCCACGCGAGACTGTGCGGCTCGGAGCGACGTGCGGCGGCCCGGTGGCCGGTCCGAAAGGCCTCCTCGAGGTGGGTGACAGCGGAGTCGTGCAGGTCGACAACCGCGGCGTCAACTTCGAGGACGAATACGTCATCCGCGTCCGGGGCCTGTTCCGGCTGAGCGCCCAGGGCTACGTCGCCGCCGACCGCGGAACCGTCTTCGAGCTCGCGGCGAAGACCGGGGTCAGTGGCACCGGCTCCTTCAAGATCGCCAACGACGGTGGCTACTACGAGGGCAGGACGCTCAATGGGGTCACGACGCTCGGCGCTTTCATCAACGGCGGCCGCATCACCAAGAGTGGCGGCACAGGGACTTCGGTGATCGAGGCCACCTACTCGACCACGACGGCGGGCCGGATCTACGTCACTGCCGGTTCCCTGATCCTCCCTGATGGCACGACCCAAGCGGCCTCGGTCTCGGCTGGCAAGACCTATGGCAACGGACGATGTGCCGTCCCCGCCTATGCATGCGTCCCCGTGACTGAAGCCGGGGTGAACCTGCAGAGCGAGACCTTCCAGGTGCCCACGGCGGACACCAGCGGCGCCAACGTGCAGGTCACCGAGGTCACGGGCGGACCGGCCGACCGAATCGGTTCTCAGGTCACACTCCACGCGACCGGGCTGACCGCGAGTCCGGATGCGCCTGCCGTCGTGGAGTTCCGCTACGACTCCTCGATCCTCAACGGCAGGACATGGTCCGACATCGCCATCCAACGCCAAGCCGACGGCAGCAACGCATACTTCAGGGTGCTGGCCTGCGACAGTCAGGGTCGACCTCCGGCGGGTGCGTTGGCGTGCGTCGACCGGCGACGATTGTCAACGAGCAGCCGGGCTGTGAACGACCCCGGCGACCCCGCAGGCGCACCGGTTGACGTCATCATGGTCGATCCGCACCCGGTAACGAGCCGCTGGGTCGCTCGCTGACGGGCGACAGAGCCAACCGCTTGGCCTCTATCGCTGAGATGTGCGCCGACATCCCTGCCGCCTGCTCTGGTGTAGTCACCGGCTGGCCGAAGCCGTGGTCGCTGGTGCGTCCGACGACGCGATCGCGCGCGTCCAGGTCGACGCGCGCGGACGCCGACGCCCGCAGGACCAGTGCCCATCAGTGCGGCAGCCTCGTGGGCGTCCAGCCAGTCGGGTTGGCTGCCGGTCCGGAGTGGCGGGAAGGCGGGCGTTAAGAGGTTGTTAAGCAGGTCGTTGCATGGTCTCCTCATCGGCCAACCAGGGCCTCACCCAGAGGAGATCGTCATGGAAATCAAGCCCCGCCCCCGCCCCCGCAGCTTGATCCGCGCCGCCCTGCTGGCCCTGATCACCATGGTGCTGATCGGCACCTACGGATCGCCGGCCTCGGCCGTCACCTGGAGGAACTCGGGCAGCGTGGGATCAGTCACCCTGCCTCAGACCGTCGGGCACTACTACGCCTTCAACCCGACCATCACCGTCGGCGCTCGCAACGCCAAGGAGTCGCCGGCCTACGCGGGGTACGCACAGAAGATCTGCTTCACCTCGAAGCTGTGGCGGATCGTCCCGACCCCCAACACCAAGGGCTACCCGTACTGGGCGCTGACCGACTCCAACACCCGATGCGGAACGATCACCGCAGCGCAGACCTCGATCAACGACGGCGGTAACGTCTTCCCGTCCTCAGACATCTTCCCTGGCGGGGGCTACAGCGTGACGGTGGACGTCTCCTGGCAGCTTACCAACGGAGCCGTGATCGGCCGGATGAACCTGGACTACGACCTCGCCGCCGACTACGGCTGCATCAGCGCCAACTGCTACGTCGGCAACACCCAGTGGGGCGGGGGCGCCTTCATCTCCTTCCCCAACATGTGATCCACCCGCAGGGAGCCCCGGCCCACCGGCCGGGGCTCTTGCGCATCCCGTCTCGGTGCTGCCGTTGGGAACTAGACCGCAGTCGATACGGACTCGTCCCAGCGTCAGGGCACCCGGACCGCATCCGACGTCGAGCGCGCTCTGTCCGGGCGTGGGCTGGAGCCAGTCGGCGAGGTCGGCCGGGAGTAGCTGCCCGTGAATTGGTCGTACGCGTCGCCTGCCACCTCGAAGCTCACGCTCGGTGACGCTACTCGCCTCGTAGGCTCACGCCATGCCCCGATTGCTGGTGGTCCACCACTCCCCGACGCCGTCGGTCACAGCGCTGACCGACGCGGTGGTCGCCGGCGCCTCCGACGACGCGATCGAGGGCGTCGAGGTCGTGGTCCGGGCGGCGCTCGAGGCCGATGCGGACGACGTCCTCGCCGCAGACGCGTACGTGCTCGGCACCCCTGCCAACTTCGGCTACATGAGCGGCGCACTCAAGCACTTCTTCGACACGATCTTCCTGCAGGCCGGCGGCGCGCTGGCCGACGACGGCTCGGCCGCGACGACCGAGGGCGGTCGCAAGCCCTACGGCCTCTACGTCCACGGCCGCTACGACACGACCGGCGCGGTGCGATCGGTGCACTCGATCGTCGGCGCGCTCGGCTGGCGCCAGGCGGCGCCCGTGCTCGAGGTGCTGGGCGACGTGGGCGAGTCGGACCGCGAGTCGGCGTACGAGCTGGGCGGGACGCTCGCCGCCCTGGTGATGGGATGAGGAGCGTGGTCGCGGTCGCCGCGCTGGTGCTCGCCCTCACCGCCTGCACCGGGTCGCCCACCGAACCGGTCAGCGACTCGACGCCGTCGACCTCATCCAGCCCGACCCCCACCGAGACCACCCCGCCGCCCGACCCCGGACCGCGCCCGAAGGTCGGCCAGTGCCACCTGCTGTCCTTCGGCCAGGCCGTCAACGTCGTGGGCCGGACCGAGCCGGTGAAGTGCCAGCGCAAGCACACGGCGGAGACCTACTTCGTCGGCCGCCTCGACCTGGAGACCAAGGCCGGCCACGTGCGCCGCGTCGACTCGCGCGCCGCCCAGCGACAGGCACGCTCGACGTGCAGCGCCCGCCTCCCGAAGCACCTCGGACGTACGCCGGGTGAGCTGCGGCTGACGATGGCGCAGTCGGTCTGGTTCACGCCGAGCCCGAAGCACGCAGAGGCGGGGGCCGACTGGTTCCGCTGCGACCTCGTCGTCGTCGCCGCACCCCAGCGGTTGCTGGTGCTGCCGCGCGCCACCCGGGGCTGGGGCGACGCCCCTGTCGTCGCGATGTGCGCGACCGCGGCTCCCGGCACCAAGGCCTTCACCCGGGTCAACTGCGGGACGAAGCACGCCTGGGTCGCCGTCTCGACGGTCGACATCCCCGGCAAGAAGCTGCCCACGAAGGAGGCCGTCTCCGCCCGCATGGACGGCCCGTGCGGCGAGGCGGCCCGCTCGCGCGCGGACGACCCGCTCGACTTCACCTGGTCGCAGGAGAGCCCGACCCAGGAGCAGTGGGACGCCGGACAGCGCTACGGGATCTGCTGGGTCCCGGCCTGAGAGGTCAGCGCGCCAGCGGAACGGTGAGCCGTGACGCCAGCTCGTCGGCACTGGTGCCGTACGTCTCGAGCACGCGTACGCCGTGCGCTCCGACCTCGAACACCGCGGCCTCGGTGTAGACCCGGTCGACGCACCCGACACCCGTGAGCGGGTAGGTGCACGACGGGACCAGCTTGGGCGTGCCGTCCTTCGCGAAGAGGGTCATCATCACCAGCACCTGCTTGGCCCCGATCGCCAGGTCCATGGCGCCGCCGACGGCCGGGATCGCGTCGGGGGCACCGGTGTGCCAGTTGGCCAGGTCACCGCCTGCCGAGACCTGGAAGGCGCCGAGCACGCAGACGTCGAGGTGGCCCCCGCGCATCATCGCGAACGAGTCGGCATGGTGGAAGTAGGAGGCGCCGGGCAGCTCGGTGACCGGGATCTTGCCGGCGTTGGTCAGGTCGGGGTCGACCTCGTCCCCGACCGCCGCGGGTCCCATGCCGAGCATCCCGTTCTCGGTGTGGAGGACGACTCCGGAGTCGGCGGCGAGGTGGTCGGCCACCTGGGTGGGCTGGCCGATCCCGAGGTTGACGAAGGAGCCGGCTGGGATGTCGCGCGCGACCAGTGCTGCCATCTCGTCGCGCGAGAGCGGGCCCCGGTCGAGGTGCTCGACGACGGTCCCGGTCACGCCGCCACCACCCGGTCGACGTAGATGCCCGGGCGTGACCACGTGCTCGGGGTCGATCGCCCCGACCTCGACAACGGTCGTCACCTGGGCGACCACCGTGGTCGCCGCGGTCGCCATGACGGGACCGAAGTTGCGGGCGGTCTTGCGATAGACGAGGTTGCCGGCCCGGTCGGCGGTGTGGGCGCCGATGAGGGCGACGTCGCCGCGGATCGGGTACTCGAGGACATAGGTGCGGCCGTCGATCTCGCGCGTCTCCTTGCCCTCCGCCAGTGGCGTGCCGACGCCGGTGGGGCAGAAGAACGCGCCGATCCCGGCACCGGCGGCGCGCATCCGTTCGGCCAGGTTGCCCTGCGGGACGACCTCGAGCTCGATCTCGCCGGCGCGGTAGAGGCCGTCGAAGACCCAGGAGTCGGACTGGCGCGGGAAGGAGCAGACCATCCGGCGTACGCGTCCGGCCGCGAGCAGTGCCGCGAGACCGGTGTCGCCGTTGCCGGCGTTGTTGGAGACGACGGTGAGGTCGGTGGCGCCCTGTCGGATCAGCGCGTCGATCAGGTCGACCGGCATCCCGGCCATCCCGAAGCCGCCGACCAGGACCGTGGAGCCGTCCGCGACCCCCGCGACCGCCTCGTCGGCGGTGTCGACGAACAGGGTCACGACGCCTCGGCCCGGACGTTCTCCAGGACGACGGCAAGGCCCTGCCCGACGCCGATGCAGATCGCGGCGACTCCCCATCGCTCGCCCGACTCGCGCAGCCGCTTGGCCAGGGTGCCGACGACCCGTGCACCCGACGCGCCGAGGGGGTGGCCGATGGCGATGGCGCCGCCCTTGGCGTTGACCAGCGACGGGTCGGCCAGGCCCTGGCCCAGCCAGGCGTCGACGCAGGCGAGGGACTGCACGGCGAAGGCCTCGTTGAGCTCGACGGCGCCGATGTCGGCCCACGAGATGCCGGCACGACGCAGCGCGATGCCGGCCGCCTCGACCGGCGCGTAGCCGAACAGCTGGGGTTCGAGCGCGAACGCACCTCGACCTGCGATCCGCGCCTGAGGCTCCAGGCCGAGGGTGCTGGCAGCCTTGGCCGAGCCGAGGATCAGCGCCGAGGCTCCGTCGTTGAGCGGGGAGGCGTTGCCGGGTGTGATCGTGCCGTCGGGACGGAAGCTCGGCTTGAGGCCACCGAGCTTCTCGGCGGTGCTGCCGGGGCGGATCCCCTCGTCACGAGCGAGCTCGACGCCGGGCACGGCGACCACCAGGTCGTCGTAGAAGCCGGCGTCCCACGCAGCGGCGGCGAGGTTGTGCGACTGGGCGGCGAACTCGTCCTGGCGTTCGCGCCCGATGCCGTAGGTCTCGGCGAGCTGCTCGTTGGCCTCACCCAGCGAGACCGTCCACTCGGCCGGCATCCGGTCGTTGACGAGCCGCCAGCCGAGAGTGGTGGAGACCGCCGTGACGTTGCCCGCCGGGAAGGCGCGCGACGGCTTGGGAAGCACCCACGGCGCGCGGGTCATCGACTCCACGCCACCCGCGACGACGATGTCGGCGTCACCGGTCTCGATGGCGCGCGAGGCGATCATCGTGGCGTCGAGGCTGGAGCCGCAGAGGCGGTTGACCGTCGTGGCGGGCACGGCCACCGGCAGACCGGCGAGCAGCACGGCCATCCGGCCGACGTTGCGGTTGTCCTCGCCGGCACCGTTGGCGTTGCCCCACACGACCTCGTCGACCCGAGCGCGGTCGAGGCCGGGTGCCTGGTCGAGCACTCCCGTCAGGGCCGTGGCGGCGAGGTCGTCGGGACGGACCTCGGCCAGCGCACCGCCGAACCGGCCGAACGGCGTCCGCGTCGCGGCGTAGAGATAGGACTCGGTCATGCGTCGGGTGCCTCTTCCTCAGCAGATGCTCGGCTCTGGGCAGGACCTCCTGGGCGATCCGGAAGGCCGTGTTGGCGTCCGGGACACCGCAGTAGATCGCGGTCTGGAGCAGCAGCTCGGTGATCTCCTCGACGGTGACCCCGTTGGTGCGGGCGGCCCGCAGGTGCATCGCGAGCTCCTCGTGATGGCCCCTGGCCACCAGGGCGGTCAGGGTGATCAGCGACCGGCTGCGGCGGTCGAGACCGGGCCGGGTCCAGATGCTCCCCCACGCGTAGCGGGTGATGAGCTCCTGGAAGTCGCGGGTGAGGTCGGTGGTCGCGGCGACGGCGCGGTCGACGTGCGCGTCGCCGAGGACCTCGCGCCGCACGCGCATGCCGGCGGCGTGGACCTCGTCGAGGGTGCGGGCGCCGTCGGAGGTGCCGGTGAGCAGGTGCTCGCGGAGCAGTCCGGCGACCACCTCGGGCGCCTCGGCCGGCGCGAGGTGGGCGACGCCGTCGAGCTCGACGAAACGACCGTCCTGCACGCCGTCGGCGATCTCGCGCAGCTTGTCGGGCGGGGTGGCGAGGTCGGCAGAGCCGGCCACGGCGAGCACCGGTGCGCGGACCTCGCCGAGGCGGTGGCGTACGTCGAACGCGCCGAGCGCCGCGCAGACCTGGACGTAGCCGGCGTCGTCGGCGTCCGCCAGTGCGTGCAGCAGGGCCGAGCCCCGCGCGGGCTCGCGGTCGAGGAAGCCCGGACCGAACCAGCGCTCGGCGGAGGCGCTCACCATCGACGACGTGCCCGAGGCACGAACGCCGTCGATCCGCTCCTCCCACGACTCGGCGGTGCCGATCCGGGCGCCGGTGCACAGCAGCACCGCGCCGCTCACCCGGTCGGGCGCGTCCAGGAGGAGCTGCAGACCGACGGCGCCGCCGACGGAGTCGCCGGCGTAGCCGAAGGTCGCGCCCGTGTCGCCGCGCTCGGCGAGCGCGTCCTCGACGACCCGCAGGACACCGGCCGCCAGGTCGGAGGCCGACCACTCCCCCTCGGGCACCGTGCGGTTGTGCCCGTGGCCCGGCAGGTCCCAGGCAATGACGTCGAACGCATCGGCGAGGAGGCGCGCGCAGTCGCTCCACAGGGTGGCGGCGGACGTGCCGAGCGACGGGCCGAGCACGAGCAGGGGCAGGTCGGGACGGGCGGCACCGTTCAGCCGCACGGCCGTGACGACGGGGATCATGCGGACCTCCAGTGGTGTCGGGCACGCTGGACGACCGCGTCGACGATCGCGCCCGCCTGACCGTCGTACGACGGGAGCGGGGGTCGGCCCGTCAAGCGCGGCCATCGCACGCTGCTCGGCGTGGACCGCTTCGGCAGCGGCCGCCAGGGTCGCGGCCATCCGGTCGGTGTGGACCTCGAGCCCGCTGACCAGCTCCTCGGTCTGACCGGCCGCGGTCAGCGTGCGGCGTACGAGGTCGCGCAGGGGCGCCCACTCGGCGTGCCAGCCGCCGTCGGCGCGGTCGTCGACCTGCGAGGCGGCGGCGACGTGCAGCGTCGCGGCGAGCTGGGGTGTCGTCAGCGCGGCCCGCCTGACCAGCACGGACAGGACCGGGTTGGCCTTGCCCGGCATCGTCGACGAGCCACCGGGCATGCCCTCGGCGAGCTCGCCGACCTCGGGCCGCGACATCACCAGCACGTCGTTGGCGACCCGGGCGAGCGCGTCGGTCGTCGTGACGAGCGCGTCGCCCAGGCGGGTGACGGGGGTGCGGACGGTGTGCCACGGGACCGGTGCGAGGTCGACCTCGACGCCGAGCTCCACCATGGCGGCGCGGGTGCCGGCGGCACCGCCGAGCTGGTCGGGGAAGGTCAGCGCAGCGAGCTGCTCGTCGGCGTCGACGAGGGCGGCGAGCCACTGCGCGACGCGGAGCCCGAAGGTCGTCGGGACGGCGTGCTGGGTGAGCGTGCGGGCGACCATCGGGGTGTCGCGGTGCGTGCCGGCGAGAGCGGAGAGAGCGGCGCCGATCCGGGCCAGGTCGGCGCGGAGGTCGGCGACGGCGGCCTCGGACATCCGCATCAGCGCCGAGTCGAGCACGTCCTGGCTGGTGAGACCGCGGTGCAGCCAGCGGGCGGGCTCCCCGGTCAGGCCGTCGCGGAGCAGCTCGACGAGCCCGATCACCGGGTTGCCGCCCAGCTCTGCCTCGTCGGCCGAGCCACTCGAGGTGGTCGAGTGCCGACGAGCGCCTGGAGGTCGGCCGGGTGGCCGAGCCGGGCGAGCCAGTCCTCCTCGACGGAGACGAGCGCCCGGACGAACGACTCCTGGGCGAAGTGCTCGCCTGCCCGGTCGTCGCCGGGCCAGAACAGGTCAGTCACGTGGTCAGTCTCGCCGATGGTCGAGGAAGACGGTCTCGCCGTCGCCCTGGAGCCGGATGTCGAACACGAAGCCGTGCTCGTCGGCGGCGGCGAGGAGCGTGCCGCGTCGCTCGTCCGGGACGGACGAAAGCAGGGCGTCGGCGGCGAGCGCGGCGCCGTCGCCCGGCAGGTAGGCGCGGGTGAACAGGCGGTCGAGCAAGCCACGTGCGAAGACCGCCACCGCGAAGAACGGTGCCGAGCCCGGGCCGGCAGCTCCGGGCGCGAGCGTGGTGAACGTGTAGCGACCGGCGCGATCGGTCGGCGCGCGTCCCCATCCGGTGAACGTGAAGCCGTCGCGGTGCAGCGACCCCGGCTCGCGTACGACGCTGCCGTCGGGGCCGGCCTGCCAGATCTCCACGAGCGCGTCCGGCACGGGGTCGCCGGCACCGTCGAGCACGCGTCCGGTCAGCCGAACGGCATCGGGGTGGCCTGGCGGCACGAGGTCGGCGCCGCCGTCGTGGACGAGGGCGAAGGAGAAGAACGGTCCGACCGTCTGGCCGGGCGTCGGTGTCAGCGTCATGACTCCTCCTCCTCGAGCGGCGTGCGGTGGCTGCCGGTGAGGACGATGTCCCAGCGGTAGCCGGTGGCCCACTCGTGCTCGGTCACGTCGTGGTCGTACGTCGCGACGAGCCGGTCGCGCGCCTGCTGGTCGACGATCGCCTGGTAGATCGGGTCGAGCGCGAAGAGCGGGTCGCCGGGGAAGTACATCTGGGTCACCATCCGCTGGGTGAACTCCGAGCCGAACAGCGAGAAGTGGATGTGGGCCGGGCGCCACGCGTTGCGGTGGTTGCGCCACGGATAGGGACCCGGCTTGATCGTCGTGAACGAGTAGGTGCCGTCGGCGTCGGTGAGGCAGCGGCCGACGCCGGTGAAGTGCGGATCGACAGGCGCCGGGTGCTGGTCGCGCTTGTGGACGTAGCGCCCGCCGGCATTGGCCTGCCAGATCTCGACGAGCTGGTGGCGCACCGGGCGACCGTCGCCGTCCAGCACCCGGCCGGTGACCTTCATCCGCTCGCCGATCGGCTCACCGGCGTGCTGGATCGTCAGGTCGGCCTCGAGCGGGTCGATGTCGCGCTCGCCGAAGACCGGGCTCCACAGCTCGATGCCCTCGGGGTCGGCGTGGTGGAGGCTCTTGGTGGGGTGGCGCAGCACACTGCTGCGATAGGGCGCGTAGTCGAGCCGCGTCGTCGTCTCCACGGTCCCGGACGCGGCGTACGAGTCGGTGATCGCGGCCATCTCGGCACTCACCTGTGCCTGCGTCTGGTCCGCCGGGGTCGTGGTCACGTCACCGAGACTAGGGCTCGGGTGCACCGGCTGGACCCGCTCGACCTTCCACTGGGCGGAAGGAGCGGGTCGGCTGCGGGTCGTGACGACTGTCACGGTGGTGGGACTCGGAACTCTCGGCAAGGAGCAGACGCGTGACCCTCTCGACCTCCACCCCGGCCTCCACCTCGACCGGCCCCTCCCCGCACTGGCCCGTGCTGCTGTGCTGGCTGGCCGTCGCCCTGGACGGCTTCGACCTCGTCGTGATCGGCGCGGTGATCCCCACCCTCATCTCCACCGGCGACCTCGGCTTCACGCCGTCCTCCGCCACCACCGCGGCGACCCTCGGCCTGGTCGGCGTCGGGATCGGTGCGGTCGCCATCGGTCCGCTCACGGACCGCTTCGGCCGCCGCCGCAGCCTGATCACGTGCGTCACGTGGTTCTCGCTCCTGACGCTCGCGGTGCCCCTCGCGCAGGACGTCACCCAGTTCACGGTCCTCCGCTTCCTCGCCGGCCTCGGCCTCGGCGCCTGCCTGCCGACGGCGCTCGCCTTCATGAGCGAGCACGCCACGAGCGAGCGGCGCTCGTCCGCGGTCACCCGCACGATGACCGGCTACCACGTCGGCGCGGTCCTCACCGCTCTCCTCGCGCTGTGGCTGGTCGAGGACCACGGCTGGGAGTCGATGTTCGTGGTCGGTGGTGTCGCCGGTCTGCTCACCGTCCCGCTGCTCTGGGCACGGCTGCCCGAGTCAGAGGCGTACCTGAGCGCGGTCCAGGCTCGCGGCGCCGACGAGGCACCGGTCACCCGGAGCGCCGAGGTCATCCGTGGTCGCTACCTCCGCGTCAGCATCGGCCTGTGGGTGGCATCGTTCTGCGGCCTGCTCCTGGTCTACGGCCTCAACACGTGGCTTCCCACGATCATGGGCGAGGCCGGCTACTCCATCGAGGGCGGCATCGGCCTGCTGCTGGCGCTCAACATCGGGGCGGTCATCGGGCTGACGGTCGCCGGCCGGCTCGCCGACGCCCGCGGCAACAAGCCGACCGTGCTGGTCTGGTTCGGCCTCGCCGCGGTGTTCCTGGCGCTGCTGTCGATCAAGCTGGAGAGCACCGCGCTCGTGTACGTCGCCGTGCTGCTCGCGGGCATCTTCGTGTTCAGCGCCCAGGTGCTGGTGTACGCCTTCGTCGGCCACCTCTACCCGCCGGAGATCCGCGGCACCGCCCTCGGCATGGCGGCGGGCGTCGGCCGGGTCGGGGCCATCGTCGGGCCCTCGCTGGGCGGCGCGCTGGTGACGGCCGGGATCGCCTACCCGTGGGGGTTCTACGCATTCGCGATCGCTGCCCTGCTGGCGGTCGTGGCGCTCGCGACAGTCCCCGCCCAGATGCAGGACAACGTTTCCGTCTAGTGGAAGACTGCGGTTCATGGCCGGCAACTCCTCCACGCCGGGCGCCTCGGTCACGAGCCGGGCGCTCGCGCTGGTCGGAGCCTTCGACGAGGAACACCGTCGGCTCACGCTGACCCAGCTGGCGGAGCGGGCCGGGATGCCGGTGGGGACGGCCCACCGACTGGTCGCCGAGCTCGTCGAGTGGGGAGCCCTCACCCGCACCGGCTCCGGTGACTACGTCGTCGGCCGCCGGCTCTGGGACATCGGACTGCTCGCGCCGCTGCAGGCCGGTCTGGTCGAGCTCGCCTCGCCCTACCTCCACGACCTCTACGGCGCCACCCGCGCGACGGTCCACCTCGCGGTGCGCGACGACACCGAGGTGCTCTACCTCGACCGGCTCCGCGGCAGCACCTCGGTGCCGGTGGTCAGCACGATCGGGTCCCGCCTGCCGATGCACGCCACCGGGGTCGGCAAGGTCCTGCTCGCCCACGCCCCCCTCGAGGTGCAGCAGCGGGTGCTCGCCGACCTGCCGCGGATCACGGCGTACACCGTCACCCAGCCGGGGCGACTCAGCCGCCAGCTCGCCCAGGCGCTGCGCGACGACCACGCCACCACGACCGAGGAGATGAGCCTCGGCGCGTGCTCGGTGGCGGTGCCGGTGCGCCGCGGGGGCGAGGTCGTCGCCGCGCTCGGCCTCGTCGTGCCGTCCCTCAAGCGTGACCGCCCGCGACTCGTCGCGGCCCTGCAGGTCGCAGCGCGCGGCGTGGGACGCGCACTGGACGCCGCTCGGTCCGCGTGAGCGGCCCCGTCTTCCACCCAGCGGAATCAGCACCTCGTCCGACGTACGTCACACCGCGTTGACTGGACCCATGGACGAGGTGCGGACCCAGGTCGTGATCATCGGTGCCGGCCCCGCCGGCTTGCTGCTGTCGCACCTCCTCGCGGCCGACGGCGTCGAGTCCGTGGTGGTCGAGACCCGCACCGAGGAGTACGTCGCCTCCCGCATCCGCGCCGGCATCCTGGAGCAGTCGTCCGTCGACCTGCTCCACTCAGCGGGTCTCGGCGACCGGTTGGCGCGCGAGGGCGACCAGCACCGCGGGATCTACCTGCAGTGGCCCGAGGAGCGGCACCACCTCGACTTCGTCGACCTCACCGGCCGGTCGGTCTGGGTCTACGGCCAGACCGAGGTGCAGAAGGACCTCGTGGCGGCCCGGGCCGCGGCTGAGCAGGAGATCCACTACGGCGTGTCCGAGACCGCCCTGCACGACCTGGAGTCCGAGACCCCCTCGGTCACCTTCGTGTCCGCCTCCGGCACCCCGACCCGGGTGAGCGCCTCGGTCGTCGTCGGCTGCGACGGCTCGTTCGGCCCGTCGCGTTCGTCGGTGCCGGACGCCGTGCGGCAGAGCTGGGAGAAGGTCTACCCGTACTCGTGGCTCGGCATCCTGGCCGACGTCGCCCCGTCGACGGACGAGCTGATCTATGCCTGGCACCCGGACGGGTTCGCGATGCACTCGATGCGGTCCGCGACCGTCTCCCGCCTCTACCTGCAGGTGCCCAACGACACCGACATCGCCGACTGGTCCGACGACCGGATCTGGTCGGCGCTCGCCACCCGGCTCGGCCACGGGCAGGACGGTTGGTCCCTGACGCCTGGACCGGTCACGGACAAGAGCGTGCTGCCGATGCGCTCCTTCGTGCAGACCCCGATGCGGCACGGACGCCTGTTCCTGGCGGGCGACGCCGCGCACATCGTCCCGCCCACGGGCGCCAAGGGCCTCAACCTCGCGGTCGCCGACGTCGGACTGCTCGCGCCGGCCCTCGTCGACCTGGTCCGCAAGGCCGACAGCCGCCTCGCGGACGCGTACTCCGACACGGCCCTGCGCCGGGTGTGGCGCTGCACCCACTTCTCCTGGTGGATGACCACGATGCTGCACACCAGCGGCGACGACTTCGACCAGCAGCTCCAGCTCTCGCAGCTGCGGTGGGTGGCCACCAGCGAGGCCGGGGCCACCGGGCTCGCGGAGAACTACGCCGGACTACCGATCGGATTCTGAGGTGCTCGCGGTCCCGCCAGCCCGTAGGGCACACAGGTCAGGATCAACCACTTCTCGGACCGACAAGCGTCAGGCCTCGACGGGCAGGGGCACCAGGCGCGTGGAGCCCATCAGGCCCTCCTTGCGCGCCACCCACGCGGCCAGGCCGATCGTGGCGAAGGCCGCCAACACGTTGATCGCCAGCATCGAGATGCTCTTGACCAGGATGAAGGTCTCGAGTGACTGGGACTGGAGCAGCCACAGGGTCATGCCCGCCTTGGCGAGGCCGAGCGCCGCCCACAGCGCGGTGAGGTGCCAGAACAGGCGGCGGACCCGTGGTCGCATCGCGAGCTCGTGGTCCATCGGGTAGAAATCCCCGGCAAGCCGGGCCACCATCGGCCGCGCGCTGGCGAGCGACAGCAGGAACAGCAGGGCGACGAAGCCGTCGCTGATCACCGGCTGGAGGAAGTAGAGCCAGGTGCTGCCGGCCACCACCGAGAGCGCGGTCCGTCCGGTGAGCAGGATCGCGGTCAGGATCAGCAGCCCCGACGTACGACGACGGGTCGCTGCGCGCCACGCGATGGCGCCGTAGGACCAGGCCAGCGCAGCCACGATCGCGGTCCACACCCCGGCCAGCACGAAGACCCCGTAGAAGAGGACCGCCGGAACCACCACTGCGATCAACAGGCTGAGCGAGACGCGCTGGATGACGGAGACGAGGGTGGGGCGCTGGGAGTCGATCCGGCCACCATACGGTCCACCGAGGTCGGTCGCAGGAAGTCGACGAAACGCGTCAGAGGCATCGGTCCCGTCGATGGCTGGTGCATGATCTGGCCCATGCCAGAGGAGTCGTCAGAGGAACCACAGGCCCGACCCGGTCGACGCGCGGCCCGCACCGACGTACGTCGGCTGCCGGAGAAGCAGGTCGACGAGGTCGTCGCGCTCCACGCGATCCTCGACGAGGCCCTGCACGCCTCGGTCGGCATCGAGGTCGACGGGCAGCCCTACGTCCTGCCGATGGCGTGTGCCCGCGACGGCGACCACCTGCTGCTGCACGGCTCGACAGGCAGCCGGCTGATGCGTGCGATCGCGGACGGCGCCCCGCTGTGCGTCAGCGTCGTGCACCTCGACGGGCTCGTCTACGCGCGGTCGGCGTTCGAGTCGAGCATGCGCTATCGCAGCGCCGCGATCCTCGGCGTCGCGACCGACGTGCCGGCCGACGAGCGGCTCGGGGCCCTGCGGGTGCTCACCGAGCACCTGCTGCCCGGGCGGTGGGCCGAGCTCCGCGCCCCGCTGGCGAAGGAGCTGGCGGCCACCTCGGTGCTGCGCGTCCCGCTCGCCGAGTGGTCGGTCAAGGTCGGCTCGGGCTTCGGCGAGGACCCGGAGGACGACCTGCACGAGCCCGTCTGGGCCGGTGTCGTCCCGCTCAGGATGGCCTTCGGCGAGCCGGTCGACGCCCCTGACCTGGGTCCCGGCCTCCCCGTGCCCGCCCACGTGCGGGAGCGCCCTGCAGCTCAGTGAGCCGAGGCGGCGCCGCCAGGACGCCTGGACGCGGTCAGAAACCGAGCTTGCGCAGCTGGCGCGGGTCGCGCTGCCAGTCCTTGGCGATCTTGACCTGCAGGTCGAGGTAGACCGGGGTGCCGAGCAGGGCCTCGATCTGCTTGCGGGCGGCCGTGCCGACCGAGCGCAGGCGAGCACCCTTGTGGCCGATCATGATCCCTTTCTGGGAGTCGCGCTCGACATAGAGGTTGGCGACGATCACCAGCAGCGGCTTGTCGTCGGGACGCCCCTCGCGCAGGCCCATCTCCTCCACGACCACGGCGATCGAGTGCGGCAGCTCGTCGCGTACGCCCTCGAGCGCGGCCTCGCGGATCAGGTCGGCGGCGAGCGCCTCCTCGGGCGCGTCGGTCAGGTCGCCGTCGGGGTAGAGCGGCGGGCCCTCCGGCAACAGGGCGACCAACAGGTCGGCGAGGAGGTCGACCTGGTCGCCTGCGACGGCGGACACCGGCACGATCTCGGCCCACTCGGTCGAGGTCTCCACCCCCAGCTCGGCGATGTCGAGCAGGTGCTGACCGAGCTGCTCGGGCGTGACCAGGTCGGTCTTGGTGGCGACGGCGATGCGGGTCGTACGCCGCACCTTGGCGAGCTCGCTCACCAGGTAGCGGTCTCCGGGGCCGATCTTCTCGTTGGCGGGGAAGCAGACCGCGACCACGTCGACCTCGGCCCACGTCGTGCGGACGAGGTCGTTGAGCCGCTCACCGAGCAGCGTGCGGGGGCGGTGGAGGCCGGGGGTGTCGACGAGGATCAGCTGGGCGTCCTCGCGGTGGACGATGCCGCGCACCACGTTGCGGGTGGTCTGGGGCTTGGAGGACGTGATGACGATCTTCTGCCCGACCAGCGCGTTGGTCAGGGTCGACTTGCCCGCGTTGGGCCGCCCGACGAAGGACGCGAAGCCACTCCGGTAGCCCTCGGGCGCCTGGTAGAACGCGCTCGCTGGGGCGACCCCGGACAGGTCGAAGTCGCCGTCGAGCTCGTCGTCCTCGTCGTCCTCGAGCTCGTCGTCCACCACGTCCTCCGGCGCCTCGGCCTGCTCGTCGCGGTCCTGATCGTGCTCGTCAGCCATCGCTCGCCTCTCGCTCTGCGTCGTACTCCGCCCAGATCTGCTCGTCACTCTTCCCTGCCGCCTTGCCCGCGCGCCAGATGGGGCCGGGGTCGACTGCACGGGGCTGCCGTCCGGCGGTGGCGCGCCAGTAGCCCATCACGTCGTAGTGGCTGGTCGGCAGCCCGATCTCGCGCATCAGGTGCTTGCGGATCGCGCGCATCTGGGCGGACTCCCCCGCCATCCAGAAGTACCCCTCCCCAGCGGGCCACTCGATGCCCTCCACCACCTCGGCGAGCGCACTCTGCCCGGGGGCCGGCGGTGCCAGCCAGGTGACGTCGGCATGGTCGGGCAGGTAGCCGGCCAGGTCGTCGGGCACCTCGGCCATGACGTACGTCGGCAGGCCGGGGTGGGCCTCGAGGATCCGCGCGGTGGCGGGCATCGCCGTCAGGTCGCCGACGAGCAGCAGCCAGGCAGCGTCGGCGGGCGGCGCGAACGACGACTTGGGCTCGGTGATCGTGACGGTGTCGCCGACGCAGTCGCGCATCGCCCACTCGGTGACGAGACCGACGTCGTGGACGACGACGTCGAGGGTCAGCCGGCCGTCGACGAAGCTCCGCACGGTGTAGTAGCGGCTCTGGAACTGCCCGGGCACGACGAGGCCGACCCACTCGTCGGGGACGCCGGTGCTCTCGAAGCCGTCGAGTCCGTCGAGCACGAGGCGGACGAGGTGGTCGGTCAGCGGCTCACGCGACGCGACCCGCGCGCTGAACTGTGCTGCCCGCGTGCTCATCGGACGAGGCTATCGGTGGTCTCACCAGTCGGGGCGCATCGGGAAGCCGGAGCGTCCGTCCTCCTGGTTGCGGGTCGCCAGCACCTGGTGCAGCTCGACCTCGTCGCGCTCGAAACCGACGCGCGACCCGGCCAGGTAGAGGCCCCACACGCGAGCCGTGCCCTCACCGACCTCGGCGACGCACTCGTCCCAGTTGTCGACGAGATTGCGGTTCCAGTCGCGCAGGGTGGAGGCGTAGTGGAGGCGGAGGTTCTCGGAGTGCTGCACCTCCAGGCCCTGATCCTGTGCGGCCGAGATGATCGTGCCGGATCCGATCAGCTCGCCGTCGGGGAAGACGTAGCGGTCGATGAAGGCGCCCGTCTCCTGGCGGCCGTTGTGCGGCCGGGTGATGCAGTGGTTGAGCAGCCGCCCGCCGGGCGCGAGCCGGTCGCGCAGGTGCGCGAAGTAGGCCGGGTAGTTCTTCACGCCGATGTGCTCGGTCAGCCCGATCGAGCTGACCGCGTCGAACCCGGTCTCGGTGACGTCGCGGTAGTCGAGGTGGCGCACCTCGGCGAGGTGGCCGAGCCCCTCGCGCTCGATGGCAGCCTGCGCCCACTGGGCCTGCTGGAGGGAGAGCGTGACGCCCAGTGCGCGTACGCCGTGCTCGCGAGCGGCGTGGCGGACCATCCCTCCCCACCCGCACCCGACGTCGAGCAACCGCTGGCCGGGCTGGAGCGCGAGCTTGCGGCAGACCAGGTCGAACTTGGCCGCCTGCGCCTCCTCGAGCGTGGCGTCCTCAGGCTCGTAGAGCGCGCACGTGTAGGCCATCGACGGACCGAGCACCATCTCGTAGAACCGGTTGGACACGTCGTAGTGGTGCGAGATGACCTCGGCGTCGCGGGTCATCGAGTGGCGCAGGCCCTCGACGGCGCGGCGCCAGCGCGGCAGGTGCTCCTGCGGCGGCGGGGCCGGAGGCCGCAGGTGGGACAGGCCGAGGCCGCGCACGATGGCCACGGCCTCGGCGGGCGTGGGCGCCCGGAACTTCGTGTGGTCCTTCAGGAGCACCAGCGCGTCGTAGGGATCGCCGGGGTGCACGCCGACCAGGTCGAGGTCGCCGCTCGTGTAGGCGCGCGCCAGGCCGAGGTCGCCGGGCGCGGTCATCAGGTAGGACAGCCCGCGCTCGGTGCGCAGGTGCATCCCGACCTCCGAGTCGGACGGGCCGGCGCTGCTGCCGTCGTAGGCCGTGAAGCGCAGTGGCAGGCCGCCGCGGACGAGCCGGCCGAAGGCGTCGCCGATCGTCATCCGTCGTGGGGTCGTCCGGTCGGAGCCGGAGTCGAGCTTGTAGCTCATCGTCGTCGTACCACCTTGTCGTAGAGAGAGGTGAGTCGTTGGTCGGGGTCGTGCAGCGCCTTGACCCGCGCCAGCTCGGCGCCGCCGTAGAGGCGGTCGAACTCGTCCGGGCCGTAGAACGCCTCGGAGTAGAGGCTCTTGTGGCCGCCGAGCTCGGAGACCTTGTCCTCGATCGCTCGGTTGCGCGGGGACTCCGGTGCGTCTGGCCCCACGTTGACGACGCCCCAGAAGCCGACGTTGACGTAGGTCGTGTCGAGCGTCAGCGGGTAGCCCGGCCAGGTGCGGTCGCGCAGCCGCAGCGGGCACACCCACACGGGTCGCATGCCGATCTCGCGGTCGAACCAGTCGAGGAACTCAGGGAGCCGCTCGACGGGGACCTCGACGTCCTGGACGACGCGCTCACCCTGCGGTCGGCCGGCACGCCGGTCGAGCCGGTCGCCGATCCCGAACCTGCGGTCGAGGGCGACGAGCTTCCAGTAGACGTCAGAACGACGAAGCCGTCGCGGCCACACCCGGCGTACGAGCGGGTGCTGGGCGCCGAACGCCCGCGAGCACCAGAACCAGTCGGTGTCCCAGCGCCAGAGGTAGTCGAGCATCGTGAGCCGGTCGGTCGACCGCTCCTGGAGCGAGCGGTAGAAGACCTGCTGCCCGGCGTAGTCGCTCGTCGGGCCGGGATCGTCGGTCCAGCGGGCGAGGGTGAGGTAGAGCTCGCCCGGCGAGAACGCGACGCCGTCGAGCCCGTCGACCCGCTCGCCGTCCCATGCCCGCTCGTCGACGATGCGCGTCACGGCCTCGGCCAGGGCGCCGGCATCGTCGAACCGGACGTGGCGCAGCGCGACGTGGGCCGGCACCTGCTCGAGCTCGATCCGGAGACGGGTGGCATAGCCGAGCGAGCCGTAGGAGTTGGGGAACGCGTCGAACAGCTCGTCGCCGGGCTTGGTCGTGACGAGCTCGCCGGCCCCGGTGAGCACGTCCATCTCGAGCACCGACTCGTGCGGCAGCCCGCTGCGGAAGCTCGTCGCCTCGATCCCCAGGCCGCTGACCGCACCGCCGAGGGTGATCGTGCGCAGCTGCGGGACGACCAACGGGATCCGGCCGTGCGCGAGGGTCGCCTCGACGAGGTGCTCGTAGGTGCACATCCCCTGCACCTCGGCCACGTCGCCGTCGACCTCGATCACGCCGTCGAGGCCTGAGACGTCCAGTCCGGCCGTCAGGGCAGCGCGACCGCGGAAGAGGTTGCTCGTGCGCTTCGCGAGACGCACCGGCGAACCAGCCGGGAGCGCGGCATAGGACTCCTCGAGCCTCGCCACACCCGCAGCGTGCCCCTCCCAACCCACCAGCCTGTGCACCCCTCCACGCTATCGAGGACGTCCGACACGCGCGAGGGACTATCTACTAGGTCACATATGGTTGCCCTCAACAACTACATGTGATCACTCGTTCAGGGGGTCACCTGATGCGTGTGGATGCTCCCCCGAGGGTCGCCGACCAGCACCGGGACGCCTGCACCAGCGAAGTCGCCGATCGCGGCGAGGTCGGGCGTCTCACCGTCGGTGAGCACGACCGCCGCCTCGAGACCGGTGGAGCCGGACGACAGGGCCATGGCGACGCAGACCTCCAGTGCGGTCAGGCTGAGGTGCTCGAGACGGACGCTCGCGGCGGCGTACGTACGCCCGTCGAGGTCGCGCACCGCTGCGCCTTCGGCGGCCCGGGCACGCGCCCGCGTCGCCCGCGCCAGGGTGACCAGCTTGGCGTCCTCGGCGCTGAGGTCGGTCTGCTCGGTCATGGGGCGGTCCTCGTCAGCACGTCGTGGTCCTCCGCGCCCTCCGGTCCGAGGACGGTGATCAGCACGGTCTCGATCTTGTTGCGGCGACCGGTGGCCCGCTCGGCCTCGAGCCTCAGGCCGTGGCACTCCACCACGGATCCGGGGATCGGGACCTTGCCGAGGTGCTTGGCCATCAGGCCGCCGACACTGTCGACGTCCTCGTCCTCGACGTCGAAGCCGACGATCTCGTCGAGGTCGTCGACCGGGTAGCGCGAGGAGACCCGGATGGCCCCGCCCTCGATGTGCTCGACCTCCACCTCGTCGACGTCGTACTCGTCGGTGATCTCGCCGACGATCTCCTCGAGCACGTCCTCGATCGTGATCAGGCCGGCGGTGCCGCCGTACTCGTCGACGACCACGGCGATGTGCTGGCGGCGGGCCTGGAGCTCGGTGAGCAGGGCGTCGACCGGCTTGGACTCCGGCACGTAGTGCACCGGGCGCATCACCTCGTCGACGCGCTGGGTGAACTCGACGTCGGGCGCCTCGAAGTCCCGTCGCACGAGGTCCTTGAGGTAGGCCATGCCGACGATGTCGTCGAGGTTCTCGTCGATGACCGGGATGCGTGAGTAGCCGCTGCGCAGGAAGAGCGAGAGCGTCTGGCGGATGTTCTTGTGGCGCTCGATGTAGACCACGTCGGGGCGCGGGACCATCACCTCGCGGGTGCTGGTGTCGCCGAGCTCGAAGACGGAGTGGATCATCCGGCGCTCGCCCGACTCGATCACGGCCGACGCCTCGGCGAGGTCGACGAGCTCGCGCAGCTCGGTCTCGGTCGAGAACGGGCCCTCGCTGAAGCCGCGGCCCGGGGTGATCGCGTTGCCGAGCAGGATCAGCAGTGCCGGGATCGGGCCGAGGATGGTGGTCACCAGCGACAGCGGGCCGGCCGACAGGAGCGCGACCTTGGCGTCGTGCTGACGGCCGAGCGTGCGCGGCGCGACGCCGATCGCGACGAACGAGACGACCAGCATGACGCCGATCGTGGTGAGCACGCTGGGGACGAGCGAGTCGCTGTAGGCGTCGCGCGCCCACGTGCTGACCAGCACGATGGCGCTGATCTCGCAGAGCAGGCGCAGCAGCAGCGCGGTGTTGAGGTAGCGCGGCGGGTCGTCGAGGATCTGGACGAGGCGCTTGGCGCCGGCCCGGCCCTCGGCCCGCAGCTCCTCCGCCCGGGCGCGGGAGAACCCGTTGAGGGCGGCGTCCGCGGCCGAGAAGAGGCCGGCGAGGAAGACGAGGACTGCGGCGGAGCCGAGCTGCCAGATGTCGGCGGTGATGTCGGTCATCGGGTCAGTCGGTGACGGGGGCGGCGCGCCACGAGTCGAGCAGCTCGCCCTGCAGGCCGAACATGACGGCGTGCTCGTCCGGCTCGGCGTGGTCGTAGCCGAGGAGGTGCAGGATGCCGTGCACGGTCAGCAGGTCGATCTCGGCCTCCCGGCCGTGGCCGGCCTCGTCGCCCTGTCGCTCGGCGACGGACGGGGCCAGGACGAGGTCGCCGAGGACACCCTCCTCGGGCTCCTCGTTGACGCGTCCAGGACGCAGCTCGTCCATCGGGAAGGCGAGCACGTCGGTCGGGCCCTCCTTGTCCATCCACTGCCCGTTGAGCTCGGCGATGGTGTCCTCGTCGACCGCCTTGATGCACAGCTCGGCCTGCGGGTGGACGCGCATCTGGTCCATCACGAAGCGCGCGAGCCGCGACAGCCGGCGGATGTCGAGCTCGAGGCCCGACTCGTTGAGGACTTCGATGCTCATCGGTTGGCCCTGTCTGCCTTCGTCGGTGCGGTGCGCGGACGCTGGGCCTGCGGCTGGGGTTGTGCGTCGAAGACCTCGTAGGCCTCGACGATCCGGCCGACGAGCCGGTGGCGTACGACGTCGGTGGGGGTGAGGCGGCAGAAGGAGATGTCCTCGACGCCGTCGAGGATGCCCTCCACGACCCGTAGCCCGGACTTCGTGCCGGACGGCAGGTCGACCTGGCTGGTGTCGCCGGTGACGACGATCCGCGAGCCGAAGCCGAGGCGGGTCAGGAACATCTTCATCTGCTCGGGCGTCGTGTTCTGCGCCTCGTCGAGGATGATGAAGGAGTCGTTGAGCGAGCGGCCGCGGAGGAACGCCAGCGGCGCGACCTCGATGGTGCCGGCGGCCAGCAGCTTGGGGATCGTCTCGGGGTCCACCATGTCGTGCAGCGCGTCGTAGAGCGGGCGCAGGTAGGGGTCGATCTTCTCGCTGAGCGTGCCGGGCAGGAAGCCGAGCCGCTCCCCCGCCTCGACGGCCGGGCGGCTCAGGATGATCCGGTTGACCTCCTTGGCCTGCAGCGCCTGCACGGCCTTCGCCATCGCGAGGTAGGTCTTGCCCGTGCCGGCGGGGCCGACGCCGAACGTGATCGTGTGGGTGTCGATCGACTCGACGTAACGCTTCTGGTTCAGCGTCTTCGGGCGGATCGTGCGGCCGCGGTTGGACAGGATGTTGAGGCTCAGCACGTCGGCCGGACGTTCCTGCGTCTCGGTGCGCAGCATCTGGATGATCCGCTCGACGGTCTCGACGGTGACGCCCTGCCCGGTGCGGACGAGGGTGACGACCTCGTCGAGGAGCCGCTCGGCCGTCGCGACCTCGGCGGAGTCGCCGGCCAGGGTGATCCGGTTGCCGCGGACGTGGACAGTGGCGTCGAAGGCCCGCTCGATCAGCCGGAGGTGCTCGTCGCCCGGACCCAGGACGGAGACCATGTCGATGCTGTTGGGGACCACGACGGTGTGCGTCGGCTTGTCCGGTGCGGTGCTGCGGGTCGTGTCAGTCATGGATGCCCGTGACGGGCTGCCTTCCGGGTCGGTGGCGGAGCCCCTCCATGCTACCGAGCGGGGGGCGTACGACCCAGCCGGTTACGGCCGGGTGACCTGCAGCATCCCGAGGCACATCTCGTCGGTGGTGCCCTCACCCCAGACGACGTAGCGGTCGGGCTGTCCCTCGAAGCTGGGCAGCTTGTCGCGCAGCCACTGCACGTGCGTGCACGTCACCTTCACCTGCTCGAACGGCTGGAGGGTGATCGGCTTGATCGGCCTGCTGCCCTGGTCGTCGAAGTCCCACACCGGGATGTCGAGGATGGTCTGCGCCCGGGGCGTGCCCGGCCGGACCTCGATCTTGATCGAGCGCCCGAGCAGGTGCATGTGACCGGCCACGCCGTGGATGGTGATCGGCTCGGACAGCGTGCGCAGGCAGGTCTGGGTGTTCCCGGGCTCCGGCTTGCCGCCGCAGAGGAGGTGCAGGAGGTCGGCGGTGTTGCCCTCGGCCCCGAAGCGCTCCTTGACGTCAGCGAGGGCAGCATCGCGGTCGCACAGCGGACCGTCGGCGTACTTCGCCCGGCACGGCAGCTCGACCGGGGCCGGCAGCAGCATCGTGGTGAGCGACTCGTACTTCCGCTTCCCCGGCGCCAGGCGCAGCTGCGCGGCGGAGGTGTCCGGCTGCTGGCCGGCGAGCAGGTTGTAGTGCACCTGCATCACGATCTGGCTGCCCTTGCGCAGGCGGATGCCGAGGCCGGGCTTGATCACCGACTCCTTGCCCCCGGGTGCCCAGGCCCCGATCCACGACGACTTGTTGACGTCCTGGAAGGGGTCGAGCCCGGTGCCGCCGAAGCAGGTCCAGCCTTCGTCGTCCTCGGCCGCGTCCTTCGCCTCGGCCGCCGCCACCTGCTCCGGCGCGACCTGGAACAGGATCACGTGGTGGACGACGTCGGGGTTGCCGGGCAGCACCTGGGTGCCGGTGAGCCAGGAGTCCTTCTCGAGCTCGGGGTCGAGCAGGAAGCACCGGTAGTCGTCGGTGCCCTTGCCGTAGGGCGCGGACGGCGTGTAGCTGCCGGGCATCGCGATCGTCGTACGCGTCTCGCCGGCACGCAGCTTCTGCGACCTCGCCGGCTCGGAGTAGTGGCCGCTGTGTCCGGCCGCAGCGGCCTCCTCGGCGGTCGGGGACGTGTTGCTCGAGTCCGCCGGCTGCGTCGCGCTCCGCTCGGCAGCGGGGTCGCCGCTCCCGGCGCAGGCGGACAGCGCCACCAGCCCGAGGGTCAGGACCGCGACCAGAGGCGTGAGCGGGGACGGAGGCGCGATCGGGTCATGTCAGGGCTCAGATCAGGGATTCGGTCATGCCGGACGATCCGGCGAGCACGTGGAGATGGGTGTGGAAGACGGTCTGGCCGGCGCCCGCGCCCGTGTTGGCGATCAGGCGGTAGTCGGCGTTGCCACCCTTACGGGCGACCTCGTCGGCGAGGGTCACGAGGTGCCCGATGCTCGCGGGATCGGCGGCGGCGGACGCGGCCGCGTCGTCGTGGTGGTCGAACGGCACCACGAGCACGTGGAAGGGCGCTTGCGGGTTGAGGTCGCGGAAGGCGATCGCGTGCTCCGAGCGGCCGAGCACCTCGGCCGGGATGTCGCCCGCGACGATCTTGCAGAAGACGCAGTCGGACGCAGCGGTGCTCACGCTCCCAGCCTAGTGGTGTGTGCGCGCAGTCATGTGGTGTTTGGCCGCGGCGTGGGACCGATGGGGCGGCGCCTCCGTCCAACTACCGTGAAGATCATGACCTTCCCCGCTCGCCGTCCGTCCGTACGACGATGGGCGGGCGCGTCCGCCGTCGTCCTGCTCAGTGCCCTGGTCCTCGCCGGGTGCAGCAACGACGACCCGGTGCCGACGGTCGGCTCGACCCGCGACAAGGGCGGCTCGAAGTCCCCGAAGCCGTCCCAGGAGCCCGCGGCGGAGACGTCGCCGTCCGCATCCACGTCACCGTCCGAGGACGACGGCACGACCGTGCCGATCTACTGGGTGGGCGACGGCCCGGGCGGTGAGCCGCGACTCTTCCGGGAGTTCCGTCGCGTGCAGGGCGATCCCCTGACGGAGGCCGCGCGGCTCGTGATGGGTGGCGGGCGGCCCGACGACCCCGACTACCGCACCCTGTGGCCCGAGACCGAGGTCGCCGACGTCAGCGCCACCGACGGGATCCTGCGGGTGCAGGTCCCGGGCGACGGCTTCACGGAGCGTCCCGACGCGATGACGAAGCGCGACGCTGACCTGGCGATGCAGCAGCTGGTCTACACGTTGCAGGGGGTGCAGCAGGAGCGCATCCCGATCCAGGTCGATCGCGGTGGCTCGGGCGTCCCGCTCCTCGGGCTGCCGTCGGACGTGCCCTACGAGCAGGCCAGCGCGCTCGAGACGCTCAACCTCGTCAACATCACCTCGCCCGAGGAGGGCGCCACGATCACCGCGGGCACCCTGACGGTGACCGGCGTGGCCAACTCCTTCGAGGCATCCGGCCCGTGCCGTCTCCTGGTCGACGGCGTCGAGACGGTGCTGCAGGGCTACCAGGCGGACGGCTGGATGGAGGACCGGCTCTTCCCGTTCGAGGTGGACTTCCCCCTCGAGGGCATCACCGGTGCGGTCGTCGTCCAGTGCGAGACCGACGACCCTTCTGGCGGTGCCGAGGGCAACGGCCCGGCGATCGACACCAAGCAGATCACCATCAAGTAGCCGTCAACCGGATGGCGGGCTGACGCGTCCCATGGCGTGACCATCCAGACCAGACCGTCGCGAGGGAGGGCGTCCGTGGGCTCAGCCTCCGACCTCCACGGCGCCGACGCCGACACGGCGGTCGAGCAGCTGTACGCCGCCCACTGGCGCCAGCTCGTACGCCTGTCCGTGCTGCTCCTGCACGACCAGGCCGCCGCCGAGGACGTCGTGCAGGACGCGTTCGTCGCGATGCACGGCAGGTGGTCACGGCTGCGCGATCCCGACAAGGCACTGGCCTACCTGCGCCAGGCCGTCGTCAACCGGTCCCGCTCGGCCCTGCGGCACACCGTCGTCGTCGAGCGGCACGCGAGGACGAGCCCACCCGGCACCGGGATCGTCGACGGACCGACCGTCGGCGGGGCCCGGCGCGACGCCGTACGCGCCGCGCTCCTGGACCTCTCCGAGCGCCAGCGCGAGGTGCTGGTGCTCCGGCACTACCTGGACTGGTCCGAGGCGCAGATCGCCGACGCGCTCGGCATCTCGCGCGGCGCCGTCAAGGCACACGCACACCGAGGCAGCGCCGCCCTGCGCGCGCAGCTCGGCGACTGGTGGGAGGACCCCTCATGAGCAACGACACGATCCGCGACCTCCTGCACGAGGTGACCGACGGTGTCGAGCCGGGCGACCGGCTGGACGCGATCCGGGCGGCCACGACCGACGGTCGCCGTACGGGCCGTGGCTGGTGGGCCGTCGGCGGGGTCGGCCTCGTCGCCGCGTCCGTGGTGACCGCGCTGGCCCTGACGACGGGAGGTACGCCGACCGCCGACCCGGGCCCGGCGGACACCTCGCCGACCAGGACGACGGCGACGGAATCCCGTCAGCGCCGTGGTAGCGGTCTACTACGTGGGCGACACCCCGGCGGGACCACGGCTCTACCGGGAGTTCCGCCAGGTGGAGGGCGATCCGCTCGACGCGGCCGTCGCCGCCGCGGTGGGCAACCGGCCCGACGGGGCCGGGCTGCTCCCCCTCGACCCCGACTACCGCGTGCCGTGGCCGGCACTGACGCAGGCGGGAGCGTCCCTGGACGACGCGGGGGACGTCATCGAGATCCACCTCGGTGGCGATCCGGAGGCCGACCTGCACGACCGGGGCAGCCTGTCGCAGGCCGAGGCACAGCTCGCGGTCGAGCAGCTGATCCGCACGGCGCAGGGCGTCGTGGGCGAACGCCTGCCGGTGCGATTCCTGCTCTTCGACGAGCCCGTCGACCAGGTGCTCGGCGTGCCGACCGCCGAGCCGCTGGCTGCCGGTTCCGACCTGGCCGTGCTGGCGCACGTCAGCCTGTCGGACCCGTTCGAGGGTCAGGTCGTCGACAACGACGAACCGTTCACCGTGAAGGGCGTCGCCAACTCCTTCGAGGGCAACGTCGTCACCCGCCTCCAGCGGTGGGAGGGGACCTACATCGTCGACCAGAAGCCGGCGATCGCGGGTTGGGAGGAGAACCGGCTCTACCCGTTCGAGGTGACGTTCGACCTCACCGACGTCGCACCCGGCGACTACGTCGTCATCTCCCAGACCGACGACCCGTCGGGTCAGGGGCAGTTCGACACCGACACCCGGCGGATCACGATCGTCGACTAGGTCCAGCGCTGAGTGCGGGCCAGCAGGGCCGCGACGGCGACGACACCGGCCGTCGAGGTCCGCAGCACCTCGGCGCCGAGGCGTACGGCATGCGCGCCCGCGTCGGCGAGCACGGCCAGCTCGTCGGGCGAGATGCCGCCCTCCGGCCCGACCACGACGACGATCCGCCCGGTCGCGGGCACGTCGACAGCGCCGAGCGGGAGCGTGGCGTCCTCGTGCAGCACGACCGCGAGGTCGGCCCGGGCGACCAGCTCCGCCAGGTCGGCCGTCGAGGCGAGGGGCGTGACCGTCGGCAGCCACGAGCGGCGGGCCTGCTTGGCGGCCTCACGGGCGGTGGCCTGCCACTTCGCGTGGGACTTCGCGGCGCGCTCGCCCTTCCAGACCGCGACCGACCGCGACGCGGCCCACGGCACGATCCGGTCCACGCCGACCTCGGTCAGCACCTCCACGGCGAGCTCGCCGCGGTCGCCCTTCGGCAGGGCCTGGACGACGGTGATCGCGGGCTCGGGCCGCTCGGCCCGCTCCACCGATGACACGCGGACCTCGAAGACCCGCTTGCCGGTCGTCGCGACCGGTCCGGTGACCGAGGTGCCGAGGCCGTCTGTCAGCACGACCTGCTCACCCTCGCGCAGCCGGCGTACGGCGACGGCGTGGTGCGCCTCGTCGCCGGTCACCTCGACGAGGGACCCGACCGTCACCTCCGCCAGCGACGGCACGAGGTGGACCGGGAGCGACATCAGCCCCGGCTCATCCCTGGAAGGCGTCGCGGAGCCGGCCGAACATGCCCTTGGTCGGAGCCTCGTTCTGGCCGTCCGGCGACTCCTCGCCACGGATCGCGGCCAGCTCGCGCAGCAGCTCCTCCTGGCGCGGGTCGAGCCGCGTCGGGGTGTCGACGGCGATGCTGACGACCAGGTCGCCGCGCCCGCCGCGCAGGCTCGGCACGCCGAAGCCGCGGATGACCTGCTCGCTGCCCGACTGGGTGCCGGGGCGGACCTCGAGGTCGTACGTCGTCACCGGGCTGGTCTCGGAGTCGGCGTCGGTCGACAGGTCGGCCTCGAGCAGCGGGCAGCGTGAGCTGGGTGCCGAGCGCGGCGGCCGTCATCGGCAGCGAGATCGTGGTGTGGAGGTCGTTGCCGTGGCGGGTGAAGGTCTTGTGCGGCTCGACGTGGATCTCGACGTAGAGATCGCCGGCGGGACCGCCGCCCGGCCCGACCTCACCCTGGCCGGTGAGCTGGACGCGGGTGCCGTGGTCGACGCCTGCGGGGATCTTCACGGTGAGCGTGCGGCGCGAGCGGACCCGGCCGTCGCCCGAGCACTCGCGGCACGGGTCGGGGATGATCGAGCCGTAGCCGCGGCAGGCAGCGCACGGACGGAGCGTGCGGATCTCGCCGAGGAACGACCGCTGGACCACGGCGACCTCGCCCTGCCCGTGACAGGTCTCGCACATCATCGGGGAGGTGCCGGGCGCGGTGCCCTGGCCGGAGCAGGCCTCACAGGTCAGGGCCGTGTCGACCTTGAGGTCGCGCGTCACGCCGAAGGCCGCCTCGGCCAGTCGTACGTCGAGCCGGATCAGGGCGTCCTGGCCACGCCGCGCGCGCGAGCGCGGACCCCGCGTCGCACCGCCGCCGGGAGCATTGCCCCCGAAGAACGCGTCCATGATGTCGGTGAACGAGAAGCCCTGGCCATTGCCGCCGAAGCCCTGGCTGAAGGCATCGCCACCGCGGTCGTACGCCGCGCGCTTGCCGGAGTCGCTGAGGACCTCATAGGCGCGGGAGACGTCCTTGAACCGCTCCTGGGTCTCGGGGTCCGGGTTGACGTCGGGGTGCAGCTGGCGGGCCAGCTTGCGGTAGGCCTTCTTGACGTCGTCGGCGCTCGCGTCGCGGGAGACGCCGAGGATCTCGTAGGGGTCCTGGGTCACTGGTTTCCTTCATCGAGGATCCGGGAGACGTAGCGCGCGACGGCGCGTACGGCTGCCATGGATCCGGGGTAGTCCATGCGGGTCGGTCCGACCACGCCGAGGGAGCCGAGGTGCAGCTCCTGCGGTCCGTAGCCGGTGGCGACGACGCTGTTGGAGGCGAGCTCGGAGTAGGGGCCTTCGTGGCCGATGCGGACGGTGACCGCGTCGACGCCCGACTCCCCCAGCAGCTTGAGCAGCACGACGTGCTCCTCCAGCGCCTCGAGGAGCGGGCGCACGGCGGTGTCGAAGTCGCCGTAGCGCGCGAGGTTGGCGGTGCCGCTCACGGCGACCCGCTCGTCACTGCGGTGGTCGGACATCGCCTCGACCAGCACGGACACGATCGTCCGGGTGCCGTCGGCCTGCTCGGGGCGTACGGCGTCGGGCAGGTCGCCCACCGCGGCCGCGGCGGCGGCGATCTGCACACCCGCGGTGACCCGGTTGACCGCGATCCGCAGGTCGGCGAGGTCGGTGTCGCCCAGCGGCGCGTCGAGCTCGACGAGGCGCTGCTCGACGCGGCCGGTGCTGAGGATCACGATCAGCATCACCCGGGTCGGGGTGAGCGCGACGAGCTCGACGTGGCGGACGGTCGAGCGGGACAGGGTCGGGTACTGCACGATCGCGACCTGCCGGGTCAGCTGGCTCAGCAGCCGCACCGACTTCTGCACCACGTCGTCGAGGTCGACGGCGCCGTCCAGCAGGGTCGAGATCGCCCGGCGCTCGGCCGTGCTCATCGGCTTGAGGGTGGCGAGCTTGTCGACGAAGAGCCGGTAGCCCTTGTCGGTCGGCACGCGACCCGCGCTGGTGTGGGGCTGGTGGATGTAGCCCTCCTCCTCCAGCGCCGCCATGTCGTTGCGGACGGTCGCCGGGGAGACGCCGAGGCCGTGCCGCTCCACGAGCGCCTTGGAGCCGACGGGCTCCTCCGTCGCGACGTAGTCCTCGACGATCGCGCGGAGCACGTCGAGCTTGCGGTCGTCGACCACGTCGGCCCTCCTCGCGTCGGTCGGTACTGGCATCGTTCTGGCACTCGTTCGCCCTGAGTGCCAAGACTACTAGTCAACCGTAGGCTCGCCTCCATGCCCGACTTCACGCCCAGGTTCCAGGAGGTGGCGCCGCGGGTCTGGGTGGCGCACTACGACTGGATGCACGTCAACATCACCCTCATCGGCGGTTCCGACGGCCTGCTCATGGTCGACACCCACGGTTCGGCGGAGGCCGCTCGCATCGTGGCGGACGACGTACGCCGCCTGGGCGCGGGTCCGCTGACCGGCCTCGTCAACACCCACGAGCACTGGGACCACCACTTCGGCAACGCCACGATGGTCGAGCAGTTCGGCGAGATGCCGATCCATGCCACCGGGTGGGCACGGGACCACATCGAGGAGTCGGCCGCTCGAACCTTTGAGAACTACGAGACGTCCACCGACCACCCGCGGCGTGAGGAGATCCTCGCCACCACGCTGCACCTGCCCACCAAGACCTTCTCCTCCGCCGTCCAGATCGACCTGGGCGATCGCGCCGTCGAGCTGATCCACCCGGGCCGCGGGCACACGGCGGGCGACCTCGTCGTACGCGTGCCCGACGCCGACGTGCTCCTGGGCGGCGACCTGGTCGAGGAGTCCGACCCGCCGTTCATCGGCGACGACTCCTGGCCGCTGGAGTGGCCCACGACGCTGGACCTCGTGATCGGGCTGATGACCGATGCCACGGTCGTCGTGCCCGGGCACGGCCAGGTCGTCGACAAGGACTTCGTGCAGGACCAGCGGATCGAGCTCGGCACCATCGCCGAGACCATCCGCGACCTCGCCTCGCGCGGCGTACCGCAGTCGCAGGCGCTCGCCGAGGGCGAGTGGCCGTGGGACCGCGCGCTGCTGGAGAGCGCCGTACGCCTCGGCTACGAGCACCTCCCCCGCAGCCAGAAGCGGCTGCCGCTGATCTAGGTGTACCCAGCCCCCACCCTCTGGGGGCTGGACGCGTCGCGCTCGACCTCGGTAGGACTGGTGCATGAGCGAGTCCGAGAACGAGCAGCGCCCCGACAACGCCGACACCTCCGAGTCGACCGATCCGCCCCAGGCGGCCAGCGGCACCAGCGAGGCTGACGCCGACCACTCCGGTGGCACGGCGTCACCGGACGAGGCCAGGCTCGGCGGGATCTCCGACGACGACCTGCCCGAAGACCTCCAGCCTGGCGAGGACAATCCTCTGGCCGAGCCCCTCGACCCCGACGCGGAGGAGACGAAGAGCCGCGACGAGCTCGAGATGGACGCCACCCAGGAGGACCTGGGCAACCCGCCCGTCGAGTCGTCCGACGACTCGGACGAGGACTCGGCTGAGGACTCGGACCAGGGGTCCGGCGGCGGGGCCAACAGCGGCGACGGCGCCGAGGGCGCCGGCATCGCCGGGGGCTGAGCCGGCGCGAGGCTCAGCGGGTCAGCGCGAGGAAGGCGATGAAGCCCGCGTAGCCGCCGAAGAAGACCAGCACGATCGCGGTGGCCACGAGGATCTCGTGCGAGGGGACCAGCTTGCCGAAGCGGAACCGGTTCTGGTCCTCGTAGTCCTCGAAGTGGTTGATCGCGTCGTGCCAGTTGCGCACCGCAGCAACGCGTTCGGCCTTCGAGGTCGCCTCCTGCGGGACGTCGCCGTCGACGTCGGATCCAGAGAACCCGCTGCGGCCCCCGAGGCCGCGCGCGATGCCGCTGTTGCTGGTGGGACGTGTTCGGTTCTCCACGGCGTGGCCTCCCCCGAGATCAAGTGGTGGTCCATACCGTAGTCCAGTGCCTCCCGATCGCTATGGAACCGACGTCCTCTCGGGCGACTGGCGTGCCCCGAAGAAGGGTCGCGCCGTCGAGGTGCCGACCGAGATCGGCATGGTCGTCGAGGAGGTGACCACCGACTGGTGCGGCGAGGTGGTGGCGGTCGATCGCGACATCGACACGCTGACGCTGGAGGACCGGCGCGGCAAGCGGCGTACGTTCCCGCTCGGGCCCGGCTTCCTGGTCGAGGGCAGGCCGGTGATCCTCACCCGGCCCGTGCGATCAGGCGCGCCGGCGGCACCCACGCGTACGGCATCGGGCTCGGTCGCCGTGCCCGGCGCCCGCGCCCGCGTCGCCCGGGCCAGCCGGATCTTCGTCGAGGGCCGCCACGACGCCGAGCTGGTCGAGAAGGTCTGGGGCGACGACCTGCGCATCGAGGGCGTGGTCGTGGAGTACCTCGGCGGCGTCGACGACCTCGCCGACCACCTCCGCGACTTCAAGCCGGGTCCGCAGAGGCGGGTCGGCGTGCTGGTCGACCACCTCGTGCCGGGATCGAAGGAGGCACGGATCGCGCAGGGCATCGCCCGCTCCCCCGTCGGCAAGCACGTGCTGGTGGTCGGCCACCCGTTCATCGACGTCTGGCAGGCCGTCAAGCCCGACCGCCTCGGCATCGCGAGGTGGCCGTCCGTGCCCAAGGGCATCGACTGGAAGTCCGGCACCTGCCAACAGCTCGGCTGGCCCCACCGCGACCAGGCCGACATCGCCCGCGCGTGGAAGCACGTCCTCGGCCGGGTCAGCTCGTTCGCCGACCTCGAGCCCGCCCTCCTGGGCCGGGTCGAGGAGCTCATCGACTTCACGACCCAGCCCTGAGCGAAGCGAAGGGCTCAAAGGGTCGGGTGGTCGAGTAGGGCTCGGCTCGTGCCTCGCGGGCTACTCGACCACCGAATGCCCGCTACTCGACGAGGTCCCGCACGATCGCGTCGGCGAGGAGTCGGCCACGGAGGGTGAGGACCAGCCGTTCGGCCACGAGCTCGACGAGCCCGTCGGCGACCAGGCGGGCGATCTGGGAGCGACCGGGGGCATCCAGGACGGTGACCGGCAGGCCCTCGACGAGACGGATCTCGAGCAGGATCCGCTCGACCTTCTGGTCGCGGTAGCCGAGCACCTCGCGGGCGAGCGCGGGTGAGACGCCGCGGGCGAGTCGCTGGCCGTACGCCGACGGGTGCTTGACGTTCCACCAGCGCACCCCACCGACGTGTGAGTGGGCGCCCGGGCCGACGCCCCACCAGTGGGCGCCGGTCCAGTAGAGCTGGTTGTGCCGGCACCAGTGGTCGGGCGAGGTCGCCCAGTTGGACACCTCGTACCACTCCATCCCGGCGGCGGAGAACCGCTCGTCGGCGAGGAGGTACTTGTCGGCGAGGTCGTCCTCGTCGGGCATCGGCAGCTCACCGCGCGCGACCTGCCGACCCATCGCCGTGCCCTCCTCGACGATGAGGGAGTACGCCGAGATGTGGTCGGGGTGGCACGCCAGCGCCGCCTCGACCGAGGTCTCCCAGTCCGCGAGCGACTCACCGGGCGTGCCATAGATCAGGTCGAGGCTGACGTCGTCGAAGCCGGCGCGACGGGCCCAGTCGACGGCTGCGGGCACCCGCATCGGGTCGTGCGTGCGGTCGAGCGTCCGCAGGACATGGTCGACGGCCGACTGCATGCCGAAGCTGATCCGGTTGAAGCCCGCGGTGCGCAGCTCCTCGAGGTCCCACGCCGCGACGCTGTCGGGGTTGGCCTCGGTCGTGATCTCGACGTCGTCGGCCAGGCCGAACTCCGCCGCCGCGCTCGCGAGGATCGCGCCGAGGTCGGCGGGCTTGAGCAGCGTCGGCGTGCCGCCACCGAAGAAGATCGTCTCGATCTTGACGTCGCGATGGCCCAGCACGTGGCGGGCGAAACGGATCTCGCGGATCGCCGCTTCGGCGTACGACGAGCGGCTCGCTCCGACCTCGTCGCCGAGCTCGAGCGCCGTGTAGGTGTTGAAGTCGCAGTAGCCGCAGCGGACGCTGCAGAACGGCACGTGAACGTAGAGGCCGAACGGCTTGCTGCCGAACTCCGCCCACGCCTCGTCAGGGAGCAGGCCGTCCTCGGGCGCGACGTCGCCGTCGGGTTGGGCGGGGGGCACGCGGTCATCCAACCACGCGTACGCCCCCGCCCCACTCAACAGCCGGCGTCAGGCGTACATCCCGTCGATCAGGGACTTGTGGTTCTCCTCCACGACGTTGCGCTTGACCTTCATCGAGGGCGTGAGCTCACCGGACTCGATCGAGAGGTCGTGGTCGAGGAGCTTCCACTTCTTGATGGTCTCCCACCGGTTGAGCTTGCCGTTGAGCTCGTCGACGTAGGCCGTGACCATCGCGCTCACCGCGTCGCTCTGGACGACCTCGGTGTAGGACTTGCCCTGCATGCCGTTCTCGGCGGCCCACCCGACCATGGCGTCCTCGTCGAGGGTGACCAGCGCGACCACGTAGTTGCGCTCGTTGCCGAAGACCATGAACTGGCTGGCGTAGGGGCAGATGGCCTTGAACTTGGACTCGATCGCCGGCGGGGCGATGTACTTGCCACCGGAGGTCTTGAAGAGCTCCTTGATGCGGCCGGTGATCGTGAGGTAGCCGTCGGCGTCGAGGGAGCCCTTGTCGCCGGTGTGCAGCCAGCCGTCGGAGGTCAGCGTCTTCGCCGTCTCCTCGGGGAGGTTGTGGTAGCCCTCCATGACGTGGGGGCCGCGCAGCATGACCTCGTCGCCCTCGCCGATCTTGACCTCGCTGCCGGGAAGCGGCGGACCCACGGTGCCGATGCGGTTGTGGTCGGGGTGGTTGACCGTGCCGCCCGCCGAGTTCTCGGTCATGCCGTAGCCCTCGAGGATCACGATGCCGGCGGCGTTGAACCACTCGGCGATCTCCCGGTTGAGCGCGGCGGAGCCGGAGATGAAGAAGCGCACGCGTCCTCCGAAGCGCTCGCGCACCTTGCTGAACACCAGCTTGTCGAAGAGGCCGTGCTGGACCTTCAGCGGCAGCGGGACGGACCGGCCGTCGCGCTTGAGCCGGTCCACCTCGAGGCCGACCTTGAACGCCTGGTTGAAGATCTTCTCCTTGGCGCCGCCCTCGGCCGCCTGCATCGTCTGGATCCGGCCGTAGGCCTTCTCGAAGATGCGGGGCGCTGCACCCATGAACGTGGGCTTCACCGCGGCGCAGTTGTCCACGATCTTGTCGACGCGACCGTCGACCGCGGAGGCGAAGCCGCAGGCGAGCTGCGCGGAGAGGAGCACCTTGCCGAACGAGTGCGACATCGGCAGCCAGAGGAGCTGCAGGTCGGACTCGTCGAGGATGTCCTGGACCCGGATGGCCTCACCCTCGAAGACCCACGACTTGTGGCGCAGGCGTACGCCCTTGGGACGACCGGTCGTGCCGGAGGTGTAGATCAGGGTGGCGAGCTGGTCGGGGCCGACGGCCTTCGCTGCTGCCTGCACGATGTCGGGCTGCTCGGCGAGCTTCGCCGCACCCAGCTGGGCGAGGTCGTCGAGGGAGATGACCCAGTCGCCGTCTGCCTTCCCGTCGAAGGTGACGACCTTGGAGATGTGCGGCAGCTCGGCGCGGTGGTCGGTGAGCTTCTTGATCTGGACGTCGTCCTCGGCAAAGACGATGCGGCTCTCGGAGTCACCCAGGATGTAGGCGGTGTCCTCGGCGTTGGTGCTGGGGTAGACCGTGGTCGTGGCTCCTGCCGCGCACATGACGGCCAGGTCGGCCAGGATCCACTCGTAGCGCGTGCCGGCGGCGATGCCCACACGCTGCTCGGGCTCGATGCCCAGCGCGATGAGGCCGGCCGCAAGGGCCTCGACCCTGTCGCCGACCTGCTTCCACGTGACGGACTCCCATGCCTCCCCACGCGGGAACCGGAAGGCCTCGGCGTCCGGCGTCTTGGCGACGCGGTCGAAGAACTGGACGGCCACGTTGGCCGGCATGGTGTCGAGGAAGGCCGTGTCGATCGTGGTCGGCATCTGTTACCTACTCATTCGTCGGAGCGTGGCGCGGCCGCGCCACAACAGCGGGGGTGCAGCTGGCTTGGGCTGTAACCTAGATCACTTGGTTTACCGGGTGGTAGCAAACGCGGCCAATTGGACGGTTTCACCCCAGAGGATGCGACTTTCGGCCCATCCGGATGCCCGTACGGACGCCCCTCCGTCTAGTCCTGGACAGCCTTCACGATCGCGATGCAGCGGGTGATCCAGTCCTGCTCGTCGGTGGTCAGGGCGCGACCTGCCCGCCGTGCGTCCGTCACGGACCAGCCTGCGTTGACGACCATCCGCACGACGACCCAGTCGCGGGCGCGGGCCTCGTCGAGCTCGGCCGAGTCGACCAGCGCGTGGAACCGTCGCCGCAGGCCGTCGCGCACGGATCCGACCGCACCCGGGCCGGCGAGCTCGTCCATCCGGTTCCACAGCATCGGCGCGGGCTCGTAGTGCGCATCGCCCGCCATCGGCTTGGGGTCGATCGCCAGCCACTCCCCCGCGGCGTCGGACATCACGTTGGCGTAGTGGAGGTCGCCGTGCACCACCACCTGCGGCACGTCGCCGGCGAGCAGGTCCGGGCCGAGCGACAGGGCCTGCTCGACGTAGCGCCGCGGGATCGGGACGTTGCGGCCGAGCTCGTCGAGCTCGCGGAGCCACGCCTCGAGGTACGACGCGACGGTCGCCAGCTGAGGCAGCGCAGGCAGGTGCAACGGGCCGTAGAGCCCGCCGACCACCTCACAGGCCTCGACGTCCCAGGTGTCGGAGAGGTCGGGTCCGGCCATCCAGTCCAGCAGGAGGGCGCGTCGGTGCGGGTCGGCCCGCCGCAGCCGTACGGCCCCGCGACCGCCCCAGTGCTGGAGCGCCAGCCCCTCGTGCAGCGACTCGTCGTCGCCGTCGAAGGTCACCTTGAGCCCACCGGGCGCCCCGTCGGCGTCCACGACCGGCACGACCAGCGAGCAGTAGCCGTGGAGCGCGTCGGCCACCGGCGTCAACCGCCAGTCGTCGAGCAGCTCATCGGTCAGTCGTGGCAACCGGCGCAGCCAGCGGGCCCAGTCCTCGCCCAGGTCCTCCTGCGACTGGAGGCCGGGAGGGATGGCGACGCGCATGCCGCGACCCTAGGCTGATGGGCATGAGCATGCGGCAGATCCCGTGGATCCCCGAGCCTGAGCAGCGCGGGCGGGTGCTGGTCCTGAGCGACAACCCGATCGCCCGCTCGATCGCGTCGATCGCGTCGACGGTCGGGCGCACGGTCCTGGTCGAGTCGGCGGACGACGGCGGGCCGGGCCTGCACGTGCAGCCGGGCGACGCCGTGGTGCTGTGCGACCACGACGCACCGGACGCGCCGGCGGTGCTGCGTGCGGCGCTCGCCTCGGAGGCCACGTACGTCGCCATGATGGCGAGCCGCACGCGCGCGGCAGGGCTCCTCGACGAGCTGGTGGCCGAGGGTGTCGACGTGAGCACCCTGCACGTGCCGGCCGGCCACGACCTGGGCGGCAAGGCACCCGGAGAGATCGCGCTGTCCGTGGTCGCCGAGATCGTCGCGGAGTCGTATGGCCGCTCCGGTGGCGCGATGCGGGGTTGACGCCTCGGCATCAACCAGCCAGGAGCTCCTGCTCGATCTCCTCGAGCGCCTGGCGGGCGTAGCCCTGCCACATCCGGCTGAGGGCAGGCATGACCAGTGCCCCGACCCGCGTCGGCTCCAGCACCCACTGCCAGGACACCTCGACGCCGTCGCCGGCCGGCGCGAAGGCCCAGAGTCCCTCGGCCCCGGCCACCAGCGGCTTGAGGGCCCCGGTCACGGGCACGATGTCGTAGCCGAAGCTGGCACCGGTCGTGACGCTGGTGAGCGTCTCGCGCATCGTGCTGCGGTCGGCCAGCACGATCGTGCGGCTCTGGCCGACCGTCCCCCAGTCGCCGACCTGGTCGCGCACCTCCTTGATCGCCGGCAGCGCGAGGTAGCGGCGGCGGAAGATCCGGGGCAGTGGCATCGGCAGGACCGCGGCGTACGCGACGTCGACGGCGACGGGGATGCTGCGGCTGGACCGCAGGGTGACTGGTGACGGCATGGCGCCAGTCAACCCCGGCCAGGGGTGCCACGACCATCCCTTCCCACTAGCGTGCAGGGGTGGGGCACTCGTGGGACGACCTGGCCGGGCTCGCCCTGGCCCGGCAGTTCCCCCCGGGTGCACCCGACGTCGCGTCGGCAGTCGAGGCCATCGGCGCCCTCCAGACCCAGACGGCCCGCTCGGCCTTCATCGGCATCGCCGCCCGCTTCCCCGGCACCACGCATGCGCAGATCACCGAGGCGTACGCGACCGGGGCGATCGTGCGCGGCAGCACCATCCGCGGCACCGTCCACACCGCGACCCCCGCCCACTACACGGTCCTGGCGGAGGCGACCCGCGTCGGGCAGCACCACCGGTGGGCGCGGGTGCTCGGCGTCTCCGACGAGCAGGTCGCCGACCTCTTCGCCTCGGTCGAGGACTTCGCCCGCGAGTGGCGTACGCCTGAGGAGCTCCGCCTGCACCTCGTGGACTGGCTGGTCACGCACTCCCCCGCGACCCAGGACGCCGCAGAGGCAGGCCCCGGTCGCTACCTCGCCTTCGGCCACGGGGGCCTGGTCAGGCGGCCCGCCTCCGGCGAGAAGTGGGAGGGACAGGGCAAGCCCGTCTACGGCACGTTCGACCCGACCGGGACCGCGACGATGACCGACGTGGTGCGGCTGCACCTGGCCGCGCACGGACCGTCGTCGCGCCAGGACGTCGCCTGGTGGTCGGGCGTCACGCCGCGCGTCGTCGACGAGGCGCTGTCCGGGCTCGACCTGGTCCAGGAGGAGGGACCGGACGGACGCACCTACCTCGACCTTCCCGGGGCACCGCCGCCCCGGGACCTGCCCGGCGTACGCCTCCTGCCGGAGTTCGACGCCCTCCTGTGCGGCTACGACTCCAAGGCGCGCGACCGCTTCGCCACGCCCGAGCACCACCGGCGCCTCTGGAACGAGAGCAACGGGATGCTGCTGGCACCGCTGCTCGTGGACGGTCGGATCACCGGCTACTGGCGGGCCACCGGTTCCGCGCGCAACCGTCCGCTCGACGTGACCTGGTTCGCGCGCACCCGCCGCCCGCGCAAGGACGAGCTCGACGAGCCGATCGCGGCGCTCGAGGCCGGCCTCGGCATCACGATCACGCGCCTGACGATCACGCGCGAGCTCTAGCCGCGTCGGGGCGCCTGCTGGCCCGCATCGCGGATCTCGCCGGCCACCATCGCCATGGTCACGCGGGCGCGCACCGGGTCCTCGGTGAGGAAGTAGTGGTCGACGTCCGGGGTGACGTCGTGGATCACCCGGACCCCGGCCGCGCGCAACCGATGGGCGTACGCATCGCCCTCGGCGCGCAGCACGTCGTGCTCGGCGGTGAGCACGATCGCCGACGGCAGCCCGGTGAGGTCGGTCGCCAGCAACGGCGAGGCATAGGGCTCCAGGCGCGTGGCCGGGTCGGGGAAGTAGACGCGCCGCACGAGGCGTCGCAGGTCGGGCGTGATCATGCCCGGTCCGCCGGCGGCGGGGTCTGCTGCGATGTCGAGCGCCGGGATGCCGAGCACCTGGAGCGTCGGTGCGAAGGACCCGCTGTCCCTGGCCTGGAGGGCGACCGACGCGGCCAGCCCTCCACCGGAGCTGAAGCCGCCGACCGAGACCGGCGTGCCGTCCGCCGCAAGCGCCGCGGCCACGTCGTGCGCCTGGTGCTGGGCGACGGGGTAGGCGACGCGGGGCGCCACCTCGAAGTCGACGTTGGCGACCACCACCCCGGCCGTCGCTGCGACGTAGCGGCACCACCAGTCGTCCATCGCCGGGTAGCGCATCAGGAACGCCCCGCCGTGCAGGTGCACGTGCACCGGGAGCGGACCGGGCGCCGGACGGTAGAGCCGGACGGAGACCTTGCCGTGCCGGGTGGGGACCCGCAGACGGGTCGGTGGCGGCAGGTCGCGTCCCGCGAACCTCAGGCCGTCGCCGTACGACACGGTGAAGGGCGCACTCGCACGCATCAGCTCGACCCGGAGCCGATCAGCGAGGTGCATGTCCGGCCTTCGCGGCCGAGGGCCCTCACGGATTGGTCAGGCGCGCTCGAGGGTCACGACCGCGACCGTGCACCGGCCGCGGACCTCACCGGGGCCGCGGACCAGCGATCCGCTCTCGGCGCCCTTGAGGACGTACGCCGCCTGGTCGTCGGCGAGCGGCAGCACCGACGTACGACCCAGCTCGAGGACCGTCACGAACGGGGCGACGAGCAACGGGTCGACGATCACGTTGAGCACCCGGACCGCGCCCTCGGCCACCGTCGCGACGACCGCGGCATCGCCGGAGAACGAGAACGGGCGCTGTGGCTCGACCACGTGGGTCTCGCCGTCGACGTCGAGGCCGAGCACGGGGCCGTCGACGACGGTGAGCAGCCGGAGCCGCCCTGCGAAGGTCGAGAACGGTCCGTCGGCCTCGATGTCGGCGAGGCTGATCCGCCACGACCCGTCGTCGGCTCGTGCGAGCTCGCGCGTCGTACCGCCACCGTTGGCCCACGGCTGCGTCGGCACGTCGCTCGAGCGGACTGTCACCACTACTTCTTGCCGGTCTTCTCCGCGGACTGCGTGGTGGAGAGGGCGGCGACGAAGGCCTCCGGCGGCACCTCGACCGAGCCGATGTTCTTCATCCGCTTCTTGCCCGCCTTCTGCTTCTCCAGCAGCTTGCGCTTGCGGCTGATGTCACCGCCGTAGCACTTGGCGAGCACGTCCTTGCGGATCGCGCGGATGGTCTCGCGCGCGATGACCCGCGCACCGATGGCGGCCTGGATCGGCACCTCGAACTGCTGGCGCGGGATGAGCTCCTTGAGCTTGCCGGCCATCATCACGCCGTAGGAGTACGCGGCCTCGCGGTGCACGATCGCGCTGAACGCGTCGACGGGCTCGCCCTGGAGCAGGATGTCGACCTTCACCAGGTCGGCGACCTGCTCGCCCGAGCGCTCGTAGTCGAGCGAGGCATAGCCCTTGGTGCGCGACTTGAGCTGGTCGAAGAAGTCGAAGACGATCTCGCCCATCGGCAGGGTGTAACGCATCTCCACGCGGTCCTCGGAGAGGTAGTCCATCCCCTGCAGGTTGCCGCGCTTGAGCTGGCACAGCTCCATGATCGTGCCGATGTAGTCGGACGGCGAGAGGATCGTGGCTCGCACTACCGGCTCGCGGACCTCGGCGATCTTGCCGCCGTCAGGATATTCGCTCGGGTTGGTGCACTCGATGACGGTGCCGTCCTCCATCGCCACGGAGTACACGACGTTGGGGGCCGTCGAGATGAGGTCGAGATTGAACTCGCGCTCGAGGCGCTCGCGGACGATCTCCATGTGGAGCAGGCCGAGGAACCCGCAGCGGAAGCCGAACCCCAGGGCGCCCGACGTCTCGGGCTCGTAGGCCAGCGCCGCGTCGTTGAGCTGGAGCCGCTCGAGCGCGTCGCGCAGGTTGGGGTAGTCGTCGCCGTCGATCGGGTAGAGGCCGGCGAACACCATCGGGTTGGGGTGCTTGTAGCCGCCCAGCGACTCGGTGGCGCCGTGGTGCTGGCTGGTGACGGTGTCACCGACGCGGGACTGGCGGACGTCCTTGACCCCCGTGATGAGATATCCGACCTCGCCGACGCCGAGGTCGCTCGCCTTCATCGGCTCGGGGCTGATCACGCCGACCTCGAGCATCTCGTGGACGACGCCGTTGGACATCATCTTGATCCGGTCGCGGTGGCTCAGCTTGCCGTCGACCACGCGGACGTAGGTGACGACGCCGCGGTAGGTGTCGTAGACCGAGTCGAAGATCAGCGCCCGCGGCGGTGCGTCTGGGTCTCCCACCGGCGGCGGGGTCTGCTTGACGATCTCGTTGAGCAGCGCCTCGACGCCGAGGCCGGTCTTGGCGGAGGTCTGCAGCACGTCGGAGGGGTCGCAGCCGATGATGCCGGCGAGCTCGGCGGCGTACTTCTCCGGCTGGGCGTTGGGCAGGTCGATCTTGTTGAGCACCGGGATGATGTGGAGGTCGGCGCCGAGTGCGAGGTAGAGGTTGGCCAGCGTCTGCGCCTCGATGCCCTGGGCGGCATCGACGAGCAGGACGGCCGCCTCGCAGGCCTCGAGCGAGCGGGACACCTCGTAGGTGAAGTCGACGTGCCCCGGGGTGTCGATCATGTTGAGGACGTACATCCCGGGCTCGGCGCCCTCGGCGTTGTCGGCCGGGACGGTCCACGGCAGGCGCACGGCCTGGCTCTTGATCGTGATGCCGCGCTCGCGCTCGATGTCCATCCGGTCGAGGTACTGCGCGCGTGACGAGCGCTCGTCGACCACGCCGGTGAGCTGGAGCATCCGGTCAGCGAGGGTCGACTTGCCGTGGTCGATGTGCGCGATGATGCAGAAGTTGCGGATGATCGACGGGTCGGTCGAGCCAGGCTGGGGCGCGTTCTTGAGGCTCACGGACTGCTTTCGGCTCCTACGTTGGCTGGGACGGGCCATCTTCCCACGCGGGGCGTGCCTCACCGAACCGGCGACGCCGCCGCGAGCGCAGCACCTCCACGACGAGCGCGAGCACGAAGACCGACCACACCGCGACCGCCACCGCGGTGGTGGCCACGACGAGCGCGACGCCCATCATCGGGTCTGCTGCGACGTGCGCGAACCACGCGTACACCGCCAGTCCAGCCAGGATCGGCAGCGACGGGATGCTCCAGGCCAGGGCGTTCCAGGTCCGACCCCCCGACGCGCCACGGGCGGCCGTCGTGCCGCCCGCGGCAGCGATCAGGACGATCGCGATCTCGACGGCGAACAGGGCGCCCTGCGGCTCCAGCCGGAGGACCAGCAGACCGACGGCGAGGAGGACGGCGCCGCTCACCCACAGCCACCGCAGGGGCGCGGTCACCCCCGTCGAGTCCCTCATGCCCGGACGCTAGCGTGCAGCGGTGACCCCTGGGACCGGATCGGCGCCACGGCTGCCCCTCCTCCCCGCAGCCGCCTTCGTGCTCGTCTGGACGTCGGGCTACATCTCGGGACCGGCCGCCGTGCGCGCGGCGGCTCCGTTCTCGGTGCTCGGTTGGCGCTTCACCCTCGCGGCAGTCCTCGCGGCCGGGTTGGCACTCGCTCTCCGACGGCCGACCCGGATGGACCGCGCCACCCTCGGCCGGGTGGCAGCCGTCGGCTTCGTGATGAACGCCGTCCAGTTCGGCCTGATGTACGTCGCCTTCGACCTCGGCCTCGGCGCCACGCTCGCGTCGCTCTTCCACGCGCTCAGCCCGGTGCTCACGCTGCTCCTGGCGGCGGCGCTGCTCGGCGAACGCGTCTCGCGGGTGCAGGTGGGCGGCTTCGTGGTCGGCGTCCTCGGCGTCCTGATCGTCCTCGGCTCCGACCTCGGGCACGCAGGTGGCCCCATCGCCGTGCTGGTCGGTGGGCTGAGCATGCTGACCCTCAGCCTGGGCACGCTCGGCCAGCGGTGGATCGGCGCGCAGCCCGACCTGCTGTGGTCGGCCGCCGTGCAGTTCGCCGTGTCGGCGCCTCCCCTGCTGGTGATCGGTTGGCTGACCGAAGGGTTCTGGCCCGTCACCGACACCCGCCAGGCCGTCGTGTCAGTGCTCCTCCTGGCGGTCCTCAACTCGATCGTCGGGCTCGTGCTGCTGGCGATGCTCGTGCTGCGCGGCGGATCGGGAGCCGCGGCGAGCCTGTTCTTCCTGAGCCCGCCTCTCACCGCCGTGCTGGCCTGGCTGGTCCTCGACGAGACGCTGACGCTCACCCAGCTGATCGGGCTGGTCGTCGCGGTCGTGGGCGTGGGTGCGGCGACCCGCACGCGCCAGACGACCGCGCCGGTTCAGGACGTCGGCACCCAGTAGCGGCGCTTGATGCCCCGCACGTCCTCGAGCACGCCGCCGGCGGCCTCGATCACCCGGATGGAGCCGGTGTTGTCCTGGTCGCAGGTGACCAGGGCCGACCCGATGCCCAGCGCGCGCGCCCACGGCAGGGACCCGAGCAGCATCGCGGTGGCGTGCCCCTCACGCCGACGTGAGGGTCGTACGTCGTAGCCGATGTGACCGCCGACGTCGAGGAGGAAGTCGTTGAGGACGTGGCGGATCGCGATCCGGCCGAGATAGGACTCGCCGTCGACCCACCAGAGCGTCGTGCACGGCACGTGCCAGTCGGGCCGGGCCGTCTCCAGGAGCGCATCGGCCCTCACCGCCTCGACGAAGACCTCAAAGGCGGCCGGGTCGCGCCAGCCGGGCGCGTTGTCGTCGATCCACGCGGCCGTCTGGCTGTTCTCGGCACCCTCGGCGACGAACTCGTCCATCGCCTCCAGGAAGGACGGCTGGACGGACGTGGTCGGCAGGACGAGCTCGGGCATGGCGCCATCGTGCCAAGTGCGCGGCCCACACCGCACGCCGGTTTCAGAACCGATATCGGCTCGTCGTCCGGACGTGGCGTGGTGGAGGATGCCGCCATGTCCGTGCCACCCGTCGCCCCCTACCCCGCTCCGCACGGGAAGACGGCCCGCCGGCTGGAGTGGGCCTTCCTGCCGCCCCACCTGCGGGCCTGGATCGAGCGCAGGTGCGGGTCCCCCGTGGTGTCGGCGATCTCGCAGAACAGCGGCTTCACGCCCGGTTTCGCCTCCGTCCTGGTGTGCGAGGACGGGTCGCGCCACTTCGCGAAGGCCGCCTCGGTCAAGGCCCAGCGGATGTTCGCCGACTCCTACCGCGAGGAGGCGCGCAAGCTCGCCGCGCTGCCGCCGAACGTGCCGGCGCCGCGGCTGCTGTGGCACCTCGACGACGACTGGGTGGTGCTCGGCACCGAGTACGTCGCCGGCAGCACGCCGAGCCGGCCGTGGCGTCCCTCGGAGCTCGACGCGCTGCTCGACGCCCTTGAGCAGGTGGCCGACACCATGACCCCGCCGCCCGCCGGGCTCGTCCTCGACGACGCCGCGGACGAGTTCGCACCCCTCCTCGACGGCTGGGCCGGCATCCGGGAGTCCCGCACCGACCTCGACGCCACCCACCTCGCCGAGGCGGAGTCGCTGGCCCGGCGCTACGCCGAGGTCGTGGGCGGAGACACCCTCGTCCACACCGACATCCGCGCCGACAACGTGCTGATCGACTCCGACGGCCGGGCGCTCATCTGCGACTGGAACTGGCCGGTGCGCGGCGCCGAGTGGTTCGACTCGCTGGCCGCCCTCATCGGTCCCCGCGGCGAGGGCATGGACGTCGACGAGGTCATCGCCGGGCGTCGGCTGCTCCGCGACGTCGACCCGGAGGCGTACGACATCAACCTGGCGCTCTACGTCGGCTACTTCTTCCACCAGTGCGAGCTGCCCGTCCCGCCGACCTCGCCCCACCTCCGCGACCACCAGCGCTGGCAGGGCGAGGTCTGCTGGGACTGGCTGGCCGAGCGCCGGGGCTGGGCGTGACCGCTCCGCGCGCTGTCGGCGTACGCCTGGGGTACGGCGCCGTGCCCGCGGCCGTACGCCACTGGGTCGACGAGACCCTGGGCTCCCCGGTCGTCGCGACCGCCGAGCAGGTGGGTGGCATGTCGCCCGGCTGCGCGACGCGAGTGACGTGCGCCGACGGGACGCGAGCGTTCGTCAAGGCGGTCGGCGCCGAGCTCAACCCCGACACGCCGGGCCTGTTCCGCCGCGAGGTCGCCGTGCTCGGCCACCTCGGCGAGCACGAGCTGTGGGCCCGGCTCCTGGCGTCGTACGACGACGGCGCCTGGGTGGCGCTGCTGATCGAGGACGTCGAGGGTCGCCACCCGGACTTCACGGACGAGGCCGATCTCGAGGCCGTCGTCGCGGGGACCGACCGGCTCTCCGCGGTGCTGCAGGAGCGTGACGTGCCCCGGTCGATCGACCTGGTCGACGTCTCGTCGGTCTTCCGCACGTGGGCCGACTGCCTCGACACGCTCGCCAACGCCCCCACCCAGGCTCCCGTGCCCACATGGCTCCGGACCGATCCGCACGGCTGGGCCGCCGTGCTGAGCGAGCACGCCGACCGGCCGATGCCGCACGTCGCGCACTGGGACATCCGGGTGGACAACCTCCTGCGGCGCCCTGACGGTCGGATCGTCTTCGTCGACTGGGGCGTGGCAGCCCGCGGTCCGGCGTGGGCCGACCCCCTGCTCGCGCGGCTCGAGCGCGTGGAGGACCCGTGGTTCGACGCCTCGCTGGCGTCCTCCCCCGCGCTCTCGGAGGCCGGCGACGACGTCGTCTCGGCGTTCCTCGCGGGCTTCGGCGCACACCTGGCCGTCCGCTCCGTCGTGGCCGTCGACGTCAACCTGCCCACGCTCAACGATTTCCGGATCCGCGAGTCGCGCCGCATGCTGGACGCAGTCGCTCGCCGCACCGGCCGATGAGCGGTTGAACGATTTGGGCGGGCGCGACGCCTGCCGGTAGTGTTTCTCCCTGCGTGTCCGGCACCCGACCCAAGCTGCTCTTCGGCATGGGTTGCCAGGCAGCCGACAGGCACCAGACTTCCATTCACACCAGTTCGAGCATTCGAGGATCTTCACGTGGCGAACATCAAGTCCCAGATCAAGCGCAACAAGCAGAACGAGAAGGCGCGTCAGCGCAACCAGGCGGTCAAGTCGCGCCTGAAGTCTGCTGTGCGCAAGTTCCGCGAGGCCGCTGCGGCCGGCGACAAGGACGCCGCCGTGACCGCCAGCCGCGACGCCATGAAGGCGCTCGACAAGGCCGCCTCGAAGGGCGTCATCCACGGCAACCAGGCCGCCAACCGCAAGTCCTCGATCGCCAAGAAGGCCGCGTCGCTCTGACCCGGATCCTTCCCGCCTGACACCCGCCCTCGTGGCGGGTGTTTTGCATGTGCGGGCGGGTCAGCGGGCGTCGCGCAACGCGGCCACGGTGAGCACGAGACGCTCCAGCGTGTACGACGCGTCGTGGGCCTGCCCCTTGATGTCGGCGTCGGCGACCGCGACGGCCCGGACTGCGGCGGCGATGCCGTCGGGGTTCCACGAGCGTGACTGGTCGCGCACCGTGCGCACCTTCCACGGCGGCACACCGAGGTCGCGGGCGAGGTCGGCGTCGCGGGCACCACGAGGTGAGCCGAGGTAGCGCGCCAGGCTGCGCGCCGAGGCCGCCATCGCCGACGTCACCAGCACCGGCGACGTACCGGCGTCGAGGGCCCAGCGCAGCTCCTCGAGCGCGAGCGCGCGCCTGCCGGCGAACGCTGCGTCGGCGACGGTGAACGACTTGGCCTCGGCACGGCCGCCGAAGTAGCGCTGCACCTTGTCGATGGTCAGGTCCTCGCCGTGGAAGTCGTTGGTCAGCTGATCGGCTGCAGCCGCGAGCGAACGGAGGTCGTTGCCCACGGCCTGGACCAGGAAGGTGGCTGCCTCGGCGTCGATCTTCGCGCCGTGCGAGGCCACCTCCGAGGTGACGAACCCCGGCATCTCGTTGGCGCGGATCTCCTCGGACTTCACCTCGGTGACCGCGGAGAGCTTGCGGAGCTTGGTCAGCACGCCGCTCCCCTTCTGCCCGCCGGAGTGCACGAGCACGAGCGCGACGTCGTCGGCCGGAGCGGCGCAGTAGGCCAGCAGCCCGTCGACGGACTCGTCAGGCAGGTCCTCGAGACCCCGGACGATGACGCACCGGATGGAGGAGAAGAGCGACGGCGCGGACATCTCGCCGAGCGAGGCGAGCGTGAGGCCGCTCCCGGCCGAGTCGGCGATCTCCGCTTCCGCGTCGTGGGCCCGCACGGCGTCGCGGACCGACGCCACGGTGCGCGCCGAGAGGTATTCCTCCTTGCCCGTCACGAGGACGACGTGGCCGAGGACCTGAGCGGCGGAGGGGGTGCGTGCCATGGTCCGGCAACTCTATCCGTGCGCGACGACACCGACCTCGCCCTCCCGCGCGACCACCACGACGTCGCCGGAGGTGTCGGTCCGCCAGACCCGCATGCCCGCCGCGGTCAGTGCCGCCAGCAGCTCGGGAGCCGGGTGGCCGTAGTCGTTGTCCTCACCCACCGACACCAGCGCGAGCCGGGCACCGAGGGAGGTCAGCCAGTCGAGGTCCTGGTGCCGGCTGCCGTGGTGGGGCACCTTGAGCACGTCGACCCGGAGGCCGACGAGGTCGCGCGCGAGGGCGGCTGCGCGGACGGCTCGACGTCCCCTGTGAGCAGGATGCGTACGCCTCCCACCTCCGCGACGAGCACCACGCTGGCGTCGTTGGGCGCACTCTCGGCGGGGTCGGTGGCGCTGCCGGGGCGGGGCCAGACCGTCTGGAGCGTCACCTCGCCGATCGTCCGTGCCACGCCGTACGCCGCCAGGTCGGGGTCGTGGCCCACCGCGGCCCCGACCTCCCGCACGCCGTCGGCCGGCTCGAGCAACGACGTGCCCTCGACCGCTCCGACCTCACGGCCGGAGATCACGCCCGCGACCCCGTCCACGTGGTCCGCGTGGAAGTGGGTGAGCACGAGCAACGGCACCGTCTCGACCCGGAGCCGGTCGAGGCAGGTGTCCATCGCGGCGGGGTCGGGTCCGGCGTCGACCACGACCGCGGCGTGCGGCCCGGCGCGGAGCACGAGCCCGTCGCCCTGTCCGACGTCGCACATCGCCAGCACCCATCCCTCGGGCGGCCAGCCGGGTGACGGCAGCCGGACGAGCATCCCGACCACGAGCACCCCGACGCACGCGAGCGTCGCCCCGGGTCTCCGCAGCACCCGGGGGCCGAGCGGCACCGATGCCAGGCAGGCCAGCGTCAGGAGGGCCAGTGCGAGGGGACCGGTCCCCCAGTCCACGGCCGCCGACGGCACGCCCGCTCCCCACCGCGCCACGGCGATGATCCACTGCGCCGACCAGGCGGCCGGCGCGGCGACGCACCGCGCCGATCGGTGCCCACGCGAGCCCGACCAGGCCGCCGCCCAGCCCCAGCACGGTGGCGGGCGCGACGGCGGGTGCGGCAAGCAGGTTGGCCGCGACCGCGACGAGGCTCACCTGGCCCGAGAGGGCCGCCACCACCGGCGTGCACGCGACCTGCGCCGCGAGCGGGACCGAGACCGCCTCCGCCACCCAGCGCGGAGTCCACCGCATGAGCGCGTCGCGCCACACCGGAGCGAGCAGCAGGATGCCGGCGGTCGCGAGCGCGGAGAGCGCGAAGCCCGCCGTGACCGCGAGCCGCGGCCACAGGAGCAGGAGCCCGAGGACGGCCACCCCCAGTCCGCGGGTGCCCCGCGACCGGCCGTTGCTGCCCATCCCGACCAGCGCGACCGTGCCCATCGCTGCCGCGCGGACGACGCTGGGCTCGGCCCGCGCCGTGACGACGAAGCCGACGATCCCGGCGGCGGCCAGCAGGTGCAGCCACCGACCCCGTACGCCGATCCACCGGCCGAGGATCAGGACCGCCCCGACCACGAGCGTGAGGTTGGTGCCGCTCACCGCCAGCAGGTGCGTCAGGCCGGTCGTCCTGAAGTCGTCGGCCAGGTCGGGGTCGAGCCCGCCGTCGTCACCCACCACGAGGGCTGGCACCAGCTCGCTGGCATCGGGGTCCCGGCCGGCGACCGCGGCACGCACGGACCGGCGTACGGCCGCCGCGGCGTCCCACCACGCGTCCGGCTCCGCCAGGACCGCCGGATCGCCCGTCGGTCGGACGAGCGCCGCCACGTCGTCGTCCCCCGGCACCAGCCGCGCTGCCGTCTCGACCGACGTGCCGAGCGGCAGCCGCGGCCAGTCGGAGTCGGCCATCAGCACCACCGGGGCGTCGAGCGACCACGCGCTCCCCCGGCCCTCGACCCGCGAGACGTCGGCCTGCGCGACCAGGAGGTCGCCGTACTGGCCTGCCACGACGCGTACGTCGGAGGTGATCTCGAGCCGCAGCGTCACCACCGCTCCCTCGTCGGCCAACGACGCCAGCGGCGAGGTGGCGACCAGGGTGAGCTGGAGGGCGGCCACGCCGGCGACCGCCACGAGTGCGGCCAGCGGCCCGAGCCACCCCACGGACCAGCGCCCGGACCACGCTCCGGCCACGACCACGAGGCCGAGGAGTCCGACGACCCCGACCGCGATCGGTCCGGGGAGCACGAGCACCAGCAGCGCGCCGACCCACGCGCCGGCGCCGAGGGCGAGCGCGCGCAGGTCCGGCACGAGTCAGAGGGTCACGAGCGGCGCGAGGTCCTCGAGCGTCGCCTCGCCGATGCCGTCGACCTCGAGCAGCTCGTCGACCGAGGTGAAGCCGCCGTTGTCGGTGCGCCACGCGAGGATCGCCTCGGCGGTCACCGGCCCGACGCCGGGCAACGTCTCGAGGGTGGGCTGGTCGGCGCTGTTGAGGTTCACCAGCGCCGTGCCCTCCGGAGCAGTCGTGCCGAGGCTGCCCGCCACCCCCGGGACGGGTGCGACACCGACGAGGATCTGCTCGCCGTCGACCACCGGACGTGCGAGGTTGAGCGCGGTCAGGTCGACGCCCCGGCGAGCTCCCCCGGCCGCCTCCAGCGCGTCGACCACCCGCGACCCCGGCGGCAGGACGGCGATCCCGGGCTTGCGCACCTTGCCGGCGACGTCGATGACCAGGTCGGCCTCCCCGACTCCCGAGGCGGGGTCGGGCTCCGCCGTCACCGGTGCCAGCGGCTCGGCCGCCGAGGTCACCGGCACGGTCGGCACCGGCACGATCGACGCCTGGTCGCGTACGGCCCACCACGCCGCGAGCCCGACGGCTGCCGCGGCCACCACCGCGACGACCGCGAGGTGCACCGGCCCGAGCTGCAGTCCCCCGATCCGCAGCCGTCGCGAGGCGTGCCGGCCCGGCACCGGCAGCACGACGGGGGCGGGCAGGTCGTCGGGCCGCGCACGGACCCGCGTGTGCGTCGAGACGTCCTCGTCCGGCTCACCCCGGACGGCGGCGAGCTCGGCGCTCAGCGTCGCCAGCCGGCGCGAGACCGCCTCGGCATGCTCGGAGGAGGACTGGGATCGGCGCATCCCTCCACGCTAGGAACGCCCGCGGGCCGCCGACAGGGGCGGACCGCAATCTGTGGACAGGGCCCGCCGACACGTCAGGGTCGCGGGGACACGCAGACCGCGACCATCCCCGGTCCGACGTGGGCGCCCAGCACGGCACCGAGCTCGCCGCACATGACCTCGCGGCCCTCCAGCCCCCCGGCCAGGCGCTCGGTCAGCAGCACCGCCAGCTCCTCGGCCCGCGCAGCGTTGGCGAGGTGGGAGACGCAGACGTCCACCGGCTGGTCGCCGGCGGCCTCGACCGCGAGGTCGGCGAGCCGGGCCAGCGCCCGCGACGCCGTACGCACTCGCTCGAGCGGCACCACCTTGCCGTCCTGGATCTGGAGCAGCGGCTTCACCGAGAGGGCGCTGCCGAAGATCTTGGCGGCGGCGCCGATCCGGCCGCCGCGGCGGAGGTACTCCAGGGTGTCGACGTAGAAGAGCGAGGTCGAGGCCTCGCCCCGCGCGAGCGCTGCCTTCGCGGCCTCCTCGGCCGTCCCTCCAGCGTCGAGGACGTCGCACGCGGTCAGCGCGCCGTAGCCCGTGGCGATGCCGACCTGGCCGGAGTCGACCACGTGCACCGGCAGCTCGAGCTCCAGCGCGGCCAGCTGGGCGGACTCGAAGGTCCCGCTCATCTCCCCCGACAGGTGCACCGAGACGATCTCCTCGACCCCCTCGGCCTCGAGCGAGCGGTAGAGCTCGGCGAACAGCGCCGGCGCCGGGCGCGACGTGCTGACCGGCACGAAGTCGCGCAGTGCCTCGGCGACGACGTCCGGCGTGGCGCCGTCCGGTCCCTCGTCGAGCACCTTCGCGCCGATCACCACCTGCAGCGGCACCACGCGGATGCCACGAGCCTGCGCCACCTCGGCGGGCAGGCTCGCGGTCGAGTCGGTCACGACGACCACACGAGGCATAGCGGCGACCCTCAGACGACGATGTTGACCAGCTTGGGAGCGCGCACGATGACCTTGCGCACCGTGGCGCCGTCGATGGCTCGCTGGACGTTCTCGTCGGCCATCGCTGCGGCCTCCAGGTCGGCGTCGGTGACGTCCGGCGAGACCTCCAGGCGGGCCCGGACCTTGCCCTGGACCTGCACGACCGCGGTGACGGTGTCCTCGACCAGCAGCGCCTCGTCGACCTCGGGCCACCCGACGCGGACGACGGTGGGCTCATGGCCCAGCCGCTCCCACATCTCCTCGGCGGTGTAGGGCGCGACCAGCGACAGCAGGATCGCCACGGCCTCGGTCGCCTCGCGGACCGCCGGGTCGGCCGGTCCGACACCCGAGTCGATGGCCTTGCGGGTCGCGTTGACCAGCTCCATCACCCGGGCGATCATCACGTTGAAGCGGTAGGACTCGACCAGCTCGGCCGCGTCGTGCACCGTGCGCGCGGTCGTACGCCGCAGCGTCAGGTCGCCGGTCGTGACGTCCACCCCCGGATCGGACGTGACGTCCCCGGACAACCGCCAGGCGCGCTGCAGGAAGCGCAGCGAGCCCTCGGGCGACATGTTGGCCCAGTCGATGTCGTCCTCCGGCGGACCCGCGAAGACCAGGGTGACCCGCACCGCGTCCACGCCGAAGGCCGACAGCTGGTTCCCCAGGTCGACGCCGTTGCCCAGCGACTTGCTCATCTTCTTGCCCTGGTTGATCACGAAGCCCTGGTTCAGCTGCGCGCTCCACGGCTCCCGGAAGTCGACCAGGCCCATGTCGTTGAGGACCTTGGTGAAGAACCGGCCGTACAACAGGTGCAGCACCGCGTGCTCGACACCGCCGACGTAGAGGTTCGACGGCATCCATGCGTTGACCTTGGCGCTGTCGAACGGCCGGTCGGCCTCGTGCGGCGAGCAGTAGCGGAACATGTACCAGGACGAGTCGACGAACGTGTCCATCGTGTCGGTGTCGCGCGTCGCCGGACCACCGCAGGTCGGGCAGGCCACGTTGACCCACTCGGTCGCTCCGCCCAGCGGCGAGGTGCCCTTGGGCTTCAGGTCGGAGCCGCGCAGCATCGGCAGGGTGACCGGCAGCTGGTCCTCGGGCACCGGGACCTCGCCGTCCACCGGACAGTGGATGATCGGGATCGGGGCGCCCCAGTAGCGCTGGCGGCTCAGCAGCCAGTCGCGCAGCCGGAAGTTGACCGTGCCGCGGCCCAGGCCCTGGCCCTCCAGATAGCTGATCGTCGTCGACTTGGCCTCGGCCACGCCCATGCCGGACAGGTCGATCTCGTCGTTGGCGGAGTTGATCGCCGGCCCGTCGCCGGTGAACGCCTCACCCTCCCAGTCAGCGGGCGGCTCGACCGTCCGGATGACCGGCAGGTCGAAGACCTGCGCGAACTCCCAGTCGCGCTGGTCCTGACCGGGCACGGCCATGATCGCGCCGGTGCCGTAGTCGGCCAGCACGTAGTCGGACGCGTACACCGGGATCTGCGTGCCGGTCAGCGGGTTGGTCGCGTGCACGCCCAGGAAGACGCCGGTCTTGGGCCGATCGGTCGCCAGCCGGTTGATCTCGGTCTCCTTGCGGACCTCGACCAGGTAGTCGTCCAGCGCCGGGTGCTGCTCGTCGGTCACCAGGTCGGACGCCAGGGGGGCGTCGGCGGCGACGACCATGAAGGTCGCACCGAACAGCGTGTCCGGACGCGTCGTGTAGACCGTGACCGGCTCGTCACGACCGTCGATCGCGAAGTCGACGTGCGCGCCCTCGGACCGCCCGATCCAGTTGCGCTGTGCGGTGACCACGCGGTCTGGCCAGGTGGTCGCCAGGTCGTCCAGGCCGTCCAGCAGCTCCTGGGCGTAGTCGGTGATCTTGAAGTACCACTGGGTCAGCTCCTTCTTCGTCACCTCCGCCCCGCACCGCTCGCACGCGCCGTTGACGACCTGCTCGTTGGCCAGCACGGTCTGGTCCCGGGGACACCAGTTGACCGGGCTGTTCTTGCGATAGGCCAGGCCCCGCTTGAAGAACTCCAGGAACAGCCACTGCGTCCAGCGGTAGTACTCCGGGTCGCTGGTGTTGAACGTGCGCGACCAGTCGAACGACGCGGCGTACCTCTTGCACGACTCGATCGACTTGGCGATGTTGGCGCGCGTGTAGGTGTCGGGGTGCTCGTCGTGCCGGATCGCGGCGTTCTCCGCCGGCAGTCCGAACGAGTCGAAGCCCATCGGGTTCAGCACCTCGTAGCCGCGCTGCCACCAGTAGCGCGCGACGACGTCGTGCAGCGCGAAGACCTCGGCGTGACCCATGTGCAGGTCGCCGCTGGGGTAGGGGAACATCGTCAGCGCGTAGCGCTTCTCGCGCGGGCTGTCGTCGTCGGCGCGGAACGGGTCGAGCTCCTCCCAGACCCGCTGCCACTTCGTCTCGGTGGCGGCGATGTCGTACGTCGCGCGCTCGGCCTCGTGGGCTCCGGTGTCAGTCATGGCATGTCCTTGTGGGAGTGGCGGGTGATGCTGGGTTGGGCATGAAAAAACCCCTCGCATGGAGGGGTAGCCGCGTGTCGGTTCTCCGGTCTGGAGGACTCGATCAACGCGGCTGTCGAAGGAGGAGCGACTTCTGCACGGCGCCATCATACTCGCCCTCTCGGATAATGATCTGCATGGCGGCTGACCTGAGCAGGTACGACGACGTCCTCGCGCTGCTCGGGGCACTCCCCGAGGCAGTGCCCGCGCTGCAGGTCGTGGTGGTCAACGGATCCGCGGTGACGGGCGGCTGGGACGAACACTCGGACCTCGACGTCGAGGCGTGGTGCAGCGGCGGCGCGGCAACGACGTACGACGCCGTGCTCGCGCTGGTGCGCGATCGGCTCCCCGTCGACAGCGTCTGGGAGCTGCCGGAGGCGACCTGGCCCGACGGGCGCCAGTGCTTCGTGCACCTGCAGCCCGACGCAGCCGACCTGTCGCGCCCGACCCGGCTCCTCGACATCGTCGTCCTCACCACGCCGGAGCGGCTCACGATGGACACCCGTCGGCACGGCACACCGATCGTGCTGCACGACCCCGATGGCGTGCTCCTCCTGGAGGACGACGACGAGGCCGACATGCAGGCGCAGCGCGAGCGGGCGGTCGCCCAGACCGGCGCGCGACGGCAGACGGCGGCCTGGCTGGTCGAGCGGGCGATCGCGCGCGACGACCTCGCCGAGGCGACGGCGCTGCACCTGCGGTTCGCGGTGGAGCCGCTGGTCACGCTGCTGCGGATCCAGCACTGCCCCGCCCGCTTCGACTTCGGCCTGCGCTACCTGCGTTCCGACCTGCCCGCGGGCTTCGCGACGCGGGTGGAGGCGCTGCTGCCCGGGCCGGACCTGTCGGTCCGCGCCCGGGCAGCGTTCGCGTGGCAGGACGAGGTCCTGGCTCAGCTCACTTCACGCAGTGTCACTTCACGAACTGGGGCGTGAACGGCGGGTTCCACCACTCACCGTTGTAGGCCTTGACCGCGCCGATGACGTGCATGACACCGGCGATCACCAGCGGGACCAGGAAGACCGGCAGGAACACGACGAAACCGATGCCGAGCGTGATGACGCCGAGGATCACGTAGCCGACCGCGGCGATCACCAGCCAGATGAACATCGAGATCTGGATGTTGAGCGAGTTGGCGGCGTGGGCGCGGACGAAGGGCCCGCGGTCCTTGTGGATCACGTAGACCGCGATCGAGGCGAGGAAGCCCAGGAAGCCGGCGGAGAGGACCATCGCGGCGACGGCGCCGGCGTGGCTGATCGCACCCCAGGTGCGCTCGTCCTGGGCGGACATCGTCGACGGCTGGGTCTGGTAGGCCTGCGTGGGCGCATAGGGCTGCTGGCCGTACGCGGCGGTCGGCTGGGCGTCGTGCGGGTCCTGCGGGTACTGGTCGGACATCTCACTCACTCCTCGGTGGGCCGGGTGCCCTGTCGATGACACCTAGCCAAGCACGTCGGAATGACCATTTCATCCCGTTCAAGGGTCGAGTCAGGGTCGGGTCAGGGATCGTTCCGGGCCGCTGGGGCGCACTGCCCAACAAGTGTTTGACAGTGCGCGACACCGTGCAGCACACTCACTCCCCAAGAACTCTTGGAGGGTGACGATGGTGGATGAGACAGGCGACCCGGGTGACGTGGCCCGGTTGCGGGCGACGGCGCACCCCGTACGGCTGCGCATCATGTCGCTGCTGACCGCGGAGGCGATGAGCGCTGCCGACGTGGCCCGGGTCCTCGACATCACGCACGCCAACGCGTCCTACCACCTCCGCCTGCTCCACGACATCGGCGAGCTCGTCGTCGAGAGCGAGGAGAAGATCCGCGGCGGCGTCGCCAAGCGCTACCGGTACGACGCCACCCGCGAGGTCGCCGACCGCACGAGCCAGGTGGACGACCGGATCGCCTACGCGCGCGCCAACGCCGTCGAGGTGGAGCGCCGGCTGCGAGACGCGGCAACGGGCTCCGGCTCGGCCAGCGACCTGGAGGCCTGGGTGCCGGTCGCAGCCTGGCACCGTGCGCTCGACCTGCTCCACGAGGCCTCCCACCTGCTGCACGCCGCGGCCCTTCCTGCCGGCACGCCCGACACCGTCCACATCAGCTCGACCACGAACGCCTTCACCATGACCGGCGGCCTCACGGGCGAGGCCGCGAGGTGGCGTCCGTGACCTGGTCAGCCGCCATTGCCCCCCTTCGCAACCGCAACTTCGCGTGGTACTTCGCCTCGCGCTTCGTCAACACGCTCGGCAACATGATGGCGAGCATCGCGCTCGCCTTCGCCGTCCTCGACATCAGCGACTCCCCCACGGCCCTCGGCCAGGTCCTGGCCGCCCACACGATCCCGATGGTCGCCCTCCTGCTCTACGGCGGCGTGATCGCGGACCGGATCCCCCGCACGCTCGTGCTCCAGTTCTCCAACGTCGCGTCGGCGCTGAGCCAGGGCGCGATCGCCGTGCTGGTGCTGTCCGGTCACGCCGAGATCTGGATGCTGGTCCTGCTGAGCATCGTCCACGGGGCCGTCTCCGGCATCGGGTTCCCCGCGATGGCCAGCGCGCTGCCGCAGCTCGTGCCGCGCTCCGACCTCCAGCCGGCCAACGCGCTGATCTCGCTGACGCGCAACGGGATGATGGTGATCGGTCCCACCGTCGGCGCCCTGCTCGTGGTCACGGTGGGGTCGGGGTGGGCCCTCGCGGTCGACGCCCTCACCTGGGCGCTCGCCGCCCTCCTCCTGGTGCCGGTGACGATCCCGCCCAAGGAGTCCACGGGTGAACCGGCCGACACCCTGGGAGAGCTGCGCGAGGGGTGGAGCTTCTTCTGGGCGACGCCCTGGCTCTGGATCGTCGTCGTCGGCTTCGGCGTCCTCAACCTCATCCACGCCGGCGCGTGGTCCACGCTGGGACCCGCGATCGCCGACAACACCATCGGCCGGCAGGGCTGGGGCTTCGTGCTGTCCGCGGAGGCGGCGGGATTCCTCGTCACGACCGTCGTCCTGCTCCGCGTGCGCCTGGAGCGTCCACTGCTGCTGGGCATGCTCGGGGTGCTGCTGATGGCACCGCCCATGCTGATCCTCGGTGTCTCACCGCACCTGGTCGGCCTCGTCGTCGCGGCGTTCGCGGCCGGCGCCGGCACGGAGGTGTTCGGCATGGGATGGAACCTCGCCATGCAGGAGAACATCGAGGACAGCATGCTGTCGCGCGCCTACTCCTACGACGCGCTCGGCTCCTTCGTGGCGATCCCGGTCGGCCAGATCGCGTTCGGGCCGCTGGCAGCGGCGTTCGGCTACCGACCGGTCCTCATCACCTCGGCAGCGGCGTACGCCGCCGTGGTGACGCTGGTGCTGTGCTCGCGGTCCGTACGCACCCTGCCCCGCGCGCAGATCGAGCCCGCCGACGCTACTGTCGCGCCATGAGCCTCCTGGACCTCTTCCGACTCGACGACAAGGTCGTCATCGTCACCGGTGCCTCGAGCGGACTGGGCGTCGCGTTCGCGCACGCCTTCGCCGAGGCAGGCGCCGACGTCGTGCTCGGCGCACGCCGCGTGGAGAAGCTGGAGAGCGTCGCGGAGTCCGTACGCACCACCGGCCGCCGCGTGCACACCGTCGCCACGGACGTGGCCGACCCCGAGCAGTGCCAGCGGCTCGTCGACGAGGCGATGGCGACGTACGGCCGGGTCGACGTGCTGGTGAACAACGCCGGCATCGGCACCGCCGTGCCGGCCACCCGCGAGACACCCGACCAGTTCCGCTCGGTGATCGACGTCAACCTCAACGGCTGCTACTGGATGGCGCAGGCGTGCGGCCGCGTCATGCAGCCCGGGTCGAGCATCATCAACATCTCCTCGATCCTCGGCATCACGACCGGCGGTCTCCCCCAGGCGGCGTACGCCGCGTCGAAGGCAGGACTCGGCGGCCTGACCCGGGACCTCGCGCAGCAGTGGACCGGCCGCAAGGGCATCCGCGTCAACGCGCTCGCGCCCGGCTTCTTCGCCTCCGAGATGACCGACTCCTACCCCGACGGCTACCTCGACCTCGCGATGCAGCGCGTCCCCGCGGGCCGCACCGGCGACCCGCGCGAGCTCGCCGCGACCGCGGTGTGGCTGGCCTCCGACGCCGGCGGCTACGTCACCGGGCAGATGATCCCGGTCGACGGCGGCCTCACGATCGCCTGAGCAGCGACCGGCGCAGGGCGCCTCAGCCGGCGGCGAGGATCTCGGTCACGGCAGCGATCAGCCCGGCGATGTCCTCGTCGCTGGCGACCAGCGGCGGGGCGAAGCGGACGGTCGAGCCGTGGGTGTCCTTGGCGAGGATGCCGCGCGCCATGAGCGCCTCGGACATCGGCCCGGCCGGTCATGAGCGACGGGTCGATGTCGATGCCGGCCCAGGCACCGCGGACGCGTACGTCGGACAGGCCCTGGCCGATGAGGGGCGTGAAGCCGGCCACGAGCTGGGCGCCGATCTCGGTGGAGCGCGCCTGGAAGGTGCCCTCCTCGAGCATCGCGACGACCTCGGTGCCGATGGCAGCGGCGAGCGGGTTGCCGCCGAAGGTCGAGCCGTGCGAGCCGGGCGTGATGACGTCCATGACCGCGTGGTCGGCAGCGATCGCGGAGACGGGGTAGATGCCGCCGCCGAGGGCCTTGCCCATGATGTAGATGTCGGGGACGACGTCCTCGTGGTCGCAGGCGAAGGTCGTGCCGGAGCGCGCGAGGCCGGACTGGATCTCGTCGGCCACCATCAGCACGTTGCGCTCGGTGCAGAGCGCACGGAGGTCGGAGAGGAAGCCCTCGGGCGGCATGACCACGCCGCCCTCGCCCTGGATCGGCTCGAAGAGCACGGCGACGGTGGTCTCGTCGATGGCCGAGGCGATGGCCTCGATGTCGCCGTACTTCACGCCCGTGAAGCCGGTCGTGAAGGGGCCGTAGCCCGAGGTCGCGACGTCGTCGTCGGAGAAGCTCACGATCGTGGTCGTACGGCCGTGGAAGTTGCCCTCCATGGTGATGATCGTGGCCTGCCCGGCGGGCACGCCCTTGACCTCGTAGCCCCACTTGCGGCTGACCTTGATCGCCGTCTCGACGGCCTCGGCACCGGAGTTCATCGGCAGGATCATGTCCTTGCCGGTGAGGCGGCACAGGGCCTCGGCGAAGCCGCTGAGCTGGTCGTTGAAGAAGGCGCGGCTGGTCAGCGTGAGCCTGCCGAGCTGCTCGCGCGCAACGGCGACGAGGCGCTCGTTGGTGTGGCCGAAGTTGAGCGCGGAGTAGCCCGCGAGGCAGTCGAGGTAGCGCTTGCCGTCGACGTCGATGACCCACGCGCCGTCGCCCTGCGCCAGCACCACCGGGAGGGGGTGGTAGTTGTGCGCTGCGTAGCGCTCCGTGGTCTCGATGTGGGAGGCCGTCGAGGTGCTGGTGGCGGTGCTGGAGGCGTCGGTCGCGGTCATGGGGCCATGGTGCCACCGGTCGCAGGAAACCGCCGAAGTGAGGCAGCCTCGACCCGAGGGTCGTCGAGCGACTCCTCGTCATCGTGGGTCACGACGCCGTCGACGTCGGCATGCGTCACGTGCAGGTAGGTGACGAGGGCCGCGAAGGCGAGCAGGCCGATCGCCGTCACGGGACCGGTGCCCCAGCCGAGGCCGCCTTCGTGGGAGCCCTTCGCCAGCCAGTCGGCCACCGATGCCCCGAGCGGGCGGGTGAGGACGTAGGACGCCCAGAAGGCGAGGGTGGCGTCGAGACCGACGCGCCAGAGGCCGAGGGGGACGAGGATGAGGACCCCGAACAGGAGGATCGACCAGACGAACCCCAGGCCGAAGTCGATCGCCGTCGCGTCGCCCAGGGCCGTGCCGAGACCGAAGGTCATCAGCACGACGCCCCAGTAGAAGCGCTCTCGTCGCGCGGTGGTGATCGAGTGCACCGAGATGGTCCCCTCGGAGTGGCGCCACCAGGCCAGCAGCCCGGCCAGCAGCACGACGTACACGATCGAGTCCACCCAGTAGGGCGTGCCGAGGACGACGTGGGGCCCGTCGGCGATCATCGTGCCGAAGAGGGCGACGCTGAGCACGGTCGTCCAGTAGCGCACCGGGTGGTAGGTCTCCGCCCGGAGCTGGACGTAGATCGCGGCGAAGAACCCGCCGATCCCCACCAGGGCCGCCAGGGGGATGCTCACCGTGCCGAGGTAGTCGGCTCCGGTCTCACCGATGCCGGTGGTCAACAGCTTCACCACCCAGAAGAGGGCGAAGACGGCGGGGACCTTGGGGGACACGAAGATTCTGGTCTGCACGCTGAGGACCGTAGGGACGCCCCACCTGACGGCTACCTGACTGCGTCGCGGAGCACCCGCCGAAAAGAAAGAAGCCCGGCGCTCGGCGCCGGACTTCTTGTTGGTGGAGGTGAGGGGACTCGAACCCCTGACCCTCTGCATGCCATTGCCCACGATCCATGGAGCCGCTACCAGCTGCGCCCGGCGCACTGCGTCAAAAAGAAAGAAGCCCGGCGCTCGGCGCCGGACTTCTTGTTGGTGGAGGTGAGGGGACTCGAACCCCTGACCCTCTGCATGCCATTGCCCACGATCCATGGAGCCGCTACCAGCTGCGCCCGGCGCACTGCGTCAAAAAGAAAGAAGCCCGGCGCTCGGCGCCGGACTTCTTGTTGGTGGAGGTGAGGGGACTCGAACCCCTGACCCTCTGCATGCCATGCAGATGCGCTACCAGCTGCGCCACACCCCCAACAGCCGAGAACATTATCGGACGCGTCGGCCGAGGTGAAATCGGGGTCAGGCGATGCGGTTCCACGCCATCAGGCGCCACTGCTCGACGCCGCCGGTCCACGTCGAGGCCGAGTGATCGAGCACCACCCACCCGCAGTTCTCGAGCACGCCGAACGACTCTCCGGGGTCTCCCTCCCACCCGAGGAAGGCCGGCACGGCGACCCGCAGGGCGGCCCCGTGGGAGACGACCAGGGCGGTCTCGCCGTCGGCCAGCGTGTCGACGTACGACGTCAGGGCGGGCAGGAAGCGCGCCAGCACGTCGTCGCGGGTCTCGCGTCCGGGGATCGCATCGATCTCGCCGGCGACCAGTGCGGCGTGCTCCTGCGGGTGCTCGGCGGCGTACTCGTCGCTCGTCAGCCCGGTGCGGTTCGGGCCGATGTCGAACTCCCTCAGTCGCGGGTCGCGCAGGGCCTCGAGGCCGCACTCCGCGGCGACGGCGTCGGCCGTCTGCGCGGCACGCGCGAGGTCGGAGGTCCAGATCGCGACCGGCGCCATCGCGGCGATCACGGGCGCGACCTCCTTGGCCTGCACCAGCCCGACCTCGTCGAGCGGTACGTCGGCGTGGCCCTGCGCGCGGCCGCTGTCGTTCCAGCCCGTACGCCCGTGGCGCAGGAGGACGAGCCGCCTCACGTCAGCGTGAGCGGGATGACCGGGCAGTCGCTCCAGAGGCGCTCGAGGGCGTAGAACATGCGCTCCTCCTCGTGCTGGACGTGCACGACGATCTCGCCGTAGTCGAGCAGCACCCAGCGACCCTCCTTGTGACCCTCGCGGCGGATCGGCTTCGCGCCGTGCTCGCGGAGCTTGTCCTCGATCTCGTCGACGATCGCGCCGACGGCACGCTCGTTGGTGGCACTGGCCAGCACGAAGGCGTCGGTGATCGCGATCTGCTCGCTGACGTCGAAGGCCAGGACCTGGTCGGCCTTCTTGTCGTGCGCGGCCTGGGCCGCGAGGGCGACGAGCTCGAGGGCGTGGTCGGTGGCTGTCATGCAGTGTCCTTGCTGGTGGGGCTGTCGGATGAGGCGTAGAGGTCATGCTTGGCGATGTACTGGACGACGCCGTCGGGCACGAGGTACCAGACCGGCTCGCCGCGACGCTTGCGGTCCCGGCAGTCCGTGGAGGAGATCGCGAGGGCCGGGATCTCGACCATGGTCACCTTGTCGGACGGGATCTTCGCGAGCGTCTCCGGGGCCATCGAGTAGCCCGGACGCGAGCACCCGACGAACGTAGCCATCTCGAAGATCTCGTCGGCGTCTCGCCACGTGAAGATGTCGGCCAGGGCATCGGCGCCGGTGATGAAGAAGAGCTCCGCGTCGGGCATCTCGGCCTTGAGGTCGCGCAGCGTGTCGATCGTGTACGTCGGCCCGTCCCGGTCGATGTCGACGCGGGAGACGTTGAAGCGGGGATTGGCGGCCGTCGCCACGACGGTCATCAGGTAGCGGTGCTCGGCCTCCGTGACGTCGCGGTCGCTCTTCTGCCACGGGTCACCGGTGGGGACGAAGAGGACCTCGTCGAGGTCGAACCATGCCTGGACCTCCGATGCGGCCACGAGGTGACCGTGGTGGATGGGGTCGAACGTGCCGCCCATCACCCCGACGCGACGCACCACGGGCTCAGCTGTGCTCGCGTCCGCCGCCGAAGGAGACGACGGCAGCAAGCAGCACGAGCAGCAGGCCGAAGGCGATCGCTCCGACGAAGTAGGGGTGGATCACGGGGTCACCGTGCTCCGCCTCGGCGGCGAGGACGACCAGGGAGTTGAGCATGGGCACGATCCTATCGCCCGCCGTCCGCCACGCTCATTCCTGCAGGCTCAGCGCACGTGCCCGTCACCGACCACGACGTACTTGCTGGACGTCATCTCGGGCAGCCCCATCGGGCCGCGGGCGTGCAGCTTCTGCGTGGAGATGCCGATCTCGGCTCCGAAGCCGAACTCGCCGCCGTCGGTGAACCGGGTCGAGGCGTTGACCACCACAGCGGCCGAGTCGACGGCGGCGACGAAGCGGCGGATGGTCGCCTGGTCGCGGGCGAGGATCGCCTCGGTGTGGCCGGAGGAGAAGCGCCTGATGTGGTCGATCGCCCCCTCCACGTCGTCCACGACGGCCGCCGAGATCTCCATCGCGAGGAACTCCGCGGCGTGGTCCTCGTCGGTCGCGGGCACGACGTCGTCGTACTCGGCGAAGGCGCTGTCACCGTGCACCAGCACGCCCACCGCCTGGAGCGCCTCGACGACGGTCGGGAGGAACTCGTCGGCGACGTCGCGGTGCACGAGCAGCGACTCGGCAGCGTTGCAGACGCTGGTGCGGTGGGTCTTGGCGTTGAGCACGATCGCGAGGGCCTGCTCGAGGTCGGCGGACGCGTCGACGTAGACGTGGCAGTTGCCCACGCCCGTCTCGATCACGGGCACGGTGGACTCCTCGACCACGGAGCGGATCAATCCGGCGCCTCCTCGCGGGATGAGCACGTCGACCAGACCGCGGGCCCGCATCAGCGCCTTGACGCTGTCGTGGGTGTCGCCCGGCACGAGCTGTACGACGTCCTCCGGCAGGCCGCTGCCGGCCAGCGCGCCGCGCATCGCCGCGACGATGGCGGCGTTGCTCGACCTCGCGCTGGACGAGCCGCGCAGGAGCACCGCGTTGCCGGCCTTGAGGCAGATCCCGGCGGCATCGGCGGTCACGTTGGGACGGGCCTCGTAGATCATCCCGACGACCCCGAACGGCACCCGCACCTGGCGCAGCTCGAGGCCGTTGGCGAGCGTGCTGCCGCGCAGCACCTCCCCCACCGGGTCCGGCAGTCCGGCGACGTCGCGCAGCCCCTGGGCCATGGCCACCAGGCGGTCGTCGTCGAGGCGCAACCGGTCGACGATGTTGGCGGGCGTTCCGCCCGACTCGGCGCGCGCGACGTCCTCGTCGTTGGCGGCCAGGATCTCGGCGGACGAGGCGATCAGTGCGTCGGCCATCGCGTGCAGCGCGGCGTCCTTGGTGGCCCGGGTTGCTGTCGCGAGGACGTGGCTGGCGGTCCTCGCCCGGCTGGCGACCTCGCGGACCGTCTCCTCGCTGCTGCTCATGCCGCTCAGCGTAGGACCGGCTGACCTAGGGTGGATCCATGTCTCGCGTCACGGGGGTGATCGTCGCGCTGGCGACGGCAACGGCAGTCCTGTCCGGCTCGACCGTGGGCGCCGAGCCCGCGCCGCCTGCGCAGCCCGTCGCCGGGCTGCCGAAGAAGATCCCCGGCGGGGTCGAGCTCACGCTGGCCGACGGCGACCTGCTGCGGGTGTACGCCGCCGAGAACGACCGCGCCGTCCTCTCCCGCCGCCTCGATGCCGCCACCGGGACGTGGGCTGCGCCGGTCGTGGTGCTCAAGCGCAAGAACCTCTTCTGCGGCCAGGTCGATGCACGCACGGCCAACGGCGCGGTGGCCGCCATCGCCCTCTGCGACAAGGGTGGCTACTACGAGGACACTGCCCCGGTCTCCTCGCAGGCTCTCTGGTCGCAGGACGGGGTCACCTGGTCGGCGAGCACGCTCGACGGGGAGGCCTACGAGGAACCGGGCATCTCCCCCGCCGGCACCCGTGGCGTGTGGCCCGAGTCCGAGGCGTACGTCACCTACGGGCCGGAGGGCTTCACGCGGTACCGCCTCCGGACGCCGGACCAGGAGTACACCGCGACCGCGACCATCACCGACGACGCCCAGGTGTCCTACCTCTACGGCACGGCGTCCGGGGGCGGCCTCTGCGCGACCGTGGTGCTGACGCGCACGGGTGACGCCACGCCGTCCCGGCAGGAGGTCCGCAGCCGGTTCGCGTGCTCGGACGTGGGCTTCGCCAACGTCGACTCCGACACCGTCTGGCTCGGCGACCTCGGCAACCCCGCGCAGCGAGCCGTCATCTCGCGTGCAAGCTCCACGTCACCCTGGGCACTGGCGCAGATCCCGCCCGCCGACGCGCCGGGGTTGAAGCATGGCCGACGACTGGACGTCGACTTCTTCGGCGCCCCGGGCATCCCGCTGCTCGCCCTCGGGTCACGCACGGGCCACCGGGTCGTGGCCCAGCGCTACGACGCCACCACGCAGACGTGGGGAGCGTCGACCCTGGCGTACGACGCCGGATCGCGGCGCTGCTCCTGGGGCGACACCTGGATCGCCGGCGAGCTGGGCGTCATCGCCGTCGACCTGAAGTGCGGCGGGCGGCACGTCGTGCTCACGACGCAGGACGGCGTCACCTGGCATGCGCTGCGGATGGGCAAGCACGTCCGCGGCTTCTCCGCCGACGGGCGCTACGTCGCCGTGCCCGGGCGCGCCACCACATCGATCATCTCGGCCGAGCGGGGCGTCGTCACCCTGCCGCTGCCCGTCACCGGACGGTGCGACCTCGTCGTGCCCGATGGACCGGACGGTGCCGTGCTCCTCACTGCGCGCGGCCGGCACGGGGGTTGGCCGACCGTGCTGCAGCACTCCGGCCCCGACGGGTGGAGCACCCTGTCCCGGACGACGCTGCCCGACCTTCGCGCCCGACTGCGCCACGGTGCGCTCGTCCAACTACGAGCTGCCCTACCGCTTCGACCTCTACAGCCGGTGGAAGGGCTACACGGTGCAGGTCCTCGAGCGCGACGGCGCGTGGGTCGTACGTCGCACGCCGTACTACTGAGCCCACACGCACGGACGGCCCGGCAGGTCAGCCTGCCGGGCCGTCGTACGCACGTGTGCTGGGCTCAGCCCTTGCGCTCCTTGACCTTCTCGGTCGCGGCGGGCAGGACCGTGTGCAGGTCGCCCACCACGCCGAAGTCGACGAGCTCGAAGATCGGCGCCTCGGGATCCTTGTTGACCGCGACGATCGTCTTCGAGGTCTGCATGCCGGCGCGGTGCTGGATCGCGCCGGAGATGCCGTTGGCGACGTAGAGCTGCGGCGAGACCGTCTTGCCGGTCTGGCCGACCTGGAACGCGTGCGGCATCCAGCCCGAGTCGACCGCGGCGCGCGAGGCACCCACGGCAGCGCCGAGCGAGTCGGCGAAGCCCTCGACGGGCTCGAAGTTTCCGCCCGTGCCACGACCGCCCGAGACCACGATCGCGGCCTCGGTCAGCTCGGGACGCCCGGTGGACTGACGCGGCTGGGTGGCCACGATCTGCGCGGTCTTCGCGACGTCGGAGATCGTCACGGCGAACGCCTCCACCGCAGCAGCGCCCTCGGACTCCTCCGGAGCGGCCGAGTTGGGCTTGACCGTGATGATCGGCGTGCCGGTGGTGACCTTGGCCTGCACCGTGAAGTTGCCGGCGAAGACGCTCTGCGTCGTCACACCGCCGTCGGTGACGTCCACGGCATCGGTGATCAGGCCGGAGCCGATCTTGATCGCCAGACGGGCAGCGACCTCCTTGTTCTCGAAGGTCGAGGGCAGCAGGATCGCGGCGGGGCTGCTCTTCTCGACCAGCTGCTGCAGGGCCTCGGCCTTCGGTGCGACGAGGAAGCCCTTGATCTGGGCGTCGTCGATCACGTAGACCTTCTCGGCGCCGTACTTCTTGACCTTCTCGGCCACCGCGTCGCCCTGGGCGGGCGAGCCGAAGAACACGGCCGACGGCTCGCCGAGGCGACGCGCGATGGTGAGCAGCTCGTAGGTGGGCTTCTTGACCTCGCCGTCAGCGTGGTCGACTACAACAAGAACTTCAGACATTCGTCAGCGCTCCCCTACTCCTGCTCAGATGAACTTCTTGGACGCGAGGAACTCGACCAGCGCGCCAGCGCCCGATCCGTCCTCGTCGGTGACGATCTCGCCGGCCGTGCGCGGCGGGCGGGCCTCGGTGTCCTCCACCTGCGACCACGCGACCGACAGGCCGACCTCGCCTGCATCGACACCCAGGTCGGACAGCGACCAGGTCTCGAGCGGCTTCTTCTTCGCGGCCATGATGCCCTTGAACGACGGGTAGCGGGCCTCGCCCGACTGGTCGGTCACCGACAGCACGATCGGGAGCGTCGCACCGATGACCTCGGTCGAGCCCTCGTTGTCGCGCTTGATCCGGATCTGGTCGCCCTGCGACTCCACGACGGAGGCGAGCGTGACCTGGGGCAGGCCGAGGCGCTCGGCGAGCATCGCCGGCACGACGGAGCCCGACGCGTCGGTGGACGCCATCCCGCAGATCACGAGGTCGGCGCCAGCGTCGGCCTTGATCTTCTCGACCGCCTTGGCCAGCACCAGCGAGGTGGCGATGTAGTCGGAGCCGGCGATCGCGTCGTCGACGACGTGGACGCCGGAGTCGACGCCCATCTGCAGCGCCTTGCGCACCGCATCGACGGCCTTCTCGGGGCCCACGGTGAGCGCGGTGACGGTGATCTCCTCGCCCTCACGCTTCTCGCGGAACTGCAACGCCTGCTCGACGGCGTACTCGTCCAGCTCGGACAGCAGGCCGTCGACGCCGACGCGGTCGACAGTGTTGTCGTCCTCGAACTTGCGGTCACCGGTGGCGTCCGGCACGTACTTCACACAGACAACAATGTTCATGGTGGTGTGGCCTCGCGGCCCCTCCTGTGGACTCGGATGTGCTGGTGAGGTTACTAGCCAGTCACCCCGCACCGGAATGCCGTTGCGGGTGGGGTGTCTCACAGGGGCAGCCTCGATCCGCCGGTCGACGCCGTCGCGAGCGTCATCAGGCGGGTGTGATGGCAAGGCGGAGGGCCGAAGGCGGGCCGCCAGGCCCGTCGAGTGCTCGACAACGCAGCAAGCGCACCTGCATGGTGGCGCGCAGCAGGCGAGAGATCGGTGGATCGAGGCTTCAGCGCTGACGGACCGTGAACTTCTCGGAGTGGCGCTCGGTGAGGTGCTGGCTGTCACCGGCGTACGTCACCCGCAGGCGGTAGGTGCCTGTGCGGAGGATGCCGAAGCGGGCCTGCGCGGCGCCGGTCGCGTCGAGCGTCCGCTCGCGCCTGGTGACCTTGCCGGTCCCGAGCCGACGGACGGTCACGGTCACCGGACCCGACGGCCGGGTGCCGTACTCGCCCGCCGCCACGACCACCACGGACGTCGGGACGTGCGCACCACGGCCGGTGACCCGCACCTGCACGAACGTCGGCGCCTTCGTCACCACCCACGACGCAGGAGCGGACTCGCTGCCCTCCTGCTGGTCGGGATACCTCGGGACGAACGTCGCGGTGACCGCGTGCACGCCGGCGGCGGTGTCACGCGGGAGCGTGTAGCTAGCGCTGCCGGTGCTGTTGATGCTGGTCATGTAGGACGTGCCGTCGACCGCGAAGTAGACCTTGCCGTTGGCGGGTCCGGGCGCGACGACCTGCGCGGAGGCCGTCACCGTCTCGCCGTGGGCCGAGGTGGTCTTGCTCAGCGTCATCGTCGTGGTCGTCGGCGGCGCCGCGTGCGCGGGCGTCGCTCCTCCGGCCGCCACGAGGGCGAGGAGCAGGGTCGCGGCGGCAGCGCGGGTCCGGGTCATGGTGTCAGGGCTTGATGATGCGGTCGAGGATCCGCCCGACCACGAGGTAGGCGATCGCGCCGAGGCCCCAGTTGAAGAGGGCGTTCTTGACCTGGGCGCCGTCCCCGGTGAACTGCTTGATGCCGTCCTTGCGCGAGAAGACCTCGAGGTCCAGGAAGTCGGCCGACCGCAGGACGAAGTCGACGGCAGAGTTGGACCGGTTGGCGTCCAGGGCGATCAGCAGTGCGCCGACGGCCAGCACCAGCGCTGCGAGCGCGGCGAGCAGCCACACGATCTGTGCCACTCGTGCCCGGATCTTCGTTGCCACTGGTGGATCTCCTTGAGGTCGCGTTGAGGTTGCGTTGCGGTCGGGCGGGGATCACCGTCCCACGAATGTCGCCTTGCCCGGTCCGTTCTCAACGAACGATGTCATGCCATGGGTACGGTCCTCCGTCGCAAAGATCGCGGCGAACTGCTGCCGCTCGATCTCCAGCCCGGTCCCGAGGTCGGTCTCGCTCCCCCGGTCGATGCACTCCTTCGACGCGCGGAGTGCCAGCGCGGCGGCGCCACTGAACTGGGCGGCGTACGTCACCGCCTCCTCGAGCACCTGCTCCGCCGGGACGACCCGGTCGACCAGCCCGATCCGGAGCGCCTCGTCGGCCTTGACGAACCGGCCGGTGAAGATCAGGTCCTTCGCCTTGGCGGTGCCCACGAGGCGCGACAGGCGCTGGGTCCCGCCGGCACCGGGGATGATGCCGAGCAGCACCTCGGGCTGGCCGAACACGGCGTCCTCGGCAGCGAAGCGCAGGTCCGCAGCGAGAGCCAGCTCGCAGCCGCCGCCCAGGGCGTACCCGTTGACGGCGGCGATGACGGGCTTGGGGATCCGCGCGATCGCGGTCGTCGCGGAGCTGGCCGAGTCGGCGATCTTCACCATCTCGGCGTAGGTGACGTCGGCCATCTCCTTGACGTCGTTGCCGGCGGCGAAGACGCGCTCGCCGCCCCACAGCACCACGGCGCGTACGTCGTCGCGCTCGGTCAGCTCGGCGGCGGCCTCGCGGAGGTCGGCCTGCACCTGGACGCTGATGGCGTTCATCTTCGGCCGGTCGAGCCGCAGCACGGCGACCCCGTCGGTCACGTCGATCGAGACGAACTCCATGGCTTCTCCTCAGTGCATCGATTGAAAAGGGTGACGCGATTGAGATGTCGCATTGTGCCGTGCGGCCCCGCCTCGACCACAATGACCCGGTGACCCCGCCCCCCGACACCGCATCGGTCTGGAACCACGACGACGAGGTGCGAGGCGTCTGGCCAGGTCGCCACTACCCCCTGGGAGCGACCTGGTCGCACGAGTCGACGAACTTCGCGGTCTACGCCCCCAACGCCCGGCGGCTGTGGGTCTGCCTCTTCGACGACGACGGCACCGAGCAGCGCCACCTGCTCACGGAGTCGACACTCGGGGTGTGGCACGGCGCGATCCCGGGCGTGGCCCCCGGCCGGCTCTACGGCTACCGCGCCGACGGCCCCTGGGATCCCGAGGCGGGGCTGCGGTTCAACTCCGCGAAGCTGCTGCTCGACCCCTACGCCAAGGCGGTCGCGGGCGAGCTCGTCGTCGACGACGCGATCTTCGACTACGTCCGCGGCGAGCCCGACACCATGAGCGACGTCGACTCGGCGCCGTTCGTGCCGCGCAGCGTGGTCGTCTACGACGAGTTCCAGTGGGGTGGTGACACCCCGCCCCGACGGCGCTGGCGCGACACCGTCATCTACGAGATGCACGTCAAGGGCATGACCGCACTGCACGACCGCGTCCCCGAGCACCTGCGCGGGACGTACGCCGGCCTGGCGACGCCCGCCGTCACCGACTACCTCCGCGACCTGGGCGTCACGGCCGTGGAGCTGCTGCCGGTGCACCAGTTCTTCTCCGAGACCGCCCTCGCCGAGAACGGCCTGGTCAACTACTGGGGCTACAACTCGCTGGGCTTCTTCGCGCCACACAACGCCTACAGCGCGTCGGGCGACCGCGGGCAGCAGGTCACCGAGTTCAAGGAGATGGTCCGCGCCTTCCACAAGGCCGGGCTCGAGGTGATCCTCGACGTGGTCTACAACCACACCGCCGAGGCCGGCCAGGACGGCCCCACCCTCAGCTTCCGTGGCCTGGACGACCTCGGCTACTACCAGCGTGTCGTACCGCCGCCGCTGGACGAGAAGGACGCCAAGGCCCTGCCGATGCCCGACACGTACTGGGACGTGACGGGGTGCGGCAACACCGTCGACGCCACGCACACCCAGAGCCTGCGGCTGATCCTCGACTCGCTGCGCTACTGGGTCAACGAGATGCACGTCGACGGCTTCCGCTTCGACCTGATGAGCGCGCTGACCCGCACCAACCAGGTCGTCGACATGGGCAGCCACCTGATCACCGCGATCGGGCAGGACCCGGTGCTGCGGCACGTCAAGCTCGTCGCGGAGCCCTGGGACGCCTCGATGGACGGCTACCGGGTGGGCGAGTTCCCGCCGCCGTGGATCGAGTGGAACGACCAGTTCCGCGACACGATGCGCGACTTCTGGCGCGGCCACTCCGCCGGCGTACGCACGGTGGCGACGCGGCTGGCCGGGTCGAGCGACCTCTATCTCGACGACGGGCGCTCGCCGTACGCGTCGGTCAACTTCGTCACCGCGCACGACGGCTTCACCCTGCGCGACCTCGTGTCCTACGACCACAAGCACAACGAGGCCAACGGCGAGGACAACCGCGACGGCACCGACAACAACCGGTCGTCGAACCACGGCGTGGAGGGCGAGACCGACGACGCGGACGTCATCGCCCTGCGCCGTCGGCAGGCCGCCAACCTGATGGCGACCCTCTGCTTCTCGAGCGGCGTCCCGATGCTGACCGCCGGCGACGAGCGCGGGCGCACCCAGGGTGGCAACAACAACCCCTACGGCCAGGACAACGAGACGTCATGGATCGACTGGCGGCCCGACGATGCCTGGCTCGACGTCTACGAGATCACCAAGACCGCGCTGCGTCTGCGCCGCGAGCACCCGGCGCTGCGCCAGCGGCACTGGTTCGAAGGGCGGCCCACGATCAAGGGCGGCATCAAGGACCTCGTGTGGGTGCACCCGGACGGCCGCGAGATGTCGACCGACGACTGGAACGACGACTCGTGCCGGACGGTCGGGATGTTCCTCAACGGGGCGCCGCTGCGCTACCCCGGCCCGCACGGTGAGCAGGTGCGCGACAGGTCGTTCATGATCTGGCTCAACGCCGGCACGGACGACGTCAAGCTCACGCTTCCCGACAACCAGTGGGTGCACACCGGCGAGGTGGTCCTCTCGACCAACGCCGAGATCGGTGTGGGCACCTCGATCCTCGCCGGCAGCTCACTGGAGCTGCAGGCGCAGTCGGTGCTGGTGCTGCGCCAGACCTAGGCCGGCTCGGCGACCCACTCCATCGGGTCACCGGCCTGGAGGTCTGTGATGCCGAGCGTCTCGTACGCGCCCAGCACCACGAGGCGGCGTACGGCCGCGAACGTCAGGACGTGCGCGATCATCCCGCCGTAGGTGAACACGTGCGGTGGCTCGCAGGTGACGTCGACGAACGTGTCGTCGAGGCGAGCCTCCTCCACGGTCGTGCGCACCTGGTCGAGGAAGGCGGAGCCTTCCTCCGCCAGCTCACGGCGCAGGGTGCTCACGGACTTGCCACGCTCCTGGTCCCAGTCGTACGACCGCTGCGTCACCGCGGCGTTCCACTGCGCGAGCTGGCCCACGAGGCGGCCGAGCACCGAGCGGATGGTCATGTCGTCGTCGATCGTGCCGATCGGCATCTCGATCGGGGCGTCGAGCTGTTCGTCGGTGAGGCGGGCGGCTCGCTCGACGAGCTCTCCGGTCAGCCAGACGTGGTGCTCGATCATGCGCGTCATCAGGTCCATCGGGGTCAGCTTTCGTGAGGTCGGCAGCCGCAGGCTGCCGGGCGGGTGGAAGTGCACGCCGCTCGGACCCTCGATCTGGGTCCGGGTCGGCTGCTGACGCCAGCGGCTCGGGGCGCGTCCGTACTCCCGCGCGAACGCCCGGGTGAACGCCTCGTGGGAGCCGTAGCCCGCCTCGAACGCGATGTCGACCACCGGCTGCTTGCCGCTCACGAGGCGGTACGCCGCGCGCTCCAGCAGCAGTCGGCGGCGCATCCGCTCGGGCGGCTCGCCACCCGTCGCCGAGACCACCCGGTCGAGGTGGAAGCGGGACAGGTGGAGCCGCCGCGCCCGTTCGTCCCCACCGAGGTCGAGCGTCTCGGCCAGGGTGTCGAGGAACGCGGCGAAGGTGTCCGTCGCTGTCGTCATGTCCACCACCTTGTCGGCGGGCCCGGGATCGCACTTGATCGCACCTGCGCAGTCTGCACCGAATCGTCGTACCAGGCCCTGGGCTGGGAGAATGGCCGCATGGCCAGCAGCGTTCCCGCCCGCCGTCAGGAGAAGGGTCGCGGACACCTCCTCGACATGGACGCCCCGCGTCGGGTCGTCAAGGACCCGGAGCAGGACGCCCGCGACCTCGCCCGCGTGCAGCGCTGGGTGATGTCGGTGCTCGCCGTGACCACGATCGTGCACCTCGTCGTCGGCTTCGTGGTCGCCGCCGTGATGCTCGACGACGCCCCCGACTCCTCACGCATCGGTCTCAACGTCATCGCCGGCATCTTCGCCGCGGGTGCCGTCGCGGCCGCCCGCGCGATCCACGGCAAGCACGTGGTCTCCCCCTGGCTCCTGCTCGGGGTCGTCCCGACCGCGATCGGCCTCTGGCTCGTCTTCGCCTGACGGTGGCGTACACGCGCGGACCAAAGGTGTCCTGCGCGTGTGTCCTCACGCTCAGCAACGAGAGCGGATCGGACTTCGGTCCGCGCGTCTCCGACCTCGCCGGGGCAGGGTCGTGCCTACATGCTCGCTTCCCAGCCGTCGTAGTCTCCGCCTGCATGCGTGCCAGCCACGCCCTCGAAGAACATCCTCGCTTCCCGGACCGCGTTCGGGGTGGTCGCGGCGCGTGTCTCGGCGATCACCACCCACTGCGGACCTCCGGCCGCGGATTCCTCGACCCGCTGGATGTCCCACCCGGCGGCCGCGATTACCTCAGCCGCGCTCCGCGCCTGCGCCTCGTCGGCAACGTAGAGGTAGTGGACCCAGTGCCTCGAGGCGCCGATGTCGCTTCCGGTCGCGATCTGGGCAAGGAGGATGTCGTCGCCAGGGTGGCCGGTCGACTCGAGCACTGGTGCCGCCCTGGGTGACTTCCGTCGCAAGAACGTCATCAGCAGATCCTGGCAGGAAGCCGCGGTCGGCACGCCAGCCGTGCGGATGAACGGACCGAAGCGTTGGAGCTCGTGTTGGTCCACGGTCGACCCGTCGATCCATGCGGGCGTCTGGTCCGTTGGTCGACGGAGCTCAGAGCCCGAGCACCTGGATCACGACGAGGTAGGCCCCGCGCACTCCCTCCGCGTCGTGGACGCCCTCGGGCGCGGCGGCAGCGCAGGCTCGTACGGCCTCTGTCGGGTCGGGCGCCACGAGCGCCGTGGCGAGGGTCGCGACGGCGACGTCCAGGTCGTGCTCGTCCAGGTGGTCCAGGGCCAAGCTGTTGTGCAGCATCTCCGCCGCCTCGCCCATCAGCTCGCGGGCGAGGTCACCGTCGACCTCGGGCCGCGCAGCAGCCGCGGCGTCGGCCGCCTCGAGGAACGGCTCGAGGATGCCCGGCGGGACGGTGACCATGGCCCGATCCTCGCGGGGGCCACTCCGGTCGGCAACGGCATTTCGACGTCAGGCTCTCGCTGAACTTGTCAGGCGGGTTCGGCGACCAGTCCGAGCTCCGCGACGGAGGCGAGCGCCTCGTTGCGGGGCACCACGCGGACCGTGTAGCCGAAGGGGCCGGAGACGGCGAGCGGGACGGCGGCGTCGAAGCGGTGGCGGTTGCCGTCGTAGGACTCCCCCACCGTCATCGGCGTGACCGAGGTGGACCGCAGCACGTCGTCGGAGCCGATGCGACCGTGGACGACCTGCACCTCGACGTCGTCGGCCGAGAGGGACCCGAGGGCCACCCAGGCACGGACGGAGAGCGTCGCGCCGACCTCGGCCTGGTCGCCGACCCCCTCGGAGTCGATGTGCTCGACCCGGACGCCGGGCCAGGCCGAGCGGACCTTCTGCTTCCACCCGGACAGCTCGTGGGCGCCGGCGTAGTCGCTGTTGAGCGAGCGCGAGGTCTGCGCTGCGGGGGCGTACAGCTCGCGGACGTAGTCGCGGACCTGACGGGTGGCGAGCACCTTCGGGCCGAGCGACTTGAGGGTGTGGCGCACCATCTCGAGCCAGCGCGGCGGGACACCCTCGTCGTTGGTCTCGTAGAAGCGCGGCACGACGTCGGTCTCGAGCAGGTCGTAGAGCGCGTTGGCCTCGAGGTCGTCGCGGCGGTCGGCATCGTCGATGCCGTCGGCCGACGGGATCGCCCAGCCGTTGTTGCCGTCGTACCACTCGTCCCACCACCCGTCGAGGATGGACAGGTTGAGGCCGCCGTTGAGGGCGGCCTTCATGCCCGACGTGCCGCACGCCTCATAGGGGCGCAGCGGGTTGTTGAGCCAGACGTCGCAGCCGGGGTAGAGCGGCTGCGCCATCGCGATGTCGTAGTTGGGCAGGAACGCGATGCGGTGTCGGAGCTCCGGGTCGTCGGCGAAGCGGACCATCTCCTGGATCAGCCGCTTGCCGGTCTCGTCGGCCGGGTGCGCCTTGCCGGCGATGACCAGCTGGATCGGGCGCTCGGGGTCGAGCAGCAGCTTCTTGAGGCGGGCGGGATCGCGCAGCATCAGGGTGAGCCGCTTGTACGTCGGCACGCGACGCGCGAAGCCGATGGTCAGGATGTCGGGATCGAGGGCGGTGTCGACCCAGGTGGTCTCAGCGGGGGCGAAGCCGCGCTTGGACGCCGACTTCTTCATCCGGTCGCGGGCGTCCTCGATGAAGCGGGTGCGCAGCGTGCGCTTGAGGTCCCAGATGTCCTTGTCGCTGATCTGGTCGACGAGGGGCCACAGCGCGTCGGTGTCGTCGCCGTCGATGTCGGCGCCGCGGCTCGCGGCGAGCTCGATGACCTCGCGGGCGATCCAGGACGGGCCGTGCACGCCGTTGGTGATCGAGCTGATCGGCACCTCTGCCTCGTCGAAGGCGGGCCAGAGGCCGTTGAACATGCCGCGCGACACGTGTCCGTGCAGCTGCGAGACGCCGTTGGCGCGCTGCGCCAGCCGGAAGCCCATCACCGCCATGTTGAACACGCCGGCGTCGCCGCTGTCGTAGTCCTCTGCGCCGAGCGCGAGCACGCGGTCGACCGGCACCCCCGGGGTGGGCGAGTTGCCGCCGAAGTACTGCGAGACGAGCTCGCGCGGGAAGCGGTCGATGCCGGCGGGGACGGGCGTGTGGGTCGTGAAGACCGTGCCGGCGCGGGAGACCTCGAGGGCGGTGTCGAAGTCCAGACGGGGACCCTCGTCCCCGACGGTGAGCTCGCGGATCCGCTCGATGCCGAGGAAGCCGGCGTGGCCCTCGTTGGCGTGGAACACCTCCGGCGCCGGGGCGCCGGTGATGCGCGACCACACCCGCAGGGCGCGTACGCCGCCCACGCCGAGGAGGAGCTCCTGGCGCAGCCGGTGCTCGGAGTTGCCGCCGTAGAGCCGGTCGGTGACGTCGCGGTAGTGGGCGCTGTTCTCCTCGATGTCGGTGTCGAGCAGCAGCAGCGGGACGCGGCCGACGTGGGCGACGAGGATGCGCGCCACCAGGTCGGGGCCGTCGGGCAGGGCCAGCGAGATGGAGGCTCGCGAGCCGTCGGCCTCACGGAGCACGCTCAGCGGCAGCTCGTCGGGGTCGAGGACGGGGTAGCTCTCCTGCTGCCAGCCGTCGCGGTCGAGCGCCTGCTTGAAGTAGCCGTGGCGGTAGAACAGGCCCACCCCGACCAGCGGGATGCCGAGGTCGGACGACGCCTTGAGGTGGTCGCCCGCGAGGATGCCGAGGCCACCGGAGTACTGCGGGAGCACCGAGGTGATGCCGAACTCCGAGGAGAAGTAGGCAATCGCGCGCGGCGCGTCGGCGCCGGCCTTGCGGGCGTACCAGCGGTCCTCGGTCAGGTAGCGCTGGAGGTCGTCGTGGGCCGCGTCGAGACGGGCCCGGAACTCGGCGTCGTCGACCAGACCGTCGAGCCGCTCGCGACCCACGGCTCCCAGGAACTTGACCGGGTCGCCGGCCACGTCGTGCCACACCTGCGGATCGATGGACGCAAAGACGTCCTGCGTCGGTGGGTGCCACGACCAGCGGAGGTTGCCCGCCAGGACGGACAGGGCACCGAGGGGCTCGGGCAGGACAGGACGGACGGTGAATCGTCGAAACGCGCGCACGATCGAGCACGCTAGGGCATTTCTTGGAACGATCCAAGAGCGTGTCGGCAACTGGGCAGTAACCTGCGCCACCCTCCGGCCGTTGTTGCGGCATGACCTCGACCCGTCACCATGTCGGCCGCACCACCCTCGCGGCCGTGTCGATCCTCGCGATCACCACGCTCACCACGATCGCCTCGCCGGCCACCGCCGAGCCCGCGACGATCACCCCCGGCCAGGCGCCGGCAGACGTCCGCACTCCCGGCGACCCCGTCGCCGGCCCGCGCGACATCGACACACGCGGCACCGCGCTGCCGACGCAGGTCCAGCGCCAGGCCGTCGCCGCCCTCGCCAGCTCGATCCCGGGAGGTGTCACGGCCCGCTGGAACACCCTCGGCACGCCCTCCTCGATCCTCCCGGCCGACGGCAGCCTCGGCGCCGCAGCGGGCGACCCCGCCGTCGCGGCGCGCGGCTGGCTGCGCGACCACGCCGCTGCCTTCGGCCTGTCGACCGCCCAGGTCGACGGCCTTGTCCTGGTCCGGGCCCAGGAGCTGGCCGACTCCGACGCGCGGGCCGTGCTGTTCCGCCAGAGCTTCGGTGGCGTGGCCCCGGCGCTCGGCGGCCTGGTGACGGTCGGCGTGGCCGGCGGCAAGGTCGCGTACGTCTCCTCCTCCCTCGCTCGCACGACGAGTGCGATGCCCGCCGCGACGCTGACGCCTCTCCAGGGCTGGCTGAAGGCGGCCGACGACCTCTCGGTCGGCGTCGCCGCGGCGAAGGTCCCGTCCATCACCACTGCGGCGAGCGGCGGTTGGACGCGGCTGACGGTCCCCGGTTTCGCGCAGGAGCAGCAGGTGCGCCTGCGCGCCCTGCCCATGGCCGACGGCACCGTACGCCCGGTCCTCGAGGCCAACGTCGTCAACGTGGCCGGCGCGGCCTCGCTGGCCTTCACCAGCCTCGTCGACGGCGTCACCGGCCAGGTGCTCGCGCGCCACAACGCGTCGGACAACTTCGTCTACAACGACGTCTTCCAGGGCACCGTCACGCCGACGGTGTGCGGCAAGCACTCGTTCGACCTCACCGACGACCTCACCCAGAGCATCAGCGCGGTCGCCGTCGGCGCTCCCGTCGACGACTTCGTCGTACGCGTCCTCAAGGGCAGCACCGTGCTGGCGTCCGGGGACACGGCCACCAACCCCGAGGCCGTGACCTACTCGGCCGCGTCGATCCCTGGCGGCACCTACTCGGTGGAGGTCTGCGCCTTCGATGCCGCCTCGATCGTCGTGGGTCAGTACGCCCTCGCGGTGACCACGAGCGACACCGCGGCCCCCGGCACCGGTGACGTGACCGGGAACCCGAGGTGGCGCTACTTCACCGCCAACCCGACCCTCGACTCGGCCGACCAGGTCCCGACCAACTCGGTCGTCGGCTGCTGGCGGCTGACGGACCCCACGTGCACGACGCCTCCTGGCGAGCTCCGCAACGTCGCGGCGTTCGGCCCCTGGGACACGCTCGGCCCGCTGTCGACCTTCACCACTGTGGGCAACAACGCGAACACGCACGAGGCGTGGATCAGCCCGCTGACCCCTGGTGGCTCCGCCCAGGCACCCCTGTCCCCGACGCGGGAGTACACCACCGAGTTCGAGGACCGCTGGAACAACAGCAGGTGCGACGTCGCCGAGCTCGTCCCCGGCGGCAACGACATCAACGCCTCGGTGGGCAACCTGTTCGTCGCGCACAACCGGATGCACGACTTCTCCTACTACCTCGGCTTCACCGAGGAGAACTACAACCTCCAGCTCGACAACGGCAGTCGGGGAGGCACCGGCGGCGACCAGGAGGTCGGCAACGCCCAGGCCGGCGCGATCAGCGGCGGCAGCCCGACCTTCCAGGGTCGCGACAACGCCAACCAGATCGCCTTGCAGGACGGCGTGCCCGGCATCACCAACCAGTACCTCTTCGAGCCGATCGCCGGCGCGTTCTACGCACCCTGCACCGACGGCGGCCTCGACATGGGCATCGTCGGCCACGAGTACACCCACGCCATCAGCAACCGGATGATCGGTGGACCTGACGAGGGCATCACGTCCGAGCAGGGCGGCGCCATGGGTGAGTCGTGGGGCGACCTGGTCGCCGGCGAGTACCAGTTCGCGCACGGCTACAGCAACGGCGGCAACGTCTGGGCCGTCGGGGCGTACGCCACCGGCAACACCGAGACCGCGATCCGCGACTACTCGATCGACAAGAACCCGCTGAACTACTCCGACTACGGCTTCGACACCACGGGCGCCGAGGTCCACGCCGACGGCGAGATCTGGAACGGCACGATGTGGGAGGTCCGCCAGGCCCTCGTCGAGAAGTACGACGCAGCGTTCCCCTACAACGACAAGGCCCTGCAGCTCGCCTGCGCCGACGCGACCGCGACGGCCACGCCCCGTCCGGCCACCGCGTGCCCCGGCAACCGGCGCTGGGTGCAGCTGATGTTCGACGCCTTCCTCCTCCAGCAGGGCGCGACGTCGATGCTGGACGCCCGCGACGCGATGATCGCGGCCGACGAGATGCGTTTCGGTGGCACGGACAAGGACGCCATGTGGGCGGCCTTCGCCCGGCGCGGCATGGGTGCCGACGCCACGGTCGCCGACGCCGACGACGACGAGCCGACGCCGAGCTTCGCCACCCCGACGGCAGCGAAGAACTCGACGATCACCTTCGCGACCACCGCCAAGGCGAAGATCTACGTGGGTGACTACGAGGCCCGGGTCACCCCGATCGCCGACACCGACCCGGCCTCGGAGCTCGGTGCGAGCGCGGCCTTCACCCCCGGCACGTACGACATGGTGGCGGTGTCGCCGGACCGCGGGTTCACCCGCTGGACGATGACCGTCCTCGCCGACGGCCAGGCCCGTACGGAGACCCTGGGCGACGTGGTCAACCTGGCGAGCGCGGCAGCGGGCGCCTCGGTCATCGGGGCCACCGAGGGCTCGCTCAACCCCGATGCCCTCATCGACGGCACCGAGGCGACCACCTGGGGCGGCGTGACCGCCACGCAGGTGGACGAGTCGCACCCCTCGGTCGCGGTCGACCTCGCCGGCGACGTCAGCACGGTCAAGCGGGTCCAGGTGAGCGCCTACCTCACCCCGGCGCCGGCTTCCTCGACGGACATCCCGCTCGCACAGGACGACCCGGACTCGGGCTCGCGCTTCACCGCGCTGCGCCAGTTCGCCCTCGAGGCGTGCACCGCCGGCTGCGCCTCGGCGGACGCCACGTGGACGCGGTTCTACACCTCGCCCGCCGACGCGTTCCCGAGCGCCCTCCCCCGCCCGGTGGCCCCGACGCTCAACCTGCGGGAGTTCGACGTGCCCGACACGCAGGCCGCCGCCGTCCGCCTGGTGACGCTGGAGAACCAGTGCACCGGCCAGGCTGCGTACGCCGGCCAGCAGACGGCCAGCACCACCGTGCTGACCGACTGCAAGGAGGGGTCCGACCGCGGGACGATCGTCCACGCCTCCGAGCTCCAGGTGTTCGCGGAGAACGCGACCACGCCGACCCAGCCGGCCACCGACAACGGTGGCGGAGCAGGCACCGGGACAGGAACCGGCACCGGAACGGGCACGGGCACCGGGCACCGGGACCGGGACGGGCACCGGGACCGGCACGACGGCGGCGGTCGCCACCCGCATCCGGATGATCGTCAAGCGGGCGTTCCAGACCGACCAGAAGCCTGCACCGGTGCTGTTCCTGACGGTGCGTTCCGCGGTCGAGAAGGAGGCCGGGAAGTTCCTCGTGCGGATCAACCACAAGAAGTACAAGGTCGTCACGACCGGCGACGGGACCGCACGGATCAAGGTGTCGAAGTCGCGGCTGCGCCCCGGCCGGAACAAGGTCCGGGTGCGGTTCGTACCGGCAGACGCAACGGCGTTCACCACGTCGAAGACGCGTGTGCGACGCATCACGGTCGAGCGGGACCGCTGACCGCTGGCGGACCGCACGACCCGGCCGCGGCCGGAGCCGTCCCAAGGGGTGGCTCCGGCCGCGGTCGGCTTGCGCCCGGGCAACAGGCCCGCAAGTGTGGGGGCATGGTTGGACGCATACCCGTGATGGACGTTTCGCCGGTCGTCGACCTCGGTCGACAGTCGGCGAAGGCCACCGTCGGCGAACCGATGCCCGTACGAGCAGCAGTGTTCCGGGAGGGCCACGACCAGCTCGCGGCCGAGGTCGTGGCGATCGACCCGACCGGGCAGCGACGCGCACCCGTGCGGATGTACCTCGAGGGCGACCAGCCCAATCGCTACGTCGCCCACGTGACGCCCGACGTCGCGGGCGAGTGGACCTTCGAGATCCACTCCTGGTCCGACCCCATCGCGACGTGGCAGCACGACGGCGGCATCAAGATCCCGGCCGGCGTCGATGTCGAGCTGATGTTCACCGAGGCGCGCCTCCTGCTCGAGCGAGTCGCTGCCGGGACCGGTGACGACGCCCTCGACACGGCATCCGCCGACCTCGTCGCCGGCGCCATCGCCGCGGCCTCCGACACCGGACGTCCCGCCGGCGCCCGGCTCGCCGCCCTCCAGGACCCCCGTCTGGGCGACGTCCTGCTCGCCCACCCGCTGCGCGAGCTCACCTCCATCACCGGGCCGTTCCGCTTCCGGGCCGACCGGACCCGTGCCCTCTTCGGCAGCTGGTACGAGTTCTTCCCCCGGTCCGAGGGCGCCTCCCGCGACGAGAAGACCGGCAAGGTCACCTCGGGCAACTTCGTGACCGCCCTCGAGCGCCTGGACCGCGTCGCGGAGATGGGCTTCGACGTCCTCTACCTCCCGCCCATCCACCCGATCGGCGAGCTCAACCGCAAGGGCCCCAACAACACCCTCACCCCCGGGCCGGACGACCCCGGCTCGCCGTGGGCGATCGGGAGCAAGGACGGCGGGCACGACGCCATCCATCCCGAGCTCGGCACCTTCGCCGACTTCGACGCGTTCGTCGCCCGGGCCCAGGAGCTCGACCTCGAGATCGCGCTGGACCTCGCGCTGCAGGCGGCGCCGGACCACCCGTGGGTGACCACGCACCCGCAGTTCTTCACGACCCGCGCCGACGGCACCATCGCGTACGCGGAGAACCCGCCGAAGAAGTACCAGGACATCTACCCGGTCAACTTCGACAACGACCCCTCCGGGATCTGCCGCGAGGTGCTGCGGATCGTCCGGCTGTGGATCTCCCACGGCGTGCGGATCTTCCGGGTCGACAACCCGCACACGAAGCCCCTCGCCTTCTGGGAGTGGCTGCTGGCTGAGGTCCGTCGTACGGACCCGGACGTGCTCTTCCTGTCCGAGGCCTTCACCAAGCCGGCGATGATGCACGGCCTCGGCTCGGTGGGCTACCACCAGAGCTACACCTACTTCACCTGGCGCACCGGCAAGCGCGAGATCGAGGAGTACCTCGTCGAGGTCTCGAGCCAGTCCGACCACCTGATGCGGCCGAACTTCTTCGTCAACACCCCCGACATCCTCCACGCCTACCTGCAGTACGGCGGCCCGGCGGCGTTCAAGGTCCGCGCCGCGCTCGCCGCCACGGGGTCACCGAGCTGGGGCGTGTACGCCGGCTACGAGCTGTTCGAGCACGTCGCGGTGAAGCCCGGCTCCGAGGAGTACCTCGACACCGAGAAGTTCCAGATCCGCATCAGGGACTGGAAGAAGCACGACGCCGAGGGCACCACGCTGGCGCCGTACATCACCCGGCTCAACGAGATCCGTCGCCAGCACCCGGCCCTGCAGCTGCTGCGCAACGTCACGATCCACCACAGCGACGACGACCACGTGCTCGTGTTCAGCAAGAGGCACGCCCTCCCCGACGGACAGAGCGACGTCGTCATCATCGTGATCAACCTCGACCCCCACGGGACGCGGGAGACGACGATCCACCTCGACATGGCTGCCCTCGGCCTGGGCTGGCACGACTCGTTCGTCGCGCACGACGAGATCACCGGCGAGGACTGGAGCTGGAGCCCGCACAACTACGTCCGCCTCGATCCCGGCCACGAACCTGCCCACATCATCACCGTCAGGAGCACTCGTTGACCGAGCACCCCACCTCAGCCCATCCCTCGTCCGGCCAGATGCCGGCGGACGCCGGAGCAGCGACAGCGGTGCTCAACGCCGAACCGGACTGGTTCCGCACGGCCGTCTTCTACGAGGTCCTGGTCCGGTCGTTCCGTGACTCCAACGGCGACGGCACCGGCGACTTCAAGGGCCTCATCGAGAAGCTCGACTACCTCGAGTGGCTCGGCGTCGACTGCCTGTGGGTGCCGCCGTTCTTCACCTCGCCGCTGCGTGACGGCGGCTACGACGTCGCCGACTACAACAACATCCTTCCCGAGTGCGGGACGGTGGACGACTTCCACGAGTTCCTCGACGCCTGCCACCAGCGCGGCATCCGCGTGATCATCGACTTCGTCATGAACCACACGAGCGACGCCCACGAGTGGTTCCAGCAGAGCCGGAGCGACCCCGAGGGTCCCTACGGCGACTTCTACGTCTGGTCCGACACCGACGAGCTCTACCAGGACGCCCGAGTGATCTTCGTCGACACCGAGCCGTCCAACTGGACGTGGGACCCGGTGCGTCAGCAGTACTTCTGGCACCGGTTCTTCCACCACCAGCCGGACCTCAACTTCGACAACCCCAAGGTCCACGACGCGATGCTCGAGTCGATGGCGTTCTGGCTCGACATGGGCCTCGACGGCTTCCGGCTCGACGCCGTGCCCTACCTCTACGAGCGCCCCGGCACCAACGGCGAGAACCTGCCCGAGACGCACGAGTTCCTCAAGAAGTGCCGCACCTTCGTCGACGAGAACTACCCCGGCCGGGTGCTGCTGTGCGAGGCCAACCAGTGGCCCGCCGACGTCGTGGAGTACTTCGGCCCGGAGCAGAAGGAGGACGGCAGCTGGATCGGCACGGAGTGCCACATGGCCTTCCACTTCCCGGTCATGCCGCGCATCTTCATGGCGGTGCGCCGCGAGTCGCGCTTCCCGATCTCGGAGATCCTCGAGCAGACGCCCGCCATCCCCGACGGCTGCCAGTGGGGCATCTTCCTGCGCAACCACGACGAGCTGACCCTCGAGATGGTGACCGACGAGGACCGCGACTACATGTGGTCGGAGTACGCCCACGACCCGCGGATGAAGGCCAACATCGGCATCCGTCGACGGCTGGCGCCGCTCCTGGACAACGACGTCAACCGGATGGAGCTCTTCACCGCGCTCCTGCTCTCGCTGCCCGGCTCGCCCGTCCTCTACTACGGCGACGAGATCGGGATGGGCGACAACATCTGGCTCGGCGACCGCGACGGCGTCCGTACGCCGATGCAGTGGACGCCCGACCGCAACGCGGGCTTCTCGTCGGCCACGCCGGGCAAGCTCCACCTGCCCGCGGTCCAGGACCCGATCTACGGCTACCAGTCGGTCAACGTCGAGGCCCAGCTGGAGAACAGCTCGTCGCTGCTGCACTGGACCCGCCGGCTCGTGCACGCACGACGCCGTCACCCCGCCTTCGGCCTCGGCACCTTCACCGACCTCGGTGGCTCCAACCCGAGTGTCCTGTCCTACATCCGCGAGCACGACCTGACGGCGGCGACCAGGAGGGCGAGCGTGACGTGATCCTCTGCGTCAACAACCTGTCGCGCTTCCCCCAGCCGGTCGAGCTGGACCTCCGTCACTGGGAGGGCATGGTGCCCGTGGAGCTGCTGGGCGGCGTGCCGTTCCCGGCGATCGGCGAGCTGCCCTACCTGCTGACCCTCGGCGGCTACGGGTTCCTGTGGCTGCGGCTCACCGACCCCAACACGCAGGGGGTCGACGGATGAGCACCGCACACGACCGCCTCCGCGGCTGGATCGACGAGGCTCGCTGGTTCGGCGGCAAGGGTCGCGAGTGGACCCTCGCCGGCGTACGTCGCGTGGGCGAGCTGCCCGACGCCCCCGACGGCCTGCACGTCGTGATCGACCTCGCCGAGGTCGCCTTCGCCGACGGCACGGTCGACTACTACCAGCTCCCGCTGGCGCTCTACTCCGAGGCGCAGGACCGCCTCTCCCATGCGCTCGTCGGCGAGTGGGACGACGAGGAGCACGGACACGCCTACGTCTACGACGCGCTGCACGACCGCACGTCGATGGCGCTGTGGCTGGCCGCATTCGCTGCCCACGGGGTCGACCCGTCGAGTCCGGCGGACGTCCGTGGTGAGCTGATGTTCCACCGCCTGCCGGGCCACGACCTGGACATCGAGGCCCACTCCACGCTCTTCTCGGGCGAGCAGTCCAACTCCTCGGTGGCTTTCGGCGAGGACGCGCTGATGAAGGTGTTCCGCAAGGTGACGCCGGGCGTGAACCCCGACATCGCGATCCACCAGGTGCTCACCGAGGCCGGCTCGACGCACGTCGCCGCGCTCTACGGCTGGCTCGACCTGGTCGACGACGAGGCCGACGGCACCAACTCGACGATCCAGCTGGCCATGCTCCAGCAGTTCCTCCGCACCGCGAGCGACGGCTGGGACCTGGCCCTCGCGAGCGTGCGCAACCTCTTCGCCGAGGCCGACCTGCACGCCGACGAGGTCGGCGGCGACTTCGCCGGCGAGGCAGCCCGCCTGGGCACCGCGCTCGCCGAGGTGCACGTGGACCTGGCCGAGCACTTCCCCGTCGAGCAGCGCGACGCCGACGCGGTCGGCGCCCTGGCCGACGCGATGGAGGGCCGCCTCGACTCCGCGCTCGACGTCGTGCCGGACCTGGCACCCCACGCCGACGGCCTGCGCGAGACCTACGGCCGGCTCCGCGACCTGCCGGGCGTCGACGTCCAGCAGGTCCACGGCGACCTGCACCTCGGCCAGACCCTGCGCACCGTCAGGGGCTGGAAGATCGTCGACTTCGAGGGCGAGCCGGCCAAGCCGCTCGCCGAGCGCCTCCTGCCCGACTCGCCGTGGCGCGACGTCGCCGGGATGATCCGCTCGTTCGACTACGCCCCGCGCGTGGTGGCGATGACCGGTGGCGGCGTCGACATGGGCGGTGAGGGCGAGCAGCGTGCCTACCGCGCCTCGGAGTGGTCGGCACGCAACCGTGCCGCGTTCCTCGAGGCGTACACGACACAGCTGGGCACTGCGCTCGACGGCGCGGCCGGCACCCTGCTGGACGCCTACCTGGCCGACAAGGTCGTCTACGAGGCGGTCTACGAAGCACGCAACCGCCCGGGATGGCTGTCCATCCCGCTTGCAGCGTTGGGAGAGACATCATGACCGACAAGGCCAGCACCGACACGTACGCACCCGGTGAGCTCGACCTCCACCTGATCGGCGAGGGCCGCCACGAGGAGCTCTGGACCGTCCTCGGCGCCCAGGCCACCGACACCGGCACGTCCTTCCGCGTCTGGGCACCCAACGCCCAGGAGGTCCAGGTCGCCGGCGAGTGGGCCGGCTGGGACGGCTCGCAGCACCCGATGACCCGTCTCGACGGATCGGGCGTGTGGCACGTCCACGTCGCGGGCGCCGGCGTCGGCTCCCAGTACAAGTACCGCCTCCGCGGCGCCGACGGGCAGTGGGGCGACCGCGCCGACCCGATGGCGCAGTACGCCGAGAAGCCGCCCAGCTCGGCCTCCGTCGTCTGGAAGTCCCAGCACCAGTGGGGCGACGACGCGTGGCTGCAGAAGCGGCGCACCAGCCAGCCGGTCGACGAGGCGATGTCGACCTACGAGGTGCACCTCGCCTCGTGGCGCAGGCACCCCCACAGTCATGGCACCGGCGGCGAGCTCTACTCGTGGGACGACATGGCGGACGCCCTCGTGCCCTACGTCTCCGACCTCGGCTTCACCCACGTCGAGTTCATGCCGGTGATGCAGCACCCGTTCGGCGGGTCCTGGGGCTACCACGTCACGTCCTACTTCGCCCCGGACGCGCGCTTCGGCGACCCCGACGGCCTCAAGCGGCTGATCGACCGGCTCCACCAGGCCGGCATCGGCGTGATCCTCGACTGGGTGCCCGGGCACTTCGCCACCGACGAGTGGGCCCTGGCCCGTTTCGACGGCACCCCGCTCTACGAGGACCCCAACCCGCAGCGCGGGTGGCACAAGGAGTGGGGCTCCCACATCTTCAACTTCGGGCGCAACGAGGTCCGCAACTTCCTCTACGCCAACGCGGTCTACTGGCTCGAGGAGTACCACGCCGACGGGCTGCGGGTCGACGGCGTCGCGTCGATGCTCTACCTCGACTACGCCCGCGAGCACGGCGAGTGGTCGCCCAACAAGCACGGCGGCCGGGAGAACCTCGAGGCCGTCCAGTTCCTCCAGGAGATGAACGCCACCGTCTACAAGCGGGTGCCCGGCATCGTCACGATCGCCGAGGAGTCGACGGCCTGGCCGAGTGTCACCGGACCGACGAGCGACGGCGGCCTGGGCTTCGGCTTCAAGTGGAACATGGGCTGGATGCACGACTCGCTCAACTACGTCGCCCAGGACCCGCTCTACCGCAGCCATCACCACGGCCAGCTGACGTTCTCCCTCGTCTACGCGTTCGCGGAGAACTACGTCCTGCCGATCAGCCACGACGAGGTCGTGCACGGCAAGGGCTCGCTCCTGCGCAAGATGCCCGGCGACCGCTGGCAGCAGCTGGCCAACCTGCGCGCCTACCTGGCGTACATGTGGGCGCACCCCGGCAAGCAGCTGCTCTTCATGGGCTGCGAGTTCGGCCAGGAGTCCGAGTGGGCCGAGAGCCGCGAGCTCGACTGGTGGCTGCTCGAGCACCCCGAGCACTCCGGCGTGCACGCGCTCGTCCGCGACATGAACGCCGCCTACACCGGTTCTGGTGCGCTCTGGGGCCGTGACAACGATCCGTCGGGCTTCCAGTGGATCGACGCCAACGACGCGGGCCGCAACACCTTCTCGTTCGTACGCCGCTCGCCGGGCGAGCCGGACGTGGTGTGTGTCGCGAACTTCGCCGGCACGCCCCACGAGGGCTACCGGTTGGGCCTCCCCTCGGCGGGCACGTGGTCGGAGGTGCTCAACACCGACGCGGCGTCCTACGCCGGGTCCGGTGTCGGCAACCTCGGTGCGGTCACCGCCACCAAGGGCGAGCACCACGGGCAGCCGGCGTACGCCGACATCGTGGTGCCGCCCCTGGCGACGGTGTGGTTCCGCAAGGAATCGTGACCAGACGTCGTGACCAGACTGGGTGACTAGGTCAGGTGGATCATCTCCAGCATCCCCATCAGGGCGTGCGGCATGCCGCCCATGTGCGGGTCGGGGAAGAAGCACATGACGACGTACTGGCCCGCGGGCAGGTCGTAGTCCACCGTCATGCTCTTGCCGGGGCTCACAGACCCGGTCTCCATGCCGGCGGGCAGGCCCCACGGCGGGTTGCCCTGGTCGCCGCTCTGCAGGAACTCCAGCACCTGGTCGGTCGTCGTGCCCTCGGCGACCTGCTGGAGCACGAGGAAGTGCGGGACTCCGGTGCTGGCCTTGTTCTTGAACATCAGCCGGCCCTTGGCCGGGAAGGTCGTCGACCCGCCCCACGACGGGCCGGGCTTCGCGAGGATCCGCCCGTCGGTGCTCGGGGCCGACGACGCGCGCTTCGCCCCGTGGACCATGATCGGGTCACCGACCACCACTCCACGCTGACCGAGGGAGAACGGCGTGTAGGAGCCGGCGCTCGGCAGGACCACCGTGCCGGACCCACCGCCCTGGAAGCCGCCGAGGATCTGCGTGTGGGCCAGTGCGTGCCTGAGGGCCTTGATGTCGTTCTTGGCGCCGAACTTGTTGATGTCGCCGACGAAGTCCGCGGAGTCGTAGCCGCGCTTGAACTTCGCGAGCTCCACGACGCCCTTGCCGGAGACGCTGAGCATCACGCGACCCGGCCGCAGGCCGTCTGCGCCCTTCACCGTGATGCCCTTCTTGGTGAGCGTGGCAGTGAGGTGGGGCGTCGCTGCTCGTGACGTCATGGGCGCGGGCGAGGCAGTCGCTCCGCTCGGTGCGAGCAGGAGCGGCGTGAACGCGAGCGCTGCTGCACTCACGACGGCCACCCCCCTGCGCAGTGTCTTCACCATCTGCATGAGTGGACCAACCCTTTCTGGTGTGCTGGCCGAAACGTGGACAGCAGTCCAGTAAAGGCACCTTCCGCCGGCGTCGTCATCCGTAGTTCTGACGATGTCCAGACCACCTGGGCAAAGGTGTGACCTCAGCGACGAGGAGGAGGAACATCGGTCGGATGTGGGGACAGGCGCTGCGGCGCGGACCGGGGCGGATCTGGGTCGGCGCGGCTGCCGTGGCGCTCGCGACGTCCGCCTTCGTGGCGTACGACGTGGGCGGTGTCCGGGACACGACCCCGGCGTTCGCCGAACCGGTCCGCAACGCCACCGTCGTGGTCGACGCGGGCGCTGCGCGCAAGGGCTACTCGACTCCCAACGTCACGGTGTCGGGCGGCGGCACGGTGACCGTGGTCAACCTCGACTCGATCGATCACACCGTGACGTCCGTGGCCAAGGGCGCCGACGGCCTGCCCGTCTTCGACGTACGCGTCGCCGCGGGCACGACGGCGACGGTCCCCGGGGTGGAGCTGCTGGCCGCCGGCGACTGGGCGTTCTACTGCAAGTTCCACCCGAGCATGCGCGGCGTGCTGACGGTGGCGGGTTCCGGTGGCGGCGTCGAGCCGGAGCGGCCGAGATTCGACCAGCCGCTGGTGGTGCCGCCGACCAGGCGCGGGGCCGCCATCCGGCTGGTGATGCGGCGCAGCCTGGTGCGCACGATGCCGGACGGCCCGCGGACGTCGATGTGGACCTATGACGGGACCTACCCCGGCCCGACGATCCGCCGCCGCGGCGGGCACGACACCCGGGTGACGATCGTCAACCACCTGCCGAAGGGCGCGGGCTCGGTGTCGACGCACCTCCACGGCGACCACCACGCCTCGAAGGACGACGGCCAACCCACCACCCAGCTGATCAGGCGCGGCGACAGCCGGACGTACGACTACCCGCTGACGGTCGACGGGCGTGCCGAGCCCGGGTCGTTCTTCTGGTACCACGACCACCGGATGGACCGCACCGCCCGCAACAACTGGCGCGGTCTCCAGGGCATGTTCATCGTCACCGATCCTCCGACGCCCGGGCTGCGCCTGCCCACCGGTGCGCGCGACGTGCCGCTGATGATCTCGGAGCGGTCGTTCACCTCGGGCAACCAGCTCACCGACCCGTTCGCGGACGGTCCGACGATGGTCGGTCACGGCCAGATGTCCGGTGCGATGTCGTGGGTCGGTGACCACGCCCCGCCGAACGACGCGACGGTCGGCGACACCGTCCTCGTCAACGGCCGCGCGCTGCCGTACCTCGGTGTCTCGGCCACCCGCTACCGGCTGCGGCTGCTGAACTCGTCGCCGTTCTCGAGCTACAACCTGAGCCTGTCGGACGGCCGACCGTTCCTCCAGATCGGCACGGGCAGCGGCCTGCTCCCGCGCGCGGTCGTCCGCTCCTCGGTCCTCCTCGGCCCGGCCCAGCGCGCCGACGTCATCGTCGACTTCAGCGGCGCGACCGGGAAGCAGGTCGTCCTGGAGTCGGTGCCGGCCGCGATCGGGAGCACCGGCGCCGACGCCCGGCAGGCGCCTGTCATGGAGTTCCGCGTGGGTGCCGGGGCGAGCGACCCGTCGCGCCTCCCCTCGCGTCTCCCCTCCCCCCAGCTGGTCTCCCCCGTCCCGTCGAAGGTCTCCCGGACGTGGACCTTCGGCCTCAGCGGTGGTCAGCACGGCAGCTTCTGGTCCATCAACGGCAAGGCCTTCGACCCCGCCCGCGTCGACCACCGCGCGAGGCTCGGCTCCGTGGAGCGCTGGCGCTTCCGCAACACCAGCGACGTGACGCACTACGTCCACATCCACGCGGAGCAGTGGCGCACCCTCCTGCGCGACGGCGCGGCACCCCCGCCCTGGGAGCAGGGCCTCGAGGACACCTGGCGGCTCGAGCCCGGCGAGGTGGTCGAGGTGGCTGCCCGCTTCACCGACTACACCGGCGCCTTCATGATCCACTGCCACATGCTCGACCACGAGGACCACGGGATGATGGCCCGCTTCGACGTCGTCCCCTGACCTTCCCCGGCCGCTTCACCCCGCCTCGTTAGGGTGGCCGGGTGCCCAGCCCCATCACCGTGACCTCCGAGGACGAGGTGGCGCGCCTGGACTGGGCCGGCGAGGTCAGCACCGACGAGCTCCGCCGCGAGGTCGCGGAGGCGCTGGTCGGGCACACGCGGGTCGAGGCCCTGGTCGCGAGCGCGGACACCACCGGCCAGCGGGCCGCTACGTGGGCAGGCCTGCACCGCGAGGGCGTACGACGAGGGCTGGGGCGGGACGGTGAGCCGGAGGACCTCATCGTGTACGCACGCCTCGTCACGGACGCGCCGGTCAACGAGCCGGGCGGGTTCCGGTCGCTCCTCAACTCCTTCCTCCCCCGCAAGCGCGCGATCTCGCAGCTGCTCGTACGCGATCCCGGTGGTCGCGTGCTGCTGTGCCAGCTGACCTACAAGCGCGACTGGGACCTGCCCGGTGGCGTCGTGGAGGTCGGCGAGTCGCCGCGGCTCGCCGTGCAGCGCGAGGTCCTGGAGGAGCTCGGCCTCGAGATCGAGCCGGGCGGGCTGCTGCTGACCGACTGGCTGCCCCCGTGGGGTGGCTGGGACGACGCGGTGTGCCTGGTCTTCGACGGTGGCACCCAGGACTCCGACGTGCTGGCGGAGGTCGTGAAGCAGGAGCGCGAGATCCGCGACGTGCGGTTCTGCACCCTCGAAGAGGTGGACGAGCTCGCCGCCGACTTCACCGCACGACGCGTACGCGCCGCGGTCGCCGGCGACCAGCCGTATACGGAGTCCGGTCGCTGAGGCAGGATGCCTCCATGGTGTGGGTCTACGAATTCTCAGAAGGCAACAAGGACCAGAAGGACCTCCTCGGCGGCAAGGGGGCGAACCTCGCCGAGATGACGACGCTCGGCCTCCCGGTGCCACCCGGCTTCACGATCTCCACGGAGACCTGCCGGGCCTACCTGGCGCTGAAGGAGTCGGGCGAGGGCGGTGAGCCCGAAGGGCTGGCCGAGGAGGTCACCGAGCACCTCGCGACGCTCGAGGCCGCGATGGACAAGCGGCTCGGTGACGCGGAGGACCCGCTGCTGGTCTCCGTGCGCTCCGGCGCGAAGTTCTCGATGCCCGGGATGATGGAGACCGTCCTCAACGTCGGGCTCAACGACACCTCGGTCGGCGGGCTGGCCGCGCGCAGCGAGGACGAGAGGTTCGCTCTCGACTCCTATCGCCGCCTGCTCCAGATGTTCGGCGGCACCGTGCTGCACGTCGACTCCGAGCACTTCTCCGAGGCGCTCGACGAGGTGAAGAAGGCCAAGGGCACCGAGTCCGACCTCGACCTGGACGCCGACGACCTGCGCGGCATCGTCGAGACCTTCAAGCAGATCATCAAGGACCAGACCGGTCGCGAGTTCCCGCAGGACCCGCGTGAGCAGATGGACCTCGCGATCAGCGCGGTCTTCGACTCGTGGAACACCGACCGCGCACGCCTCTACCGCCGCCAGGAGCGGATCCCGGAGGACCTCGGCACGGCCGTCAACGTGCAGGCGATGGTGTTCGGCAACTTCGGGATGGACTCCGGCTCGGGTGTCGCCTTCACGCGCGACCCGGCCAGCGGCGCGCAGGGTGAGTACGGCGACTACCTCCAGAACGCCCAGGGCGAGGACGTCGTCGCGGGCATCCGCAACACCGTCAGCCTCGCCGACATGGCCGACATCGACCGGAAGTCCCACGACGACCTGATGGCCATCATGACGCGGCTCGAACGCCACTACCGCGACATGTGCGACATCGAGTTCACCGTGGAGCGAGGCAAGCTCTGGATGCTCCAGACCCGCGTCGGCAAGCGGACGCCCGAGGCCGCGTTCCGGATCGCCGTCCACATGGTCGACGAAGGCCTGATCCAGATGGACGAAGCGGTCCTGCGCGTCACCGGCGACCAGCTGGCCCAGCTGATGTTCCCGCGGTTCGACGAGAAGGCCGAGCGCACCCTGCTCGCCAAGGGCATGAACGCCTCCCCCGGCGCCGCCGTCGGCAAGGTGGTCTTCGACTCCGACACCGCGGTCGAGTGGGCCGAGCGGGGCGAGGACGTGATCCTGGTCCGCAAGGAGACCAACCCCGACGACCTGCGCGGCATGGTCGCCGCACGCGGCATCCTCACCAGTCGAGGCGGCAAGACCTCGCACGCCGCCGTCGTCGCCCGCGGCATGGGTCGTACGTGCGTGTGCGGCGCCGAGTCGCTCGACGTCGACACCAAGGCCAGGCGATTCCGCGTGCGGGACGGCGAGACGGTGGGCGAGGGAGACGTGATCTCGATCGACGGCACCACCGGTGAGGTCTTCGCCGGCGCCGTGCCGGTCGCGGACTCCGTGGTCGTACGCCACTTCGAGGGCGAGAAGCTCGACGACGACCTCGCCCACGCGGTCGCGCGGATCATGGCGCACGCCGACGGCGCCCGTCGACTGCGGGTGCGCACCAACGCCGACACCCCGGAGGACGCCGCGCGCGCCCGCCGCTTCGGCGCCCAGGGCATCGGGCTGTGCCGCACCGAGCACATGTTCCTCGGCGAGCGTCGCGAGCTGGTCGAGAAGCTCATCGTCGCCGAGGACGAGGCCGGCACGGAGGACGCCCTCGCCGCACTGCTCCCGCTGCAGCGACAGGACTTCACCGAGATCCTCGAGGCGATGGACGGGCTGCCGGTCACCATCCGGCTGCTCGACCCGCCGCTGCACGAGTTCCTGCCCGACCTCACCGAGCTCAGCGTCAAGGTGGCCGTCGCGGAGGAACGCGGCGAGGTCGACGACCACGACGCCACCCTGCTCACGCACGTACGCCGCCTCCACGAGTCGAACCCGATGCTGGGCCTGCGCGGCGTCCGCCTGGGCATCCAGATCCCCGGCCTGTTCCGGATGCAGGCGCGCGCCATCGCCGAGGCCGCCGCCGACCGCACCGACGCGCACGGCACGCCGCGCGCGGAGATCATGGTCCCGCTGGTCGCGAGCGTGCGGGAGCTGGAGATCGTCCGGGCCGTGCTCGAGCAGGAGATCGCCGAGGTGGAGGAGGCACGCGAGGTCACCCTCGACATCGCGATCGGCACGATGATCGAGCTGCCCCGCGCCGCGTTCCTCGCCGACCGGATCGCGATGGAGGCCGACTTCTTCTCGTTCGGCACCAACGACCTGACCCAGATGGGCTGGGGGTTCTCCCGCGACGACGTCGAGGCGGCGTTCTTCTCCCGCTACTTCGAGCACGCCATCTTCGACGTGTCGCCCTTCGAGACCCTCGACCAGCTCGGGGTCGGGGGGATGGTCGAGATGGGCACGACGAAGGGTCGCCAGACCAAGCCCGACCTCAAGGTCGGCGTGTGCGGGGAGCACGGAGGCGACCCGCGCTCGGTGCACTTCTTCGACCGGATCGGGCTCGACTACGTCTCGTGCTCCCCGTTCCGGGTGCCGGTCGCCCGGCTCGAGGCCGGACGCTCGGTCCTGGAGAAGCGCGAGTCAGGCACGCACTGATCAGAAGAGGGCCGACGCGAGGTTGCGACGGCCCGCCAGCACGCGCGGGTCGTCGTTGCCGACCGCGGCGAAGAGACCGAGCAGGTGGTCGCGCGCCTTCGTCCGGTCGGCGTCGGTCGTACGTGCCACGAGGTTCACCAGCCGCGTGAACGCGTCCTCGACGTGGCCGCCGAGCATGTCGAGGTCGGCGACCATCGTCTGCGCGTCCACGTCGTCGGGGGCGTCGGCCGCCGCGGCGCGCGCCGTCGCCAGGTCGACGCCCTGGGTGCGCTGCATGACCTTGGCGATGGCGAGTCCGCCCGCGGCCTCGACGTCGGCGGGGTTGGCGTCGAGCAGCTTCTGGTACTCCCGGACGGCCCCGTCGACGTCACCGGCGACGAGCGCGTCCTGGGCCGGCGCGTAGCGGGGGTCGATCGTCTCCTCCTCGCCCTCCGCCGCCGGGGCGGCGCTCGAGCGCGGCTGGTGCCGCCCGGCGATGCCCTGCGCGGTGAGCTGCTGGCCGATCTGGGTCAGTGCGGTGCGCAGCTCGTCGATCGGCAGCACGTCCTGCATGAGCGGCATCGGGCGTCCGTCGACCACCGCCACGACCAGCGGGATCGAGGGGATCTGCATGGCCTGGGCGATCTGCGGCACCGCGTCGACATCGACGAGGCCGAGCAGGAAGCGGCCCTCGTGCTCCTCCACGACCGTCACCAGGTCGTCGGCGAGCTGGCCGCTCTCGGGCATCCGGCTGCGGGAGTAGAACGCCAGCAGCACCGGCGCCGTCATCGACTGCTCGAGCAGCGCCTGGAAGCCCTGCTCGTCCACCTGCACGCTGTACGACGAGCCGGCAGGGGCCGGCGTGGCACCGGAGGCACCCGGCGCTCCGGCACCCGGCACTCCGGCACCCGGACCCGCCGGAGGCCTCGCCTGTGGGGCGGGCTGTCCCAGCCCGGAGAGGTCGATGGCACCTGGACGGCTGAACGGCTGCTGCGTCATGGGGACAATCCTAGGGAGAGCGCCCACGAGTCGGTGCCGGGGTAGGTAGCCTCGGCCGCATGACTTCGCGGGGGGGCGCCCTCTACGTGCGCCACCGGCAGAACCTCGGCCTGCTGGCGCGCTTCGGTGTCGTCGGCGGCTCGGGCGTCGTGGTCAACCTCATCACGCTCGTCGCGCTGCGTCGGATCGGTCCCCACTTCGACGACGCGGTCGTCGGGCTCGGCACGTCGGACTTCAACCTGCGCTGGTACCACGTCTACTCCACGATCGCGTTCCTCGTGGCCAACCTGGCGAACTTCCAGCTCAACCGCACCTGGACCTTCCGGAGCAGCCGATTCTCGAGCTGGTGGCACGAGTACTGGCCGTTCCTGGTGGTCGGCTTCGGCGGCCAGGTGGTGGGGCTCGCGCTCCTGACGCTCCTCATGCACCCGCACTCCCCCGTGAGCCTGCCGACCGACGTCTTCGACGACTCGAGCGGGCTGCGCAACCGTCTCTACTGGTCCCAGCTGATCGTGATCGCACTGGTGATGCCGGTGTCGTTCGTCTTCAACAAGCTGTGGACGTTCGCGGCCGTACGCACCGGTCGGCCCGACCTGGCGGACCCTCTTTTCGAGAGTGAAGTGGTGCTTGGGGACGATGTGGTCGCTGAGCGCCACTGAGGTCCTGGCCGACTGTGACCTCACCCCTGGGGCGTGGTAGACACGTGCGATCGAAGGGCCGGGTCGAGGGGAGTCGAAGACATGACATCGGGGTCATCCGACTTCGCCGGCTACCAGGTCCTGGTGGTGGGCGGGACGCGCGGTGAGGGACACACCATCGCGACGTCGTTCGCCGAGGCAGGCGCCTCCGTGACCGTCACCGGCACGATGATGCTGCGCGCGCTCTACGACACCGACCTGTCGCCCTTCGACTACGAGTCGGTCAACCTGACCCGCCAGGACTCGATCGACCACCTGGTCGCGATGGTCGACCACCTCGACGTCCTCGTGCTCGCCGCGTCCTGCAACCTGCCCCACGGCCTGCCGCCCGGTGAGGAGATGTTCGTCGCCGAAGCGGCCCGTCTCGGCCTGGTCGGCCCGACGTTCCTGACCACCCGGCTGCGGCTCAAGCTGAGCCAGAGCCCCGCGCTCGGCGGCGGCTGCGTCGTCAACACCGGTGCCGTACGGACGTGGCTGGAGCTCTCGGCCAGCGCGGACGAGGCCCAGGCCCAGGTCATCGAGTCGACCGCCCGCGCCGGCGAGAAGTGGGCCGGGCTCGGCGTCCGGGTCAACTCGGTCCTCCAGACCACGCGCCCGGTGCTCCCCCGCCAGTACGCCCAGCGCGGCGGAAGCCGCGTCGCGGGCGACACGCTCGTACGCTCCCGGGGCACCCGGGCCGGCGAGTCGGTGGCGCAGGCCGCGCTCTTCCTCGCGAGCAGTGCGGCCTCGCGCATCACGGGCCAGACCCTGCGCCTCAGCTGACCCAGGGCGAGAAGTACTAGCCCATGTGGGTGGTTCTGCACGAGCAGCGTCGAAGTTGCCGCCCTACGCGTGCCGCCACGGTTACGGTTCACCCACAAAAGCAACGCGCTCGACACACATCGGGGTGCAAGGTATCGGTCGGTTGCTCATGACGTGGGGTGGAGGACGTAGTCGTGACGACTCAAGGGGTAGCTGCGCAGGCGCGGCGTCAGGCGACCTGGCGGGGACAAGCCTCCGACCACCGTCGCCAGCAGGTCCGCGCTCGCGGACCCGTTCCGGTTCCGACCACGCCGACCGGTCCCGGCCCCGGTTCCGTCCTCCCGCGGAGCACCACGGGATGCCTGCCGGCCCTCGAGACGCAGTGGCACTCGCTCGTCGACGTCCTCGAGGCCCTGGCGGCGCCGTCGTACGCCCTGCTGTCCACGGCTGCCGGTTTCCCGCTCAAGGCCTACGGCTATGACGTGACGGACCTGGTCACCGCCGCCCGTGCGGGAAGCAGGGCCTTCGAGTCACGTCGCGCCGACGCCGTGTTCATCGACGACGTGGCCGCTCTCGAGTTCGACTCCGGGGCGACCCAGACCGTCATCGCGGCCATCGCGACGGGCCACGGGCAGCACCTGCTCTCGGTGACGGCCGACGGGGTCAGCATGCCGGTGCTGCGCGCCTGGACCCATCACACGGCCGCCCGGCTCAGGCCGTTGCTCGACCAGTCCTGAGCCGTCGTCCGCCCCGGCCCGCGACACGCAGAGCAAGATCGTCAAAACGACCCTTTTTGTACACAGAACAGTTACATTTTCTACGTAGAGGCAACATGATTGACCCGGAGCGGTCGACGCGGCCTGGCCCACGATGTCGAGCCGGTCGCCCCGGTGCCACAGCACGCCCCCGCTCACGAGCCGCAACCCCACGCACAGCGGCTCGTGAGCAGCGGGCGGCCCTCAGACGCCGTCGAGCAGCACGTCGGCCGCAGAGTAGGGGTCGGTCGCTCCCTCGGCCACCCGGGCGGCCAACCGGTCGAGGTCGGCGCCTCCGGCGGCGGCCCACCTCTCGCGCATCGTCGCCAGCGCGATCGCCTCCACCTCGCTCCGCGCCCGGGCCGTACGCCGACGGGCGAGCTCTCCTGACTCGGCGAGCCACGCGGCATGGCGGCCCACCTCCGCGAGCAGGCCGTCGATCCCCTCCCCCGTGCTGGCCACGGTCTGCACGACGGGCGGGCGCCAGGCGCCCTCGGGACGCTCGGCCATCGACAGCATGGTGCGCAGCTCGCGACGCGTGCTGTCCGCGCCCTCCCTGTCCGCCTTGTTGACGGCGTACACGTCACCGATCTCGAGGATGCCGGCCTTGGCGGCCTGGATGCCGTCGCCCATGCCCGGCGCGAGCAGCACGAGCGTCGTGTCGGCCAGCCCGGCCACCTCGACCTCGCTCTGGCCGACGCCGACGGTCTCGACGACCACGACGTCGCACCCGGCGGCGTCGAGGACGCGTACGGCCTGCGGCGTGGAGCGGGCCAGCCCACCGAGGTGCCCGCGGGCGCCCATCGAGCGGATGTAGACCTCGGGGTCGAGTGCGTGGTCGCCCATCCGGACGCGGTCGCCCAGCAGCGCACCGCCGGAGAACGGCGACGACGGGTCGATCGCGAGGACGCCGACGCGGCGCCCATCGGCGCGCATGGCCGCGACGAGCGCGTTGGTCGACGTCGACTTGCCGACGCCGGGAGCACCGGTGATCCCCAGCACGTGGGCGCTCCCGACGTGCTCGCGCAGCGCCGACATCACCTCGCGCAGGGCCGGTGAGTCTGTCTCGACCAGGGTGATCAGGCGGGCGACCGCAGCGGCCTCACCTCGTCGCGCGCGCGCGACGAGGTCAGGGACCGCAGGAGCGCCCCGCCGGGTCACGCCTCCCTCAAGACGCGGGCACGCGGACGATCAGGGCGTCACCCTGTCCGCCGCCACCGCAGAGCGCGGCCGCACCGACGCCGCCGCCACGGCGCTGGAGCTCGAGGGCCAGGTGCAGCACGATCCGGGCGCCGGACATCCCGACCGGGTGACCGAGCGCGATCGCGCCGCCGTTGACGTTGACCTTGTCCTGGTCGACGCCGAGCTGGCGGGCCGACTCGATGCCGACCGCGGCGAACGCCTCGTTGAGCTCGAAGAGGTCGATGTCCGACACCTCGATCCCCTCCTTCGCGGCGGCCTTCGCGATCGCGTTGGCCGGCTGGAGCTGGAGCGAGGAGTCGGGGCCGGCGACCTGGCCGGACGCACCGATCTCGGCGAGCCAGGTCAGGCCGAGCTCCTCGGCCTTGGCCTTGCTCATCACGACCACGGCGCAGGCGCCGTCGGAGATCTGCGAGGCGGAGCCGGCGGTGATGCTGCCGTCCTTGGCCACGGGGCGCAGTCCTGAGAGCGACTCGACGGTGGTGTCGGCACGGATGCCCTCGTCCTGCGCGACGGTGATGTCGCCCTTGCGGCTCGGGATCGTGACCGGGACGACCTCGTCGTCGAAGACGCCGTTCTTCCAGGCGACGGCGGCGCGCTGGTGCGACTGCGCCGCGAAGGCGTCCTGCTCCTCGCGGGTCAGGTTGGCGCCGGCGGCGTTGCAACCGTCGGTCAGGCTGATCATCGCCTGGCTCGTGAACTGGTCGTAGAGCGCGTCGTAGGCCATCGAGTCGACGAGGGTGGTGTCGCCGTACTTGAAGCCCTCGCGGCTCTTCGGAAGCAGGTGCGGTGCCTGGGTCATCGACTCCATGCCGCCGGCGACGACGATCTCGTGCTCACCTGCGCGGATCAGCTGGTCGGCCATCGCGATGGCGTTGAGCCCGGAGAGGCACACCTTGTTGATGGTGATCGACGGGACGCTCATCGGGATGCCGCCCTTGACGGCGGCCTGGCGGGCGGTGATCTGCCCGGCGCCGGCCTGGATGACCTGGCCCATGATCACGTAGTCGACCTGCTCGCCGGTGACGCCGGCCTTCTCGAGCGCGCCCTTGATGGCGACGCCACCGAGGTCGGCGGCCGACTGGTCCTTGAGGCCACCCAGCAGGCGGCCGATCGGGGTGCGGGCTCCGGCAACGAGGACACTAACGGTGGGGGCAGCTCCAGTCATGGAGCCGACGATACCCACCTGCGGAGGGCCTTCGGCAGGGTGTGTGACCCGCCCGTCGTGAGGCACACGTCACACCCCCTCGCGCCACCGGTCGCCGGAGTGCACGATGTGGCCCATGAGCGCGACCGGACCCGACCTGCCCGCCGAGGTGACGCACCTCTTCACCGCCATCGACCACGTCGGCATCGCCGTGCCCGACCTCGACGAGGCCATCGCGTTCTACCGCGACACCTATGGCATGCAGGTCCTCCACGAGGAGGTCAACGAGGAGCAGGGCGTCCGCGAGGCGATGGTCGGCGTCGGCCCACACTCATCCCATCCGTCGGGGTCGTGCATCCAGCTGCTCGCGCCGCTGAGCCCCGAGTCGACGATCGCCAGGTTCCTCGACCGCAGCGGCCCCGGCCTCCAGCAGCTGGCGTTCCGCGTGGAGGACGTCGAGCACGTCGCCGACGTGCTGCGCGGGCGCGGCCTGCGCCTGCTGTACGACGCCCCGAAGCGTGGCACGTCCGACAGCCGGGTCAACTTCATCCACCCCAAGGACGCGGGCGGTGTGCTCGTCGAGCTGGTCGAACCCGCTGCCGACGCACACTGAGCGACGTACCTCACACTCTCCACCACGTCAGGTTACCGACGGGTATCTTGAGCCGGATCCTGCCAGCGCCACCGATGCCTCACCCACCCTGATGCCCCTGAATCCCAGGAGACACCCGTGCAGCACATCCTCGACGCCATCCAGTCCGACAGCGCGACCACGGAGGACTTCGCCTCCCTGGAGCTGCCGGAGGCCTACCGCGCCGCCTTCGTGAAGAAGGAGGAGGTGGACATGTTCGAGGGCCTCACGGCCAAGGAGAAGGACCCGCGCAAGTCCCTCCACGTCGAGGACGTGCCGCTGCCCGAGCTCGGTCCCGGCGAGGCGTTCGTCGCCGTGATGGCGAGTGCCATCAACTACAACACCGTGTGGACCTCGATCTTCGAGCCCGTCTCCACCTTCGGCTTCCTGGAGCGCTACGGCCGCAACAGCGAGCTGACCAAGCGTCACGACCTGCCGTACCACGTCGTCGGCTCCGACCTGTCCGGCGTCGTGCTCAAGACCGGGCCGGGCGTGACCAAGTGGAAGCCCGGCGACCGCGTGGTGGCGCACTGCCTCTCGGTGGAGCTCGAGGGCCCCGACGGCCACAACGACACGATGCTCGACACCGAGCAGCGGATCTGGGGCTTCGAGACCAACTTCGGCGGCCTCGCCGACGTGGCGATGGTCAAGGCCAACCAGCTGATGCCGAAGCCCGAGCACCTCACGTGGGAGGAGGCCGCCTCCCCCGGCCTCGTGAACTGCACGGCGTACCGCCAGCTGGTCAGCAAGAACGGCGGTGACATGAAGCAGGGCGACAACGTCCTCATCTGGGGCGCCTCGGGCGGTCTCGGCGGCTTCGCGACGCAGTACGCCCTCAACGGCGGCGCCACCCCCGTCTGCGTCGTCTCCAACGAGGAGAAGGCCGCCATCGCCCGCAGCATGGGCGCGGAGCTGATCATCAACCGCTCCGAGGAGGACTACAGGTTCTGGAACGACGAGAACACCCAGCAGGACCCGAAGGAGTGGAAGCGCTTCGGCGCCAAGATCCGTGAGCTCACCGGAGGCGAGGACATCGACATCGTCTTCGAGCACCCGGGCCGCGAGACCTTCGGCGCCTCGGTCTTCGTCACCCGCAAGGGCGGCACGATCACCACCTGCGCGTCGACCTCCGGCTACATGCACGAGTACGACAACCGCTACCTCTGGATGAACCTCAAGCGCATCATCTCCAGCCACTTCGCCAACTACCGCGAGTCGTGGGAGGCCAACCGCCTGATCGCCAAGGGCAAGATCCACCCGACCCTGTCGCGGACCTACACGCTCGACGAGGTCGGGCAGGCCTCGCTCGACGTGCACCAGAACGCCCACCAGGGCAAGGTCGGCGTGCTGTGCCTGGCCCCCGAGGAGGGGCTCGGCGTCCGCAACCTCGAGATGCGCGCCCAGCACGAGACGGCGATCAACCGCTTCCGCGGGGTCTGACCCACCCCTGCGGAGGACTTGTCCCACGGGGACCCGCGAGCCGGGGTGTCGTCTTGTCCGGGCATCGGGGAGACTGGCACCGACGCAGTCCGTACGACGTGAGAGTGGGTGTCGCAGCATGAGCTCCGACCAGGGCCTGTCCATCTTCGACGACGAGCCGGGGTCCGACGCCGAGCCGGTCGACGCAGGCGAGGAGACCCAGGTGCTCCCGGTGACGCCGAAGGACCAGCCCGCCGCGAAGGCCGCACCGACCCAGCCCGTGAAGAAGGCCGAGCCGACCACGCACACCGAGCCCGTGGCGAAGGCGGAGCCCGCCAAGGCCGCGGATCCCGTGAAGCCCGCACAGAAGACGGAGCCCCCGCAGAAGACGGAGCCCCCGCAGAAGGCGGAGGCCGCGCCGACGCCTCCCGCGGCAGCCCAGCCCGCCGCTCCGGTCGCGCGCCCGGCGGCGAGCTCACCCGACGAGGAGACCACCCGACGGTCCCCCGTCGTCCCGCCCGCCGCACCGCTGCCGATCGTGCGCCGCGGGGGCTACGACAAGTCCGCGGTCGACCAGCGCGTCGGCCAGCTCCAGTCCGAGAAGTCAGGGCTCGCCACCAGCCTGGCCAGCAGCGAGCAACGGGTGATCGACCTCGAGGCCGAGCTCAAGGCCCTGCGCTCGGAGCTCGAGGAGAACAGCAACCCGACCTACGCGGGCCTGGGTGGCCGCGCGACCTCGATGCTCAAGCTCGCCGAGGACGAGGCCGGCGACGTACGCGACGCTGCTCGCCGCGATGCCGACGAGATCCGCACGAGGGCCGAGCGCGACGCGCACAGCATCCGGGCCGACGCGGCCCGCGAGGCCGACGACATGCGGATGGTGCAGCTCAAGGAGCTCGACGAGATGCGCGCGCGGATCACCGCTGACTCCGAGACCGAGCGCAGCCTGGCCACCGCCGAGGCCCAGGACGTGCTGGCCGCCGCTCGGCGCGAGTCCGACCAGCTGCGGCTGGCGGCGCAGCAGGAGACCAACGAGACTCGGGTCACCGCGACCCGCGAGGCCGAGCAGGCGCGCGCCGCCGCCGACCGCGAGGTCCAGGAGGCGCGGCGCACGCTGGCGGTGGAGAAGGAGCGCCTCACGCGCGAGGCGTCCGAGCACCACTCCAACGCGACCGCCGAGACCCAGCGCCTCGTCACCGAGGCCGAGGAGCGGGCCACGGCGGCCGAGCAGCGCGCGCGCGAGGCGACGGCGCAGGCCAACTCCCACCGCCAGCAGGCACAGAGCGAGGCAGAGGGCCTGCTCGCCCGCGCACGGCGCGAGGCCGAGCAGGTCGTCGCCTCCGCCCGGTCGCAGGCCGACTCGATCGGCGCGACCCGCGCGGCCGAGGCCGAGCGCGAGCTCGCCAACATCCAGGCCGAGGTCGACCGGATCACCAACCGTCGTGACGCGATCACGGCGCAGCTCGGTGCCCTCCGTGACGTGGTCGCCGGCTTCGGAGAGGACAAGTCCTGACCTGGCGCGACCGGCTGCGGGAGGCGACCCTCTCCCACGACGCCGCGTCCGACACCACTCCCGACACCAGCCCGACCGCCGCTCCTGAGGAGCTCGAGGCGGTGGTCGAGCAGGTCAGCGATGACGCCGACCGTGCCGAGGCAGCGGCCGACGCAGCAGAGGAGTCCGCAAAGACGGCGGTGGAGATCGCCGAGCAGATCGACGATGCCACCGATCTCGTGGTGGACGACGCGGGCGCCTGCGCCCTACGTGCCGGCCGAGCCCGGTCCGGCGCCGCTGCTCCTGCGGCACTCGCCGTTCAAGATCGGCTTCTTCGGCGCGCTCGGCGCGGTCATCGCGATCTTCCTGAGCCAGCAGGTGCTGAGCATCTCCTCGGTCCTGATCCTGCTCGTCATGTCGATGTTCCTGGCGATCGGCCTCAACCCCGTGGTGGAGTTCTTCATGCGCCGTGGGCTGCGCCGCGGGCTGTCGGTGCTGCTCGTGCTGGTGGTGGTGATCGGCGTGCTCGCGCTCTTCGTGGTCGCCATCGCGCCGGTCATCAGCGACCAGATCGCGCAGATCACCCGCAACGCGCCCGGCTGGCTCGACGACCTGCAGTCCAACAAGCAGGTGCAGAAGCTCGACGACCAGTTCGACATCATCGCCAAGGCGCAGGAGTACATCCAGAACGGCGACTTCGGCCAGAAGGTCTTCGGCGGCGCACTCGGCTTCGGCCTGCGGGTGCTGTCGGTGCTGGCCAACAGCCTGATCGTGCTCGTGCTGATGATCTACTTCCTGGCCTCGTTGCCGAGCATCAAGCACGCGGCGTACTCGCTCGCGCCGGCGTCCAAGCGGCCGCGGACCAGCGAGCTCGGCGACCGGATCATCCGCTCGACGGGTGCCTACGTCGCGGGTGCGTTCCTCGTCGCGCTGTGCGCCGGGATCAGCACCCTGATCTTCTGCTTCGTCGCCGGCCTCGGCGACTACGCCTTCGCGCTCGCCTTCGTGGTCGGCCTCTTCTCGCTGATCCCGGTCGTGGGTGCGTTCGTCTCGGGCGCGATCATGACGCTGCTCGGCCTGACCGTCTCGCCGACGGTCGCACTCGTCGCGCTCATCTACTACCTCGCCTACCAGCAGTTCGAGTCCTACGTGATCTACCCGCGGATCATGAAGAAGTCGGTCGACCTGCCGGGCTCGGTGACCGTCGTCGCTGCCCTGGTGGGCGGCTCGCTGATGGGCGTGGTCGGCGCACTGCTGGCGGTGCCGGTCGCGGCGGCGCTGCTCCTGCTGCACCGCGAGGTGTTCCTCAAGCGGCAGGACGCTCGCTGAGCCCAGGCTCGCTCGGCTCGGGCAGCGGCTCCACGACCAGGGGCGCCCGGCCCTCCCCCAGCTTGACCACGACGACACCCGGCGAGCACCAGAAGGCCGCCGATGAGCTGGATCGAGCGGGGCAGCTCGCCCAGGAACAACCACGCCCAGACCACTGCGGCAAGGACCTCGCCGAGCGCGACGAAGGAGGCGAGCCGGCTCCCGAGCCGACGGCCGGCCGCGATGCCGGTGACGTAGGAGAAGGCAGCGGTGACCAGGCCCAGCGCCACCACGGGGATCCACCACGCGACGGTCCGCCCGTCGTACACCGCGTCGGCCGTGGACGCGTGGAACGGCAGCACGCCGGAGACGCCCGCCACCAGCAGCACGAGGCCGCCCACGAGCAGTCCGCCTGCGGCCAGCGTGATGCCGGGCAGACCGTTGTCCTCGTCGGCGGAGATCACGAAGTACGTCGCGGCGCCCACCATCGCGCCCAAGGCCCACAGCACACCGACAGCGCTCAGCTCGGCGCCGGAGATCACGTCGAGCACCAGCACCAACCCGGCGGCGGCGATGCCCGCACCCAGGAGGGTCAGCGCCGAGGGACGGTGCCCGTGGCGCAGCCACAGCCACAGCACGACGGCGACCGGCGCGGTGTACTCCAGCAGCAGGGCAACGCTCACCTGCATGTAGGTGACGGCGTAGAAGTAGCACAGCTGCGCGCCCGCCACCGCGGCGATGCCGTACACGGCGATCAGGCCCGCGTTGGTGCGCACCAGGTGCCAGCGCCCTCGCAGGGCCACGACGCCGGGGACGACCAGCACGGCTGCGGCGATCGCGATGCGCAGCGCCACCGTCGCGCCCGCGCTCCAGCCCGTGTCGAGGAGCCCGCGCGCCAGGACGCCCGACAGACCGAACGACGTCGCCGAGGCGATCGCCAGCGCCAGTCCGGCGGAGGTCCGCGAGCGCGCCGCGTCATGCGTCAAAGCCGTCACGGTCATGACACTAGGAGGGCGTCCTGTAATGTGTCAACATGCTCTTCACGGATGACACGGACGCCGCTCTCCAGGCCGCGGTCGCCCTCGTCAACTCCACCGACGAGCCCGGCGACCCGCTCGGCTCGGTCGCCGACCTGTCGGCCTTCCTGGCCTCGTGGCCCTACACCGGCCGCCTCGACGCGACGCAGGGCGAGCTCGACGCCGTACGCCGGCTCCGCCCGGCCCTCAGGGCCCTGCTGCTCGCCGGGCGCGACGAGGCCGCCGAGATCGTCAACGGCATGCTCGCCCGGGCGAAGGCCCTCCCCCAGCTCCAGCGGCACGACCACTGGGACTGGCACGTGCACGCCGTCGAGCCTGACCGTCCGCTCGAGGAGCGGGTCGTGGTCGAGACGGCGATGGCCATGATCGACGTGATCCGCGCCGACGAGATGTCGCGCCTCGACCGGTGCGCGGCCGACGACTGCGACGACGTCGTGCTCGACCTCTCACGCAACCGCTCGCGCCGCTACTGCTCGACCACCTGCGGCAACCGAGAGGCCGTCGCGGCCTACCGGGCCCGGCAGCGGGCCTAGGCCTCCTCCGCCGATCCTGCGGGCCCGGACGGCAGGAAGCGGCGCAGCACCTCGAGGAAGATCGCGGGCTGCTCGGAGTGCACCCAGTGCCCGGCACCCTTGACCAGCACCCGGCGGTTGCGTGGGAACCGACGGTCCATCTCGGGTGAGTGCGCGTCGTCGATGTAGTCGGAGTCGGCGCCGCCCACCCAGAGCACGGGCCCGTCGTACGACGCGTCACCGAGTGCGTCACCGGGCCAGCCGGTCAGCCCGTCCATCGACGCGCCGAGCAGGTCGAGGTTGACCTGCCAGTGCCAGCCGTCGTCGGTGCGGCGCAGGTTCTGCAGGAGGAAGCTGCGCACCACCGGGTTGGGCACTGGTTCGCGGAGCGCCTCGTCGGCCTGGTCCCGGCGCTCGAGCGCCGACAGGTCGAGCGCGCGCATCGTCTCGATGTAGCCGACGAACTCGCGACCGCTCGCATAGGCGACGGGCGCCACGTCGACGACGGCGAGCCGCTCGACCAGCTCCGGGTGCCGCAGCGCCAGGCACATGGCGATCTTGCCGCCCATCGAGTGACCGACCAGCGCGACCGGCCGGTCGGACCGGGCCCGGAGCTCCTCCGCGACGGCGTCAGCCATCTCCACGTAGTCGAAGCGCTCCGTCCACGGCGAACGCCCGTGGTTGGGCATGTCGAGGAGCAGCACGCGGTGGTCCGGGCTGAGCGCCTTCGCGACCTGTGTCCAGTTCTTGCCCTGGCCGAAGAGGCCGTGGCAGAAGGCCACCGTCGACCCCGACTGCTCGTCACCGAGGACCGTCGTGTGCAGGCTCACGCCGACCATCCTCCACCAGGCGGATCAGGTGGCGACCACGGACCCGTCGTCGGTGACGTGGAGCAGGCCGTCGCTCGCGGCCAGGGCGAGCGCACGGTCGAACCGGTGCTCCTCCCACCACGTCCCGCCGACGAGCTCGCGCAGGTCGTCGGGCGCGAGTGGACCGCGTGCCTCCAGGGCTCGGACGATCTGGCCCATCTCGTGCAGGACCTGACGGTCGCGGGGTCCCTCGGTGGAGGCCTTGGGCGGCGGCATCGGGCTCATGGCTCGACTCCTCTCGTGACGTGACGTGGGATGGGTCAGGCGTGGGCGGGCTGGTCCTCGGCAGTGAGCGGCGCCGCGATGTCCTCCAGCGACTGCCCCTCGGCCTTCACGCCGAGGAAGATCTCGATCACGCCGCCCGCGATCATCAGGGCCGCGCCGAGGAAGTAGCCCGGCGCGATGCCGGTGATCGAGTCGGCGCCGTCGATCAGCTTGCCGAACAGCAGCGGGCCGGAGATGCCGCCGACTGCCGTGCCGATGGCATAGAAGAACGCGATGCACAGCGCGCGGGTCTCCATGGGGAAGATCTCCGAGGCGGTGAGGTACGCCGCGCTGGCCCCGGCGGAGGCGAAGAAGAAGATCACTGCACCGAAGAGCGTGAGCGTCACCGCGGACAGGCTGTCCAGCATGGTGCCGGCGACAGCGAGCAGCACCCCGGACAGGATGTAGGTGCCGGCGATCATCTTGACCCGACCCAACGTGTCGAACAGGCCGCTCAGCAGCAATGCGCCAGCGAAGTTGCTCGCCGCGAAGATCGCCAGGAACCACCCGGTCTGCTTCACGTCGAGGAACGTGGTGAGCGTGTCTCCGTAGGTGAAGAAGAACGCGTTGTAGAGGAATGCCTGGCCCACGAACAGCGCGAAGCAGAGTGCCGCGCGGCGGGGATAGAGCGTGAAGACGGTCTTCGCGATCAGTGGCAGGCTGATCGTCTTGCGCTGACGGATGGTGATCGTCTCGTCGACGCCGTGGAGCGACTTCCCCGTCTCCTCCTCGACCGTGCGCTCGATGTCCTTGACGATGCGCTCGGCCTCCTCCTCACGCTCGTGGATGAAGAGCCAGCGCGGGCTCTCCGGCACGTGGCGGCGTACGACCAGGATGCCGACCGCGAGGATCGCGCCGAGCCCGAAGGCGGCCCGCCAGCCCCAGCTGGGGTCGACGATGTTGGGGTCGAGGAGCGGGATGGTCAGCAGCGAACCGAGGGCGGCACCCACCCAGAACGAGCCGTTGATCGCGACGTCCACCCGGCCGCGGTACTTGGCGGGGATCAGCTCGTCGATCGCGGAGTTGATCGCGGCGTACTCGCCACCGATACCGGTGCCGGTGAGGAAGCGGCAGGCGAAGTACCACGCGGGGTTCATCGAGAACGCCGTGAGCACGGTGGCGACGGTGTAGACGCCCAGCGTGACGAGGAACAGCTTCTTCCGGCCGAACCGGTCGGTCAGCTGCCCGAAGAACAGCGCTCCGATGCAGGCACCCGCGACGTACATGGCGCCAGCCATGCCGACGTCGGCACTGGAGAGCCCGAGCCCCGTGTCGGCGGGCTTGAGCGCCGCCGACATCGAGCCGACGATGGTGACCTCGAGCCCGTCGAGGATCCAGACGGTGCCGAGGCCGATGACGACCAGCCAGTGCCATCTCGCCCACGGCAGTCGGTCCATGCGTGCGGGGATGTCAGTGGTGATCGTTCCTGTTTCGACTCCGGCCATGTCTCGCGACGCTAGACCCGTCCGACAGGGTCGAGCACACCCCTCCGGGCGAACGACCCCCCACAGGGGTGGACGTCAGAAGTCGAAGCCGTCGAAGCCGTCGAACATGCCGCCGATGCCGTCCCCGATGCCGCCGAACATGTCCCCGAGGCCCTCACCGATCGCACCGATGCCGTCGCCGATGCCGTCGAAGCCGCCGCCGAACAGCATGCCCATGAACATCCAGTCCATCGGGCCGAAGCCGCCGAAGTAGCCCTGCGCGTAGGGCTGGTAGGCACGCCCACCCTGCCAGTAGGGCACGCGCCGCGAGCCGACCATCACCTTGCGGATGTCGGGCTCGGCACCCGCGCGCACCCGCTCGACGTCGAGGGCACAGGCCGGCACGTCGCGCGACGCACCACCCGGCGGCGTCCACGGCACGTCGGCCACCGACATGCCGTGGCGGGGATCGAAGAAACAGGGAGGCCGACGCTGCGGAAGCGGCTGTCCGGCGACCCGCGCGCGGACGCACGCCATCGCGTAGCGGCCGTCCTCGAGGATCTCGGTCACGTGCCGGACGTCGTCGGGCCGGGCCAGGTTCGCGGCCGCGACCTTGGCGGACTCGTAGGAGTCGAGCGCACGCTGGTAGTCGGCGTTGGCGCCCGGGTCGAGGGCCTCGCCCGCGAGGTCGATGTCGAGGTCCTGGAGCTCGACGCCGAGGGCCGTGACGTCCTCCTCGGCGAGCCGCTTCACGGGCTCGACCTCGGCCTCGGCACGGGCCAGCTCACGCCTCTTGCCCGACTTGCCGGCTGCCACCGCGACCGCGGTCAGCCCGCCGAGGACGACCAGCACGAGCACGAGTTCCATGGCCACAGCGTACGCAGCGCCGGCAAGACGACGGAGATGCCGCGAGGGTGCTGCAGAGGTGCTCGGACGCACGAACAGGTCGCGCATCGACCCCCGACGATGCGCGACCTGCTCGGAGAAGCGGCCGGCGGGCTGCGAGACCCTCCCCTGTGCGGTCCCGCCACCCTCGCGGCGTAGGACAACCCTCCTACCCACGGGTGCGTTTCGGCATCCGTAGTCCTACCTAACTCAGTGGCGCCGGAGCGATAGGTTCGTCCCGTGCTCTCTCCGTGCCTGGGTCGTGACGACCTCCAGCGCGCGCTGAGCCAGGCGCTGGACGAGTCGCGCTGGGTCACCGTCGTCGGACCACCCGGCAGCGGCAAGACACTGATCGTGCGCCATGTCGCCGAAGGCGTGGAGACCTCATGGGTGGACGCGCGGAACCTCCGCACCCTCGACGACCTCCTCGTCGCCGCGCTGGAGAGCCTGGAGTCCGAGACCGCCCCGGGCGACTCCCTGGCCGGTGCGCTCGGCCGCGCCATCGACGGCCGCGAGTGCCTGCTGGTGCTCGACGGCCTCGACCTCGACGCGACGGATGCCGGTCCGGTGCTGCAGACCGTGCTCGAGAGCACCACCGACGCACGTCTCGTCGTGACCGCGCTGACCACGGCCGACCAGCCCCATGAGTCCGTCGTCCGCGTCGGCCCGCTCCCCGTGCCGTCGCTCGCCGCGCCGCTCGAGGGCCCTGCCGTCGAGCTGTTCCTGCGCCGGATCCGGTCGGCAGGCGGTCACCAGGTCGACCTCGACGCACAGGACCACGAGGTACGCCGGCTGCTGGGCGCCACCGGCGGACTGCCCCTCCTCATCGAGCAGGTCGCGGTGCAGTCGGCGCTGGTCGGGCTGAGCAACGCGATGTCCACGGTGAGCCTGGACCAGGCCGTCGACTCCGCCCACGACCTGCTCGACGCGGACAGCGCCACCGCCCTGCGGCGGATCGGGCTCCTGGACTACCCCGTCGGCCTCGGGGTGCTCGCCCGCGTGCTCGACCAGCCCGTGCCCCGCACGGCCGAGGTCGCCGGCAACCTCGTACGCCGCAGCCTGCTGGAGCTCGACTCCCGCGGACGCTTCGACATGCTCTCCCCCATCCGCGGCCGCGCTCGTGCGCTGGCGCAGCCCGACGACGTGGCAGCGATCGAGTCCGGCCTGCTCGGCTGGGCCGACGACCACGCACCGGCCCACGACAACTACGGTGCCGCCGACGCCGAGTGGCTGAGCGACCTGCCGGCGATGCGCCACGCGGTGCTCACCGCGTGTGCGCGGCCGGAGACCCGCGACGAGGGCTACTCCGTGGCCAATCGCATCTTCTCCTCCCTCTACACCTCGATGCGCACGCGCGAGGCGGTCGAGATCCTGGAGGGCGCCCTCGCGAGCGGCGACGGCCCGCCGGGCATCGGCGCCCAGGTGGCGCGACGTGCCGGGATCGCGGCCTCCGAGATGCGCGGGACCTACGAGGGCCTCTGGCTGCTCGACCGCGCCGACCAGCATGCCTCGTCCGCCCCCAGGCCCGAGGAACAGCTGGCGAAGACTGCCTCCATCCGCGCCGAGATGCACCTCGACGCCGGCGAGATGGAGCGTGCCGAGGCCGAGGCCCGGCGGGCCATCGAGCTCGACCCGGAGGGTTCGATCAGCCGCCAGGCCACCCGGACCCTCGCCGACGTCTACGCCTCCCAGGGCCGCTTCGCCGAGGCGGCGCAGGCAGCGGGCGACGCGATGCCGGCCCGGACCAGCCGCGACGAGCGGTGGATCGACCTGTCCGCACGTACGGTCCTCGCGCGGATCGCGCTCGAGCAGGGCCGCACGGCCGAGGCGATCGCCGGGACCCGCGCGGTCGTCATCGAGGCACGCGAGCTCGCCGAGGACCGGGTCGGGCTGCTCGCCGAGACCCTCCTGCGGGGGCTCGACCCCACGTGGAAGCCCAGCGACGTCGACCGGCAGAGCCTGCCGTGGGCCGTACGTCTCCCGGTGCTGGCCCAGGACGGCCGCGACCTCCTCGTGCGCGGCGACCTGCGCCAGGCGGCCGGCCTCGCCGCCGACGTGGTGGCGCTGGCCGACTCGGCGCGGCTCGGCCGCGACGCCGTCGAGGCACGGCTGCTGCTCGGTCGAGCACTCGTCGGACTCGGCGACGTCGACCAGGCCACCACGACGTACCTCACCGCGCTCGAGCACTGCCGCACGATGCGCCTGCCCCTGCGCGCTGCCGACGTGCTCGACGGACTGGCCGGCGTCGCCAGCGCACGGGAGCTGCCGGAGGCCCGTGCCCTGGCCGCGACGGCGTTCGCCCTGCGCACGCCGCGGATGGCGGTGCGGTGGGGCTACTCCGCCGACTACGACGTCGTCCCGGCGAACAAGGCGCCGGCGGCGTGGATCGAGGGCGACGACCTGTCCGCCGCATCGGTCGCCCTGATCACGGCGGTCTTCCACCGGCCCGCCTCCGCCCCGCCGTCCGTGCTCGACCAGCTGACGGCCGCCGAGCGCCTGGTCGCCGAGCGCGTGGCCCACGGCCTCACCAGCAGGGCGATCGCCGAGGAGCTGTTCGTCTCCCCGCGCACCGTCGACGCGCACCTGACCCACATCTACCGCAAGCTCGACATCAGCTCCCGCGCCCGCCTCGCCGGCCTGGTGACCGAGCAGAGCCACCGTCGGGCCAACGCCTGAGGGTGCTGTCGTTCCAGCCAGCTCACGAGCAGCTCCGGCGCCGGTGTCGGTGGGGCCGGGCAGGATGTCGTCCATGAGCCGGACGATCCAGGTCACCTTCGACGCCCACGACCCCGAGACGCTCTCGCGCTTCTGGGCAGCCGCGATGGGCTACGTCAACCCGCCACCGCCGGGCCGCGAGCTCGCCCCCGGTCAGGACGTCTTCGACGCCTGGCACGACTTCCTCCGCGAGGTCGGCGTGCCGCAGTCGGAGTGGAGCTCCGCGTCGGCCGCGCAGGACCCCGACGGCGACGGGCCGCGGTTGTTCTTCCAGCGGGTGCCGGAGGGCAAGACCGCCAAGAACCGCGTCCACCTCGACCTCCGGGCCGCACCGGGCCTCGAGGGTGACGAGCGGATGGCGGCGCTGGAGGCGGAGTCCGAGCGCCTGGTCGCGCTGGGTGCGACGCGGGTCGAGCGGCACGAGCCGGCCCCGCCCATGTCCGGCGGTCACATCGTCATGACCGACCCCGAGGGCAACGAGTTCTGCCTGGACTGACCTCGTGGGCTAGCGCGCGCTGTAGTCCCGGAAGCCGCGCCCGGCCTTGCGGCCGAGGTAGCCGGCGGTCACCAGGTGCTCGAGCAGCGGTGCCGGCGAGAAGCCCGGCTCGCGGAACTCGAGGTAGAGCTCCTTCTGGATCGCCAGAGAGACGTCGTTGCCGACCACGTCGAGCAGCTCGAAGGGACCCATCGGCAGCGCACAGCCCAGCTTCATCGCGAGGTCGATGTCATCGGCGGTGGCGTAGTGCGCCTCGAGCATCTTCACCGCGTCGTTGAGATAGGGGAAGAGCAGCGCGTTCACGATGAAGCCGGCGCGATCGCCGCAGCGAACTCCGACCTTCCCGACCTTCTCGCACAGCGCGAGCACGGTGTCGGTCACGTGCTCGTCGGTCGCGACGGTCGAGACCACCTCGACGAGCTTCATGATCGCGGCAGGGTTGAAGAAGTGCATGCCGATGACGTCCTGCGGACGCAAGGTGGCCTTGGCCATCGAGATGATCGGCAGTGACGAGGTCGTGGTCGCGAGGATCGCGCCCGGCTTGCAGATCTCGTCGAGGTTCTCGAAGAGCGTGGTCTTGATCGCCAGGTCCTCGGCGATCGCCTCGACCACCAGGTCGACGTCGCGGAGGTCGTCGAGCGACGTGGTGCCGCGCACGCGCCCGAGCACCTCGACCTTCTCCTCCTCCGTGGCGCGGCCACGCTGGATCTGCTTGTCGAAGTTGCGGGTGATCGCGGCGATCACGCCGGCCACCTTGTCCTGGCCGCGACCGGTGAAGAGCACGTCGTAGCCGGCCTTGGCGAAGACCTCGACGATGCCGGAGGCCATCGTGCCGGTGCCGACGACCCCGACGAGCCGGATGTCGTGGTGCAGCTGCGGCTTGTCGTCGGCGCTCGGCGTCTGGGCGTCGTCCACGACGATCGGCGAGTCGGGCGCCTCGTAGGTGTAGAAGCCACGCCCCGACTTGCGGCCGAGCAGGCCCGCGGTGACGTACTGCTTGAGGATCGGGGCCGGCGCGTGCAGCCGGTCGCGCCCCTGCTTGTACATGGTGTCGAGGATCTCGTACGCCGTGTCGAGGCCGATGAGGTCGAGGAGCGCCAGCGGGCCCATCGGGTAGCCGCAGCCGAAGCGCATCGCGGCGTCGATGTCCTCGCGCGAGGCGTACTTGCCCTCGTACATCGAGACGGCGTGGTTGAGGTAGCCGAAGAGCAGCGTGTTGGCGATGAAGCCGGCCTTGTCACCGCAGACGACCGGGTTCTTGCCGAGGCCCTGCAGCACGCCCTGCACGTCCCGGAGGACCGTCTCCTCTGTGACGACGGTGCGGATGATCTCGACCAGGTTCTGCACGGGTGCGGGGTTGAAGAAGTGCACGCCGATGACCCGCCCCGGCTTGGAGTTGGCCGTGGAGATCTCGGTGACGCTGAGCGAGGAGGTGTTGGTCGCGAGGACCGCGTCGTCGCGGACGACGCCGTCGAGCAGGCGGAAGATCGACTTCTTGACCTCGAGCGACTCGACGACGGCCTCGACGACGAGGTCCGCGACCGCCAGGGCCTGCATGTCGGTGGTGAGAGTGATCCGGCCGAGCAGCTCGTCCTGCTGCTCCACGGTCATCTTCTCGCGCTTCACCGCGCGTCCCGTCGAGTGCTCGAGGTGCTGGCGACCACGCTCGAGGCCGCCGTCGTTGAGCTCGACGCCGATCACGGTGTAGCCGTTGCGGGCGAAGACCTCGGCGATGCCGGCGCCCATGGTGCCGAGGCCGATGACGCCGACCGTGGTGAACTCGCGGGAAGTCTCGTCAGTCATGGACGCATGCTCCCATGAGGGCGCAGCGGCGCGGGTGTGGGAACCGTCACGTCGCAGGTCCGGCAGATCAGGACGCGGGACGTACGACGACGACCTCGTCGCCGGGCCGGACCGGACCGGGGCGCACCACCTTGGCGCACAGCCCGCGGAGCCGCCGCGGCTTGCCGTCCTGGCCGTTGACGAAGGTCATCGCGTCCTTGCCGAAGCGGGCGATGAACTTGCCACAGCCGTTGTGCGGCTGGTCGGTCACCACGATCACCGCGCCGTCGGGCCCGCCGATGTGGAGCTCGCTCCATGCCGGGAGGTTGGCGTGGGAGAGGTCGAGGTCCACGAACAGCTGGTCGCCGGCCAGCACCTCGCGCTCCGGGTCCTGAGCCAGGAACTCGACAAGTGGGTGGCTCATGACGTTGAGCTGCATGTCGGGATGGGCAGACCCGTCGGGCGTACGCCGGCTGCCGCGCGCGGCCCACGAGTCTCCGACGAGGCCCTCGGCCACGTCGAGGTGACCGACCTCCAGCACCTCGCGTGCCCCCACCGCCGGGCGGCTGACCACGGTCCGCAGTGTCCCCACCTCGCGAGGCACGGCGTCGAGGACAGGCAGGAACGCCGTCAGTTCCGCGGCGCTGCGGTGCGGCTGGAGCGCACGCCGCATCCAGACCCGGCGCCCGTGCCGGCCCAGTCCGAGACGCTCCTCGTTCTTCGAGATGGCCAGCTGGCTCGCCGTACGCGGTTCGTCGTCGGCGAACTCGACGAAGCCGCGGCGCGCGTAGAACGGGGCGTTCCACGGCAGGTCGGCGTACGTGGTCAGGGTGAGGGACCCGTGGCCCTTGACGGTCGCGCGCTCCGCCGCCGCCTCGAGGAGCGCGGTACCGACCCCGCGACGGGCATGGTCGGGGTGCACCGAGATCTGGTCGAGGTGGGCGTGGGACTCGAGGTCGACCACGTGCGCGAAGCCGATCGCGGGGTCGCCTGCCACGAGGATGAACCCGGCCTCGGCCGCCCGTTCCTTGCCACTCGCGGCCGGCGAGGCGAGCGCATCGCCGGTCAGGTCGCCCAGGACCGCCTCGAACATCGGCAGGCCCGAGTCCTCGATCGCGGCGAGCAGGGGCAGGTCCCGCGCCCGCGCGGGGCGTACTGCGTGTTCGGTCACGGGGTCACTGTAGATTCGCCCGTCGTGAGGATCGTCGTGGCGCGCTGCCAGGTGGACTATGCCGGGCGGCTGACCGCCCACCTGCCGCTCGCGACGCGCGTGCTGATGCTCAAGTCGGACGGCTCGGTGCTGATCCACTCCGACGGTGGGTCCTACAAGCCGCTCAACTGGATGTCGCCGCCCTGCACGGTCCGCGAGGGCGTGGCCGAGGACGGCCGCCCCGAGTGGGTGGTGACCGCCGGCAAGACCGACGACACCCTGCGCATCCTCATCGACGAGGTCCTGCACGACACCTCGCACGACCTCGGCATCGACCCCGGCCTGCAGAAGGACGGCGTCGAGAAGCACCTCCAGGAGCTGCTCGCCGAACACCCGTCGACGCTGGCCGACGGCCTGACGCTCGTGCGGCGTGAGTTCATGACCGCGATCGGGCCGGTCGACCTGATGTGCCGCGACGCCGACGGCCTGTCGGTCGCGGTCGAGATCAAGCGCCGGGGCGAGATCGACGGCGTCGAGCAGCTCACCCGCTACCTCGAGCTCCTCAACCGCGACCCGATGCTCACCAGCAAGGGCCCGGTCCGCGGCATCTACGCCGCCCAGGAGATCAAGCCCCAGGCGCGCGTCCTCGCCACCGACCGCGGCATCGCCTGCGCGCTCGTCGACTACGACGCGCTCCGCGGGATGGACGACGGCGCCGAGCACCGCCTGTTCTAGTCGCGCCGCATGACCTCGACCAGCAGGTTCGCGTAGCCGCGAGCGTCGTCGATGGCGCGGTGGGTGTGCTCCACCTCGCCGAACCACTCGCTCGGCAGGTCGTGGACCGTGAACGTCGCGGGGTCGCCACCGGTCACCCCGCAGGCGAGGCTCTTGAGGCACAGGCCGGCGCCGTGGAAGAGCCGGTCGGTCTCATCAGGGCCCTGCGCCAGGCCGTACGCCGTGAACCGGCGCAGGTAGTGGTCGACGTACGTCCCGTCGAAGCCGAGCGGGGAGGCCACGAATTCGCGCTCCTCGCCGAGGCCCTTCACCCAGGTGACGTAGTCGGCCATCACCTCGGGGACCGGGCGGGCGCCTTCGGTGGACGCGGCCAGCACCTCCGGCGGCTGGGAGAGCCACCACTCCCAGGTCGCCGGATTCGGCTGGGCCCCCGGCAGCCGCTCGAGGACCGCCTCGAACTCCCCCACCTGCCTGCCCGACGCCGTCACGGCGACGGACGCCAGGGCCAGCATGGAGTGGGCGCCCGGGACGAACCCGTCGACCTCGATGTCGGTCACGACGTACACGCGCTCAGCGTTCTCGGCCATGTCGTTACCCTCGCACGGGTGACCGAGACGGCCCCCGAGCGCATCTTCCACATCGCGACCGCCGCGGACTGGCGGCGGACGCTGGAGACCGGGACCTACACGACCTCGACCGTCGGGCGCACGCTCGACGAGGAGGGGTTCATCCACGCCAGCCGGCGTGACCAGGTGCAGGGTGTGTTCGATCGCTACTACCGCGGGCTGGGCGAACCGTTGGTGCTGCTCACCCTCGATCCCGCCCGGCTGGAGTCCGAGCTCCGCGTCGACCCCGTCGGCGAGGACACCTACCCGCACGTCTACGGGCCGATCAACCGCAGCGCGGTCGTCGACGCCGTACCGCTCGACCGGCGTGGTGCGCACAGAGACGCTGCCGTCGCTGTGGATCCGGGGCATGGCCGCACGCATGGGCATCGCCCTCGCGGTGATGGTCCTGGTCGTGGTCGTCGCCGCGCTCGTCCGCGCGGCGTGAGGCTCAGGCGGCCCGGGTCCCCGACTTCTTGACCTTGACCTTGGCCTTGACCTTCACCAGCTGCCGCTTCTTCACCGTGTAGCCCGGCGGGAGGGTGCCCTCCTTGAGCATCCGGATGGGACAGCGGTTGCACCGCGGGGTGTCGACGCAGCACTTCTTCTTGGGCATCTTGGCGACGGACCTGTCCGCCTTGGCTGCCCTCTTCGAAGCGCTCTTGGACCCCACGTGTCGCAGCCTATCCCACGAGTTAGGAAAGCCTTACCTCGTCTCAGGGCAGCGGCGTGCCGGCCCAGCTCCGGGCCGCCCACCCGTCGTCGTCGGCCTCGAGGGCCACCACCCCGCAGTTCGGCATCGGGAGGTCGCGGGAGTGGCTGAGCGAGAGGTTGGTCGCCAGCGCAGACAGCGCCATGCTCATCACGCCGCCGTGGCTGATGACCAGGACCGCCTCCCCGCGGTGGCCGTCGGCGACCTCGTCGAGGACGGCTTCGTAGCGCTCGACCACGTCGGCACCGCTCTCGCCTCCCGGGATCCGAGCAGACAGGTCACCGCCGAGCCACGACGCGAAGGTCGCTGCGAAGGGATCAGGTTCCCCCGTCGTCCCGGCCGCATCGCCCACGCCGAACTCGCGCAGGCCCTTGCGCACGATGACGTCGATGCCGAGTCGGGCCGCAACGATCTCGCCCGTCTGCACGGCTCGAGCCATGTCGCTGGTCCACACCCGGGCGATCCGCTCCCCGGCCATCGACTCGGCAAGCACGCGCGCCTGGTCGCGGCCGAGCGGTGTGAGCCAGCCTCCCGCGTCGCTCAGCAGCTCGCTCTCGTACGCGGCCTCGCCGTGCCGGGCCACGAACACCCGGGCGGCGCACTGGAGATCAGTCATGCGCCAAGTCCACCACGTCGTCGGCACAGCCCCAGCTGACGGTGACCCCGCACCCGCCGTGTCCGTAGCAGTGGATCACGTCGCCGTCGCGCTCCAGCCGCACGGACGGACGGCCCGGACGCAGCCCGACCTTGTGGCGCAGGATCCGCGCACCGGCCAGCCGCGGCTCGATCTCCGCAGCCCGCGCCAGGATCGACTCGGCGACCTCCGGCTCCGGCGTACGACTCCACTCGCCGTCGATCGCCGTGCCACCGAGCACGACGTCGCGGCTGCGCGGCACGACGTAGGACGGCGTCTCCGCGTCGATCCACCAGTGGTCGAGCCCGACCTGCTCGACGAGCACCACCTGCCCGCGGACGGGCGACACCGTGTGGTCGCCACCCAGCAGCCGCGCTCCGATGCCGCTCGCATTGACGACCAGCGCATCGGTGGCGGGCAGGGCGGACAGGTTCATCCTGGTGATCGACCCGTCCAGCTCCTCGACCCGCGCGGCGAGCCACCGGAGGTAGACCGGCATCTCGACGACCGGCGTTCGCATGGTCAGGCCTGAGCCGAATCCGGGCGGGAGGCTGGTCTCGCGATCGGGGCCGGCTCCCGGCGGCAGCGCGTCTCGCCACCACACGTCGCCGCCCTCGCCGCGGAACAGCTCCGTGCCCGTGCGCATCACCACACCCGACCTGTCGTCGTCGCAGAGCTCGGCAAAGGTGTCGTACGCCGCGCGTGCCCAGCGCACGACGTGCTCCTGCGGCTGGGAGTACGGCGACCAGACGGCCGCGGCGACCGACGACGTGGTCTCCAGCGGCAGGTCGCGGGCCACCACGTCGACGCGGTGCCCGGCTTCGAGCAGCCGGACGGCACAGGACAGCCCGACCACTCCGGCCCCGACCACGATCACCCGTCGCATGACACGTGAGTCTGCCAGCCCGCTCGGGCAGGACGGATCAGTGCAGGTCGTTGGCCGCGCGGATCACATCGACGATGCCGCCCATGATCTCGGTGAGGCCGTAGTCCTTGGGCGTGTAGACCGCAGCGACCCCGAGGTCGCGCAGCTTACGCGCGTCGGAGTCGGGGATGATGCCGCCCACGATGACGGGGATGTCGGACAGGCCAGCCTCGCGGAGGCCGTCGAGCACGTCGGGCACGAGCTCCATGTGCGAGCCGGACAGGATCGAGAGGCCGATGCAGTGCACGTCCTCGGCGACGGCCGCGGCGACGATCTGCGCGGGGGTCAACCGGATGCCCTGGTAGATCACCTCGAAGCCGGCGTCACGGGCGCGTACGGCGACCTGCTCGGCGCCGTTGGAGTGCCCGTCGAGACCGGGCTTTCCGACCAGCAGCCGCAACCGGCCGCCCAGCTCCTCGCCGGTGGCCCTCACCCGCTCGCGGACCGCGTTGAGCTCGGCTCCGGCTTCTGCGACAGCGGCGCCGCCGACACCCGTCGGTCCGCGGTACTCGCCGAAGACGTCGCGCAGGGTGGCCGCCCACTCCCCCGTCGTCGCGCCGGCGCGGGCGGCAACCAAAGTCGGCGCCATCAGGTTGTCCTCACCCTTCGCGGCCTCGGCCAGGGCGGTGAGCGCCCGCTGCACCTCGGCCTCGTCGCGCTGCGCCTTCCAGGCAGCCACCGAGTCGAGCGCCGTCCGTTCAGCCTCTGGGTCGGCGGCCATGATCGCGCCGTCGAGGTCCGCCGTCAGCGGGGACGGCTCGGTGGACTCGTAGGCGTTGACGCCGACGATGACATCCTCGCCCGACTCGATGCGTGCGCGACGGACGGCGTGCGAGGAGACCAGCTCGGACTTCATGTAGTCGACGGCAGCGATCGCGCCGCCCATCGCCTGCACGCGGTCGATCTCGGCCTTGGCGCCTGCGACCAGCTCGGCGACCTTGGCCTCGATGACGTGCGAGCCGTCGAAGATGTCGTCGTACTCCAGCAGGTCGGACTCGAAGGCCAGCACCTGCTGCAGCCGCAGCGACCACTGCTGGTCCCACGGCCGCGGCAGCCCGAGCGCCTCGTTCCACGCGGGCAGCTGCACGGCGCGGGCCCGGGCGTCCTTGGACAGGGTGACGCCGAGCATCTCGAGCACGATGCGCTGGACGTTGTTCTCCGGCTGCGCCTCGGTCAGGCCGAGTGAGTTGACCTGTACGCCGTAGCGGAACCGGCGCATCTTCTCGTCGAGCACGCCGTAGCGCTCGCGGGTGATCTCGTCCCACAGCTGCACGAAGGCCCGCATCTTGCAGGTCTCCTCGACGAAGCGGACCCCGGCGTTGACGAAGAACGAGATCCGGCCGACGACCTTCTCGAAGTCGCCCTCGGACACCTGTCCGGCGCCCTTCACCTCGTCGAGCACGGCGATCGCGGTGCTCAGCGCGTACGCGAGCTCCTGCACGGGTGTCGCGCCGGCCTCCTGCAGGTGGTAGCTGCAGATGTTGATCGGGTTCCACTTCGGGATCTGGTGGACCGTGTAGGCGATCATGTCGGCGATCAGCCGCATGGACGCCTCGGGCGGGAACGCGTAGGTCCCCCGCGAGAGGTACTCCTTGATGATGTCGTTCTGGGTGGTGCCCGCCAGCTGGGCGGCGACGTCCTCCGGCGACGGGTCGCCCCCCGGAACGGCACCAGCCTGCTCCTCCGCGACGACCTGATAGAGAGCGAGCATCCACATCGCGACGGCGTTGATCGTCATCGAGGTGTTCATCTCGGTGAGCGGGATGTCGGTGAAGAGCTTGCGCATCTCACCGAGGTGCGGGACCGGCACGCCGACCTTGCCGACCTCGCCGCGGCTGAGCGGGCTGTCCGGGTCGTAGCCGGTCTGCGTCGGCAGGTCGAACGCGACGCTGAGGCCGGTCTGCCCCTTGGCCAGGTTGGTCCGGTAGAGAGCGTTGGACGCCGCGGCCGTGGAGTGCCCGGCGTAGGTGCGCATCACCCAGGGCCGGTCCTTGGCGGGCCGGTCGGTGTCCGACCTGTCCGAAGTGGCGTCGTTGTCGCTCATGGCGACAGGGTAGGGCGCGGGTTACCCGCCAGTCACCGCTCTCACCGTGTGACAGATGCCTCAGGCGGTGGCGGCGACCCGCTCGACCTCGATGGCGTGGGCGAGCCGGGTCAGGTGCGTCATCCGGCGTACGGCCGGGCCGGGGTTGCGGATCGTGAGGTGGTGGCCGGTCAGCCAGGCGTGGCGGGTGGCGACGGCGAGCAGGCGCAGTGCGGTGGCGTCGATCGTCGTCACGTCGGTCATGTCGATGACGAGGTCGTCATCGGTTCCGTCGAGGCGCTCGTAGATCGCCGCGCGCACCTCCCACGTGCTGCGCACGTCGAAGGCACCCTGCAGGACCAGCGTGGGTCCGTCCGAGATGATGTCCATCGGGTGCTCCTCCCGACGTCCCCCGACGCCGCATCTGTGACCTGTGTCACTCCTATGACGCTGTTGTACCCGGTTCGGTTGCATCCATGCCGGATCTTCTCGGTGAGTCGGCGTCAGTAGGCTCCGCACCATGGTCAACCTGACGCGTATCTACACCCGCACCGGCGACGCCGGCCGCACCCGGCTCGGCGACATGAGCGAGACCTCGAAGACCGACTTGCGCCTCGAGGCGTACGCCTGCGTCGACGAGGGCAACGCGCAGATCGGGGTCGCGGTAGCCCAGGCCCAGATGGACGGGAGCCTCACCGACGACGTCATCGCTGTCCTCACCCACGTGCAGAACGACCTCTTCGACGTCGGCGCCGACTTCTGCACGCCGATCGTCCCGGACCCCCAGTACCCGCCGCTCCGGATCGAGCAGGACTACGTCGACCGGCTCGAGGCCTGGTGCGACCACTACAACGAGGAGCTGCCCGCGCTGCGGTCGTTCATCCTCAACGGTGGCACGCTCGGGGCGGCCCACCTGCACGTCGCGCGCACCGTCGTACGCCGGGCCGAGCGCGCGGGCTGGGCGGCGTGGGGCGAGCACGAGGACACCATGAACCTCCTCGCGATCACCTACCTCAACCGGCTCTCGGACCTGCTCTTCATCCTCGCCCGCCACGCGAACCGCGAGAACGGCGACGTGCTCTGGGTCCCCGGCGGCGAACGGGGCTAGTCGGCGGACGCGGTGCTGCCCCGCCAGGCGAGGTAGCCCGTCGCGAGGCCGATCATGGTCATCCCGGCGACCCCCGTCGGGGCGAAGATGTGGCCGACGTGCACCAGGAGCGCTCCGGGCACGAGCGCGAGGCCCGGCACTCCCATGACGCCCAGGCGGCGGAGCGCGTCCAGGGCGATGACGACCGCACAGGCGATCAATGCCATCGACCCCACGTCGCCGATCCGGCTGCCGATCGCGAACAGGAAGCGCACCTCGTCCGGCCGTGGTGCGCCCTCCCCCAGGCGCCACGTCACGTAGCCGGCACCGATGCCGCTGATCACGTCGAGGGCCGAGTACGCCGTCGCATAGACGTACGCGGTGACCAGCACCAGCCACGCGATCGGGTCACGCCGACCGCGCACCAGCGCGACGAGGGCCAGGCCGACGAGCGGGAAGACGAACAACCCCGCCACGTGGAGCAGCGTCCAGCGCGGCGCAGTGGCATGGCTCAGCGAGTGCGGGTGGAACAGCCCCGCCACCGCGAGCATCAGCCCCGGCAGGGCGAACAGGAGAGCTCGTCGCAGTGCGGTCACGAGGCGACGCTAGCCGAGGACCGGCGATGAGGCCGGCCCGATCAGCCCGCCTGTGGATCATGCCAGCGAGATGTCCACGGTCGGTGCGACGATGACGACGCCATGGACATCCGCGACGCACTCAGCGACGACTACCTCGCACAGTTCTACGACCCGGCGACGATGTTCCGAGCCCAGGACTATCTCTCGGCCGTGCTCGACCTCGCCGTCGTCCACGAGTCGTCGAGCAGCCTGACCGCCACGGCTCAGGTCCAGGGCAGCTTCTCGGCGCCCTACCACGTGCAGTTCCACGCGGAGGTCACCGAGACCAACGACTGGGTCTTCAGCGCCTGCTCCTGCCCGGTCGCGCGGCTGTGCAAGCACGGTGCCGCTGTCGCGTTACGGCTGCGCGGGCGCTCGCGCCCCGCTCGCGCACCGGTGTGGCGCGAGCGACTGGCCCGGATCAACGACGACCTCGAGCAGCGCGCCCGCTCCACGCTGGTCGGCACCGCACTCGGCCTGGAGATCTCGCGGCGGCCAGCCAGCCGCTGGTCGCGGGGCACACCGGGCGACTTCTCGATGCGACCGATGCGGCCCGGTGCGCGCAAGGGGTGGGTGCGCAGCGGAGCCGAGTGGAGCGACCTGTCCGGACCTGTGGCCCGCAGCCGCTTCGTGCCGGCACAGGCGGACGCGCTCCAGACGCTCCACCGGGGCCTGGTCGGACTGCACACCTATCTGGTTGCGGGCGCCGCGCCGATGCTCGACGACTACGGCGACCGCCTCGTCCCCGCCCTCCGGACGGCGGTCGGCTCCGGGGTGACCCTCCTGCCGGGTGCGGGCGTCGCCTCACTCGCGCTGAGCCGCGAACCGGCCCAGGTGGTGGCCGACCTGAGGAGCCGCGAGGGCGGGGCCGACGGCCCGCCGGAGTCCGTGCTCGAGGTCTCCGTCGACGTCGGCGGCCGCCTGTGGCGAGGCAACCAGATCACCCCGGTCGGACGGCCGACCACAAGCCTGGTCCTGGTCGAGGACGACGACGCCGTGCTGCTCACCGACCTGGTCGAGCCGCTGGACGAGGGTCTGGTCGACCTGCTCCTCGGTGCACCGATCGTCGTGGGCGCAGAGGACCTCGCGCCGTTCCTCGACGCACTGGCGCCGCTGACCAGGCGGCTGCGCATCGCCTCCTCCGACGGCTCGCTGGAGGTGCCGCGCCCTCCCCGACCCCGCCTCCAGCTCCGGGTCACGTGGCATTCGCCGAGCGACGCCGGGCTCGCCTGGCAGTGGCTGTACGGCTCGCTCGGGTGCCCCCTCGCGTCCACGGACCCGCTCGGCGGAAGGCGTGACCCGGTGGTCGAGCGCGAGATCCTCGCCACCGTGCCCGATCCCCTCGCCACGCTGACCGCGGTCCGGGGCGGCGACGCCCTGGCGCTTGCCCTTCACGAGCTGCCCCACCTTCGCAGCCTTCCCGACCTCGACGTCGTCGAGGACGCGCCGCCCGACTTCCGTGAGTCCACCGCTGCTCCCGAGATCGCCTTCACCCTCGCTGACGATCAGCCGGACCACACCGATTGGCTCGACCTGGAGGTGCAGGTGAGCATCGACGGCGAGCTGGTGCCACTGCCCGACGTGCTCGCCGCCCTGACGCGCCACGACGAGTTCCTCGTCCTGCCCAGTGGCCTCTACGTCGCCCTCGACCGGCCCGAGCTCACCCGGCTCCAGGAGGTGGTCGCCCTCGCAGCACAGCTGCGAGAGGGCGAGCACGGACGGGTCAGTGTGGGTGCCACCGACCTCGGCGTGTGGGCTGAGCTCGCCGAGCTGGGCGTGATCGATGCCCAGGCCGCGACCTGGGTCGAGCGGGCCATCGCGCTGCGCGACCTGACCGAGATCCCGCAGCCCGATCCTGTGGGCCTGTCGACCGCGCTCCGCCCCTACCAGCTGGAGGGTTTCTGGTGGCTCGCGTTCCTGCACGACCACGGCCTCGGCGGGATCCTGGCCGACGACATGGGCCTGGGCAAGACGCTCCAGGTGCTCGCTCTGGTGCAGCACGCAGTGGCGCGCGGTGGCACCCACCCGTTCCTCGTGGTCGCCCCCACCAGCGTCGTCACCGCATGGCGGCAGCAGGCCAGCCTGCACGCACCCGGACTGCGCGTCGGGGTCGTCAGCCGGCGCACCGACGACGTCGCGACGATCGTGCGGGAGAACGACGTGGTGGTGACGACGTACGCCCTGCTCCGGCTCGAGCGCGACCAGTTCACGGCCCAGCACTGGGGCGGCCTCGTCCTCGACGAGGCCCAGCAGGTCAAGAACCACCAGAGCAAGGCCTATGCCGCCGTCCGCGCCCTCGACGCCGACTTCCGCCTGGCCGTCACCGGGACGCCGTTCGAGAACCGCCTGATGGAGCTGTGGTCACTCCTGTCGATTGCGGCGCCGGGGCTCTACCCCACTCCACGCCGCTTCCGCGACGTGGTCGTCGGCCCCGTGGAGAAGGACGGCGATCCAGCCGCACTCGACCGGTTCCGCAGGCGGATCCGCCCGTTCATGCTGCGTCGCACCAAGGAGCTGGTCGCCGCCGACCTGCCGCCCAAGCAGGAGCAGGTGCTGGAGATCGAGCTCGGCCCGCGGCACCGCAAGATCTACGACACCCACCTGGCCAAGGAGAGGCAGAAGATCCTCGGACTGGTCGAGGACTTCGACCGCAACCGGGTGGCGATCTTCAGCGCGCTGACCAAGCTGCGTCAGCTCGCCCTCGATCCCGCCCTGGTCGACCCCGAGCACGATCGGGTGGGTTCGGCCAAGCTCGACCTCCTCATCGACCAGCTCACGGAGGTGACAGCCGAGGGGCACCAGGTGCTGGTCTTCAGCACCTTCACCACTTTCCTCCGGCGGGTGCGCGAGCGGTTGGCGGACGAGGGCATCGCCACCGCGTACCTCGACGGCAGCACGCGCGACCGCGCAGCCGTGATCGATGCCTTTCGCCGGGGCGAGGCACCGGTCTTCCTGATCAGCCTCAAGGCCGGCGGCGTGGGCCTGACGCTCACGGAGGCCGACTACGTCTACGTGCTCGACCCGTGGTGGAATCCCGCGGCGGAGGCCCAGGCCGTCGACCGCGCTCACCGCATCGGCCAGGACAAGCACGTCAACGTCTATCGCCTCGTCGCCACCGACACCATCGAGGAGAAGGTGATGGCACTCAAGGCCCGCAAGGCTGAGCTCTTCGCCAAGGTGCTGGATGGTGGCGGCGCCGGACACACCGCGATCACGGCCCAGGACATCCGGGGGCTCTTCGACTGAGACGTCCGGGCACGCGCTACTGCTGGGCTCCTGGGGCTCCCCGCTGCTCGCGAGCCGACGGGACGACGAGGGCTGCGGGCATCAGGAGGACCGCGACGACCAGGAGCGCCTTGAGGGTGCCGACCTCGTCACCGACGAAGCCGAGGAACGGTGGGCCTGCGAGGAACGCTGCGTAGCCGATGGTCGAGACGACACTGACCCGCGAGGCAGCGCGGACGGGGTCGTCGGCCGCCGCACTCATCCCGACCGGGAAGCCGAGCGAGGCACCGACGCCCCACAGCACGATGCCGACCACGACGAGCACGGCGTGGTCGGCGAAGACGATCAGGAGCACGCCCGCCGCGGCGAGCACCATCGTCCCCCACAGCACGACGACCCGGCCGAAGCGGTCGATCAGGCTGGTGCCTGCGAACCGGCCGGCCGTCATCGCGAGAACGAAGACCGCGAAGCCGGCGACACCCGTCGCGTGAGAGACGTCGTGGCCGTCGACGAGGGCGACGGCGAGCCAGTCGTTGGCGGTGCCCTCGGTCATGGCCAGGGCCAGCACCATCACGCCGATCAGGAGCGTGCGGGGCTCGAGCCACGCACGTGCGGCAGAGGTGCGGTGCTCCTCGTGGACCTCGGCGACCGGCAGGAACGCCGGGGACGTACGCCACACCAGCACGATCGCCACCAGCACCACGCCGACGAGGTGCACGAGGGCGGGCACGTCGAGCTCGATCAGCACGACACCGAGCAGGGCACCGACCACCGTCCCGCCGCTGAACCCGGCGTGGAAGCGGGGCATGATCGTGCGGCGCAGGCCGCGCTCTACCTCCGCGCCCTCGACGTTCATCGCCACGTCCCAGACCCCGATGCCGAGGCCGTAGACGAAGAGCCCGACGACGGTGACGGCCAGGACGTGGCCGAGACCGAGGGCGGCGGTGGCCATCCCGACGGTCGCCGCGGTCGCGCCGAGGCGGACGATGCGCACGGTGCCGAGGGCGTTGATGGCGGCCCCCGACGTCGGCAGGGCGAGCACCGAGCCGAGCGCGATCGCGAGCAGCACGAGGCCGAGCTGGCCGTTGGTGAGGTCGAAGCGCGACCTCACCTCGGGTATCCGCGAGATCCAGCTCGAGAAGACCAGCCCGTTGAGGAAGAACGTCAGGCCCACGGCGTTGCGGGCGGCGGTCAGGTCAGGCATCAGGGTCAGCGTCGGTTCCAGTCGGTGCCGGGGGGACCGGACTCCAGCCAGGACTGGAAGCCGGTGAGCGAGGCCTCGCTCATCGCGATCTCGAGGGGGTCACCGCCGTAGTGGCACGACGCGACGACGTGTCCGTCGTAGAGCGACATCTCCTCGGTGCCGGCGGGCGCGCGGCGTCCGGAGTACTCGAGGAGCTCGCGCGCCCAGACCCGCTTGGGGCGCGGCGAGAGCGAGAAGATCCGGAACCACTCCAACGACTGGCCCGAGTAGCGGCCGATGCCCAGGAGCCAGCCGCGCCCGGGATGCTCGGGACGGACCCGGTAGCTCAGCTCGAAGGTGCCACCGTGGCGCGCCAGGAAGCGCCGCCGGAAGATCAGGGAGATGCCGTAGAGCAGGGCAAGGAGAAGGACGAGCCCGACGACGTCGAGCGCCCATTGCCAAGCCGGCATCCACACTCCCAACGAGCCCCACGAACAGATGAGCGCACGAACCCGGAGGTTCGTGCGCTCACCCTATCGGTCGCGTGGAACGTGCCGTCAGGAAGCCCGCTCCGCGGCACGGATGCGTGCCTCGGCGCGGCGCAGCTTCTCCTGCGCCTCGTCGTCGTTCTCACCGGCCTGCTTGCACCGCTCGAGCTCGGCTCGCGCCTGCTCGAGGTCGATCTCGTGCGACATCTCGGCTCGCTCCGACAGGATCGAGACGCGGTTGTCGGCCACCGACAGGAAGCCGGCGTCGACGGCCGCGATCCAGGTCTCGCCCTCCACGGTCTGCACGTCCACGACACCCTCGATGATCGAGGACAGCAGCGGAGCGTGGTTGGGCAGGATCCCGACGTCACCCTCGGTCGTGCGGGCGATGACCATGGTGGCCTGGCCCGACCAGACGAGCCGGTCGGCAGCGACCAGCTCGACCTGGAGGACCTTGTCGGTCTGCTCTGCCATCAGAGGCTCTTCTGGATCTCGGCCCACTTCTGCTCGACGTCGTCCAGACCGCCGCACATGAAGAAGGCCTGCTCGGCCACGTGGTCGTACTCGCCGTCAGCGATCTTGTTGAACGCCTCGATGGTGTCGGCCACCGGGACGGTCGAACCCTCGATGCCGGTGAACTGCTTGGCGACGTAGGTGTTCTGCGACAGGAAGCGCTGGATGCGGCGGGCACGCGACACGATCACGCGGTCCTCCTCGGAGAGCTCGTCGACACCGAGGATCGCGATGATGTCCTGGAGCTCCTTGTTGCGCTGCAGGATCTGCTTGACCCGCACCGCGCAGCGGTAGTGGTCGTCGCCGATGTACTGCGGGTCGAGGATGCGCGACGTCGACGTCAGCGGGTCCACGGCCGGGTAGATGCCGAGCGAGGCGATCTCGCGCGACAGCTCGGTCGTGGCGTCCAGGTGGGCGAACGTCGTGGCCGGGGCCGGGTCGGTGTAGTCGTCGGCGGGCACGTAGATCGCCTGGAGCGACGTGATCGAGTGACCACGCGTCGAGGTGATGCGCTCCTGCAGCTGACCCATCTCGTCGGCCAGGTTGGGCTGGTAGCCCACGGCGGACGGCATGCGGCCGAGCAGCGTGGAGACCTCGGAACCGGCCTGCGTGAAGCGGAAGATGTTGTCGATGAAGAGCAGCACGTCCTGCTTCTGCACGTCGCGGAAGTACTCAGCCATCGTCAGGGCGGACAGGGCGACCCGGAGGCGCGTGCCCGGCGGCTCGTCCATCTGGCCGAAGACGAGGGCAGTCTGACCGAGGACGCCCGCCTCCTCCATCTCGGCGATGAGGTCGTTGCCCTCACGGGTGCGCTCGCCGACACCGGCGAACACCGACACACCACCGTGGTCCTTGGCGACTCGCGCGATCATCTCCTGGATGAGCACGGTCTTGCCGACGCCGGCACCACCGAACAGGCCGATCTTGCCGCCCTGGACGTAGGGGGTGAGCAGGTCGATGACCTTGATGCCGGTCTCGAACATCTGGGTCTTCGACTCCAGCTGGTCGAACGCAGGCGCCTTGCGGTGGATGCCCCAGCGCTCGGCAGGCTCGAAGGTCTCGCCCTCCTGGAGGTTGAGCACGTCGCCGGTCGTGTTGAACACGTGACCGAGCGTCGCGTCGCCCACGGGGACCGTGATGGGGCCGCCGGTGTCGGTGATCTGGCCGCCACGCACGAGGCCGTCGGTCGGCTTCATGGAGATGGCGCGGACCATGCCGTCACCGATGTGCTGGGCGACCTCGAGGATGATCGAGTGGGTCTCGCCGCTCAGCTCGAACTCGCACGTCAGTGCGTTGTAGAGCGGGGGCATCGTGTCGGACGGGAACTCGATGTCCACGACCGGGCCGATCACGCGGGCGATGCGGCCGACGCCGCCTCCAGAGGTGGTCTCTGAGGTCTCGTTGATGGTGGCAGTCATTTCTCACTCACTCCCGGCTTTGGCGTCGGCGAGCGCATTGACGCCACCGACAATCTCGCTGATTTCCTGGGTAATGCCAGCCTGGCGGGCCTGGTTGGCAATGCGCTTGTACTTCTTGATGAGCTCGTCGGCGTTGTCCGTGGCGGCCTTCATCGCCTTCTGGCGTGCGGCCAGCTCGGAGGCGGCCGCCTGCAGCAGGGCGAAGAAGATCCGGCTCTGGACGTAGCGCGGCAGCAACGAGTCGAGGACGTCGCTGGGCGACGGCTCGAACTCGTAGAGCGGCAGCAGGTCGCCCTCCTCGGGCGCTTCGGTTCCCTCCACGACCTCCAGCGGAAGGAGGCGTACGGCGGTCGGCTCCTGGCTCAGCATCGAGCGGAAGCGCGTGTAGACCACGTGCACCTCGTCGACGGCCGACACCGAGTCGTCACCCTCCTCGGCGAGGAAGGTCTCGATCAGGGTCGCGCCGATCTCGGCAGCCACGTCGTAGGTCGGCTGGTCGGAGAAGCCCGTCCATGCCTTCGAGACCGGACGTTGGCGGAACTTGAAGTAGGCCTCGCCCTTGCGACCGGAGACGTAGAGGTCGACGTCCTTGCCCTCGCCCTTGAGCTTCTCGATGAGCCGCTCGGCCTCCTTGAGCACGCTCGAGGAGTAGGCACCGGCCAGACCGCGGTCGGAGGTGACGATCAGGATCGCCGCCTTCTTGGGGTCCTCCGGCTCGAGGGTGAGGGCGTGGTCGACGTTGGAGAACGTCGCCACGGCCGACACCGCACGCGTCAGCTCACGGGCGTACGGCGCTGCCGCCTGCGCCCGCTGCTGTGCCTTGATGATCCGGGACGCGGCAATGAGCTCCATGGCACGCGTGATCTTCTTCATCGACTCCGTCGACTTGATCCGCGCGCGGTACTCGCGCACCGAAAGAGCCATGGGTCAGCCCCGCTTCTGCTTGACGATCTGCTCCTGCTCGACGTCCGCGTCCTCGAGAGCGACGTGCTCTTCCTTGCCGGCCTTGATGCTCTGGCCGTCGGAGGTCTCGAACTGGTCGAGGAAGGAGTCGTAGGCCGACGCCAGCTGGTCCTCGGTGGAGTCCTCGAACTTCGAGGTCTCGCGGATGCCGGCGAGGATGCCGTCGTGGCTGCGGCGCAGGTAGTCGAGGAACTCGTTCTCGAAGCGCAGGACGTCGTCCGTCGGGACCTTGTCGAGGCGGCCCGAGGTGCCGGTCCACAGGGAGACGGTCATCTCCTCGACCGGGTACGGCGAGTACTGCGGCTGCTTGAGCAGCGCCATCAGGCGCTGGCCGCGGTCGAGCTGCTGGCGCGACGCGGCGTCGAGGTCCGAGGCGAACATCGCGAACGCCTCCATGGCGCGGAACTGCGCCAGGTCGACCTTGAGCGAACCGGTGACCGTCTTCATGGCCTTCGTCATCGCCGAGCCACCCACGCGCGAGACCGAGACACCCACGTCGATGGCGGGGCGCTGGTTGGCCGCGAAGAGGTCGGACTGCAAGAAGATCTGGCCGTCCGTGATCGAGATGACGTTGGTCGGGATGAACGCCGAGACGTCGTTGGCCTTGGTCTCGATGATCGGCAGGCCCGTCATCGAGCCCTTGCCCATCTCGTCGGAGAGCTTCGCGCACCGCTCGAGCAGCCGGCTGTGCAGGTAGAACACGTCACCCGGGTAGGCCTCGCGGCCCGGCGGGCGGCGCAGCAGCAGCGACACGGCGCGGTAGGCCTCGGCCTGCTTGGTGAGGTCGTCGAACACGATGAGGACGTGCTTGCCGTCGTACATCCAGTGCTGGCCGATGGCCGAGCCGGTGTAGGGGGCGAGGTACTTGAAGCCGGCGGAGTCGGATGCGGGCGAGGCGACGATCGTCGTGTACTCGAGCGCGCCGGCCTCTTCCAGGGCGCCACGCACAGCGGCGATGGTCGAGCCCTTCTGACCGATGGCGACGTAGATGCAGCGGACCTGCTTGTCCGGGTCGCCGGACTCCCAGTTGGCCTTCTGGTTGATGATCGTGTCGATCGCGATCGTCGTCTTGCCGGTCGAGCGGTCACCGATGATCAGCTGGCGCTGGCCGCGGCCGATGGGCGTCAGGGCGTCGATCGCCTTGATGCCGGTGGCGAGCGGCTCGTGCACCGACTTGCGCACCATCACGCCGGGAGCCTGGAGCTCCAGCGCGCGGCGGCCCTCGAGCGGGGTGATCTCGCCGAGGCCGTCGATCGCGGTGCCGAGCGGGTCGACCACGCGGCCGAGGTAGCCGTCACCGACGGGGACCGAGAGGATCTCGCCCGTGCGGCGCACGACCTGGCCCTCCTCGATCTTGTCGAAGTCGCCCAGAATCACGACACCGACCTCGCGGGTGTCGAGGTTCAGCGCGATGCCGAGGGTGCCGTCCTCGAACTCGAGCAGCTCGTTGGCCATGACCGAGGGCAGGCCGCTGACGCGGGCGATGCCGTCGGCAGCCTCGGCCACCGTGCCGACCTCTTCCTTGGCCGTCGAGTCGGGCTTGTAGTCCGACACGAAGCGCTGAAGCGCGTCCCGGATCTCGTCCGGACGGATGGACAGCTCCGTCATTTCATTCACCTGTTCTCTGGTCTGCTCGAAAATTCTTGGATGTCGGGTGGGGCGTCAGCCGGCGAGCCTGCGGCCGGCGTCGTCGAGGCGGCTGGAGACCGTCCCGTCTATGACGTCGTCGCCGATCTCGACACGGATGCCGCCGAGGACGTCGGGGTCCACGATGACGTTGAGGTGCACGTCGCGGCCGTAGGAGCGCGCGAGCGCACCGGCCAGCCGCTCACGGTCCGCATCGGCGAGCGGGCGGGCGACACGGACGGTCGCCACTCCCTCGCCGCGGACCTCGGCGGCCACCTTCTGGTAGGCGGCCAGGGCGACCGCCACCGTGCGGTGGCTGCCGGACAGCGACTGCTGCACGAGCGCCACCGTGGCGGGGAGGACCTTGTCACCGAAGAGCCCGGTGACGAGCGCGCCCTTGTCGGCGCGGCTGCGGGCCGGGTCGGAGAGCGCGTCGCGCAGCTCCGGGTTTCCCTGCACGAGCCGACCGACCGCGAAGACCTCGTCCTCGAGACGGCTGGCGTCGCTGCCGGTGGAGCGCACCGTCGCGACCACGCCGAGCTGCTCGAGGGCATCACTCAGGTCACGACCCGAGGTCCAGCGCTGGGCAACCGCCGTGGCGACGACGTCGAGGGCCTCCGGGGAGACCTTGTCGCCGAGCACGCCGCGGAGCAGGTCGGCCTTGGCCTCGCTGCGGAGCGACACGTCGGTGGCGACGCGGCGCAGACCCGGCTCGGAGCGGAGCAGGTCCGCCGTACCGAACAGGTCCTGGCCCACCCGGCCCAGGTCGCCGGTGCCCGGAAGCACTGCGGCGGCCGCGGCGTAGGCGTCTGCGGACGCACCTCGCATCATCAGTTGACGCTCCCCGAAGTGGCGTTGTCGGACGCCTCGAGGTCGGCCAGGAAGCGCTCGACGACGCGGCTCTGGCGAGCCTCGTCCTCCAGGCTCTCGCCCACGATGCGACCGGCCAGACCGGTCGCGAGCGCGCCGACCTCGGCACGGAGCGAGGTGACCGCCTGCTGGCGCTCGGCCTCGATCTGGGCCTTGCCGTGCTCGACGATGCGCGAGGACTCGGCCTGGGCCGTCTCCCGCATCTCGGCCACGATCGCGGCACCCTGCTCGCGCGCTTCCTCACGGATGCGCGCTGCCTCGTGCCGGGCGTCGCCGAGCTGCTTCTCCAGCTCGGCCAGCTTGGCGTCGGCCTCGGCCTGCTTGGACTCGGCCGCGGCGATGCCGCCCTCGATCGCCTGGGTGCGCTCCGCGAAGGTCTGCTCGAAGCGAGGCGTGACGTACTTCCAGATGAGGAAGAGCAGCAGGCCGAAGACGACGAGCGACAGGAGGAACTCGACCGGCACGAAGCCGAGCGGGTTCTCCGGGGCGTGGCCACCCTCGGTGGGCTCACCGTCCGCGAGGAAGATCAGATTCTGCATAAGGCAGTCCTAGGTCAGTGGAGGGCCAGCGTCAGTTCAGGACGAACGCAAGGGCGATACCGATGATCGCGAGCGCCTCGGCGAGGGCGAAGCCGAGGATGGCGATCGACTGCAGGCGGCCCTGGGCCTCCGGCTGACGCGCGACACCGGAGATGTAGGCCGCGAAGATCAGGCCGATACCGATACCGGGGCCGATGGCCGCCAGGCCGTAGCCGATCATGTTGAGCGAGCCGTTGAGAGTGCCGTCCACGGCAATTTCCTTTCGGTTGGTGCTACTTCAGGTAGGGATGGTGCAGATCAGGGGTCGAGCAGGTCGAGCGGTGGATCAGTGCTCGTCGGCGAGTGCACCAGAGATGTACATCGCGTTGAGCAGGGTGAAGACGTAGGCCTGGAGGAACTGCACCAGGAGCTCGAGGAACGAGATCGCGATGGCCAGCACCCAGGCGAGGGGGCCGGCGACGTAGCCGATGCCGCCGTACTCGAGCAGGAAGAGGCCGCCGGTCGAGAACAGGATCAGCAGCAGGTGGCCGGCGAACATGTTGGCGAAGAGTCGCAGTGCCAGCGTGGCCGGTCGGACCAGGATGTTGGAGAAGAACTCCAGCGGCACCAGCAGCGGGTACATCGCGGGGCTGACGCCCGACGGCACGCTCTGCAGCTTGAGGTAGCCGAGGAGTCCGTGCTTCTTGATGCCGACGCCGTTGTAGATGACCCAGCTCAGACCGGCGAGCGCATAGGCCATCGAGGCGCGCGAGAACGTCGGGAACTGGACGAACGGCATCGAGGCGAACGCGTTGTTGACCAGGATGAAGAAGAAGAGCGTCACCAGGTAGGGGACGAACCTGACGAAGTCGTGGCTGCCGATGATGTCGCGGCCGATCGAGTTGCGCACCATGCCGTAGGCGGTCTCGCCGGCGAACTGCAGGCGACCGGGCACGAGGGTGGCGCGGCGGGCGGCGGCGTAGAAGAACACGAACACGATGACGGCACCGAGCAGCAGCTGGACCATCGGCTTGGTGACCGCGAGGCCGCCGAGGTGGAACAGCGCGACGTCGCTGAAGTCGAAGCTGTTGGGGCCCGGCGCGACGAATTCGCCGCCGGACTCAGCCATCGTGATGCCGAACATCGAGTCAGTCTCCTAGGCGCTTGTCGAGAGGGCGCTTGTCTTCGTGTGCGCTTGCCTTGTTGAACCGTGCGTACGTCATGTAGATCCCGAAACCGGCGCCGATCAAGATGCCGATCGCCACGAGGAAGGTCGTTCCCAGCCAACGGTCGAGCAGCCAGCCAGCCAGCCCGTAGAACGCCACACCCGAGACGACGTAGCCGAAGGCGTGCCAGGGGTCGCCCTTGGGGGAGTCGTCGGGTGAGGCCGTCGGGGGAAGCTGTCGAGCCATCGCGCCCCGCACACTAGCAGCGGAATCGGTCATCGCTCACCCCCGGGGTGATCGACCAGTCCCTCGGCGGAGGGGAGGTCGTAGGCCGGGATCCGCTGCCGCGTGGCGATGACCAGCTGGCCCACCACCCAGGTCAGGGCCACCACGATGACGGCGGCCGCGAACCAGCCGCGGGAGAGCTCGTCGGCGCCCAGCTGAGCGCCGTCGATGGCGGCCACCACGAGGGCGAGGACGATGAGCTGGAGGGCGTACGTCATCAGCGCGACGAGCAGCGAGGCGCTGGGCAGCAGGCGTGCGACGAACCCGACCGCGGCGATGCCCAGCGCGAAGACCGCGAGGGTGAGCACTCCCCCGGCACCCGCACCGACGACGCCGGGACGGCCGTCCACGAGGGCGGCGACGACCACCAGGACGAGGACCGATACCGCACCGAGAGCCAGCGCACCGAGGACCGGCGACACTCCCCGGCGGGGGCCCGTCTTCGACTCGGTCGTCATGGTGGCGGCCTGTCTCTCAGTGGTCTGGGTGACTGCTCGTGAAAACTATCACAAAGTCTTCACGGGCCTCCACCCGGGCTCCTGCCAGCGTCTATCAGGCTCCCGGGAGCCCTCGCAGCGACCGATCGGCGGGGTCGTCCATCGGCTCCAGCAGAGGGTCCTCCGACTCGTCGGTCCGGCCCTCGACCGACGCGTTCTCGGGAAGCCCGGTGTCCCCCAGGCCGGTCTTGCGCGGGCGGTTCACCCGGGGCAGCACGAACGTCATCAGGATGGTCGCCGTCAGCATCGAGCCCAGGCTCCACCACACCCACGGCCCACTCTTGAGGCTCACGATCACCGCACCGGCAGCGACGGTGGCGGCCCACATCCACATGATCAGCACCGCTCGCCGTTGGGAGTGACCGATCTCGAGCAAGCGGTGATGGAGGTGCTCCTTGTCGGCGCTCATCGGGGACCGGCCGGCCCGCGTGCGCCGGACGATCGCGAGCAGCATGTCGACGACAGGGACCATCAGCAGCGAGATCGGCAGCAGCACCGGCAGCACGGTGACGTAGAGGCTGTTGCCCGCAGACGTCGGCATCCCGAAGAACTGGCCGGTCAGCGTCAGCGCGCTGGCGGAGAGGACGAGCCCGATCAGCATCGACCCGGAGTCACCCATGAAGAGCCTGGCCGGATGGAAGTTGTGCGGAAGGAAGCCGGCGCAGGCACCGGCGAGTGCGGCACTGAGCAACGCACCGGTCGTGGCCAGGGTGAGGTTGTTGGTGTCCGAGAGCTGGTAGCAGTAGAGGAAGAAGGCGACGGCACCGATCCCGACCACTCCGGCGGCGAGGCCGTCGAGCCCGTCCACGAAGTTGACCGCGTTCATCGTGCCGATCACCACGACGAAGGTCAGCACCGCCCCCTGTGCGTCGCCCAGCGAGAACTGGGTGCCGTCGGCGCCGGGGAAGAAGTAGAAGCGCACGCCCAGCGCGACCAGCAGGCCGGCCGCCAGGACCTGCCCGCCGAGCTTGGTGAGGGCGTCGAGCTCGAAGATGTCGTCGAGCACACCGACGGCGCACACCAGGGCGCCGGCGAGGAGCACGACGCCTGCGTCACGGAAGACGAAGTCGTCACTGCTCGAGAGGAAGGGCAGCTGCCGGGCGACGACGTACGCAGCCACGAGGCCACCGAGCATCGCCAGCCCGCCGAGGTAGGGGATCGGCTCGGCGTGCACGTCGCGGTCCCGGACGGCCGCGACCGCACCGGTGCGCAGGGCGATCTCGCGCGCGACGACGGTGAGGAGGTAGGTCACCGACAAGGAGACCAGGAAGACGAGGAGGTACTCCCGCACCGTCAGGCCTCGTCCGTCAGCACGACGCCGTGCTCCTTGATCGCCGCGTTGAGCTGGTCGAGGGAGAGGGCGCCGAGCCGGAGGACGCGTCCCTCGGGGACGGTGACGTCGACGATCGTCGAGGCCTCGCCACCGGGTGAGGTGCCGCTGTCCACGATGACGGCGACGACGTCGCCGAGCATCTCCTCCGCCGCGTCGGCGTCGGTGGCGGCGGGGCGGCCGGTGAGGTTGGCGGAGGAGACGGCGAGCGGACCCGTGCGCTCGAGGACCGCCAGGGCGACCTCGTCGTCGGGCATCCGCACCGCGACGGTGCCGCGGGTCTCCCCCAGGTCCCACACGAGCGAGGCCTGCTGGCGGCACACGAGGGTGAGGGGTCCCGGCCAGAACGTCTCGACGAGGGTGCGCGCCCACGTCGGGACGCCCTCGGCGAGCGCGTCGAGGGTGGTGGCGGCCGAGACCAGCACCGGCGGCGGCATGTCGCGACCGCGACCCTTGGCGTCCAGCAGCCGCTGCACGGCAGCCTGCGAGAACGCGTCAGCGGCGATCCCGTAGACGGTGTCGGTCGGGATGACGACGAGGTCACCGCGTCGTACGGCAACGGCGGCGGCGGTCACTGCCGCCTCCCGCTCGTCCTCGGTCGAGGTCGCAAGCCTGTCCACGTTGCTCATCGTGCCAGCCTCGCGGTCACGTAGCGCGCTCGACCCGCGAGGTCGCGATGGTCGGCCACGTCGGCCCACCGCCCCGTGGCGGTGAAGACGCCGGGCGCGGACTCCCCCTGCACGTCGGCGTGCTCGGCACCGACCACTCCCCCGGGACGCAGCAGCACGGCGGCCCGGCGCTCGAGCACCCGGATCGCGTCGAGCCCGTCGTCCCCGGAGAACAGCGCGAGGTGCGGGTCGTGGTCCCGTGCTTCGGCGGCAACCGACTCCCACGCTTCGAGCGGGATGTAGGGCGGGTTGCAGACCACCACGTCGACGGTGCCCAGCAGGTCGTCGAAGGCAGTCGCCAGGTCGCCCTGGCGCAGGTCGACACCGGTGCCGGCGAGGTTGCGCTCGGCCCAGACGAGGGCGCCCTCGTCGAGCTCGACCGCGTGCACGTCGGCGTCCGGCACCTCGGCGGCGAGCGCCTTGGCGATCGCGCCCGAGCCGGTGCAGAGATCGACGACCACGGGCGTACGCCCGGCGACGAGGCGCGCCTGGTCGATCGCCCACCCCGCCAGCAGCTCGGTCTCGGGGCGTGGCACGAAGACCCCGGGTCCGACGGCCAGCTCGACGTGGCGGAACGCCGCGGAGCCGGTCAGGTGCTGCAGGGGCTCCCGGGCCGCCCGCCGCGTCACGAGGGCGTCGTACTGCTCCTGCTGCCCCGCACCGAGGTCGTCGACGAGCGGCAGCCGGCCGAGCGGTACGTCGAGGACGTGTGCCAGCAGGAGGTCGGCGTCACGCTCGGGCGAGGCGACACCCGCGTCGTGGAGCCGTGCGGCGGCTGCACGGCGGACCGCGCTCGCCCGCACTCAGGACTCCAGAGCAGCGAGCCGGGCCGCCATGTCGGTCTCGATGCACGAGTCGAGCACCGGCTGGAGGTCGCCGTCGAGGACCTGGTCGAGGTTGTAGGCCTTGTAGCCGGTGCGGTGGTCGGAGATCCGGTTCTCCGGGAAGTTGTAGGTGCGGATCCGCTCCGAGCGGTCCACCGTGCGGACCTGCGAGCGGCGCGCCTGGCTGGCCTCGGCGTCGGCCGCGTCCTGGGCGACCTGCAGCAACCGGGCGCGGAGGATCCGCATCGCCGACTCCTTGTTCTGCAGCTGGCTCTTCTCGTTCTGGCAGCTCGCCACGATGCCGGTCGGCACGTGCGTGATCCGCACGGCCGAGTCGGTCGTGTTGACGCTCTGGCCACCAGGGCCGCTGGAGCGGAAGACGTCGATGCGGAGGTCGTTGTCGTCGAGGGTGACGTCGACCTGCTCGGCCTCGGGCATCACCAGGACGCCGGCGGCGGAGGTGTGCACGCGGCCCTGCGACTCGGTGACCGGCACCCGCTGCACGCGGTGGACACCACCCTCGAACTTGAGCTGGGCGTACGGGGTCTGACCGGGCTCGACGGTGCCCCGCGCCTTCACTGCAGCGGTCACCGACTTGAAGCCACCCAGGTCGGACTCGGTGGCGTCGAGGAGCTCCACGCTCCAGCCGCGCGTCTCGGCGTAGCGGGAGTACATCCGGAGCAGGTCACCGGCGAAGAGCGCCGACTCCTCACCGCCCTCGCCGGACTTGATCTCGAGCAGCGCGTCCTTGCCGTCGGCCGCGTCGCGCGGCACCAGCAGCCGGCGCAACCGCTCCTCGGCGACCAGCCTGCGCGAGGCGAGCTCCTCGGCCTCCGCGGCGAACGCCGCGTCGTGCGGGGCCAGCTCGCGGGCTGCCTCGAGGTCGTCACCGAGCTGGAGCCAGTCCTGCCAGGTGGTCACGACCGCGGTCAGCTCGGCGTACCTCTGGTTGAGCTCCTTGGCGAGCCGCTGGTCCGCGTGGGTCTCGGGGAGCGCCAGGCGCCCCTCGAGCTCGGCGTGCTCCTCACGCATGCCCTCGACGGCCTCGAACACGGCTTGCTCCTCAACTCGGCACGGCGGGTGGACAGACGACAAGGCGCCGGCCACCCGCGGTGAGCGGGCGACCGGCGCCTGGATCGAGCTACTTGCTCTCGGCCTTCTCGGCCGGGGCCTTCTTGGCGTAGCGAGCCTCGAAGCGGGCGACGCGGCCGCCGGTGTCGAGGATCTTCTGCTTGCCGGTGTAGAACGGGTGGCACTGCGAGCAGACATCGGCGTGGATCGAGCCGGAGGTCGCGGTGCTGCGAGTGGTGAACGACGCGCCGCACGTGCAGGTGACAGCGGTCTCGACGTAGTCGGGGTGAGTGTCCTTCTTCATGGTGTCCTCTCAATTGCTCCGGGTCGTCCGCGTGGATCGCAAGTGACGTGAACCGGAACCGACGCACAAGTGTGCCATCGGTCTGAACAACGGCGCGAATCCGGCCATTCCCGGCCGGGATCCGCACGTCATGCGGGTGCTCAGCGCAGCCCGATGACCTTGCCGACGGCTGCAGGGGTCTCGGCCGCTGCGAGCTGCTTGCGCAGGTCGCCGACGACCGCTCCCTCGGCGGGAGCGAGGAGCTTCTCCTCGTTGCGGGTGCCCGACGCGGCCACGTCGACGGCGGGCACGATGCCCTTCGCCGCACGGTCGGCGCTCAGCACCAGCTCCAGGTTGGCGGTGCCCGCCAGCTCCTCGAGGAAGAACTCGTCCGTGGCCGAGCCCGTGCCGACCGAGACGGTCGCCAGGATCGTCAACGAACCGGCGTCCTCGATCTTGCGGGCCGCACCGAAGAACTCCTTGGTCGGGTGGACCGCGGAGGCGTCGACCAGTCCACCGAGCACGCGGCCGTTGGCCGGGGCAGCGAGGTTGTAGGCGCGCCCCAGGCGGGTCAGCGAGTCGAGCAGCACGACGACGTCGTGGCCCAGCTCGACGAGGCGCTTGGCGCGCTCGATGGCCAGCTCCGCGACCAGGGTGTGGTCTGCGGGCTGCCGGTCGAAGGTCGATGCGACGACCTCGCCCTTGACCGCGCGCTGGAAGTCGGTGACCTCCTCGGGCCGGGTGTCGACCAGCACCACCATGACGTGGCACTCGGGGTTGTTGGTCGTCACCGACTGGGCGATCGACCGCAGCAGGGTCGTGGTGCCCGTACGCGGCGGGGTCAGGACGAGCGCGCGTTGGCCCTTGCCGATGGGAGTGGCGATGTCGACGACCTTGCCGATCACGTTGGTCTCGTCCGTGGCCAGGCGCAGGCGCTGGTGGGGGTGGACCGGGACGGAGTCGGCGAAATCGGGGCGCTCCTTGGCGCCCTCGGCCTCGGTGCCGTTGATGCTGTCGATGCGGACCATCGGGTTGAACTTCTCCCGACGCTCGCCCTCGCGCGGCTGGCGCACCTGTCCGACGACGGCGTCGCCGCGACGGAGGTGGTACTTCCTGACCATCGAGAGCGACAGGTAGACGTCCTCGGGTCCGGGGAGGTAGCCCGACGTCCGGACGAACGCGCAGTTGTCGAGGACGTCGAGGATGCCGGCCGCCGGGACGAGGACGTCGTCCTCGAGGATCGTGGTGTCAGGCTCGTTGCGCGCGCCACCCGTACGAACCGCGGTGCGGTCGCGACCGCGGCGGCGACGGTTGCGGCGGCTGCCGCCCTCGCCGTCCTCGTCGTCGTCCTGCTGGTCTGCTGGTTCTGCTGGTCCTGGGCCTGCTGGCTCTGGGCCTGCTGGTTCCGGGCCTGCTGGCTCTGGGCCTGCTCCGTTGGGCCTGGTCCCGCTGGGCCTGGTCCCGCTGGCCCTGCTGGTTCTGCTGCTTGCCCTGGCCCTGCTGCTTGCCCTGCTTCTGCTCGTTCTGCTTCTGCTCGTTCTGCTTCTGGTCGCCCTTGGCCTGCTGGTCCTTCTGCTCCCTGCCTCTGGTCCCTCTGCTGATCCCTCTGCTGGTCCCTCTGCTGGTCCCTCTGGTCCTGCTGCGGGGCGTCCTGCTCCTGCTTCTCCGCCTGCGCGTCGGCCTGCTCGGCCTGGCGCTGCTTGCGGGTCCGCGTACGCACGGTCGTCTGGGCGGCGGGCTCGTCGGTCCTCGCCTCAGCCTGGGCCCCGGGAGCCTCCGCCGTCGGAGCCTCGGCCCTGGGAGCCTCCGCCTTCGGAGCCTCGGCCTTCGGGGCACCAGCCCCGGACTGGACGGCCTTGATGGCGTCGACCAGCTGAGCCTTCTTCATCGAGCCGGCACCGGCGACGCCGAGGCCGCCGGCCATCGACTTGAGGTCGGCGAGCAGCATCGAGTTGAGGCCGCCTGCCTTCTTCGCGGGCTTCTTCGCCGCAGCGGTCTCGACAGAGGGAGTCTCGGTCACGTGGGTCCTTCGCACGTTGCGTCGCCTGCGACTCAGCCGTTGAGGCTTCGCTGCGGCGGGTGGTGGTCGCCCGGGCACGCGGTCAGATGGACCGGGTCAGGCAGGTACGCCGAACGGCGCGCCGTCAGGTTAGCAGCAGGGCCCCGTCGGACTCGATCGCCAGGTCGTGGCACGTCCACCCGTCCGGGCAGCGCCCGGTCAGCCCGGACGTGTCGGCCGACCCGAAGGCGAGCACGGTGGGACCTGCACCCGACACCACAGCGGGTACGCCGTCAGCGCGCAGGCGGCGCACGAGGGCGAGCGTCTCGGGCATCGCGGGCTCGCGCTGCTCCTGGTGGAGCCAGTCGCGGGTGCCCGCGAGGAGGTGCTCGGGCTGACCGGTGAGCGCCGCCACGAGCAGGGCGGCGCGCCCGGAGTTGGCGGCCGCGTCGGCGTGCGGCACGGTCGCGGGCAGCAGGCCACGAGCGACCGTGGTCTCGACCCCCGTGGGCGGCACGAAGACGACCGCCGTGATCCGCGGGTCGACGCCGGCGCGCACGGCGTACCAGTGGCCGTCCTCGCGCCCGGAGATGACGAAGCCGCCGTAGAACGCGGGCGCCACGTTGTCGGGGTGGCCCTCCAGGTCCGCGGCGAGGTCGACGAGCGCCTCGTCCGACGCGAGCAGCTGGCCGCCGGCGACCAGCCCGCGGGCGAGCACCACCCCGGCGACGATCGCGGCCGACGACGACCCGAGGCCACGGGCGTGCGGGATCACGTTGCGGCAGGTCAGGCGCAGTCCCGGCGGCTGCTCCCCCATGAGCTCGAAGGCCGCCCGCATGGCGCGGACGACGAGGTGCGACTCGTCGCGCGGCACGGCGTCCGCACCCGCACCCTCGACCTCGACGACCAGGCCCTCGGGCAGCACCTCGGCCCCGAGCTCGTCGCGCAGGGAGAGCGCGAGCCCGAGCGAGTCGAACCCGGGACCGAGGTTGGCCGAGGTGGCCGGGACGGTGACCCGCACCGGCCCGTCGACGAAGGTCGCCATGCTCAGACGAGACCGGCTGCGGCAGCGGCCGCCTCGACGTCGGCGTCCACGACGTTGTCGACGATGTCGGAGAAGGACTCCAGCGCGGTGGCGGTGTCCTTGAGGCCGTGGCCGGTGACCGTGATGACCACCGTCGATCCGGCATAGCTCTCCCCCGCGGCGAGCTCGGCGAGCAGGCCGGCGACGCCGGCGGCCGAGGCGGGCTCGACGAAGACGCCGTCGCGCCGGGCCAGCTCGACCTGTGCGGCGAGGATCTGGTCGTCGGAGACCGCCGCGAACCGGCCCTCGGACTCCTTGGCCGCCATCTCCGCGAGGTGCCAGGAGGCGGGGTTGCCGACACGGATCGCCGTCGCCTTGGTCTCCGGGTCCGGGAACGGCTCGCCGGTGACGAGCGGAGCGGCGCCCTCGGCCTGGAAGCCGCGCATCACGGGCCGCTTCGTCGCGCGACCGAGCTCGGCGTACTGCTGGTAGCCCAACCAGTAGGCGGCGATGTTGCCCGCGTTGCCGACCGGGAGCAGGTGGTAGTCAGGTGCGTCGCCGAGGAAGTCCACGATCTCGAACGACGCGGTCTTCTGCCCCTGGAGTCGCACCGGGTTGACGGAGTTGACCAGCGCGACGGGGTAGTCACGGGCCAGGCCGCGAGCGATGTCGAGGCAGTGGTCGAAGTTGCCGCGGACCATGATGATCTGGGCGCCGTGCACGACGGCCTGGGCCATCTTCCCGGCGGCGATCTTGCCCTCGGGGATGAGCACCAACGGCTTGATCCCGGCCTTCGCGGCGTAGGCGGCCATCGAGGCGGACGTGTTGCCCGTCGAGGCGCAGACCACGGCCTGTGCGCCCTCGTGCCTGGCCACCGAGATGGCCGCGGTCATGCCGCGGTCCTTGAACGAACCGGTCGGGTTGTTGGCCTCGACCTTGAGCCACACCTGCGCGCCGGTCTGGCCCGTCAGCCAGTCCGAGTGCACCAGCGGGGTCCCGCCCTCGCGCAGCGTGACCGCCACGAGCCCCTCCGGGAGGTCGAGCAGGTCGCGGTACTCCTCGATGACGCCCCGCCACTGGCCGTTGGTCATTCGTCGCCTCCTTCGACGCGCATCACGGAGGTGACCTCGCGGACGATGTCCATGCTGCGCAGCTGCTGGACGGTGGCGCTCAGCGCCGCGTCCGCCGCCGAGTGCGAGACGACGACGAGCTGGGCGTCGGCGCCGCGACCCTCCTGCCGCACGGTCTGGATCGACACGTCGTGGTCGGCGAACGCGTTGGCGACCGCCGCGAGCACGCCCGCACGGTCGTCGACGTCGATGGCGACGTGGTAGCGGGTGCGGGTCTCCCCCATCGGCTGCACGGCACGATCGGCGTACGCCGACTCGCCCGCGCCGCGGGTGCCGGCGAGGCGGTTGCGCGCCACGGTGACGAGGTCGCCGAGCACGGCGCTGGCCGTCGGCGCGCCACCGGCGCCGGGTCCGTAGAACATCAGCTGGCCGGCGGCCTCGGACTCCACGAAGACCGCGTTGTAGGCGCCGCGGACGCTGGCGAGCGGATGGGAGCGCGGGATCATCGCGGGGTGCACGCGGGCGGCGACCCGGTCCTGACCGTCGGGCCCGGGCCGCAGCTCGCAGATCGCCAGCAGCTTGACCACCGAGCCCATGTCGCGCGCACTGGCGACGTCGGCCGCCGTCACCTCGGAGATGCCCTCGCGGTAGACGTCGGAGGCCGTCACCCGCGAGTGGAATGCCAGGCTCGCCAGGATCGCGGCCTTCGCGGCGGCGTCGAAGCCCTCGACGTCGGCCGTCGGATCGGCCTCGGCGTAGCCGAGGTCCTGGGCCTCCTCGAGCGCCTCGGAGAAGCCGGCGCCGGAGGTGTCCATCTTGTCGAGGATGAAGTTGGTGGTGCCGTTGACGATGCCGAGCACCCGGGTGACCTTGTCACCGGCGAGCGACTCGCGCAGGGGGCGGACGATCGGGATGGCGCCGGCGACGGCGGCCTCGTAGTAGAGGTCGCGCTCGGCCTTGGCGGCCGCCTCGAACAGGGTCGGGCCGTCCTCGGCGAGCAGTGCCTTGTTGGCCGTGACCACGCTGGCGCCGCTCTCGAGCGCGGACAGGATCAGGGAGCGGGCCGGCTCGATGCCGCCGATCACCTCGACCACCACGTCGACGTCGTCGCGGGCGACCAGCCCGGCGACGTCGGTCGTCAGGAGTCCTTCGGGGAGGTCGACCTCGCGCGGCGCGTCGAGACGGCGCACGCCGACCCCGACCAGCTCCACCGGGACACCGACCCGAGCGGCCAGGTCGTCGCTCTGCTCGGTCAGCAGCCGCACCACCTGGGACCCGACCGCACCGCAGCCGAGCACCGCCACCCGCAAGGTGCGCTTGTCACGCTCGTTCATGAGATCCCTACGTCGGTGGCCAACAGGTCGGCCTCAGTCTCTCGTCGCAGCACGGTGAAAGTCTTCCCGTCCCGAACTCCGATCACCGGAGGACGCAGCGCGTGGTTGTAGTTGGAGGCCATGGATCTGCAGTAGGCACCGGTGCCGGGCACCGCGACGAGGTCGCCCGGACGTACGTCGCCGGGCAGGAACTCGTCCTTGACGACGATGTCGCCGGCCTCGCAGTGCTTGCCGACGACGCGGGCCAGCGCGGCCGGCGCCTCGGAGGATCGAGACGCCAGGGTCGCGGAGTAGTCGGCGTCGTAGAGGGCGGTGCGGATGTTGTCGCTCATCCCACCGTCGACCGAGACGTAGGAGCGCCGAGCGCCGCCGTCGAGGGCGACCTCCTTGACCGTGCCGACCTCGTAGACGGTGCACATCGAGGGGCCGACGATCGCGCGGCCCGGCTCGATCGACAGGCGCGGACGGCTGATGCCGAGCGCACGGCACTCGTGCTCGACGATCTCCGACATCCCCTGCGCGAGCGTCTCGGGCTCCGCCGGGTCGTCCTGGGTGGTGTAGGCGATGCCGAAGCCGCCGCCGAGGTCCATCTCCGGCAGCACGACGCCGAGCTCGGTGCCGATCCGGGCGTGCAGTGCCAGCACCCGACGGGCCGCGACCTCGAAGCCGGAGGTGTCGAAGATCTGGCTGCCGATGTGGGAGTGGAGGCCGAGCAGGTGCAGGCCGGGCGCGGTGAGCACGTGGCGCACGGCCTCGATCGCGTCGCCGCCGGCGATGGAGAAGCCGAACTTCTGGTCCTCGTGGGCGGTGGCGATGTATTCGTGGGTGTGCGCCTCGACGCCGGCGGTGACGCGTACGAGCACCCCCATCGTCCGGCCCAGCTCGGTGGTCACGGCGGCCAGCCGCTCGATCTCGGCGAACGAGTCGACGATGACCCGGCCGACGCCCAGCTCGACGGCCCGCTCGAGCTCGGCCAGCGTCTTGTTGTTGCCGTGGAACCCGACCCGTTCCATCGGGAAGCCGGCTCGCTCCGCGACGGCCAGCTCGCCACCGGAGCAGACGTCCAGCGAGAGCCCGTCCTCGGCGAGCCAGCGGGCGACCGTCGTGCAGAGGAAGGCCTTGCCCGCGTAGAACACGTCGAAAGGTCCATGTTCTTGGCGAGCGAACGCGTCGCGGAACGCACGCGCCCGGGTGCGGAAGTCGTCCTCGTCGAGGACGTAGGCCGGGGAGCCGTGCTCGCGCACGAGCTCCGGCAACGGCACTCCCCCGACGGCCAGCACGCCGTCGGTCTTCGTGGCCGTACGCGACCACAGGTGCTCGACGAGCGCGTTGGGGTCCGCCGGCTCACGCAGCCAGTGCGGTCCGCGGAGGGCGCCGTCGGCGTGCGCCCAGCCCGAGGGGTGCGCCGTGGGCACGCCCGATCACATCCTCTCGGGAGCCGAGACGCCCAGGAGGAGGAGCCCGTTGGCCAGCACCACGCGGGTGGCGTCGACCAGCATCAGCCGGGCCCGGTGGAGGTCGCCCGTCTCCTCGTCGCCGCGCGGGAGCACCCGGCAGGCGTCGTAGAAGCGGTGGTAGGTGCCGGCGAGCTCCTCGAGGTAGCGCGCGACGCGGTGCGGCTCACGGAGCTCGGCGGAGGCCTTGACGACGCGCGGGAACTCGGCGAGGGCGCGCAGCAGCTCGCCCTCCTTCTCGTGCGTGAGCAGCTCGGGGTGCGACTCGGCGACGACACCCAGGTCGGCCGCGTTGCGCATCAGGCTCGCGACCCGCGCGTGGGCGTACTGCACGGTGAAGACCGGGTTGTCGTTGGTGGACCGCGCCCACAGGTCGAGGTCGATGTCGATGGGGCTGTCGCTGTGGTAGCGGGCGAGGGCGTAGCGGCTGGCGTCGACACCGATCGCGTCGACGAGGTCGTCGATCGAGATGACCGTGCCGTTGCGCTTGGACATCCGCATCGGCTCGCCGTCCCTGAGCAGGTTGACCATCTGCCCGATGAGGATCTCGAGGTTCTTGCCCGGCACGTCGCCGAAGGCGCTGCACATCGCGTTCATCCGGCCCACGTAACCGTGGTGGTCCGCGCCGAGCATGATGAAGCAGCGGTCGAAACCACGCTCACGCTTGTCGAGGTAGTAGCCGAGGTCGCCGGAGATGTAGGCCGGGGTTCCGTTGGACCGGATGATCACGCGGTCCTTGTCGTCGCCGTACTGCTCGGTGCGCAGCCACAGCGCACCGTCGGCCTCATAGGTGTTGCCCATCGCGGTGAGCCGCTCGATGGCGCGCTCGACGGCACCGGAGTCGTGCAGCGACTTCTCGTGGAAGTAGACGTCGAAGTCGACACCGAAGTCGTGCAGCTTGGTCTTGATCTCGGTGAACATCATGTCCACGCCGACCTCGCGGAAGACCTCCTGCGCCGCGTCGTCGTCGAGGTCCTTGACGTCGGGGCGCTGCTCGACGATGGCCGCGGCGATGTCGTGGATGTACTGGCCGCCGTAGCCGTCCTCGGGCGCGGGACGCCCCTGGGCGCTCGCCAGCAGCGAGGAGCTGTAGCGGTCGATCTGCGCGCCGTGGTCGTTGAAGTAGTACTCGCGGGTGACCTCGGCGCCGGTCTTCTCGAAGATCCGGCCCAGCGCGTCGCCGACGGCGGCCCACCGCACGCCACCGAGGTGCAGCGGTCCGGTCGGGTTGGCCGAGACGAACTCGAGGTTGATCTTCTCGCCGGCGAAGGCGTCGGAGGAGCCGTACGTCTCGCCCGCCGCGACGATGTCGGCCGCGACCTGGCCCTGGGCGCCCGCCTCGACGCTCACGTTGAGGAAGCCCGGGCCCGCGACCTCGACGTCGCTGATGCCGGCGGAGGCGCGCAGGCGCTCGGCCACGAGGTCGGCGAAGGCGCGCGGGTTGGTCCCGGCCTTCTTCGCGAGCTGGAGCGCGACGTTGGTCGCGTAGTCGCCGTGACCCTTCTGCCGGGGTCGCTCCACCGTGACCTGGGTCGGCACGCCGTCGGGCAGCGTGATCGCACCGTCGGCCACGAGGGCCGCCAGCACGTCGACGATGGTCTCGGAGAGCTGCTCTGGGTTCACCCGCCAAGCCTATCGGCGCTGCCGGTACGGGACCGAACCGGTTTCACGCCACGCCTCCGGAGTGCCACTAGGGTTCTGCGCTGTGACGACGCATCCCACCTACGACCAGCTCATCGACCTGCCTGCCTACGTCGAGCAACCCGTGCCGATGCCGTTCGAGGACATCAACGGCCACCTCAACGTCCGCCACTACATCGGCATCGCCAGCGAGGGCCTCGACGAGTCGCTCGTCGAGGTCGGCATCCCGCAGATGTGGCCGCTGAGCCACGGCCAGGCCTGCTTCACCGCCGAGCACCACGTGACCTACCTCAACGAGCTGCGCACCGGCGACGAGATGTCGGCCCGGGTGCGTCTGCTCGGGCGCTCCGAGCGCGCCGGCCACGCGCTGGTCTACCTGCTCGACCACACCCACCAGCAGGTGGCGTGCGTGGTCGAGGAGGTCTTCCTCCACATCGACCTCGAGACCCGTCGTACGGCGCCGTGGCCGCAGGAGATCGCGGACGCGATGGACGCCCGGGTCGCCGAGCACGCCGCGCTCGCCTTCGAGTCCCCCACGTCGGGCTCGCTCGCCCTGCGCTGAGGTCCCGGCCGGTTGGGTGACCACGTCGGACGACCGGTAGTCTTCAGCGCGCACCGGCCCCGGCCGGTGCCGGCCTCCGTAGCTCAGGGGATAGAGCACTGGTTTCCGGTACCAGGTGCCGCAGGTTCGAATCCTGCCGGAGGCGCTTCGCGCCACACGAGCGGCAGCACCCGTCGGGTGCTGCCGCTCGTTGCGTGTGCGGTGTGGCTGCGTCAGCAGTGGCGCAGGGACGCGTCGGGGCGCGCCTCGCGACCGATCCGTCGCGCCTGGGCGACGTCCGGGAACACGACGCTCGCGGCGCCGACGAAGCCGATGCGTCCCTGGACCACGCAGGTGGTGATCTTGCGCGGGTCGACCTGGGCGACGGCCTGCGCGAGCTCGAACAGCTCGGCGGGCGAGGCGTTGGTGGCCATGTGCTCCATCACGGTCATCACGCCGCGCTCGATGAAGCCCGGCTTCGAGGCCTGCGACCGGATGCGGGCGTGGATGCCGCGCAGGGTGCGCTGCTGGTTGGCGGATCGGTCGAAGTCGCCGCCTGCGAGGCCCTTGCGGATCCGGGAGAACGCCATGGCGTTGTAGCCGTCGAGGTGGATCCGGCCCTGCCTGAAGCCCTCCTTCTTGAGGTAGGGGTCGTAGAACCGGCGGGGGTTGGTCACCGTGATGCCACCGATGTCGTTGACCATGTCCTCGAAGAACGGGAAGCGCGTGACCATCACGTAGTCAGGCTCGATGCCCGTCAGGTTGCGCATCGCTCCGGCCATGCCCTGCGGGCCGGCGAAGTAGAGCGCGGAGTTGATCTTCTCGCGCCCGTGGCCGGGGATGCTGACCCACGAGTCGCGGGGTACGCCGATCGCGGTCGCCGAGCCGGTGCGGGTGTTGATGCCCACGAGCTGCAGCGCATCGCCGCGCGAGCGGGTCATCTGCTCGCCGGGACGGGCGTCCGAGCCGACAGCGAGGATCCACACGACGTCGTCGTCGCCGACCACGACGCCCTGGGCGTGCCGGATCTTGACGAGGCTGAGGTCGGTCGGGTGCACCGACGACTGGGGCACGACGACGGCGGTGAGCGCCAGCACGGCGGCCAGTGCGGTCGTCTTCGCGGCGCGGCGGGCGCGGGCCGCCCAGGTGGCGTGGCGGCTCATCCCGACGTTCATCTTCACCGTGATCCCTTCGCGACGTCGTAGCCGAACACCCGCCACGCACCTCGCTCGTGCGTGAGGAACAGGCGTCCACGGACGGTGGTCGTGCCGGCCTTGTCGCCAGCACTCTCGAACCGCAGGACGACGTGCGCCGTGACGGTCCGGGCCTGCTTGCCGGTCGCGAGGATGTCGAGCGACACCGACTTGTGCCTGGCCGTCACCGAGTCGACGTGCGGCCCGCGGGTCTGGTTGGTCAGGAGCGCCTTGTCACCTCGCGCCCGCTTCTCGGCGGCGCCGGTGAACCCCGGGAACGCGGACGGGAAGCTGCTGCGCGGGTAGGCGCCCCCCAGGAACGCGGCGTCCCACCAGCGGTCCACGACCTTGCCCACCTGCACGCGGACGACCTTGCGGCGCTTGTCGGGCAGCCGGCCGTAGACCCGGTGGATCGTGGTGGTGATGGGCATCGGGTGCGAGGCGAGGCTCGCCTGCGCGTCGTTGCGGCTGAGCCGCTCGGGCGAGGCGGACGGGTCAGACGACGACGTACAGGCGGTCGCGGACAGCGCGACGAGCAGGACGAGCACGAGTCCGGCGCAGCGGCGGGCCCACGATGCGGCTCCCGACGGATGGCTTGGCATGACGACTCCAGGCAGGTGAGGCACGGGCAGAAAGCGGTGGGGCGGGGGCTGATCGGCGTCAAAGACGAGAATGACTAGTGGTGTGGTCGACACCATGCCTCAACAGACGGGCCCGCCCCTGCATTTGCGTGCGTGTGCGACTAGCCTTGTGAGCGAGTTGACCAACCCTCGCGCGAAGAGATCTGGAAGAGGCGAAAGAAGCGTGGCGCAGTCCCCGAACGGGCAGTCCGGCAACCAGTCCTCGGTTGCTCCGTCATCCGACCTGGGAGCCAACGAGTGGCTCGTGGACGAGATGAAGGAGCAGTACGACAAGGACCCCGCGAGCGTGGGTCCGGAGTGGGCGACGTACTTCGGCAACGGGAAGGCCGCGCCACCGGCGAAGGCCGCTGCGCCCGCCCCGCAGGCCGCGACCAAGGCCGCGACCAAGGTGGCCACCCCGGCTCCCGCGAAGGCCCCCGCCAAGGCTCCCGAGAAGGCGGCAGCACCCGCAGCGCCGGCGTCCGAGAAGCCCGCTGAGAAGCCGGTCGAGAAGCCGGCCGAGCAGGCCGCGCAGAAGTCGCCCGCGAAGTCCACCCCCCGTCCCGCGGCCGCCGCCGACGAGCCCGCCAAGGGCACCAGCACCCCGGTCGCGAAGGACCCCTCGCCCGCCACCCCGGCGCAGTCGAGCGACGCCCCGACCTACACCGTCCTGCGCGGAGCACCCGCCCGCACCGCGGCCAACATGGACGCCTCCCTGACGGTGCCGACCGCCACGTCGGTGCGCTCGGTCCCGGTGAAGCTGCTGTGGGACAACCGCACCGTCATCAACAACCACCTCGCCCGCGCCCGCGGCGGCAAGGTCTCGTTCACCCACCTCATCGGCTACGCCCTGGTCAAGGCGCTGCGCTCGATGCCGGAGATGAACGTCGGGTTCGAGGTCGTCGACGGCAAGCCCAACCTGATCACCCCCGCGCACATCAACCTCGGCCTCGCCATCGACATGAAGAAGCCCGACGGCACCCGCCAGCTGCTCGTGCCGAGCATCAAGGGCGCCGAGGCGATGGACTTCGCCGCCTTCTGGACGGCGTACGAGGACGTGGTCCGCAAGGCCCGCGACAACAAGCTGGCCGTCGACCGACTTCCAGGGCACCACGATCTCGCTGACCAACCCGGGCGGCATCGGCACCGTCCACTCGGTGCCGCGCCTGATGTCGGGCCAGGGCGCGATCATCGGCGTCGGCGCGATGGAGTACCCGCCGGAGTGGCAGGGTGCCTCCGACGACGCGATCAACCGCAACGCCATCAGCAAGGCGATGACGCTGACCTCGACCTACGACCACCGGGTCATCCAGGGCGCGCAGTCGGGCGAGTTCCTCAAGCGCGTGCACGGCCTCCTGCTCGGCGAGAACGGGTTCTACGACGAGATCTTCCGCTCGCTGCGGATCCCCTACGAGCCGATCCGCTGGTCGCGCGACGTCGTCGCCAGCCACGACGACGACATCGTCAAGCAGGCGCGCATCCTCGAGCTGATCCACGCCTACCGGGTCCGCGGCCACCTGATGGCCGACACCGACCCGCTCGAGTACCGCCAGCGCAGCCACCCCGACCTCGAGGTGGAGTCACACGGCCTGACGCTGTGGGACCTCGACCGCGAGTTCGCCACCGGCTCGTTCGGTGGCGAGGGCCGCCGGTTCATGAAGCTGCGCAACATCCTCGGCATCCTGCGCGACTCCTACTGCCGCACCACCGGCATCGAGTACATGCACATCATGGATCCCGAGCAGCGCAAGTGGATCCAGGAGCGGGTCGAGCAACCGCACGTCAAGCCGCCCCGCGAGGAGCAGCTCCGCATCCTGCTCAAGCTCAACCAGGCCGAGGCGTTCGAGACGTTCCTCCAGACCAAGTTCGTCGGGCAGAAGCGCTTCAGCCTCGAGGGCGGCGAGACCACCATCCCGCTGGTCGACGAGATCTGCGAGGCAGCAGCCGAGACCGGCCTCGAAGAGGTCGCCATCGGCATGGCCCACCGCGGCCGGCTCAACATGCTGGCCAACATCGTCGGCAAGAAGTACAGCCAGATCTTCCGCGAGTTCGAGGGCAACATCGACCCGCGTACGGTCCAGGGCTCCGGCGACGTGAAGTACCACCTCGGCGCCGAGGGCGAGTTCATCGCCGGGTCGGGCGACAAGATCAAGGTGTCCGTCGCGGCGAACCCCTCGCACCTCGAGGCGGTCAACCCGGTGCTCGAGGGCATCGCCCGGGCCAAGCAGGACATCCTCAACCGCGGCGCCGACTACCCCGTGCTGCCGCTCCTGGTCCACGGCGACGCGGCCTTCGCGGGCCAGGGCGTGGTGGCCGAGACGCTCAACCTGTCGCAGCTGCGCGGCTACCGCACCGGCGGCACCGTGCACGTCGTGATCAACAACCAGGTCGGGTTCACCACCTCGCCCGGCTCGTCGCGCTCCTCGCTCTACGCGACCGACGTGGCGCGGATGGTGCAGGCGCCGATCTTCCACGTCAACGGCGACGACCCCGAGGCCTGCATCCGCGTGGCCCGGCTCGCCTTCGACTACCGCCAGGCGTTCAACAAGGACGTCGTCATCGACCTCGTCTGCTACCGCCGTCGCGGTCACAACGAGGGCGACGACCCGTCCTACACCCAGCCGCTGATGTACGACCTGATCGAGCAGAAGCGCTCCGTGCGCAAGCTCTACACCGAGTCCCTCATCGGTCGCGGCGACATCACGATCGAGGAGGCCGAGCAGGTCCTCAGGGACTACCAGCAGCAGCTGGAGCGGGTCTTCACCGAGGTCCGTGAGGCCAGCTCCGAGGCGCCGGCGGAGTGGACGACCGTCCCGGACTACCCGGACAAGCCGGTCGGCGACTTCTCGACGGCCGTGACTCCGGAGGTCCTCAAGCGGATCGCCGACAGCTACGTCACCCCGCCCGACAACTTCACCGTCCACCCCAAGGTGATGCCTCAGCTGCAGCGCCGCTCGGCCGCGATCACCGAGGGCCCCATCGACTGGGGCACCGGCGAGATCCTCGCCTTCGGCTCCCTGCTGATGGACGGTCGCCCGGTCCGGTTGGCCGGCCAGGACTCGCGTCGCGGCACGTTCGTCTCGCGGTTCGCCACGATCATCGACCGGGTCAACGCCGACGAGTGGACGCCGCTGACCAACCTCACCGAGGACCAGGCCAAGTTCCACGTCTACGACTCACTGCTCTCCGAGTACGCCGCCCTCGGGTTCGAGTACGGCTACTCCGTCGCCCGGCCCGAGGCGCTCGTCCTCTGGGAGGCGCAGTTCGGCGACTTCGTCAACGGCGCCCAGACCGTCATCGACGAGTTCATCTCTGCGGGCGAGACCAAGTGGCGCCAGCAGTCCGGCGTCGTGCTGCTGCTCCCCCACGGCTACGAGGGCCAGGGTCCCGACCACAGCTCGGCACGCATCGAGCGGTTCCTCACGATGTCGGCCGAGGACGCCATGGTCGTCGCCCAGCCGTCGACCCCCGCGTCCTACTTCCACCTGCTGCGGCGTCATTCGCTCGGCGAGGAGCACCGCCCCCTCATCGTCTTCACCCCGAAGTCGATGCTCAAGCGCAAGGAGGCGGCCTCGCAGCCGGGTGACTTCGTCGGGGACACCACGTTCCGGCCGTTCATCGGCGATGCGCACGCCGACGCCTCGCAGGTCGAGACGCTCATCATGTGCTCGGGCCGGGTGACCTGGGACCTGATGGTCGAGCGTACGAAGCGCGAGGAGGGTGCCAAGTTCGCGATCGGTCGCGTGGAGCGGCTGTATCCGAACCCCGTCGACGAGATCAAGGCCGAGGTCGCCAAGTACCCGAACCTCAAGGCGATCCGCTGGGTGCAGGACGAGCCCCGCAACATGGGCCCGTGGCCGCACTACCAGCTCAACGTGTGGCCGCAGCTCGACCTCACCGTCGAGCCGGTCACCCGGATCGCGTCCGCGGCGCCGTCCGTCGGCACGGTGAAGCGCCACGTGGAGGAGCAGAAGGCGCTCCTCGACGCGGCGTTCGAGTCACCGCGCGGCCGCGGCAACGACTACTGAGCCGCCCAGACCAGGGAGCCGCAGGGTGTACTTCACCGATCGAGGCATAGAAGAGCTCGAGCGACGCCGGGGTGACGAGGAAGTCACCCTGGCGTGGCTGGCCGAGCAGCTGCAGGCCTTCGTCGACGCGCACCCGGACTTCGAGGTCCCGGTCGAGCGGCTGGCCACCTGGCTGGCCCGCCTCGACGATCCCGAGGACTAGGAGGCCACCGGCCGTTCGGGTGGCGCCGGGCCGTGAGGTCCCGCCCACTCCACGGCGCGGCACCCTGCAACTACGATCACGCCATGGCGGAGCAGGAGGAGGGCACGGCGGCGTCCCGTGCGGAGCGCAAGGAGCGCACCCGGCGGGCGATCCTCGACGCCGCGCTCTCGCTGGCTGCCGACTCCAACCTCGCCGCGATCTCGCTGCGCCAGGTCGCGAAGCAGGTCGGCGTGGTGCCCACCGCGTTCTACCGGCACTTCGGCTCCCTCGAGCTGCTCGGGCTGGCTCTGGTGGACGAGAGCTTCCGGTCGCTGCGGCTGATGCTGCTCGACGTGTGGCGGCACGCGCCGGAGTACCGCGACTTCATCGACGGCTCGCTGCCGATCGTGGCGCAGCACGTCCGCGAGAACCGCTCCCACTACGCGTTCATCGCGCGCGAGCGGACCGCCGGTCCACCCCGGGTCCGCGAGGCCATCCACCACGAGATCGCGCTCATCACCCGTGAGCTCGCGACCGACATCGCTCGCACCGGCGCGGCCGAGCAGTACTCCAGCCACGACATCAGCCTGCTGGCCGACCTCTTCGTCTCCTTCGTGGTGACCATGGCCGAGCGGCTCGTGGAGGACCCCGACTCGGAGGCCCGCACGCTCGCCGACGCGCGGACCCAGCTGCGGATGCTGCTGGTCGGCGCACTCAACTGGCGCTCGCGGGAGCGCACCGAAGGGAGCACATGATGGGCCTCACTGGCGACCTCGGCTACACCCACCACTCGGCCAACCCGCTGCACCGGCTGGTCCGGTGGGGCGCCGGCACGCGCCCGGGCGGCTGGGTCTTCGCCCACTCGCTGCGCCACCTCGACGACGTGGTGGGCCGGCTGACGCGAGGACGGCACAGCGCTCCCAGCCTGTTGGCCGGGCTGGCCGTCCTCGACGTGACGACGACCGGTCGCAAGTCCGGACAACGGCGCACGAGCCACCTGATCGCAACGCCGTACGCCGACACGCTGGCACTGCTCGGCACCAACTTCGGCCAAGCCTCCACACCCGCGTGGGTCCTCAACCTGGAGGCCGACCCGCACGCGACCGTCACCTATCGCGGTGTCGCGCGCGAGGTGACCGCTCGCTCCGCGACTCCCGGCGAGACCGACGAGGTGTTCGCCCTCGCCGGCGAGTTCTACCCCGGCTACCTCAACTACCGAGAGCGCATCGGCTCGAGCAGGAAGATCCGGGCGTTCGTGCTCGAACCGGTCTAGGTCCCGGGCCGCGGGACCACCGGACGGACGGTCACGTCCGGGATGGTGGCGTCGACTGGCAGGTCGATCACGTGGAGGATCGTGTCGACGACGGTCTCCGGGCTGATCCAGCGCGAGGAGTCGTAGGTCCGACCCTCCTGCTCGTGCACCTTCTCCTGCATCGGGGTCGCGGTGCGGCTCGGGTAGACCGTGCTCACCCGCACCCCGTGGTCGACCTCCTCGGCGCGCAGGGAGTCGGCGAAGGCGCGCAGGCCGAACTTCGAGGCGGCGTACGCCGACCACTCGGCGCTGGCCGCGAGCCCGGCCGAGGAGTTCACGAACACGACCGTCCCGCGTCCCTCGCGCACGTGCGGGAGCAGCTCCCGGGTCAGCACGGCGGGTGCGGTCAGGTTCACCGCGAGCTGTTCGTCCCAGTCGGCGAGCCGAAGCCGGTCGACCCGCCCCAGCTCCACCACGCCGGCGACGTGGACCAGTGAGTCGACCGGACCGTCGACCTGGCGGCCGATGCCGTTGAGCGTGCCCGGGTCGGCGAGGTCGGCCACCAGCACCTGCGCGCCGGCGAACGTACGCCCGAGCTCGGCGGCCCGGTCGTCACTGCGCGCCACCAGCACGAGGTCGTCGCCCCGCTCGGCCAGGCGACGTGCCAGCGCGAGACCGATGCCCGAGCCGGCACCGGTCAGGACGTGCTTCACCGGGTGAAGACGATCTTGCCGAAGACATCGCCCTCGGCCATGGCGGCGAAGCCGTCGCGCGCCTGGTCCATCGGCAGCGCCCGGTCGATGAGCGGGCGGGCGCCGGTGGCGTCGAGCAGCTGGACGAGGTGGTCGAGGTCTGCGCGCGTGCCCATCGTCGAGCCGATGATCGAGAGCTGCTTGAAGAACACGTGGGTGAGACCGGCGTCCGCGACGTCGGGGCCCGAGGTCGTACCGCTGATGACGATGCGGCCGCCCGGGCGCAGCGAGCGGATCGAGTGGGTCCAGGTGGCCTTGCCGACGGTCTCCATGACTGCGTCCACCTTGACCGGCAGGCGGGCACCGGACTCGAAGGCGTCGTGGGCACCGAGCTCGAGCGCCCGGGCCCGCTTGGCCTCGTCCCGACTGGTGGCCAGCACCTTGAGACCGGCAGCGCGACCCAGCGTGATCAGCGCCGTCGCGACGCCACCGCCGGCGCCCTGCACGAGGATGGTCTCGCCCGGCTTGCAGGCGCCCTGGACGAACAGCATCCGGTAGGCGGTCAGCCAGGCGGTCGGCAGGCACGCCGCCTCCTCGAACGAGAGGGATGCAGGCTTGGGCACCAGGTTGCGACGGGGCACGACCACCTGCTCGGCGAAGGTGCCCTGGTGGCGCTCGGAGAGCAGCGACCGGCCGGGGTCGTCGGCCTCGTCGCCGGTCCAGCGGGGGTCCCCGATCACGCCGTGGACCACGACCTCGTTGCCGTCCTCGTCGACCCCGGAGGCGTCGCAGCCGAGGATCATCGGCAGCGCCTCCTCGCGCAGCCCGACACCACGCAGCGACCACAGGTCGTGGTGGTTGAGGCTGGCCGCCTTCACGGTCACCGTCGCCCACCCGTCAGGGGCCTCGGGAGCCGGTCGCTCCCCCACCACCAGGCCGCTCAGCGGGTCGTCGGAGGAGAAGGTCTCGGCGTAGACAGCGAACATTCCTCGACCCTAGCGAGTCACAGTCCTTATCCGGTTGCGCGTCCCCACGGCGGACGATTGGGTGGCCCGGTGAGCATCGACGTACGTCCCTCGGAGGACGCCGACAAGTACCTGGCCACCGACCAGCTCGTCTGGTTCGGCGAGGTCACCGAAGCCGACACCGAGCACCTGCGCCTCGGGCTGCCCGAGGACCAGCGGTTCGTGGTCGACCTGCCGGACGGTCCCACCGACCTCCACGCCGGCATCTACGGCGTACGCCCCATGGAGATGTCGCTGCCCGGTGGCGCCGTCGTGCCGATCGCCGGGCTGACGTGGGTGGGCGTGCACCCCGACTCGCGGCGCCGCGGAGTGCTCGCGGCGATGATGACCGACCACCTCACCCGCTCGCGGGACGCCGGGACGGCCATCTCCGCGCTGCACGCGAGTGAGGCCGCGATCTACGGCCGCTTCGGCTACGGGCTCGCCGTGATCACCCACGAGGCGACCCTCGGCCGGGGCACCACCTTCACCGCGCCGCACCTGGAGGACGAGGTCGCCGGCATCACGACCGAGCTCGTCACCATGTCGGACCCGGGCGTGGCCGAACGGATGCGCGACTGCCAGTCCGCCCGGGCCGGCGAGTTCCCCGGCACCATCGTGGGATCGCCGGACTTCTTCTCCCTCCTGTCCCTCGAGCCGCCGGAGATGCTCCGCGACAAGGAACGCCGCCGGATCATCTTCGCGCGGCGCGCCGGGAACGACGTCGGCTTCGTCGGCCTGCGACGCGAGCACAAGTGGTCCAACGCCCGCCCGTCGGGCAACGTCGTCGCGGGCACGCTCTGCGGCGGCCCCGCCGCCCGGCTGGCCCTCGCCCGTCGCCTGGTCGACCTCGACCTGATGGGCACGACCAAGCTGGAGAACGTCGGCGTCGACGACCCGATCCTCGGATGGGTCGGCGGTCCACGTGGCACCGGCTCGATCGAGACGTGGGACAGCACCTGGGTCCGCCTCGTCGACCTCGAGGCGGCGTGGCCGCTCCGCACCTACGAGGCCGACTGCGACGTCGTCGTCGAGGTCGAGGACCGCTACGCGCCGTGGAACGCCGGTCGCTGGCGGCTCACGGCGAAGGGCGGCGCGGGGACCGCTTCCCGGACGGACTCCCCCGCCGACCTCACCCTCGACGTCAACGTGCTCGGTGCCGGCTACCTCGGCCACAGCCTCGGCGGCCTGCTGCGCGCCGGTCTCGTGCGCGAGCACCGCTCCGGGGCGTACGCCGAGCTGGCGCGCGCCACGCGCACGCTCGTCGAGCCGGAGCCGTCGATCGGCTTCTGACACGCGACTGCAGGTGCATACTCGACACATGCTCAGGGCCAGGGCCGCGCTCGCAGTGGGAGTCCTCGTCGTCCTCGCGGCTTTCGCGTGGGGCACCGAGAACGACACGTCCGCCACCATCGCGGGTCAGGAGGTCGACTGCGGATATGCCATCTCCGCGTCCTGGCTGCTCTCCGGGACGTCCATCCCGACGTCCGGAGGAGAGGTCGCCACGACGGTCGATGAGCGTCGGGTCGCAGCGGGCTGCGATGCGGCCGTCCAGCGCGCCCGGGCCGGCGTGCTCTCGACGATGGCAGCCGGAGCCCTGCTCGCGCTCGTCGGGTGGACCGCACACCGCGAGCCGCGCGAACGACGGACGCTCGCCGTCGGTCGGTCAGCGCCGGGCTGACTCCACGTTGCCCTCGTGCACGGCGACCAGCCAGTCCTGCTCCAGTCGTACGTCGTCGGGCACGGTCCCGTCCCGCAGGGCCGCGAGGTAGGCACGATCGGCGGCCAGCCGAGCGGCGACCTCCGGGCCCTGCGCGACCGCGCCGTGCCCGGGGACCACGACGTCGACGCTCGCGGTCGCCTGCTCGAGCAGGTCGAGCGCCGCCTCGTACGCCGCCAGCTGTCCCTCGCGACGCGGGTCGAGCATCGGGACCAGCACGTCGGAGAGCATGTCGCCTGCGACCAGCACGCCGCGGTCTGCCAGCAGGAGGGCCGCGTGGCCGATGGCATGCGCCTCGTGCTCGACGAGGGTGCCGGGCAGCGCACCGCCGTCCGCCGGGAGCGCACTCACCCGGGCGACCAGGTCGAGGGGCACGCCCGTCGCACTCTCGGCCGCCATCGCCCGCGCCCGATCGCGTACGGACGGGGCGAGCGCAGCGCTGGCAGCCGTCGCCCACCGCGGCACGTCACCGAAGCGGTCGTGCCAGAGCAGGTGGTCCCAGTGGAGGTGCGTCGAGAAGCCCGCGACGACGGGGAGCCCGAGCCGGACGACGCCGTCCGCGAGCTCCTCCAGCTCGGCCCCGTCGATGCCCGGATCGACCAGCAGCAGGCCGTCGCCGGTTCGCACCACGACCGTGTTGCTCCACATCCATCCGCTCTGACGCACCCACACGCCGTCGGCCACCTCGGTCAGCATGCAGCGAATCTGTCAGGCCGGATCCTGGCCGTTGACGGCGGGGCCGCCGCTGGTCAGGCTGACCCGCATGACCTGGACCAACTGGGTGGGCAACCAGTCCTTCGCGCCTGATTCGTCCGCCACTCCACGCGACGAGGGCGAGGTCGTCACCCTGGTCCGGCAGGCAGCCGAGCGCGGCCAGGGCGTACGCGTCGCCGGCGCCGGGCACTCCTTCACGCCGGTCGTGCAGACCGACGGGTTGTTGCTCGACGTCTCGGCGCTGAGGGGCGTCGTGTCGACCGACCCCGCCGCCAAGCGGGCGACGGCGCTGCCCGGCACCCTGATCCGCGACTTCTACGAGCCCCTGTGGGACGTCGGCCTCGCGCTGCGCAACCAGGGTGACATCGACACCCAGCAGATCGCGGGAGCAGTCGCCACCGGCACCCACGGCTCCGGCACCCGCTACACGTCACTGTCCGGGGTCGTGCGCGGCGTACGCCTCGTGACCGCCGGCGGCGACGTCCGCGACATCGGCGAGGACCAGCCCGACCTGCTGCACGCGGCGCAGGTGTCCGTCGGGATGCTCGGCGTGGTGACCCAGCTCGACCTCGAGGTCACCGACGCCTACCGGCTGCAGGAGCAGGTCGGCCTGCGGACGTGGGACGACGTGATGGAGCACTGGGACCAGCTCGTCGCCGACCACCGCCACTTCGGCATGTTCTGGCTGCCGACGGAGGAGTCGGGCGCGCTCTACAACCTCGACGGGCACGGCGAGCGGCTCCAGGACCAGTGCTACGTCAAGATCTACGACGAGGTCGGTCCCGAGGTCCCGGACGACGACACCGTGGGACGCCGGGTCGACCGCTGCTACCGGATCTTCCCGATGGTCTACGACGCCAACTTCCACGAGCTCGAGTACTTCGTCGCCCTCGACCGGGCGCCCGAGGCGCTCCGCGCGATGCGCGAGCTGATGCTCCACAGTCTCCCCGACTCGATCTACCCCCTCGAGGTGCGCACCGTCGGACCGGACGAGGCCTTCCTGTCCCCGCAGTACCGCACGCCGACGGTCGTCATCTCCGTCTCGGGCACGCCCGGCACCGACTACTGGGCCTACCTGCGCTCGGTCGACGCGCTCCTGGCCGACTTCGACGCCCGCGTCCACTGGGGCAAGCTGCACTTCATGACGCCCGAGCGGCTCCACGCCCTCTACCCACGCGCCGCCGACTTCATCGCCCTGCGCCGCGAGCTCGATCCTCAGGGGATGTTCCTCAACGACCACCTGCGACCGCTGTTCGCCTAGCCGCCACGGGGCGACCGACCCTCAGCGGCGCGCGACCCCGTCTGCCCGGGCGGCGGCAGCGACGGCCGCGCGGACGGCTCCGGGGACGCGAGGGTCGAAGGGCGACGGAATCACCATGTCCTCGCGGAGGTCGTCGCCGACGAGCTCGGCGAGCGCGGTCGCGGCAGCGACCTTCATCCCCTCGGTGATCGAGCTGGCGTGGACGTCGAAGGCGCCCCGGAAGATGCCGGGGAACGCGAGGACGTTGTTGATCTGGTTGGGGTAGTCCGAGCGGCCGGTGGCCACGACCCGGGCGTACTTGTGGGCGAGGTCGGGGTGCACCTCGGGCGTCGGGTTGGCGAGGCCGAAGATGATCGCCTCGGCCGCCATCGAGGCGACGATCTCCTCGGGCACCTGACCGCCGGACACGCCGATGTAGACGTCGGCGCCGGCCATCACGTCGGCCAGCGTCCCGCGCCGCCCGAAGACGTCCGCGGTGTCGCGGGCGAGCGCCGCCTTGACCGGGGTGAGGTCGGCACGCTCGGAGTTGAGCACGCCCTGCCGGTCGAGGACCGCGATGTCGCGCACGCCTGCCTCGAGCAGGATGCGGGCAACGGCCACACCGGCCGCGCCGGCGCCCTGCACCACGACGCGTACGTTCGCGGCCTCGCGGCCGGTCAGGCGCAGCGCGTTGGTCAGCGCGGCGAGCGCGACGACCGCGGTGCCGTGCTGGTCGTCGTGGAAGACCGGGATGTCGAGGCGCTCCTTGAGCCGCGCCTCGATCTCGAAGCAGCGCGGGGCGGAGATGTCCTCGAGGTTGATGCCACCGAAGCTGGGCGCGAGGCGGACCACCGTCTCGATGATCTCCTCGACGTCCGTGGTGTCGAGGCAGATCGGGACGGCGTCGACACCGCCGAACTGCTTGAACAGGACCGCCTTGCCCTCCATCACCGGCATGGCGGCGGCGGGGCCGATGTCGCCCAGCCCGAGGACCGCGGTGCCGTCGGTCACGATGCCGACCACGTTGGGCACCCACGTGTAGTGCTGGGTCATGGACGGGTCGGCAGCGATGGCCTCACAGACCCGGGCCACGCCGGGCGTGTACGCCAGCGAGAGCTCGTCGGGACCGTGCAGCGCGACCGTCGACACGGTCTCCATCTTGCCGCCCACGTGCAGGTCGAAGACGGGGTCACCCGCGTGCGGGTGCGGCCGATCGGTGCCCTGGTCCATGGCCGCGATACTCGCACAGCTCAGGGGCGGGAGAGCCTGCGTCCCAGACGTGGGGAAGGCCACACCCGCAGCCGTACGACGCCCAGCACCTGCTCCTCGGCGACCGGCCCGCGGTGCCGCGAGTCGACGCCCTCTCCCGCGTTGTCGCTCAGCAGCCACCACCCCATCCCACCCGCGCGCGTACGCCGCTCCTCCACCGCCCGCTTCACCGCGAGGGTGCCGTCGGGGAAACGGGCGACGACCAGGTCCCCCGCCCGGACGCGGGCGCCGTGCCGGACCAGCAGGAAGTCCCCCTCGCGGAGGGTCGGGAGCATCGATCGGCCGCGCACGACGGCGGTCCCGAAAGGGGCCCTCGCGGTCCCATCCGATCGGGTGAGACCCCGCTGCCGACGCCGTTGCACGCGGAGTAGTGTCGCAGCCAGATGCCTTTCACAGTGGCCATTCACCGGGCACTGTCCCCGATCGAGAGGAACACGATGCTTCGCCACCTGCTTGCCCCGACCGTCGAGGTCTCCGCCCACTGCGACCTGCCCTGCGGCGTGTACGACCCCGCCCAGGCACGCATCGAGGCCGAGTCCATCAAGGCGATCATCGCCAAGGTCGCCGACAACGACGACGCCGACTTCCGCACGCGCGCCATCCTCATCAAGGAGCAGCGCTCGGAGCTCGTCAAGCACCACCTGTGGGTGCTGTGGACCGACTACTTCAAGCCCCCGCACTTCGAGAAGTACCCGCAGCTCCACACCCTGGTCAACGAGGCCACCAAGCTGGCCGGTGCCTCCGGCACCAAGGGTGAGCTCGACGCCGGCAAGGCCGACGAGCTGCTCGCCAAGATCGACGAGATCGCTGAGATCTTCTGGGAGACGAAGAAGGCCTGAGCAGGGACCGCGAAGCGGGCACTGCTCAGACCTTCTTCTGAGCAGCTTGCTGCTCCGCCCTCCCAGCACGCTCAGGGCTGCTTCGCCCTGATCATTACACGACGCCGTCCCGGTCCGCCGGGGCGGCGTTCGTCGTGTCAGTGGTAGAGCGGCCCGACCCCGCGCGCGATGGTCCCCGCGCTGTGGTCCTCCTTGCGACACCGCAGGCAGCGGATGAACGTCCCCGTCCCGTCCCCGTTGGCCTTCCGGGGATAGGGGGACTTGGCCCAGTCGTGGCCCAGGAGCTTGCAGATGGTCACGCGCTTCAGGATGTCCACATCCACTGCCCTCCTCAGTACCGCCGTCCATTGTGCTCTTCCCCGGTTAGGGTGTGCCCACACATCAGCCTCGAGGACGGGACGAAGACGCAGATGTCAGACAACACCGCGGGCCATCGCGCCGACGTCGAGCTGCGCCTTCCTGCCGAGGGCGCCTACGCCACCGTCGTCCGCACCACCGCCGCCGGCCTGGCCGCACGCCTCGACTTCACGATCGACGACATCGAGGACCTGCGCATCGCGATCGGTGAGGCCACCGCACTGGCCATCCCGGCCGCAGACCCGGGGACCGACATGGTGGCCTGCTTCTTCTTCGGCCGGGGGTCGATGACGGTGACCATCGAGACCGAGGCGATGGACGACCCTGCGCTCGACACGGAGAGCTTTGCCTGGCAGGTGCTGGACACGATGGCGCAGGAGGCGTCGGCCGGTCCGGAGGCGGGACGGTTCAGGGTGAGGTTCACCGTGTCGTCGCAGGCAGCGGAGGGATCGGGTGCCGGGCGCTGACATGAGCGCACACACGGGGGAAGGGGCGGCGGGGGCCGCCGAGCACCGCACGTTCGACGAGGTCGCGACGAGCGGGCTCGATCTGCTGCGCGCCCGCAGCGCCGAGCTCTTCTCGGTGCTGCGCGACGAGGACGCGAGCGCGGCGACGCGCTCGGTGGCACGCGACGACCTGGTGCACCTGCACCTCTCGCTCGTCGAGCACTGCGCGCGCCGTTTCCGCAACCGCGGCGAGCCGTTCGAGGACCTCGTCCAGGTCGGGACGATCGGCCTGATCAAGGCCGTCGACCGGTTCGAGACCGACCGCGGCGTGGAGTTCTCGACCTACGCCACCCCGACCGTGATCGGCGAGATCAAGCGCCACTTCCGGGACAAGGGCTGGGCGATCCGGGTGCCGCGGCGGTTGCAGGAGCTGCGGATGCAGATCGGCGGCGCGACCGGCGAGCTGACCCAGAAGCTCGGCCGCTCCCCCACCCCGCGCGAGCTGGCCGAGGTCATCGGCTGCACGGTCGAGGAGATCATGGAGGGCATCGAGTCGTCCCACGCCTACGCGACCCTGTCTCTCGACGCCTCCGACGACAGCGACGACGGTCCTCCCGCGATGCTGGCCACGCTCGGCGTCGAGGACACCAACATCGAGCACGTCGAGATCCGCGAGTCGATCAAGCCGCTCCTCGAGGGCCTCGGCGAGCGCGAGAAGCGCATCCTGCTGCTGCGGTTCTTCAAGAACATGACGCAGTCGCAGATCGCCGAGGAGATCGGCGTCTCGCAGATGCACGTGTCCCGGCTGCTGACGCGCACCCTCGCCCAGCTGCGGACCTCGCTCGAGGTCGACCAGGACTAGCGCGGGTCGTCCTCGAGCACCCGCGTGCTGGCCGGGTGCACCAGACCCGCGATGACGACCACGGCAACCAGGGCGAGACCGATCGAGAGCGGCTTGGTCGAGCCGTCCCACAGGTTCCACGCCAGGCCGAGCAGGATCAGCTGGGCCATCACGACGGGGCCGCGTGCCCACCGTCGTACGCCCCGGAGCGACCAGGCGCACCAGGCGAGGGCGGCGCCCGCGACGAGGAAGAACGCGGCAGTCGTGACGCCCATCGTGAGCCGCACCGAGTGGAGGCTGGCGATCTCCAGCACCCCCAGCCCGGCCAGCATGAAGGACTCGACCGCGGTGAGCGCGGCTGCCACGACGAGCGGCGGCGGGGCGCTCCGGTCCGGAGCACCGTGCGTGTCGGACGGGGTAACGGGCACTCGGCAACCCTAGTTGTGACCGACGCGACGAACGTGGGGGGTTGTGTGAACGTTCAAAGGTTGCGAGTCTTGTCGCTGCGCCCCCCACGCACTGTGCTGGGGTGCGCCCGGGCTCCGCTGAACGTCCGACAACAGCACCTTGCCTGTGACAGAAAGAGGGACTTCCCCACTCATGGATTGGCGCAGCCGCTCTGCATGCCTCGACGAGGACCCTGAGCTGTTCTTCCCGATCGGCAACACCGGGCCCGCGATCCTCCAGATCGAGGAGGCCAAGCAGGTGTGCCGACGATGTGAGGTGCGCGAACAGTGCCTTGCCTGGGCCCTGGAGGCCGGGCAGGACCACGGAGTCTGGGGTGGCCTCAGCGAGGACGAGCGCCGCGCGCTGAAGCGCCGCAACGCTCGCGCCCGCATCCGTACGGCCTAGCCGGCACGGCCCAGCCAGCACGGCCAGCCGGCGCGGTCAGTCGACCGGCAGGTCCGCCTGCACGCGCGTGCCCCGGGTGCCGGGGCCGATCTCGAGCACGCCGCCGAGCTCGGACTCGACGAGCGTGCGGACGATCGACAGCCCGAGCTGGGTCGACGCATCGAGGTCGAAGCCGTCCGGCAGGCCACGCCCGTCGTCCTCCACGACGACGTGCAACCGCCCGACGATCCGTCGCGCGGTGACCACGACGCGACCCCCGGTGCGGTCGGCCAGCCCGGCGTAGCCGTGCTCGACCGCGTTCTGCAGGAGCTCGGTGAGCACCATCGCGAGCGGAGTGGCCGCCTCGGACGACAGCTTGCCGAAGGACCCCTCGCGCACCACGCGGACCGGCACCTCGACCCCGCTGACGTCGACGACCATCGCCCCGAGCCGGTCGGCGATGTCGTCGAAGTCGACCGTCTCCTCCAGCGCCTGGCTGAGCGTCTCGTGGACGATCGCGATCGACCCCACCCGGCGGACGGCCTCCTCGAGCGCGGCCTTGGCGTCCTCGGCCTGCGTACGCCGTGCCTGCAGGCGCAGGAGCGCGGCGACGGTCTGGAGGTTGTTCTTCACCCGGTGGTGGATCTCGCGGATCGTGACGTCCTTGGTGACCAGCTCGCGGTCGCGGCTGCGCAGCTCGGTGACGTCGCGCACCAGCAGCAGCGCGCCGCTGCGGTCGCCCTGCGGTCGCAGCGGGATGCTCCGCACGATCAGCGTCACGTCGTCGGTGCCGACCTCGGTCGCGCGTCCGTCGCGGCCGCCGAGCACCGCGCTCAGCGTCTCCTCGTCGAGCCGCTTGCGCGCCGGCACCAGGTCGCGGGTCAGGTCGGTGAGCACCAGTCCCGCGAGATCACCCTGCAGGCCGAGCCGGCGGTAGGCCGACAACCCGTTGGGGCTGGCGTAGACGACCCTTCCCGCGGGGTCGAGGCGGACGAACCCGTCCCCCACCCGCGGCGAGTCGGCGTGGTCGCTGCGCTGGCCGGCGAGGGGGAAGTGACCCGAGGCGATCATCTGGGTCAGCTCGCCGGCGGTCTGGAGATAGCTGAGCTCGAGCCGGCTGGGGGTGCGTACGCCGAGCAGGTTGGTGTTGCGCGCGATCAGGGCGATCAGCCGTCCGGCACGGCGTACGGGGATGACCTCGACCCGCACCGGCACGTCGTCGCGCCACTCGGGATCCCCCTCACGCACCAGCCGTCCCGTCGCGAAGGACTCGTCGAGCATCCGGCGACGACCGGTGGGGATGAAGGTGCCGAGCACGTCGTCGACGAGAGCCGTGGGACCGGTCGTCGGTCGCATCTGGCCGCCCGCCCAGTAGCCCTTGCCCTCCCGATCGGGAAGCCACAGCACGAGGTCGGCGAAGGACAGGTCGGCCAGGATCTGCCAGTCCGCCATCAGCAGCTGGAGCCACACCACGTCGTCCTCGTCCAGCTCGGTGTGGGCTCGCACGAGCTCGTGGAGGGAGGGCACCGACCCAGCCTAGGTGCTGGCCGGCCCGCTCCAGGGACACCCGCACGAGCCACGGACGACCAGCCGGGTCGGGAGGACCTGGGGGTGCACGTCGTGCGTACGGCCCTCGATCCGCTCGTGCAACCGGATGGCTGCCCAGCGCCCCACGGACGAGGTCGGTTGGAGCACCGTCGTCAGGCCGGGCGCGACGTAGCGCGAGGTCATGATGTCGTCGAAGCCCACCACGGCCAGGTCGTCGGGGACGCGTACGCCGCGCGCCGCGAGGAGGGACATCACCGCGACGGCGAGCTCGTCGTTGGCGCAGACGAGCCCGTCGGCCGGCTCCGCCATGGCCAGCAGGGCGTCCACGACGGCCGGCCCGCTCGCCTCCACCAGCGGCACGAGAAGGGGCAGGGACGCCTCGTGCGGCCTGCTTCGTGCGCGACAACGCCTCGCGGAATCCCGTGTAGCGCTCGGTCACGTCGTGGGATCCCGCCGGGTCGCCGACGAAGACGAGCCGGCGACGTCCGTGCCGGACCAGGTGGTCGGTGAGCTCCTGCGCGGCGTGGAGGTTCTCCACCAGGACCGCGTCGCACCCGTCGACGGGGGCACGGGCGATCAGGACGGTCGGCGTCGAGCGGCAGATCTGCCGGACGAAGGCATCGGAGACCGTGTCGTTGGCGAGCACCAGCCCATCGACGCGGGACAGCACCTGACGCACGGAGCCCTCGAGGTCGACCGACGGGTGCGCGAGACGGATGACCACTGACTGTCCGTAGCGGGCAGCCGCCGCCTCGAACCCCGACAGGAGCTCGGAGTAGTAGGGGCCGACCAGTCCGGGGAGGACCAGCCCGTGGGTCTGGTGTCGCGGCACCTCCACCTGTCGCGCTGCCCGCAACGGGATGTAGTCGAGCTCCTGCACCGCCTGGAGGACCTTGCGACGGGTGACCGGCGACGTCGGCGCCGTGCCTCGCAGGACCCGCGAGACCGTCGCGATCGAGACGCCGGCGCGCTCCGCCACGGTGTAGATGGTGACCGGGCGGTCACCCGTGCCTGTGCTCACGGGGCACAGCCTCGCAGAGGGTCCTGGCTAGAAGGGGTTGGGAACCGCGTCGAGCAGCGTCCGGGTGTAGTCGTCCTGGGGATCCCGGATCACCTGCAGCGCCGGCCCCTGCTCGACCACGCGTCCCTCGTTGAGCACGATCACCTCGTCGGCCAGCATCCGGGCGCTGAGCAGGTCGTGGGTGATGTAGAGGATGCCCACGTCGTGGTCCTGCACCAGGTCGTTGAGCAGCTCGAGGATCTCGGCGCGGATGGAGACGTCGAGGCTCGAGATCGGCTCGTCGGCGACGATCACCTCGGGCAGCACGGCGAGCGCCCGGGCGATGACGACGCGCTGCCGCTGGCCGCCGGACAGCTCGTAGGCGTAGCGGTTGACGAAGCGGTCCGCCGGTGTCAGCGCGACCGTCTCCAGCAGCTCCTCGACCCGTTGGCGACGGGCATCGCCCTTGAGGCCGTGGTAGTTGACCAGTGGCCGCTCGAGGATCTGGCCGAGCCGCTTGGTCGGGTTGAGCGCGGAGTAGGGGTCCTGGAAGACCATCTGCACGTGGCGGCGGTAGTTGCGCAGGGCCCGCCCGCGGTAGGAGGAGACCTCCTGGTCGCCGTCGGGGCCGTGGAAGACGATGCGTCCCTCGGTCGGGCTGTCGATGCCGGTGATCATCCGCGCGAGCGTGGACTTGCCGCTTCCGCTCTGGCCGACCAGCGCGGTCACGGCACCCTTGCGCAGCACGAAGCTGGTCTCCGCGACGGCGACCGTGCGGTCGACCTTCAGGCCGCGCCGCTTCTCGAACACCTTGGTCACGTCGTCGACGGTGAGGACGATGTCGCGCTCACGGGCGTGCGCCGACTCGTCGGCCGTCTTGACGAACTCGGGTCCGACGAAACGCCGCGTGCGCTCGGGCAGCTCGATGCCGTCCGCACCGCCGAGGCGATGGAGCGCCGCGACGTGGCACGCGACCTCGCCCGACTCGACGGGCAGCAGCTCGGGGTAGTCGGTCAGGCAGCGCTCGATCTTCTCCGGACAGCGCGGCGCGAAGCTGCAGCCCTGGGACACCAGGCTGAGGTCCGGCGGCCGCCCGGGGATGTAGGTGATCCGCACGGTCTCGGCCCGCGGGTCGCCGTACGAGCCCAGCAGGCCCTTCGTGTACGGGTGCAGCGGCTCACGGAGCAGCTCCGCGGCGGTCTGGGACTCCACGATGCGCCCGGAGTACATCACCAGGATCCGGTCGGAGAGGTCGAGCACCGTCCCGATGTCGTGACTGATGAAGAGGACGGCGAAGCCCTTCTCCTCCTGCAGCTTGCGGACGTTCTGCAGGATCGAGTGCTGCACGACGACGTCGAGGCCCGTGGTCGGCTCGTCGAGGAGCACGAGCTTGGGGTCGAGGGCGAGCGCGAGCGCGAGGTTCACCCGCTGCTTCATGCCGCCGGAGAGCTCGTGGGGGTACGCCGTGATGAACCGGTGGTCGATGAAGACCATGTCGAAGAGCTCGCGGACCCGCTCGGACACGTCGTCGCCGCGCAGGTCGGAGTGCTGCTCGATCGCGTCGCGGAACTGCGGCTCGATCCGGACGACCGGGTTGAGCGAGTTCATGCTGCTCTGGAACACCGTCGACAGGTCGCGCCAGCGGATCTCGCGCAGCTCGTCCTGGTCGAGGTGGGTGATGTCGGTGCCGTCGAAGGTGATGGTGCCGTTGCTGATCCGGCCGGGCTTCTCCAGCAGCCGCAGCAGCGCCGTGGCGAGCGTGGTCTTGCCCGAGCCCGACTCGCCGATCAGGCCGACGAACTCGCCCGGCGCGATGTCGAAGCTGACGTCCTGCACGGCCGTCATCGAGCGGCTCGCCTTCGGCTCGTAGCGCACCTCGAGGTTGCGGACCTCCAGCAGGGCGGTGCCCTCGGTGGGTCTGGCCATGGTCAGTCCTCCCTGAGGTGGGGGTTGCTCAGCAGGTCGACGCCGAAGTTGATGAGGCTCATGGCGGTGATGAGGATCGCGAGCGCGAGGCCCGGCGCGAAGATCCAGGTGAGCAGGCCCTGCTGGATCGCGCCCTGCGCGTCGGCCTGGTAGAGCATCGTGCCCCAGGAGACGGAGCGGGTGTCGCCCAGGCCGAGGACGGCGAGGCCGGCCTCCGCGCCCGACGGCGCCGGTGGCGGCGCCGACGAAGCCGGCGACCACGAGCGAGCTCATGTTGGGCATGATCTCGGAGAAGATGATCCGCGCCGAGCCCTCGCCGGAGAACTTGGCCGAGGTGACGAAGTCGCGGTTGCGCAGGGTGATGATCTGCGACCGCTTGGCGCGGGCGGCGCCGGCCCAGGACGTGAGGGCGATGATGCCGACGATCAGCCAGACGCCGCGGGTGTCGGAGTAGGCGACCAGCGTGATGATGAGCGGCAGCGCCGGGATGACCAGCGCGACGTTGGTGACGAAGCTCAGCACGTCGTCGACGATCGTGCCCTCGGTGTAGCCGGACACCAGGCCGACGACGAGCGCGATCGCGGTCGCGAGCGCACCGCCGAACAGGCCGACGAGCAGCGAGACCCGGCTGCCGAAGATCAGCTGCGAGGCGATGTCGCGGCCGTTGGTGTTGGTGCCGAGCCAGTGCTCGCCCGACGGCTGGAGCAGCGGGGTGAAGCTCGCCGTCGAGCGGGTCGTGCGGCGCGATCAGCGGCGCGAAGACCGCCATCAGGACGTAGAGGCCGAGGATGACCAGGCCGACGCGCGCCTTCTTGCTCGACCAGACCACCTGCCACCAGCGGTCCGGGGTCGTCGAGCTGCCGACCTGCTCGACGGACTGCGCCTGGTCGGGGTCGCCCTCGGCCATGAAGTCGTTCGGCGTGGTGGTCATCCCTCCGCCCTCCGTGCCCTCGGGTCCAGCACGCCGTAGAGCAGGTCGGCGATCAGGTTGGCGATCAGGACGCCCGTCGTGGTCAGCAGCATCAGCGTCTGCAGCAGCGGGTAGTCCTTGTTCTCCACGGCCTCACCCATCAGCCGGCCCAGGCCGGGGTAGTCGAAGACGGTCTCGACCAGGATCGTGCCGCCGAGCACGCTGCCGAGGGCGAGCGCGAAGCCGGTGACGCTCGGCAGCAGCGCGTTGCGGGCGGCGTACCGCAGCGCGACGGTGCGGTCGGGCAGGCCCTTGGCCTTGGCCAGCCGGATGTAGTCCTCGCCCAGGTTCATGATCATCGTGTTGCGCATGCCGAGGATCCAGCCGATGGGCGTCACGATCAGGAGCGCGAGCGCCGGCAGCGTCGAGTGCGAGAGCACCTCCTCGACGAAGAACGCGTTCATGCCGGGGATCGAGGCGGAGTAGCCGCCCGACGTCGGGAACCAGCCGAGCGAGTAGCCGAACACGTAGAGCAGCACCAGCGCGATCCAGAACGGCTGGAGCGTGCCGAGGAACGTCGAGCCGAGGGTGATCGACCGTGTCGAGCCTGGTGTTGCGCCGCCAGGCGGCGTACGCCCCGAGCACGATGCCGACGACGAAGGAGATGACCTGCGTGACGACGACCAGCCCGACGGTCCACCAGATCGCCTGGCCGATCACCTCGGCCACCGAGAACGGGTAGTAGGTGTAGGACACCCCGAAGTCCCCGCGCAGCAGGTCGGCCGAGGTAGGTCCAGTACTGCGACCACAGCGAGCCGTCCGGCGCGCCGAGCATCGAGCGCATCGCCTCGACCTGGGCCGCGTCGAGCTGGCTGTCCTTGCCCTGCAGCCTGCGCACCATCAGCTCGGCGGGGTCGCCCGGCTGCAGCCGCGGGATGAGGAAGTTGAGGGTGACGACGGCCCACAGGGTGCCGAGGAAGAACCCGATCTTCCGGAGGAAGTAGCGCACCGCTCCGGCTCAGCTCGGCGGCGTCAGGTGCGTCATCACCAGGAGCCGGTCGTCGGCGCCGCTGGCGTAGGCGTCGTCCTCGGTCGGCCAGCCCGACGGCGTTCTCGGTGCGGTAGATCGTCCGCGAGGGCGCGTAGATCAGGGCGGTGACCGGGTACTCGGTCATCATCACGTCGACCAGCTCGCCGAGGAACGGCTTCTGCTCCTCGCGGTCGGTCGCACCCGAGAGGCCCTCGATCGCCTCGTCGGTCGCGGGGTCGGAGTAGCGGCCCACGTTGGGGAGGATGTCCTGCTCGGTCGGGAACTGCTTGCTGCTCAGCTTGGAGCCGAGGTTGCGGGCCAGCTCGCAGCCGCCGTGCAGGTACTCCAGCATGACGTTGAAGTCGCCGGTCTTCTTCTGCTCGTCGACCGACTCCGGAGCGGACGCCGTCACCTTGGTGTCGACGCCGAGGTCGTTGAGGTTGTCGGCGACGACCTCGGCGATGGCCTCGTAGTCGATGAAGCCCGCCTGCACGGAGAAGTCGACGGACAGCGGGCTGCCGTCGGGCATGGTGCGCTTGCCGTCGGAGCCCTTCTCGTAGCCGGCCGCGTCGAGCATCTCGGCGGCCTTGTCGGGGTCGTAGGGCAGCACCGTGTCGGTGTCGGCGAGACTCCTCGGGCAGCAGGTCCTCCATCGCGGGGAGCTTGAGGCCCGTCTGGCTGGCCGGCGCCATGATCCCGTAGATGCCCTTGTCCGACATCGACTCCTTGTCCATGCCGTAGGAGATCGCCTCGCGGAACTTCGGGTCGCTCCACGGCGCCTCGGTCAGGTTGCCGGTCAGCACGGTCTCCCCGGCAGGCGCGTAGAAGTAGTGGTTGTTCTCCGGGTCCTTCTCGACGAGCGTCTTCTCCGGGTTGGGGATGTCGCCGTAGTAGGCGTCGATCTCGCCGTTCTCGAGCTTCAGCGCGGCCTGCGAGGAGTCGAAGATGCCCTCCTGGACGATCTTCTCGACCTTGATCTTGTCGGCCTGCCAGTAGTCGTCGCGACGCGCCAGGGTGAGGCGGCGGCCGTTGTAGCTCTCGACCTCGAACGGGCCCCGTGCCGACGGGCTTCTTGTCGACGTACGTCGTCGGGTCGCCGACCTCGGAGTAGACGTGCTCGGGGAGGATCTTGGTGGAGATGATGCCGTCGTACTTGGCGGCGGCGTTGCCCTCGAAGGTGATCACCACCTGGTTGCCGTCGGCCTCGACCGAGCTGGCCGGCGCACCGAAGGTGTCGTTCCAGAGCCCGGCCTTGTCCATGCCGGGGTATTCCTTCTGGAGGTTCATCGTGAAGGCGACGTCCTCGGCGGTGAAGTCCTCCCCGTCACTCCACTTCACGCCCTCGCGGATGTCGAGCGTCAGCTTGTCGCCGCCGTCCCACGTCGCGCCGGTGGCCAGCCACGGCGTCTCCTCGCACGTGAGGTTGTTGCGCACGATCAGCGGCTCGTAGAGCCACACCGCCGTGAGCGGCGTCGGCGAGTAGGGGTTGTAGTTGCCGAGTCCTCCGACCGTCGCGTCGACCTCCGCAGGGAAGGTGAGCTGTCCGATCATGCCGGCGGCGCCCTTGTTCTCCTGGTCCTTGGCGCTGCCTGCGCAGCCAGTGGCGGCGAGGGTGAGCGCGAGCCCGCCGACGAGCAACGAGGTGGTCCGGGGGATACGCAAGGGAGGCCTCCTGTGGCACGGGATAGGACCCCAACGTGACCGTCGCCACAGGTCGCGTCAACCGCCCCGAGGGATGTAACTACTTACATGCACGGCCGCACGCTCAACGGTTTTCTTACATCTACTTTCAGGGTCCGACGGTCCTGACGAGGCACCCACGGGCTGGTAGGAACGAGCACCATGCGCACCTTGCAACGGCCCGGGACCCGACCATGCCACCGGATCGAGAGCCGCTCGGGGATGCTCGTGGAGGCCAACGCCGACGGCGCCCTCACGCGTTTCGAGGCGGGTGACCTGAGTCTCCTGCTCAACCCGGCGACGGCCATCGAGGCGGGTCCGGCCAACGTGCACCTGCGGGTCCTCGAGGGACCGGGCGGCGCCGCGCGACGCACCCCTCTGCTGGGCCAGGACTCGCCCAGCCACGTCTCGGTCGTCGACGGTGCGCTGCGGGCCGTCGGCACCTGGAACCGCCTCGACTACGCCCTCACGCTGCTCCTCGGCGAGGACGGCACGACCTGGTCGTGGGACCTCGTGGTCGTCAACGGCGGAGATGCTCCGGTCCGCGTCGACGCCGTCCTGACCCACGACCCTGCGCTCGCACCGGCGGGCGCGGTCGCCAACAACCAGTACTACGTCAGCCAGTACCTCGACGTGACCCCGGTGGAGACCGCGGACCACGGCGTCGCCCTGGCCGTGCGCCAGAACATGCCCGGCGAGCAGGTGCCGTGGGTCGTGCTCGCCTCGTCCCGACGGGGTGTCGGCTGGGCCACCGACGCGCACCAGCTCGTCCGACGTACGCCCACCGGCACGACGTGGTCCGGTCTCGACGCCGACCTCCCGTCGGAGCGGCTCCAGCACGAGCACACGCTGGTCGCCGTTCAGGACGAGCCCGTCGACCTGTCCCCGGGCGAGCACCACCGCACCGGGTTCGTCGGTCTCGTGGTGCGGGACCACCCGGCGGCGACCGGCCCCGACGACGTACGTCACGTGACGTCCGCCGTCGCTGCAGGTGCCGCCCGGGAAGCAGCCCTCCCCGAGACAGGTGCGGAGACCGGGACCGAGACCGAGACCGCGGGCCTCCCGGCCACCGTGCTGTCGAGCGCACCGATCCTGCCGTGCGTGCCCCTGACTGCCGCCCAGCTCGACGAGCTCGGCCTGGCCGCCGAGCCCGGCTCGATCGAGCACGACGTCGACGGCGTGCCGACGACGTGGTGCACGGCGCGCGGCGAGGTCGTCACGGCGGCACGGGAGCTCTCCGTCCTCCGCCCCCACGGACAGATCCTGCGCACCGGCGACGCGCTGGTGCCCGACGCTGCCAGCCTGACCACCACCGTGTGGATGGCGGGAACCTTCCACTCCCAGGTCACCCGGGGACACGTCGGCCGCGACACGATGCTCACCGGCAGGCGCAGCTACCTCGGCCTGTTCCGGGGCCAGGGCCTGCGGGTGCTCGTCCGTGACACCGACGACACCGGCTGGGAGCTGCTGGACCTCCCCAGCGCCTGGTGCAACGGGCTCGACGCCTGCTGGTGGTGGTACGCCACCGCCGACGGCCGACTGATCGAGGTGGTGTCGCGCGCGCCCGCCGGGCGTCACGGCCTCACCCTCGACGTCCGCATCGTGCACGGCGGGGCCACCCGCCTGCTCGTCACCCTCGACACGGGTGGCGAGGACGTCCCGGCGCTGGACATCGAAGCGTCCGGCGACACCTCGACCGAGCGCGACGAGGACTGGCTCGTCCTCGACGTCTCCCCCACCGACGCGTGGCGGCTGTCGCTCGGCTCGGCCGAGCACTCGGGCTCCGGCGCCGGCCCTGGCGAGGAGTTCTGGCCACAGCTCACCGGCTCGCTGAGCCTTGCCCTGGGCGGCGGCTCGACCGAGGCCGCCGAGGTCGCGGCGATCGATGCCGCCGTCCCGTGGTTCACCCACGACGCGCTCGTGCACTACCTCGCACCTCGAGGGCTCGAGCAGTACTCCGGCGGCGGTTGGGGCACGCGCGACGTCTGCCAGGGTCCGGTCGGGCTGCTGACCGCGCTCGACCGGCACGACGAGGTCCGCGACGTGCTGCTGCAGGTGATGCGCGCCCAGAACGCCCGCGGGGACTGGCCGCAGGCCTTCGAGTTCCTCCCACACACCGCCGAGCACGGCCAGCAGGACTCGCACGGCGACGTCGTCTACTGGCCCGTGCTTGCCGCCGGCGAACACCTCCTGGCGACCGGGAAGCGCGACCTGCTGGCCGAGCAGGTCCCCTTCGTCGGCGACGACGGAGCGACCGCAGCGGAGTCGGTCGAGGAGCACCTGCGTCGCGCGGTCCGGCGGATCGGGGAGATGGCGGTCCCCGGGACGCCGTTGCCCGCCTACGGCCACGGCGACTGGAACGACTCCCTGCAGCCTGCCGATCCGGACCTCGCGCGTCGGATGGCGTCGACCTGGACGGCCGTCCTCCAGGTGCAGGCGCTGGATGCGCTCGTCGCCGGCCTGCGCTCCGTCGGTGCCGCCGACGGTCTCGCCGACGAGGCCGAGGACCTCGCAGCCCGGAGCCGGGAGGCGATCGGGCAGGCCATGGTGGTCGACGGCGTGATGCCCGGATACCTGCTCTACGACCGGGCCGAGGCCGGGAGCGCGGCCGAGCCGCTGGTCCACCCTGCCGACACCCGCACCGGCCTGACCTACGGCATCCTCCCGTGGATCCACGCGATCACCTCCGACGTCCTCGATCCCGACACCGCGCAGCACCACCTCGCCCTGGTCGAGGAGCACCTCCTCGGCCCCGACGGAGCGCGGCTCTTCGACCGCCCGGTGAGCTATCGCGGCGGGCCGATGACGACCTTCCAGAGAGCGGAGGCGAGCACCTTCTGGGGGCGTGAGATCGGCCTGATGTACGTCCACGCGCACCTGCGCTACGCCGAGGCGCTGGCGCGGGTCGGCGACGGAGCCGGGGTGCTGCGGGCGCTGGCCCTCGCCAGCCCGTGGGGCCTCACCGCCCGGGTGCCGCAGGCCCGTCCGCGACAGCGCAGCTGCTACTACTCCTCCTCCGACGGCGCCTTCGCCGACCGTGTCGAGGCGTCCGAGCGCTACGCCGACCTGATGGCGGGCGACGTGCCGCTCGAGGGCGGCTGGCGCATCTACTCCTCCGGACCGGGACTGGCCCTTCGCCTCGTCGTCGAGCGCCTGCTCGGCCTGCGGCGTCGCGGCCGAGCGCATGGAGCTCGACCCGGTGCTGCCCTCCGGCGCCGACGGGTTGCGCGCGACCGTGCGCCTGGCCGGGCGGACCGCCCACCTGACCTACGTGGTCGGGTCGGAAGGTGTGGGCGTACGCCGGATCACCGGCGCCACCGGCGACCTGGACCTCACCCCCCTCACGAACCCGCACCGCCGTCCCGGCGCGTCCGTGGACACCGACGACCTGCGGGCGGCGCTCGACGCCTCCCCCGACCTGCGCCTGGAGACCTACTGATGGAACGCCCCTGGCTCGACCCCGCCCTCGACATCGAGGCGCGACTCGACGCGCTGATGGCCGAGATGACCCTGGACGACAAGGTCGGCCAGACCCACCAGGTGGCCAACATCAACCCTCACGAGGACGCCGACGCACTGCGTGCGGGCCGGATCGGCTCGAGCCTCTACGCGTCCGGTGCCACCGCCGGCAACGAGCGCGACGAGGGCGTGCTCGCCGGGGTGATCGACGAGATCCAGGGGCTGGCCGGCGAGAGCCGCCTCGGGATCCCGGTGCTCTTCGGGCGTGACGTGATCCACGGCCACCGCACCGTGGCGCCGATACCGCTGGGCCTCGCGGCGTCCTTCGACCCCGAGCTGGTCCGGCTCTCCGCGGAGAACGCGGCAGCAGAGGCGGTCGTCGATGGCATCGCCTGGACCTTCGCCCCGATGCTCGACCTGTCCGAGGAACCGCGCTGGGGGCGGGTGGCCGAGTCGTTCGGCGAGTCACCGGTGCTGGCGTCCCGGCTCGCGGCCGCCGCGACCCAGGGCTTCCAGGGTGACGATCCCTCCCAGCCCGACCGGATCGCGGCGTGCGCCAAGCACTTCGTCGGCTACGGCCTGTCCGCCGGAGGCCGGGACTACGACACCGTGTCGGTCGGCGAGAACACCCTGCGCAACCTCCACCTGCGCCCCTTCCGGGCCGCGGTGGAGGCAGGCGTTCTCAGCGTGATGGCCGCCTTCAACGACGTCGACGGCATGCCGATGCATGCGCACCGCCACCTGCTGCGCGACGTGCTCAAGGGCGAGTGGGGCTTCGACGGAGTGGTCGTCGGCGACTGGAACGGCATCGGGCAGATCGTCTTCGCGGGTGTTGCCGGCGACGACCGGGAGGCAGCCCGGCTGGCGATCGAGGCCGGTGTCGACCTCGACATGGTCAGCGGCGCCTATCTCGCCCACCTCGCCGACCTGGTCCGTGACGGCGAGGTCGACGAGGCCCTGGTCGACGACGCCTGCCGTCGCGTGCTGCGGATGAAGCTCCGGCTCGGTCTCTTCGACGGGGCCGCGGCACCGGGAACGCGACCAGTGGGCAACCAGCCCACCACGGCGAGCCGGGCGGTCGCCCGTCGCGCCGCCGTCGGTGCGCACGTGCTGGTCCGCAACGAAGGGGCGCTGCCGCTGGCCGAGGAGACGTCAGTGCTGCTGACCGGTGCCTTCGCCCACGAGGGCGAGGTGCTGCTGGGCACCTGGGTCCTCGACGGTCGCGGCGAGGACGTCGTGACGCCGGCCGCCGCCCTCACCGATCGCCTCGGCGACCGGCTCACGGTCGACGACGGACGCTTCCCCGACCGCACCCTCCAGCTCGCCCGACTGGCGGACGTCACCGTGGCACTGGTCGGGGAGCACCCGAACCGCTCGGGAGAGGCCAACTCCGTCTCCGACCTGCGCCTTCCGCCCGGGCAGCTCGACCTCCTGCGCACCCTCGCCGGGCTCCGCAAGCCCCTCGTGGTGGTCGTCTACACCGGCAGGCCGCTCGACCTCGGCGAGGTGCTCGACCTCGCCGACTCCGTCGTCGTGGCCTGGCACCCCGGGGTCGAGGCCGGCAGTGCCCTCGCCGACGTCCTGACGGGCGACGTCGCTCCGCACGGCCGGCTGCCGATGACCTTCCCGCTCTCGACCGGCCACATCCCGACGAGCACCCACCAGCGCCCGACCGGGCGGCTGATCCGAGCAGACGTCGACCACCGCGAGGGTCGGTACGTGGACGCGCTGACCTATCCACGTCTGCCCTTCGGCTTCGGCCTGACCTACTCCGACGTGGACTACGCCGCACCCCGGGTCGCCGAGGCCGAGATCGGGCTGGAGTCGGCGACGACGCTCACAGTGACGGTCACCAACACCGGTGACCGGCCGTGCCGGGAGGTCGTGCAGGCCTACTTCCGCGACCCCGTCGCCCAGGTCACGCGGCCCCTCGTCGAGCTCTTCGACTGGTCCGCGGTCGACCTGGGGCCGGGTGAGACCAGAGAGGTGACGTTCGAGGTGTCCGCGACCGCGTTCGCCTACTTCGGCGCCGACCTGGCCGAGCGCGTCGACGAGGGCGAGATCGTCCTGATGACCGGACCCGACGCCGCGAGGCTGCAGGCCGTGTCCCTGCGGATCACCGGCGTGGAGGTGCGGCCGTGATCGCGCTGGAGCACAGGCAGCTGCTCATCGACGGCGAGCCTCGTCTGGTGATGGCCGGGGAGGTGCACTACTTCCGGGTCGCCCGCGACGAGTGGGAGCAACGACTGGACCTGGTCGTCGAGGCCGGGTGCACCGCCGTGGCGTCGTACATCCCCTGGATCTGGCACGAGCTCCCGGACGGCACCATCGACGTCACCGGTGCCACGCAGCCGGAGCGCGACGTCGCGGCCTTCATCGACGCCTGCGCCGAGCGTGGCCTCTGGTTCATCGCCCGGCCCGGACCGTTCGTGATGGCCGAGCTCAAGAACGAGGGCATCCCCTACCGGGTGTACGACCAGCACCCCGAGATCGTCCCGGTGGGCTGGGACGGCCGGCCCGCGCCGTCACGCACGGTCGACTATCTGGCTCCTGCCTTCATCGAGGAGACCGCACGCTGGTTCGACGCGATCATGCCGGTGCTCGCGCCGCGGCTGCAGCCGCGCGGTGGCAACATCATCGGGATCCAGCTCGACAACGAGGTGGGGATGCTGGCCTGGGTGACGAACAGCCCCGACCTGACCGACGACCTGGTCGACGACCTGGGGCGCTGGGTGGCCGACCTCCACTCCGCCGACGACCGCTACCCGGTGCTTCCCGGGCAGCCGGGCTGGGCCGACCAGGTGCGCTCGCCCTCCGAGGCCGTCGCGGGGTTGCTCCGCGTCGACCTCGCCGAGTACATGCGCGAGCGCTTCGCGGCGTACGTCACCACCCTGCGCGACCTCGCAGAGAAGCGCGACGTCCGCGACGTGCCGTTCCTGGTCAACATCCACGGGACCGAGAGCGGAAGCGGAGGACCGTTCCCGATCGGGATCAGCCAGCTCGTGCGCACCTACGCAGGCGTCCCGGGCATGGTGTCGGGCTCCGACCACTACCTCGGCGCGGCGACCTCGGACACCCTCACCGACATCTACGTCATGAACGCGTTCATGGCTGCTGTGCACGACGACGACCAGCCGCTGACCTCGCTGGAGTTCGAGGCCGGCACCGGCGACTACAGCGGTGGCATCGAGAGCCAGCACGACCCCTCGACGGTCGACCTCAAGACCCGTCTCTGCGTCGCCCAGGGCAACCGGCTGATCAACTACTACCTCCTGGCCGGCGGGATCAACCCGCCGCTGGAGGAACCCGTCGGCGACGGCAACGACCGGCTCAGCTTCACCGGCGAACGGCACGGGACGGCCGCGCCGATCGGGCCGGAGGGCCAGCGTGGTTTCGCCTTCGACGCCACGGCACGCACGGCACGCGCGATGACGGCACAGCAGGACTGGCTGGCCCGCATGGAGGAGGAGCACGACGGGGTGCAGCTCGGTCTCGTCCTCGACGCCTACGCGACCGAGTACCACCACCCCGACTCCGCGCTGATGGGCGAGGTGGTCGACGACCTCGCCGCCCACCGGGGTGCGGGCCAGCGTCGGTTCCTGGCTCGCTCACTGCTGCTGGGAGGCTTCCGCTTCGGCGCCGTGCACCTCGAGGAGCACGACCCCGAGCCCGGTGGCGTGCTGGCGCTCGCCTCCGGTCGGCACCTCTCCGCGACCATCCAGCAACGGGTCCTCGACCACGTACGGGCCGGTGGCGGCCTGCTCTACCTCGGCCCCTTGCCCGAGCGTGACCTCGAGGGCGCTGTGTGCACGGTGCTCGCCGACGGGCTCGGCCTGGCGGCCGGCGACCTCGTCCACGACAGCTCCCACTTCTTCCCCTCGGTGGTCCGCCACGGGTGGGCCGCGCCCGGCCCGGAGGTCCGCGTCTCGTGGCGCCAGCGCCTGGTGCCGTCGACCCACGAGTCCGGGGTCGAGGCCGATCTCGAGGTCGTGCTCACCGACGTCGACGGCGCCATCTGTGGGGCGACGGTGACTGCCGGGGCGGGCCGGGCGGTCGTCCTCGCCGCCGGCCTGCCCTCCGACCCGGTGCTCGTCGAGCGAGCTCTCGCCCACCTCGGGCAACGGGGAGGGGTCCGGGTCGACGCGCCCTGGCCCGGCGTCCTCGCCACGACCACGGCGACCGTCGACGGCCAGCGTGCGCTGCACCTGATCAACCACTCGAGCGTCGACATGCTCGTCACCGTGGAGGTCGAGGGTGCCGCGCTGCCCGCGGGTGGAGCGTTGGCGCTGCCCGCCCGGCAGGGCCACGTCCTGCCGCTCGGGCTGGACGTCGCCAGCCACCGGATCGTGTGGGCGAGCGCCGAGATCACGGCGCACGCTCCCACCTCCGTCGACCTCGCAGCCGGGCTCGACGCCGACGGTCGCACCACGGTCCTCCTCGCTCCCGGCACCGCAGTGCTCGACGACCCGTCGTACGAGGTGGGCGAGGGCCCCGACGGCACGGTGCGCGTCACCGGGGGGCCCGGGCCGATCTCCGTCAGGTTCGGTTAGCGGGTCCTGCCGGACGGCTGGCAGGATGGGGAACATGTCGACCGGCTACTGGGACCAGGTGCAAGCCGCCGACTTCGAGGTTCCGGCGGACCGCCCGCTCGACGACCTGACGGCCGAGCTCACCACGATGCTCGGGTCCACGCAGCCCGAGGTCCGCGACGGCACCGCCTTCCCCGCGCTCGCGACGTGGATCGACCGGGGCGTCTACGACGACCTGCTCGTCGGCCTCGGCGACGGCATGGTCGCCGGCCTGTTCGTCGGCCTCGGCGAGAACGGGACCGACACCGTGTTCCGGCGCAGCTTCAGCTCCCTGATCCTGGCGACCTGCCTCGAGCGCGACAACCAGGAGCACCTCCTTCCCGCAGGCAAGGTCCTCGAGTGGGGAGACCGCGCAGCGACGTGGTTCCTCGACGAGCGCGACACCCGCGGCTTCGTGCCCGGCAAGGGCTGGGCGCACGCGGTCGCGCACGGCGCGGACACGATCGGCGCCCTCGGGGACTCGCCGCACCTGGGCGGCCCCGAGCACGGGCTCCTGCTCGACATCCTCGCCGAGCGGCTCCTGCAGCAGCCCGCCGACGAGCCGCTCGTCTGCGGCGAGCCGGACCGGATCGCCGCTGCCACCATGCAGATCCTGCGGCGCGACACCCTCGACACGGACGTCCTCGAGCCGTGGGTCCACCGGCTCGGAGCGGCCGGCAACCCGTTCAGCGGGCCGGTCGACCACGACCCCTATCCCCCGACGGCAGCCCCGCAGGCGTTCCTCCGGGCCCTGTTCGTCCAGCTCTCGTTGTCGCCGCACGCGCCGGCCGTCCGCTCCGACCTGCTGCTCGTCGTCATCGAGGCGCTGCGGATCACCAACGCCCCCTACCTGCGAGTAGCCACCGGCTAACCTCTGCTCCATGAGCGAGATCTCCGGTCACAGCGGCGAGCTGGCCGTGCACGTCGCCCGCGCCCACGGCGTCGAGACGATGTTCACCCTCTCCGGCGCCCACGTCTTCCCGATGTACGACGGCGCGGTGCGACTGCAGCAGGAGGGGCAGGACCCCCCGATGCGGCTGCTGGACGTACGCCACGAGCAGACGGCCGCGTTCGCCGCGGAGGCCACCGGCAAGCTCACCCGCGTGCCGGGTCTCGCGGTCCTCACCGCCGGGCCGGGCGTCACCAACGGCATCAGCGCCATCGCGCAGGCCCAGTTCGCGGGCTCGCCGATGGTCGTCGTCGGTGGTCGCGCCCCGCAGAACCGCTGGGGCACCGGGTCGTTGCAGGAGCTCGACCAGCCGCCGATCATCGCCCCCGTCGCCAAGTCGGCGAAGACGATCATGACCGCGGGCGAGGTCGCCGCGGGCGTGGACGAGGCGTTCACGCTCGCCCGCTCCAGCCACCGCGGCCCGGTCTTCGTCGACGTACCGATGGACGAGTTCTTCAACTCCTCGACCGGCAGCGCCGGCTCGGGCGAGGGCACCCGGATCGAGCCAGACGCCGACGCGGTCCGTGAGGTCGCCCGGTTGCTCGCCCAGGCCCGGCGACCCGTGCTCATCCTCGGCACCGACGTCTGGGCCGACCACGCCGAGGTCGCCGCGCTGCGTCTCGTGGAGGACCTCGGCATCCCGACGCTGACCAACGGCATGGGCCGCGGCGTGATCCCCGGCGGGCACCGCTCGCTCGTCACCAAGGCACGCGGTGCGGCGCTCTCCGGCGCCGACCTCGTGGTCGTGGTCGGCACCCCGCTCGACTTCCGCCTCGGCTACGGCGCGTTCGGTGGTCCGGACAAGAACCCGGACGGTGTCTTCGCCAAGGTCGTCCACATCGCCGACTCCCCCGGCCAGGTCTCCGGCCACGCCGAGCTGGCGGCGTCGGTCTCGGGTGACCTCACCACCGTCCTCGACGGCCTCCAGGCTGCGGTCGAGCGTGGTGACAAGCCCGACTGGAGCGACTGGGCCGAGCGGCTGCGTGACCAGGTCAAGGCCGCCGCCGAGCGCGACGCCGCACTGCTGACCGCCGAGGCCGACCCGATCCACCCGGCTCGCATCTACGGCGAGCTGGTTCCCCGGCTCGCCGACGACTCGGTCGTCATCGGCGACGGCGGCGACTTCGTCTCCTTCGCCGGCAAGTACGTCGAGCCGAAGCGTCCCGGTGGCTGGCTCGACCCCGGCCCCTACGGCTGCCTGGGCGCCGGCCTGGGTGCCGCCATCGCTGCGCGCATCGCGCGCCCTGACGCGCAGGTGACCCTGCTGCTCGGCGACGGTGCCGCCGGCTTCTCGCTGATGGACGTCGACACCCTGGTCCGGCACGACCTGCCGGTCGTCATGGTGATGGGCAACAACTCCGCCTGGGGGCTGGAGAAGGGCCCGATGCAGATGCTCTACGGCTACGACGTGGTCGCCGACCTCGCCCAGCGCACGCCGTACGACGACGTGGTCAAGGCGCTCGGCGGTGCCGGCGAGACGGTCACCGACCCGAAGCAGATCGGACCGGCCCTCGACCGCGCGTACGCCTCCGGCGTGCCCTACCTCGTCAATGTGATCACCGACGTCGAGGCGGCCTACCCGCGCACCACCTTCGGCATCTGAGGACCAGCCCGAGATGGAGATCCGCCGGATCCGGCCGGAGGAGCACCAGCGCGCCGGCGACATCTGCGTCGCCGCCTACGAGCCGTTCCTCACGGGCGCGGAGGACGACTACCGCGACCGCCTGCACGACGTCGCAGCGCGGGACACGGCGGCAGAGGTGTGGGTCGCGACGCTCGACGACGCACCCGTCGGCCTGGTCACCTACTGCCCGCCAGGCTCGCCCTGGCGTGAGATCGGGCGCGAGGACGAGGGCGAGTTCAGGATGCTGGCGGTCGACCCGTCGGCCCAGGGATCCGGCGCCGGCACCGCCCTCGCGCGGCTGTGCGAGGACCGCGCCCGCCAGGACGGCGCCACCGGGATGGCCCTGTCGTCGCTCGCGACCATGGCCGCCGCGCACCGGGTCTACGCGCGGCTGGGCTACGCCCGTGCACCGGACCGGGACTGGTCCCCGTTGCCGGGCGTGGACCTGCTGGCGTTCGGCAAGGCGTTCTAGCCTCAGCAGCCCCGCATGGACGTCGGGTCGTCGACGTCGTCGATGCAGACGGTGCCCCACGGCATGGCCGCGATCTCGGTCCGGGACACCATGACCCACTCCCAGAGCACCCACGCGTCGCCCTCGGCAGCGACCGCGGACAGCACGTTGCCGTTGTCCGTCAACCACGTCCGCTGGTCGTCGTCGTTCGTCAGCTCGATCTCACCCACCGGGTCCATCACGACCATGCGGTCGTCGTCCTGCGTCAGCACCTGCACGAGCGAGGGATCGGAGGCCGAGGTGATGACCACCGAGGCCCCGTCGAAGAAGACCGAGGTCGGCTGGGTCGTGCCGAGGAGCGGGTCCGGGACGTCGATCGCGCGCCGCAGGGTCTGCGCGTCGGCCACCCCGAGGACCAGGGTCGAGGCGTCCGTGCCGGCCTCGATGCGGGCGCTGAACCCGTACTGCAGCCCGAACTCCACCGTCTCCCCCGCCCCGACGTACGACGCTCGCTCCACCGGGAGCGACACCGGGGTGTCGACGGGGTCTGCCCCGCACTCCCGTCGGCTGTCGAAGCCCTGGATCAGGCAGCCCGTCTCACCGCGCGTGAGGAGCCCCTCGTCGTCGAGGCTCCACTCCCACGTGTCGAGGACGTAGCTGCGAGGCGTCAACAGCATCATGTTGCCCCGGGCATAGGCGCCGACCGATCGGCTGGAGTGGAGGCTGCCGTCCTCGACCCAGTAGTTCCGGACCTGCACGAGGTCGAAGTACTCGGTCTCGCTGTCGGGCACGACCGACTCCCCTCGGACCAGCAGGTCGGCGTCCTCGACGACGGCCTGCACCAGCAGGCCGTCGCGCAGGTCGAAGACCAGCGGGTGGCCACCACCGCCGACGACCTGGCGGTCGTCGCGGTAGAGCACCAGCTCCTGGTCGCCGTCCGCGTCCGCGTCGATCGGTGCCAGGGCGTTGATCCCGATGGTCGTGCCGAGCTCGGCGAGCCCGTACGCCTCCTCGCCGGTGCTGCTGAGCGTGGTCTGCAGACGGGTGCGCCCGTCGAAGTCCTTCGTGGGCTCGGCCAGGAAGTCGACCTTCTCCTTCACGCCGTCCCCGTCGAGGTCGAGGTGCGCCGGCGTGGAGACGTCGTCGGCCTTCCAGTCCCGTCCGACGTCGGCGGGCAGCTCCAGGCGGGGCGGGGCGGGCTGCGGCGCGAGACGGTCGGAGCGCTCACGTCCACCGACGCCCTGGAAGACGACACCGAGCACGAGGAGCACTGCCGCTGCGGTGGCGAGCAGCACCCACGGTGACTGCCAGCGCGGACGCACCTCCGCCACGGGGGTCAGCGGCGCGAGGTCCTCTGGCTGCACGAGCTCGGCGCGTGCGGACAGTGCGGCACGGAGCCGCTCCTCGATCTCCGACGGTGCGGACGTGGTCATCATCGTTCCTCCCTCCCCGAGGTCGCCGGGTTCGATCCGGCCGTGGTTCGCATGGCGTTCTCCAGAGCGACGAGCGCGCGGCTCGCCGTCGACTTCACGGTGCCCCGGCTGATCTCCAGGGTGCGGGCGATCTCCGCCTCGCTCAGGTTCGACCAGTAGCGCAGCACCAGCACCTCACGCTGGCGCGGGGCGAGCGTCTGCAGGGCGACGATGACCTCGCGGTGCTCCTCCGCCAGCACCGCGGAGTCCTCGGGCGTGGGTGGGGCAGTGCCATGGGGTGGCGCGTACGCCCGCGCCGTACGACGCCGACGCAGGGCCGAGCGAGCCGTGTTGACCACCGACACCCGGAGGTAGGCCAGGGCCTTCGACGGGTCCCTGATCGCGTCGGGACGCCGGGCGAGCGCCGCGAACGCGTCCTGGACCACGTCCTCGGCCGAGGCGACGTCGTCGACCAGCAGGACCGCGAGGCGTACGAGCGAGAGCCGGTGCGCGGCATAGAGGTCAGTGATGTCCACTGCCTCTGCCGGCTCCATGCCTGCCACGAATCCTGGCTGCATCCCGGTGGTCCTCGTGCTCATGTCTGGTAGACGTGTGTCAGTCCCTCAGGTTGCCCCATCGACCCGACTTTTGCTGGAAGGCCGCCCATGCCACACCCCGAGACCTCCTCGCTGACCTACGTCGTGACCGACGAGGACACGGCCGCGGCCGTCGGCAGCGGTTCCCTGCCCGTGCTCGGGACACCCCGCCTGCTCGCGTGGCTCGAGGCCGCCACCTGCGCCAGCCTCGACCCGGTGCTGCCCGAGGGCTCGACCAGCGTCGGCACCCGGATGCAGGTCGAGCACCTCGCCGCCAGCCCCGTCGGCGCCGAGGTCGAGGTGAGCGCGTCCAGCGCGTACGTCGACGGGCGGCTGCACCGCTTCACCGTGAGCGCGCGCGACACCGGCAGCGGCAAGGTCCTCGCCGCCGGTGAGATCACTCGCGTCGTGGTCGACGCCGAGCGGTTCCTGTCACGCCTGTGAGATCGGTCGACGCAAGGACGGCAGTGCCCCTTGCCGATGACGCTCTGAGCATCCCGACCAACTGCATCCTCACCATGAGATCCCCTCAAGCTCGGCCGACAGACCCCGCCCGGAGTCAACGGGCGGAGCCTGTCAGATCAGCGCGCGGGATCTGTCGACTCAGTAGGCGACGGTTCCCGTCTGCTTGGCGAGAGAGATCATCAGGTTGTAGAACGCACCACCCGCCGTGGCGGACGACGGGGGTCGGCCACCGATGCTGGTGCTGGTGAATCCGCTGCCTGCCCAGTACGTGCTGTACGGCCCTTCGAGCTGGTACCCGTTGTAGCTCCACTGGTTCTGGCCGGACCACATCCGGTTGCCGATGACCAGGAAGTCCCATCCGCCTCCGGGGCTTGCGCTGTCGATCCACAATTCGTCGATCTGGCCGTCGCGGTTGACATCGCGGGCCAACGAGTCCCATCGGTTGTCGTTGTTGAAGTCGAACCACACATCCGATCCGACCCGTCCGTCCGAGCCGTACCAGACCGCCATGTCGGAGTAGCGGTCAGTATCGGTGTTGTAGTAGACGTACTGGCTGGCGTAGGCGTTGGCGGGTGCCGCGACCGCGACGATTCCGAGACTGGCGAGGATCGCGAGCATCGACATCAGGACTCGGCGAAGGACGGGCGCCTTGGCCAGCGATGATGCGCGCGCGGCGCATCGAGACGTCACTGCGGGTGCGGCCGCAACGCCGGGGTGGGCGGCCGGACCAGACGTCCGCCCCTCAGCGGAGCATGCGCCCTGGTCGAGAGTGCTACGCGTCAGCGGTGCAGATGTGCTGCTCATGTCGTCTCCTTGGGATGAAGGCCTGACCGGGCCGTTGAGACGAATCTGGTGGGTGGGCCTTAAGGCTCACTTAAACGGCCCTTGGCCGCTCCCGCGACAGCCCCAGGTTGTGTCACACTCCAGCCCATGGGGGTTCTGGTTCGAGTCCTCGGCCCGACAACCCTTGAGGTCGACGGCGTCGCCCGAGAAATCTCGCGGCAGCAGGCCCGGGTGCTCGCTGTCATCGCAGCCCACGCACCGGCAGTTGCGTCACGCGACCTGATTGGGGACGCACTCTGGGGAGAGAGCCCGCCTGCCTCGGCAGCCAATGCCATCCAGGTCTACATCTCAGGACTACGCAAGGCTGCTGCGACTGCGGGCTACCCTGACGCCTTCGTCATCTCTGAGCGTGGTGGGTACCGGCTCGGGCTCGAGGTTCTGGTCGATGCCCACTTGCTTCGACAGCTGGTGAACGGCACTTCGGTCACGCGCACCCAGACCTCTCAGCAAAGGATCGCTCAGTGGGAAGACGCGCGAACAGTCGTTCGTGGCGTAGTTCTGCAGGACCTGGAGGACTCTGCTGGCTTGCACACCCATCGAGCCGAGCTCGAAGCGCTCGTTGAGCACGCCCGCCGCTTGCGTTACGAGGAACTTCTCAGGGTCGGTCGCTCAGCGGATGTGGTGAGGGAGTTGACACCGATCGTCGTGGGCGACCCCGGCCACGAAGGGCACGCCGACCTCCTGGCACGCGCGCAGTACCTCGTTGGGCACCAGGTCGACGCACTGCACACTCTCACCGCGCACCGCAGGGCCATGGCAGAAACCTTCGGGCTCGATCCGTCTACCGCGATCGTGCGTCTCGAACGGCAGATCCTGACCCAAGACCCGGCCCTGAACGTTCCCGTGCCGGCCGACTTGCGTGTCGCCGACACTGTGCAGTCCACCGACAAGGGTTGGCCGGTGGGCCGAGAGGACCTCCTTGAAGCCGTGCTGCACGATCTTGCGACCGGAGCTCCACTTGTGACCTTGGTCGGACCGGGCGGGATCGGCAAGTCCGCAGCGGCGACTGCGGCTGGCCGAATGATTCAGGAGAGCGACGCCCCCCGCTCGGTCGTCGTCATCGAGGCGGCCTCCTGGCCTCCTGACTCCAGCCTGCTCGACGCTGTGGCGCAAGCGTTCAACCCGCCCGACGGCCGAGAGCCCTATGCGTACGCGGTCAGCATGATCCGGCAAAGCCAGACCCTGCTGATCCTCGACAACCTCGAACACCTCACACAGGCGCCGGCCGATGTCGCACGGCTGACCACGGACCTCGACACGGGAATACTTGCGACGGCGCGCCGACCCCTCGGACTTGCCTCCGAGCGAGTGCTGCGAGTAACGGCGCTGGGCCAAGATCCCGGCGGTCCCGGCGTCGAGGTGTTCCTCCGCGCGGCGGCCCGTGCGGGTCACACACAGCCGACGCCTGAGCTTGTGGAACTTGCTCTCGAAGTCGTGGCACACGCCGGCGGGGTGCCGCTCGGGATCGAGCTGGTGGCGAGCTGGTTGCGCGTGCTCGACAGTCAGTCGTTGCGACATCGACTGGGGCTCTCCCTGTACGAGACTCGCGAACGTCAGGTACCGGTCCGCCATCGCTCTCTCGCCGCCCTCATCGACGAGGGCCTGCTGATCGTGGCACCGGCCGCCCGAGGACTTTTCGAGCGACTCAGTCTCTGCCCGGCCGGCGCGCGGCTGCCCGTGGTCGAAGCCCTGGCGAACGACGTTCAACAAGGCCACGACCACCCCCCGATCCCGGTTCAGCAGCTGATCCTCGACCTCGTCGATGCCGGGCTTCTTCAGCCGGTCCTCGACCCCGACGGGGCATTTCGCTACCGCATGTTTCCGCCTGTGCGAGAACACGCCGAGTCCCTCTTCATCGCGGGTGACGTCAGCAGGTCTGACGAAGCACGTCTGGCGTGGTCGCACGCAACGGCACACATGGTCATCGAGATAGGCAACAGTGTGCGGGGGGCAGAAGGTCTGTCCGCTCGCCGTGTGCTGCGCGCAGAGCTCCCTCAGATCAGGACTGCCGCGACATGGCTCGCCGAACACGACATGACCGAGGTCGCCATGGACATGCTCGGAAAGCTGCGGAACTACGCCGAGCTCGAGTCGCGAACGCAGGAGCTCTGCAACCTCATCGTGGAGACACTTGACCGCGGAGGAGACGTGCCCCCACTCGTCAAGGCCCGCGCCCTCAACGACCTGGCCCTCTTGTATCCCAGGCTGAACCGTCCTGACGAGGCGCTCGGAGCGGCTCGAGAAGCGCTGGACATCGCCACCGTTCAGGGCGACGAGCTGAGGATGGGGCGACTTCACACAACGATCTCCGGGTTGCTCGTCGACCAGAAGCGACTCGACGAGGCCGTGGAACACCTCGAAGCCGCAGAGGAGCTCAGGGCCGCCGAGGGCGACGCCATCGGTGTCGCCGTGGTTCGCAACCACCGTGGACTCGCGTTGCTTGTCGAGGGTAGGCACAGCGCTGCTGTCGAGGCCTTCCAATCCGTCCTTGACGTGCCAGGCATCGAGGCGTTCAAGGACGCGACGCTGACCGCCCGTTACAACGTGTGCCTGACCCTCGCCATCACTGGAGACCCCACCGTCTCCGACCTGCTCATCGACGTGCTCGATGACACGATTGCCATCGACGAGCACGAGTTGACGGCGTACATCGCGGTGGCAGCAGCGGTGGCCGCTGGCGCATCGCGACCGGCCGTTTCTGCCGAGCTTGCCGGGCTTGCGATGACGGCACTGAGACGCATGGATGAGGAGCTCGAGGGGGTCGAAGCCGATGCGCTCCACACCACCATCGAAGGCAGCCGCAGAACGATCGGCGACGCTGCATTCACGCGCGCATTCGCGGTCGGCGCAGCGGTGAAGGAAGCCGCGGTGGGGCCTCACCTCCGCTCGCTGCTGGCCGACCTCCGATAGATCGCGTCGTGGTCGCCGCCGAGCGGTTCCTGTCCCGGCTCTGACATACCGGACGTGCGTCAAGGAGAGGTTGACTAGACCAGGACCGGTCCGATCGGCCCAAACGGCCTCGAGCCGGGCGATCTCTGGCAAACTCCACGCGGCGCTCGCGTGGGGCGGACGCCGCCGGAGGGGGCTCCCATGGACGATCGACTGCGCGAAGCGCTGGCCACACTTGGACAGCGCATCGAGCTCGCTGACTACGAACGACGGATCGCGGTGGACGCGGTGCGTGAGCTCATGGTCCTGCACGGCAGAGACCTGCACATCCCGCGCGTGGCAGAGCTGACGCTGCTCCCGCTGCCGATGATCGACGCGATGCTCGACGGCTGAGCGCTCGCCAGGGCGGCGGGCCCCGCGTGGGCGCCGGGCAGTCCCCGGACATGCAAAAGTCCCCGCCGTGGCGGGGACTCTCGCGGGTGACGTGTCAGAAAAGACGCGTCAGGCGTTGGGGCGCTTGCCGTGGTTCGCGCCCTTCTTCTTGCGAGCGCGGCGCTTGCGTCCGGTCTTGCCCATCTGGTCCTCCTGAAGTCGGTGCTCGGAGCAGTCTCTCAAATGACGACCCGAGGAGCCAATCGGCTCAGGAGCCACCCTCGGTGATCTGGATCCGGACCTCGCGCAGCTGGAGGCGTACGCGGTCGCGCAGCGACTCCGGCGCGGCCTCGGAGCAGGACCGGGCGACGAGCTGCTTGACGGCCTTCTGCAGGTCGTGGCGCTCGAGGCAGGGCCCACACTCGCGCAGGTGCATCTCGACGACCGCACAGGAGGCGTCGTCGAGCTCGTTGTCGATGAAGTAGACGATGCGCTCGATGTAGTCGACGCAGTCGTCCTTCCCGTGCTCGTGCGTGCTCACGACGCGCTCCCGTCGGTGCCGGGGACAGTGGCGGCCCGCAGGAGGTCGTTGGCCCGGACGTAGTCGGCGAGCATGTCGCGCAGCTGGCGACGACCACGGTGCAGGCGCGACATCACGGTGCCGATCGGCGTGTCCATGATCTCGGCGATCTCCTTGTAGGGGAAACCCTCCACGTCGGCGAGGTAGACCGCCAGCCGGAACTCCTCCGGCAGGCGCTGCAGGGCGTCCTTGACCTCGGAGTCGGGCAGGTGCTCCAACGCCTCCATCTCCGCCGACCGAAGGCCGGTGGAGGAGTGCGACTCCGCGCGGGCGAGCTGCCAGTCCTCGACGTCCTCGGACATCGACTGCTGCGGCTGGCGCTGCTTCTTGCGGTAGGAGTTGATGTAGGTGTTGGTGAGGATCCGGTAGAGCCAGGCCTTGAGGTTGGTGCCGGGCTTGAACTGGTGGAACGCGCTGTAGGCCTTCGCGAAGGTCTCCTGCACCAGGTCCTCGGCGTCGGCGGGGTTGCGGGTCATCCGCATCGCCGCACCGTAGAGCTGGTCGAGGAAGGGCAACGCGTCGCGTTCGAAGCGCGCGGAGCGGTCGTCGTCGGTCTCGTCCTCGAGAGAGATCTCGGCAGCGATATCGGCGTCGTCCGGGGTGGACATCTCGTCCTGGAGCGATTCAGTCATCGCCTTCCACACTACCGCCGTGGCCGCAGGCGGCGAACTGCGCGCACCGCGCGCGGAGGTGGTCGTCGGTCGTTCGATGGTCAGTGACTGCACATCCGCTCCAACACCTCATGCGCCGCGAGGATTCCCGACGACCTCGCGGACCAGCCACTCGAGGGTCGACTCGACGACGATGCCCATCGCCTCGTCCTGGCTGACCGCGCCGCGGGCCGGCACCTTCAGGCCATGGTCCGCGCCGGGGACGACGACCAGGTCGAGGTGGTCGAGGTCGCCGGGGAACTCCTCCGGACGACCCATCGGGTCGCGCTCCCCCTGCACGACGAGCGTCGGCAGGCCTGCGCCACGCAGCTCGGGGAGCCGGGTGGGCTCGGTCTTCCCCGGCTGGTGCAGGGGAAAGGACAGCGCCAGGCAGCCGGTCGCACCCAGCGCCTTGGCCGTACGCGCCGCGGAGCGGGCTCCGGCCGAGCGGCCTCCCACGACGAGGGGCGTACGCACCCGCATCACGTCGGCTGCACGGGTGAGGCCGACGTCGAGGGTCGGCGGCGCCGTCGCCACCTTGCGACCCGCGACCCGCCACGGCTGCTCGAAGAGCACCACCGAGACGCCCTGCGCCGGCAGCGCGTCCGCGAGTGCCCACAGGTCGCGGGACTCCACGCCACCGCCGGCGCCGTGGCTGAGCAGGAGCGTGGCGATCGGGCTGGTGGCCCGTCGGGTGTGCAGCCGGCCCTCGCCGTGGGGCGTGTCGACCATGCGGACGGTGGCCCGCTTCACGAGGACTCCCCTTCGACGGGCAGCGGCTCGACGAGCTCGGGCCCGTTGTTGCGGACGTTGCTGACCAGCGTCGGGACGGCGTACGCCTCGAGCCGGCCGGGAGCGGCCGGGACGAGCAGCGAGGTGTCACCGGGGTGTGTCGGGTCGAGCCACTCGTGCCAGCGGTCGCGCTCGACCATGAGCGGCATCCGGTCGTGGATGTGGCCGAGCTCGTCCTCGGCCTCGGTCGTGAGGACGGTGCACGTCCAGCGGAAGCGGGCAGGATCGTCCTCGGCCCTGGTCGGGTCACGCCAGATCTCGTAGAGGCCAGCCATCGCCAGCACCCCGCCGTCCTTGGGCCTGATGAAGAACGGCTGCTTGACCGGCTTGCCCCTCGCGTTGGTCTGCGAGGTCGGGTACCACTCGAAGTAGCCGTCGGCTGGCAGCAGCGCCCGCCGGCTCGCGAACGCCTTGCGATAGGCCGGCTTCTCGGCGACGGTCTCCATCCGGGCGTTGATCATCCGGTTGCCGATCGAGGGGTCCTTGGCCCACGACGGGACCAACCCCCAGGTGAACACCCGCAGCTGCCGCTGCGCCGGCTCGTCGGACTCCCGTGACGGCGGCCGCTCCACGACGGCGTAGACCTCCTTGGTCGGCGCGACGTTGTAGTCGGCGGCCAGGGGCCCGGCGATCCGGCTCTCGACGACCTCGAACTCCTCGATGAGGTCCTCGGGCTCTCGGGACGAGGCGTAGCGGCCACACATGTCACGGACCCTAGCCGGGCGCGACGCAGTCGCGCACGGCGTGGGGCCGGGAGGTCGAGTGGCCCCGCGACCGAGGCACGAGGTCGCGACGGGGCGTATCGAGACCCACGACCCTAGCGGGCCGTCAGCCGCGGGCGAGCTCGTCGAGCAGTGCTCCGGCGAGGTGGTCGGTGCCGGGCAGGCCCTCGATCCACAGGCGTACGGGCCCGCCCTCGGGCGAGCCCTCCAGGAGGGTGCCGAGCACCCGGACCCGGCGACCGAGCCGGTCGTCGCGGCGGCACAGGATCCCCACCCGGTGCATGCCCAGACGGGCGATGGTCTCGTCGCGGGCGAACACGGTGCGCGCGAGCTCACCGGCGCGGGCGACGCGCATGGCGCGGGTGAAGTGGTCACCCGCCTCGTCCGACGGGTCGTCGCCCGGCGGCAGGGCGCACACGACGAGCGCGTGTCCCCCGACGTCGTTCCGCTCGGCGTCGTTGCCCTCCGCGAGGCGGTAGAGCTCGGACAGCCGGCTCCGCAGGTGGGCCTGGCTGGCCAGCCCGGTGAGGGGGTCGTCGCACGACAGCTGGTGCAGGTAGCCGAGCGTCGTCTCGCTCCAGGAGGTGACGAGCGCGCTCACGGCGTCGTACGTCGGATCACCGGCGACGGACTGTCGCCAGGTGTCGTGCAGCCCCTCGAGCGTCTCCTGCATCGAAGCGCCGTCGCGGGCGAGGTCCTCGCCCGCAACGGCACACGCCCCGAGAACATCCGTTCCCGCGGTGAGCGCCTCCCCCAGAGCCTCGAACCGGTGCGGCAACCCCGACCGCACGGCAGACCCTGGCCCGCTCACCCCGGGAACGGCAGCCTGAAGACGACGCCCACGTGTGGCGAAGATCTTCACGGCAACCCCCTCGGTGTGTCCTGCTCACCGATGGGACGGTCGCCCCGGCGGCGCATGACGCGGACGCGACCGTCGTTTTCCGGATTTTGCCCAAAGGCGCCTCGCGGGTCGCCCCCGTACTACAGTTCGAGGCATCTGGCAGGTGCCAGAGAGTTTTTCCGGGAAGCATCCGTTGACATGACCGCTGCCACCAGCATCGAGGCACCGGGGGACGCCGAGCTCATCTCGGCGGTCCGCGGCGGGGACGTCGACGCCTACGGCACGCTCTTCGAGCGCCACGTCGCGGCCGCTCGTCGTCTCGCCCGACAGCTCGTACCGCCCGCCGACGCCGACGACCTGGTGTCCGAGGCGTTCGTCAAGGTGCTCGGCGTCCTGCAGCGCGGAGGCGGGCCCGACGTCGCCTTCCGCGCCTACCTGCTCACCTCCGTACGCCGCCTCCAGGTCGACCGCATCCGGGCCACCGCCCGGCTGCACACCACCGACGACATGGAGGCCTTCGACCCCGGCGTGCCCTTCGTGGACACGGCCGTCGAGGGCTTCGAGAGCGCAGCCGCGGCCAAGGCGTTCGCGTCGCTCCCCGAGCGCTGGCAGCTGGTGCTCTGGCACACCGAGGTCGAGGGCGACAAGCCCGCCGACATCGCCCCGATCCTGGGGATGAGCGCCAACTCGGTCTCCGCGCTCGCCTACCGGGCCCGCGAGGGGCTGCGGGAGGCGTTCCTCACCCAGCACGCCGCAGAGCTGGAGGCGGACACCTGCCGGTGGACCCACGGCCAGCTCGGTGCCTACGTCCGCGGCTCGAGCTCACGCCGCGACGCCGCCAAGGTCGAGGAGCACCTGGGCGAGTGTCGCTCGTGCATGGCCGTCTACCTCGAGCTGACGGAGGTCAACTCCAACCTGGGTGCACTCCTGGCGCCGCTGCTGCTCGGAGGCGTGGCGACGGCCTACCTCGGCGCCGCAGCAGCCGGCGGCTCGGTGCCCGTGGGCATCGCGCTGCTGGTCGGCAGGGTGCGCGACCTCGTCGCGGGCAACGCCGCCACCGCTGCCGTCGCGGGCGTCGCCGCCAGCACCGTCATCGTCGCCGGTGGCGTCGCCATCGGGATGCGCGGACCCGACGCCGGCCCCGACGCGGCCGCGTCGCGCGACCGGACGCCGTCGTCGACCTCCGGAGCGTCGAGCGCGACCTCGCGGTCGGGCGAGGTCGACTCCGGCTCTGGCCGCTCCGAGGCACCGGAGGCCGTGGTGCTGACGCCGGGCGACGAGGTCGATCTCGTGACCGACCCGACCCTGGGCACGACTCCGGGCACCACACCCGACGTCACCGAGCAGCCGAACCCGACGACGGACCCGACGCCGACCGACGACCCGACCAGCTCGCCGACGTCGAACCCGACGTCGAACCCGACCTCCAGCCCGACGTCCACCCCCACCACGAGCCCGACGTCCAGCCCCACCTCGAGCCCGACGAGCACGCCGACGGTCAAGCCCACCCCCACGTCGAACCCCACGTCGAACCCCACGGCCAACCCGACGGCCAACCCGACCGCCAACCCGACCGCCAACCCGACCAGCACACCGACGTCCACCCCGACGTCAGCGCCGACGCCGACGCCACCACCGCCCGCTCTCCCCGACCCGTCGCTCGCCGGCAGCGTGGGCGGCAGCCGCCCGACGTACGACGTGGTGCTGCGCGTGGCCGGGCTCGCCGCCGGTAGCAGCGCGACCCTGGTCGTGGAGTCCGACGCCAACGTCGTGCGCACCACCGACTCCCGGTGCACCTATGCCAAGGCGCGCGCGACCTGCCAGGTCTCCGGCGCCAACCTGGCCCCCCTCACCTTCGAGGTGGTCGCCCCGCAGGGCGCCCAGGTGACCGCCACCCTGGCCCCGGCCGAGCAGGACGCCGATGCGGGCAACAACACCTGGCGCGCGGATCTGGGCTGAGCCCCCGCACCCCTCCGGACGGAGCGCGGTCCCCGCGCATCGTGTAGACAGGGAGCCATGACGATCACGCGGTTCCTCGCCCGTCCGATGCTCGCCACGATCTTCGTCGTCGGCGGCGTCAACGCCCTGCGCAAGACCGAGGCGCACGCCGCGAAGGCCAAGAAGGTGACCGACCGGGTCGTCCCGCTCGCCCAGCAGGTCGCCCCCGGTGCCCCGATCCCGACCGACCCGGCCACGCTCGTCCGGATCAACGCCGGCGCGCAGATCCTGGCCGCCGCCGCGCTCGCCACCGGCCGCGCCCCGCGGCTCAGCGCGACCGTGCTCGCCGCGTCGCTGGTGCCCACGACCCTCGCCGGCCACGCGTTCTGGGACGAGACCGACCCCCAGGCCAAGGCCATGCAGCGGCTGCAGTTCGCCAAGAACACCTCCATCCTCGGCGGCCTGCTCCTCGCCGGCGTCGACACCGAGGGCAAGCCCGGTCTCGCCTGGCGCGCCCGACGCGCTGCCGCCGACGTACGCCGTGAGGCACGCCAGGTCGCCAAGAGCGCCCGCCACGAGGCCCGCCTCGCCAAGGCCCAGCTCACCTGATCGATATCGATAGGGTGCGCGGGTGAACGACCAGCCCGAGAATCCCTGGCCGGCCCCGCGCCTCGACGGTCCGGTCGAGCGGGTCGTGTCGCTGCCCGGCAGCAAGTCGCTCACCAACCGCGCCCTCCTGCTCGCGGCGATCGCCGACGGCCCCAGCGTCGTACGCCGGCCGCTGCGCTCGCGCGACACCCTGCTCATGGCATCCGCGCTGGCCGCCCTCGGCACCGGTGTCGAGGACCGCGACGGCGACTGGGCCGTCACGCCCGGCGCCTTCGAGCGGGACGCGGTGGTCGACTGCGGGCTCGCGGGCACGGTGATGCGCTTCGTCCCGCCGGTCGCGGGCCTCGGCACTGCGCTGGTGTCGTTCGACGGTGACGAGCACATGCGCACCCGCCCGATCGGTCAGGTGCTGTCTGCCCTGCGCGATCTCGGTGTCTCGATCCAGGGTGACACGCTGCCCTTCTCCATCCACGGTCTCGGCTCCGTGCCCGGCGGCGTGGTGCAGGTCGACGCCTCCGCGTCGTCGCAGTTCATCTCCGCGTTGCTGCTCGCCGGCGCCCGCTACGAGCTGGGCGTCGACGTGCGCCACGTCGGCAAGCCGGTGCCGTCGCTCCCGCACATCGAGATGACCGTCCAGATGCTGCGCCGGCACGGGGTCGAGGTGGACGACACCGACGCCAACCGGTGGGCCGTCGCGCCCGGACCGGTCACGGCCGTGGACCACGACATCGAGCCCGACCTGTCCAACGCGGCGCCCTTCCTCGCCCTAGGCGCGGCGACCGGCGGCCGGGTGACGGTCACCGACTGGCCGGCCGCGACCACCCAGCCGGGCGACCAGCTCCGCGAGATCCTCGCCCTGATGGGGTGCGAGGTCAGCCTGTCCGGAGGTGAGCTCACGGTGTCCGGTCCCGCCCGGCTCTCGGGCGTCGACCTCGACCTCCACGACGTCGGCGAGCTCACGCCCGCCGTCGCGGCGCTCTGCGCGCTGGCGGACTCGCCGTCGCACCTGCGCGGCATCGCGCACATCCGCGGCCACGAGACCGACCGGATCACCGCACTGGCCACCGAGCTCGGCCGGTTCGGCGCCCAGGTCACCGAGCACGACGACGGCCTCTCGATCCACCCGGCTCCTCTGCACGGCGGCGTCTTCCACACCTACGCCGACCACCGGATGGCGCACGCGGCGGTCATCCTCGGCCTCGCCGTCGACGACGTGCTGGTCGAGGACGTCGCGACCACGGCCAAGACGTTCCCCGACTTCACGGGCGCGTGGAACGCCGCGGTCCACGGGGGGGGCTCGTGACCACCGGGCGCTACTCCGACCACGACCAGGAGCACTACGAGCGGCCGCGCCGTCGCACCCGGCCCCGCACCAAGGACCGGCCGACCTACGACGACGCCGTCGACGGACGCGTGGTGACGGTGGACCGCGGCCGCTTCACCCTGCTGCTCGACGGCCACCGCGTGATGGCGATGAAGTCACGGCCGCTCGGCAGGAAGGGGGTCGTGGTCGGCGACCACGTGCGCGTCGTCGGCGACACGAGCGGCGCGGACGGGTCGCTGGCTCGCATCGTCGAGGTGGTCCCCCGCACCACGACCCTGCGCCGCACCGCCGACGACGACGACCCCGTCGAGCGCGTCATCGTGTCCAACGCCGACCAGCTCGTCGTGGTGACGGCACTGGCGGACCCCGAGCCGCGACCGCGGCTCATCGACCGGGCGCTCGTGGCGGCGTACGACGCGGGCATGGCACCGCTGTTGTGCCTCACCAAGGCCGACCTGGCCGATCCCGAGACCCTGCTGTCGACCTACCGCTCGCTCGGCGTGCCGTGGGTGGTGACCCAGCTCAAGGGCGATTCCGCCGGAGACCTCGGCGAGCTGCGCGACCGGCTGGGCGGGCGTACGAGCGTGCTGGTCGGCCACAGCGGCGTCGGCAAGTCGACGCTGGTCAACGCGCTCATCCCCGACGCGCACCGCGAGGTCGGCATCGTCAATGCGGTGACAGGCCGCGGTCGGCACACCTCGACCAGTGCCTATCTCCTCGAGCTCCCCCGTGAGGACGGCCGCGGCGACGGCTGGATCATCGACACCCCGGGCATCCGGTCGTTCGGCCTGGCGCACGTGAAGCCGGAAGACCTCATCGGGGCGTTCCCCGACCTCGAGGAGATGACCGAGGACTGCCCCCGCGGCTGCACCCACGGCACGGACGAGCCCGAGTGCGGCCTCGACGTGGCCGTCGCGGCCGGTGAGACCGACCCCGACCGCGTCGAGTCGTTCCGCCGGCTGCTCGCCGCGCGCGAGGGCGCCACCGACTGGTGACTACCCCCAGACGGCCCGGGCTCCGGAGTCGCCGGCCAGGTAGAGGGTGACGAGCAGCGCCACCGCGCCGAGCGCGAGGACGGCCATCACCGGTAGGCCGAAGCGGGTCTTGCGGGCACCCTTGCCGGACGCCAGCGCCGAGACGCCGCCGAGCGCCCAGGCCGCCACCAGCGAGACCACGGCGTAGGCCAGGGCCACGTTGCGCATCAGCTCGCCGCTCTCCTCGTGCTCCTCGACCAGCGGCTCGAGCTCGGGTCGCAGGTCCAGGAGCGCGTCTCCGGCCTGGACGGCCACGAACGACGCGACCGCGGTGGTCACCGCGAGTGCGACGAGCGGCCACCGCAGCAGCCAGCGCCACTTCGGGACGAACGCGTACGCGAGTCCGGCGAGCGCCGCGAGCGGCCCCAGCACGACGACTGCGTGCACCACGAGCGGGTGGAGCGGCACACCGTTGATCTCCATGGGTGCAGGGTAGGAGCCGATGCTGGCAATAGCCTGTGGACATGCCCATCACCGGCTCTGCCCGATCCCATGACTACACCGACGACCTGCGTCTGGCACACGTGCTCGCCGACGACGCGGACTCGATCACCCAGGCCCGCTTCAAGGCACTGGACCTGCACGTCATGAGCAAGCCGGACCTCACCCCGGTGACCGACGCCGACTCGGCCGTCGAGGAGGGCATCCGCCGCACCCTCTCGCGCGTCCGCTCGCGCGATGCGGTCATCGGCGAGGAGCAGGGCACGACCGGCCACAGCCAGCGCCGCTGGATCGTGGACCCGATCGACGGCACCAAGAACTACGTGCGCGGCGTGCCCGTCTGGGCCACTCTGATCGCGCTCGCAGTCGACGACGAGGTCGTCCTCGGCGTCGTGTCCGCTCCCCAGCTCCAGCGCCGCTGGTGGGCCTCGAAGGGCCACGGCGCGTGGACCGGTCGGTCGCTGCTCAAGGCGACCCGGTGCGAGGTCTCGGACGTACGCCGCCTCGAGGACGCCTCGCTGTCGTACTCGTCCCTGTCGGGCTGGGACGAGCGCGACCGCCTCGATGACTTCGTCTCGCTGTCCCGGCGGTGCTGGCGCACGCGTGCGTACGGCGACTTCTGGTCCTACATGCTGCTGGCAGAGGGCGCCGTCGACATCGCCGCTGAGCCCGAGCTCGCGCTCTACGACATGGCCGCCCTCGACGTGATCGTGCGCGAGGCCGGCGGCCAGTTCACCTCGCTCGACGGCACGGACGGCCCGTGGGGCGGCAACGCGCTGGCCACCAACCGCCACCTGCACGACGCCGCGCTCTCGTTCCTCGGCGCGATGGACGACGACGAGACCGACCCCGACGTGCCGCGCCGCGGACCCGGCTCGGTCAGCAGTCTGCGCGACCGCCAGGCGCCACCGGTCCCGGACTGAGACGAAGAACCCTGTCCCTCGCCGCGAGGCTTGGCTACGGTGACTCATCAGTAGTCCGCAGCAGGACGAACGAGAGGTCGAGACCATGAAGATCAACGACGTGATCAACGCCAAGCCCAGTCACGAGGTGGTGACCATCGGCCCCGACGCCACCGTGCGCGAGCTGATCGCCCTGCTCGCCGAGCACAACGTCGGTGCGCTCGTGGTGAGCGAGGACGGCGAGAGCGTGACGGGCATCGTCAGCGAGCGCGACGTCGTACGCCGTCTGCACGCCGACACCGGGGTGCTGGACACCGCCGTGCGGGAGATCATGACCGCCGAGGTCCGCACCTGTGCGGGTGAGGACGGCCTCACCGACCTCATGCAGATGATGACCGAGCACCGCATCCGGCACGTCCCGGTGGTCGCCGCCGGAAGGCTGACCGGCATCATCAGCATCGGTGACGTGGTGAAGAACCGCATCGGCGAGCTCGAGTTCGAGCGCGACCAGCTCGACAGCTACGTGCACCAGACCTGACAGCAACTTCAAGGAGCAACCGTGAGTGTGAAGCCCGACGTCGACCCGCACATGGGCGAGGCGCCCACCGATCTCGAGGTCACCGACCTCGTCGAGGGCGAGGGCACGGAGGCCACGTCCGGCTCGACCGTGTCGGTCCACTACGTGGGCGTCGCCCACTCGACCGGCGAGGAGTTCGACGCGTCCTACAACCGCGGCGACCCGCTGCAGTTCCGCCTCGGCATCGGACAGGTCATCTCCGGCTGGGACACCGGCGTGCAGGGGATGAAGGTCGGCGGTCGCCGCCGCCTCGTCATCCCGCCGCACCTCGGCTACGGGGACCGTGGCGCCGGCGGTGCGATCAAGCCGGGCGAGACGTTGATCTTCGTGGTGGACCTGCTCGAGGTCCGCTAGTCCCGGCCTGACCGAGACCGACGCCTAGCCCTGGGCGTCGTGGACCAGGATCGCGACCTGCACCCGGTTCTCGACGCCCAGCTTGGCGAAGATCCGTCCGACGTGCGTCTTCACCGTCGGCACTCCCATGAACAGCTCGCCCGCGATCTCGGCGTTGCTGAGGCCCCGGGCGACTCCGTCGGCGACGTCGTGCTCCCGCTCGGTGAGGCCCGACAGTGCCTCGCGCGCCGCCCCCGTCCGCTCCTGCGCCACTGCGGACGCGTCGTCACGGGTGACCGCTGCGATCAGCTGTGCAGTGACGCTCGGCGAGAGCATCGGCTGCCCGGACGCGACCGTACGGATGGCCTCGACGAGTCGCGCCGGCTTGGTGTCCTTGAGCAGGAACCCGGCGGCGCCGGTGCGCAGCGCGCGGAGCACCATGTCGTCGGTGTCGAAGGTCGTCAGCACGATGATCTTCAGCTCGGGGTGGGTGCGCAGCAGCTCCTCGGTCGCGCTGAGCCCGTCGCGCACCGGCATCCGGATGTCCATCAGCACCACGTCGGCGCCCGAGCCGGGCACCACCCGGAGTGCCTCCTCGCCGTCGACCGCCTCGGCGACGACGGTGATCCCGGAGCTGCCACCGAGCATCATCCCGAGCGCCGCGCGCACCATCGGGTCGTCGTCGACGACCGCGAGGGCGATGGGAGCGGGCTCCGCCGCGGTGGTCCGGTGCTCACGACGTCCACGGTATCCACGCGCGTACGGAGTAGCCGCCGGTGGCGTCGACACCGTGGCTGATCCGGCCTCCTGCCAGCTCCGCCCGCTCCGCGAGGCCGATCAGCCCCAGGCCCGACGCGGGCAGCGCCGATCCGGTCACCGCTCCCACGGGCGCGGCGTTCCGTACGGCGATCACCAACCCGTCGTCGGGGCTGCCGGCCAGGTCGACGGTGACCGCGGTCCCGGTCGCGTGCTTGCGCACGTTGGTCAGCGCCTCCTGCACGATGCGGAAGGCCGTTCGCCCGGTGGCGGCGGGCACCTCGTCCTCGACCCGTTCGGACAGGCGTACGCGCATCCCACCGGCCACCTCGTCCGCCACCAGGCCGGCGATGTCCTCGATCCCGGGCTGCGGCCGCTCCGGCACTCCGTCCGCCGGCTGGGCGGGGTCGCGGAGCACTCCGAGGACGGCCCGCAGGTCGGACAGGGCGCGATGTGCGTTGTCCTCGATGGACCGGGCGGTCGAGGCGCGCTCGTCGTCCGACAGGTCGGTGCGATAGCTGAGGGTCCCGGCGTTCATCGCCACGAGCGAGATCCGGTGGGCCAGCACGTCGTGCATCTCGCGCGCGATGCGCGTCCGCTCCGCGGCGCGGGCCTGCGCCACCCGGGCGAGCTGCTCGCGCTCGGCGGTGAGCGCACGGTCCCGGTAGGAGTCGACCAGCTGCCGTTGCGAGCCCATCGCATAGCCCGTCGCGACGAGGATGCCCGCGACCAGGAGGCTGAAGGCGATGGACGCCCACAGGGGAAGGGTGTCCTCGGTGGCGCCGATGCGTTCCTGGACCAGTCCGCCGACGACCGTCAGCGGGATCAGGACGGCGAGCAGGCGCCACCGGCGGTGCGAGGCGATGGAGGCGACGATCCACGACGACGGCCCTGCACTCGACGTGGAGACGAACGACAGCATGCCCAACGCGACGCCGACGACGGCCGGCTGCCGGTGCCGCCAACGGATCAGGACGAACGAGACCAGCCCGAGGGCCGGGTCGCCCACGAGCAACCACGCCACGTACGAGTCGCTCACGCCGGCGTCCACCGCATTGAAGACGGTGAGGCCCCACACGACCGCACTGATCAGCGCAGCCAAGGCGTAGCGCCACGTCGGGGCCATCCAGCGCGGACGGTCCGCCGCCGTCGCAGGGTCGGGCTGGGCGGTGCGCATGGCACCGAGGTTATGGCTACCGGAGTCGGGGCCGCGTCCGACCAAGGTGTCGACCTGCGGTGGAGGTCGATACCTGGGGTGGACGCCGGCGATCCCTGGGCCCGATGCCCCGAGGGCGGTCGCCCGCGGAAGGTGGAGACATGATCTCAGTCGAGAACCTCACCAAGCGCTACGGCGGCTTCACGGCCGTCGACGACATCTCCTTCGAGGTGCGTCCCGGCAGCGTCGTCGGCTTCCTCGGCCCCAACGGGGCCGGCAAGTCCACCGCCATGCGGATGATGACCGGCCTCACGCCGCCCACGTCGGGCCGGGCGACCCTGCTCGGCCAGCCCTACCGCGAGCTGCACAACCCCGGTCGCCAGGTCGGCGTCATGCTCGACGCCTCCGCGCAGCACCCCGGTCGTACGGGCCGCGAGGTGCTGCGGGTCGCCGCCGTCTCCGTCGGTGTGTCGAAGGCGAGGGTCGAGGAGGTGCTGGCCGTCGTCGGGCTGACCGAGGACGAGGCCGGCCGCCGGGTCCGCAACTACTCCCTCGGCATGCGTCAGCGGCTCGGCATCGCTGCCGCCCTCCTCGGAGAGCCGCAGGTGCTGGTCCTCGACGAGCCGGCCAACGGCCTCGACCCGCAGGGCATCCACTGGATGCGCGGCCTGCTCCGGCGCTTCGCCGACGGCGGTGGCACCGTCCTGCTGTCGAGCCACCTGCTGCACGAGGTCCAGATCGTCGCTGACGACCTCGTGATGATCGGCCGCGGCCAGATCGTGGCGATGGGCACCAAGGACGAGCTGCTCGCCCGCGGCGGGACCACCGTCCGCTCGACCGACGACGTACGCCTGGCCTCGCTGCTCGAGCGCGCCGACGTCCCTGTCACCACGACGGGATCCGGCCTCGTCGTCGACGCCGAGCCCGGAGTGGTCGGCAGGATCGCCGCGGACGAGCGCGTCGTGCTGCTCGAGCTGCGGTCCGGCGGCTCCGAAGGCCTCGAAGAGATGTTCCTCGGCCTCACGGCCGCCACCTCCCGCGAAGGAGCAGCAGCATGAGCGCCACCACCACCGCCACAGCCACAGCCACCACCAGCACCGCACTCGTCGGTCGGCCCGGGGTGCCCTTCGGGCGCACCCTCCGGGCCGAGCTCCGCAAGATGGTCGACACCCGCGCGGGACGCTGGATGGTCATCGTGATGGCCGCGCTCGCCGCCGTCGTCCTGACCGCCTTCGTCATCTGGGGGCCGGCCGAGGACGCCAGCTTCCGTGGACTGCTGGAGCTCGGCACGCTGCCGCTGGCCATGCTCCTGCCGATCCTCGGCATCATGGCCGCCACCGCCGAGTGGACCCAGCGCACCGGACTGGTCACCTTCACCCTCGAGCCGCGACGTGGCCGGGTCGTCCTCGCCAAGGCACTCGCCGCGCTCCTGCTGGCACTCGTCGTGCTGGTCGCGGCGGTCGCCGCCTCGGCCCTGGCCAATGTCGTCGGGGGCACCGGCGAGTGGGACCTCACCGCCGCCGCCGGCAGCGGCCTCGTGCTGGCGCTGATGATCTACGTCCTGCAGGGCGTCGCGTTCGGCCTGCTGTTCCTCAACACTCCGGTCGCGATCGTCTCGGTCCTGGTGCTGCCCACCGCCTGGACGATCCTCACCCAGGTGTTCGGCTCGCTCGCCACGGTCGGCGAGTGGCTCGACATGGACGCAGTCACCCGTCCGCTGTTCGCCGGCGAGATGGCCGGCCAGGACTGGGCCCACCTCGGGACCGCGGTCGCCGTCTGGGTGCTGCTGCCACTGGCGATCGGCACCTACCGGGTGCTGCACCGCGAGGTGAAGTAGCTGCTACCAGGGGACGTCGATCTCGACGTCCCCGGTGGCGACCCTGGCCGCCTGGCCGCCCATCGTGACCACGTCACCGGGGGCGAGCTGGCGGCCTCGGCGCGTCTCGACCTCCCCGTTCACCGTCACCGCGCCATCGGCGATCACCGGCTTGGCCTCGGCGCCGCTCTCGACCAGGTTGGCCAGCTTGAGGAACTGGCCGAGCCGGATCGACTCGTCGCGGATCGGCACGTCCATCGGAACAGGACCGGGCAGGTTCATGGGTCCAGTCAACCACTGCACATACCCTTGGCGACCGTGTGGACTCGACGCGGCATCGCGACCCTGGCGACCATCCTTCTTGGCCTGATGTGCCTGCTGGTCCCCCTGCAGGCCGAGGGGGCGTACGAAGCCCGGGCCGGGAAGTCGGGGTGTGCCGCCCGCGGTGGGATCGAGACCTGCTTCACCTCTCCCCCGACGGTCACCGCCGACCCGACGGTGCTCGGGCGGGCCAGCACGCTCTTCGACGCAGCAGGGCCGGGAGACACGATCCGGGTGGCGATGTTCCGGTGGGACATCAAGCCACCGACCGACGCGCTCATCGCAGCCCAGCGTCGCGGCGCCGTGGTCTACCTCGTGGCCGACGACGACCTGCGGCTCAACCGTCACGGTCGCCGGCTGCTCGAGACGATCGAGGACGCGGATCCCGAGCGCACCAACGTCACGGTGTGCGACGGCGCATGCCTGCCCTGGCGCGCACCCGGGCCCTACCCGGACAGCCAGGACGTGCAGCACCTGAAGTTCTTCCTCACCGAGATCGGTGGCGTGCAGTCCTTCATCACGTCCTCGGCCAACCTCGAGGACCGGCAGTACCGCCAGTACAACTCGTTCCTCAAGATCGACGACCCCGGCCTGTACGCCTTCGGCCTCGACTACTTCGCGCGGCTGGAGGCGCAGAGCACCAAGGCTGGAGGGACGCGGTGGGGCGACCGGGACAAGGTCTGGTCGCGCGGTCCGATCACGGCGGCGGTCTACCCCAACCGCAGCGACCTGCTCCTCACCACGCTGCGCGACCTCTCGTGCCCCCGTGGTTCGCGGGTCTCGGCGATGTTCGCGGTGATCCAGCGCGCGGACGTACGCGCCCAGCTGGCCCGCCTCTCGGACGCGGGCTGCCGGGTCCGGATCGTCACCTCCCGCGACACCGTGGAGAACTGGCTCCAGTCACCACAGCCGACCGGCGACATCCCCGACGCACGGGTCCGGACCGTGCTGACCCACGACAAGATGCTGGTCGCGCACGCCCGGTATCGCGGCAAGGTCACGGACCTCGTGCTGACCGGCACGTCCAACACGACCTGCGGCGGGCTGCTCTACAACGACGAGGTGATGCTGCGCATCGTGGGCAACCGCTGGCTCCACGACCAGTACCTCGCGCACTTCGACGACGCGTACGCCCACGCGCGCCAGAGCACCACGCGGGTCATGCCCGTGATGAAGGCCTGCCGAAAGTAGAAAGACGGTGCTGTCTCCGGGTGTCCGGGAGCGGCCCGCTGGCGCGTTCCGGGCCCGGTCACCTGGTCAGCAGGCTCACCGCGTGGATCACCACACCGACCAGCCCGCCGACGATCGTGCCGTTGATCCGGATGAACTGGAGGTCGCGGCCGACGTGCAGCTCGATGCGTCGGGCGGCCTCCTTGCCGTCCCAGCGCTCGATGGTGTGGGTGATGACGGTGGTCAGCTCGGCGCCGTAGCGCTCGATCATGAAGACCGCCAGGTCGGCGGCCGTACGGTCGAGCCGCTCGCGCAGCGCTGCGTCCGAGCGCAGCCGCCCGGAGAAGAGGGTGAGCTCCTCGAGCAGGCGGCGGCGCACCGCGCCCTCCCGGTCCCGGATCGAGCCGAGCAGGGCCGAGCGCATCGCCTTCCAGAGCGAGATGGCCGTCGTGACGACCTGCGGGTGGTCGAGCAGCCGGTTCTTGAAGGCCTCCGCGCGGTCCATCGTCTCGGGGTCGTTGAGCAGGTCGCGGGCCAGCTGGCCGAGCATCGAGTCGAGCGCGTCGCGCGCTCGGTGGTGCGGGTCGTCGCGGATGTCCTCCAGCCAGACGACGGCCTCGAGGTGGATCCGGGTGGTGACCGCGTCGTTGAGCTTCGGCGGCGCCCACCACGGCGCGCGGTCCCCCAGGACGCGCGCGAACGTCTCGGGGTTGTCGATCAGCCAGCGGTGCATCTCCTCGACCGCCAGGTCGACGACGCCGCGGTGCAGGTCGTCGCGCAGCACCTCCATCAGCGTCGTCCCGAGCAGCGGGGCGATCGGCTCCTCGCGGAAGCGCGGCACGAGCGCCTCGGTCACCAGGTCGGCGATGTGGTCGTCGCGGACGTTGCCGAGCGCGATCGCGGCCACGTCGGAGACCTCGTCCACGACCCGGCGGGCGTTGGTGGGATCGCTGAGCCAGTCGCCGACGCGGGCCGAGATGGTCGCGGCCGCGACCCGCTCGCGGATCACCTCCTCCTGGAGGAAGTTCTCCCCCACGAACTCCTCGAGCCCCTTGCCCAGCTCGTCCTTGCGCTTGGGGATCAGCGCCGTGTGCGGGATCGGCAGGCCCAGCGGGTGCTTGAAGAGCGCGGTCACCGCGAACCAGTCGGCGATCGCGCCGACCATCGACGCCTCGGCGCCTGCGTTCACGAAGCCCCAGATGCCGTCGCGGCCGAGCGTGGCGACGTACACGCAGGCAGCGAGGAGCAGCAGGCCGACGGCGACCGTACGCATCTGGCGCAGGCCGCGACGTCGCGCCTCGTCCGCCCCCGGGTCGGGCGTGATCAAGGAGATGCTGGGCTGCTGCGCGGACATGGGGTCATCCTCCCTGACCGCGCCGAATCCAGCGTGCCAGAATGCCGCGCATGCCTCGCACCGTGATCACCTTCGGCACGTTCGACGTCTTCCACGTCGGGCACCTGCGCGTGCTGGAGCGCGCGGCGGCACTGGGCGACCGGCTCGTCGTGGGCGTCTCGGCCGACGCCCTCAACGAACGCAAGAAGGGCCGCGCCCCGATCTTCACGCAGCGCGAGCGCCTCGCCATCGTGGGCGCGCTCAAGGTCGTGGACCAGGTCTTCGTCGAGGAGAGCCTGGAGCAGAAGCGCGACTACATCGTCGAGCACGGAGCCGACGTGCTCGTGATGGGCGACGACTGGGCCGGCAAGTTCGACGAGTTCGAGGACGTCTGCGAGGTCGTCTACCTCGAGCGCACCCCGGCCATCTCGACCACGGCGATCATCGAGCACATCGCGGACCTCTGAGCGGCTCCCGGCGGGCCCCCTCCCGCTGTCACCCGGCTGGGTTAGGGTCGCCTCCGAGATGACAACCACGAGGGGAACCATGCGCCGAATCGTCACCACAGCCGTGGCAGTGGCACTGATGGGCGGTGCGGCTCTGTCCGCACCCGCCGTTGCCGCCGACACCGACCGCCCGACCGGACCGGGCTCTGCCGGCGTCCTGTCACCGGGTGACCTCCTCGAGCTCACCCCCGAGGCGCCGCTGCCGACGTTCGGCGAGCCGACGGCCACCGACGCCCTTGCCACGGCCCGCCGGGTGCTGGGTGGCCAGGCACTGCGTCGCGACCCGTCCGCCACCCTCGCGCTGCGCGACCTCTGGCTCAAGAAGTCCGAGCTGCGCGGCAAGGACCGCACGATCGCCAAGGCCCTCCTCGCCCGTCCGACCGACGGCGTGGGAGACGACCAGGGCTTCGGCTACACCGAGCCCGAGGCCGCCCCGATCTGCAACACCCGGATCTGCGTCCACTACGTCGCCACCGGCGCCGACGCCCCGCCGTCGCCCGACTGGCCCGCGACCAACCTCGCCGTCATGGACTCCGTGTGGAGCACCGAGGTCGACCAGCTCGGCTACCGCGCGCCGCTGACCGACGGCACCCGCGGCGGCAGCCCGCTCTTCGACGTCTACCTCAAGGACCTCGGTGGCGACATCTACGGCTTCTGCGCCGGCGAGAAGCAGGTCAAGAAGCACACCGGCTCCGGCTACTGCGTGCTCGACAACGACTTCGCCGCGGCGCAGTTCCCGACCGGCACGCCGACCGACAACCTCGTCGTCACGGCCGCCCACGAGTTCTTCCACGCCGTGCAGTACGCCTACGACTTCGCCGAGGACCCGTGGATGATGGAGGCGACGGCGACCTGGATGGAGGAGCGCATCGCCACCCAGGTCAACGACAACCGGCAGTACTTCCCCTGGAGCCAGATCTACGCGCCCTACATCCCGCTCGACGCGTTCAGCCGCAACGAGGGCTACCAGTACGGCAACTGGGTCTTCTGGGAGTACCTCTCCACGAAGTACGGCATCGGGATCGTCAAGAAGGCCTGGGACCAGGCCGGCTCGCTCAAGCAGGACGGCGGCAAGTACAGCATCACCGCCCTGCAGAAGGTCCTGAAGCACAAGGGCGGCCTGACCAAGGTCTACGCGAAGTTCGCCGCCGGCAACCTCACGCCGGCCGCCAACTATCCCGAGGGCGCCGAGTACGCGTTCCCCAAGGTCCGCGGGGGCAAGCGGCTGAGCAAGGGCAAGCGCAGCAAGCGCTTCGCCGTCAAGGTCAGCCACCTGGCCTCGGCCTCCTACATCTACGCGCCCGGACGCGGCCTGTCGGGCAAGAAGTGGAAGCTCGCCGTTTCGGTCAACGGTCCGGTCAAGCGCACCACGCCCGCCGCGGTCGTCGTCGTCCACCTGCGCAACGGCAAGCGCCAGGTCCGCCTGGTGCGGCTCAACGGCGCCGGCGACGGTCGGACGCGCGTGAGCTTCGACAATCGCTCGGTCGGCGCGGTGTCCGTGACGCTCGTCAACGGCTCCACCCGCTACGACTGCAACAAGAAGACGGTCCTGGCCTGCCAGGGTCGTCCGCTCGACGACAAGCAGCGCTTCACCGTGACGGGTCGCGTCACGCGCTGAGGCTCACGCCTCGATCGCCAGCAGGGCGTGCAGGGCGGTGACGCACTCCACGACCAGGCCTGACACCGGAACCGGGCGTTCACCGGTCGGCACCGCCGACCAGGTGAGCGCCCGGTCCTCCGTGTAGGCCCACCACGCGCGTACGACGTCTCGCTGGCGCTCGGGGATGTCGAGGGCCGCCATCACGCGGTCCGTGCTGCCGTCGCGCACCGACTCCATCACCTCGCTCACCCGCGGGTCGGCGACACCGTGGCCGTGCACGAGGGCGAGGTAGAAGTCGCGCCGCCGCTCGATCTGCTCGACCATCAGGCGGGTCACCATCTCGACCTGCTGCTCCCCCGGCAGCGCCTCGTCGGGCGCGGTCGTGCGCAGCATCCGTCGACCGGCGGCCGCGATGCAGGCGAGGTAGAAGTCGGTCTTGGTCGGGAAGTAGTGGAACAGGAGTCCGCGGGAGATCCCGGCCTCGGCCGCGATGTCGTCGAGCGAGACGTCCTGGATCGGCTTCTCGACGATCTTGGACAACCCGATGCCCACCAGCTGTCGACGCCGGTCCTCGGCGCTCAGCCGGCGCCTACCTGACTTCGGGGCGTGGCCGGGTGATGCTGCGACGTGTTCTGCTGGACCCGGGACCACACTATTGAGCATTGCTCAACAGTGTGCCAAGGTCAATGACATGGACTTCTCCCTCTCCCCGCGCGCCGCCGACCTCCGCGACCGCGTGCACGCGTTCGTCACCGCGGAGGTCGAGCCGATCGAGGCCGCCGCGCACACGCGCATCACCCGGCTGCGCGAGAGCGGCGGCGACAGCTGGACGCCGGACCCGCTCATCAAGGAGCTCCAGGCCAAGGCCCGCGAGCAGGGCCTCTGGAACCTCTTCCTGCCCGCCGAGCACGCCGGTCGCTATGCCGCGGACTTCGGCACCGACGGCGGCGAGGGCCTCTCCAACGTCGACTACGCCGCGGTCGCCGAGGTGATGGGCCGCTCGTTCCTGGCCCCGCTGGTCTTCAACTCCAACGCGCCCGACACCGGCAACATGGAGGTGCTCCTCAAGTACGGCACCGACGAGCAGCGCGAGCAGTGGCTCGAGCCGCTGCTGCAGGCGGAGATCCGCAGCGCCTTCTGCATGACCGAGCCCGCGGTCGCGTCGTCCGACGCGACCAACATGGCGGCCACCGCGCAGGTCGACGGCGACGAGATCGTCATCAACGGCCGCAAGTGGTGGTCCACCGGCGTGGGCAACCCGGACTGCAAGATCTTCGTCTTCATGGGGCTCTCCGACCCCGACGCCGACCGCCACTCACGCCACACCATGGTGCTCGTGCCGCGTGACGCCGAGGGCGTGAAGGTCGAGCGGATGCTCACCACGATGGGCTACTACGACGAGCCGCTGGGCCACGGCGAGGTGTCCTTCGACAACGTCCGCGTGCCCGCTGCCAACGTCCTGCTCGGGCCCGGCCGGGCCTTCGAGATCGCCCAGGGCCGGCTCGGCCCGGGTCGTGTCCACCACTGCATGCGCGCCATCGGCCTCGCCGAGCGCGCGCTCGAGCTCGCCTGCACCCGCGCGGTCTCCCGTACGGCGTTCGGCAAGCCGATCGCCAACCTGGGTGGCAACCGCGAGCGCATCGCCGATGCCCGCATCGCGATCAACCGGTCACGCCTGCTGGTCATGCACGCCGCGTGGCTGCTCGACCAGGGCATGAGCCGCGAGGCCTACTCCGCGGTCAGCGAGATCAAGGTCGAGGTGCCCAACATGGCGCTCGACGTCATCGACATGGCCATCCAGCTGCACGGTGGCGGGGGCATGAGCGACGACTTCCCGCTCGCCGCCGCATGGGTGGGCGCGCGCTCGCTGCGCCTCGCCGACGGACCGGACGAGGTGCACCGCAACGTGATCGCCAAGATCGAGCTCGGGAAGTACACGTCGTGATCACCCCCCGACCTTCTTCTCCTCCGCTGCGCTCCCCCGAACAACGCCGCGGGGACCCCGAGAACACGCGCCGGATCCTCGTGACCGGCGCCGCCTCCGGGCTCGGCGCCGCACTCACGGCCGCCTTCCGCGCGCGGGGCGACGAGGTGCTGGCCACCGACCGGGTCGCCGCGGACGGCGTCGACCTGGTCCTCGACATCACCTCCGACGACGACTGGGCCGCAGCCCTCGACGCCGTACGCGAGCGCTGGGGCGGGCTCGACGTGCTGGTCAACAACGCCGGTGTCGCCGGCGGCGGCCGGGTCGACCGCTGCACGCTCGAGGAGTGGCAGTGGATCACCGACATCAACCTCTTCGGCCTGGTGCGCGGGACCCGGACGTTCGTGCCGATGCTCAAGGAGCAGGGGTCCGGCCACCTCGTCAACGTGGCGTCGCTCGCCGGCCTCGTGCACCCGGGCGGGATGGGCTCGTACAACGCGGTGAAGGCCGCGGTCGTGGCGTTCACCGAGACGTGCGGCCACGAGCTCGCGTCGTACGGCATCCGGGCGAGCGTGGTGTGCCCGTCCTACTTCCGCACCCACCTGATGGACTCGATGCAGGGCAGCGACGAGGCCGTCGGACAGGTCGTCGCCGGGCTGGTCGAGCGGTCCCGGATCACCGCGGACGACATCGCGGCCGCGGTGCTCGCGGGTATCGACGCCGGCGACGACGTCATCGTCCCGGACGAGCCGGCGCGCCAGGCGTACTTCCTCAAGTGGGCGGACCGGCCTGCCTACGACGCCGTGATGCGCGACCAGGCGGCGAAGCTCGAGCAGGCATTCACGTGACGGCGGTCCCGGGTGCCCGCGAGGTGCGCGAGGAGGACGCCTTCGACGTCGCGCCGGTCGCCGACTGGCTGCGGTCGCACGCGCCGTCGCCCGACGGCCTCGACGGTGAGCCCGAGGTCCGTCAGTTCACCGGCGGCGCCTCGAACCTGACCTACCTGCTGCGCTACCCCTCGGGCCGCGACCTGATCCTGAGGCGCGCGCCTGCGGGCACCAAGGCCAAGGGTGCGCACGACATGCACCGCGAGCACGTGATCCAGTCGGCGCTCGCCCCGGTCTTCGACTACGTCGCGCCGATGGTGGCGTTCTGCGACGACCCACAGGTCCTGGGCGGCGACTTCTACGCGATGGACCGGATCGCCGGCGTGATCCCTCGCAGCGAGTGGCCGACCGACGTGCCGCTCTCGCCCGCGCAGGCGCGCGCGCTGTGCCTCGACGCCGTCGACGTGCTCGCCGAGCTGCACGGCATCGATCCCGAGGCGGCGGGGCTCGCCGACCTCGGCAAGGGTGCCGGCTACGTCCGTCGCCAGGTCGAGGGCTGGACCACGCGCTACCGCAACGCGCGCACGGAGGACGTGCCCGACCTCGAGCCGGTGATGGCGTGGCTCGACGCGCAGCAGCCGGACGACGTCGCGACCTGTGTGATCCACAACGACTTCAAGCTCGACAACCTCGTGCTCGACGCCGACGACGTCACCCGCGTGGTGGGCGTCCTCGACTGGGAGATGGCGACGCTCGGCGACCCGCTCATGGACCTGGCCGGTTCGATGGCCTACTGGGTGCAGGCCGACGACACCGAGGAGTTCCAGATGATGCGGCGGGTGCCGACGCACCTGCCCGGGATGCTCACCCGCGACGAGTTCGTGGCGGCGTACGCCGAGCGCACCGGCCGCTCCGTGACCCCGGAGCAGTGGCGGTTCTACGAGGTCTTCGGTCTCTTCCGGATGGCCGCCATCGCCCAGCAGATCTACTACCGCTACTTCCACGGCCAGACGAGCAACGAGATGTACGCCCTCTTCGGCCCGGCCGTGCAGATCATCGGTCGACGGCTGGACGGGCTCACCGAGAGCGAGGGCGCATGAGCTCGATCCTCCTCGTGCGGCACGGCCAGGCCTCGTTCGGTGCCGCCGACTACGACGTCCTCTCCCCCACCGGTCACGAGCAGTCGCGCGTGCTGGGCACGGCTCTCGACGCTCGCGGGGTCACGCCGGACCGGGTCGTCGTCGGCGAGATGCGCCGGCACGCGGAGACCGCTGCAGCCGTGCTGGAGGGTTCCGGCTGGTCCGCGGAGGTCGCGGTCGACGGCGGCTGGAACGAGTTCGACCACGACCAGGTGCTCGGGGTGCACGCGTCGCCGACGACCCAGGAGGGCGAGTCGGAGCAGGCCGCCTTCCAGCGGTGGTTCGAGGAGGCGACCCTCCGGTGGACCTCCGGCGCGGACGACGAGGCCTACGACGAGTCGTTCGGCGCGTTCACCTCCCGCGTGGACGCGGCGATGGAACGGGTCGCCGAGTCGCTGCCGTCGCGTGGCACGGCCGTCGTCCTCACCAGTGGCGGTGCGATCGCGTGGGTGGTCGCCGCGCTCCTCGCCGACGCCGAACCGGCGCGTACGGACCTGTGGCTCCGGCTCAACCCGGTCTCGATCAACACCGGCACCTCGACCATCGTTCGCGGCCGACGCGGTACGACGCTGGTGTCCTTCAACGCCGCTGACCACCTCTCCCCCGACCTGCTCACCTACCGCTAGGACCTCACCCGATGCCCTCGATCCTCATCACCGGCGCCAGCAGCGGCCTCGGCGCCGAGATGGCCCGCCAGTTCGCGGCCCTCGGCTACGACCTCGCGCTGTGTGCCCGGCGTACGGACCGCCTCGACTCGCTGCGGACCGAGATCGCGACGTCGCACCCGGGCGTGACGGTCCTGGTGAAGGCGCTCGACGTCACCGACCACGACGCCGTGTTCCGGGTGTTCGACGAGTTCGCCGCTGAGCTCGGCGGCCTCGACAAGGTCGTGGTCAACGCCGGGCTCGGCAAGGGCCAGCCGCTCGGCACCGGCCGCTTCGACGCCAACAGGGAGACGGCCGAGACCAACTTCATCGGCGCGCTCGCCCAGACCGAGGCCGCCGCCGCGATCTTCCGCGCCCAGAACGCCGGCCAGCTCGTGATGGTCTCCAGCGTCTCCGCCCTGCGCGGGATGCCGAAGAACATCACGACGTACGCCGCCACCAAGGCCGCCGTCGCGCACCTCGCCGAGGGCTTCCGCGCCGACGTGCACGGCACCCCGATCAAGGTGACCGTGCTCTACCCGGGCTACATCGTCTCCGAGATGTCCGGCACCTCGGCGAAGACGCCGCTCGTGAGCTCGACCGAGAAGGGCGTGCGCGCCATGGTCGAGGCCATCGAGAAGGAGAAGTCCTCGGCCCGGGTCCCGGCCTGGCCCTGGGCACCGCTGGGGTTCGTGATCAAGCACGTCCCGGTGGGCGTGCTGCGGCGGATGAGCTGAGGGCTCGCGTGCCGCGTGGTCGTGCGCGCAGTAGGTCACACGTCCAGCGGGGTCGCTCAGATCTCCGCGAAGAAGACAGCACCTGCGAAGGCCAGGTAGAGCCCGAGCAGCATGACCCCCTCGAGCCAGTTGGTCTTCCCGTCGTCGAGGAGCTGGCGAGTCAGCAGCGTCCCGACGAGCAACGCCGTGAGCTCCAGGAGGCTGAAGGCCAGGTCGAACGGGTGACCGGTGACGGCGCCGAGGAGCACCAGGATGGGAACCACCAGCATGGCCAGCTGCATGCTGGCGCCGACCGCGATCTCGGCGGCCGTACCGAGCTTGTCCTTGGCCGCGAGGGTCAGCGCACTGAACTGCTCGGCCGCGTTGCCCACCAGCGGCAGGATCACGAACCCGATGAATCCGCTGTGCAGACCCAGGGACGTCCCGGCCTCCTGCACGCTGCTGGCCACCATCTCGGCGGCGATCGCGACGAGGACCGTCGCCACAGCCAGGACGATGACCGCACCACGCACCGACCACGTGTCCCTGTGCCCGGTCGAGTCCGTGTCGCTCTCGGCCTGGGAGTCGGCTCGGAACAGGTTCTGGTGCGTGCGCAGCATGAACAGCAACGAGAGGGCGTAGACCACGAAGAGGATCAACGCGACCAGCCAGCTGACCTCGTCGAGCCGGGTCGTCGAGCTCTCCGGCCGGAAGGAGAACACGGTGGGCAGCAGGAGGATGCCGATCGACAAGAACAGCATGGTCGACTGGATCTGCGAGGTGGCAGTGATCTTCACCTCGCCCTTGCCGCGGCCCGCGACGATCATGGAGACCCCGAGCAGCAGGAGCAGGTTCGCAATGATGGAGCCGGTGACGGACGCCTTGAGCACGGCGATCTCACCGTTGAGGACCAGCAGCGCGGCGATCATGAGCTCAGCCATGTTGCCGAAGGTGGCGTTCAACAGCGCACCCTTGCTGCCACCCATGGTCTCGGCAAGGACCTCGGTGGACCGACCGACCAGTCCGGCGAGCGGGATCACCGCGAGCGCCGCCAGGATGAACAGCACGGCTGCTCCGGAGTGGAGCAAGCGGGCAGCGATGGCGACCGGCAGCGCCACCACCAAGAGGTCGAGCCAACGCCACGGACCCAACGATCGCGCCTTCATCAATCCTCCTCGGAGACTCGCCCGCACCCTACTGACCCCGAGCCCGTCCGTTCGGTTCCGGTCTGCGCTCGTCTCCGGACGCTCGGACGATTCTCCACGCATGTCCGCGATGACCATGGTCGGGCCGTCGCGCGCCTACGGGCGGCGCAATGTCGCGGCCGCAGTCAGTAGCCCCCGCCACCCGTCCCGCCGTCACCGTTCCCTCCGCCGTACAGAACCAGGAGCACGATGAGGACGGCGACGAGAGCAGCCGCTGCAATCATGATCCATCGAGTGCTCGACCTCATCGACGGTGGCTCCTCTCCATCACGGCGAGCGCCCTTCGGCCCGAGCTGAAACAGCCCAGAACGGCTCGCCCCTTCTCTGATCGACCTTACGCGCGCTCCAGCGTCCACGCCGAGACCCACGATGCCTCGAAGCAATCCACCCGCAAGATGCCGGTGGATGACGAGACCAGCGCGGAGAGCGGCGGCTTGAGGCGGGCATCACAGCGCGGATCGCGGCTCGTCAGGACGTGCGGTGACCTCGTCGAAGCGCGGCAACGATGGCCAACGCACGCTCGCCCATTGGAACCAGCTGCCGAAGCCGGGTGGGGAATCCGGCACGGCAGCGTACGACAGCTCATCTGGTGATGGAGGCTGGCACAGCGCGAGGAAGCGGTCGTGGTCGGCGTCGCTCATGGCGAACGTGGTCTCGGGCGCGGTCTCCCATCGAGACTGCGCTCGTGCGCGGCGCTCCGCCTCTTCGATGCTGACGTGTCGAAGGTCGAAACGCGCCTCCACGGACTCAGCGATGACGCGGATCGCGTAACGCTCCTCAGGTGACCAGCATCCGAAGTCGAGGATGACGGAGGCCCCACTCCTCAGCACCTCGTGAGCGACCCAGATCATGCGTCCCTCGAGAATGTCTCGTCGCCCGTCCGCATCACTGTCGCGGAACAGAGGAGCCATCCACTCATCAGGCGTGAGCCGGAGAATCCCCTGGGCGTCGGCGATCTGGCGCGCCAGCGTTGTCTTGCCCGCGCCTGGCAGGCCGACGGTCAGGTACAACACCGGCTCGTTCCTCATTGCTCGATCATCTACAGCCACGGGGATCCGCAGCAAGCTGGTTGCGCGCCGCATCAACTCATGCACACAACCTGCAGGTCGGGCATGCGGGACACGGCGGAGGACTCACCCATCGCGACCGATGCGGAGGTTCATGCGAGGGCGATGCGACCCGGATCGACCTCGCCCACGGGCCAGGCAACGCCCGCGGAATCGACGAACCACGCCTGTGCCGTCAACGCCTGGGCCAGCAGCAGTCCGACTTCCGCGACCCACGCAGGCGACCGCGTCTCGAAGATGAGGGAGGACATCTGCGCCGGGTTCCGCATCCCACTGTCGCCCGGCCGCCATCCCTTCCAGTCGGACTCGAGGTTCTCGATCGGATAGATGTTCGTGAGCGGCGCGGCTGAACCGTCGCAGTGGAGGTCATCGCCCACGACCCTGAAACGGCCATCGGGTCCAAGTGCCGAAGCGACGCTCCGGAACAGGTGGGGATCGTCGCTCATGACGATGACTGACCGAGGCACCCTCGCAGGCTATCGGTGGCTCGTCCGCTCATCGGTCGATCAAGATGTCCTCGACAGGCGACGGTTTGACGCAGGGCGACACTTCCGAATGACGATGCTTGTGCGGGACAACTAGCCTTGTTCCGTGGCGACGACGACCGGTGCGGGGGCGGCCGCCGTGCGCCCCGAGGGCGAGACCAACGACGAGTACACCCACGCTCAGATCCTGACGATCCTGTCCGGTCTGCTGCTCGGGATGTTCCTGGCGGCGCTCGACCAGTCGATCGTCGGTACGGCGATCCGCACCATCGCCGACGACCTGGACGGCCTGTCGATCCAGGCGTGGGTGACGACGGCCTACCTGATCACCTCGACGATCACCACGCCGATCTACGGCAAGCTCGGCGACCTCTACGGACGCAAGAAGCTCTTCTTGTTCGCGATCTCGTTGTTCATCGTCGGTTCGGTGGCGTGCACGTTCGCCACCTCGATGTACATGCTCGCCGCACTCCGCGCCGTCCAGGGGCTCGGCGCGGGCGGTCTGTTCACCCTGGTTCTGGCGATCATCGGCGACATCGTGTCCCCGCGCGAGCGGGCCAAGTACACCGGCTACTTCATGTCAGTCTTCGCCACCTCCAGCGTCCTCGGCCCGGTCGCCGGCGGACTCTTCGCCGGCCAGGCCTCGATCCTCGGCATCGACGGCTGGCGCTGGGTGTTCCTGGTGAACGTTCCGATCGGCATCGCCGCCCTCGTCGTGGTCACCAAGAACCTGCACCTGCGCCACGTCCCGCGCGTCGGCAAGGTGCGGATCGACTGGTGGGGCGCGGTCACCCTCGTGATCGCCGTGGTCCCGCTGCTGATCGCGGCCGAGCAGGGACGCGAGTGGGGCTGGACGTCCGCCCGATCCTTGACGTCGTACGTCGTGGGGGTGCTGGGCATCCTTGCCTTCGTCGCCGTCGAACGCGCGATGGGCGACGACGCGCTGATCCCTTTGCGGATCTTCAGGATCCGGGCGGCCGCGGTCACCATCGCAGGCAGCGTGGTGATCGGTGCTGCGCTGTTCGGGGGGATCACCGTGCTTCCGCAGTACATGCAGATCGTGCACGGCGCGTCGCCGACGAAGGCCGGCCTGATGATGCTGCCGATGGTGGTCGGGATGATGAGCGCCGGTATCGGGGTCGGGCAGGTCACCTCGCGTACGGGCCGGATCCGGATCTTCCCGATCATCGGCTCGGCGCTTGGCGGGTTGTCGATGATCGCGCTGTCGTTCGTCACCGCCGACACCAGCCTGCTGTGGGTGATGGGCGGGATGCTGTTCCTCGGCCTCGGTCTTGGCCAGTGCATGCAGCCGCTGACGATCATCGTGCAGAACGCTGTGCCGCCCCGGGACATCGGCGTCGCCACCAGCTCGGCGACCTTCTTCCGGCAGATGGGCGGGACGCTCGGCGTCGCGGTGTTCCTGTCCCTGCTGTTCGGCACCTTGGGCGACAACATCAAGAACGCCTTCGGTGCTGCGGCGAATGACCCCGCGTTCGCGAAGGCACTCACCGAACCCGCCAACGCCGGGCTCAAGTCGAGCCTGCGGAGCGGCGGCGGGGTGCTGACCAAGGTCCAGAACGACTCGTCGGTGATCAACAGCTTCCCCGACGTCTTGGCGCACCCGTTCAAGGTGGGTTTCGCCGACTCGATGAGCCTGGTGCTGCTCTCCGGCGGGCTGGTGATGCTGGTCGCCTTCGCGGTGCTGCTGCTGCTGCCCCAGGTCGAGCTGCGCTCGACCTCCGCCGGGGCCGCAGCCCGAGCCGAGCAGGCCGCCGCGACCTCTTCCGCCGGACCTGCATCATCCGCGACAGCCGTCGACGACAACGGCCACCACACCGCCGGGTCAGAACGCCACCTCGGGGCACCACGGAAGCACGACGCGGACTGATCCCGCCGACCGGTCGGTGAGGTCCACAGCGATGCGACCTGCGTGCTCGCGGGTCCACAGACCCACTCGAGGGCGTCCAGCGCCAGATCGGTGCGAAGGCTCTCCGACAACTGCCAGCCCACTGCCCGCCGCGAGTCGACGTCGACGACGACCGCGGCGTCGTTCAGTCGGCGAAGGTCCGGCAGTAGGTGATCGGCTAGACCTTCAAGGCCGCGGTCGCTCGTGAGGTTGATCGACCTCACATGGGCATAACCCCAGTACATCAAGCGAGCGTCGTCGAGATCAGATGGGGCCGCATGCTCGTCGAGCACGACGTCCAGGAGCCCTGCGGTGAAGATCCGTGTGTTCGTTGCGTGGTGCGGTGCAGTCTCCGGCGTGGGGACGCCAAGTACCACCCCGACGCCGAAGCGTTCGTCATCGCGGCGCACGGACCAGAACTGTCCCGGCACAAGTCGCGATGTGGACTTCGGCGCAAACGGGTACTCCTCGGCCGACCGGGTCACGTGGTGAGTATCTCAAGCACCACCCCGGACATCGGCATGTGCGGACGCACTAGTCGCGGCAGATCCGGACGCTAATCTCGCGGGCTCGCGGATGGGACCTAAGGTTCGTCACCGGGACGGTGGTGGGGGACGCGACACGTGACAACGATTCGGTGACGCCTGTTGCGCCCATCTTCGCCTCCGGCCACTCTCAGGCCATGAAGGTGTCGGGGGCACTCGTCTATGCGGTCACGTGCTTGGTCGTTGCTGGCGGATGTACGACCGGCCGCCAGCAGGACCCGGCCGAGAGTCCCGCAACATCTGCCACGCCACTTGTTGTCCCGATGCCCACCGGGTCTCTTCCACCGCGCATCACTTCCCTTGCGACGCGCTGCCCCGGCCCCGAGGTGGGGCCACAGTTCCCGCCGGGCGACAGGCTGCCTACCGGGGCCACGCAGGTGAGAATCTGCAACTTCACTGGTGACGTGATGAAGGGAATGAAGGGACACCCCGAACTCGGTCCTCGGGAGGCGTGGCGGCAGCGGCGTTGATCATGTCTACGACTCGGTCGACGTTCGTTGTGAGCGCATCGACGGGAACACGGAAGTCGCACCTTGTTGCGTGGGGCAGCCCACATGAGGCCGGTGTTTGTGGAGTGCCGTGAGGTTGCCACGGTCGGATGCTCCAGGTGCAGTTGTGGCGATGGGACACGGTTCCCGCGTGGCGGGGCGTGTCCCATCGTCTTGGAAGGTAGTCCGGGCGGCACGGACGCGCAAGGAGCTCGGTCAGTGGCGGTCAGTGGGTGTCGGAGGTAGTCAGCGTGATGGGCTCGGTGAACACGTAGCGCCTGAAGACCCACCATCGGGTCGCGGTCCCCAGGGCTAGGCCGATGACGTTGGCCGCGATGTTGTCGGACCACGGGTCGGTCCTGCCCAGCAGGTAGCGGCTCACGGCGAGGCACACGACCGGGATGGCCATGGTCAACGCGCCGAGGGCGAAGAACCGGACGATGCTCTCGACGGGCTCGTGGACGGTGCGGTGGCTGAACGCCCACGACCGCATCCCGGCGTAGGCGACGAGACCGGCGAGCGCGTTGACGAAGGCGAACGCCGTGACTGGCTGGTCTTCAAGGGGTTTGACGCCGATGAGGGCCCCGTGGACGAGCGCGTTGAACCCGACGAACGACACCAGGGTGGCGAGTCCTCCGATGACCATGAAGCGGAGCACCTGGTCGATCAAGCGCGGTTCGCTCGTGTTGCCGGCGACGCTGCTCATCGCTCGAGGTGCCGGGCGCTGCGCCGCACGGGCCGGGTGAGTGCGTACAGGCCAGCGCCGAGGCTTCCCAGCACCGCGATGTGCGCTCCGAGGGCCTGGGTGGTGACGACCATCGACGCGAGCGTTCCTTGCGCGGCCAGTGCCCACCGTCGCACCTGACGGCTGCGGGCGCGGCCGGTGCAGCACCAGGCGGCGAAGTGTTCGCAGTTGTTCCGCACGAGGTGGTAGCCGACGTGTCCCAGGCGGGACTCGGCGTTGTGGATGGTCTCGTCGGCGTCCAGGCGGGGTTCGTGGGCGTGGACGAGGACGTCTGAGCCGGCCGCGAAGTCTTCCATCGGGGTGCGTGCGACGCGCCTCACGGTGCCGCGTGGGCCGACGTAGTGGATGACCGTGCCGTCACCGCAGTCGATGCCATGGTGGGTGTAGTGGCGCCCACGGAGCGCGTAGATGTGGTCGCCACGCGCCATCCCTGCCGCCGCCTCTCTCGTAGTCGACGCAACGGTAACCCGGCGCAGGTCACTTCAAGGACTTGCCCGCATCGCGGCCGTGGCGCCCTCTCGGGGCCGTGTCTGTCCACCCGGCATGCGGTTGTTACCGGTGAGGGCACGTACCGCAGCGACCTGGGCTGGCACGGATGGTCGACCCGCCGCTGTCGTCGGCGACGTCTAGGCGGGGCTCACCGCCGCGCCGAAGGCCCTTCAGTCGGGGAACCGCAGTACCCCGAACGCGGTGAGGAGGACGCCGCCGACACCGAACAGGTCAGCTGCCGCAGACACCGTCGTCGCCGCGGGTAGCGACGCCGATGACGCCACCAGGCACACCACGCCGAAGCACCACAGCTCGACACCCTGACGCAGACTCCACGGCATGCATCGACGGTAGTCCCACTGGCTCGCGTCAGCGCCACAACCGCAGCAACCGTCGTGCATCAATCGCGCCGTCCTGGCACCTCACCAACCACGCGTCGGTAGGACCGGGCACGCACCCCGGGCCGACCACTGCACCGAGGCCCGTGCGCGATGCAAGCTCCCTCGTACGATGACGCGCATGGACGAGGCCCGAAGTAGCGACCGTTCATCTGCCCTGCCGAACGGGGGTGAACGGTCCTGATGGACAGCCAGACCTTCCTCAACTTCGCGCTGGTCGTCGTGTTCGTCCTCGTCGGCGGTGTGTTCTCGGCGACCGAGCTGGCGCTGGTGTCGTTGCGCGACAGCCAGATCACCGCGATGGCACGCGACGGCGGCCGCGGCGCCAGGGTCGCCGCTGTGGCTCGCAACCCGAACCGGTTCCTCGCCGCCGTGCAGATCGGTGTCACCGTCGCCGGGTTCCTCTCCGCCGCCTACGGCGGCTCCACCCTCGCACCTGACCTCGCCCCGTACCTGGTGGACGCCGGCATGGGTGAGGACGCGGCTGAGAACACCGCGCTCGTGCTCCTCACCCTCCTCATCGCCTACCTGTCCCTGGTCCTCGGCGAGCTGGTTCCCAAGCGTCTCGCCCTGCAGAAGTCCGCCGGCATCTCCTTGGCCGTCGCACCCGTGTTGGACCGGTTCGCGACGTTGATGCGCCCGGTCATCTGGCTGCTGTCGCTGTCGACGAACGCACTGGTGCGCTTGCTCGGCGGTGACCCGAACGCCACGAGCGAGCAACTGTCAGAAGAAGAGCTTCGTGACCTGGTTTCCACCCATGAGGAGCTCACCGAGGACGAGCGCCGAATCCTCGGCGACGTGTTCGCTGCCACCGAGACGAAGATCGTCGAGGTGATGCGCCCACGGGGCGATGTCGCGTTCATCGACGGCACCACGCCGGTCGCCGACGCCGCCCGGCACGTCCAGACGCTGCCGTACTCGCGCTACCCCGTCACGCGCGACAACTTCGACGACATCATCGGCTTCCTCCATGTCCGCGACCTGCTCGGCATCGAACCCGGCGACACCCGCCAGGTGTCCGACCTGGCACGTCCCATCCTCACTCTGCCGGCCAGCAAGCTCGTCCTGCCGACCGTGTCCACCATGCGCCAAGAGGGCGTGCACCTGGCCGTCGTTGTCGACGAGTACGGGGGTACCGACGGCATCGTGACCCTCGAGGACCTCGTGGAGGAGCTCGTCGGAGAGATTCGCGACGAGTACGACATCGCCGAACCCGACCCGTCTGCCGACGTCACCGATATCGACGCTGGCCTCAGCGTCGACGACTTCACCAAGGCCACCGGCATCACCCTCCCCGAAGGCGCCTACGAGACGGTCGCCGGGTACGTCATCGCGAAGCTCGGCCACATCCCGACGCCCAGTGAGCGCGTCGCGGTCGAGGGCGGCGTCCTCGAGGTCACCGACCTCACCGGCAGCCGGGTGACCAGGCTGACGCTCCACCGCGACGCGTAGACGCCGCATGGTTGCGTAGCCGCCCGCGACGGGCCTCGCCACGGGCCTCGCCACGGGCAGCTGCACGTTGCCAGCACCTCGCCCCCCGTTGACGTGTACCGCCAGGGTGTCAGGAGAACAGTGGCGCACGCCGGTCACGGTCTCCGACGGGCCGACAAGGTTGGCGCTCAAGGGTGAGCTGGGCGGGCTCGTCGACTTCGCTCGTCAAGGCAGTCGGCAGTCAGCTTGCAGGTGGGCGTAGGCCAGCTGTGCTTCTCCCATGGCGTCATAGACCCGACTCCTGTGCCTGGCTCTCATCGCGTCGGCGATGGCGGCGAAGGCACCGGCGTTCTCTGCGATGGCGGGCTGGACAGCTGTGCCGCCCTGCGGCGCCAGGGTAGCGAGCTGGTCCGCGAAGGCGTCCCACTTGGCCAGCGCCGACGCATCGAAGGGGTGCGCCTCGGATGACCAAGAAGCGCTGCCCAGTTCGACGGAGACCTTGGCCATGAGGCGTTGGACCTCGACGCAGACTCGGCTGAGCGGCTCGGGCGTCCGCGTCGGCGTCGGCGATGGCGGATCACTGGACGGCGTGCTGGTCGGCGCTAAGGCGGCCGTCCGGGTCGGGTCGCAGGCGGCGTTCAGGGCGGAGTAGGCCACCCGCACCTGAGTCACCGCGTCGAGGACCCGGGCAGCGTCGTGGCCACCCATGGCTGCCCCGAGGAGGTTGAGGGCGTTGATGTTCGCGGCGAACTGGCTTCGGACAGGCCCAGGTGCGGCGTCGCTGCGGGTGTCTGCGAGGTCAATTGCGACGTTGCGCACCGCCGCAGCCACGGTCGGGGCGAACGGATCCTGCTCGGGGTCCCAGTCGATGGCGGTGGCGCGCATGCCGGCGAACAGGGTCTCTGCGCCGTCGCATCCCTTGTCCGGCGCGGAGCGTGCAGCCGTGTCCGCCGCCAGTCCCGGCCCGGTGCGAGCGGACCGACCCTCAGCCACGGATCGAGGCGCGCCAGTCGCCTCGCTCTGGCCGCAACCGCTCACGGCGAAGGTCGCAAGTGCGAGGACCGCCGTAGTGGCGACGGCGGCCCGGCGACCGTGTCGATCCGGACATCGCGGCGCTAGACGTCGGTCAAGGCCTGTCCGCATCGCTGTCCCCCTTGGTCCTAAAGGTCACAGTGCTGCGGTGACCTTGGGAAAACCTTGGAGCTCGACCCCAGCGGTTCGCGCCACGCCGCCCTGAGCTCGGATGAGGACGGGAGCGGGGTCGCGTCACCTGAGGTAAATGTTTCCCGAAACCCGTACAAACGGTCAAGGTTCCCCCCAGAATCGGTCTTGACCCCGAGGAGGGCACCGTGAGAGCCGCTGTGCGTGTGAGCGCCCTGGCGTTGCTGGCCGTCACCACGGCCACCGCGCCAGCCTTCGCGGCGCCGCTGATGCGTGGCTCCACCACCGACGACGTCATCTCCGGCAAGAGCCGCGCGGACTTCATCATGTCGCTCGGCGGGAACGACCGCGTCCGCGGCTACGGCGGCAACGACAAGATCTACGCCGGCAACGGCGACGACATCGTGTACGGCGACACCGGTGACGACTGGATCACTGCCCAACCCGGCAACGACTGGGTTGCAGGAGGCCTCGGCAACGACAAGATCGACGGCGGGTCCGGTGACGACGTCCTCTACGGCGGCGAAGGCGACGACATCCTCTCCGCGAACGTCGGCAACGACACCGTGTACGGGGAGAACGGCAACGACATCCTCGGCGGGAACGACGGCGACGACCGCCTGTTCGGCGGCGAAGGTTCCGACAAGATGATCGGCGGTGCCGGGAACGACCTCATCGACGGCGGTCCCGGTGACGACGGCGCCATCCAAGGCGGCCCCGGCGACGACGTCCTCATCGACGGCCCTGGCAACGACTGGCTCATCAAGGGCGACGAAGGCAACGACGTCGTCTTCCTCGGGCCTGGCGCCGACAAGGTGTTCACCGAACAAGGTGACGACACCATCTACGTCCTGCCCGACGGGCAGGTCGACAAGATCCGCTGCGACGACGGCGGACAGGAACAAGGCAGCGCGGACCGCGTCATCTTCGTCGGATGGCGCGACCCCCTCGACGTCGTCGACCCGTTCGGGACCTGCGAGATCGTCATGACCGTCCAGGAGCTGCCGGCCGGCTGGCCGTACGGACCCATCCCACCTGACCCGACCGCCGGCCTCGGCCTGCGAACCACCGGCATGCACCGCGCCCGCTGACGCTCGACTTCTGAGGGCCCGTCCGGCCTCGGCGGTGCGCCCGCAGGGTTGCCGCCACGGCGCCGCACCTAGGCTGGGAGACGTTCATACGTCCGTGAGACCGCTTGCACCTCGTGAGCGGTCAGCACACCAGCCACCCCCAGGAGCATTCCCATGATCGGTTTCCTCGTCGCCGGCCTCATCATCGGCGCGCTCGCACGCCTGATCAAGCCCGGCAAGCAGAACCTCAGCATCCTGGCCACCCTTGGCCTCGGGCTCGTCGGCTCCCTCATCGGCGGCCTCATCGCCCAGCTCTTCGGCACCGGCGGGATCTTCGAGCTCAACGTCATCGGCTTCGTACTCGCCGTCATCGCCGCCGTCCTCCTCATCGGCACCGCCGAAGCCCTCACCAGCCGCAACAAGACCACCACCTGACATCCCTGGCGGCCGCGGGCCACACGTGCAGGGCGACAACTACGGCACGCGCTCCCAGGGTGTTCCGTACGGGTCGGGTCGGATTGATAGCGATTGCCATCGTCTGGGCATTGTTCGTCGTCGGGTAGGAGAACCGGTCAATCGAATTGGATCCCTCATCGGGACACCGGACGTGTGGCCTCTACTGGGTTGTTGACACCGTCACGCACTCATCGCGACAGATCCGGACGTCCAACTTTCCTCGGCATGCGTCGCGGTAGTGCGTAACACTGCGTCCTGTGAATGCGAGGCGGATGTTGAGCGGCGTGGCTCTTGTGCTGGTCGTTGCGTCGCTCAGCGCGTGCGGCGGCGCACAAGCCACCGACGGCGGTGACGCGACGGTACTGGTCGCCGAACGAACCCGTGGAGGCATGGACGCACTCCTCGAAGGAACGCTTGCGGTCGTTGATGGGTGCTTGGGCATCACTGATGGCACGACCTATGCCGACACAGTCGTCGTGTGGCCGCACGGAACCGAGGTCACAAGCGACGACCCCACAACCATCGACCTCCCTGGCGTGGGCGAGGTCGCTGTCGGCGACGAGGTGTCTGTGGGCGGAGGCGTCGACAGGAGCAACACCGGTCGAGTCGGCGGCCTGGCCGTCCCGTCCTACTGCGACAGCAGCGAGATATGGCTGGCGCGCTGACGGCTGCTGCCCTAGAACGCACACGCTCATCGGCTACTAAGAGACTTCCCGCAGGATCGGTGTCTGGCCAGACTTCGATCTAGGTGATCGGCGGGACGCTCTCTTATCGGCTGCCCACCATCTGAGGTGTGGCTCTCATCTGGACTGCGACCTGCCGGTCACCGTGACGAGGCGTGGCTCCAGAGGGGTTTGCCCAGCTCGTAGTAGCAATGCCCACCTCGTCGTCCATTGGCACCAGCCACAAGACGAGGTGAGCAGATGAGCAACACGAAGAAGGGCGTGATCATCGGGGTTGATCCCCACAAGATGTCGGTGACGATCGAGGTCGTCGACACCCACGAGCAGCTGCTCGGCACAGGTCGGTTCGACACCACCAACGCCGGTTACGCCGAAATGCAGCGGTATGTGAAGCAGTGGCCCGACCGCCTCTGGGCCGTCGAGGGAGCCAACGGCGTCGGCCGTCCGCTGGCCCAACGACTCGTCGCCGCCGGCGAACAGGTGGTCGACGTCCCAGCGAAGCTCGCGGCCCGGGTGCGGCTCTTCGACACCGGCCACAACCGCAAGACCGACGCGCTGGACGCCCACTCCATCGCCGCCGTCGCCGTCCGCACCGAGGGCCTGCGGGTGGTGGCCGATGACGGTGAACTCGAAGCCCTGCGGATGCTCACCGACCGCCGCGACGAGCTCGCCCACCAGCGCGTCCAGACCGTCAACCGGCTGCAACGCCTCCTGAGTGAACTGCTGCCTGGCCAGCGCAAACGCGACCTGTCCGCCACCCAGGCCAAGGCCATGCTCGCCACAGTGCGGCCCCGAGACATCGCCGGCAAGACCCGCCGCCGGATGGCGGCCGAGGAGATCGCCGACCTCGTCGCCCTGGATGCGAAGCTGAAGAAGATCAAGGCCGAACTCAAGGCAGCAGTCGTCGAGCGCGGTTCAACGTTGATGGACCTCTACGGCGTCGGACCAGCCGGCGCCGCGCGGGTCCTGGCCGACGTCGGCGACGTGGCCCGGTTCGCCGACCGGAACCGGTTCGCGTCCTGGACCGGCACCGCACCCTTGGACGCCTCCTCTGGGGAGCAGACCCGCCACCGCTTGTCGCGGGCCGGGAACCGGCGCATGAACCACGTCCTGCACGTCGCCGCGGTCGTGCAGATCCGCCACGACACCGAGGGCCGCGCCTACTACCGCCGCAAGCTCGATGCCGGCAAGAGCCCGATGGAAGCACTGCGGTGCCTCAAGCGACGTCTGTCCGACGTCGTGTACCGCCAGCTTGTCGCCGACGCCCAGCTGCGGGATGGAGCGGGTCCGGGAGGGCACTGCGGGGCGACTCTTCAATCCAGCGCGGCCGACTCGCACCCGCTCATCGACACTTCGGATCAGCCACTTCCCGGACCCGCGCAGCCGACGCTACGCCGACGACCAGCCGGTCGGAAGACCCTCACTCCAACCGCTCCTTGACACAGAGGGGTACCAGATCCGGTAAGTCGTCCACGCGCCGACAGGCGGAGCTGTGCAGCACTGAGATGTCGGATCTGCTTCACATTCACCGCGGCGCAGTCGAGCCTTCTACGTCCGCAGGACGAAGCTGACCTTGTTGTCGGCGTGGACCGTCATCGCGTAGCGGGAGTCGTGGGCCAGCCGGTGGTGGCGGGGGCAGAGGAGCCGGCCGAGAGCCAGGTCCGTGAGGCCGCCGCGTGACCACGGGTCGTCGTGGTGGGCGTGGCAGCCGGAGGCGGTGGTTTCGCACCCGCGGGCGGTGCAGCCACCGTCGCGGAGGCCGAGGGCGATGCGCTGGGTCTTGTTGAAGAGGCGCGCTGTGCGGCCGAGGTCGAGAGGTTGGGACTTCGTGCCGAGGACGGCGGGGATGATCCCGGCCTCGCACGCGAGCCGGCGCGCCTGACCTGCTGTCATCCGGGAGCCGTCGTCCAGCAGGGCCGTGGCGTTGTCGCCCAACAGCTGCTCGAGGCTCATGGTGACCACGACGGTCGCTGTCACGCCTGCGGTCTGAGGTGTGGCGTCGGTCGGGTAGCGCTCGACGTACTCGACCAACGCCTCCCCCAGGCGACGACGCAGCGGCTTCCAGTCGCCGGACTCGTCGCGGAGCTCCGCCTCGGTGTGGCGGGCCGGGTTGGCGAGCGCCAGGAGGTGACGCTTGAGCATCGCGCCCACGTGGGACGGCACGGTGAAGCGGCCATGACAGCGACCCTCGCCGTCGTCGACCAGGGTGAGCTCGACGCCGGCGATCGCACGGGCCTCCTCTGCGGCCAGGACGGCGGCTTCGTGGGACTCCCCCACCTCGGGCGCCACCACGTCGAGGATCCGCTTGCCGATCTGCTTGAGGTCTCGGGCGTCGTGCCGCGCGGCGAGCGACAGGAGGGCCGTCTCCGCCAGCTCTCGTAGGGGTGCGTCGACCTCCGGGGGGAGCGCGTCGACGGCCTCGGCGATGACCCGGGCCTGCTCCGAGCGCAACTCTCCCGACGTCAGTGCCGAGGCAACGGCCGGGTGCTGATCGAGGGACCGGCCGAGCGCCAGGTCGCGTCGCGCCTCACGCCGGGTGGTGCGCGTCTCCACAGCGAGCCACGCCGCCGCGTCGCGCAGCCCGTGCGCCTCGCCCACGTCGGCCGATGCCGCGAGCACGCGCGCGGTCAGCGCATCGAGCTGTGACCGGACGGACGCGAGCGTCACCAGCGCCGACTGCTTCTCGCCCGTCGACATGAACGCCGGCTCGACCGACGCCACACCCTTCAGTGCTGACCGGATATCGGCCGCACAGTCGATGATCGGATGCACCTGGCCACCTCCTCGCACGCGCTCACTGGACACCGCCCGGGTTCCGGGGCGGAGCGGTGAGGCATGACTGGTGGCGCCGTTGCCAGGTCGTCACCGGTGAGCCGTACGGCGCCTCGTCGCACCAAGACGAGCTTCTATGGGTGACTGTCCCGGTCCCGGGATCCCTGTCACCTCAGACGAGGGATCCGTTCCGGACCGGCGTGCTACGCACGATCGTACACCTGTTCGAATACAAGCGCAAGACCCTCGCCCGGCTACTCGGCGCCCAGTGCTCTCCGCACCACCCGCCGTCGCAGGGTGGGCGAGGCGACGACCTCGTAGCCGGCCTCGAGGAAGACCTGCAGCGAGCCCGACCGACGCCTCGTCCCAGATCACCTGCTTCCCCGGGGCGGGCTCGATCGGGTACGCCTCCAGGACCCGCGCGCCGACCTGCGTCCCGTACTCGACGGTGGCCGCCGCGAGCTCGTAGGTCAGCCCTGCCTGGCGCCAGCCCTTGCGGACGACGAAGCAGGTGACCGACCAGACGCCCTCGAGCTCGGGGTCCATCCGCATCCACGGCTGCTTGCGGGCCCACAGCCGCGGGTAGTTCTCCCGTGGCTCGACCGCCGCCCAGCCGGCGGCCTGGCCGTCGACGTACCCGATCAGCCCGGAGGTGGGACCGGCAGTGCCGCACGCGGCCTGCTCGAGGAGCGCGACCTCGCGCTCCTCCTGCGTGGTGTCCCTCCAGATCCAGCCCGGCACCTTGAGCGCCTGGCAGCGGCACTTGCTCGCGCCAGAGGTCGCGAACACCGCCTCGACGTCCTCGGTCGCTGCTTGGTTGGCCGGTAGCCAGGAGAAGTCAGCCATGCAGCGACCCTAGGGCTCACCGGGGACAGTGCAACCGGTCTTCACGCCGTCCGCCTCGACGAGTCCAGGCAAGCCGCGATCGAGGCGCCGATCGACGTCGGCGTGCGTGCCTATAGTTCGCCGTGCGCGGACTTGGCCGCGCCAGAACAGAAAAGGTCCTCACATGCTTGGTCCCGTCCGGCGCCTGGTGGTGCCCCTCATCGTCGCCCTGCTGCCACTCGGTCTCGTCACCGTCGCCTCCGCGCCCGCTCACGCCGCTGCCAGCGGCTGCGTCGCGAAGCAGTGGTCCCGGGGCACCAGCGGAAACTGCGTCATGTACCTCCAGCGCATGCTCAACGGCGACATGTCGGTGACGTACTCCGCGGGCGGGGCACCGTTCATCAGCACCGACGGATCCTTCGGGCCCGCGACCAACACGGCCGTCCGCGGCTACCAGAGCACCTACTCCCTCAAGGTCGACGGCTACGTCGGTCCGAGCACCTGGCTCAGCCTGTGCCGAGAGACCAAGGGAAATCTGACGGCGGGCAACACCGTCTACAACCGCATCTATCGGCAGCTCGCCTACGACGCCGGCCGGTACGCCGGATGTTCGAGCATCTACTCGTCCTACTGACAGGCGAGTCGCGCCTCCGGCTGCTCGCGTGCCGGCCTCATCGGTGGCCGCGAAGCCGGAGGTGCCGTCGATGAGGCACGCTCGTCAGGCGACCATCTCCTGGCCACTGGCCAGCTGCCGAACTCGCTCCACCAGCTCGGCGAGCGTGAACGGCTTGTTCAGGACGAGGTCCGCTCCGGCTTCGCGGCAGACGGCTTCGTGCTCCTCGCCCGCGTACCCGCTGGTGACGAGGACAGCGCCTGCATAGCCCAGCACACGCATCTGTGCCACCGCCTCCGCCCCGTCCATGTCCGGCAGGCCCCGGTCGGTCACGACGACATCGATGTGTGCTGACCGGATGATCTCCACGGCATGGGCTCCGGTGTCCGCCATCACGACCTGGTGTCCGGCTCGTTCGAGCGCGAGTGACATGACGTGCGCCAGGTCTGGCTCGTCCTCGACGAGCAGCACGGAGATGGGCACGATCCGAACGGTACACATCCCGTGACCAAGAGATACACAGAACGGTAATATTTGCCGCTGGTGCGGCGGGATGGGCGGGCCTAGATGTCTGTCCCCGGCGCCTCGGAGTCCTCACTCCCGGCGGGCATGCACTGGCCCAGCGTGATCGCCTTGTACTTCGCGAACTCCTGCGAGCTCCTGGCCGCCTCGGGGTAGTCCTCGGCGGCGAGGTCGGCGTAGTAGTGGACGGCTTCGACGAGGTCGCCCGCCGCCGGGGAGCCGTCGTCCCGGTCCTCCGCCAGCGGGACCGCTGCGACGAAGTGATCCACGGTCCCGTCGTAGTCACCGTCGTTGAAGGCCGCGATGCCCGTCCGCACCTCTTCGCACGCCAGGCTGTCGACGACCGGGACGTCCTCGTCGGGCGTCGGCGTGGCGCTCGTGGGAGCGCTCTCGACCGGCGCTTCGTCGGCGGCCGAGCAGCCGGCCGCGAGCGCTGCGACGACGAGCGCGGTCGCTGCGACGAGGGTCCTCACCTGAGCCGACCCTCAGCCCTCGTACGGCTCCGGGTCGGGCTCGCGGGTGACGTGCATCGCGGCCTCCTCCGCCGAGGCGCCGGCGCCGTCGATGCCGACGTCCTGGGCGAGCTCCTGCTTGTCGGTGTCCTCACCGAGGCCCTCGTCGGGCTGGACCAGGCGGCCGGTGCGCTCATCGGCCTCGTCGAGGCCGAGCTGCTCGTCGAGTGCGTTCTCGTCCTCGTGGTCGGAGTCCTCGTCCTCCTCGGCGTAGGGGTCGACGTCGGGCTCCTCCTCGGCCAGCTTCTCGTCGAGCGACTCCCCCTGGAGGCGCTCGGCCTCGGTCGGGTAGTCGTCGTAGCCCTTGGGCGGTCGGTCCGGCGGCGAGTAGCCCCGGTCCAGCACGTCGGTGAGGTCCCCGTCGTCGAGGGTGTCCCCGGGCTGGAGCTGGTCCTCGTCGTCGACGGACATGTCGCCGTAGGTCTCGCGGTCCTCAGTCATGCTGTCCACCCTGTCCGACGGATCAGCACCGGACAAGGCCCGGCAGGGTGGTCAGCGCCTGCCTCCCCTGGCCTCGTGCCAGCAAGCGGCGTCCGCACTCGTCGTGCGGAGGATCTCGTCCGGTGCGGCCGGCGCCGGCCACAGCTCGAAGAGGTACCAGTCCACGATCCCGTCGGCGAACTCGCCCTCGCGCCCGGCGTCACGGCCCCGAGCACTGAACCGCAGGCGGTAGGACCCCGCCGGCACGTCCAGCCATCCGCCGTCCTCCCCCGCCCAGCTCATCCACCCGACGTCTGCACCCGGCAGGACTGCGATCGACACCTCCACGACGTCCTCCCACTCCTCGCCGAGGTCCGGCGCGTCGTCGAGGCGGACGATGCGAACGGCCGAGCCGCCGCCCCACCGGGCGAAGGTGACGTACACACCCGTCGGGACTCCGGCGCCGACCAGCCCGTTGACCTGGTTCTCGAAGTGGTCGTCCCCCTCGAAGCCGTAGTCGGGCGACCACATCAGGTCGAACTGGCCGTAGCTCGTGCCGACCACGTCGTCGTACAGGACCTCGCTCATGTCGAGATCATGGTCGAGATCATGGCCGGCCGCTCAGCTGATGCCGAGCTCGCGCTCCAGGGCGTCGGTCAGCAGCGTCACGAGCGCCTCGGTCTGGATGTTGGCCGACGACGAGACCTCCTCGTCCGAGCCGTCGAGCGCGCGCGCGGCCAGGCCGGCCTTGGAGTCGATCAGCTCGGCGATCCGGGTGTCGATCGTCTGCGCGGCGATGATCCGCCACGCGGTGACCGGGTCGCTCTGGCCGATGCGGTGGACGCGGTCGATCGCCTGGGTCTGCTCGGCGTCGGTCCAGGACAGCTCGGAGAGCACGACGTTGGAGGCGACCTGCAGGTTCACGCCGACACCGGCGGCAGCCAGCGAGCAGACGATCACCTTGACGTCGGGGTCGTTGACGAAGGCGTGGATCGCCTTCTCACGCGCCTTCGGCGTCTGGTCGCCGCGGATCGAGACGTGCTTGAGACCGCGGCTGGTGAACGTCTCCTCGGCGATGTCCATCACGTCGACGTGACGCGCGAAGAAGACGACCTTGCCGACGTTGCGCGCCAGCTGGGCGGCGTAGTCGGCGGACAGGCCGGCCTTGGCGCGGCCGATGCGGCGGAACATCGAGAAGACGTTCTCGCCCGAGGTGCCCTTGTCCATCTCCTCGCGCTCCCACGTCGCCACGCGGCGTACGAGCTCGTGGTCGATGCCGTCGACGACGGAGCCCGTACGCCGGGTCTCGAGCGCAGCCTTGTAGCGCTGGACCAGCCGCCGGGCGAGCTCCTTCTCCGCCGAGCGGATGGACCGGGCGTCCTCGTCGTCGAGCTCGACCGGGATGTCGGCGATGCGACGGGCCGGGATGTCGGCGGCGACGTCGACCTTGCGGCGGCGCACGATGCCCATGTCGATCACGGACTTGCGGGCAGCGGGGTAGAAGGAGTGGTCGGCCGGCGTCAGCTCGGTCTCCTCCAGCGACTCCATCAGCCGCGTCGTCGGCGACGTGTCGTCGATCCAGCCGAGGAACTGCCAGATCGCGCGGAAGTCCTCGATGTCATTGATCAGCGGGGTGCCGGTGAGCGCCATCAGCAGCGGCCGGGCGGTGCGGGCGCGCAGCTGCTCGGACAGCTCGAGCACGTGGCGCGATCGCTGCGAGGTCTTGTTCTTGATGAAGTGGGCCTCGTCGACGACCATGCTCTTGAAGCCGAAGCTGCCGAGCCAGCCGACATGGCGGTCGAGGATCTCGTAGTTGACGATGATGACGTCGGCGAAGGCGTCGACCTGGCCGCCGTCTCCGTGGATGACGGTGGCGCGACGGCGCGGCGTCCAGCGCTCGGTCTCGCGGGCCCAGTTGGTCTTGACCACGTTGGGGCACACGACGAGCAGCGGGAAGGCGTTCGCGGCTTGCGCGGCGAGCAGCGCCTGCGCGGTCTTGCCGAGGCCGGGCTCGTCGGCCAGCAGGAAGGTGCGGTGACCCTCCGCGGCCGAGGCGATCATCGCGGCCTGGTGCGGCATCAGCTCGAGCTTGCCGGGCGCGGCGAGCGAGGTGGGCTCCGGCAGGTCCATGCAGGACGACGCGCCGCCCATCTCGAAGGAGCGGAACAGCGGGCCGAGCAGCTCCCACGTCGACAGCCGGCCGTGCACGCGACGGCGCTCGCGGCCGATCTCGAAGTCGGGGACGAGGAACGGGTTGGCCAGCTGGTGCTGCGCCACGGACTGCGGGACCACGCGGCGCTCGCCGAGCGCCGGGACCTGACTCGTCGTCGGGCTTGGGCTCCTCGGGTGCCTCCTCGATGCCGGCCTTGCGGAGCATCTCGAGACGGAGGTCGCGGGCGCTACCGGTGACGACGGAGTCCTCGGACAGCAGCGCGAAGAGGGAGGGGTCGCGCGTCGCGGTCTTGGCGAGGATCGTCGCGATGCCGTCGAGGCGCTTGAGCTCGTCGGCCTTCTGCGGGTCGGTCAGCTCGGTCGAGGTCTTGACGTCTCCCCGGTGCTCACGCACGAGGAGCGCGACGACCTGGAACCGTACGCGTTGGCCGGGCGCGAGCGGTCCCCGCTGGACCGCGGACTCGAGCTCGCGGACGGCCCGCGCCAGGACGGGGACGATGCCCTCGTTGTCCTTGTGGCGGGCGTTCGCAGGGGTGCGGCGAGTGCCACGTTGACGCTGGCGCTGGGCCAAGGTGTCCTCCCGGGACGGGGTACGCGTCGTGCAGCAGGCGAGCCTGTCGGCGCTGACCTGCACAGCACGGCGTGGAGGTTGGAGCGATGCGTCGTGGTCGTGGCCGGTGGATCAGGGGTGATCAGGCGGCACGGCGTCGGGACGCTGCCTCCACTGTAGCCCGCAGGTGGCCGATCGCGGTAAATACACCCAAGACGGCACGTTCACTGCGTCGAACGCAAGAGTCCGACTCCGCGGTATGGACCACACCGGTGCCGGCGGTAAAGAAATCGTCGACCGCCCGAAGTCGTCCAGATGCTCTTGACATCTTGAGCACTCGCACTCAAGGGGGACTCATGCGTTCGGTCAGGTTGTTGGTCATCGTTCTTCTCGCACAGCTGGCCTTGGTGTTGTGGCCATCGGCAGCCACGAGCGCTCCGTCCGGCTGGTACTGCTACTCGACGTACAACCAGAACTGCATCTCTCAGTTCGGCTACACCGGACAGGGAACCTGGAACTATCCGGTCGACTCATGGGGCAACAACTGCACCAACTACGTGGCGTACCGCCTCAGCCGCAACGGCGCCGCCAACCCCGGGAACTTGGGGAATGCGATCGACTGGGACAACGCCGCCGCCGCCAAGGGTTTCCCCGTGAACCAGACGCCTGCAGTTGGATCGGTTGCCCAGTGGAACACCGGGCAGTACGGACACGTCGCCTACGTCGACTGGGTCAGCGGCGACGGCAACGAGATCGCCGTCTCGGAGTCCAGCTTCCACCTCTCCACGAGCATTCCGAGCTCGTCCGGCCGGAGGGTGCTGACGAGGGGCTCAGGAACCTGGCCGTCGACCTTCATCCACATCAAGGACGTGTCACAGATCCGCGGCTCGTTCGACACAGGATCGTCGCCGGCGCCGGGTCAGCTGAAGATCACTGGATGGGCATTCGACGAGGACGCCAGGACCACGTCACTCGACATCCACGTCTATGTCGGTGGACCGGCGGGCGACCCCAACGCCCAGGGAATGGACATCGGATACGCCAACGTCTCCCGTCCCGACGTGGGTGCCGCCTACCCAGGCGTAGGCGACAACCACGGCTTCGACAAGGTGATCGACGTGTCGAAGTTCGGCAACCAGCCGGTCTTCGTCTACGCGATCAACGCACCCGGTACGCCCGGAGAGAACGTCCTCATCGCGTCCCGGACCGTCGGCATCGGCGACCCGAACCCCTTCGGATCCTTCGACGAGCTCTCGTCGCCCAGTCCCGGGTTCATCCGGGTACGCGGCTGGACGGCTGACCCCAGCTCCCCCAGGACACCTCTGTCCGTCCACGTGTACGCGGGTGCGAAGTACCTCGGAGCCATCGGCGCCGGAGGCTCGCGGCCAGATGTGGGGACAGCATTCCCCGGCTACGGAGACACCCACGGGTACGACTCGACGCTCGTCGCGCCGCCCGGCAACCTCCGCGTCTGCACGTACGCCATCAACATCGGGGTCGGCAACAACAACACCGAGCTCGGCTGTCGCACGGTGACGGTCGCCGCCGATGTGTCTGCGCCCGACACGACCATCACGTCGGCTCCGGCGACGGCGGGCACCACGTCCGCCGTGAGCTTCTCGTTCACGTCCAGCGAGTCGCCGTCGACCTTCACGTGCCAGTTCGACGGCAGCGCGTGGGCGCCGTGCGCGAGCCCGGCACCGATGACCGCCGGAGTGGGCGACCACACGTTCACCGTGCGGGCGACCGATGCGGCGGGGAACGTCGACCCGAGTCCCGCGACGTACGCATTCAGTGTCGTGAACCCGCCAGCCCCGACCGCGACGCCGAGCCCGACGACCAGCCCGACGACCAGCCCGACGACGCCCACCGCACCAGCGATTGCGCACAGGATCTCCGTGATCAAGAACGGTTCGCGCTTCAAGGTGGACCTCGACCCAGATTCGGCGACCTGGAACTACCGATTCTCCGTCCAGAGCCTCTGGCACGGGAAGTGGAAGACCGTGCTGCGGACCACGACGACCGGGAAGAGGGACACCCGCGTCATCGAGGGGCCGAGAGGTCGCTACCGGGTGGTCGTGCCTGCGCAGAAGGGGATGACTGGCTTCAGGGCCACGGTGCGCCTGCGCCGCTGAGGGGCAGGTTCTCAGCGCGCCGGACGGTGGTCGACGATGCGGCGCATCTTGCCGACCGAGCGCTCGATGGCACCGACGTCGACCACGTCGACCCCGACGCTGACGCCGATCCGGTCCTTGATCCGCTGCACCAGCTCGGCGCGGGCGGCGTCCGCCTCGTCGGGCGTGGTGTGCTCGCGGCGCTCGACGCGGACGGTGAGGTCGTCGAGGTTGCCGTTGCGGTCGAGGTGGCACTGGAAGTGCGGCGAGAGCGCCGGCAGGCCGAGGACGATCTCCTCGATCTGGGTCGGGAAGAGGTTCACCCCGCGCAGGATGATCATGTCGTCGGTGCGGCCGGTGATCTTCTCCATCCGGCGCATCGTGCGCGCGGTGCCCGGCGAGAGCCGGGTCAGGTCGCGGGTGCGGTAGCGGATGACGGGCATCGCCTGCTTGGTGAGCGTGGTGAAGACGAGCTCGCCCTCCTCGCCGTCGGGCAGCACCTCGCCGGTCACCGGGTCGATCACCTCGGGGTAGAAGTGGTCCTCCCACACGTGCAGGCCGTCCTTGGTCTCCACGCACTCGCTCGCGACGCCGGGCCCGATCACCTCGGACAGGCCGTAGATGTCGACCGCGTGCATGTCCATCCGCTCCTCGACCTCGCGACGCATGTCGTTGGTCCACGGCTCGGCGCCGAAGATGCCGACCTTGAGCGACGTCGAGCGCGGGTCGACGCCCTGCGCCTCGAGCTCGTCGATGATCGAGAGCATGTAGGACGGCGTCACCATGATCACGTCGGGCTCGAAGTCGAGGATGAGCTGCGCCTGGCGCTGCGTCATCCCGCCGGAGACGGGTACGACGGTGCAGCCGAGGCGCTCGGCGCCGGCGTGCGCGCCGAGACCGCCCGTGAAGAGGCCGTAGCCGTAGGCGTTGTGCAGGATCATCCCGCGCCTGCCACCGGCCGCGCGGATCGAGCGGGCGACCACGTCGGCCCACATGTCCAGGTCGTCGCGGGTGTAGCCGACGACGGTCGGCTTGCCGGTGGTGCCGCTCGACGCGTGGAGGCGTACGACGTCCTCGCGGGGCACCGCGAACATGCCGAACGGGTAGTTGTCACGCAGCGTCGCCTTGGTGGTGAACGGCAGCTTCGCCAGGTCGTCGAGCGACGCGATGTCATCGGGGTGGACGCCGGCCTCGTCGAACGCCTGCCGGTAGTGGGCGACGTGGTCGTAGGCGTGGCGCACGGACCACTGCAGCCGCTCGAGCTGCAGCGCGCGCAGCTCCTCGAGGGGCGCGGTCTCGATCGGGTCGAGGTCGCCGGGCTGGGGGCTCAGGTCGTGCACGGTGTCGTCCTCCGGATCGGGCGGTTCGTCGTGAGACGGTTCATCCATGTCAGAGCGCGTACGCCGGGGCCGGCCTGGCCACGACCAGCAGTCCGTCCTGCGGGTCGCGATCGAGCTCTTCAACCGCCAAGGCTACGACGCCACCAGCATGGGCGACCTGGCCCGCGAGCTGGGCCTCACGAAGTCCGCGATCTATCACCACGTGCCGAGCAAGGAGCACCTCCTCGAGAGCGCGATCGACGAGGCCCTCGACGCCCTCACGGCGTCCCTCGACGAGGTGGGCGCGACCACCGGCCTGGATGCCGGCGAGCGGCTCCGCGCCGCCGTGCGCGGCAGCGTCGTCGTGCTCGTCGAGCACCTCCCGGCCGTCACCCTGCTGCTGCGGGTGCGGGGCAACACCCCGGCCGAGAAGGCAGCCCTCCGGCGACGGCGCGAGATCGACGACCGGCTCGCCGAGATGGTGCGCGGCGCCGCCGAGGCGGGCGCGATCCGCGGTGACCTCGACCCGCTGCTGACCAGCCGCCTGCTCTTCGGGATGGTCAACTCGATGACCGAGTGGGTGCGCGACGACGGTCACGTCGACCAACTGGCTGACACCGTCACTGTCCTCGCCTTCGACGGCCTGGTGCGGCACGACTGACGAAAGGGTGATGACCATGCAGCAGCACGACTCCGGGCGAGGGCTGGTCGAGTCCCCGCGCTGGCACGACGGGCGGCTCTGGTTCGCCGACTGGACGGCGGGCGAGGTCCGCGTCCTCAGCGAGGGCGGGGGCTCTGAGCTGGTGGTCCGGCACATCTCGTTGCCCCTGTGCTTCGACTTCCTCCCGGACGGGTCGTTGGTCCTGGTGTCGAACGCCGAGATGGCGCTGCTGCGCCTGGAGGCTGACGGCTCCCTGAGCCTGTATGCCGACCTCGCGCCGCACTCCGCGCGCGGGTCCAACGACATCGTCATCGACGGTCGCGGCAACGCGTACGTGAACTCGCCCAACGTCGACTTCGCCGCTGCCTCCCCGGTGGGACCGGTGGCTCCCGGACACGTCGTGCTCGTGCCTGCGGACGGCTCGCCGCGGGTCGTGGCCGAGGACCTGTCGTTCCCCAACGGGATGGCGGTCAGTGCTGACAACACGACGCTGGTGGTCGCCGAGTCGTACAGGACCCGCCTGACCGCCTTCACCATCGCCCCTGACGGTTCACTGAGCGACCGCCGCGTCTTCGCGGACCTGGGTGCGGACCCGCCCGACGGCATCAGCATGGATGCCGAGGGTGCCGTCTGGTACGCCGATGTGCCGCACCAGCAGTGCGTCCGGGTCCGCGAGGGCGGCGAGGTCACCGACGTGGTCGGGCTGGACCGCGGTGCATTCGCGTGCGCGCTGGGCGGCCCTGACGGCAGGACCCTGTTCGCCGTCGGTGCGCACTGGCCGGGCGCGGCCGGGCTCGGCGACCCGGAGTGGGAGTGGGACGGGTACGTCGTCAGCAGCCCGGCGCCCGCGCCCCGGGCCGGCTGGCCGGGAGGCCCGACCTAAGCGCCAGCATCCTCCGCGGACGTGCCGTGCGAGCCGAGCGTCCGGCTGCGACCGCGGAACTCGGCGATGACCTCTCCGGCTGTCGGGTCGTCGGCGCGCACCGTCACATCGTAGATCCCGGACCGGCCGCGCAGCGCGACCTCGCGGGCGTCGGCATACAGCGTCTGGCCGAGGCGGCCGGGCACCAGGAAGTCGATCGAGAAGCCGGCCGCGACCGTCACCCGTCCGTGGGAGTTGCAGGCCAGCGCGAAGGCCGAGTCCGCGAGCGACGCGATCACCCCGCCGTGGCACAGGTCGTGGCCGTTGACCATGTCGTCACGGACGAGCATCGAGACCCGCGCGCGTCCGCCACCCACCTCCACCAGCCGCATGCCGAGCATCGCGCTGGCCGCGTCGGCGGCCCACATGCCACGCGCCTCGGCGGCCTGCTCAGGCATCGAAGTCGACCGTGACCGCGTCGCTGACGGGATAGGTCTGGCAGGTCAGCACGAACTGCTGCTCGACCTCGGCGGGCTCGAGGGCGTAGTTGCGCACCATCTCCACCTCGCCGTCCACGACCTTGGCGCGGCAGGTGCCGCACACGCCGCCCTTGCACGCGAACGGCAGGTCGGTGCGTACGGTCTGGGCCGAGTCGAGCACCGTCGTGTCGCGCGCCATCGGCGTGGTCGTCGTACGACCGTCGAGCACGACGGTCACGTCGCTCGTGACGCCCTCGACGATCCGGTCGGCGTGCCGCAGGGTCGGCGGCGGCTCGTCGACGAAGAACAGCTCGAAGTGGATCCTCTCCTTCGTGACGCCGAGCTCCTCGAGGACCGTGCGGGCGTCCTGGATGAGTCCGAGGGGACCGCACAGCCAGACGTGGTCGATCGCCCCGAGCGGCACCTTGACCGGCAGCAGCCGCCGGAGCTTGTCGGCGTCGAGGCGGCCGGAGAACAGCTCGACGTCGCGCGGCTCGCGGGAGAGCACGTGGACGAGGTCGAAGCGTGGTCCGTGGAGGTTCTTGAGGTCGCTGAGCTCCTCGGCGAACATCACCGAGGTCGTCTCGCGGTTGCCGTAGAGCAGGGTCACCGAGCTTGCCGGGTTGGCCAGGACGGAGGCCGCGATCGAGAGCATCGGGGTGATGCCGGAGCCCGCCGCGATGCAGAGGTGCCGGCCGGGGCTGCCCGCGTCGGCGCGGAAGCTGCCGGACGGCTCCGCGACCTCGACGCTCTCCCCCGGCGCGACCTGGTGGATCAGCCACGAGGAGAACATCCCGTCGGGGATCTCCCGCACGCCGATGCGAGGTGCGGCGCCGGCGGGGGCGCAGATGGAGTACGTCCGGCGGTGCTCGACGCCATCGACGACCCGGCGCAGCGTCAGCGACTCGCCCGGCTCGAAGTCGAAGAGCTCGCGCAGGTCGTCGGGCACGTCGAAGGTGACGGCGGCCGAGTCGTCGGTCAGCGGCTCGACGTCGCGGACGGTGAGCCGGTGGAAGGTCTGGCTGGGACGGGAAGCCATGGCCTAGATCTCCTTGACGTGGTCGAAGGGCTCGAGGCACTCGGTGCAGCGGTACTGCGCCTTGCACGCCGTCGAGCCGAACTCCGAGACCAGCTGGGTGGCCGGTGAGGCGCACTGCGGGCAGCGCACCTGGCGCGCGGTGGGCAGCAGCGACAGCGGGATCGGTCCCGTGGTCGAGGGCGCCGGTCCCGGCGGTGAGATGCCGGCGGCCGACAGGGCGGCGCGGCCGGCTGGCGTGATCCAGTCGGTCGTCCAGGCGGGATGCAGGCTGACCCGCACCTCGACGCGGTCGAAGCCGGCACCGCTCAGCTCGCGCACGAGGTCGTCGCGCATCGCGGCCATCGCCGGGCAGCCCGAGTAGGTCGGGGTGATGTCGACGACCACGTGGGAGTCGCCGACCACCTCCACGTCGCGCAGCACGCCGAGGTCCGCCAGCGACAGCATCGGCAGCTCGGGGTCGGTGACGCGCTCGGCCACTCGACGCGCCCGCTCGGTCGTACGACTCATCAGCCTGACCCCCACTACCACTGGCCCCGCGGGTGGGCGCGTGCCACGGACTGCATCTCGGCGAGCATCCGGCTCAGCGGCTCACCGTGCATGCCGTCGCGTCCTGTCTTCCCGAGCACGCCCGAACGGCGCGGTGCCTCCGACCGCTCGACGTCGGCAGCGGCGAGCACCTGGTCGAGGACGGCCTCGGCGGCGTCGCGTACGGCTGCAGGGTCGACCCCCACACCTGCTTCCGCGGCGGCCGCCTCGATCGGGTGGGTGTCGAAGAGCTCGGGCCAGAGCGGCCAGAGGGCATCGAGGGCGGAGATCAGCCGGGTGCGCGACTCGTCCGTGCCCTGGGCGAGGGTGACGAACCAGCGCGCGGCGTAGTCGCGGTGGTAGGCCAGCTCCTTGACGCCCTTGGCGGCGACGGCCGACAGCACGTGGTCCCGGCTCTCGCGCAGCCGCTCGAAGACGGCAAGGCGCCACACCGAGAAGAGCAGCACCCGCACGGTGGCCTCGGCGAAGTCTCCGTTGACGACCTCGGCGAAGCGGACGTTGCGGAACTGGTGTGCCTCGCGGAAGTAGGCCAGCGCGTCCTCGGGCGGTGCCGGGGAGCCCTCGGGCAGTGTCGGCACGACGGATTCATCGGCCTTGGCCGCACGCGCGAGCAGCAGCCGCGCCTGGCCGAGCAGGTCGAGCGCGATGTTGGACAGCGCGATGTCGTCCTCGAGGTCGGGCGCGTTGCTGGTCCACGCAGCGATCCGGTGCGACATGACCAGCGAGTCGTCGCCGAGCATGAGGGCGTACGTCGACAGCGTGACCGCGTCGACGCCGTCGGGGATCGTCGTGTCGACCCCGGCGAGCGGGTCCTCGAAGTCGGTGCCGAAGGCCCAGTGGGCGTCGTTGACGAGCAGCCCGCTGTAGGCGCTGTCGTGCTCGTCTTCCGGAGAAGTATGGATGTGTTCAGTCATCAGCTCTGTCCGTCGAACTTCGTGAGGCTCGGGGTCCCCGCGGCGTTGTTCTGGAGGAGCGCAGCGGGGGAAGAAGAACGTCGTGGGGGGTGCTTACATGTGGGGAACGTTGTCGGGGATGTCGTAGAAGGTCGGGTGCCGATAGACCTTGTCGCCGCTCGGCGCGAACATCGGGTCCTTCTCGTCCGGGCTCGACGCGGTGATCGCGTCGGCGCGGGTCACCCAGATGCTGACGCCCTCGTTGCGGCGGGTGTAGACGTCGCGTGCGTGCAGCAGCGCCATCCGGTCGTCGGCGGCGTGCAGCGAGCCGACGTGCACGTGGTTGAGACCGCGCTTGCCGCGCACGAACACCTCGTAGAGCGGCCACTCGGGCTCCGGGGCCGGGACGCCCTCCCCCGTCGGCACGCCCTGCAGGGGTACGGCGCCGTGCCCGCCCTCGGCGGAGAGGTCACTGCCGGTGGACTGGTCACTCATGCCGACACCTGCTTGCGGGCGTACGCCGTCGCGGCCTCGCGGACCCACGCACCGTCCTCGTGGGCAGCGCGCCGGTGGGCCATCCGCTCGGCGTTGCAGGGTCCGTTGCCCTTCACGCCCTGCATGAACTCCTCCCAGTCGGGCTGGCCGAAGTCGTGGTGGCCGCGCTCCTCGTTCCAGACGAGCTCGGGGTCGGGCAGCGTCACGCCGAGCGCCTCGGCCTGCGGGACCGACATGTCGACGAACTTCTGACGCAGCTCGTCGTTGGTGTTGCGCTTGATGCCCCACGCCATCGACTGGGCGGTGTTGGGCGAGTCGGCGTCGGGCGGGCCGAACATCATCAGGGCCGGCCACCAGAACCGGTCGACCGACTCCTGCACCATCGCGCGCTGCTCGTCGGTGCCGCGCATCATCGTGGTCAGCAGCTCGTAGCCCTGGCGCTGGTGGAAGGACTCCTCCTTGCAGACGCGGATCATCGCGCGGCCGTAGGGGCCGTAGGAGGTGCGGCACAGCGGGACCTGGTTGCAGATCGCGGCACCGTCGACCAGCCAGCCGATCGTGCCGACGTCGGCGTACGAGAGGGTCGGGTAGTTGAAGATCGAGGAGTACTTCTGCCGCCCCGAGATCAGCATCTCGGTGAGCTCGAGGCGGGAGACGCCGAGCGTCTCGGCCGCGGAGTAGAGGTAGAGCCCGTGGCCCGCCTCGTCCTGCACCTTGGCCAGCAGGATCGCCTTGCGGCGCAGGCTGGGCGCGCGGCTGATCCAGTTGCCCTCCGGCTGCATGCCGATGATCTCGCTGTGGGCGTGCTGGGCGATCTGGCGCACGAGGGTCTTGCGATAGCCCTCGGGCATCCAGTCACGCGGCTCGATCCGGTCGTGGCGCGCGATCGTCGCCTCGAAGTGGCTTTCCAGGTCGAGACCCGGCTCGCGCTCGGGCGCGGTTTCGGTGAGCGTCATGCGACCTCACTCCATCACTGGTGCGGACATTTACTGACCGATCGGTCTGGTATTAGTGTGTCACCAGTCACCCTGCCACGCAATCCGCGATCCCGACACTGGAGGAACACCGTGAGCCGTCTGCTCGAGAGCTACGCCGCCGGGCGCTGGTACGCCGCCTCCGCCGACGGCGACCCGTTGCTCGACGCGTCGACGGGCGAGGAGGTCGCGCGCATCTCCAGCGCCGGCCTGGACCTCGGCGCGATGGCCCACCACGCCCGTACGGTCGGGGGTCCCGCGATCCGCGAGCTGACCTTCCACGAGCGCGCGCTGCTGCTCAAGGAGCTGGCCACGCACCTGACCGGGCTCAAGGACGAGTTCTACGAGCTCTCGTTGGCGACGGGCGCCACGCGACGCGACTCGATGATCGACATCGACGGCGGCTTCGGCACCGTCTTCAGCTATTCGTCGAAGAGCCGCCGCGAGCTGCCCAACGACATCGTGGTCTGCGACGGCGACCTGGAGCAGCTCGGCCGCACCGGGGTCTTCATGGGCCAGCACGTCTACACCTCGCGCCTCGGCGTCGCGGTGCAGATCAACGCCTTCAACTTCCCGGTGTGGGGCATGCTCGAGAAGCTCGCGCCGGCCTTCGTCGCCGGCCTGCCCTCCCTGGTCAAGCCGGCCAGCCAGACGGCCTACCTGACCGAGCTCGTGGTCCGCCGGATCATCGAGTCCGGCATCCTCCCCGAGGGCTCGCTGCAGCTGCTGTCGGGTTCCGCGGGCGACCTGCTCGACCACCTCGGCGTGCAGGACTCGGTGGCGTTCACCGGCTCGGCCCACACCGCCGGCATCCTGCGCCAGCACCCGTCCGTGCTGCACGGGGGCGTGACGCTCCAGGTCGAGGCCGACTCGCTCAACTGCTCGGTGCTCGGCCCCGACGTGACCTCGGACGACCCGGAGTGGGACCTGTTCGTCAAGGGCGTCGTGACCGAGATGACCGCCAAGGCCGGCCAGAAGTGCACGGCCATCCGCCGCGTGATCGTCCCGTCAGCCGTGGCCGACGAGATGACCGACGCCATCGCTGCGAAGCTCTCCTCGATCACCGTCGGCAACCCCGGCGACGAGTCGGTCCGGATGGGTCCGCTCGCCTCCCTCGGCCAGCGCGAGGAGGTCCGCAAGGCCGTCGAGGCGCTGCGCTCCTCCGCCGACGTCGTCCTCGGCGACCCCGCGAGCACGTCGGGCTTCGCCGGCCTGGTCTCGGGGGATGCCGAGCGTGGCGCCTTCATGTCGCCGGTCCTGCTCAGGGCTCGCCCCGGCGCCGTCGAGCCGCACGACGTGGAGCCCTTCGGCCCGGTGTCGACGGTGATCGCGTACGACTCGCTCGATGACGCCGTCACCCTGGCCGCGCGCGGCAAGGGATCCCTCGTCGGATCGGTCGTCACCCACGACCCGGCCGTCGCCCGCACCCTCGTGCTCGGCCTCGCGCCGTGGCACGGCCGGATCCTGGTCCTCGACCGGGACGACGCACCCGAGTCCACCGGCCACGGCTCCCCCCTGCCGATGCTCGTCCACGGCGGTCCCGGCCGGGCCGGCGGCGGCGAGGAGCTCGGCGGCGTACGCGCCGTCCTGCACCACATGCAGCGCTCGGCGATCCAGGCCTCTCCCGACATGCTCACCGCGATCACGGGGCGCTGGACGCGCGGATCGCAGCGCACGATGACCCCCGAGCACCCCTTCCGGCACTCGCTCGCGACGCTCAAGGTCGGGGACACGATCGCGTCCGAGCCGCGGGTCATCTCGCTCGACGACATCGACCACTTCGCCGACTTCACCGGCGACACGTTCTACGCCCACACCGACCCCGAGGCCGCCGCGCAGAACCCGCTCTTCGGCGGCATCGTCGCCCACGGCTACCTCATCGTGTCGATGGCCGCCGGACTGTTCGTCGACCCGGCACCGGGCCCGGTGCTCGCCAACTTCGGCGTCGACCACCTGCGGTTCCTCACCCCGGTCAAGGCCGGCGACTCGATCCAGGTGACGCTGACGGTCAAGCAGATCACCCCGCGCTCCTCCGCCGACTACGGCGAGGTCCGCTGGGACGCGCTGGTCGTCAACGGCGACGGCGAGCCCGTGGCGACGTACGACGTGCTGACGCTGGTGGCCAAGGAGGACAGCGAGGAGGCCTGAGGTGTAGCGAGCCACCGCCCCACATGAGCGGTGGGTGAGGGGGAATCTCAGGCACCACAATCCCCCTCTCACGCCGCCCGAGCACCCGGCGCGCGCGACACGCCCAGGGCGGTGGGTGAGGAGGGTTTCCCGGTGTTGCTTCCTCCTCACACACCGCCAGCGAGGAGCACCGACGACACGGCCGACGGCGCTACGGTGACCCCGTGTCCCCCATTGCCCAACGCGTCGTCGGTGCCGTCGTTCTGTTCGTCACCGGCCTGCTCAGCCTTCCCGCTGCAGCATTCCTGTTCGACAGCCAGGGCTCGGAGAACTGGATCGTCCCCGCCCAGCTCGGCGCGATGGCGGCAACGGGCGCGGTCGTGACGATCGCGCTGCCCGCGCTCGCCCGGGAGGGCGCCAGCACCTCCCGCCGCGCGCGGACCGGTATCTGGTGGGGCCTGCTCGCCGCCATCGTCGGCGTGCTCGTCTTCTGGTTCGCGCTCAGCGGGATCAACGGCGCCTGAGCATTGCCGGCGCTCGCTACGGTCTGACCATGGCAAAGAAGTCCTGGGCCGACATGACGCCCACCCAGAAGAAGCTCGTGGTCGTGGGCGGCATCGTCGAGGTCGCGGTCACGACGTGGTGCCTGCGCGACCTCAAGCAGCGCCCGGCAGAGCTGGTGCGCGGCCCCAAGGTGCTCTGGGGGCCTGCGATGTCGGTCCAGCCGATCGGGCCGATCGCCTACCTGCTGTGGGCACGCAAGCGCTGACGCCTCAGCCGGAGTAGGGCACCTCGCTGCGCCACGCCGACTCGTCGGTCGTGACCGCGGCCCACAGCGCTTCGGCGACCCGGTCGGGCGTGAACGCGCCCTCCCGCGCGAGCGTGCCGCGCACCGTGACCGAGACCGCGCGGATGCCGTCGGTGGCGAGCGTCTTGTCGAGGCTGTGCACGAGGTTGCGGACGCCCGCCTTCTGCACACCGAGCGACGCCGCGCCCTCCCAGGGGTCGTCGGCCGCCATGCTGCCGGTGACGCTGATCCGGCCGCCCGAGGACATAAAGGGGCGCGCGGCCTGCACGACCGTCAGCAGTGCACCGACCCCGAGCGCGACGTCCTCCAGCAGCTCGGGCACGGTCAGCGACAGCGGGTCCTTCTCACGGAAGGCACTCGGGTTGAAGTGCAGGACGTCGATGCGGCCGGTGTGCTCACCGAACCGGCGTACGGCGTCGCGCGCGGCCTGCTCGTCCGTCACGTCGGCGACGGCGTGCCCGACCGCGACGCCGAGCGACTCGAGGTCCGGGACGAGGTCGTCGATGGCCTGCTGGTCCGCACCCAGCAGCGCCACGTCGTACCCGTTGCTGGCAAAGCGGCGGGCCACCGACCCGCTGACGCCCGGTCCGGCTCCGATGATGACGATGACGGGTTTGCTCATGACCAGTGTTCTACCGCGTCAGGGCTGGTGCGGCTGCTTGCCGGTCGGGTCCTCGGGGATCGCGTTGGGGCCCTGAGCGCCCTCCTGCACGTCTCCCGACTCCTGGTCCGGCTGTCCCGCGACCGAGTCGCCTGCGCTGATCTCGTCGGGCTCGTCGCCGTTGGGGGCGAGCTCGGAGACCTGTCCACCTTCGTTGCTGTCCATGCTCCCCAGACAAGCACCGCACCCCTGACGAGGGCTCACCTGCCTGGGTGGTGGCTCCTGCAGCCGCGCTGGCTAACGTCGCAGGATGACGCGTTTCGGATACACCCTGATGACCGAGCAGAGCGGCCCGCGGGAGCTGGTGCAGTACGCCGTCGCGGCCGAGCGGGCCGGCTTCGACTTCGAGGTGATGAGCGACCACTTCTCGCCCTGGCTCACCGAGCAGGGGCACGCGCCCTACGCCTGGACGACGCTGGGCGCGGTGGCACAGGCGACCGAGCGCGTGGGCCTGATGACCTACGTGACGTGCCCGACGCTGCGCTACCACCCGGCAGTCGTCGCGCAGAAGGCCGCGACGCTCCAGATCCTCGCCGAGGGGCGCTTCACCCTCGGTCTGGGCAGCGGCGAGAACCTCAACGAGCACGTCGTCGGAGAGGGCTGGCCGGCGATCGCCGAGCGACAGGACCTGCTCGCCGAGGCCATCGAGATCATCCGTCACCTGCACACGGGCGACCTCGTCGACCACCGTGGCGAGTACTTCCAGGTCGACTCCGCCCGCATCTGGGACCTGCCCGACGAGGGCGTCGACATCGGGGTCGCCGTCGCAGGCGGCCGTGCCATCGAGCGCTTCGCGCCGCTCGCCGACCACCTCGTCGCCGTCGAGCCCAAGGCCGAGATCGTCGAGACCTGGAACGACGTCGAGGGCGCCCCGAGCATCGGCACGGACGCCCGCGCCATCGGCCAGATCCCGATCTGCTGGGACCCCGACGAGGAGACCGCGATCGCGAAGGCGCACGAGCAGTTCCGCTGGTTCGGCGGCGGCTGGTCGGTCAACGCCGACCTGCCCACGCCTGCCGGCTTCGCGGGCGCGACGACGTACGTCCGGCCCGAGGACGTCGCCGAGTCGATCCCCTGCGGACCCGACCTCGACAAGATCGTCGAGGCGGTCTCCGCCTACTGGGAGGCGGGCTTCACCGACGTCGCCCTGGTGCAGATCGGCGACGAGGGCCAGGACCGCTTCGTCAGCGAGGCGGCCGGCCCGCTGCTCGAGAAGCTCCGCGCCGCTGCGCCCTGAGGCTCAGCGCCAGCCGAGGTCGGGGGCGACGTCGGTGAGCAGCGTCTCGAGCAGGTGGGCGTTGTAGTCGACGCCCAGCTGGTTCGGCACCGTGAGCAGCAGGGTGTCGGCGGCGGCGATGGCCTCGTCGTCGGCGAGCTCCTTGACCAGGATGTCGGGCTCGGCGGCGTACGTCTTGCCGAACACCGCGCGCAGGTTGGCCTCGATCTGGCCGAACTGGTCCGAGCTGGTGCCCTCGCGGCCGAAGTACATCCGGTCGAGGTCGGTGGTGATCGGCATGATCGACCGGCTGACCGAGACCCGCGGCTCGCCCTCGTGGCCCGCCGCCTTCCACGCCTCGCGGAAGACCTCGATCTGCTTGCGCTGCTGGACGTGGAACGGCTCGCCGCTCTCGTCGGCCTTCAGGGTCGAGGACATGAGGTGCATGCCCTTCTCGGCGGTCCATCGAGCCGTGGCGTCGGACGCGGCGCCCCACCAGATGCGCTCGCGCAGGCCGGGCGAGTGCGGCTCGGGGCGCAGCAGGCCGGGCGGGTTGGGGAACATCGGTCGCGGGTTGGGCTGCGCGAAGCCCTCACCCTCCAGCACCTGGAGGAAGACCTCGGTGTGGCGACGCGCCATGTCGGCCTGGTCCTCGCCCTCGGCGGGTGCGTAGCCGAAGTAGCGCCAGCCCTCGATCACCTGCTCCGGTGATCCACGGCTGATGCCGAGCTGCAGCCTGCCACCCGAGATGAGGTCGGCGGAGCCGGCGTCCTCGGCCATGTAGAGCGGGTTCTCGTAGCGCATGTCGATCACGCCGGTGCCGATCTCGATCCGGCTGGTCCGCGCGCCGACCGCCGCCAGCAGCGGGAACGGCGAGGCGAGCTGCCGGGCGAAGTGGTGGACCCGGAAGTACGCGCCGTCGGCTCCGAGCTCCTCGGCCGCGACCGCGAGGTCGATGGACTGGAGGAGCGTGTCGGAGGCCGTCCGCACCGCGGACTGCGGCGAGTCGGTCCAGTGGCCGAAGTTCAGGAAGCCGATCTTCTTCATAACTGGTTCAACGCTCAACCACTCTGGTTGTTCCCGGCCGGATCACTGGAACCCGTCCCCCACGGTGGGCGCCCGGCCCGGAGCGGCGAGCGAGAGCACCGCCCGCGCGATGTCATGGCGCTGCTCGAGGTAGTCCTCGAGGCGTTGCAGCTCCTCGGCCGCCTCGCTCTCGGCGTCGTCCCCGACCAGGTCCACCGACCCCACGAGGAAGATCTTGCCGGGACCGACGTACTCCAGGTGCAGGGTGCTGACGGTCTCGACCTCGGGCCGCTCACGCAGCCAGCCGAGCACGGCCTCGTGGATCCTCGGGTCCGCGATCTGCCCGACGAGGAAGTCCATGTTGCGCCGCAGCAGGTAGATCGCGACGAAGCCGAGCAGCAGCCCGACCAGGATCGAGCCGATGGCGTCCCAGACCGGCTGCCCGGTGGCCTGGTGGAGGGCGAGCCCCGTGACGGCGATGACGATGCCGACCAGGGCCGCGGCGTCCTCGAAGTAGACCGCGCGCAGGGTGGGGTTGGACGTCCTGTCCAGGAACGTCACGCGGCTGACGTCGGCCTTCTCCGCACCACGCCGCACCTCCCGACGGGCCTGGAAGAACGACACGCTCTCCAGCACGAAGGCCGCACCGAGGACGAGGTAGGCCCACAGGTAGTCGGCCTCCACCTCCTCCGCCGTCAGCGACTGGATGCCGTGCCACACCGACACGCCGGCGCCCACGCCGAACAGGCCGAAGGCGGCGATCATCGACCAGACGTAGGCCTCGCGGCCGAAGCCGAGCGGGTGGGTCGCGTCGGCCGGCTTCTCGGCACGGCGCTCGGCGATGACGAGGAAGACCTCGTTGCCGGCGTCGGCCCACGAGTGCGCCGCCTCCGCGACCATCGACGCCGAACCGGTGACGACCGCGACGATGGTCTTGAGGACGGCCAGGACCGTGTTGGCGGTCAGGGCGACGATGACGGTGAGCACGGGCACAGCCTGCCACTTGACGCGCTCGACCCCGTGATATCCAATATATTGCATGCCGGTCCCCGCTTCCGCCGCTCCCGTCCGGACCACGCTGCTGCGCGACACCGTCCACGACCGGCTCCGCGACGCGATCGTCGACGGCACGCTGGCGCCGGGCGAGGTCGTCCGCGACACCGAGCTCGCCGGCTGGCTCGGCGTGAGTCGTACGCCCGTGCGCGAGGCGCTGCTGCGGCTCGGGGAGACGGGGCTGGTGCGCGCAGCGCCGGGACGCTCCACGGTCGTGGCCGAGATCGACCTGGCCGAGGTGCGCGAGGCGCACGCGGTGGTCGCGACCATGCACCGGCTCGCGGTCACCGAGGCCGTCGCCCGACTCACCAGCGCCGACCTCGACCGGATGCGCAAGGCGAATGCGCGCTTCGCCACCGCCGTCGACGCACAGGACACCGAGGCCGCGCTCGCCGCCGACGATGCCTTCCACGCGGTCGCGGTCGATGCGAGCGCCAACCGCGCGCTCGCCACCGTGCTCGACCAGTTCGGACCCGTCGTCCGTCGTCTCGAGCGGCTCCGCTTCGCCTCCGTGGCCGCGGTCGACTCGGTCGCCCTGCACGACCGCCTCGTCGCTGCGTGCGCGGCCCGCGACACCGACGCGGCGGCCGACGTCGCCTTCCGCACCTGGCAGAACCTCGCCGACCTGATCCCCGACCCCGACCCGACCCAGCAGGAGACCCCGTGATCCTCGAGCAGTTCGAGCGCTACCCGCTCACCTTCGGCCCCTCCCCCGTCCAGCACCTCAAGCGGCTCACCGCGCACCTGGCCGACCAGGGCGGCGGGGCGCAGGTGTGGGCCAAGCGGGAGGACGTCAACAGCGGGCTCGCCTACGGCGGCAACAAGGTCCGCAAGCTCGAGTACATCGTCCCCGACGTGCTGGCCAGTGGCGCCGACACGCTCGTGTCCATCGGCGGCGTCCAGTCCAACCACACCCGCCAGGTCGCCGCGGTCGCCGCGCACCTCGGCCTCAAGTGCCGTCTCGTGCAGGAGAAGTGGGTGCCGTGGGACGACCCGACCAACACCCAGGTCGGCAACATCCTGCTCAGCCGGATGATGGGCGCCGACTCGCGCCTCGACCCGCACGGCTTCGACATCGGGATCCGCGACTCGTGGAAGGACGCGATCCGCGAGGTCGAGGAGTCCGGCGGCACGGCGTACGCCATCCCGGCCGGCGCCAGCGAGCACCGCCTCGGCGGACTCGGCTTCGCCAACTGGGCCTTCGAGGTCGCCGAGCAGGAGAAGGCGCTCGGCGTCACCTTCGACACGATCGTCGTGTGCACCGTGACCGGCTCGACGCACGCCGGCATGATCGCCGGGTTCGCCGCGCTCGAGGACCTCACCGGCGTACGCCGGCGGGTGATCGGCATCGACGCGAGCGCCACCCTCGAGAAGACCCGCGACCAGGTCGACCGGATCGCACGGCACACTGCGGACCTGATCGAGCTCGGCCGCGACCTGCGCGACGACGAGGTCACCGTGCTCGAGGGGTGGGCCGGCGACCTCTACGGCGTGCCTGTCGACTCCACGATGGAGGCGATGGCCCTCGGGGCGCAGCTCGAGGCGATGATCACCGACCCCGTCTACGAGGGGAAGTCACTCGCCGGCCTGATCGACCTCGTCAAGGACGCCGACATCCCGCGGGACTCGCACGTCCTCTACGCCCACCTCGGCGGCCAGCCGGCGATCAACGCCTACCACTCCCTCTGGCCTGATCAGGGCTGAGCCGAGCCAGGCGCCCGGGGACCGCGGAGTCCGACAGCACCGCCAGGGCGGCCGCGGCCGCAACACGTGTCCGCGAAGTCGCCCCTCGCTCGTCGGACGTGGGGCAGCTTCTCGGACACGTGTCCGCACAGCTCGTCGCGCTGGCGTCGCGCGTCACCGCTAACGTCGCGACCGTGGTCGACCTCCCCGCTGACGTGGACGCTGCCCTGGCGTGGGCCGGATCCGTGACCGGCTCTCCGGTCGCGTCGCACGTCGCGCTCGCGGGAGGGATGACCTCCACGATGCTCGCCCTGCACCACGACGACGGCTCGGACTCGGTCCTCCGGCTGATGACCACCGAGCCGTGGCTCACCCATGGCGCCGAGCTGACCACGCGGGAGCGCACGGCGCAGCAGTTCCTGGCAGGCACCGAGGTCCCGGCACCGACGAGCCTGGCGCTCGACACCAGCGGGCCGGTCGCCGCACACCTGATGTCGCGCCTCCCGGGCCTGCCGATCGAGCACGTCGACGACGCCGGCCTCGCCGCGATGGCCGAGCTCCTGGCGACGATTCACCGACTGCGGCCCGCCGCGCCGTTCCGGACCTTCCAGTCCTGGGCGTGGAAGGCCAAGTGGGTCGTCCCCGGCTGGACGCGGCACCCCGGGTCGTGGCGTCGGGCGTTCGAGGTGCTGGCGGGTCCGGAGCCGGCGTACGAGCCGACGTTCCTGCACCGGGACTTCGGCCATCGCAACCTGCTGTGGTCGGACGGAGCGATCAGCGGCGTCGTCGACTGGGTCGAGACGTCGACGGGACCAGCGTGGCTCGACGCGGCGCACGGCGCCTCCAACCTCGCGGTGATGTCCGGGACCGAGCCGGCCGAGGCGTTCCTCGACCACTACGCCGCGGTCTCGACGCAGCCCCTCGACCCCCACTGGCTGGTGATGGACGCCGTCGGCTACCTGCCGCCTCCGGGGAAGCCGTCGATGTTCGGGCGTCCGGACCAGCTCGCGCGGCTCGACGACTGGCTCGACCACATCGTCCGGACCAGATGAGCGTGGGCCACCTCAGCTGAGGGCGAAGTCCACGGCGGCCCGCGCGTGCAGCGCGGTGGTCGCGAACACCGACACGTCGACGTCGCCGGGGCCGATGAGCAGCTCGATCTCGGTGCAGCCGAGGACCACTCCCCCGGCGCCGCGTTCGACGAGCCGCCGCACCACGTCGACGTACGCCGCCCGCGACTCCTCGCGGACCACGCCGAGCACGAGCTCGTCATAGATGACGTCGTGCACGAGCGTGAGGTCGTCGCCCTCGGGGACGAGCACGTCGACGCCGTGCGAGCGCAGCCGGTCGGCATAGAACGGCTGCTCCATGGTGAACCGGGTGCCCAGCAGCGCCACCCGGTCGAGGCCCGCACCGCGGACGGCGTCGGCGGTCACGTCGGCGAGGTGCAGCAGCGGGATGGCGACGGCACCCTCGATCGCGTCGGCCACCTTGTGCATCGTGTTCGTGCACAGCACCAGGCACTCGGCGCCGGCTGCCTCGAGACGTTGCGCTTCGTCGGCCAGGAGAGCTCCAGCGGCAGCCCAGTCCCCGGATGCCTGCATCGCCTCGACGTCGGCGAAGTCGACCGACGCCATCACCAGACGGGCCGAGTGGAAGCCGCCGAGCCGGTCGCGGACCTCCTCGTTGACGAGCCGGTAGTAGAGCGCCGTGCTCTCCCAGCTCATCCCGCCCAGCAGGCCGATCTTGCGCATCGTCGGAGCACTCTCGAGAGCCATTCCTTCATTGAACACGGCTGGGGTGATGCGGAATCTGCCAGCGACGCTTGGTACCTTAGTCAAGTAATTCACTGCACTATTGGGGACGGAGCGACGACATGGTGACGAACGAGGGCGATTGTCGGGTTGTCGTGGTCGGCGCAGGCGCCGGCGGCGCGCTGGTGGCGACCCACCTGGTCACTGCACTCTCCTCGCGCTTCCGTGTCGAGCTCGTCGACCCCGCGCCGACGACCGGCCGCGGGCAGGCGTACTCCACGACGGACGACCGGCACCTGCTCAACGTCCCGGCGTCGGGCATGAGCGCGTTCCCGCGCGACCCCGAGCACTTCCTGCGCTGGCTGCGCAACCACCACGACCCCACGTTCCAGCCCCACGACTTCGCGCCTCGGGCCGTGTTCGGCCGCTACATCGAGAGCCTGCTGACCACCGCGACGGAGTTCCCCGGCAACGCCCGACTCGTACGCCGCCGCGCGGAGGTCGTCGACATCACCGGAGCCGACGGCGGGTTCGTCGTCGACCTCTCCGACGGCGACCACATCGAGGCGCGCGCGGTCGTGCTGGCCACCAGCAGCCGACCCGGCACCAGCTGGGCGCCGGCCGAGCTCGCCGCCGACGCCCGGCTCATCGCCGACCCGTGGACGCAGGGCATCCCCGAGGTCGGCGACGTGCTGATGCTCGGCTCGGGCCTGACCATGGTCGACCTCGCGATCAGCGCCGACCGGCCCGACCGCACGGTCCACGTCGTCTCGCGCACCGATGCCGTGCCCCGCCCGCACGTGCTGCCGACGACTCCCCCGGTGCCGCCGCCGCCCGGCGTGACCCGCACCCAGGGCCTCGACGCGCTGCGCTCGACCCTCGGGGCCCATGTCGAGAGCACGGTGGAGAGCACCGGCGACTGGCGCGCGGCCATCGACGGTCTCCGCCCGGTCACCGCGCAGCTCTGGCGCGGACTCTCCGATGCCGACAAGCGCCGGTTCATCGCCGAGGACGCCCGCAGCTGGGACGTCCACCGCCACCGCATGGCCCCCGCGACCGCCCGCCGCTTCGCCGCCATCGACGCCGAGGGTCGCCTCGAGCGCCACCGCGGCACGCTCGCCGCCGTACGTGCGAGCGACCACGCCCTGCACGTCACCCTGGACGACGGCACCGAGCTGCGCGTCGCCGCGGTCGTCAACTGCACCGGTCCGGTCGGCTCCATCGCTGCCGACCCGCTGCTCACCCGGCTCGCGCAGACCGGGCTCGTCCGCCCCGGCCCGGCCGGCCTCGGCATCGACACCGCCGACGACGGCCGGATCCTCGGCACGCTGCCGGACGACCTGCCGTTCCTCGCGGTCGGCTCGCTGCGCCGCGGCAACCTGTGGGAGTCCACGGCGATGCCCGAGATCCGCGAGCAGGCCTACGACGTCGCGCGCGTCGTGAGCCGCTCGATGCACGGCGAGTCCCGCCGCCGGCCGGTCGACCCCTACGGCCTCACCCTCTCCACCAGCGGCAAGGCCGCCGAGCGCTACAACGACGCCCTCGGCCGCCTGCTGCGCCTGCAGGGCGGTGTCGAGGACGGGCTCGCCGCTGCCGTCGCCGAGGACGAAGGCTTCGTCCAGGCCCACGCGGCGCTGGCGCTCCTCGGTCACGAGTGGGGTGCCGACATAGGCAACCACTGGCACGCCTCGCTGCGCGCCGCCCACCGCGCCGCCTCCGAACGCCACCTCGACGACCGCGAGAGCTCGTTCCTCGATGCCGTCACCACCCGGCTCCGTACGGACGAGGCGACCGGCTCGGCGGCGCTGCTGCGCCACGTGCGGCTCTTCCCGCGCGACGCCCTCGCGGTCAGTGTCGCCGTCCCGACCGTCGCCTTCGGCGGCCTCACCAGCGGCAGCCAGACCGCCCAGCTCGTCGAGTCGCTCGGCCGGTCCTACGGCGACGACTGGTGGTACGCCGGCCAGCTCGCCTTCGTCCGCCAGGACCAGGAGCGCTGGGCCGAGGCCGAGGAGCTGGCGTCGTACGCCCTCTCGGTCGAGCCGTCCTCCGGCCACGCCGTGCACGCCCGCGCCCACGTCTTCTACGAGACCGGCGACCACGTCGCCGGCCTGGCCTGGCTCGACGAGTGGATCCGGACGCGCGGTCCCGAGGCCAACCACCGCTCGCACTTCTCCTGGCACGCCGCCCTGCACGAGCTGATGCAGGACGACGTCGAGGCCGTACGTCGTCGCTACGCCCGTGAGCTCGCGCCGTCGGTGGTCAGCGGCAGCCGCGTCGTGGTCGACAGCGGTGCTCTCCTGTGGCGCGGCCGCGTCACCGGTGCGTGGACCGACGACCTGCCCGTGGACGAGGTCCGTGCCCAGGCTCCGACCGAGTGGCTCACCGCTCCTCCGACGCCGTTCGCGGCGATGCACAGCGCCGTGCTGCTCGCCGCCGACGGCGACGCCGCGGCCCTCACGCAGCTGGCGACCGAGTCCGCCCGCCACGAGGACCAGGTCTTCCGCGACATCGTCGCGCCGCTCTGCACCGGGCTGGTCGACGTCGTCGAGGAGCGCTGGAACGCAGCGTCGGCGAGGCTCACCACCGTCGTGAGCACGATGGCGCCGCTGGGCGGCAGCAAGGCGCAGCGCGAGGTCGTGGAGGACACGCTCGTCCACGCGCTCGCGATGGCGGGTCGTACGACCGAGGCGGCAGCCGTGCTCGACGCGCGGCTCTCGCGCCGCTCGTCCGCGCTCGACGCCCGCCGCCGGGCTGCTGTCGTGCGCGCCTCCGAGCACGCGGACGCTCGCGGCCGCTGAACCTGTACGTTCGGGAGCATCGCCGACCGGAGGAGCGACCTGTGATCGAGCTGCACCCGGGCCAGGAGGTCACCCTCACGGCCGAGGACGGAAACACCCTGACCACGGTGCAGATGGCCGTCGGCTGGGACCACTCCCCGACGGCCGGATTCATCGCCAGCGGAGCACCGCCCATCGACCTCGACGCCTCGGCCGTGCAGTTCGCCGGCGGCCAGCTCTTCGACCTCGCCTTCTTCAACAACCTCGCGACCCGCGACGGCTCGGTGGTCCACCTGGGCGACAACACCACCGGCAAGGGCGAGGGTGACGACGAGGTGATCACCGTGGACCTGGATCGGGTCTATGCCAAGGTCGAATCGATCCTGTTCCTGGTCAGCAGCTATCAGGGGCACTCCCTCGAGTACATCCGCAACGCCTACTGCCGGCTCATCGACGACACCGGCACCGAGCTGGCGCGCTTCACCCTCACGCTCGGCGTCCGGGAGACGGGAGTCGTGATGGCGAAGCTGGTCCGGGACGGGTCCGGCTGGAAGCTGGTCGCGATCGGCACCGGCATCGCCCTGAAGACGCCGACGGACTCGATCGAGGCCCTCCTGCCCTTCGCCTGAGGCAGCAGCCAGGCAGGGGCACGTCTCCTACAGTGCAGTCATGGACACAGCGCTGGTCACCGGGACGTCGTCGGGCATGGGGATGTACGCCGCGGTGGAGCTGGCGGCTCGGGGCCTCGATGTCGTGGCCACCATGAGGGACCCGGAGCGAGCGGACCGCCTGCGTGCGGCGGCCTCCGACGCCGGCGTGACCCTGGACGTGCGCGCACTCGACGTCACCAGCTCGGCGCGAGACGAGTCGGTCGCCCGCATCGTGGCCGACCACGGCCCGATCTCGGTGCTGGTCAACAACGCCGGCCAGGGCATGGTCGGAACTGCTGAGCAGCTGTCGCTCGACCAGGTCCAGGAGCAGCTCGACATCAACTACCTGGCCCCCGTCGCCCTGGCCAAGCTGGTCCTTCCCGGGATGCGCGAGGCCGGGCGTGGGCGCATCCTCACGGTCACGAGCGTGGGTGGAGTCGTCGGCCAACCCTTTGCCGATGCCTACTGCGGCGCCAAGTTCGCCGTCGAGGGCTTCATGCAGTCGCTCGCCTCGGTCGCCGAGCGGGTCGGCGTGTGGGTCAGCGTGATCGAACCGGCGGCGGTGGCCAGCGAGTTCGTCACCAATGCCGTCCGCCCCTCTGCTGATGGTCCGTACGCCGAGCTCCTGCAGGCCTACCTCGACCGGACCGCGGGTGCGTTCGCGAACGCCCAGACCGCGGCCGATGCCGGACGGGCGATCGCCGACGCCGTGACTGCCGAGGACTACCGGTTCCGCTGGCAGACCTCGGACGCCGCGTCCGCTTTCGCCGGAGTGTCGCTGGCGGACCTGGACGGCAATCGCGTGCAGTCGTTCACGCGTCCGTGGACCAGCTGATCCTCCTGGCTCGCCGGATCAGCCCCCGCCCGGTGCCTGCGCGAGGCGCTCCATCACCGCGCGCAGCGGCGGCCAGGTGTCGCGGCCGCGGCGGACCACGGCGTAGGCGCGCAGGCTGACCGCGGGGTCCTTGACCCGGACCACGCTCACCCCGCGACGCGACGCGCGACCTCGCGGCAGCAGGCCCACTCCCCGACCGGCGACGATCAGGTCGTCGACCAGCTCCAGCGAGTCGATCCGGTGCACGATCCGCGGCACGAAGCCCGCGCGCGAGGCGAGGGTCCGCAGGGCGTCCTCGTCGGCGGTGTTGCGCGAGTTGACGATCCAGTCGCGCCCGGCGAGGTCGTCCATCGTGAGGTGGCGGTCCCGCGTCGGCACGCCGACCCCCCACTCGAGCTGCCAGAGCGGGGTCGCGTCGTGGTCGTCGCGCCACTCGGCCGGCGCGAGGTCGTAGTCGTAGACGAGCGCGAGGTCGACGTCGTCGCGTGCGAGGAGGTCGAAGGCCTCCAGCGGCTCGTACTCGAGGATCCGCACCTCGATGCCCGGATGCGTACGCCGCAGGTCGTCGATCGCCGGCAGCAGCGATCGCCTGATGGCCGATGCGAACCCCGCCACCCGGAGCACACCGACGGGCTCCGACGTCGGGTCCAGGTCGAGGCGGGCCGACTCCACCGCGGCCAGGATCGTCACCGCGTGCTCGGCGAGCCGCCGACCCGCGGGGGTCAGCCGGACCCGGCGCCCGTCCGGCTCGAGGAGCGGGCTGCCCACCTCCCGCGCCAGGGCGGCGATCCCCTGGGACACGCTCGAGGTGGTGGTCCCGAGCGTGTCGGCGACCTCCCGCATCGAGCCGAGGCGGGAGAGCTCCAGCAGCATCCGGAGGCGGTGGACGTCCACGCCCCTCATTGTGTCGTTATCACGAACGATATGTCCACCAAAGTCACGTGGACGCGAACGGTTCCCGTCGTTTGTACTGGTGGACATGACCCGCTCCCCCGCCCGCACCGGCACCTCGATGGCCGTCGCCTCCATGCTCTGCGTCCAGCTCGGCCTTGCCGCCTCGGTCGGCCTGATCGACGACATCGGCTCCACCGGTGCCGCCTGGCTCCGCCTGTCCTGGGCCGGGATCCTGCTGCTGGTGATCGTCCGCCCGAGGCTCCGCGACTACAGCCGGGACGCCCTGGTGGCCGGTACGGCTCTCGGCATCGTGACCGCCGGGGTGACGATCCTCTTCATGAGCGCAGTCGCCCGACTGCCGCTCGGCACGGCCAGCGCGCTGGAGTTCCTCGGCCCGCTCACGGTCGCGGTGGTCCGCAGCCGCGGCGCCGGGCGGGCATGGGCGCTGCTCGCCGCCGCGGGTGTCGTGTGCCTGACCCAGCCGTGGAGCGGTGCGGCCGACCCGGTCGGAGTCGCGTTCGCCCTCGGCGCGGCCGTGTGCTGGGCGGCGTACATCCTGCTGACCCAGCGGGTCGGCGACGCGGTGAGCGGCCTCGGCGGGCTGGCGATCTCGATGCCCGTCGCCGCGATCGTGGCGACGCTCGTCGCCGGACCGGGCGTCATCGACCACCTGACGCCCGAGCTGCTGGTCTACGGCCTCGGCCTCGCGATCCTGCTGCCGGTGGTCCCGTTCGCCCTCGAGCTGATGGCGCTGCGCAAGCTCACCACGGGCGCGTTCGGCACGCTGATGGCGCTCGAGCCGGCGTTCGCGCTGGTCATCGGTTTCCTCGCCCTGAGCCAGGTGCCGAACGGCCTGGCCGTCGCCGGCATCGTCCTGGTCGTCACGGCCGGGATGGGTGCCGAGCGCAGCGGTTCACGACACGAGGTGCTGGTCGACCCCGAGGGGCTCGAAGACCGGTCGCCGGTCGGCGTCGTCCTTGGTCGGCCGGACGAACTCGAAGCTGGCGGTCGTGACCAGGACCCAGTCGGCGGGCGGCGTCTCCAGGCCGAGGACGGGATCGACCAGGTCGGCGTACGCCTCCAGCAGTGACTCGGCGCAGGCGACGTGGCTCGCCGGGAAGTGGAACCTCATCCGGTCCAGCTCGCGTCGCGAACCGACGAACGCGAGCGGCCTCCCCAGGGTCGCCCCGCAGACGCCGCAGATCCGGCTCAGCGCGCACTGGGTGACGCGGCGCTTGTCGAGGTCGCGGACCGTGGCGCCCGCCTCGGTGCCTGCGGCGAACGGCACCGGGACGCCGTACGCCGGATCGGTGGGCAGCTCGTCGAACGAGCGGGGTGCGGCGTCCATCAGCGCGACCAGCCGCCAAGCTCGGCCCGACGCGTCGGGCGCTCGGAGTCGGAGCGCCGCTTGCGGTCACGCACCGCGCTCGGGGGCTCGGGCTGGTCGCTGCTCGTCCAGCTGTTGGGCACCGACAGCTTGATGATGGTGCGCAGGGTCTGACCGTACTGCTTGTGCAGCGGGCCGATCGTGTAGGGGATGTCGTACTTCTCGCACAGCGCGCGCACCTTGACCGCGATCTCCGGATAGCGGTTGCTCGGGAGGTCGGGGAAGAGGTGGTGCTCGATCTGGTAGCCGAGGCTGCCGCTCAGGATGTGCAGCGTGCGGCCTCCCTCGAAGTTCGCCGAGCCGAGCATCTGGCGCAGGTACCACTCGGCACGGGTCTCGTCCTCGAGCTCCTCCTCGGTGAAGTGCAGCGCGCCGTCGGGGAAGTGGCCGCAGAAGATGATGACGTAGGACCACAGGTTGCGCGTGACGTTGGCGGTGGCGTTCGCCTTGAGCGTCGACTTCCACGCCGGACCGGACAGGGCCGGGTAGACGACATAGTCCTTGAGGATCTGGTTGCGGCCCTTGGTGACGATCTGGCGCAGCTGGCGCTTCATCTCCTTCGGGTCCTTCTCCCCCTTGCGGATCCGCTCGAGGTCGAGGTCGTGGAGGGCGACGCCCCACTGGAAGAGGCTGGCGAGCAGTGCGTTGTAGACCGGCTGGCCGAGGTTGGCCGGGTGCCACTTCTGCTCGCGTGCCATCCGGAGGATGCCGTAGCCGATGTCGTTGTCGTGGCCGAGCACGTTGGTGAACTGGTGGTGGATGTAGTTGTGCGAGTGCTTCCACTGCTCCGCCGGCTGCGCGGTGTCCCACTCCCAGTTGCTCGAGTGGATCTCGGGGTCGTTCATCCAGTCCCACTGGCCGTGCATGACGTTGTGGCCGATCTCCATGTTCTCGAGGATCTTGGCGATCCCGAGCATGGCCGCGCCGGCCACCAGCGCCGGCCTGCCGGCCCGCTTGGAGTAGGCACTCGCGAGCATGGCGACCCGACCGCCCGCGGCGAGACCGCGCTGGATCCGGATCAGCCGGTTGATGTACGCAGCGTCCTCGGCGTTGCGCGACTCCTCGATCTCCGCGCGGATGGCGTCGAGCTCGCGGCCGAGCTGCTCGACCTCCTCCTCGCTGAGGTGGGTGTACTCCGTGACGTCGGCGATGGCCATGTCGGTCCTCTCCTGGGGTGGATGGGGCTAGATGTCGAGCGTGCAGTCGCCGACGGCGGCGGTGACGCAGGTCTGCACCTGCTCGTTGGGCTGGGCGTACTCGTCGCCGTTGCGGAGGTCGCGGATGGTGCCCGAGACCAGGGTGACCGTGCAGGTGTGGCAGATGCCCATGCGGCAGCCGTACGGCATCCCGACACCCGCCTGCTCGCCCGCCTCGAGGATGGTGGTGGCGCCGTCGACCTCCACCTGCTTGCCGGAGTTGCGGAAGGTGAGCGTGCCACCCTCCCCGCCCTCGCCCCCGAGCTCGAGCGAGAACCGCTCGACGTGCAGCTGCTCCTCGAGGCCGGCAGAGGCGTAGTGCTCGGTGATCGCGTCGAGCATCGGCGCCGGACCGCACGCCCACGTCTCGCGCTCGCGCCAGTCGGGGCAGATCGTGTCGAGGTCCGCGAGGTCGAGCATGCCGTCGGTGTCCGTGTGCAGCTGGTGCAGCCGCAGCCCGTCGTGACGGTCCTCGAGCGCGAGCAGCTCGTCGCGGAAGATCATCCGGTCGGGCGTCGGCGAGGAGTAGTGCAGCACGACGTCGGGGCCACCGTCGCGCAGGCTGCCGCGCCGGTCGAGCGTACGCAGCATCGACATCACCGGCGTGATGCCGCTGCCACCGACGAGGAAGAGCATGCGCGGCGGGGGCGGGTCCGGAAGGGTGAAGTCACCCTCGGGCGCGGCGAGGCGGACGATCGTGCCCGGCTCGAGGCCGTTCACGAGGTGCGAGGAGAGCAGGCCCTCCGGCATCGCCCGGACCGTGATGGCGATCGTCCGGCCGCTCTGCTTCGTGGGCGAGCTCACCGAGTAGGAGCGCCACTGGTACTTCCCGTCGACCGGGATGCCGATGCCGATGTACTGGCCCGGGCGGTGGTCCCAGCGCCAGCCCCAGCCCGGCCGGATGACGAGCGTGGCTGCGTCCTCGGTCTCGGGGACGACCTTCTCCACCCGCCCACGCAGCTCGCGCGAGGTCCAGAGCGGGTTGAGCAGGCGCAGGTAGTCGTCCGGGTGCAGAGGCGTCGTGAGCTTGGACCCTGCCCTACGTACGCGGTCCCACGGGACGAGTGTGCTGGTGGCCATAGGTCCAGTGAACACTTGTTGACTGAAATCGGTCAACCCCCTCCCGGGTGGATCAGTCGTTCTCCCAGTACGGACCCGTCGCGTAGTTCTCGGGACCGATCGTGGTGACCCTGCGGTGCTCGGTCACCCAGTGCCCGTCCCGCTTGACGCGGAAGTTGGCGTACGTCGTGGTGTAGGCGTCACGGGTGTTGCGCTTGTGGTTCCACTGGTAGTTGAAGTTGCCGAGGTACTTGTTCGCGACGCGGTGGCCGCGCACGGTGAACCAGATCTCGTCGTTGGCCGTGCTGAGGCTGGCCCAGTTGGACGACCCGGTCAGCACCATCTCCGTGCCCTGGATGCCGTTGTAGGTGCCCTGGATGATGAAGTACTTCTGGTGGCTGTAGAAGTCGAGGATCAGGTCGTCCTCGCCGTCCTTGTTGAGGTCGAAGTTGTCGTCGGTGTTGTAGTCCATCCCGGTGGAGCGCATCGGAACTCGACCGCGCGCCGTGGGCGCTCCGATCACGCCCTTGGTGTGGTAGCCGATCAACCCGAACATCACGCGCACGTCGCAGCCCTGGACGTACTTCTTGCGGAGCGCCGCGGCGAGGTAGTCGCCGCGGCTGCCGCGCATGGTGTGCATCGACAGGGCCAACCTGGTGCGTTGGACGTTGCCCTCGGCGTCGGGGGTCAGGCACTGCACCTTGTCCAGCATGTCGAGGACCAGGTCGTTCTTCGGCCCGCTCACCCGCGGCAGCGCCCAGACCGTGTGCTTGTCGACCGAGTCGTCGCAGACCGCGCCGATCGGGACACCGCAGAAGAACAGCGGATCCTGGCGGGTGTTGTAGTCGTTCTTCATGTCGTTGAAGAGGTCGACGAACTGGCGGAAGATCTCGTGCTCCTCGGACATGAAGTAGAGGTCGTTCCACTGGTGCAGGTCGGCGTTGAGCGTCATGTTGTCCGAGCCGACGGCAATGACGTCCGTCGACTTGCCGGCCTGGCTGAAGAGGTAGAACTTGGAGTGCAGGTTGTTGTAGGCGTTGGCCGCGCTGCGGCAGCTCGCCTTGCACTTGTAGATGAAGCTCTTCGCCGTCCGGTCGGTGCCGATCTCGTTGCGGATCATCTTCATCGCCGCGGTGTCCTGGTGGTCGTTGAGCAGCATCTGCACCTTGACCCCCCGTCGGTGCGCAGCGACGATCGCGGCGGCGACGTTGCGACGGTCGAACGAGTAGACCGCGATCCGGATGTAGGACCCCTTCGGCGTGTGCTTGATCGTGTCGACGACCTTGCTCTCGATCCGGAAGTGGCCCACGTCGCGGTGCGGGTCGTTGAAGTGCGGCCCGTTGGGCGCCTTCCACTTGCGGAACTTCTTCGGCGGCTTCTTCGCCGTCGCCTGCGCGGCCGCCGGGGTCTTCACCCGGGTCGTCGTGCTCGCACCGGTCTGCGACGCGGACGCGGTCGTGGTCCCGGCCAGTGCGGTGCCGAGCACCAGGCAGGAGGCGACGAGCAGGGTCGAGAACCGTGACACGGACACACCTTTCGCGAGCGCGCCGGAGGTCGGCGAAGTTGCTACCCATAGTTTCTACATCGTCGGTAACGGCTGCGCCTGCCACCCACGCCGTGGACAGCATGCAACCCGACCGGCGGCACGCCGACCCGGGTCAGCCTCGCCTCAGGTCTCGGCGCGGAGAAAGGTGAGCACCGCTAGAACGCGGCGGTGGTCGTCGTCCGTGTCGGGGAGATCGAGCTTGGCGAAGATGTTGGAGATGTGCTTCTCGACGGCGCCGAGCGTGACGACCAGCTCCCTGGCGATGCCGGCGTTGGTGCGACCTTCGGCCATCAGCGCCAGCGTCTCGCGTTCGCGCGGTGTGAGCGGATCGAGCGTGTTGCTGACGGCGGATCGGGTGCGGACGAGCTCGGAGACGACCTCGCGGTCCAGAGCGGTGCCGCCGGCCGCGACGCGGTGCAGTGCATCGACGAAATCGGCAATGTCGCTGACTCGCTCCTTGAGGAGGTAGCCGAGACCGGCGCCGGGCGAGTCCAGAAGTTCGGCGGTGTACACGGGTTCGACGTACTGCGACAGGATGAGTGTGGCCAGTGCGGGGTGCTCGGCTCTCGCCTCGATCGCCGCCCGGATGCCCTCGTCGGCGAATGTGGGAGGCAACCGAACGTCGATGATCGCCAGGTCGGGGTGGTGCTCAGCGACGATGCTCAGCAGACCGGGCCCGGTGTCTGTCGTCGCGACAACGTCCATGCCGACATCGTTGAGCAGGGCTACGAGTCCCTCGCGGAGCAGTGCGTGGTCTTCGGCGATCACTACGCGCACGGCACCTCCGCATGCACGTGGGTTGGCCCGCCGGCTGGCGAGGTGAGGACGAACGTTCCATCCAGCGCTTCGACACGCGCACGCAACCCTTGCACACCCGTGCCTGCCGGGTCGACGGTGCCTTGGCCCTCATCGGTGACGTCGACGGTGACGGCCTCGGGGGTGAATGCGATGCGCACGTGCACAGCCGCGCCGGAAGCGTGCTTGGTCGCGTTCGTGAGGGCCTCGGCGACGACGAAGTAGGCGGCGCCCTCGGCCGTGGTCGGCGGCCGGTGGCCCTCGCCGGCTCCGACCACCTCGAGGGTGGCGCGACCGCTCTGGGTGAGGGACTGAACAGCCGCCACCAGGCCCCGGTCGGCAAGCACTGGTGGTGCGATTCCCCGGGTGAGGTCTCGCAGCTCACGGATGGCCAGGTTGGCTTCCTCCCGCGCAGCGCGCACGAGCGCAGCCGCCTTGGGTTCATGGGCGACCGCGGCCTCGGCCCGGCCGAGCTGCATGGTCAGCACGACGAGCCTGGCCTGCGCGCCGTCGTGCAGGTCGCGCTCGATGCGGCGCAGCTCCGCGGCCTGCGCGTCGACGGCCTGACGGCGCGTACGGCTGAGCGTGTCGACGCGCTCTTGCAGCGTGCGGGTCCCGAATGACGGCAGCTCGTGGCGCAGGTCGACGAGGACATGCACCCCCAGCGCCACGCCCAGTCCGATGACTGACCAGAGAACCCACGGGCCTCGGCCGCCGGTCATGGCCCACACCACCACGAGAGCTGCAGACAGGGCGACGCTGACCTCGAGGTGGCCTTGCACTCGAGAACGCGGAGTGTTGGCCCTGCCGCGCAGGTGCTGTAGCCACAGGAGCAGAAGCAGGACCGCCGCGCACCCGAGGATCACCCAGCTCGGCCAGAAGTAGCCGCCCCCGGCGACCGCCCAGCTGGCCGTGCAGGTCACCACGATGATGGCACTGAGTGCGGTCAGGAAGGCCAGGTGCGAAGCGATGTGCCTGGCCGCCTCGCCCCCGCGCGGGGTGAACCCCCTCATGCGGTGTCCTCCCCTCCACGAGCATCGACAGCGGCATTCTTCCAGCCGGGCATCTTCCAGCCGCGCTCGCCCAGGAGGGCGACGACGGCCGGCAGGGCCACGCCTCGCACCAGTGTCGCGTCGATCAGCACGGCCGCCGCGAGGCCGACGCCCAGCTGCTTGAACATGATCACGTCGAGCGTCGCGAAGATGGAGAACACGGCGACCATCACGACGGCAGCGCTGGTGATGGTTCCTGCGGTGGCACCGACGCCTTCCGCGGCGGCGTCGCGGGGACTTCGTCCCTCGAGCCGTGCTTCCCGGATGCGCTCGAGCACCAGCACCGTGTAGTCCATCGAGAGGCCGAACAGCACGACGAACATGAAAAGTGGCAACCAGTTGATGATGTACCCGGAGGAGTGGAAGCCGAGCAGGGGCTCGGCCCAGGTGTGCTGGAAGACGAGGGTCAGGACACCGTAGGCCGCACCGATCGAGAGCAGGTTGAGTCCCATCACGGCAGCAGCCAGCAGTGGTGAGCGGAACGTCATCAGCATCAGCAGGAAGCCGAGTAGCAGCACGAACCCGATGACCTGCGGGGTGGCCGCGCTCATGCGATGTGAGTAGTCCATCGTCGAGGCGGCGTCGCCCGTGACCAGTGCCGGCGAGCTGACGCCGTCGATGGTGGTCGCGGTGGGTGCCACCTCTTCGCGGAGCTGCTGGACGGTGGTGGTCGCCTCGTCGAGGCCCTGGTCGCGCATGGGCACGTTGACGCGGGCGACTGTGCCGTCCGCGGACACCGCGATGACAACGGGCCCTTGTCCGCCGGTGACCTTGGTCGCCTGCCGTCCGAGTGCGGTGAGGCCTGTCCGCGCCTCGTGAGCGTCGAGGTCGTGTCCGGTGACGACCAGCTGGGGGCCCGAGGGGGCGCCGGGGAAGGACTTCTCGATGCTGTTCAGTGCCTGGACCACAGGCAGGTGCTGGGGAAGGTCGGCGACCTGCAGGTCACCGGTCTGCATCGAGACCATCGGGAGGGTCAGGGCGCCGAGCACGGCGACCGCGGCCGCACCGAAGGCGAGCGGACGGTTGGTCACCACACGCGCGAGCCGCGCCCACGCGCCGATCGACCGTCCTGGAGCACGGTCCTCGCGGCGGGCGCGAGCCATGGCACGGCGGCGGTGGCCGGGGACACGGCCGCGGTCGACACGGTCACCGAGGAGGGCGAGCATCGCTGGCAGCACCGTGAGCGAACCGAGCACCGCGATCGCAACGACCGTGATGGTGCCCAGGCCGACCGAGACAAGGTCGCCCGTGCCAGCGATCAGCAGGCCGGCCAGCGAGATCATCACGGTGAGGCCCGAGATGAGGATCGCCCGGCCCACGGCAGCGGCCGAGGCGATCAACGCGGACTCGGGCATGGCCCGACCGGCAACTCGCGCCGGACCACGTCCCCGTCGGCTCTCCTCACGCTCGCGGCGCACGTAGAACAGGGAGTAGTCGACGCCGACGGCGAGACCGATGAGGACGACGATGGCCGAGGTCGACTCGCTGTTGGGTGCGATGTGCGAGACCAGGCCCAGCGCACCGATGGCCGCTACGACAGAGGTGATGCCCAGCACCAACGGCACGCTGGCGGCCACGAGCGCACCGAAGGCGAGCACGAGGATGAGCAAGGTGATCGGCAAGGAGATCAGCTCGGCGCGGTGAAGACCCGTCCCGATGAGGTCGTCGATCGCTCTTCGTCTCGGTCCCGTCACCGACTTCTTGCAGCTCGGTGCCCGGGTGGTCGGCAGCGACCTGCTCGTTCAGGTCGAGCAGCGGTTCGACGTGGTCGGCGGCATCGTCGGGATTCCCGCTCAGCTGGACCTGCACGAGGAGTGTCCGGCCTCCATCGGCAACGAGGTCCGTGGACTGCGCTGGCCCCGTCACCGACGCGACACCGGGCAGCTCGGCCGCCAGCGTGGTCAGGTCCGCGGCCGCGGCGCTCGCCTTCGTCGCCGACGGTGCGGTGATCAGGATGTTCTCCGAGGCGGGGTCGCGAAGACCTGCCCGCTGCAGGAGGGCGTCGGCCTCGGCAGACTCACCGACCTCCGACTGCACCTCCGTCAGGTTCTGGGTGCCGACCAGGGCACCGGAGGCCAGGCAGGCCACCACGAACAGCAGCCACGCGGCGATGATCTTCTTCGGATGACGTTGCGCGACGAGCGCGCTGCCCCGCACCAGACGTACGAGGACACCGTGATCTGCCGCCGCTGGGCGAAGGCCACCGCGCGTGCGCGGGAGTGAGATGGTCATGTCTCCATCGTCGAAGAACGGCAGCTGGAGATCACTGGAGCCCGCTGGCGTCTGGGCCGCTGAGCACCCCCGAGCCCGTGGTGGGGTTGTCCCCACCATCTGGGCCGGCCTCCCCGATGAGGTGCGACCTGAAGCGAACCGACCGAGCCGTCCGCGCGGAGGGTTGCGCACGCAGAAGAGGCCCTCACAGTGACTGTGAGGGCCTCTTCCGATTTGTAGCGGGGGCAGGATTTGAACCTGCGACCTCTGGGTGAGATCGAGCGCTACGGGCTGGCTCGGACGAACGCGGATGTCCGTGGGTTTACGTGGGGAGACCTCTTGGTCCACCTCGGAGTGTAGCGCCCGCGTTCGGACGTGATCGGACCGTAAGTGTCTAGTTTGTGACAGCGGATCTGGTCCTGCGCTCTCCCCCCGCACCTTGTCGACGGCGTCGCACACGAGCCGCGCCCGTTCAACGCCCCGAAGCAAGTGCCCTGTGCCTGGAGTGCGCGGGGCAGCCCATGCCGCGCTCCCAAGCTGCGCGTCCCATCCTGGCGGTGACAGCCGTGGTGAATTGGGTCATGAACTGGGTATGGCTTGCCCGGGCGGCCAGACTCGTGGCACGGTTTGGTCACCCTCGCTGGAGCCAACGGCGAGTGACCTCCTTCGCCGCAAGGAGTTGAGCCTTGGCTCACAAGACAATTGCCCCGCCGTCTCGGGCATCGCGGCCGACTTCTCAGTCGGCAGAGCCTCTTCAGGCCGAGCCGCGCGCCCGTCGTACCAACGGCATCATTGCCGATCTGAAAGTGGCGGCGTCAAACTCCGCGGACGCTCGCGACCTCACGACGGCCTTGATCGAGACGAACGCGGGTGTGGCTCGCTCCATTGCGAGGCGATATCGAAACCGGGGTGTCGACCTGGACGATCTCGAACAAGTCGCGTTAATCGGCCTGACGAAGGCCGCCCAGCGCTTCGATCCAGAAGCTGGCAACGACTTCCTGTCGTATGCCGTCCCGACCATTCGTGGCGAGTTGCGCCGCCACTTCCGCGACGCCGGCTGGATGGTCCGTCCACCTCGCCGGGTGCAGGAACTGCAAGCTCGCATCTCCCGAGCCCACGAGGAGCTCGAAGTCCACCTAGGCCGATCCCCACGTCCTACAGAGATCGCCGTACACCTTGACGAGCCCCTCGACAACGTGGTGGAAGCGCTGACGGCGGATGGGTGTTTCACGCCCACCTCCCTTGATGGGCCAGTAGGAGACGACGGCTTAACATTGCGCGACCTGCTCGGCCGGGACGATCGCGCCCTGGAATCCGCCGAGGCGCGCGTCGTCCTGGAGCCGCTCGTCCGCCAACTGTCCGAGCGTGACCAGCTGATCCTCCGAATGCGGTTCATGGAGGAGTGCACTCAGCGAGAGATCGCTCAGGCTGTCGGCCTTACCCAGGCCCAGGTTTCGCGGAATCTCAAGCGGATCCTCTGCGACTTGCGCTCCAGATTTGTCGGTCACACCCCTGCCGCCTAGCGAACCCACGTTCCGCGGTTCTGGTGAACGCGCCATGGACCCTCGCCGTGCCGGCTGAAGGCCATGTGAGACGCCCAACAGCACCCGCGAGCGATGCGCCGGTGCGTGCCTTTACGCCGATCAAGTACGGCGGCCGAGGTAGCCTGCGGTCCATGACCGCGAGGGAGGCGCAGAGTCCGTACCAGCTGTCCCCTGGGCCGGACCGCCGGGCGATGATGCACGGTATGGGTATCCCGGTTTGCCCGTTGGACTACGACGATGCCGAGTGGGCTGCAATGCAGGCAGGACACACGCGCTCGAGTACGGCTGCGGAGCCTGCCGCTGACGTGTCCGAGCACATCGCTCGACAGGCTTGACGTCTGCCGATCGCCTGCGATGGGGCGAGGTTGTTTGTCCCTCGGCTGCGCACTCGTCGAGCACGACCACGTGGTATCGAGAACCTGCTATTTTACTCAGGCGTCGACGGAGAGCGCCTGAAGCCAAAGTGACGATCTCGTCGGCAACGTCGCGGAGATTGATGTTGCTGTTCAAGGATGCCGCACCAGGAACTGGAAGGCGTGACCGGCGTCGGTGCCATGGCGCTCAAGGAGGATGCTGGAGGCCTAGCGACGAGTGATCGAGCGCGCCAAGGGCGTGCTGGCCCAGACCGACGATCTCGTGGATGAGGCATTCGCCCGTTTGCGCAGGTCAGCGCCGACACTCCGCGACCGCTGTCCCGGCTGACGAACGACCCTCGACACCATGGTGATCACTCGGCACCAAGCGGAAGGTTGAGCGACCGTCCTCAAAGGCGCGGTCTCACTGGCTCACGCAGCAAGACTCTGACCTGCTACTTTGCACGAGTCACCGCTTCGGGCAACCCGGCTAGGGACAAGAACGGGATCGAGCATGAGCAACCCAACGTGGACCTACCGCGTCGAGCTTGCCGCGCAATCCGCCAGCGTCCGAGAAGCACGCCTTTTCGTCTGTGGTCTCTTGCGTGCGCATGGACTGGCCCACATCGCGGAGAACGCCGAACTTGTCGTGAGCGAGCTCGCCACGAACGCAGTCACTCACGCCGGCACGCCCTTCGTCGTGACGGTTCGTCGTGACGGTGCACGATTGATGCTCACCGTCCAGGACGGAACATCTGAGCGCCCCGTGTTGATGAAGGCAGAGGCGACGGACACCCGCGGGCGTGGACTCGCGATCGTGAACGCCCTCTGCCAGGACTGGGGCAGTGTCGAGCATCCCGCTATGGCCAAGTCGGTGTGGGCATCATTCGCGCTGCCCGCTTCGTGAAGAGTTCGGGTACGGCGCCAGTAAGCAAGCGACCAGAGGGCTTTGTCTACCTCGTGGCCCGGATAGCAAGCAGGGCGATGTCATCGCGCGGCAACTGCTGCTGGAACACGAGAATCCGGTCAAGAACACGATGGATCAGGTCAGGCGATGTCCCGGGCTCATCAAGTACCTCGAGAAGCCCGTGCTCGCCGAAGAAGTCCCCTGCGTGACTCGCCTCAGTCACTCCGTCGGTGTAGAGGAACAGCGACTCGCCAGGTCCGAGGGGCACCGTGACTTCGGAGAAGTAGGCTTCATCGAATGCGCCGACGATCATGCCTGGCTCGCCTACCTTCGCTGGTAGGCAGCCGGGCCTCAGGTGCACTGGCAGTGGGTGACCGCCGGAGCTGATCGTCACCTGCCAGCCGTCCTGGCCCAGGCGCAGGCGGAGTAGCACGAGGGTGCAGAACCGATCGGTGTCGCCGGACATCAAGATGGCGTTCAACTGGTGGAGGACGTCTCGCGACGAGCGTTCCACGACGGCCAGCGCGCGTACGGTGTGACGGACGAGGGATGTCACGACAGCCGCTTCCACACCCTTCCCGCAGACGTCGCCAAGGACGGCTACCCAGTCGCCTTGTGCTACCTGGAAGACATCGTAGAAGTCACCGCCCACCTCGTCGCCCTTTCCGGCCGGACGGTAGGCGGATGCGACCTGGAGACCGGGGATAGCTGGTGTCACCGGCGGAATCAATGTCTGCTGCAAGGTCCGGGCAAGTCGCACCGCGTGCACTTCCGACTCCTCGGCCCGGCGCTTTGCGAGCAGAAGCTCCTGCTCGTACTGGTGCCGTTCAGTCGCGTCGAACAGTGCCACCCGCACTGCCCTCGGCTTGCCATCCATGCTGCGATCGAGCATCGCGTTGACGAGTACCGGCATCCGTCCGCCGTCAGCCTTGACGATCTCGAGCGCGATCTCTTTCACCTCGCCAAGGACGTGCAGCATCGGACTGATGTGCGTCTCGTGATAGATCCGCCCGCCGGGGGCCAACAGGTCGACGAGTCGACGACGCCCCACCAGGTCTTGAGCGGCGTATCCGGTCCACGTCTGGAATGTGTGGTTGACCTTGACGATGGTGCCGTCGGGCGCCGTCGAGAGATAGCCGCACGGCGCCTTGTCGTACAGGGCGGCGGGATCATCGTCGAGCAATGCCTGTTGGAATGCTTGGGTGGCTTCGCTCGTGGCCACTCAGCGCACCTCTGTCAGGAAAGATTCCAGAGCCTTGACCACTTCGTCAGGTGCGCTGAGGTTCGGGCAGTGACCACTGGCCTCTAGAACCACGAGGCTGCTGTTGGGAACGGCGGCGGCGACGTACTCACCCACGACCATGGGCGCGATCAGGTCGTCGCGGCACTGCATGACCAGGGTCGGTACTGAGACGAAAGGGAGATCCGCCCTGTTGTCGGACAGAAAGGTTGCACGCGCGAAGCGCTCGGCGATGTCCGGATCACTTCGGCAGAAGCTCTGCGTCAGCTCCGCGCCAAGTTCTGGCCGCTCCGCGTTTCCCATGATCGCCGGGGCCATCACGCTCGACCAGCCGAGGTAGTTGCTGGCGAGGGATGCGAGCATTTCGTCGATGTCCGCGCGTGAGAATCCGCCTGTGTAGTCCTTGTCGTTGATGTAACGCGGAGAGGGCGCCACCATCGCCAGCGCGGAGAACGTCTCGGGCGCACGGAGGTGGGCAAGTACGCCGATCATCGCCGAGACCGAGTGGCCTACGAAGACGACGTCGCGTAGATCTAGCTCTTCGCAGATACGGACGACGTCGTCCGCGTATCCCTCCAGCGCGGCGTACCGATCGGCGCTGTACGGCGCCTGGGCACCTCCCGAACCGACGTGGTCGAACAAGACCACCCGATCGTGGTCCTCGAAGTGGGGCGCTACGTAGCGCCACATGTCGTGATCGCACCCGAAACCGTGCGCAAACAGCAAGACTTTTCCGTCGGGAATACCCGATTCGAGCACGTTGTGTGCACGCCGGACATCCACCCGCTCAGGGTACGTCACGGCGGTGCTCGCGTACGGGAGCCTGCGGGTTCGGGTCAACCATCGAACGACAACCGTCCCGCTTCTCGCAGGACTACCTGCTTCGTTGGTCGGGTCGGACGGTTGGATGCATCAGACCGTCGGATGAGCCTCGACGCTCGACGTGATGTTGAAGACGCGGTCGAGACCAGTGATCTCGAACAGGCTGCGCAAGCGCGCATTCGAACAGACGATGCCCAGCGAGCCGTTGAAGACATGCGCCTTCCGGCGCGCCGCGACGAGCGCTCCAAAACCGAGAGAATCGAAAAATGTGGTGTCGTCCAGATCAACCAACACGTGTACGCGGCCTTGGATGAAAAGCTCGACAAGCACCCCGCGAAAGACATCAACGGTTGCTATGTCTACTTCCCCGCGCGGCGTGACGACTGTGTAGCCATGCTCGACTCGAGTATCTACGACCAGATCCACAGTCACAACCACCCGTCGCAGGACGGGCAAGGGTCCAGATGGACGCCGTGGCGCGAAGCGGTATCGCTCGCCCCGGTGCCTGGGTCGTACAGGCGCGACAACCGTGGCACGTCGCGAAGGGTAGTTGCCACGAGCGAAGGATAGACGCGCGCCACAATGCATGGCCCGCGATCTTCGCAAGACTGGTCCGAAAGGGTGACCATCAAATCCGCTGGGACGCCGCCGGTCTGGTGAGCAGTCTCCACGGGCGGCTGAGAACAACCGGGGTACACCGGACTTCGCGACCTTGTGGGGTTGGTCGCGCGGCCCAGTTGACCCCTCCCGTTCGACGGGGGCCGCACCCGTGCCTCACGAGCGCGATCCATGACGGCCCGGCTGCTGGGGTATCGGGTCGGTCGACGACTCCGCACATAGAGTGCCGGCGTGGTCGCAGTGGCCCGTCGCTGTCCTTTCGGCCAGGCCACTTCTGCGCGTTGGCCGTCTGACAACCTGGTCGCCGATTGCGAACGGGCGCAGGCTAGACCAGTCGCGACTGTCGCGTGACCGGAGAGTCGCCCTCCCGTTATAGGGCAGCGTGCGGTACTCAAGCGCACCGCTCGTAGGCCTCGCCGGCTCGCCCTCCCGTGGTCGGCGAGGCCGCCGACCACGGGCCCTGCGGCCGCACGAACCACAGCAGAACCGCCCACGGTTCTCGGGTCCGTGGGCGGCTCTGTGCAAGAGGTGCCGCGCCCCCAGCACGGCTCTCCTCACCCCATGGTCAAATTGCCCCGGGCCCCTGTGACCGCACGAGCAATTCCGTCATTGAGACGCTGCTCAAACCGATGCATGACGCGGTTTCGCCATCCCATGCCGAGTGAATCTCTCGGACGTCATCTGACTTGTCCGCGTCGGCCACATTTTGTCGGCGCTCCACTCGTACCCACGGTCTGAACCGCGTTTGCGTTCCTCACACGACTGTCCAACCGCCACAACCTCAAACTGACATAGTTCCTGATCAGGTCATCGCAGCGACCAACAACACAGCCTGCAGGACGTTTGACTTGAGCAACACGGGCCCTCGTCCGTGGCGCAGTTCGAGCCCCACGGCTGCGCTCGTCACCTTGAGCCGGGCCTCGTACATGGCTGGCGAAGTCAGCGATACCTGCGCGGAGGGGTCCAGTGGCGACCGAACTCGACATTGAAGGACTCCGGGTAGAAGGGGCTGTCGCCACCGGCCGGGAAGCTCGACAACTCGCCGAACACGATGCGCTGCGGCAGGTCGTAGAGGTCCACCCTGACGAAGTCGACACCCGCTGACAGTTGTTCCGCAAGGTCAAGCAGCTCCGCCAGCCGCGCCGGCCGTGAAATGTGAGGATCGGCCCATGGGTTGCCGCCGCTCAGCGGCAAGTGCTCCCAGTGCCGGGTGAAGAAGTCCTGCGTCCTGTTGGCGAACCGTCCACGATCGACCTGGATGTATCGGCACCTGCCATGGAACACGAAGAACTTGTAGTCGTCCGGCACACCTCCGTCTGCACCTGCCAGGAGCTCCTCGACAACGAGTCGTCGTGGGACGTGCCCGTAGGCCCACTCCCGATTGGGTCCTTGGCCGTACAACTGGGACAGCCACGACTCCCCCAGCGCCACGAGCTGCTCGGCCGGTGCGAACTCGGGCCGCACGTGGTGGTACCCCCAGGCACGCTCCGGTAGCGGTAACCGGGACCAGACATTCGCTTTGTCGGAGACGAGGACTGCGACCCCACTTCCGTGAGTGGGCTTGAGCGCGAACGCCACCGGGAGGGCGGCGTCGAGCAGTGCCCTCGGCTCGTCAAGGACGTGCAGTAGATCCGGTAGGACGTGATGACCGGCGACCGCCGCGACGTGCTCTCGGACGGCGACCTTGTCCGCGAACGTCACCAACAACGACCGACGGTCGCGCAACATCTTATAGCGGACCTTTTCGTTGAAGGTGTGCGGGCGGCGCGTTCGCCACAGACGTCGCCAACGAACCAGTCTGCTCCGTTCGCGCCAGGCGACGTCGGTCACCCGGCGCACTTTGGATGCGATGCGGTCACGCCGCCCACCGTGTTACGCGGGAGTTGTCCACGACGCTTGAGCCGAAAAGGCCGTTCCTCAACTGTCATGGAGGTGCAATACCACCTTCGCCAGCGTGAAGACAGGCACGCCCGCTCGGCTGGAGGCATCCTCGAGATGTTCACGCGCTTGCGTCACGGTGAGGTTGCGTTCAGCCGCGAGGATCCCCGTAGCGGCGTCGACCGTGGCAGCCTCTCGCAGCTGCAGCGGTGCCCGCTCAGCGATCGTGCGGGTCGAGAAGGAGAGATCGGCGTTGGCGATGGCACCCGGTGCCCACGCGCCAAAGACGTCGGCAAGCACGTGGTGCTGGTCATTGAATGTCGCCTCAGCGTGCCCGTAGAGGTTCACTGTCGAGACAACCGTGCCTTGACTAACAACCGGCAAAGTCAACGTGCTGCGGACACCTCGAGCCGCACTTGCACGAGCGAACTCCTGCCACCGTGCCTCATCCAACAAGCCGTCCGGGGTGGCGACGCCGTGGCCCAGCTCCATGGCATCGACGCAGGGACCGCTTGCGAGATACTGCACCGCATCGAGTGCCGCGACCTCCTCGCTGCTGGCGACAACGGTGAACGTCAGTCCGTGCTCCCGCGAGGCAATGCTCACTCCCACGAGCCCAGGGACAAGTTGGCGCGCGCGGCGGCTCACCGCAAGCAACTGGTTGAGGAGCGTGGCTTCGTCGAGCGAGGCGTCGAGTTCGTCCAGCGCCTCCAAGGTTTCGGGTATCGGTTCCACAAACCCTTGTACCCACGCGGCGTCCAATTAGATGGGGGTGCTTCCAGCGTCGGCCATTCACCGACGTGAAGTGCACGTTCAGGTTGTGGCCTGCCGTTGTGCAGAGCCGGTGAGGCGTACAGTCAAGGAGCCGGGCGGTTCACCTCACAACACCGGCGGGTCTGCAGCGTCTCGTGATGAGCGCCTCTCTGTGTGCCGCACCTCTACGCATTGTGAGAGTTCCTCATGCCTGGGCTGTCAGACTTCACCCACTCCATCAACGAAGCCGTCCGCACGCTGAACAAGCCGCGCAGCCTCGACGACACGCTTCAGACGATCGTCGAAGTCGCCTGCAACTCGGTACCCGGCTTCGACCAGGTCGGCATCTCGACGGTCGAGAAAGGTGGCGTGATCATCACCCGAGCATGCACAGGCGACCTGGTCCTCGCCCTCGACAGGGCCCAGTACGACCTGCGCGAGGGACCGTGCTCGGCGACCCTGCAGGGAGACGAGACGGTCTCGGTCTCAAGCCTCGGCCGCGAGCAGCGGTGGCCCCGATACGTGGCACAGGCGCTGGGGCTCGGCCTTCAATCCCAGCTGGCGGTCAAGCTCTACCTCGACCGCGACACCCTCGGCGGCATCAACTTCTACTCCACCCTCCATGACGAGGTTCACGCCGACGCTCGCGAGCTGGCCCAGTTGTTCGCCACCCACGCCGCCATCGCCCTCGGCCACGCACAGGAGCGTGAGGACTTCAGCGAAGCACTTCGCAGCCGGCGCGCCATCGGTCAGGCCATCGGACTGCTCATGGAGCGCTTCGACATGACGGAGGACCGCTCGTTTGGATTCCTGGTCCGCGCGTCCTCACATCGCAACATCAAGTTGCGGCTGGTTGCCCAGGAGTTGGTCGACGAGTCGAACGCCAAGGCTGGAACCAGCGCGCTTCCGGGTCGGCTCCCTAGCGCTGCGACACCCAAATCCGTTTAGTCGAAACGGCGGCAACCGCTACCACCCGTCTCCGAATCCCCATGATGACGGGAGGCGTGGAAGACCCCGGTCTGGGGTGGGTGACGTTCTACTTTCGCCCCAGGGCCTCGGGCCCGCTCGAGATGTCAAGCAGTCAGCGTCCCGGGCGGTCCTACGGCCCACAGCGACCATCGGTAGTCCGCGAGGAGGCTCACCCCGGTCCCGCCCCAATCCGGCCCTGAGGGGGTTTCCGAAACAATCGGTGAAGCCTAGTATTTCCCCGTCGCGCGATCACGGGGGCCGTGGGAGGAGTGATTGTGAGCGAGCTTGAGGACTACCTGGTCGAGTCTTTGCGATTGGATCAGACGCTTGCCGAGATTGCTGAGGACAACGATCGTCTCGTCCTTGCGCTTGCCGCGGCTGGAGCGGAAAACGACCATCTCCATGCCGCGCTCGCCAATCGCCTCGTCATCGGCCAAGCACAAGGCCTACTCATGGAACGGCTCGACCTCGACGCCGCCCAAGCCTTCGCGTATCTCAAGCGCGCCTCCATGCACCTCAACCGCAAGCTCATCAGCATCGCTGAGGAGATCGTGTGCACCCGAGACCTCCCCGCCCTCGAATGAGTCACGTGTGACCGGCGCCAGACGGTGACGAGGCGTGGCCGACCTGTAGGACGTGTGTCGAGGGTGCGACCGCGCGGTTCGCGCCAAGGCACCAGACGCGGACACCTAGACGATGAGGGTCGCACCTGACGAGCACCACGGGGGATGGGCACGTCGTCAGGTACGACCTCTTGAGAGCCTACGTGTGAGCGATCGACGGCGGCAGCACGATTGGTCGGCACGACAAGACCAACCCGCCTCCACACCATCTCGGGAACGGTTGGCGACGGGTTGGCCTCGGTGCTAGTTGTCACGCTCCCCCCGAACAGTGTGGCGGGCGCACCGATGCGATCGAGGCTAGGCGCGACGTAAGGCGCGAACACCACCCGCAAGAGGGCAATGTGACCAACCTTCTCGGTGATGGGGTCTGCTGCACGAACGGGTGACAGTTTCGGTTAGCCGCCTGGGTAGCGGATCTAGTCATGGTCAGCTCGTATTCGATCGGGGTCAACCGTCCGAGCGCAGACCCCAGACCCAGGACTGGTTGGCCGCGCTGGTGCCGACCCAGCCTGGGCGAGCTCCCATCCCGGCCGCCGCGTGAACGTTGCGGGTCAGCTCCTCGTTATCGAAGCAGGTGTCGATCCCCATCCGGCGCGGGCGCGAGTTCACCTCGGCGGTGCCGCTCGGCTGACTCTGCGCGCAGACCGCTTGAGTGGCCATCAGGCTGCCGAAGATCGGGACATCGTCGTGACAGGGGAGGCCACCTCGCCAATGGAACGCCGTGACCTATTCTCCCGCGATCATGCACTGAACAAGGCGCGAGGAGGCGCTGTACGCATTGTGCCTCGTCGATTCGCGGCGCTGTGCAATGCCTCCAGGTCACGCTCAGCGCGCGTTGTGCCCGCCGCGCCGGCCAACCTGTCAACTGTCCACTGGCAACATTACCCACCTCGTTCTGCAAACGGTGTATGTCGGAATGGGGGGAGGACGGGCGGGACGGCTCAGGACACCTACAAGATGCGTGGACGTTCGAGACGCAAGATGTGTCAAAGGGGCTGAGGGTGCAGCAATGCAATGCAGCGTGCATGCCGTCGTTGCGGTCACGGACCAGACGATTACATTTTCGATGCGCGGTCTCCCTGCAAAAGGCGAACTTTCCGACTCCGTCCGCCGAGGTCTCTGGCCGCGCCGAACCGGTAGACGGCTACATCGACTCCGCCCCAAGGCAAGTTCCGGACTACCGCTCGCGCCGACGTCGCTCGGCCAACCGCCAGCGCGAGGTCGCAGGACCGGTCCTCAGGACTGCGCGGCTGACCGTGCTGTTCGTAGGCCAGCCAGCGTTCAAGTACCGCGCTCGACGCGCAGATTCGACTTCACGACCATTAGCTCGCAGGTCGAGCGTGCACTGGAGCCCGCCGGCATCAGGCCTCAAGGATCGTGGCATCCATCAGGCCGACATGGGCATGGGAGGACGGGGCTCTTCGGCTGACGCGAACGTCCCCCGCCCGTCCTGGGACGGGCGCACCTCGGGGGGGCGCAAAGTGGTGCCTCCTTCGTTCACCATTGGGATATGAAGAACGTCGCCGTTCTAGGCACCGGATCTGTCGCCTTCTCGAGCCGGTAGCGCCCCTGAAATGATCAGAACGCAGGTCAGACCGGTGATGCTGAATCAGCAGGACCGTGGGCTGCGACGGTCGGCATGTCGAATCCCTACGCTCGCGGATCGCGGCGTCACGAGTCACATACACACCGGGCGCCGTTGCTTGTTACTTCATCGGGCGGAATGAGCATGATTCAGGCCATTGCACAGCGCGGAATGGGCTAGTTCAAGGTGGACCACGCCTCTCTAGTGGATCTGATCGGTCGAATACGCGCGATCCGGGGTCGAGCCGCTCAGAACTTGGGCAGGATGTCCTTGGCTGCGTCGACCACTTTGGCCAGTGCGGGTCGGTCGTCGCCGCCGCTGGCCCAGGCTGGGTCCTGCGGTAGTGGGCCCATAGGGTCCGAGTTCTCAGGCACCGTCGTTGCCGGCGCGAGCGCACGTCTGAAGGCTTCGTCGAGTCCCATCAGGCGGTGTCCCTGCGGCAGCAGGATCGTCTGGAAGTCGCTGTCGATCACCACCATGTCGTGATGGAGGCTCTCGACCAGCGCCTCGACCGTTGGGCGAGGTACGTCGGTGAGGCTGCCTACCAGCGTGCCGACAAGGGCTGTGGGCAGCAGCGGCACATTGACCTGCGGTCGCTTGAGACCGGCATGTGAGCTGTAGGCCTCGAGTAGCGCGCTGTAGCGCAGCTGGTCGGGTCCGCCCACGTCGAAGTGGCGCGAGGGACCGGTGTACTCCAGCGCTCCGACCAGCGCCTCGAGCACGTCGACGACGGCGATCGGCTGCACCATGGAGTCCATCCACGACGGCACGGTGTGCACAGGCATCCGTTCGCTGACCTGACGGATGATCTCGAAGGAGGTGGACCCGCTGCCCAGGAGTACCGCAGCGCGCAGCACGACAACGGTCGCAGGCACATCGCTGAGAACCTGCTCGACGTCGCGTCGAGACCGGATGTGCTCGGAGAGATCGGACTCACCCACGTCGGGGACGAGCCCAGACAGATACACGATCCGGTCGACAGCCTGAACACGCACACCGGCCGCGAAGTTGGCCGCTGCCTTGCGATCTGTCTCGGCAAAGTCGTCGCCACCCATCCCGTGGATCAAGTAGTAGACCGCGCCCACCCCCTCGCAGGCGGCCGCGACCTGGTCCGGGTCGAGCGCGTCCATGACGACGGTCTCCACCCGGTCGCCCCACCACGGCTGCTCACGATCCGGGTCGGTCGTGGTGGTGCGCACCTCATGACCGCGCTCGAGCAACAACGGCACCAGTCGCCCGCCGACGTAACCGGTCGCGCCGGTGACCAAGATCTTCAACTAGTCCTCAACTCTTCCTCATCTGCTCCGCACAATGTCACGGGAACGTCCTGCGTGCCGAGAGCCGAGTGACCGACTTTGCGCAGCGGAGCCGTTCAGGTGGCGTTGCGGGGGGTCTCGTCGCGTGTGTAGCCAGCTGTGAGCGGGTACCGATGGCACATGAGCGCTCTAGATTCAGCGGCCCGCGCCGCCTCGTACACCGGGGGTCAGATGCTTAGCGCCGCAACTCGGATGATCGCCGCCCGGCCAGCTACCAAACCACTGCACCCCCGGGGCTCTGTCGTTCAGGGCACCCTGCACCGGGACGGTACCCAAGCCCTAACCGGCGCAGGCTGGCTAGACCACGCAGGCGAGGACCTCGTGCTGGTCCGGCAGTCCCGAGCAATCGGACTACCGCCCCCCGTCCCCGACATACATGGCCTTGCCATCCGGGTGCCCACCAACGTGGGCCGCCACGGCGACCTATTGTTCGCTTCGACGGGACTCGGACGGCTCACCCGCTTCACGCTCACCGCTGCCCGGTCGCCGTACCGGAGACCGATGACCACGTTGCTGCCCTATCGCACACCTGTTGGAGCGGTACTTCTCGCCGCGGTGTTCCGAGACGCGAGCAGGATCGAGCTCGCCTGGGCCACCCCCTCAGGCCGGTGGCATCCGTTTGCCGACCTGTCGCTCCCTACGGACCCGTCCGACCATGCAGACATGCCCGTGTCGTTCGACCCCGTCACAAACGTACTGCCCGGCCTCGAGCCCTACGACTGGGTCCGCCAACTCAGAGAGCCCTCCTACGCGACCGCCCGGCAGTCTCGCCGGCCCTCTGAATGACTGGTCAGCCCCCTCGGGTCAGCGGCACTGCGCTGCGGCCCGCCTGACAAGGCTTCTCCACCTCAAGCGGATCGGTCGTGCTCACCGGCCTGCGTGGTGTCCACGCTTGTCGCGGTCCCGCTTCGCAAGGAGCACTCCGAGCGCGATCATGCCGAGGCCAAGCACAAGGTGGAGCCAGTTGTCAGCGTCGTTGAGCGGCACGAAGTTGGCCGCGCTCTCGTGGTCGATGAGCAGGCCGTAGATCCAAAGGACGAGGTAGATGGCCCCGCCACCGATCAAGTAGGCACGTGCGCTGTCCCAAGTCCTGGCCATCGCAAGACCAGCGACCCCGAAGAGCAGGTGGACGATGTTGTGGAGGATAGAGACTTCAAAGATGCCGAGCAGCTTCGCGTCTGACCCATGGCCTGCGAACTCCATCGTGGCGTAGTCGGTCGTGATGCCGGGAATAAAGCCCAAGATCCCGACCAGAAGGAACACAGCGCCCACCGCACCGGCTACGCGCTGCAAATCCGACTTCTTCGTGTCCGTGCGTGCATCGACGTCCATGGCACAACCTCTCCTAGGTCCCGGAAACACCGAGATGGTGTGGAATCAGTACCCGATTGACGGCTCCCTAGTCGCCACACCTGCGCCGTGCTTCCCAGGCACGCAGGGCAACGCTGGGACGCATGCGCACGCACCCATCAACTCGTTGGCATCGCCGCCGCGTGAGTGCGTCCTGGCGCCGCTCATCGGGTCGGACCTGCGCCAGTCTCATCCCGCGTCGTCCACCAGCCCATCAACATTGGCGCCGACATCGCAGAGACTCGCGAGCTGCCGGAGTCCGGATCCTGGATTGAGGTGCAGCACGGACGCAGCTTGGTTTCGACGCCCGAGACACAAAGATCACCCCCGGCAAAATTCTCCGGAGGTGATCTTTGTGTCTCGTGCCCCTCTCAGGGGGTCCGGGTGCCCGTTTTCTTGATCACCCGATCCTGGGGCAACGAGCATTCATGAATGCCGCTGCCTCCTGGTGTGACCGTACCCGCAATCGATCGTCGCATTCGTCTGTGAATCTGACGCAGCTTGATGTTGAGGCCTTGGGAATGCCCGCTGAGCTTCTCCGACGCCGCCACATCATCGAGCTTGTGCTGCACCATCATGAGCCCAGCGCCTAGTCAATGTGCCGGCTGTCCTCCACCCCCTGCTCGAGCTGCTCGGCGACTTTGCGATAGTGCTCGGCGGACGCCTCGATCGCGTGCCGCCGCTCCTCCTCAGGTCGCGCGACCCGCGGTGCGCCTCGCAGGGCCTGGCTCACCCCGTCCATAGTTCGCACGGCTGTGCCGCCGGGCGCCAAGGCCGTCACCGAGATAGACGAGCCAGCTTGTCGGGCACCATCACCCAGAGGAGCTGTTCAATGCCGTCGGGTGAGGCGTCGATGCTGAGGACGGCGACGGGAGCGTCGTGTTGGCTGATCAACAGTGACGGGGCGCCGTTGGTGACGAGCCAGGTCAGGGTGGTGTCAGTCCAGAAGAAGCTGGCAAAGCCGGCGACGAATCGGGCGACCTTGTTCCGGCCGACAACCGGGCGGCGTGCGGCGCGGGAGACCATGCCGGCGCCGTCGGACACGCTGACCACGTCCTTGGCGAGCACGCGCTCGAGTCCGGCCAGATCTCCCGAGCGTGCTGCTGTGAGGAAGGCTTCGAGAAGCACTTGTACCTGCTTGTCGTCGACCGGGATGTGTCGTTCGGTCGCGAGATGCTTCTTGGCGCGGCTGACGTGTTGGCGGGCGTTGGTTTCGTTGGTCTCGAGGATCGCGGCGATTGCCGGGTAGTCGTAGCTGAAGGCCTCGCGCAGGACGTACGCTGCTCGCTCGCGGGCTGGGAGTCGTTCAAGCACGACCAGGACGGCGGCGTGGATGGCCTCTGCGGTCTCGGCACCGAGGGTGGGATCTGCGCTGGTGTCGACGGGCTCGGGCAGCCACGGCCCGATGTAGGTCTCGCGTCGCACCCGGGCCGAGTCGGCGGTGTTGATCGCAAGGCGCGTGGTCACGGTGGTCAGGAATCCGCCGGGGTTGCGGACCGCCGACCGATCAGTGTTCTGCCACCGGATCCAGGCTTCCTGCACGATGTCCTCGGCCTCGGCGACGCTGCCGAGCATCCGGTAGGCGATACCGAACATCCGCGGCCGGCAGTCGTCGAAGATGCTCAGCGCCTGGTCTTCGTCCGAAGGGCTCATCGTGTCCTCATCACTCATCAGTCTGCCTCTCGTGGCCGGGTCGGTGAGCTATCCGCGCGGGTGACTGTGCAGCCAGTCGTAGAACGACCGACCCGCGGTGATGACCCCCGCGCCGGGGATCAGCAAGCCCTCGGACAGCGCCTTGCTCGCCCGCACGGACCGGATCTCCTGATCGTCGAAGTAGTAGTCGGAGAACTCGCGGGCGAGCTCGACCAGCCCCCTGACGTGAGGGCCGGCGATCTCGAGGCTCGGCTCGTCGCGACGGCCGGTCGCCAGGTCGATGAGGAGATCAACGACTGCCGCGAGCTCGACCGGCTGGACCGGCATGTCGCTCACGAGCGCCACCGCTGACTCGGCCGCTCGTCCCAGGACCTGTCCCACGAAGTTGTGGAACGGTGCCGATCGCAGCACGTGGACCTCGGTTCCCAGGTGTCGGATGAGCTGTTCCTGGGCGTACTTCGCGCGGTAGTAGCCCTCGGTGGTGGCCGGGCCAGGATCGGCATCGGGCGAGGTGGCGGCCTCGTCGACGCCGATGATCGAGAGGAGGACGGTTCGCCGCACCCCGGCAGTGGCGCACGCGCTTGCCAGTCGGATCGTGGTTGCCTCGAAGAAGGCGGTCGCGGCGCGCTCATCGAGATCCTGGCACTGCAGGACGTTGATGACGGCGACGCACCCAGTGAGGATCTCGACAAGCGCATCGGGGTGTGGGAGCGCTTGCTCTCCGGGATGCACGTGTTGCTGGAGGTCGTGCCCCAGGCTTCGTGAGACCCGGACGGTCTCGTGGCCCCGAGCCAAGGCCTGCGAGACCAGCTGGGAACCGACGAGCCCAGTGGCCCCGATGACACCTATCCTCACGAGCCGACGTCCCCGCCGATTCTCGGCAGCATGGCGTCCCGGAGGTTTCGCAGCTCTGCGGCGTAGTAACCGATCTCTGGCTGGGACGGGTCGCCCCACGGGGTCGATGCGACGACGCGCATGCTGGCATCGATGCCGACAACGTCCCTGGTCAGCTCGAGAGACGGATCCACCGGTTGCTGGTCGTGGTGCACGACGATCAGCGCCCGGCCGCGGCCTGAGCCAGGGCCCAGTCCTCGTACGTCGTGACACCGAGGTGCGCGTCCGGTCCGGGGACGAGCTCGTCTCCAGTGAGCACGGCACCGAAGTACGTTGCGCTCGCATCCGCGACGACCCTGCGGGGATCGCCCTTGGCCGACAAGGCGGCACCGACGAAGTCACTCATCCGAACCCTCTCCGGGCCTCCAATCTCCTGGATCCCCTCGAGCGGGGCTCCGACGACGACGGGTCCGAGCGCCGCGGCGACGTCATCGGCCGCCATAGGCTGGAAGTAGCCCGTCGACAGGTGGACCTCGTCGCCGACGGTCGCTGCCTGCGCGATCGCGTCGGTGAACTCGTAGAACTGGGTGGCATGCACGATGGAGAACGGCACTCCGCCCTTCCGGATGAGTTCCTCCTGGGCGACCTTTGCGCGCAGGTAGCCGCTGGACGGAAGGCGGTCAGTGCCCACGATCGACAGCGCGACGTGGTGACCGACGCCGGCCACCTTCTCGGCAGCCAGCAGATTCGTGGTCGAGCGCGTGAAGAAGTCAAGGACGTCGTCGTCCGCGAACGACGGCGAGTTCGACACGTCGACGACGACGTCCGCGCCGACGAGCACCTCAGCAACCCCCTCGCCGGTCAGGGTGTTCACACCGGTGTTCGGCGCCGCAGCAACGCCCTCGTGGCCGTGCTCCTGCAGTCGCGCGATGAGCTTCGAGCCGATCAGTCCGGTGCCGCCAACTACAACGATTCTCATGATGATGCCTTCCGGAGTGGATTCTTGGTCGATCACCAGCAATGACCGACGAACCAGCTCCGTTGTGACACTGCGCCGCCTTTGGGCGTCAAGCCGCGGTAAGTCATTGATCGTCCTCCGACGGGCTTGGTGCGAGCAGCTCGAGAATCTCAGCCGTGACGGGGTTCACCGCCTCGTCCGGTTCGATGTAGTGCTCCTTGGTGATCCTGGACGACGTGTGGCCCAGCATCTCGGCCGCCAGGTCCGCTCCCCCGGCCCGATCGAGGACGGTCGCGACGGTGCGTCGAAACGAGTGGGGGGTCACGCCTTCGATGCCTGCCTCGTCCAGCACCGCGCGCAGGCGGCGCCGGATGTTGTTCGTCGTCAAGGGGGTGCCGTTGCGGCTGAAGAAGATCAAGTGGTCTGGTGCCTCTGATGCGATGGCCACAAGCCGTGCGCGCAGGACCTCGGAGGTGAACGATGGGACGGAGACGGTCCTGGTGGACTTCATCGTCTTCGGGTGCGGTTGACGGTGCGTGGGCTTGCCCGTGGGCGACACGATCGTGCCGCAGAGGCGGACCGTCGCCGGAGAACGCGTCACATCGACGTCGCACTTGCGGATGGCGAGCACCTCACCGATCCGGGCCGACGTGCCGAGCATGACCTCGATGATCTGCTCCAGCTGCCCGTCCGGCGGCGGGCCGGGCAGTCCGAACCCGCGACGCCAACCCCGGACCGCCCGACGGATCTGCTCGATCTGCTGGATGGTCAGCGACATGGCCTGGGTGGGCGGCTTGCGAAGCCGTGCGGCGTCGCGGACTGGGTTCTCGCGCATGGCGTCGTAGCGGACTGCGAGCCCGAAGGCGAGGCTCAGGACCGTGCGTGCCTGCTTGGCCATGCTGTAGCTCTTGGTCTTGGCGAGCGTCTTGATGAACTGGTCGACCTTGCGGACGCTGATCTCGCGCAGCGCGTAGTGCTCGAAGGCCGGTAGGACGAGCTGGCGCATGTTGCGCTCGTAGAGGGCCCGGGTGCTGGGAGCGATCGCGCCCTCGAGATCCAGGTCTGCCAGCCACACGTCGACGAGGTGCCGGAACGAGCTGGCAGAAGTGAGGTCGCCCTGTCCGACTTCCTGCTCGGTCCGCTCGACGAGCATCTCCTTCAGCTTGCGCTCGGCCGCCTTCGGCGTGTCCCCTGTCGCTTGGACGCGGCGGAGCTGACCGTCGTAGTCACGGAACCGGGTCAGCGCTCGGGCTCGACCGTCGTGGGTCTTCTCGACGTGGATCTCACCGAAGGTGCCGATCGGGGTGCGAGGTCTAGCCACGATCACTCACCCGCCGCTGGGCCCACGCCCCGGCTCGGCTTCGCGCTGCCTGAGCAGCCAGGCCAGGACGTCGGAGGTGGCGAAGCGGACGCGACCGCCGACCTTGATCGCGCACGGCCCCTTGCCGTCGGTACGCCAGTCGCGAATCGTCGGGACGGGCACGTCGAGATACTCGGCGAGCTCCTCCATGCTCAGCAGCGGCTCCAGGCCGCTCAGCGTGCTGTGGGTGGTCTCCATGACCGTGAGGTGCGCCCGCGGTCCCGGGTGGTCCCGTAGGGGTCCGTGACATCCCGTGCCGATGCTCGCGGATGCGACTCGAGGGAGCGCGGCGACGGGGTTTATGGCCGGTTTGTGGCAGTCGGATCAAATCTCAAATGCTTTCAGGCTCGGAGATCCGGGATCTCCGAGCCTGAAACTTTGTAGCGGGGGCAGGATTTGAACCTGCGACCTCTGGGTTATGAGCCCAGCGAGCTACCGAGCTGCTCCACCCCGCGTCGGTGAACAGAACATTACAGCCGCGGAGTCGGTGCCCCAAATCGGGGTCAGCCGGCCAGTCGTACGGCGTCCTCGATGAGCCGTCGACCCTCCTCCATCAGCCGGGCCCACTTGACGCTGTTGCCGTTGCGCTGCGCCTCGTCGGCCTGGGTGAACTTGTCCTCGGCCTGCTGGAGCAGGTCGCGGATCTGTGCCTGGGTGCCGCCCGGTGCGGGCGTCGTGGGCTCCGAGGTCGGCGACTCCGAGGGCGACGAGGTCGGCGACTCGGTCGGCGTCTCCGGCGACGTCGGGTCGGTGTTCGACGAGCCGCCGTTGAGCGAGTCCTCGATGGCCGCGCTGAGCGACGTACCGATGCCCACGCTGCCGTTGTAGGAGACCAGCACGAAGCGCAGGATCGGGAAGTTCGACTCACCTTCGCGTCGCGTGTAGACGGGTTGGACATACATGAACGTGTCGTCCACCGGCAGCGTCAGGAGGTTGCCGGGCACCCGGGCCGCGTCACCTGTCGTGTAGGGCAGCAGGGCCTGGCTGACGTCCTCGTTGGTGGCGAAGGTGTTGGCGATCTGCAGGGGCCCGCCGGTCGGCTCGTTGGGCAGCTCGAGCACCGAGACCGTGCCGTAGGCGTCGCTGGTCGCGTCGCTGTTGACGGCCATGTAGGCAGCGAGGTTGTTCTCCTTCTCGCGTGGCACGTAGACCGACGTCAGCGACCAGGTGTCACCGGCACCGGTGTCGGTGAACAGGCGGTACGGGGGCTGCAGGGGCGGCTGGGCGCTGGTGCTCTGCGGGTCGCTGGGCACCGTCCAGCGGCTCGAGCCCTCGAACCAGGCGGACGCGGACGTCTCGTGGTAGCGCTGGAACTGGTAGCGCTGCGCCTTGAAGAGGTCCTCGGGGTAGCGCAGGTGCTCCTTCAACGCCTCGGGGATCGACTCCTTGGGCTGCACGACGTCGGGGAAGACCTCCTCCCACGCCTTGAGGATCGGGTCGTCCTCGTCCCACTCGTAGAGCGTGACCGTGCCGTCGTACGCGTCGACGGTCGCCTTGACCGAGTTGCGCAGGTAGTTGATCTCGTCGGTCGGGAGCGTCTGGAACCCGGTGTCGTTGTTCTGGAGGGAGTCGGCGGTCATCGTCTCCAGCGACTCGCGCTGCGCGAGCGGGTACTTGTCGGTGACGGTGTAGCCGTCGAGGATCCACTGGATCCGCCCGTCGACCACGGCCGGGTAGGGGTCGGAGTCGACGGTCAGCCACGGAGCGACCTTCTCGACCATGGTGCGCGGCTCGCGGTCGTAGAGGATCTTCGAGTTGTCGTGCACCCGGCTCGAGAGCAGCAGGTTGGGCTCGCTGAACTTCACCGCGTAGAGGAGCTGGTCGAAGACGTTGCCGATCGGCACGCCCGCCTTGCCGGCGTACGTCGTCGCCACGTCGTCGTCGCCGCGGTCGCCCTTGGGCAGGTCGAACTCCACCGGCTTCTTGTCGTCAGGGTTGAGCCCGACGATGCTGTAGTCGGGGCTCTGCTCGCCGAAGTAGACGCTGGTCTCGTAGCCGTCGGGTCCGGCGAGCTTGGTGAGTGCGTCCTGGTCGGCCTCCTGGCCCTCGGCCCACTGGATGCCGGACTGCTGGGTCCCGTCGTCAGCCGGGCGCTGGTTGGCGTACGCCGCGATGACGCCGTTGCCGTGCGTGTAGGCGGTGTGGAGGTTGGACCAGTTCTGGTCGTTGGCCGCGAGGCCGCTCTGGTCGAGCTCGCGCACGCCCAGCACCACGGCGCGGTCCTTGCCGTCGATCTCGTAGCGGTCGACGTCGAGCACGTTGGGCACGGAGTAGTAGGCACGCACCTGCTGCTGCTGCTCGAAGATCTCGCTGACGATCTGCGGGTCGACCAGCGGGATCCCCTCGGTGATGCCGTCGAGGCTCTGCAGCCGTCCGTCGTCGACGACACCGGTGCCCGTGACGAACCGGACGTCGATCTTGTCGAGCTCGTAGGCCGCCCGCGTCGCGTCGATGTTCGCCTTGATGTACTTGCCCTCGCGGTCGGGGACGTTGGGGTTGACCCGGATCGCCTGGACGACCGACGGCACGATCAGGCCGAGGATGATCGCCGAGAGGGCGAAGAGCGCGACGCCGACCGAGGGCAGCAGCCACGTGCGGCGCCAGATGTTGGCGAGGAACAACACCGCGCACACGACGGCGATCCCGGCCAGGATCTCCTTGGCGGGCAGGACGGCCTTGTCGTCGGTGTAGCCCATGCCGGTGAAGATCGAGCCCGAGTTGGTGACCAGGTCGAAGCGGTCGAGCCAGTAGTCGACGGCCTTGGCGAGGACGAAGAGCGCCAGCAGTGCGGACACCTGGATCTGGGCCGCACTGGTGAGGCGCTCACCGGCGCGGGCAGCCAGCCGGACTCCGCCGAAGAGATAGTTGACCAGCAAGGTGGCCAGCAGGCCCACGACGGCCAGCGCCATCACGAAGTCGATGACGTAGTGCCAGAACGGCAGGTCGAAGACGTAGAACCCGACGTCCTTGTTGAAGTACGGGTCCTGGGTGCCGAAGCTCTGGCTGTGGCGCCACAACGAGTAGTTGCGCCACTGACCGGTGGCGGAACCGCCGGCGAAGAGGCCCATCAGGAGCGAGGCGCCCGCGATGACCCAGGTCATCCGCGGCGCGAGGAGCTCGCGGTAGCGGTCCATGCCGTCGTCGGGCATGCCGGGCATCCCGGGCCAGAGCACCGGGCGGAACCGGTAGGCCATGGCCATCGCCACTCCGACCGTGGCCGCCATCAGTCCGGCGAAGACGAAGAAGAGCCCGATGCGGGTCAGCAGCAGTGTGGTGAAGACCTCGCTGTAGTCGACGGACTTGAACCACAGGCGCTCGGTCCAGAAGGACGCGAAGCCACTGAGGACCATGAAGAGGACGACCAGGACGATGAGGGTGATGACGAGGGCGCCGGGTCGGCGCGACGAGCGGGCGGGTCGCTGGCCGCCGGGGCCGCCCGGCCGCTGGGGGCCGTCGGGTCCGTTGCCTGCGTGGGGTCGGTCGAAAGGATTGCTCATGCCTGCCCTTGCTCGGGGATGTCGTGGAACGTCGCGTGGAGGAGGTCGAGGAGCCCGGGCACCAGCTCGGTGCCGTTGACGACTGACTGCTCGTCGTCGTGGGCCCGGAGTCGCAGGGCGCAGTACGACGCCCCGGCGCGGGTCACGCCGGCCACCATCCGTACTTCCTGGCGGTCGGGGTGCTCGCGGGCGAACAGCTCGGCCGAGGTCGGGTCCTCGGGGATGTCGTCGTCGACGTCGGGAGGGAGCACCAGGCGCTCGATCACGGCCGCGCACCCGGTGACGCTCTCGGGCCAGGCGATCGTGTGCAGGGCCTCCTCGAGTGCCTGGCCCGGGGGCAGTCCGTCCTGCTCGATCGACGTGAACGACCCGTCGTCGGCCGGAGCCGTCGATGGCCATCGCGGCGGCGAGGGCGGGCTCCTGCGCCACGAGGGTCGCGGTGTCCACCAGCGCGTAGAGGCGGGCCGACTGGTCCCAGCCGTCCTGGGCGACGTGCGACTCGATCTCCAGCACCGCCGCGGCGAGCGCCGGATCCTCCGGGAGCGCGTCCGCGGCGGCAGGGTCGGGTGCGTCGATCGTCATGAGTCGGTGTCCTTGCAGCTCGGGAGCGGGGCGTCGTGGTCGGCGACCCAGGCGGCGACGGTCTCGACGGCACGGTGCATGGTCGTGGCCTTCGCCAGACGCATGTCGCCGGTGTCCACTCCCCCGAAGCCGTCACAGTTGTCGGCGGGGACGAAGAACAGCTCCGCGCCGGCGTCGCGTGCGCCGACGATCTTCTGCTGGATCCCGCCGATCGGCCCCACCTTGCCGGACGGCGTGATCGTGCCCGTGCCGGCGATGGCGGCACCGTCGGTGAGCGACCCCGGCGTGAGGGTGTCGAAGATGGCCAACGACATCATCAGTCCGGCACTGGGTCCGCCGATGCGTTCAGGGATGTTGACGTTCACCCGGTAGGGGAAGTCGAATCCCACGCCGGGCGTGAAGCCCACGCGGTAGTTGCCGTCCACCGTCCGCGGGGTGACGTCGACGGTCAGCTGCTTGCCCGCACGGCGTACGACGAAGGGGACGGGGTCGCCCTTCGGAGCTCCCTCGATGGCGTCGACGACGTCCTGCGCCTCGCTGATCGCGGTGCCGCCGACGCGGACCAGGACGTCGCGCACCTCGAGCTTGCCCTCGGCGGGCATGCCGGGCGTGATGTCGACGATGTCGACGACCGGGTTGATCTTCTCGCCGAGCTCGGTCAGGGCGGCGGCGACGGCGGTGTCCTGTGAGGAGACCATCGCACCCACGGACTCGCGGTCGCTCGACTCGTCGGTCTCCTCGGGCGCGTACACAGCGGATCGCGGCCAGACCGCGGCGTCCGGGGAGAAGTAGGCCCGCAGCAGCTCCGGCAGGGTGACCGACTCCTCCGGCTGGCTGACGAAGATGGTCGTCATCCGGAGCTCGCCGTCGTCGTAGTAGGACTTGTGACCGGTGACCTGGACGGTCTCCTCGCCCACCACTCTGCGCGAGAAGGTCGACCGTCGGTCCGGGGCGGTAGGTGACGTAGGGCAACGGCACGAACATGGCGGTCCCCCACAGCGCCGCCAACAGGCACAACGCGAGCAGCCCCGCCCTGGTCCGCTGACTCATGGGCGCAACTCTCTCAAACGCGCGCAACTACCTCGAGGTGGACCCGTGGCTGGGTCGTACGGCGATGCCGGTGCTGCGGTCGTGCGCCGGGAGCGGACGTACGCCGGGTGCCGGCCGGGAGCTCCTTGCCCAGGGCCTTGCCGAGACGCTCGACCGCGACGTCGCGGTCGACCTCGCCCCGGCCGTCGCGGCCCATCCACGACACCCAGACCATGGCGAGCACCGTCATGACGACGGCGGGCGCGAGCCACAGCAGGATCTCCACGTCGTGAGCCTAGATCGCCGCGGTGCCCACGGCGGGCAGGCGTCACGGCGTGCCGACCCACTCCTCGGTCCGGTCGTCGAAGACCTGGTGCTTCCAGATCGGCACCTCCGCCTTGAGCGTGTCGATCAGTGCACGCGAGGCCGCGAACGCGTCGCCGCGGTGGGCGGCGGTCGTGGCGACGACGACGGCCAGGTCGCCGATGCGGAGCTCGCCCACGCGGTGCACCGCGGCCACGCCGCGTACGTCGTGCTCGGCCGCCACCCGACGGCAGACGTCCTCGAGCCGCTCGAGGGCGGACGGGTGGGCGGAGTAGTCGAGCGCCGTCACGCCCTTGCCGCCGTCGTGGTCGCGCACCTGCCCGATGAACAGGGTGAGTCCGCCGGCGCCGTCATCGCCGAGCGAGTCGACGACCTCGGTCACGTCGAGCGGGGTGTCGCGGATGGCGACGAGTCGCACGGCGTCGAGGGGGGCGTCGAGGCGGGTGTCGAGGGGGGCGTCGGTCACCCGCAGAGTCTAGGACGGGCGTATGGGCGGGTTGAGTACCGTGGAGGACATGAGTGACACCCCGGGAGGCCCCGGATCGTCCGGTCAGGGCCCCGACGACGACAACCCGTTCAAGGGCACGCCCTTCGAGCAGATCTTCTCCCAGCTCGGCGGCCTCGGCGGCCAGGGCGGCGGGATGCCCGACCTCGGCGCGCTGATGGCGCAGATGCAGTCGTTCTTCGCGCCGCACGACGGACCGGTCAACTGGGAGACCGTGACCGACCTCGCCCGGCGCGCCGCGGCGCAGGAGCCGGACCCGACGGTCTCGCCCGCCCAGTCGAGCGCCGTGGCCGACGCCGTACGCCTCGCGGACCACTGGCTCGACACCACGACCGAGTTCCCCTCCGGCGTCACCACCACCGCGGCGTGGTCGCGCGCGGAGTGGATCGTGGAGACCATCGACGTCTGGAAGGTGCTCGTCGAGCCGATCGCCGGCTCCGCCACCTCGGCGCTCAGCCAGGCGATGCCCGAGGAGATGCGCCAGCTCGCCGGTCCGCTCATCGCGATGCTCGGCAAGGCCAGCGGCGCGATGGTGGCCAACCAGGTCGGCAGCGGTCTCGGCGCGCTCGCCGGTGACGTGCTCAGCGCCTCCGACATCGGCCTCCCGCTCGGACCGACCGGCAAGGCGGCGCTGCTTCCCACCAACGTGGACGCGTTCGCCGCCGAGCTGCCCGACGTGACCGCCGACGACGTGCTGCTCTACCTCGCACTGCGCGAGGCCGCCCACCAGCGACTGTTCGCCGGCGTCCCGTGGCTGCGCGACCACCTGCTCAGTGCCGTGTCCGAGTACGGCGCCGGCATGGACTTCGACACCTCCGGCATGGAGGCCAAGCTGCGCGACATCGACGTCTCCAACCCGGCGGCGATGCAGGAGGCGATGACGGGCGGGCTGTTCGACCCCGAGCCGTCGGCCGCGCAGAAGGCCGCCCTCGAGAAGCTCGAGGTGACCCTCGCCCTCGTGGAGGGCTGGGTCGACGAGGTCGTCAGCCAGGCCACCGCAGAACGGATGCCGGCCGCTGCCAAGCTGCAGGAGACCGTACGCCGCCGTCGCGCCGCGGGCGGGCCGGCCGAGCAGACCTTCGCCACCCTCGTCGGACTCGAGCTGCGGCCCCGCCGCCTGCGCGACGCCTCCGTGCTGTGGGGCTCGCTCCGCACGCGTCAGGGGGCGGAGGCCCGCGACGGTGTCTGGATGTCGCCGCACCTGCTCCCGACCGCCGCTGACCTCGACGACCCGCTCGGCTTCCGCGAGGACTCGGTCGCACCCGGCGACCTGTCGGACGACGAGTTCGACGCCGGCCTGCGCGACCTGCTCGACGGCGGCGACGGATCCGACGGTCCCCCGGCCCCGTGAGCCTGCACGCCGACGCCCGGGCCGTGCTGGCCGGGTGGGCGCCACCGAGCGCCCGTGACGCCGAGCTGCGTGACCGGTTCGTCGCGCACCTGGACGCGGAGCCCGCCGCGATGACACGCGCGTGCCTGCCCGACCACCTCACCGCGGGGACCCTGGTGCTGACGCCCGAGGCCGACGCCGTGCTGCTCAACCACCACCGCAAGGCGGGCGTCTGGCTCGCCTTCGGTGGTCACCCCGAACCGGGCGACACGACCCTGGCCGGCGTCGCGCTGCGCGAGGCCCACGAGGAGTCCGGGCTCACCGACCTCGATTTCGACCCGGTGCCGCTCGACCTCGACGAGCACGAGGTGCTCTTCTGCTCGCCCGGCACGGCCGTGCACCACCTCGACGTGCGGTTCGTCGCGACCGTGCCGCGGGACGCACACCACGCCGTCAGCGAGGAGTCGCTCGACGTGCGCTGGTGGTCGATCGACGCGCTCCCGGAGATCTACCCCGACATGCGGCGGCTGATCGACGATGCGGTGGCGCGGTTGACGACTAGCTCGTGACGTCCGCGCCCGGAGGGGGCTCCAGGCGGGCCCCGGAGGAGAAGCCCTCGAGGTAGCCCTTCGCCTTCTCCGCCTTGGGATAGCGGTCGACCCAGGCCCAGAACTCGGCCGTGTGCCCCGCCTCGAGGAGGTGGGCCAGCTCGTGGACGAGGACGTAGTCGACCACCCACCCCGGCATCTGCTGGAGCCGGTCGCTGAGACGGATGGTCCGGTCACTCGGTGTGCACGATCCCCAGCGCGCGTTCTGGTTGGTCACCCAGCGCACCGAGGCCGGCACCGCGAGCCCACCGAGGTAGAGGTCGTTGAGGGCGGCCGCGCGGGAGACCAGGTCGTCGTCGGAGCGGAGCTTGCGTCGCTCCTGGCGCTCGATCTTGGCGACCATGTCGGCGACCCAGGTGGCCTCGTCCCGCTTGCTCATCGTCGCGGGGATCAGCACGACGATGCGCTCGCCGTCGCGGTAGGCCGAGACCGTCCGGCGACGGCGGCGCGATCGACGCACCTCCACGTCGGGCGGGCTGGTCCGCGAGCTCATGTGCCGAATCTAACTTCCGCCACCCACACCGGGCGGCGGACGCGCTGGTCACGTGCGCGAGCCCGCCCACTCCAGGAGCCGGTCGCGCTCCCACGTGGTGACGATCCGGTCGGGGTCGATGCCGGCCTCCGTCGCCCGCGCAGCGCCGTAGTCGAGCATGTCGAGCTGGCCCGGTGCGTGGGCATCGGAGTCGATGGAGAACAGGCAGCCGAGGTCGCGGGCGAGCTCGAGCAGCTTCGTCGGCGGGTCCCGACGTTCGGGCCGCGAGTTGATCTCCACCGCGACGCCCTCGTCGGCGCAGGCCGTGAAGACCGCCTTCGCATCGAACTGACTCTGCGGACGCATGCCGCGGTTGCCGGTGACGAGCCGTCCGGTGCAGTGGCCGAGGACGTTGGTGTGCGGGTTGCGCACGGCGCCGATCATCCGCCGCGTCATCGGCGCGGGATCCATCCGGAGCTTGGAGTGGACGGACGCGACGCGTACGTCGAGCCGGCCGAGCAGCTCGGGCGTCTGGTCGAGCGAGCCGTCATCCAGGATGTCGACCTCGATGCCCTTGAGGAGCGTGAACGCCCCGCCCAGGTGCTGGTTGACCGCGTCGACGACGCCGAGCTGGCGGGTGAGCCGCTCGGCGCTGAGCCCGTTGGCCACCCGGAGCCGCGGGCTGTGGTCGGTCAGCACGAGGTAGTCGTGGCCCAGCTCCATCGCGGTCATCGCCATCTCCTCCAGCGGCGACCCGCCGTCGGACCAGTCGGAGTGGGAGTGCAGGTCGCCGCGAAGTCGGGCCCGGAGCTCCTCACCACCGGTGGCGAGCGGTCCCGCCGTCTTCTCCAGCTTGACCAGGCGGTCGGGCACGACGCCGTTGCACGCGTCGGTGATCACGGCGGCGGTGCTGGGGCCGATGCCCGCGAGCTCGGTCAGCGTGCCCGCCGCGGCGCGCCCGCGTACGTCGTCCTCGTCGAGCGGGAGGATGGTGCGGGCCGCATTGCGGAAGGCCTCGATCCGGCGGCTCTCCTCACGCTGGCGCTCCATCAGGAAGGCGATCCGCCGCAGCGTGGCAACCGGCCCCCGGGCCTCGTCCGACGATGACGATCCGCTCAACTCTTTCTCCTCCGCAGCCCCGCTGGCGCCGTACTTGCTGGTCACCCGCACAGTACGACGACGAACCGGGCGCGTGTGGGGACCTAGTGCCCGTGGAACTCCGGCGCCCGCTTCTCGCGGGCCGCGGCGATGCCCTCCTGCAGGTCGGCCGTGGCGAGCGTGAGCGGCTGGGCCAGGGCCTCCCACTGCAGCGCCGCCTCGAAGTCGGCGTGGCCTCCGTCGGCGAGCGCGATCTTGGTGAGGCGGCTCGCGATCGGGGCGGTGGCGGCGATGCCTGCGGCCGTCGCCAGCACCTCGTCGAGGAACCCGTCGCGACCGATGACGCGCGAGACCAGCCCCAGCCGCAGCGCTTCGTCTGCTTCCACCACCCGGCCGGTGAGCAGCAGGTCGCGGGCGTGCGCGGCGCCGACCACGTTGGGCAGCAACCAGGTGCCGGCCATGCCGGCGTGCATGCCGAGCTTGTTGAACGGCAGGCCGAGCTTCGCACCGTCGGCGGCGTACCTGATGTCGCACGCCAGCGCGAGACAGAGACCGGCACCGATGGCGGCGCCGTTGACCGCGGCGATGGTGGGCACCTCGAGTCGACGGATCGACAGCCAGGCCCGGTAGAACGGCAGCATCCGCGCGCGCAGGCGGTCGACGCTGGCATCGGGCTCGCTGGCGATCCACGACGTGTTGCCGCCCGAGCAGAAGGCACTGCCCTCCCCCGTCACCACCACGGCTCGCACGGACGGGTCGGCGGCGAGCGCGTCGATCGCGACGACCCACGCATCGGTCATCTCGTCGCTCATCGCGTTGCGCATGTCGGGGTTGTCGAGGGTCAGCAGCGCGACCCCCTCGGACGGGCGCTCGAGGCGCAGGTGTGCCAGGTTCGGAAGAGCGTCGGGCGAGGACGTGGTGAGGTCGTCGGGCATGCCCTGAGGGTACTGACCGGGCTGAGCGTGGAAAAAGCCGGATTCACGCTCAGCGCGTGGGGTGCGTGAGCGTGGGCCAGGCGTGGCGTAGGGTCTTTCACGGAGCGCTGGCACCCGCCAGCACTCCCCGGCGGGCTTCCCCCTGACTACCCCGTCGCGACGACCAAGAAGACACAAAGCAAGGAGGCCGTCATGGCGGAGACCTGGAGCGGTGAGTTCTACTGCGTCAAGTGCAAGGAGAAGCGCGAGGCGGAGGGCGAGGTCAGGGTCAACGACAAGGGCACCAAGATGGCCAAGGGCGTCTGCCCGGTCTGTGGTACCAACCTGAACCGCATCCTCGGCAAGGCGTGAGAATCACCCCTTGAGCACCTAGCAGCGGCGTCACCCCTCGGGTGGCGCCGCTGCTGCATTTCCCCTGTGGACGACGGACCGGCTGGTCTGTCCGGGTGGCAGCGTCGAGGCATGTCCCCTCCGCTCGCCCGTCCGCTCCACCCCAGCCCGTACGCCGTCGGGCTGCGCGCACAGCTCGACTGCCCGGACGCGTGGCGCACCCAGGCCCTCGCGCGCTCTGGCCGTCGCCGGGATCACCGTGGAGGCCGCGGCGCCGGTCGGCATCAGCCTCGCGCCCGGGCGTGCTGTCTCCACGACGGTGGACGACTGGAGCGTCGCCTCGCTCCCCCACCTGCTCGTCGGCGTCACAGCGTGGGCGCTCGAGGTCGGCCCGTGGGCCGCGCCCGGAGTGGGGCCCTGCGCGCGCTGCGTCGCGGCCGCCGTGCTCGACGACCGGCCGAGCCACGCCGCGGAGCGGGTGCCGCGACCGCTTCTCGCCCTCGCAGCGGGCACCGCCGCGCGGGACCTGGCGGCGTGGGCGGCCGGAGAGGCGCCGCACACCTGGCTCACGTCGTGGCGTCACGACCACCAGCCCGTGCCGACGGCCCGGCGGTGGGAGCGCCACCCCTACTGCGGGTGCGCCTGGTTCGACACGGCCTGACCGGATGCCGGGGGCTCACCACCACTCGCTGTCGAGCTTGCCCTCCATCGCACGCAGGTTCGACCTCGAGCAGGCGACGCAGAACGTCTGCCTCCGTCCGCGCTCGACCGCCGTGGTCCATGCCAGGGTCTCGCCCACCGGGGCACGGGTGCCGCAGAAGTCGCAGGTGAGGGTCTCGTCGTCGCTCACGCGGGCGACGCTACTCCTGACCCGACCCTGAAATGACCGACGAGCCGGTACGTCGTCACCGTGACGACGTACCGGCTCGTGCTGTTCTCACCCGCGATCAGGGCAAGAGCTCTCAGATCGCGCGGGCGAGGGCGAGACGCGCCTGCTGCGCGGCCTGCTCGGCCTTGCGGCTCATTCGACGGGCCATCACCAGGTGGTGGCCGCGCCGCATTTCGTGCGCCTCTCCCAGGCGCGCGGACATTTGCGCGCGTGCGAGTTCTTCATGCATGAGATTCATGTCGTTGCTTCCGTTTCGGTAGGTCTTCATGTGTGGTGTGTTCCTGTGTTTCCTGAGTGGGAGTGAGTACGCGGTGGCGCCTACGCGGCGGCCCCGTCCTTCTGCTTCTGCTCGGCCGCTGCTGCAACCTGGTCGGACTTGCGGGGCCGGCCTCGCGGCCGCTTGCGCGGGATCACCACGCCCTGGAGGAAGAGCTCGCCTCCCCAGACCCCCCACGGCTCACGCCGCTCGAGGGCTCCGTCGAGGCACAGCGCCTGCACGGGGCAGTCGATGCAGAGGGCCTTGGCGTGCTCCACGTCCGCGGGGGACTCGGCAAACCACAGCTCTGCGTCTCCTGTACGGCAGGGCAGCAACTCCTCGTCCACGCAGGCGGCTGCATCGTGCAAGGCCCCGAGCGGAGCCTGGGGCTCCTGCAGGGTCTTGGCGTGGGCAGCTCGGTTGCGGTCGAGAACGCTGATGGTCATGTGTATTCACCTCCTACTCGTTGACCTGATCGCGGGATGGGTGGAACGGGACAAACAGAAAGGCCGCGGATCCCGGTGTCGGGTTCCGCGGCCTGGAGGCTGCCGATGTAGGTGAGTCACCTATGTCGACGGACTCCAGGTAGGAGAACCCGGGAAATCGCCCTTGATCCGAACGATGGCGGCGGCGTCCTGGACTGCCACCACGCCAGCGCCGAAGGCGCGGTTGTGCGCGCAGGGGCGGCCGAGGGTGGACATGCCGAAGGACGGCGTCCAAGCCGTCATCGTCTTCGTGTAGTTCTCCATCAGGGCCACCTCCTTCGAAGGCATAGGGCGCAGATCCTTGTCAGGGATCCGGTGCGCGCGGGTTGTTGAGGGGAACGCTAGACCCTGCCCGGCGTCAGGGGCAAACGATTTTGTGGGTATTACCGAGAATTCTTCTCGATTCATCCTTCAGGACGACTCGACGACCCGCGTGAGCCTCAGCCGGACGCCTCGGCGACCAGCGCGAGCACCTCGTCGCCGTACTTGGTCAGCTTGCTCGGGCCGACCCCGCTGATCGCGCGCAGGCCCCTCTCGTCGGCCGGGGAGTGCTCGGCGATGAGCTGCAGGGTCGCATCGGTGAAGATCACGAAGGCCGGGACGCTGTCCTGCGAGGCGCGGGCGATGCGCCACTCGCGGAGCCGCTCGAAGAGCGCCTCGTCGTAGGACGCCGGGCAGTCGGCGCAGCGGCCGATCTTCTTCTCCTTCGGCGTGGACAGCGGACCGCCGCACTCCCGGCAGTGCATCGCGGCGCGGTTGCGCTTGCTGCGCTCGCGGCGCTGCGCTGCCACGCCGGGCACGCCGTCGAGCAGCGGGGCGAGGAAGGGCGAGGGCCTGCGGTTGCCGCGACCGCCGGGCTCGCGGGCGCTCGCCCACGACACGGTCAGCTCGTCGCGTGCGCGGGTCATGGCGACGTAGAGCAGCCGCCGCTCCTCCTCGACCTCGGCCGGGGTCTGCGCCTGGGAGATCGGCATCATCTTCTCGTGCATGCCGGCGACGAAGACCGCGTCCCACTCGAGGCCCTTGGCCGAGTGGATCGTGGCAAGGGTGACGGCGTCGGCGACCGGAGCGTGCTGCTCGCCGGCACGGCGATCGAGGTCGTCGACGAAGTCGCCCAACGAGGCCGCCGGCTGCTCGCGGGCGAAGTCGGACGACAGGTCGACCAGCGCCTGCAGCGACTCCCACCGGTTGCGGACCTCGCCCCGGCCCTCGGGCGGCTGGACGGAGTGGCCCATCTGGGACAGGACCGCCATGACGGCGTCGGCGACGGGACCCGCACCCTCGCCGCTGCGCGCGGCGCCCCGGACGAGGGTGATCGCCTGCCGCACCTCGGGCCGGTCGAAGAACCGAGCAGCACCGCGTACGACGTAGGGCAGGCCGCGCGCGGCGAGCGCCTCCTCGAAGCGCTCGGACTGCGCGTTGATCCGCAGCAGCACCGCCATCCGGCTGGCCGGCGTGCCCTGGGCGCGCAGCGCCGCCACCCGATCGGCGACCGCGTCGGCCTCCGCCACCTCGTCGGTGGCCTCGCGGAAGGTGATCTGCGGGCCCGACGGGCGCTGGGCCACGAGCGCCACGCCCTGGCTGGCCGTGCCGGCCAGGAGGGTGTTGGCTCCGGCCACCACCTCGGGGGTGGAGCGGTAGTTGCGGACCAGCTCGACGCTGGTGGCCGAGGGGAACCTCGTGCCGAACTCGCGCAGGTAGCGCGCGTCGGCGCCCGCGAACGAGTAGATGGTCTGGGCGGGGTCACCGACGACGCACAGCTCGTCGCGACCGCCGAGCCAGAGGTCGAGGAGGGCGTGCTGGAGGGGTGAGACGTCCTGGAACTCGTCGACGACGAACCACTTGTACTGACGGCGCACCTGCGCGGCGACGGCCTCGTTGTCGGCCAACAGGCCGGCGCCGAAGAGCAGGACGTCCTCCATGTCCATCCGGCCCTGCTCGCGCTTGACCTCCTCGTAGGCACCGAACGCGCGGGCGACGACCTCCGGCTCCATCCCCGAGACCGAGCGCGCCCGGGACCGGGCGAGGGCGGCGTAGGTGTCGGGTGAGACGTTGCTGACCTTGGCCCACTCGATCTCGCTGGCCAGGTCGCGCAGGGTCGCCTGGTCGGTGGCCAGCCGCTGGCGCCGGGCGGCGAGGGCGAGCATGCCGAGCTTGGACGCGGTGAGCTCCGGCAGCTCGCGCTGGTGCACCCGCGGCCAGAAGAACCTGAGCTGGCGCAGCGCGGCCGAGTGGAACGTACGGGCCTGCACGCCGGGCGCCCCGAGAGCCCGCAGCCGCTCGCGCATCTCGCCCGCGGCGCGCGTGGTGAACGAGAGCGCCAGGACCTCGGTCGGCGCATAGACCCCGGTGGCCACGCCGTGGGCGATGCGGTGCGTGACTGCCCGGGTCTTCCCCGTCCCGGCGCCCGCCAGCACGCGCACGGGGCCGCGCAACGCCTCTGCGACCTGTCGCTGCTCGGGATCGAGCGCTTCGAGCAACGTCGGCTCCTGGCGGGGGTGGGTGGACGAACGCGCCAACCCTATGCGCCGGTGCCGACAGCCGGCCGACCGCTCTCCACAGCCCGGATCAGAACGACTGCGACCCGAACCGCATGATCGCGACGAACAGCGCGAGCCCACCCAGGACCACGTTGACCCCGATCATCGAGAACTCCTTGCGGCGGGCGTGGGTGGCCGCTGCAAGCACCATCGTGAGGGCCAGCCCGCTCGCGGCGAGGGGCGTCAGCACCGGGGCGATGTCGAGGGCGGCGGGCAGGACGAGGCCGATCGCGCCGAGGATCTCCACGACACCGATGAGCTTCACGGTGCGCTCGGAGAAGTCCTCGACCCAGTCCATGTTCTCGGCGAGCTTGGCCTTGGGCGTGGTGGCCTTCAGGAAGCCGGCCGCGCCGAAGGCCAGGGCGAGAACGATGGCGATGACCCACAGGACGATGTTCATGAGTGTCTCCTTCAGAGAACTTGAGGCGTCAATAACTCTCGGGAGAAGAACTTGATGCATCAACTTATTCCGCTAGCCTCGAGCGGGTGAGCGCAGACGAACCCCGCTGGCTGAGCGACGACGAGCGCGCGGGCTGGATGGCTGCCGCGGCGCTGCTGATCAAGCTGCCCAGTGCCCTCGACGCGCAGCTCCAGGCCGAACAGGGCCTCACCTTCTTCGAGTACATGGTGCTGGCGGTGCTCTCGGAGCGGACCGACCGCACCCTCCAGATGAGCGACATCGCCACCGCCACCTCCTCGTCGCTCTCGCGGCTGTCCCACGTCGTGAAGCGCCTCGAGGCCCAGGGCCTGCTCCGCCGCGAGCGCATCCCCGGCGCCGGGAGGCGTACGAACGCGGTCCTCACCGACGTCGGCCACGCGAAGGTCGTCGACGCCGCTCCCGGCCATGTGGCCCGGGTCCGACACCTGCTGGTCGACGCCGTGGCGGCCGACGACCTCGCGGCGCTGCGCCGGATCAGCGAGACCGTGGTCGAACGGATCGATCCGGGGCGGTCCTGCTAGGGAATGCCCGTGGCGACGGCGTCGTTGGACCGGACATGTCCGAGAACCAGTTCACGATGTTCACCACGCCCTGGTGCGGCTACTGCCACCGCCTGAAGAGCCAGCTCGACCGCGAGGGGATCACCTTCGACATCGTCGACATCGAGCAGCAGCCGGACGCCGCCTTCACCGTGGAGCAGGCCAACGGCGGCAACCAGACCGTGCCGACCCTGCTGTTCAGCGACGGCAGCACGCTCACCAATCCGTCGGTGGCCCAGGTCAAGGACCGGCTGGCTTCGCTTTCATGAGGCTGGCCGCACGCCGCCGTACCTGCGGAGATAGCCTGCTGACGTGTCCCTGCTGAACTCGATCGACCGTCCCCACGTCCTCACCGCCATCGAGACCTGGGACGCGGCGGGCGGGGGCAACTACATGCTCGTGCACGGAAGCGTCTCCAGCCATGTCCTGCTGCACCACGGTCGTGAGTACGACGCCGCCGCCATCGCCGGGATCGCCCACGGCCTTGCCACCGGGCGCACCCTCACCGCGGCTGACATCCCCGGCGGGTCGGCTGCCGCGAGCAAGGCGCTGACGCGGCTCGGCTTCGACATCCGCGACGACTCGCCGCCCGCGGCCGCGCGCGTGCCCGGCACCCGGTCGACGACCCCGCGTACGCCTCGCGCCGCCGCGACCCGGCCGGCCACCAGCCGTCCCCGCGTCGCAGCGAGCGACCGGATCGTCGACAACCTGTGCCCTCGCTGCTACATCGCGATGCCCGCCACGGGCATCTGCGACCAGTGCGACTGACCAGCGGCTGACCCGCTAGTCCCAGCCCGGTCCGTCGAGCGGACGGCCGAACCAGCTCTCGATGAGCGACGACGAGATCGAGATCCCTCGCGGCACGACGATGTCGCCCGCGCGGCCGGCAGCCTCGAACTCGGCGCGCGTCCACCACCGCGCCTCCTCGATCTCGGCGCCGTCGACATCGATGTCCGTGCTGGTCGCCCGGCCGGTGAACCCGAGCATCAGGCTCGCGGGGAGCGGCCATGGCTGGCTGCCGAAGTAGGTCACCTCGCCGACCCGCACGCCGACCTCCTCGTCGACCTCGCGGCGTACGGCGTCCTCCAGGGTCTCCCCCGGCTCGCAGAATCCGGCGAGGGTCGACCAGCGTCCGGGCGGCCACGCGCGGTTGCGGCCGAGCAGGATCGCCTCGTCGTCGCCGTCACCGTGCGTGATCGCCATGATCACCGCGGGGTCGGTGCGGGGGAACTGGGCGCGGTCGCACTGCGTGCACCGCAGCTCGTGCCCGGCCGCCCGGCTGACGAGGTCGCCGCCGCAGCGCGGGCAGAAGTGGGTGGCGTGGTGCCACTCGGCCAGCCCGATCGCATGCATGACGAGCGGCGCCTGGTCCGGCGTACCGTCCGCGAGCAGGGTCAGCACGTTGCGCAGGGGCACCCACTCCTCGGGGTCGCCGGGGGCGTCGTCCGGCGCGACGATCACCGCGAGGTGCACGACATCGGCCAGGTCGCCGAGGAGGACGAGGGTGCCGTCGGGTGCCTGGTCCGGCGAGACCCACGCGATGGCACCATCGACCGGTCGCAGCCGGTTGCCGGCCACGACCAGCACCCTCGTCGCCGGGTCGGACATCCGCTCGCCGAGCCACGCCTCGTCGGTGCGACGCAGGCCGATCCGGTTGTGCGCGTGCGCGGACAGGGCGGCGTGTGGGAGGAGGCGCTCGGAGCTCACGCTTTCCCACGCTAGTCGGTAGCGTGCGCTTCGTGAGCACCCACATCGGCGCCCGGTCCGGCGACATCGCCCCCACCGTCCTCCTGCCCGGCGACCCGCTGCGCGCGAAGTGGATCGCGGAGACCTTCCTCGACGACGCCCGCTGCTACAGCGAGGTCCGCGGGATGTACGGCTTCACCGGCACGTGGCGCGGCCAGCCCGTCTCCGTACAGGGGTCCGGGATGGGTCAGCCGTCGATGGCGATCTATGTCAACGAGCTGTTCAAGGACTACGACGTGCAGTCGATCGTGCGCGTCGGCTCGTGCGGCGCGGTGACCGACGACGTCGCCGTCCGCGACATCATCATCGCCTCAGGCGCCTGCACGGACTCCTCGATGAACCGGATCGCCTTCCAGGGCATCGACTACGCCCCCGTCGCCGACTTCGGACTGCTGCGCGGGGCCGTCGAGGCGGCCGAGGCGCGCGACGGCGGCTCGCCCTTCCACGTCGGGCTGATCTTCTCCAGCGACTCGTTCTACCCGGCCCGCCCCGAGCTGATGGGCACGATGGTCGACTACGGCGTGCTCGGCGTCGAGATGGAGGCCAGCGGGCTCTACACGCTCGCCGCCAAGTACCGCCGCAAGGCCCTCGCGATCTGCACCGTCTCCGACCACATCGTCACCGGCGAGGAGACCACCTCGCAGGAGCGCGAGCAGACCTTCGGCGAGATGGTCGAGATCGCGCTGACCGCCGCCCTGGCCTGAGGTCCTCGGCCGTCTCGTGCGCCCGCCGCGTGGCCGTGGGTGAGACATCTTCTGGGCCGTCAAAACCGGCGCCACGCACCGCTCGTCGGGCGAGCGGTGTGTCAGGCATGTTCTGAGCGCGCAGAACGTGTCCCACGCACCGCTCGTCGGGCGAGCGGTGACTGAGGAGGATTCCCGACCGCAGGAATGCCCCTCACACACCGCCTACGGGCATGTCGTACGGCGGCGCGCGGGCGGGCGGTGAGCCAGGAGGATTTCGCGGCGTACGAATCCCCCTCACACACCGCTCGAACCGGCGCTCAGAGGTCGAGGAGCTTCTCCAGACCGGCGCGGTCCGGCAGGTCGGCGGGCTCGACCGTGTGGCCCGTGCGGACGTAGTGGAACGCGGCGCGTACGTCGTCCAGAGGCGTGCCGGTGAGCTCGGACCAGGCCAGCCGGTAGAGGGCGAGCTGGAGGGGGTCGGCGGTCTCGTGGCGGCTGGTCTTCCAGTCCACGACGAGGAAGCCGCCGCCAGGTTCGGCGTAGACGGCGTCGATGCGGCCTCGTACGACCTGCCCCCCGAGCACCAGCGCGAAGGGCGCCTCCACGGCGTGGGGGGCGCGGTCGCCGAACGGGCCGTCCTCGAACCTCTTCACCACCTCGCCGAGGTCGGCCTCGTCGTCGATGCCGGCGTCGGCGCGGCCGGGCAGCTCGTCGGGCTCGATGAGGGCCTGCTGGCCGAAGCGGTGCTCGACCCAGGCGTGGAACGCCGTGCCGAACCGGGCGGCGGGTGCTGGCGGCCGGGGCATCGGGCGGGCCAGCTCACGGGCGAACGCCTCCGGGTCGTCGCGCAGCCGGGCGACGGACGTCGCGGACAGGCTGCCCGGCAGCTCGAGGTCGACCGACGTCGCGCGTTCGGCCCGAGCCTCGGCGAGGAGCTGGCCGAGGTCGTCGTCCCAGTCGGCGACCCTGGCGGACTCGATCATGTCGAGGTCCTCGTCGGGCGCCGTGCGATCGACGGTGCGCACCAGCTCGGCGGCGGCGAGCCTCCGACGCCCCTCCTCGCCCGGACCGGGGACCGGCCAGGGACGGGACGGATCGACGTCGTCGTTGGGGTTCGGCGACTTGGCGGGCGGCTTGTCCAGCCACCGCTCCACCTGCACGCCCCACTCCTCGAGCTGCTCGCGCACGACGCCCTGGTAGGCCGACGGCCCGAACGGTGTGGCCCGCTGGCCCCAGACGTAGGACGTCACGGAGAGGTGGTGGGCGGCGCGGGTGAAGGCGACGTAGCCCAGGCGCAGCTCCTCCTCCGCGTCGTGGGCCTTGGTCGCCGCACGGTAGGCGTCGAGGGCCGCCTTGTCCCACCCCGCGAGCTGCGGTTGGTCGGCGCGATCGCCGCGCAGCGGAGCGGGGAGGACCGCGGGGGACGATGTCCAGAGGGTGCGTGAGCGGTTGCTCGGGAACCGGGTCTCCCCCACTCCGACGCAGAAGACCGACGACCACTCGAGCCCCTTGGCGCGGTGGACGGTGAGCAGCTTGACCGAGTCGGCGGCGGTCGGGGTGGCGACGTCGAGGCCGTTGCCCTGGTCGTCCTCGGCGGTCAGGTAGGCGAGCAGCGCCGGCAGCGTGACGTCGCCGTCGACCGACTGGAACTCGGCCACGGCCTTGACGAACAGGTCGAGGTTGTCGCGACGCGCAGCCGCGGCCGGCGCGGTCGCGGAGGCGAGCTCGACGTCGACGCCGGTGGTGTCGATGATGCGGCGTACGACGTCGAGCAGCGGGTCACCGACGTGGCTGCGCAGGCGGCGCAGCTCGGTGGCGAGCAGGCCGAAGCGGTCGAGCGCCTCGGACGAGTACGCCGCCTCGCCCGGCACCTCGACGGCGTCGCTCAGGGCGGGCAGCTCGGAGGCGTCGATCCCGTCGGCGATCTGCAGCAGCTGGTCGGCGACCGACGCCGCCTGCTTGCGACCGCGTACGCCGGCGATCTCGGCCGCGCGCAGTGCCAGCAGCCGGAGGTCGCGCGGGCCGATCGCCCAGCGGGGACCGGTCAGCAGCGTCAGCATCGAGGCGTTGGCCGTGACGTCGTGGAGGAGGGTCAGCGTAGCGACGACCTCCGCGACCTCGGGCAGTCGGATCAGGCCGGAGAGACCGACGATCTCGACCGGGATCCCGGCCGTGGTGAGCGCGTCGTAGACCTCCTCGGCCTGGGCGTTGTCACGGCTCAGCACCCCGATGTCGGACCACGCCGTGCCGGCGTCGTGCGCCTCGTGCACCGATGCGGTGAGCCAGGCCAGCTCGTCGACGGCCCGCTCGAAGACGTGTGTCTCGACCCGGCCCTCCTCGGCGATCTCGGCCGCGCGCAGGCGGGCGACCTTGTCGCCGTAGGCGGCGAGGAGGGGCTCGGCCAGTCGGTTGGCGACGTCGAGGATGCGACGGTCCGAGCGGCGGTTGACCGTCAGCGGGAGCCGGCCGGGCTCGCCGTCGGCGGCCGGGAACGTGTCGGCGAAGTTGAGGATGTTGGAGACAGACGCCCCGCGCCAGCCGTAGATCGCCTGGTTGGGGTCGCCGACGGCCATGACCGGATGACCGAGGCCGTGATCGTCGTCCGGCCCGGAGAACAGCCGGGCGAGCATCGTCGCCTGCGCGACAGAGGTGTCCTGGTACTCATCGAGCAGGACGACCTTGAAGCGGGTGCGCTCCAGCTCGCCCACCTCGGGCTGGTCGTCGACCAGGCGTGCGGCGAGGGCGATCTGGTCGCCGAAGTCCATCAGCCCGAGGTCGGACTTGAGGGCGCGGTAGCCGTGGACCAGCTGGAGCAGCTCGGCCCGCCGGTCGATGGCGTTGATCGCCCTGGCCGGCCCCTCGAGGTAGGTCTTGCGGGACTTGCCGGCCTGCTCGTCGGCGATGGCTCGCTCGAAGCCGCGGCGCGCCTCGTCGTCGGTGCGGCGTACGTCGTCCTCACCGACGAGGTGCTCGCTCATCGCACCGTCGAGGGCGAGGAGGTTCTGGATCGCGGTGGCCGGGTGGTCGGTCAGCAGCTCGATGTGGCCGGTGAAGCGCTCGATGACGCGAGCGCCGAGCTGGTAGCGCGAGGCGTCGGAGACGACCCGGGTGTCGGGCTCGTGGCCGATCCGGAGGCCGTGGTCGGTCAGGAGGGTGGCGGCGTAGGCGTGGTAGGTCGCGACCGTCGGCTCGAGCACGTCCTCGCCCTCCGCCACGACCGAGCGGTCGAGCAGCCCGGCCGCGCCGAGCGCGGCAGTGACCCGGTGCCGCAGCTCCGCGGCGGCCTTGGTGGTGAAGGTGAGGCCGAGCACCTCCTCGGGCCGGACCTTGCCGGTGGCGACGAGCCACACGACGCGTTGCGCCATGAGCGTGGTCTTGCCGCTGCCGGCACCTGCCACGACGACCGTGGGGCGCAGGGGCGAGGTGATCGCGGCCCACTGCTCGTCGCTGGGTGCGAAGCCGCCCATGAGCGCGGCGAGGTCGGCGGGCGTGTCGAGACGGACGTCGGGTCGGGCGGTCTCGCGGGTCTGCTCGGTCACTGGACGGTCACGCTCCCGGCGCCCTTGGCGGGGCAGATCGCGACGAACGGGCAGTCGCGGCAGTGCTGGCCCGCCACCGCGGGGAAGGTCTCGGCACGGACCAGCTCGGCGGCGCGCGCCAGACCCAGTCGAAGGGTCGTACGTTGGGGGCCGTCGTCGCTGTGGGCCGGTTGTCCCTGCACCTTGGCGGCCGATGAGTCGTCGTCGATCCCGAGCTGCACCAGCTCGGCACCGCCCGACACGACGGGCCGTCCGGCCGACTCGTCGATCGCGCCCGCGTCGACGGCGTACTGGTAGAGCGCGAGCTGGAGGTTGCCGGCGACGGCAGGCCCCGTCGGCGGCGTGCGGGCACTCTTGAAGTCGACGACGACCACACGCCCGTCGTCGTCGATCTCGAGGCGGTCGGCGAAGCCGGTGAGCTTCACCGGGCGGCCGTCGACCTCGACGACGCTCTCGAAGCGCTGCTCTGCCGCCAGGAACTGGCGCGGGTTGTCGAGGTGCCACTGGACGAACCGGCCGACCGCCTTGCGGATCCGGGCGAGCTCGCGCTGGCGCGACCACGGCGTGCGGAACGCCAACCGGTCCCAGACGGCCTCGACCTCGGCCATCAGCGGCTCGACCTCGGCGGGCAGCTCACCGTGGGCGACCCGCTCGGCGAGGGCGTGGAGGACCTGGCCGAGGTTGGCCGACTGGTGGACCGCGGAGACGCCGCCGGCTTCGCGCTCGAAGAACCACTGCGCCGGGCAGACCAGGATCGACTCGAGCATGCTCGCGGAGATCGGCACCGGTCGCTCGGGGTCGCGGATCGGCTCGACCGAGCGGCTGGCGCTCCGGGTGCCCCACCACGTGGAGGGGTCGGCTGCCGGGACCAGCTGACGTCCGTCGACGTCCTCGGCCGCGAGCGCGGCGAGTCGGCGAGCCGCAGCCGCCCGCAGGGCCGGCGAGACGGCCGGGTCGGCGGCGTGCCGTCGGAGCTCCGCCACCAGGCCCCCGAGGGACAGCGGACGCGGTGGCCGCCCGTCCTGGTGCTCGATGGTGACGCCGAGCTCCTCGATGAACCGGGACGGCTGCTCGCCGTCGTCGTCGGGCGACTGCACCGCGGTGACGACGAGGCGGCGGCGCGCTCGCGTGCAGGCGACGTAGAACAGCCGGCGCTCCTCCATCAGCAGCGCGCGGGACGTGACCGGCCCGACGAGGTCGGGGTGCCCTGCCCCGTCGACACCGATCCGGTCTGCGCCGAGCAGGGTCGCGCGGCGGCGTAGGTCGGGCCAGCCCTCCTGCTGCACGTGGGCGACCACGACGAGGTCCCACTCCAGGCCCTTGGAACGGTGGGCGGTGAGCAGGCGGACGGCCGCGCCGCGTACGCCCCGCTCGGCGAGGGTGTCGGCCGGCAGCTGCTGCGCGACGAGGCTGGCGAAGAACGCGCTGACGCCGACGTGGTCGCGCTGGTCGACCGCACGCGCGGCGAGCTCGAAGAGCGCGACGATCGCGTCGAGGTCACGGTGCGCGCGCCGCGCGCCTGCTCCCCCGAGGTCGACCTGCCGACGCAGTCGCTGCGGCCACGTGGTCGTCGACCAGAGGTGCCAGAGGACGTCCTCGACACCGGCCTTGTCGGCCAGCATCCGCGCGCCGTCGCGCAGCAGGGCGGCCAGGGCGGCCGCACGCTCGACGTCGTGGCCCTCGAGCCCGTCGAGGAAGCCCGGCTCGACCACCGCCAGTCGCAGGAGCTCCCGCGACGTGCGACGGGCGTCAGGGTCGGCCAGCTCCTTCTCGCGCGTGCGGAGGCGGCGTACGAGGGCGCGCAGGTCGGAGGCGTCGAGGCCGCCCAGCGGCGAGAGCAGCAGCGCCTCCACCCGGCCCGGGTCCAGGAAGTCGGGCGAGTCGGGGTCGTCGTTGTCGAGGTTGACGACGGCGCGCAGGGCGTCGAGCAGCGGCAGGACCGCGGGGTCCCGCACCAGCGGGAGGTCGTCGGAGGCCACCTCGACGGGTACGCCGGCGGCGGCGAGCGCGCGGCGCAGCGGCGGGATGCTGGTGCGTCCCGAGCGCACCAGGACGGCCATCCGCTCCCACGCGATGCCGTCCTCGAGGTGGGCCCGGCGGAGCAGGTCGGCCAGCCGCTCGGCCTCGGCCCGCTCGGTGTCGTAGGTGACGACCTCGACGCGTCCGTCGCCGTGCGGTCCTGGCTCGACCTCGGGCGAGAGGAACGCCTCGCGCGCCTCGGCGGTGATGCTGCCGGTCAGCGTCAGTCGGCCGGCCACCCGGCCGGCGGCCAGCAGCAGCCGTGGCCCGAAGCGTCGGGTCCGGCGCAGCACGACGACGGGCGCGGGCTCCCCCGCAGCCGTCGGGAAGCTGGCGGGGAAGTCGAGGATGCCGCGCACGTCGGCGCCGCGGAAGCCGTAGATCGACTGGTGGGGGTCGCCCACGACCGTGAGGTTGCGACCATCGCCGGCGAGCGCGCGGAGGAGGGCGACCTGCCCGGGGTCGGTGTCCTGGTACTCGTCGACGAAGACGTGCGACCAGCGCGCCCGCAGCTCCTCGCGGTGGGTCTCGGCCTCGATGACGGCCCGGCGGATCAGGTCGGAGTAGTCCGTGGCGCCGAGGTTGTCGAGGACGGTGAGGTACTGCTCGAGGAAGAGCCCGGCGGCGACCAGCTCGGGCAGCTCGTGCTCGATGCCGAGGGCACGGAGGCCGGCCGGGTCGAGGCCCTTCTCCCGGGCACGCGCCAGCACGGCCTGGACCTCGCGGACGAAACCACGGGTGCCGACGGCGTGGCGCAGGGCGTCGGGCCACACCACGGACTCGGGGTTGTCGTGGAGCAGCTCGCGCAGCACGACGTCGGCCTCCGGGGCCGAGAGCAGCCGGATCGCGCCCTCGTAGAGCTCGGCGGGCGCGTACTTGCGTACCAACGCGTAGGCGAAGGAGTGGAACGTCGAGCACGACGACGCCGCCGTCGTCCGCGCGACGCGCGCGGTCACCCGGTCGCGCAGCTGCTCGGCGGCCTTGCGGGAGAAGGTCAGCGCGAGCACCGAGTCGGGCGAGGCACCGCGGTTCTCGATGCGGTCGACGATCGCCTCGACGAGGGTCGTCGTCTTGCCCGTGCCGGGGCCGGCGAGGACGAGGAGCGGGCCGCCCTCGTGGTCGACGACGCGCTGCTGGTGCTCGTCGAGCTCGGGCACCACGACCGATCGGTCGGGGGCCACCAGCCGGTAGCGGGTCGTCGTGCTCACGGACGACACCCCATCACGCGGGACCGACACCGGTGCTGTCGCATCGCCGCGACGTCATCCGGACGGGGCACGCGGTGGCTCCGTCCGGATGACCTCCGGGGTCAGCTCAGGAGACGTCGACGATGGCGGCGACCGGGCCGCCACCCTCGGGGCCCTGGTGGGCGGCGGAGACCGACACGAAGACGGCCGGGTCACCGGTCACGGCAGCGGTCACGCCGCCGACGCATGCCTTGATCTGGCGGTGCCAGTGCACGTCTGAGTCGTCGAGCATGGCGTTGCGGCGTCCGCGGACCATGCCGTCCTGGCTGGCCTCGCACTTGAGGAAGACGTTGACGAGCTTGCCGTCGAGGTCGCTGGTGCGCGGGCGCTCGGGCAGGTCGAGGCCGGCGGAGCGGATGGCGTCCCAGATGCCGTCGGCGTCCAGGGCGTCCTTCATGACCGAGTGACCGATGCGGTACTTCCCGCCGACACCCTTGGCGTTGCCGACCACGACGATCTGCGCGACATCGAGCTCGACGCCCGAGGAGCACGACGCCACCGCCGAGAAGAGCTCGCGGTTGTGCATGACGTCGGCGTCGGTCGGCATCTCGATCTCGCCGAGGGCGACGGCGATGCCAAGGCCGGTGGTGCCGTTGGAGAGGTCCATCGACTCGTGGGTGTGCTCGGTCCACACGGTCTTGCCGCGCGACTTGGCGTCGCGGATCGTGTGGATGGTGAGCAACGGGGTCTTGGTCTGCACGTAGTGCACGTCGGCGGGGTCGGTGATGCCGGCTCGCTCCATCGCGACCTTCACACCGGCGGCGACCTTCTCGATCATCGCGGTGTAGCCGATCTCCTCGGGCAGCAGGGGCTCGCTCATCGCGAAGCCGGCCGTCAGGCGCATCTCGTCGCGCGACGGGTCGTCGTCGGGGACGTCGGTGGTCGCGAAGATCGTGGCGTGGGGGCTGATCACGCCGTCGGTCCCGCCGGACCACACGATCGGCACGCCCTTGACCTGCTCGGGGTCGGCGCCCTTGGCGATCAGCGCCTCACGGAAGGCGCGGTCGGCGATGATCCGCGTGTAGTCGTTGACGCCGCCGTTGCCCTCGGTCTTGCCGATGATGGCGAAGACGCGGTCGGCCGCGATGATGCCGTCGTCTATGAGCTTGGTCAGCTCGGACGCGTCGGCGACGGAGTGGATCGGGACCTTGCGGACCTCGATGGCGCTGGGCATGTGAGCTGTTCCTCTCGGTTCTGTTACTCGGGTACGACGATGGTGCCGGCGTCGCCGGCGACCGCTGCGGTGATCTGGTCGAGGCTGGTGATGACCCCGGTGCGACCGGTCGCCTCGACGAAGCGGCAGATGGCGTCCACCTTGGGGCCCATCGAGCCGGACGCGAAGTGTCCGTCCGCGGCATGGCCCCGCAACGCCGCGACGGTGAGGCGACCCAGCGGCTCGGCGTCGGGCTCTCCGAAGCGGATGACGGCGTTGGGCACGTCGGTGGCGATGACCAACACGTCGGCGGCCGTGGTGTCGGCGAGGAGGGCCGCGCCGAGGTCCTTGTCGATCACGGCCTCGACACCGGCGAGCGTGCCGTCCTGACGGCGTACGTGCGGGATGCCGCCACCGCCGTTGGCGACGACGACGAAGCCGGCCTCGATCAGCGCGAGGACCGCGGGGGCGTCGAGGATCTCCTGCGGCTCGGGCGAGGCGACGACGCGCCGCCAGCCCTTCTCGCCGCGGTCCTGCCAGGTCTCGCCGTGGCCGATGAGCACCCTGGCCTCGGCCTCGGGGAGGTGGCGACCGATCGGCTTGGTGGGCGTCGTGAAGCCCTCGTCATCGGCGTCGACGAGCGTACGGGTGACGAACGACCGCGCTGCGTCGGTCGAGCGCGCGCACCGCGAGCTCGCGGTCGAGGGCGTCCATCAGGACGAACCCGAGCGTGGCCTGCGTCTGTGCACCGCACCAGTCGAGCGGGACGGGAGGTACGACGGCTGCGGCCAGCTCGTTCTTGACCAGCAGGTTGCCGACCTGCGGGCCGTTGCCGTGCGTGATGACGACCTCGTGGTCGTGCTCGATGAGGCCGGCGACAGCGGCCATGGCCACCTGCGCGGCGGCGATCTGGTCCTCCGGACGCGCACGCCCGTCGGCGTTCGTCATGGCGTTGCCGCCGAGTGCGAGCAGGACCCTCATGGCGCAACCGTAGTGTCGCCGCTCACACGCTCCCCACGGCAGATTCGGCCAACGACGTCGGGATTCGCTGGCAATACTTGATACTGGCCGGGTGGGCGTGCGCAACTACCTCGTCGAGGGCGTGAGCGGGACGGGCAAGACGTCCGTCGCCACCGAGCTCGAGCGGCGCGGGCACCACGTCGTGCACGGCGACCGGGTGCTCGCCTACCAGGGCGATCCGGCCACCGGCGCACGGACGCCCGGGTTCCACCACGAGCACCACGTCTGGGACGTCGACCGGGTGAGGGAGCTCGTCGCGGACCGTGGTGCTCCGGCCACCTTCTTCTGCGGCGGCTCCCGGAACTTCGCGCACTTCATCGACCTCTTCGACGAGGTCTTCGTCCTCCAGGTCGACCGGGCCACCCTGGTCGAGCGGATCGGTGGACGCGGCTCGGACGAGTTCGGCGGGAGCGACGAGGAGCGCGAGCTGGTCCTCCGCGTGCACGCGAGCGGCGAGGACGTCCCGACCTCAGGTACGTCGATCGACGCGACCCGCCCGCTGGGCGAGGTGGTGGACGACATCCTCCGCCGCGCGGGAGTGATCGAGCCCTGAGACTCAGGTCCGGCGGGCGAGGTGCAGGGTGATGTCGCCCAGCACCTCGACCTGGTCCGGCAGCACGTCGCGGATCCGGCCGAGCACGGTCCGGCGGTCCGCCGGCGTGAGCTCGAGGTAGGCCGAGACGGTCGACAGGAGTCCGACGTAGTCGCTCCGGGCGACGGTCTCGCGACGCTCGATCACGACCTGCTGCACGTCGGTGAACAGCTCGGAGCCGATCAGCTCCGTGCCTGGCCACTGCACGGCGCTCTCGGGCGCCGTCCCGTCCGGTGACGGAACGTCGTCCTCGGGCAGCCACGGAGCCCTCGCTCCACGGATCGCGTCCTCCACGTCGGGATCCGCCAGGTCGCGCGGAGCGCCGAACGAGGCGAAGGTGCCGCCCGGCACGAGCCGCGCACCCGCGCGCTCCCACCGGCCCTCGGGCTGCGTCCAGTGCAGCGCGGCCGCGGCGTAGACCAGGTCGTAGGTCGTGGTGAGGCGGAGCTCCTCGAAGGACGCCCGGACCGTGGTCACTCCGGGCACGTGCGTGCGGAGCTCGGCGAGCATCGCCGCGTCCGGGTCCGTCGCGGTGACCGTCAGCCCGCGGGCAGCGAACGCACGGGTGGCCTTGCCGGTCCCCGCTCCGATCTCCAGCGCGGTCGCGACGGGTCGCCCGGCGTACGCCAGCACCTCGTCGACGAGGGCGGCGGGATAGCCGGGGCGGTAGCGCTCGTAGGCCTGCGCCACGGATCCGAAGGTCAGGGCTCGCTCGGTCATGGCTGCTCCACGCTCTCGAGGGCCGAGGTCACCTCGACCACGTCCGCGCCGTACTCCTCGTCGACCCACGCCTGGATGGAGCCGTCGTCGTAGATGACGGGCAGGTCGACGCGGTTGCTGATCGTGCCGAACTGCGGGGTGAGGTTGCCCGGCAGGTCGCCAAGCTCCTCGGCGACCTGGCGCAGGCGCTCGAGGCTGTTCTGGAGTCGATACACACAGAGTGCGCCACCCCACACCTCGCGCACGGCGGCCTCCGCGCGCTCGACGTCGTCGGTGACCCCGACGTTGAGGATCGTGTAGCGGGGGTCGTTCATGGCCTGCTCGAGGTCGAGCGACGGCGGACCGCCGGACTCCGTCAGCTCCTGCCAGTCGTCCCAGGCGGGGTTGATCGACTGGTCACCCCAGACGAGGCCGTAGTCCGGGAGCGCCTCCGCCACTCGGCCGGCCTCGCCCTTCGCGCGGTCGGTCGTGGTCGCGGGATCCAGCACGACCCATCCGCCCGCGGGCACCTCGCACGACGTGACAAAGGGGTAGTCACCGATCGGGCCGCTACCGACCTCCGGCGCAGGTCCGACGTGGGTCGGGGTGAGCGCCCGACCGTCCCAGGTGCCGACCAGCTCGAAGCGACCCCACCGCGTGCCGCCCTCCGACTCGGCCTCGGGGTGCTCGGTCCAGTCCCACCGAGCCACGGACGGTCCGTCACACTGCGGAGGACTCGTCCACCCCACGTCGCCCAGGCACATCACCGGTCCGTCCCCGTCGTCGAGCACGGTCGCGACCGTGCTGACGGGTCCGTCCGCAGGAAGCGCAGCCGTCGGCGAGGCGGCCGGGACCGCCGGCACTGCCGTCTCGCTGCTGGCATCGCCACAGCCCGTCAGCGCAGCACCCAGCACCAGCGCAACCACGATCCCCCGTCCCATCCCGGAAGCATCGGGTCGGGCGGGGCCGGGCGCAACGGTTGTTGCGCGATCGTGAGGATCAGGGGACGTTCCACCAGGTGTCGAGGCGCGCGACAGCGGTCGTCGTACGTCCCTCGCGGAGCACGCGGGCCAGGCGCAGGAGGTAGGCCGCGATGCCGGCCGCGCCCTGCATCCAGCCCACGCCCGGCGGGAGCAACGGGTCGTCGTTGCGGTGCTCGGTGAAGCGCCAGCAGGCGCGATCGCCGTCGAGCACGGCGCGCGACACGAGTGCGTCGCCGAGGATCTGCGCGAACGCGAGGTCGTCGTCCACGCCGAGCCGCTGCCACGCGTCGAGGAACACGTCGCCGACACCGGCTGTGCCGCAGCAGCGCCCGTCGTTGTCCCAGAAGCCGGGGTGGAGCCGCTCGGGTAGTCCGGACGTCCGGATGCTGTGCAGGCAGCGTCGCTGCCACTGGGCGGGCGTCTCCCCCGCCAGCGCGTGGACGCCGGCGTGCTCGAGCGCGGTGAAGAGCAGCGACGTCCCGGTCGGGCCGTGGCACCAGGTGAACGTCACCTCGTCCAGGTCGGGCTGGCGCGGGATGACGTGCGGCACGACGAACCCGCCGTCGCTGGTGTCGCCCAGGGTGACCAGGTGCTCGGCGCCCCTGCGGGCCGCCTCGACGAGGTCGGGCCTGCCGAGCTCGCTTCCCGCCACCGCGAGTGAGGCGGCGATGCCGGCGAGGCCGTGCGACCAGTTGGGCATCTCCCGGTCGCGGCGCTCGGGTGGGACGTCCGCGGTGAACCGCCGCGGCACGAACTGCCAGTTGGTGCCGGCACCGGTCGGTTCGGCCTCGGCGAGGAGGATGCCGGCAGCCCGGGCGGCCAGCTCCCCGGCTCCGTCGACGTCGTGCCGGTGTGCCCACACCGCACCGAGCAGGTTGCCGGCGGTGCCGAGCGTGGCGTCGTTGATCCGGGTGTGCGGGGCGAACGGCGGCGTCGGCATCCACGGCTGGTCCCAGCCGTCGTCGGTCGCGATCTCAGCGAGCCGGGCGAGGGCCGCGTCGACGCCGTCCACCCCCAGCGCGGACAGGACGCCGAGGTCGCTGACCAGTCCGTCGAAGTAGGAGTACGCCGTCGTCGTGGCCAGGCCGCGGCGGACCTGGGTCGCGATCCCGTCGGCGAGCGTCCGCTCCTCCTCGGTCCACGCGCGGGCCTCGCGGACCTCCGCCAGGACGTGCGCGAGGCCGCCGATGCCACTGTGCATGCCGGTGCGATCCTCCGGCGGCCCGCCGTCGTGGGGCACGGTCTCAGGGATCCACGGACCCTCGTCGTCCCACCGGACCTGGTCGAGCACCCACCGCCACGACGCCTCGCCGAGGTCGGCGTACGTCTCGGGCGTGGTCATCCGCCGATCACCCCTCGTAAGGCGGCGCGACGCCCCAGCCCCAGCGGGGCGTGGGTGCGTGCGGCGGCGGCTCGGCACCGGGATGCGAGTTCTCCATCGCGAGACGGGTGCCCCACTCGAGGTAGCCGATGATCGCGGCCCGGAACTCCGGATCGGCGGGCAGCTCCGCGTCGTCGGCGGCCAGGCTCATCGTCGAGGCGAAGCGGTGGCGTTGCGCGGGCGTGATGTCGAGCCGGAGGTGGTGGCGCAGCATCGACTCGTAGCCGCCGTGCTGCTCGGTGTACGTCGGCGGCCCGCCGAGCACCTCGGCCCACCAGTCCGCGACATGGGCACGGTGGTGCTCCGAGACGCCGCCCGGGAAGAAGCCGGCGAGGGTGTCGTCAGCCTCGACCCGGTCGTAGAAGCAGTCGATCATCCGGCGCAGCGGATCGCCGCCTCCCGCCCACTCGTACAACGTCGGCAGTCCCGGCTCGTCCACACCCATGCCCCCATTGCACCGCACGTGCGACGACGACGCACCCGCATTGCCTGGTCGGGGTCAACCGCGTCCGAGCAGGGCGTCGAGCACCGAGGTGCCGACCGGCAGCCCGTGGTCGTCGTAGTAGGCGAACATCGCGGACAGCCAGGGGTGCGTCCCCGGGTCCCGGACCTGCCGAACCTCGACACCCGCCTCAGCCGCCAGCTCGCGGACCGTTGCGACGCGGGTCGCGAGCTCGTACGTCGCGCCGACGTGACCGTCCTCGGTGAGCACCAGCGACGCAACCCGGCCGAGGTCGGCGAGGTCCAGGAAGCCGAAGGCCACGTGGGGTGAGTACGGCAGGTCGATCGGGCCGGAGAGGTCGAGGTTCTGCAGGTACGCGCCCGGCTGGAGGACCGTCCAGTCGAGCCCGCTGCGCCGCACGAGGTCCTCGCTCACCGCCTTGCCGAGGTGGTGCGGCATCGCCGGGACGTAGGGCGAGGCGACCGAGTGGTAGACCACGCGCCCCACCCCGGCCCTCCCGAGCGCACGCAGCGCCTCGGCGACGTACGCCGGCTCGTCGGGGTGCAGGTTCGGCGCGATGACGTACGCCGCGTCGCACCCGGCCACCGCCGTCGCGAGGTCACCCCAGTCCGCCCGGCCCAGCGGCAGGGCGTCGACGCCCCGGTCGGCGAGCGCAGCGCAGACGGCCCGTCCCGTCTTGCCGTGCCCACCCAGGACAGCGACGCGCACGTCAGATCCGGTCGACGTCCGCGGAGGCCGCGCCGTCGGCGAGCGACGCGTAGCCCGGACCACGGTCGAAGAACGCATCGTCGTCGCGGCTCCAGGCCGGGCGCGAGCCGCGCTCGGCCGCCGTCGCGGACTCGTCGAACGACAGATCATCTGCGTCGGTCGAGCCGGTCAGCACGACTCCGTAGTCGCGCAGCGCGGCCTCGGTCGAGACCTTGCCCCACACCACGTCGCGGACCACGGACTCGGGGTCGCGGACCAGCGGGTCGCCCCAGCCGCCGCCACCCGTCGTACGGATGCGGACGACCTGGCCCGCCTTGATCGGCTCGGCGTCGGCGAGGGCGTCGACCTCGCGCTCGTCGGTGCCGCCCGGGTCGATGACGACCTGGAACGGCATGCCAGCCTTGCCGCCGCGCACGCCCCAGCAGGCCAGGATCGAGCGGTCGGCGATGGACATGAAGTGCGCGTCCTTGAGCATCCGGATGTGCTTCTCGTAGCCGAGGCCACCGCGGAACTCCCCCGCCCCGCCGGAGTCCCGGGCCAGGCCCAGTCGCTCGACGATGAACGGGAAGCGCGACTCGGTGAACTCGGTCGGCAGGTTCCGCGAGTCGGGCACGACGTGGATCGTGTCCTCGCCGTCGGCGTAGTAGCGACCGCCCGAGCCACCGCCGAGCACCTCACGCATGAGGTAGTCGTTGCCGTCGAGGTCCTTGCCGTAGACACCGGTGTAGCGGATGGTCTCCTGGTCGGCGGGCATCTTGCCGTCGACGGCCTTGGCGACCACACCGGCGAGGACACCGAGCAGCCGCAGGATCACGAACGTCCGGGCGTTGGTCGGGCCGGGGTGGATCGGCGTGAGCAGCGTGCCCTTCTCCGGGAAGCGCATCTCGATCAGCGGCACGATGCCCTCGTTGACGTCGAGCTCGGCCATCCGCTCGGGGGTGTCGGCGAGGTTGCGCAGGATCGGCGCGAGCCACTTCTTGAGGAAGTTGCCACCGACGTAGTCGCCGCAGTGGTTGATCGGTCCCCTGGCCTGGGCACTGGTGCCGGTGAAGTCGATGATCAGCCGCGGACCGGCGGGACGGCCCATCTCCGGGTCGGCCGGTGCGTCGCTCACCTTGGTCAGCGTGATCCGCTGCGTGTGCAGCTGCGGCTCGTCGACGCCGTCGTGCTCGGCGTAGTCCTCCCAGACGTACGTCCCGTCGGGGATCTTGGACAGGATCTCGCGCCGGTAGGTCTCGGTGGTGGTGTCGAGGATCGCGTCGAACGACGTCTCGATGGCCTCGCGGCCGTAGCGGTCGAAGAGCTCGCCGAGCCGGCGCGCGCCCATCAGGCAGGCCGAGCACTCGGCGTCGAGGTCGGCGGCGAGGCTGTCGGGCATCCGCGAGTTGCGCGTCATGATCCGCAGCGCGGCCTTGTTGGGCACGCCGGCGTCCCACAGCTTGATCGGCGGGACGGCCAGGCCCTCCTCGTAGACGGTGGTCGCGTTGCTGGGCATGGAGCCCGGCACCGCACCGCCGATGTCGTCGTGGTGGCCGAAGGCCTGCACGAAGGCCACCACCTCGCCGTCGTGGAAGACCGGGACGGTGACGCAGAGGTCGGGCAGGTGGCCGATGCCGCCCTCCGACTCGTAGACGTCGTTGTGGAAGAAGACGTCGCCCTCGACCATCTCCTCGATGGGGTGGTCGCGCACGATCGGGTGCACCAGCGCGCTGTAGGAGCGGCCGGTGAGCTTGCGCAGCTGGCGGTCGTGGATGCCCGCACGGAAGTCGTGCGCGTCGCGGATCATCGGCGAGCGGCTGGTGCGGCCGATGGCGGTCTCCACCTCCATCTCGACGCTCGCCAGCGTGCCCTGGACGATCTCGACGAGGATCGGGTCCACCGTCGAGCCCTCAGGCGTCAGGCGGCCACCGTGCTCGTACGACGTCGGCAGGCCGGCCGGGTTGACCGGCTTCGCGGTCACGTACGCCGGGTCCACTGCAGCCATGCGGTGTTCGTCATGCGGGGACCACCTTTCGGATCACGAGGTTGGCCCAGTCGTCGACCACGACCTCGAAGCCGGGGTGGACCGGGATGGTCGAGCCGAACTCCTCGACGATGGCGGGGCCGGTGAAGGTGTCGCCGGCGCCGAGGTCGGTGCGCCAGATGACCGGTGTGTCGACGTAGCCCTCGTCGGGGTCGAAGCAGACGTCGCGTCGGCCCCGCTGGGCGCGCTCCACGCCGCCCTCCGCCTTCTCGAGGGTCGGCAGCTCCGGTCGCGTGATCGGACCGATGCCGGTCACGCGCAGGTTGACCCACTCGACCTGCTGGGTGCGGTCGCCGCGGAAGTCGTAGCCGTAGAGCTGGCGGTGGTCGGCGTGGAACGCGTCGGCGACCTGCTCGACGTACGTCGCGTCGACGACTCCCTCCGGCGCGGCGACCCGCACCTCGTAGGCCTGGCCGACGTAGCGCACGTCGATCGTGCGCTGGAAGCGGTGCTGCTCGGCGGTGAAGCCCTCCTTGGCCAGCGCCTCGCGGGCGCGGCCCGTGAGGTCGTCGAGGATCCCCTGCACTGCCGCGTGGTCGAGCGCCGACTCCTTGGCGACGTGGGTCTGGACGTAGTCGTTCTTCACGTCGACGGTCAGCAGGCCGAAGGCGCTGACGTTGCCGGGGTTCGGAGGTACGACGACGCCGGCGAGGTCGAGGATGTCGACCAGCCGGCAGGCCAGCAGCGAGCCGGAGCCGCCGAAGGTGGTGAGCATGAAGTCGCGGACGTCGAGGCCGCGCTTGACCGAGACCTGGCGCAGCGCGTTGGCCTGGTTCCACGCGGAGATCTCGAGGATGCCGGTCGCGCAGCGCTCGAAGTCGAGGCCGAGCCGGTCGGCGAGCTCGGCGATGCCCGTGCGCGCAGCCTCCACGTCGAGCGGGATCTCGCCGCCGAGGAGGTGGGGAGGGATCCGGCCGAGGGTGACGTGGGCGTCGGTGATGGTCGGCTGGGTGCCGCCCTTGGCGTAGCAGAGCGGGCCGGGATCGGCGCCCGCCGAGTGGGGGCCGACCTTGAGCGAGCCCTCGGGCGAGAGCCACGCGATCGAGCCGCCGCCCGCGCCCACCGTGACCACGTCGATCATCGGGATCTTGCTCGGGTAGGCGCCGACGGTGCCCTCGGTCGTCAGGGTGGGCTCGCCGTCGAGGACGACGGACACGTCGGTCGACGTACCGCCGCCGTCGCAGGTGAGGATCCTGGGGAAGCCGGCGACCTTGGCGATCAGCGCGGCGCCGAGCGCGCCGGCGGCCGGGCCGGACAGCACGGTGGTGATCGGCTGGTGGACGACCTCGTCGGCAGACAGCACGCCGCCGTTGGACTTCATCACGTAGAACGGGACGTTGCCGGTTCTGTGCTTGCCAGTGACGGCGACCAGCCGCTCGGAGATGTTGGTGACGTAGCGGCTGACGTTGGGCTTCACGGCCGCGTCGACGAGCGTGGTCATCGCGCGCTCGTACTCGCGGTACTCGCGGAGCACCTCGCTGGAGATCGAGACGACGGCGTCCGGGTGCTCGCGCCGCAGGATGTCGCGCATCCGGAGCTCGTGGTCGTCGTTGGCGTAGGCGTGCATCAGGCAGACGCCGATCGTGACGATCCCGCGGGCCTTGAACCAGCGTGCCGCTGCCACCGCGGCGTCCTCGTCGAAGGGACGGATCTCGGCGCCGGTGAAGTCGAGGCGGCCGCCGACCGTACGGACCCGGTCCACCGGCACGATCCGGTCGGGCTTCACCCAGAAGTAGGAGTTGCCGTAGCCGTCCGGCACGGACTGGCGGGCGATCTCGAGCATGAACTCGTAGCCCTCGGTGGTGATGAAGCCCAGCGCCTCGACCTTGCCCTCGAGGAGCTTGTTGGTCGCGACGGTCGTGCCGTGGGAGACCGCGCTGATGTCACGCCCCTCGGCGCCGACGATGTCGAGGATCTTCTCGATGCCGGCGATGAAGCCGTCGGCGGGGTTGCCCGGGGTGCTCGGCGTCTTGGTCGTGGCCAGCTCCCCCGAGTCCTCGTCGAAGGCCACGACGTCGGTGAACGTGCCGCCGGTGTCGATGCCGATCCTGATCCGCCGATTGCTCATGGGGTTGATCCAACCGCCCCCGCGCGGCGCCGAGCCACGGCAATTCCTGCCGACGAACCGCCCATTCACTGGCAGATGGTGAACAACGCCCACAGACGATGCGTAGAAGGGCCGCGGACGGGACACACTCCCCCCATGACCGACCACATCATGGTGTCGCGGACGGGGATCAGGGCGTTGATCAAGCTCACGCGGCAGCAGCACGAGCACCACCAGGCCATCTGGGACTTCACCCGCGACCAGGACCTCTACGAAGGGCACTGGTTCGACAAGGGGTTCCTGTCGCTCTTCCAGGGCGACTACGACTCGGCCACGGACGACGTGTTCTCCGGGATGAGCGAGGCCAGCAGCGGCACCACCAAGCTCGTCGACCGGATGGAGCAGGCCCGCGACGACATCGAGAACGCCGACATCGAGGTCGACGTCCGGATGAACAAGCTGACGGAGGTCCAGGAGGCGGTCCAGGTCCCGGAGTTCGTGAAGCGCTACGGCGGCGTGATGAACCTCGGCGGCACCGAGACGCCCGGCAGGCACCGCGCGCCGCACAAGGAGGGCTCGGCCGCCAACTCCATCGACGCGGTCAGCAGCCTGCTCTCGATGGCCCACCACACCGACCAGATCGTCGACGGCGTGACCACCGACGATGAGCTCGACGACTTCGTGGAGGAGCACAGCAAGGACGTGGAGGACGTCGATGACTGACATCGCCGTCGACCTCCTCGACCCGCGCTCCTCGCTCGTCGCGACCGCCGGCAGCGGCGGGAGCTACATCGACCAGCTCCGAGACGACTGCGGCTACGTCATCCAGGGCATCGACTGGGTGGTGCGCCAGATCAACTCCAGCTGGGACCTCATCGCGCTGATCTTCGACCCGATCGCCGGCGACTTCGACGGCGTGCGGTCCGTGTCGGCCAACTGGCGGGCGACCGGCAACGCGCTGGGCGACCTCGGTGCCAACTACGGTGCGCTGTCGCAGGCTGTCCCCCACGTCTGGGAGGGGCGCGCGGCCGAGCGGGCTGCCGGCCGGATGCTGGAGATGGGCCAGGCCTTCGACCTCCAGCGCGAGACCTGCCACATGATGGCCGAGTCGCTCGACTGCATGCTGACGGCGACGCAGGCCGTCTGCGAGACGGTGGCCTCGTTGCTCAGCCTCGTCGACGACGCGGTCATCAAGCTCCTGGCCAGCTTCTGGGGAGTGGCGAAGGAGATCCTGTCCGGGGGCGCGACGGTCCGCAAGATCATCCGCCTCATCGACCAGACGATCGGCGTGATCAAGACTCTCGACACGCTCGTCCCGAAGATCATCTCCGTGCTCGGCGACCTGCGGATGCTCTTCAAGATGCTCGACGCCGTCTTCGCGTTCGGCGCCGTGACCACCAACACCGAGCCGGGCCACAAGATCGACGACGTCGCCGGAGCCGGGTTCTGATGGCGGACGAGCCGGGCGGTCTGCCCGACGCCGCCGAGCTCCGTACGCTCGTCGCGCGGCTGCGCCAGGAGACCGAGGCCATCCGCCTCGAGGCCGAGGCGACCCGCGACGCCGTGCGCGCCGAGGCCGCGCAGAGCCGCTCCGAGCGCGACCAGGCGCTCGCCGACCTGCACCGGGCCGCCCGCGACGGCGAGCTCGGAGACGTCGGCCGTCGGCTCGCCCGTCGCGTCGACGACGGCGACTCCCGGTGGATCGACGTGCTGCACGAGCGTGATCCCAGCCCGGACGCCGCCGCCGTGCGCCGCGACGCCGCGACCTCGATCGGCCGGCTCGTCGACGAGCTCGCCCAGGACGACCCCGCCCTCGCGCGCGCCACCGGTCGCGACCAGGACGTCGATCGAGGAGGATCACCGCATGAGTGACCGCAGCGAGTCCATCGCCCGCCTGCGGGCGCTGCCCTTCGGCCAGGCCTTCCGGGTCGCGACCACCCACGCGCCCATCTCGTGGAACAGCGTCACCACCGGGCTGGCGGCGATCGCGACCATGCTGCTCATCCACGGTTGGCTGCTGCTGAGCCAGGACAACCCGCCCTCGCTGCTCGGGGTCGTGCTGCTCCCCGTCGGTGCCGCGCTGGTCGTCCGGGGCTGGGTCTACTGGCGCGTGGCCGTGATGCTGCTCGGCATCGCCGTCGCCTTCGTCGGTGCGGCCGGCCCGTTCTGGATCATGAACGCGTCCTGACCCACCGCACGACCGCGGGCGTCGTCTCCCGTACGCCGCTCGCGCTGGTGGCGCGGACCCGGAGGACGTGGCGACCCACGTCCAGCGCGCGGACCGTGCGGGGCGACGAGCAGGTGCGCCACCGCCCCCGGTCCACGCGGCACTCGAAGGTGGCGCCCGGCAGGTCGGCGCGGAAGCGGAACCGCGCAGTGCGCGACGTCGTACGTCTTGCCGGGTGGCGCGTGATCCGGGTGTCGGGAGCGGCGCCCGGGCCGGTGGTCGGCGTCGGAGGAGTCGTCGTCGTCGGAACCGTCGTGGGCGTCGGGCTCGGGCTCGTGGGGCTGGGTGTCGGCGTGGGTGTCGGCGTGGGTGTCGGCGTGGGTGTCGGCGTCGGGGTCGGCGTGGGGGTCGGCGTGGGGGTCGGCGTGGGTGTGGGGGTCGGTGTCCCGGTCGAGAGCCGCACGTCCTGCACGCGCACCGTCCAGAGCTCGCGGCCGGTCGCACCGTCGTCGAGGACGAGCAGCACCCGGTCGCCGAGGAGCACGGCCTCACCGGCGTGGCTGCCCGCGGCGCCGGCGGCGACGTCGGCCAGGCGCCGCGCCGCACCGGACGGGGCAAGCACCCACGGTTCGTCCCCCTGACCGCTGGTGGTCGCGCGCAGCAGCATCCGGTCACCGAGGTCGAGCAGCGGCACCGGGTTGCTGTCGGCGGAGCCGGGTGCGAGGTCGGCGATCTGCCGGGTCCCCGTGGACGTCCCGTCACTGGTCCACGGCTCACGGCCAGAGACGAGGGTGCGCGCGGTGAGGAACCACCCGTCACCCCACGCGCGGAGGTCGGCCGGGGCGCCCGAGGCGGTCACGAAGCCGAGCGGGGACTGCTGGGAGCCGTCGTCGAGGTCCTTGACGAGGGTGGCGTCCTGCCGGGCGAGCTCGAGACCGCGACTGCCGACGCTGGACGCGAGCAGCGCCGTCGCACCGCGGGGGGCGGGGTCGCCCAGGTGGAGATCGGTGTTCTCCGGCCACTGGTGCACCGTGGTGCCCGACGTCGTGCCGTTGGTGCGGACCAGCCGCTGGTCGATGCGATACCAGCTGCGGCCGTCGGCGGCCTCGGTCACGCCGCCGTGCACGAGCAGCTCCGAGGCCCCGGCGGACAGGTCTCTGTCGGGCACGAGCTTCTGGGTGCCCGCCTTCGTGCCGTCGGAGCCGAAGAGGTTGACGAACATGTAGCCCTCTGGGTTGTCGGTCTCCCGGGCCAGCCACGTGACCCGGTTGCCCGCCGCGGCGATCCAGCGCACGTGCGAGCTGTCGAACGGCAGCCCGTAACCGGCGGTGGTGGTGTCGACCGCGAGCCGGGTCCCGGCACCGTCGCTGGTCCAGAGCTCCCGGCCGGCCGAGGTGCTGGCCGAGAAGAAGAGCCGCTGACCGACTGCGGTCAGCTCCTGCGGGCGCGAGCTCGCTGTCCCGGGCACGATGTCCGACTCGAGCCGCGTGCCCGCGGTCGTTCCGTCGGTCGACCAGAGCTCGCGACCGGTCACGCCGTCGTCGGCGGTGAACCAGACGCGACCGCCGACCATCTCGAGCTCCTGCGGTGTCGACGACGCCTGCCCGGGGCGTACGTCGTCGAGCAGGTGCGTGCCCCCGGCGGTCCCGTCGCTGACCCACAGCTCGCGTCCGGCCTGGGCCGTGGCGGCGGTGTAGACGACCGAGCCGCCCAGCACGACCAGGTCCCGCGGGTCGCTGCCGGTCGTGCCGGACCACGTGTCGGCGAGACGGCTGAACGGGCCCGGGTCACCCGCAGTGCCGGGCTGAGGGGCGGGGCGGGGCGCCTGTCGCGGCACGCCCTGGCGTCGCGGACCGCCCGCGAACTGCCCCCAGTCGGCGGGTGCAGCAGCGCCGGTGGGGTACTCGAACGCGAAGATCCCGGCCGAGTAGCCGCCGTAGTTGTCGGGGTGGTAGCCGACGACGACCAGGTCGGAGCGGCCGTTGCCGTCGAGGTCGGCGATCGCCGGCGTCCACCCGGTGGAGGTGTTCAGCCGCAGCGGGAAGCCCGGGAGGGCCGCGCCGGTGCGGTCCCACGCCCAGACGAAGTGGTAGCGCTTGCCGTCGGTGTCGTACGCCCATCCGGACGCCACCACGTCCTGCCGGCCGTCGTTGTCGAGGTCGCCGATCACCGGCGAGGTGTCGTGGACGACGCCGGGTTCGAGCTCGCGGATCGGCCGCGGCCACCCCGGGAGCTCGGTGCCGTCGCCCTGGTAGGCGTGGACCAGCAGGGGCGAGCCCACGACGATCTCGAAGTCGCCGTCGCCGTCGAGGTCCCCGAGCGCGGGGTGCTGGGTGCTGGTCGGCTGGCCCGCCGGGTCGGTGACGGTCCAGCGCGCCACCCGGCCACCGTCGGCCCGGAGCACCTCGATGGATCCGCTGGCCTCGGCCACCACCTCGGGACGGCTGTCGCCATCCACGTCGGCCACCGACAGGCGGTCGCGCTCGAAGAACCCCTCCACGTGCACTGGCCAACCCTCGACGGCGGTGCCGTCGGCGTGCCACGCGCCGACGTTCGCCTCGCCGCTGTAGGACGTCCCCCCGCCCAGCACCTCCGGGCGTCCGTCCCCCTCGAGGTCGGCGACCGCGGGCTGCGCCTGGTCCTGGAAGGCGCCGGAACCACGCAGCGGCCACCCCCCGCCGCGGACGACGTCACCCTCTGCGTCGACCATCCAGTAGTAGTGGTCGTCGCGGTTGAGCACGATGTCGTCGGTTCCGTCGGCATCGCGGTCCACCGCCGCCACCGGGTGGGACCCGCCGATGTAGTTCGACCGAGGCCAGCCCGGCAGTGCGCGACCAGAGCCGTCGAACGCGGTGATGCGGTCGAGGAAGTTGTTGCTGACCACTTCGAAGCCGGGCGTCGCGGGGTCGAGCTCGGCCATCGAGAGGTACTCGTGCGACCGGGTCCCGACGGGCCAGCCGGGCAGGAGGCTGCCGTCGGGATCAATCGCGGTGATGGTGCCGCGTGCGATGCCGCTGGCGAGGATCTCGAGGTCCGGGTCGCCGTCGACGTCACCGACGAGCACCCCGGACCCGCAGCACCCGTAGGTGCCGCCGGAGAAGAGCATGTCGACCGGGAAGCCCGGCTTGAGGGCGGGGGCGCCCGCCTGCGCCTGCACCAGGCCCGCCCGCGCGCTCCGGCGTACGCCGGCCGTCCCGCCGGGCGCATCGACGGCCCGCACCGTGCGTCGCCCCGTCTCGGCCCCGGGATCCGACGTGGTGCCGGCCGATCCGGCTGCAGGCGCGAGCCCGGCGACGAGCAGGACTGCTGCGGATACGACGGCTGCACGCATGGCTGGATCCCCCCGGAACGGTGCCGGAAGCGTATGGCCGGCACCGGATCCCCGTCATCACCCTCACGGTGCAGCTGCACGCCGGAAATGGCCGAAGGGCCCTTGGCGGTATGAGCGTCAAGGGCCCTTCGTGATGTCCAGGTCCGCCGAAGCGTCCAGTGCATCAGGGTGATCTCTCTGGTGATGTCCTGATCGATCGCTCTCTCTGTCCGGTCCCAGTCACCGCATCACCCGGTGTCTGCGACTCCTCCCCAGCAAGCTGGTTCGTCGTCGTGTGGATCGTCCTTCCGGAGCCATCCCGCTTCCCTTGCGGGCTGCGTAGGGAGAGTTCTATGCCCTCGCAGAACAGCTGCGCAAGGCTTTCGGGAAGGAAAAACCACATACTTCGGGTTCCGGCGCGTCGTCCCCAGAACGACCGGCCTTCATCCCCAGCCCGGCCCAGGTTGTGCACACATCCGTCCACAGGTTCGTCCACACCCCTGCCCCGGTAGTCCGCATCAAAATGCTGGTGCCTAGCATCCCTGGACCCGAATTTTGATGCGGACTACCCAACGGTCAGGTCAGGAGCCCGCCAGGGCCTCGACGGCCGCGGCCACCTCGAGCAGCTGCCGGTCGGCGCCGTGTCGGGCGACCAGCTGTACGCCGACGGGCAGGCCGTCGGGCGTACGACCGGCAGGCACCGAGATGGCGGGACAGCCGGTGACGGTGATGAAGTACGCCGAGCGCATCCAGGCGAGGTAGTCCGGCATCTCGTGGCCGTTGATCGTCTCGGGGAACTCGTGCTCCACCGGGAACGGCGGCACCTGCGAGGTCGGGAGCAGCAGCACGTCGTGGTCGCCGAAGAAGAGCCGCATCGTCTCGGAGAGCGCGGTGCGCTGGCCGTAGCCGCGCGCGACGTCCGCGCCGGTCAGCGACTCGCCAGCGCGAATATTGGCCTCGAGGGAGGGCTTGAACGACGTCGGGTGCTCGGCGAGCAGCCGCCCGAGCTTCGCTTGGAAGTGCCACGCGCGCAGGGTGCGGAAGGTGTCGTCCGCGAGTGACAGGTCGGGGTGCGCGTCGGTCACGGCGGCGCCGGCGTCGGCCAGCCTGCCGGCGGTCGCGCGTACGACGTCCGCGACCGCGTGGTCGACCTCGAACGCCCCGCCGAGGTCCACCGAGCAGGCGACCCTCAGTCCGGCGAGCGGCGCGGGGGTGAGCTCGGGGGCGAAGGTCGAGCCGGGGTCGCCGAGCGCCTGGGGTGCACGCGGGTCGGGACCGGCGATCACCGAGAGCAACAGGGAGAGGTCGCCGACGTTGCGCGCCATCGGGCCGCCGACCGAGGTCGACTCCCACTGGTTGTAGAGCGGCCACTCGGGGACCCGGCCGAGCGACGGTCGCATGCCCACGACCCCGCAGAACGACGCCGGGTTGCGCAGCGAGCCACCCATGTCGGAGCCGTCGGCGAGCGGCACCATCCCGGAGGCCAGCGCGCACGCCGCTCCTCCGCTGGACCCGCCGGCCGAGCGCGTCGGGTCGACCGGGTTGCGGGTCACGCCGAAGACCGTGTTGAACGTGTGCGACCCGGCCGCGAACTCCGGCACGTTGGTCTTGCCGATGAACACCGCTCCGGCGTGACGGATCCGCTCCACCAGCAGGTCGTCGTGGTCGGCGACGGAGTCGGCGTAGATCGGTGAGCCGTACGTCGTGCGCCAGCCGTCGAGCGCGTGGGTGTCCTTCACCGCGAACGGCAGGCCGTGCAGCGGCCCGGTCTCCTCCCCCGACGCCTGGGCCTGGTCCGCGACTGCGGCCGCGGCACGCGCGCGCTCGGCGTCGAGCGAGACGATCGCGTTGAGCTCGGGGTTGCGCTCCTCGATCCGGTCGAGGTGCAGCTCGAGCAGCTCGCGCGCCGAGATCTCCCCGGACCGTACGGCGGCGGCCTGGGCGCGCGCGGTCGAGTCGACCGTCAGCGTCGGTCACCGGCGACGTCCGAAGATCCCGCCGACGATCACCCCGGCGAGCACCAGGCCCGCACCGACGGCGATGCCGGTGAGGAACTCCTGCCTCGAGCCGGCGGCCGACACCTGGGCGGGCGCCGTGAAGACCGGTCGCGCCGGCGGGAGCGGGTGCGCCGTCGACCGTGGCCGCGACGGGGGCAGCGGCCACCGGTCCACCCGCGATCGCCGAGTCGACGTTGCCGAAGAACTCGCCCGCCATCCGCTTCGACACCGACGTGAGCATCCGCTGCCCGACGCCGCCGATCATCCCGCCGACGACCGCGTCGGCGTCGTACGAGATCCGCGTCGAGGAGCCCTCGGGAGTGAACCGCACGTGGACGGTCGCGCCGATCGTGCCGGGCGCGCCGGCACCGTCGAGCTTCATCACCAGCGACTCGTGCTCGACGAGGTCGCGCAGCTCGCACGACCCGGCGTAGGTCCCCTTGATCGAGGCGACGCCCGCGGTGACGGTCATGGCATAGGCGTGGTCGCCGGTCGCCTCCAGCCGCTCGCAGCCGGGGATGGTGCGGACCAGGACGCTCGGGTCGAGCAGTGCGTCCCACGCCTGCTCGACGGGGGCGGCCAGGACGTTCTCGCCGGTGAACTTCATCGGGTCTCCTCAGCGGTGGCTTCAGCAGGTAGGTCGGCGTGCTCGAGGCGCAGGGCGAAGAGCTCGGAGGGTGAGATCGGCATCGCGGTGATCGGGAAGCCCTCGGCGTCCTCGATGGCCGCGGCGAACACGGCGGCCGACGGGATCACGCCGGCCTCGCCCGCGCCCTTGATGCCGAGCGGGTTGAGCGGCGAGGGCGTCTCGAGGTGGTCGATGTCGATCGTCTTCGGGACCTCGGTGACGTAGGGCATCAGGAAGTCCATGAACGACGCGTTGAGCAGCTGCCCCGACTCGTCGTAGACCATCCGCTCGTAGAGAGCGCCGCCCACGCCCTGCGCGACGCCGCCGTGGATCTGGCCCTCGACGATCATCGGGTTGATCAGGTGGCCGCAGTCGTGGACCACGGCGTACTTCAGGATCGTGATCTCGGCCGTGTCCGGGTCGGTCTCGACGATCACCGCGTGCATGCCGTTGGCGAAGGTCGAGCGCTCGGGCGAGTAGAAGTCCTTGCCCTCGAGTCCCGGCTCGTCGTCCTCGGCGACCGGGGGCTTGCCGGGGTCGCCGACGGAGAACTGGGTCGCGGCCTTGGAGGCCTCGTCGAAGGCGTAGCGCAGCGGGTTCGAGAGGACCGCGACGGTGCCGAGGTCGATGGACGCGTCCGTGCCGCGCACCGACACGACGCCGTCGACGATCTCCAGGTCGTCCTCCGACGCCTCGAGCGCCTCGGCCGCGATCCGCAGCGCCTTCTCCCGGGCGCGCAGGGACGCCAGGTGGATCGCCGACCCGCTCATCACGGCGGCGCGCGAGGCGAAGGTGCCCACGGCGTACGGCATCCGGCGGGTGTCACCGGTGGTGATCTCGACGTCCTCGAACCGCACCCCGAGGGTGTCGGCGACGATCTGCGCGAAGGCGGTCTGGTGGCCCTGCCCCTGGGTGGTCAGGCCGGTCGCGACCTTGACCTTGCCGGAGGTCTCGACGTGGACGTGGGCACCCTCGTAGGGGCCGACGCCGGTGCCCTCGACGTAGCACGCGAGACCGATCCCGACCCGTCGTCCCTGGGCCGCCATCTCGGCGCGGAAGTCCTCGAACTCGTCCCAGCCGACCAGCGCCTTGAGCTTCGCCAGCGACTCGGGGTAGTCGCCCGAGTCGTAGGTCAGCGGGCGACCGTCCTGGAACACCAGCCCGTGCTCGTAGGGGAACTCGTCGGGCTGGATGAAGTTGGTGCTGCGGACCTCGGTGCGGTCCTTGCCGAGGTAGGCCGCGATCGCGTCCATCGTCCGCTCCATCACGAAGCAGCCCTGCGGTCGGCCGGCACCGCGGTAGGGCGTGACGATCACGGTGTTGGTGTAGAGCGACTCGAAGACGACGCGGTAGTTGAGCGGCTTGTAGGGGCCGAGCAGCTGGGTCGAGGTGATGATCGGGACGATGAGCCCGTAGGGCGTGTACGCACCGTGGTCGTGCCAGAACTCGACGTTGAGCCCGAGCACCCGACCGTCGTCGTCGAAGCCGACCTCGACGTGGTGCTGCTGGGCGCGCTCGTGGGCCGAGGAGATGAAGTGCTCGCGGCGGTCCTCGGTGAACTTCACCGGCCGGCCGAGCGTCATCGCCGCGAGGGGCACGAGCAGCTCCTCGGGCCACGGGTGGTTGATCTTCACGCCGAAGCCGCCACCGACGTCGGGAGTGACCACGTCGACCTTGGCCAGGTCGAGCCCGAGCTTGGCGGCCACGCAGCCGCGCACGCCGGTGCTCGTCTGGGTCGAGCTCCACACCGTCAGGCGGGACGTGTCGGGGTCCCACCTCGCGACGGTGCCGCGGCCCTCCATCGGCGTACAGGCGGAGCGCTCGACGTCGAGCTCGAGGGTCAGGGTGTGCGGGGCGTCGGCGATGGCCGCCCGGGCGTCACCGTTCTCCTGCTCCATCCGGGCACCGACGTTGCCGGGTACGTCGTCGTGCACGAGGCGGTCGGCCGCGCGGGCAGCGGCGATGCCGACGACGGGCTCGAGGTAGTCGTAGGAGACCCGGATCCGCGAGACGGCGTCCTCTGCGACGTAGCGGTCGACGGCGACCACGAACGCGATCGCCTCGCCGACGTAGTTGACCTCGTCCTTGGCGAGCGCGTACTGCGTCCGGCCATGGGTCAGCGTCGGGTGCGGGATGAGCAACGGCAACGGCTCCGCCATCGCGCCGGTGAGGTCGTCGTAGGTCCACACCGCGAAGACGCCGTCGACGTCGAGCACCTCGGAGACGTCGATGTCGGTGATGCGGGCGTGCGCGTGCGGCGAGCGCAGCACGGCGGAGTGCAGCAGCCGCGGGTCGTCGGTGAGCAGGTCGTCGACGTAGCGGCCCTGGCCGCGCAGGAACCGCTGGTCCTCGACGCGCGGGACCTTGGTGCCGAAGAGCTTGGTGGTCACTCGCGCTCCTTGCTCGATCTCGGCCGCGCGGAGCACCGACTTCACGATGTTCTGGTAGCCGGTGCAGCGGCAGAGGTTGCCGGCGATCATCTCCCGCGCCTCGTCCTCGGACGGGTCCGGATTCTCGCGGAGCCCAGCAGTGATCGTGGTGAGGAAGCCCGGCGTGCAGAAGCCGCACTGCAGGCCGTGGCAGTCCGAGAAGGCCTGCTGCACGGGGCTCAGCCGCCCCTGGGCAGACCCGTCGTCCTCGGTCAGGCCTTCGACGGTCGTGATCTCGGCGTCCACCGCGGACACGGCGAGCATCAGGCACGACCGCACCGGTGCCCCGTCGACCAGCACCGTGCAGGCACCGCAGACGCCGTGCTCGCAGCCGACGTGCGTGCCGGTCAGTCCGCAGTCGTGGCGCAGGGCGTCGGAGAGCAGCCGCCGCGCGGGCACCTGCACCTCGTGCACGGAGCCGTTGACGTGGAGCCGGACGTCGTGGACCTGCTCGCTGCTCATTCGGGGTCCCTGCGGCGTTGTTCGGAGGAGCGAAGCGGAGGAGAAGAACGCCGTGGGGTGTTCATGAGCGCTTCCTGTCGCGGGCGTGGTGGATCGCGTCGGCCAGGACGCGTGGGGTGAGGACCTTGACCAGGTGGGCACGGTAGGCCGCGGTGGCGTGGATGTCGTCGGCGGGATCGAGCTCGGCGAGTGCCTTGCCGGCGGGATCGTCGAGGGCGTCGGTGACGTCCACGACGACCGGGACGTCGCTCGCCGAGAGGTAGCCGAGGCGGGCCTGGGTGACCTCGCCGCCCTCGGTCTCCACCATGGCGGCGACGCCCACGAGGGCGTAGTCGCCGTGGCGCCGGGCGATCTCCTGGAACGCGACGCCCGCGCCGTCGGGCAGGGCGGGGAAGAACGCCTCGACGGCGATCTCGTCGCGGGCCAGCGTCGACTCGAGGGGGCCGGCAAAGAGCTCGCCCGCCGGGACCGTACGACGACCCCGCACCGATGCGACGTCCACCGATCCCTCCAGCAGCCGCAGCACCATCGGCATCTCGGCCGCGGCGTCGGCGTGGACCAGTGAGCCGACGGTCGTGCCGCGGTTGCGGATCGTCGGGTGGGCCACGTGGGACAGCGCCATCGCGAGCAGCGGCTGGACGCCCGCCGCCTCGGTGGAGGCGAGCACGTCGGCATGCCGCGCGAGGGCCCCGATCCGTACCCCGGCTCCGTCGCACACGATGGAGCCGAGGTCCGGCAGGGCGTTGATGTCGATCAGCATCGACGGTGCGGCCAGCCGCATCGACAGCAGCGGCACGAGCGACTGGCCACCCGCCAGCACCTTCGCTCCCGGCTCCTCCGCGAGGGCCGCGAGGGCTTCCTCGAGGGTGGCGGGACGCAGGAAGGCGAAAGGTGCTGGCTTCACGGGCTACTTCGTCTCGTCGTCGTGCGTGTGGTCGTGGCCCTCGTGCGAGTGGTCGTGCGTGTGGTCGTGACCATCGTGCGAGTGGTCGTGCGAGTGGTCGTGCGCGTGACCGCCCTCGGGGTGGCTCAGGCTGCGGGTGACGCCGCCCGCGCCGGCGCCGGAGCGGCCGTTGACCATGTGGAAGAACGCGATGACCAGGATCGTGCCGAGGGCGATGCCGCCGAGCTGGAAGTCGTCGCCGAAGGTCAGCGTCACACCGCCGATACCGGCGATCAGGCCGGCCGCGAGACCGACCATGTTGACCGGGTTGCCGAAGTCGACGTTGTTCTCGACCCAGATCTTGGCACCCACGAGTCCGATCATCCCGTAGAGCACCACAGTGATGCCGCCGAGCACTCCACCCGGGGTCGCGTTGACGATCGCGCCGAACTTCGGGCACAGGCCCAGCAGGATCGCCACGATCGCGGCGACGTAGTAGGCCGCGGTGCTGTAGACGCGGGTCGCGCCCATGACGCCGATGTTCTCGGCGTACGTCGTGGTCGGGGAGCCACCGAAGGCGCTCGCGAAGGCAGTCGCGATGCCGTCGGCGCCGATCGCGCGGCCCATGTAGGGGTCGAGGTTCTGGCCGGTCATCTCGGAGACGGCCTTGACGTGACCGGTGTTCTCGGCGACGAGGGCGATGACACCGGGCAGGACGAGCAGGATCGCGGTGAGCGAGAACGACGGGGCGTGCACGACGGACACGCCGTCGGCCAGCGTGCCGCTGGGCAGGCCGATCCAGTCGGCGGCGCTCACGCCGGCCCAGGAGACGCGGTCGTGGGAGGTCGCCTCGGCAGCCCCGCCCAGCACGGACGTGATGGGGCCGAAGATCCCGTCGAAGATCCACGACAGCAGGTAGCCGAAGATGAGCGCCAGGAAGACGGCGATCCGCGACCAGAAGCCGGGCAGCATGACAGCGGCGAAGACCATGAACGCCGCGGTGAGCAGGGCGACCCACTGGTCCTGGGGCCAGTAGATGCCGGCGACCACGGGAGCCAGGTTGAAGCCGATCAGCATGACCACGGCGCCGGTCACGGCCGGCGGCAGGATCTTGTGGATCAGGTCGGCGCCGGCGAAGTGCACGAGGACGCCCACGGCGGCGAGCACGAGGCCACCGACGAGGATCGCTCCGGTGACGTACGACGAGTCGTTGTTGGTGTCGAGCAGGCGGATCGCCGCGACGCTGGCCACGAAGGACGCGCTGGTGCCGAGGTAGCTCGGGACCTTGTTCTGCACGATCAGCAGGAACAGGACCGTGCAGAGACCCGAGAACATGATGGCGAGGTTGGCGTCGAGTCCCATCACGAGCGGGAACACGAAGGTGGCGCCGAACATGGCGACCACGTGCTGGGCACCGAGCCCGATCGTCTTGCCCCAGGGCAGACGCTGGTTCGGCATCACTGCCTCGCCCGGTGCGGGATCGACCACGTCCCACTTGAACATCGACATGTCAGGCCTCCAGATTCGCAGGGGTGGTTACCCGAGAAGCCACAAACTAGTGCGCCACATCACACACCCTCACTGGCGAGATCTGCCGAAGGAACGCCGGTGTCGATGACAAGTTCTTCCGCGGGTCAGCCACTTCGTACAGTGCGGTGCATGGCTGAGCCTCTCACCGCCGACTGGCCGATCGCGCCGATCCGTACGGAGCGCCTGCTGCTGCGCGCGCCGGATGCCCGCGACCGTGAGACCTTCCTCGACCTCGGTTCGGACGACGAGGTCAACCACCACCTCGGCGGGGGACGTGACCGGGCGACCCTCGACGCGGAGCTCCCGGAGGTTCCCGCCGACCGACCCGGGCAGTTCGTGGTGGAGCACGACGGCGCCTTCGTCGGCTGGGTCGGCCTCGGTCGCCGCGATCCGTCGCGTCCCGGCGCCGAGCACCCCGACCTCGAGCTCAGCTATGTCACACCGGTGTCTGCGTGGGGCAACGGCTACGCCACCGAGGCGGCCGACCGCCGTGCTCGCGTGGAGCGACGCGGCCCTGGGCGAGCCCGTCGTCCTGTGCACCCAGAGCAGCAACGCACGGTCGCTCGCCCTCGCCGGCCGGCTCGGGTTCACCGAGGTCGCGCGGCTCGAGGAGTTCGGCGCGGAGCAGTGGTTCGGCGTACGACAGCCCGGGTGTGCGTCGCGCGACCCCGGCCGACGCTCCGCGGATGGCGCACGTCGCCGAGGCGGCGTACTCCCCCTATCTCGAGCGGATGGACGGCGCGCGGCCCGGCCCGCTGGACGCCGACTACGCGGCCGCCGTGACGGACACCGAGGCGTGGGTGGTCGATCGCGACGGCGAGGTCGTCGCCTTCCTCCTCCTGGTCGCGGAGGACGACGGGCTGCTGCTGGACAACGTCGCCGTGCTCCCCTCGCACCACGGCACGGGCATCGGGCGCGCCCTGCTCACCCTCGCCGAGGGACGGGCGCGAGCGTGCGGGCTGGACCGGATCCGCCTGTTCACCCACGTGACGATGGTGGAGAACCAGCGGTTCTACGAGCGGCTCGGCTACGTCGAGACTCACCGCGGCGGGGACGGTGGCCTCGTGCGGGTGTTCTACGACAAGGCCCTCGCCGCCCGCCCGGCGAGTGAATCATCAAGAAACGTCGAAGATTTGCCCTAGGGGGCCGTAACACAGCGCTCCCGGCCCCCGCTGAACGAAGTGACAGGTGTGCCCGGACGGGCCCGCCGCGACCGGGAGGATCCCATGTCCCTCACCACCCGCTTGGCGGGCGCCGCCGCCTCCGCCGCGCTCACCCTGACCGCGTTCAGCATGACGGCGTACGCCGACGTGGTCCCGACGACCGACCCGTGCGCCCAGCAGCAGGCCAGGGTCGACAAGGCCACCGAGGCCCTCGCCCGCGTCACGGCCGTGTTCGCGCGCCAGCAGGAGCGCGTCGAGACGGCGAAGGAGGACGTCGCCGAGGCGTCCGCCGGCCAGGAGAAGGCCGCCGCCCGCAAGGCCCTCGCCGCCGCCCGCAAGGCCACCACCGAGACCAAGGTGACCAAGCGTGCGCAGCAGCAGCGCCTGGCCAAGGCCACCGAGCGCCTCACCACCTGCCAGGCCGAGCAGCCGCCGACCACCGAGGCCCCGACCCCCGCCTGACCTCGTGGCCTGACGGGCGTACGCCGTCAGCCGACGATCTCCAGCGCCCGCAGTGCGACGGCGACGTCGAGGCGCAGGTGCGGGTCGGTGGCGACGGGGCCGAGGAGCCGCTGCAGCTTGCCGACGCGGTAGCGCATCGTGTTGTAGTGGAAGAACTGGGCGCGGGCGGCCTCCGCGACGTTGAAGTTCGTGTCGAGCAGCACCTGGAGGGTCTCGCGCAGGTCGGCGGCCTCCGGTGTCCGCTCGGCGAGGGGCCCGAGCACGTCGGCTGCGAACGCGGTCAGCTCGGCGCCGTCCGGGACGAGGGCCAGGAGCCGGTGGAGGCCGAGCTGGTCGAAACGGGTGACCGAACCGCCGCCGTGCACCCGCCGGCCGATCTCGACCGAGCGCTGGGCCTGCCGGAAGGCCTCGGGCAGCTCGCTGAGGCCGTGTGCGACGCGACTGACGCCTGCGGAGAAGGCGATCCGACCGCCGCCGCGGTCGCCGCGCACTGCCTGGGTGATCCGGTCGACAGCGACATGACCAGCCGCCACGCCGGCCTCGGGGTCGACCGGCACGAGCGTGACGACCTCGCGGCTGAAGTTGACGGAGGCGATGCTGTCGTCGACCGTCGCGGCCACCTGTCGCCAGGCGTGGGCGAAGCGGTCCTGCCAGGCCCGCCGCTCCTCCGGCTCGGGCGCCAGGGCCGCTATCGCATCGGGGTCGAGGACCGCGACGACGACCATCACGGGGCGGTCGAGGTGCCAGCCGAAGGCCTGCGCGTGCTCGGCGACGTAGACGTCCTCGCCGGCACGGTCGAGGAAGACGTCGCGCAGGAAGTCGCCGCGGTACTTGTTCTCCACCGCCGTGATCGCCTCCTGCCGCGTCACCAGGAGCGCGGCCACGATCGCCGCCCGCTCGAGGGCGTGCACGTCGGAGGAGTGGATGGTGCCGTCGGGTCGCACCGCCACGAGCCTCGCGAGGTCGACACCAGCGGCCACCACCCGGCGTACGAGGGCCTCGCCCCCACCCACGGCGGTGCCGTCTTCATCGATCCGCTCCACCCGCACCCGGCCGGTCGGGTCGAGCAGGTCGGCGTCGGTGAGCGCGGAGCGCTGGGCCTCGTCGAGGTGCGCCGCTCGCTCACGGCCATCGGTCGAGGTGAACACCACGCCGCACCCGAGCGCGTCACCCACGGCCTCCGCGATCGCCGCCAGGTCACCGCCCTCGAGCACGATGTGCGTGAGCGCCGTGTGGAGCGCGTCGGCACGCCTCAGCGCAGCGATCGCCTCCGGGTCGCTTATCAAGTCTTGGCCCACTTCTGCCTCGTCCCTGTCAAGAAGTCACATCGGCCGAGTCTGTCACGGCCCGCTAGCGTCTGACGAGTGATCCTCCGCCCGATCCCCGTGGCCGCGCCGATCCGCGTGCAGCAGCGGCTCGCCGAGGCCGGCGACGGGCCGCGGCAGGTCCTCCACGCGAGCGCCACCGCGATCTACGTCGACCTCGACGGCTGGTGCCTCGGGCTGGTCTCCGCGACCGCTGCTCGGGTGCCCTGCGCGCTCTGGTCGAGCGTTGCCGATCTCAGCGCGTACGCCGGCCATCCCGTGGCCGTCCGCGACGGCGCACTCGTCATCGGCGAGGACGAGCTACGGATCGCCCGCCTCGTCGACCCCCGCGTCACCACCGTCGGACGTCATGGCGCGTGGTCGCCCGGGCAACCGCTCGCCATGACGTCCGGGCTCGACCTGCCCACCGACGGCCGGCTCACGGCCGCCCACCTCGACCGGCTGCTCGGCCGGGGGCCCGGCCTCACGCCGCTGGGCGACGACGTGCTCGCGGGGTGGCTCGTCACCCGGGCAGCACTCGGCAGGCCGGACACGGCGCTCACCGGAGCCGTACGTCGCCGGCTCGGCGTCACCACCCTGCTGTCCGCGACCCTGATCGAGTGCGCGCTGCACGGTGAGGCCCTGCCGCAGCTCGCCGACTGGTTGGCCGTGCCGTGCCGCGACACCCGCGAGGCCCTGCTCGCCGTCGGGGCCACCTCGGGTGCCGGGCTCCTGACCGGCGCCTCGCTCGCGCTTGCCTCCGCCTCCACCGACCGACAATCTGAACGTCCGACCGACCGCCCCGGGAAGGCAGCATGAGCACCCCCACGAAGGACCACGTCGAGCTCAGGAGCGGCGCGTACGCCGACTCGGTGACGCTGCTGCAGGTGAGCCGCGCCGTCCAGGCCGCACCGGGAGTGGTGGCCGCCCAGGTGGCGATGGCCACCGGCCTCAACCTCGAGGTGATCGAGGGCATGGGGTTCGCGGTGCCGCAGTCCTCCCCCAACGACATGGTCGTCGCGCTCCGCCTCGACGCCGACGCCGACCTGGCGACCGCACTCGGTGCCGTCGACGCCGCGCTCGTCCCGGTCCGGCCGACGTCGGGCGACACCACCATCGCCCCCGCCCGGACGACCGGTTCGGCCCTGCGCCGCGGTGGGCCGGGAGCCGTTGCCCTGGTGTCAGTGCCGGGCGCCAGCGCCACCGTCGAGGCGATGGACGCGCTCGAGTCCGGGCACGACGTGATGATCTTCAGCGACAACGTCCCCGTGGCCGAGGAGGTCGCGCTGAAGACGTACGCCGCCTCCCGCGGCGCCCTCGTGATGGGGCCCGACTGCGGGACCGCCGTCATCGACGGCATCGGGCTGGGCTTCGCCAACGCCGTCTGCCCCGGACGGATCGGCATCGTCGCCGCCTCCGGCACCGGCTGCCAGCAGCTGCTGACCCTGCTCCACCTCGCCGGCACCACCCGGGACGGCATCGGCGTGCGGTGGGCCCTCGGCGTCGGCGGCCGCGACCTGTCGGCGGCAGTCGGCGGCCTCGCGACCCGCGAGGCGCTGCGCCGCCTCGACGCCGATCCTGACGTCGACCTCGTCGTGGTGGTCTCCAAGCCGCCCGCTGCGGAGGTCGCGGCCGACCTGGCGACGTACGTCGACACGCTCTCCACGCCGGTCGAGCTCGGGCTGCTCGGCGCGGGCCAACGCGACCTCACCGCGGTCGCCGAGGCCGTGCTCGCGCGGCTGGGTCACGACGCACCCGCGTGGCCGGTCGAGGGCGCAGGCAACACCGGCGCGGCCACCGGTCCCCTGGTCCGCGGCTTGTTCGTCGGGGGCACCCTGTGCGACGAGGCGATGCTGATCGCGACCGAGGTGCTCGGCCCGATCCGCTCCAACATCCCGCTGTCCGACGACCTGGCTCTCGCCCCCCATGAGCTGAGCGACCTCCACGCCGACACCCACACCATGGTCGACTTCGGCGACGACGCCCTGACCCAGGGGCGCGCCCACCCGATGATCGATCCGACGCTGCGCAACGAGCAGCTCGCCCGGGCGGCCGCGGACCCGGCGACCGGGGTGATCCTGCTGGACCTCGTGCTCGGCCACGGCGCCGAGCCCGACCCGGCCGCACTGTTGGCGCCGGCCATCGCCGATGCCCGACGCGACCGCGCGATCCCCGTCATCGTCAGCCTGGTCGGCACCGACCTCGACCCGCAGGGCCTGGCCCACCAGGTCGAGGCGCTGACCGCTGCCGGCGCCGAGGTGCACGTCTCCAACGCCGCGGCCACCCGCCGGGCGATCCAGCTGGTCGAAGGAGCACGAGCATGAGCGAGACCACTGTCGTCACGGTCGGCGCCGACATGTTCGCCGACGCCGTCGCCGGCCAGGCCGTGCCCGTCGAGCGCGTCGACTGGCGCCCACCGATGCCGGGCACCGAGGCCGACCTCGCGACCGTCGCCACCGACCCCCGTCGCCCCGAGGCCAACCGGCAGGCCGTCGAGGCGATGCTCGGCGTCACCGCCCACCTCGTCGACGTCGCCCCCGCGTCCGAGGTGCTCGGCCTCGAGCCCGGTCAGTTCCTCCACGCGGGGCCGCCGATCGAGTGGGAGCGGACCTCGGGGCCGCTGCGGGGCGCCCTGATGGGCGGCGCTGCGCTGGAGGGCCTCGTCGACGACCCCGAGGACTCCGTCGCGCTCTTCGAGTCCGGCAGCAGCGTCAGCCTCGAGCCGTGCCACCACCGGAGCGCAGTCGGCCCGATGGCCGGCGTCGTCACGCCGTCCATGTGGATGTGGGTCCTCGAGGACCGCGCCACCGGCGCGCGGACGTACTGCTCCCTCAACGAGGGTCTCGGCAAGGTGCTGCGCTACGGCGCGTACGGCCCCGAGGTGCTGACACGGCTGCGCTGGATGGGCGACGTGCTCGGCCCGCTGCTGCAGGCCGCGGTGCGCGGCACGCCTGAGGCGACCGACGTCACCGGGATCCTCACCCAGATGCTGCAGATGGGCGACGAGGCGCACAACCGCAACCGCGCCGGCACGCTGATGCTGCTGCGCGACCTCGCCCCCGCGATGGTCAGCAGCGGCTTCGACACCGGCGACGTCGCCGAGGCGCTGCGCTTCGTCGGCGGCAACGACCACTTCTTCCTCAACCTCGCGATGCCTGCCTGCAAGCTCGCGCTCGACGCCGGTCGCGACGTCCCCGGGTCCACGATGGTCGTGGCGATGGCGCGCAACGGCACCGACTTCGGCATCCAGGTCTCGGGCACCGGCGACGAGTGGTTCACCGGTCCCGCGCAGGTCGCGGAGGGGCTCTTCCTCGGCGACTACGGCCCGGACGACGCCAACGCCGACATCGGCGACTCGGCGATCACCGAGACCGCCGGCATCGGCGGCTTCGCGATGGCGACCGCGCCGGCGATCGTCCGGCTGGTCGGCGGCTCCGTGCCCGACGCCCTCGCGACGACGCGCCGGATGCACGAGATCACCCTCGCCGAGAACCCGCGCTGGACGGTGCCCGTCCTGGAGTTCCAGGGAACGCCGACCGGCATCGACGTGACGAAGGTGTGCCGTACGGGGATCCTGCCGCAGATCAACACCGGCATGGCCGGTCGCGTCGCCGGCGTGGGCCAGGTCGGCGCCGGTCTCGTCACGCCGCCCGCGGAGATCTTCCCGAAGGCGCTGGCCGCGCTGGCCGCGCGGGTCCTCGCCTGAGCGGTGCGTGAGGAGTAATCCGGGGCCTGGGACCCCCTCAGACACCGCTCCCCGGTGAGTCGCACGACGACACGCGGTCCAGCGGTGCGTGACGAGCATTCCGAGGCCGGGGAACCCCCCTCACACACCGCTACACGGAGCGTCTAGGTGTCCGCGGGTCGCTCGTTGTAGATCCCGGCGGGTTCCTGGCCGGACAGGTCGCCGATGGCGGTCATGATGCGGTCGGTGAGCTCGCGGCGGGCGCGCCCGGACGGTACGCCGTCGTACTCGCCGGCGACCTGGATCGGCTCGCCGAAGCGCACGGTCACGTCGACGCGACCCAGCCGCGGGCGGTTGGAGCCGACGGGCTGGATGTCCTCGGTGCCGATCAGCCCGACCGGCAGGACCGGGGCGCCCGAGGTCAGCGCGAGGTGCGCGACGCCCGTCCGACCGCGATAGAGCCGGCCGTCGCGCGAGCGGGTGCCCTCGGGATAGATGCCGAACGCCTCGCCGCGACCGAGCACCTCCAGCGCCGTGTCGAGGCTCGCGATCGCGGCCTTGGTGTCGTCACGGTCGACCGGCAGCATGCCGAGCCCCTCGAACCACGCCCGCACCAGCATGCCCTTGACGCCGGTGCCGGTGAAGTAGTCGGACTTGGCGAGGAAGGCGACCTTGCGTGGCACCACGATGGGGATCACGACGCTGTCGAAGAAGGACAGGTGGTTGCTCGCCACGATCACCGGTCCGGAGGTCGGGACGTGGTGCTGTCCCTCGACCGTCGGCCGCCACACGGCTCGGGCGACCGGAGGGATGACGCCGTACGCGACCGAGGAGAGCATGGGGCTCATTGTGCCCGGAGCTGTGGGACCACGAACGCACTGCCCAGATCGACCGATCCGCTCGGGCGCAACGGAGTGCCCTCCTCGAGGTAGGCCTGCCGCGCCTCCTCGTCGTGGGAGGGCGGCAGCGACCCGTCGGCGCGGACGACCCGCCACCACGGCACCGCGGCGCCGTGGTGAGCCAGCACCGAGCCGACCAGGCGCGGTCCGCCACGTCCGAGCCGGTGGCCCACCACGTCGGCGATGGCGCCGTACGTCGTCGCCCGGCCGCGCGGCACGGACTCGGCGCACTGCAGCACCAGCTCGGCGTACAGCTCGCGCTCGTCCTCCGTGGTCATCCGACCTCGGAACGGGTCAGGCGGGCCGTCGCCACGAGCAGGACGACGGTCACCGCGCCGGTCAGCAGCCACAGCCACGACGGCGCCAGGTCCGGGTCGATGCCGCGGACGGCCAGCCAGGCGACGGGCACCGGCACGAGGGCGAGGCCTGCCCGGCGGAGCCAGAGCCGGAGCACCCGCCGGTCGACGACGAGGGTCTCGGGGCCGTAGGCCAGCAGGATCGCGGCCACGTGCGCGCCGACGAGCAGCACCGCGACCACCAGGACCTTCCAGTCGACGATCCCGCGGGAGGCCCACCAGCCGGCGACGACGACCAGCGGGATGGTGCCCACCGCGTGGTCGGGCGAGCGGGCCCACGCGAGGGCACTCAGCGGCACCACCGCCAGCACGAACCAGTGCGGCACCTCGGGCAGTGCCAGTGCCAGGGCGAGGCAGGGCAGAAGAACGACCAGCGCACGCAGGAGCACGACCGGTGCCGTGACGCCCGGTCGGACGCAGTCGAGGGACAGGTCGGGAGAGGGTGGCCATCAGGCACGCACCTTCGGCACCTGTCCGCGGCGTGCCAGCTGGTGCAGCACGGTGTCGAGCGTGCCCGGGCCACGCCACGGCACCACCGGGGTGCCGAGGGAGGCGAGCCGTTGGAGCCGGTCGTCGCGCTCCACCTTCTGCATCCGGGCCGCCAGGGCGGGCAGGGCGAGCCGGCCGGCCGCGTCCCCGGCCGCCATGGCCTCGCCGATCGTGTCGATGACGACGACCGTCCCACCGCTGCGCTGCAGGCTCGCGGTGGCGGTGACGAGCGGGGTGAAGAACATCGGCGACAGGACGTAGACCACGCTGCCGGCACCCGCGCCGAGGTCGAGCCGCTCGGGCGCGACGCTGCGCGACTCGGCCCGGACCCGCGCCAGGGTGCCCTGGATCCGGTGCAGGTGGTAGGAGCCCGAGCCCATCGGCACCCGGGCGACGTCGGCGGCCACCACCATCAGTCCCACCCGGTCTCCGGTGCGGATGTGGTGCTCGGCCAACGCGGCGGCCGCCCGGACGGTGAGGTCGAGGGTGCTCGCGGCACCGTCGACCCCGCCGGAGACGCCGATGTCGCGCAGGCCGTCGACGACCAGCCAGACGCCGGCGTCCTGCTCGGCACGCGTGGTGATGACGTGCAGCTCCCCTGTCCGGAGGGAGACGGGCCAGTTGATCCGCTTGAGCCGGTCGCCGGCGGCGAAGTGCCGGATGCCCTCGAACTCCGTGCCGCCACCGAGCCGTCGCGACCGGTGCCGACCGACGAGGCCGTCGGGCTGCGGCACCTCCGCGCGGCTGTCGTACGTCGCGATCTGCGGGAGCACGGTCAGCCCGTGCTCGGGGATGTCGATCGGGCCCCACCGCCATCCGGCCCAGGCGGACGTCAGGGCGACCCGCTCCGCGCCCACCTCGCGGCGGCCCCAGCGCCGAGGGCTGGAGCTGATCGTCGGCAGTCCGTCGTCGACCAGGTTCCCTGTGGCGCCGTACGTCGGCTGGGTGGCCACGTGCAGCGCGCGGGCGGCGGCCCGGGTGACGTGCTCGACCCCCGTGAGGTCGTCGACCACGAGCCGGGAGGTCGTGCCCTGGCCCTCGTGGAGCCGGTAGTGGTCGAGGCGGGCCGAGACCTGCGGAGCCGTCCGCGGTCGCCCGGCCAGTCCCATCGCGGCCAGCACGACGAACGGCGCCGCCAGGACGACCAGCACCTCCTGGCCCAGCACGATCCCGCCGGTGACCCCGCCGAGGGCGAGGAGGCAGGACCGCACGAGCGCGGGGGTCGGCCGCCACGAGCTCACTGCCGGGCACCTCCGAGGGAGTGGTGGTCGAGGGTGCGCGGGGTCTCGACCGACACCATCACGGCGTCGACGACCCGGAGGCCGGAGGCCTGCGTCATCCAGAGGTCGGGCTTGACCGTGATCCGGTGCGCGAGCACGGCCCGGGCGACGACCTTCACGTCCTCCGGGACCACGTAGTCGCGGCCACGGATCGCCGCCCACGCACGTGCCGTCAGCACGAGCCCGAGGCTGCCACGCGGCGATGCCCCGGTCAGCACGTCCGGGTGCGCGCGGGTCGCGGCGACCAGGTCCACGCAGTAGCGGGCGACCGAGTCGTCGACGACGACGCGCTCGACGGCGGCCTGCACCGAAGTCAGCCCGGCGGCGTCGGTCACCTGCTGGACGTCGACCTCCTCGCGCTGCCGCTCGAGTCGCCGGCGGAGCACGTCGAGCTCCTCCCCCGCGCTGGGGTAGCCGAAGGCGACCCGGAGGAGGAAGCGGTCGAGCTGCGCCTCGGGGAGCGGGTAGGTGCCTTCGTACTCGACCGGGTTGGCGGTCGCCAGGACGTGGAACGGCCGGGGCAGCAGGTGGGTCTGGCCCTCGACGGTGACCTGTCCCTCCTGCATCGCCTCGAGGAGCGCCGCCTGCGTCTTGGGCGGTGTCCTGTTGATCTCGTCGGCCAGCAGCAGGCCGGCGAAGATCGGCCCGGGCCGGAAGTCGAACTCGGCGCGACGCTGGTCGTACACGTAGGAGCCGGTGAGGTCGGCAGGCAGCAGGTCCGGGGTGAACTGCGCACGCGAGAAGTCCAGCCCGAGGGCACCCGCGAAGGAGCGTGCGGCGAGCGTCTTGCCCAGGCCCGGGAAGTCCTCGAGCAGCACGTGTCCCTTGGCCAGGATGCCGGCGAGGACGAGCGTCAGCACCTCGCGCTTGCCGACGACGGCCCGGCCGACCTCGTCCAGCACCTGCTCGGCGAAGCGGGCCACCTCCTGGGGGCCGGTCGTGGCGTCGGAGTGCGGATCAGCTTCGGTCACGTGCTTCCTCGATTCGGGTCAGGATGCGGTCGATGTCGGCAGGCTTGATGCGCCGTACGCCGGCGAGGTCGTGCTGGATCTCGGTGGCGAGGTCCGGGTCGCGGCCGCGCGCCAGTGCGACCAGGCGATCGGCCAGGGCGTTCGACGGATCGTCGGCCTGCTGGTGGCTGGTGAGGACCCGGAGGTCGGAGGTGACCTCGTCGACCCGCTCCGACCTCGGCGACAGCGCGGACTGCCAGTGCGCGACGGGCGCGTCCACGGTGTCCAGCACGAGGTAGGTCATGGCCAGCACGACGACGGCCCAGACGACGTACGGAAGGGGTCGGGGGTCGAAGTCGAGCCAGATCGCGATCAGGTAGCCGATCCCCGCAAGGAGGATCCCCGCTCCGAGGCGACCACCGAGACGTCCGGACAGCCACCTCATGCCGTCACGCCCAGGCTGTGGCGGATCGCTGCCAGGACGGTCAGCGCCTCCGCGCGGTGCTCCTCGGTGATGGCGTGGTCGGAGAAGCGGGCCTCGCGGTAGAGCTCCGCGAGACGGGCCACCGGGACCGTGTCGGCGGCGGCCAGGTCGAGGATCCGCAGGGCGTACTCGGACGAGGTCTCGGACGCGTGGCGCGGCACGCCGGCGCGCTCTCCCTGGACCTCGAAACGGTGCCAGGTCGCGACGATGGCATTGCGCGCGTCGCCGTCGCGCAGCAGCGCGTCCTGCTCGTCGGCGTCACCGACGACCTCCTCGGCGACCCGCCCGGGCTCGTCGAGGACGGTGAACCCGACCTCGACCCGGCTCGCGTCACCGCGACCGGCGAGCACCTGGCGCACGGCGGCGACCACCAGCCAGAGCACGCCGGCGGCGACCACGAGCAGCAGCGTGCCGAGGAAGAGCCAGGCCAGCACCTTGATCCAGAGCGGCGGTCGGTGGTCCTCGACCAGGTCGCGGTACTGGTCCATGCTCGCGGCCGGCGGGTCGCAGTAGTCGCGCTCGTTGATGTCGTCGGGGACCGCCAGCGTGGTGGTCCCGTCCGGGTTCGTCACGACCGGCAGCGGGATGCACGACTGGGTCGAGGTGGACGCGGGCCCCGGGCGCGGACCGGGACCGGTGAACACCTCGTCGGGTCCGATCAGCGTCGCCCACGCCACCAGCACCATGAACAGGCTGGTCGCGGCCACCGTCGCGACTGCGCGCACAGCGGGCGACACGTCTCGCAACGCACGCATGGCGCGACCCTAGGTGACCGGGTCGCGCCATGCGAGGGGGGTTGCGGGGGTGTTGCGGGGTTGTGACCCGCTCAGTAGGACGGCTGGCTCTGGTCGATCTGGCTGACCCACGCCGACACCCCGCCGCCGACGTGCACCGCGTCGGCGTACCCGGCTCCCTTGACGATCGCGAGGGTCTCGGCCGAGCGCACACCGGTCTTGCAGTGCATGACGACCTGCTTGTCGCTGGGCAGCTGCGCCAGGGCGTTGCCGTTGAGGAACTCGCCCTTCGGGATCAGCACGGCGCCCGGGATGTGGTTGATCTCCGCCTCGTTGGGCTCGCGCACGTCGACGAGCACGAAGTCGCGCTCCCCCGCCTCGCGCTCACCGAGCATCTTCTCGAGCTGCGCGACCGAGATCGTCGAGCCGGCGGCGGCCTCGGCCGCCTCGTCGGACACCGCGCCGCAGAAGGCGTCGTAGTCGATGAGCTCGGTGACGGTGGCGTGCTCGCCGCACAGCGCGCAGTTGGGGTCCTTGCGCACCTTGAGCTTGCGGTACTCCATCTCGAGCGCGTCGTAGATCATCAGCTTGCCCGCGATCGGGTCGCCGATGCCGGCGATCAGCTTGATGGCCTCGTTGACCTGGATCGAGCCGATGGCCGCGCACAGCACGCCCAGCACGCCGCCCTCGGCGCAGCTCGGGACCATGCCCGGCGGCGGCGGCTCGGGGTAGAGGCAGCGGTAGCAGGGCAGGTCGTCACCGAGCATCGGTGCGAACACCGACGCCTGGCCGTCGAAGCGATAGATCGAGCCCCACACGTAGGGGATCCCGAGGAAGTACGCCGCGTCGTTGACCATGTAGCGGGTGGCGAAGTTGTCCGTGCCGTCGACGATCAGGTCGTAGCCGCGGAAGACGTCGAACACGTTGTCGTTGTCGAGCCGCTCCGGGTGGAGCACCACCTCGACGTAGGGGTTGATCTCCGCGATCGACTCCTTGGCCGACTGGCCCTTGGGCTTGTCGATGTCGCTGACGCCGTGGATGACCTGGCGCTGCAGGTTGGACTCGTCGACCGTGTCGAACTCGGCGATGCCGAGCGTGCCGACACCGGCGGCGGCCAGGTAGAGCAGGGCGGGCGAGCCCAGCCCGCCGGCACCGATCACGAGCACCTTGGCGTTCTTCAGGCGCTTCTGCCCGCTCATGCCGACGTCCGGGATGATCAGGTGGCGGCTGTAGCGGCGCACCTCGTCGGTGGTGAGCTCGGCAGCCGGCTCGACGAGCGCGGGGAACGACACGGGGAACTCCTTCGTGGGACGACCAGTCCTCCATCACAACCAGTGGGACCGCATCCATGTTCCCGCCGGGCCCGAGCCGGGTCGTACGACGTCCCGGCATCCGGGACGGATAGGCTCGGACTCACTACTCACCAGTACCTCCAGCAGCAGGAGCACGACGTGACCGCAGGTAGCCCCGACACCCCGTCCGACGGTGCGTACCCGCGACCGCGCGGCGGCCGGATGCCGCGACGCGAACGCCGTGCGCAGCTGCTCGAGTCGGCCCTCGAGGTCTTCGTCGCCCAGGGCTACCACGCCGCCGCGATGGACGACATCGCCGAGCGCGCCGGGGTCTCGAAGCCCGTGCTCTACCAGCACTTCCCGGGCAAGCTCGACCTCTACCTCGCGCTGCTCGACACGTCCTGCGACCTGATCATCGACAACTGCCGCGCGGCGCTGGCCTCGACGAGCGACAACAAGGACCGGGTCGCGGCCACCATGCAGGTGTTCTACAGCTACGTCGCGTCCGAGGAGGGCGCGTTCCGGCTGGTCTTCGAGTCCGACCTGACCAGCGAACCCGACGTACGCGAGCGCGTCGACCGGGTCACCGTCGAGTGCGCATCGATGATCGCCGACGTGATCCGCACGGACACCGGCCTGCCCGACGAGCCGTCGGAGCTGCTGGCGGTCTCGCTCGTGGGAATGGCGCAGGTCTCCGCGAGGTTCTGGCTCGCGGGTGGCGGCGGCATCGCCCAGGACGACGCCGCGGCCCTGATCGCCGGACTGGCGTGGCGCGGCATCCGTGGCTACCCCCGCGCCGACGACCAGCCGGACGCCTGATCCGCACAACCAGGGACCCGACACACTCGAGTCACATCCCCGACAACGCACTGAGCAAGGAGCACCACGTGGAGGTCAAGATCGGCGTGCAGCACGCGTCACGAGAGCTGGTGGTCGACACCGACAGCACGCCCGACGACGTCGAGGCACGGTTGGCCGAGGCGCTCGCCGGCAACGGCGTGCTCCGGCTCTCCGACATCAAGGGCCGCACGGTCGTCGTGCCAGCCGAGAAGATCGCGTACCTCGAGCTGGGCTCCCCCACCTCGAGCACCGTCGGCTTCCGCTGACGGCAGTCCGGCGTGGCGCATACGTCCGCCACGTTCGGGTACCGGCATCATGAATGGGTCGGCACACCACGCCGGCACAGTTATGCCCACGAAACCTCGTGGCAAAGAAAGGTGGGGCGCTCATGCTCTGGACCATCCTCTTCTACCTCGTGGTCGGCGCGATCGTCGGTCTGCTCGGCAAGTTCGTCGCACCGGGCGACAAGGACAACATCCCCCTCTGGCTCACCGTCGTCTGCGGCATCGGCGGCATGATCCTCGGAGGCGTCATCTACGGCGCCTTCGGTGGCAACGGCAGCAAGGGCCTCGACTGGACCCAGGGCATCGTGGCCATCCTGACGGCCGCCGTGCTCGTCGTGGTCGCTTCCACGCTCACCGGTCGCAACTCCGGCAGCCGCACCCGCGTCTGACTTCTCCAGCACGAGGCCCCGCAACCGATCCGGCTGCGGGGCCTCGTTGCGTACGGTCCTGTGCCCGGGCGGCGAGCTCTAGGAGTCGAGCCCCAGCTCGGCCATGCGCGCGGCGTGCAGCTCGGTGAGCCGGGTGAACATCCGGCCGAGTGCAGCGAGGTCGAGGCCGGGACGGTCCACTCCCCCGGCGAGCAGCGCGGTCAGGGAGTCGCGGTCGCCGGCGACCCGCTGGGCCTGGGTGAGGGCCTCGCCCATCAACCGGCGGCCCCACAGCGCGAGCCGGCCGCCGAGCCGGTGGTCGCTGGCGATGCCGGCACGGACCCGCTCGACGATGAACGCCGTCTGCCCGGTGTCCTCGAGGGAGCTGATGATCACCTCCCGGGTCTCGGGGTCGAGGTACGCCGCGATCTCGCGGTAGAAGTCGGCGGCCAGGCCGTCGCCGACGTACGCCTTGATGAGTCCCTCGTAGTAGTCCGACGGCGCGGTGTGCGCGTGGAAGCCGTCGAAGCTGGCCCGGAAGGCCTGCATCGCCTCGCCCGGGTCGGCGCCCAGCTCCGCGAGCCGGACGACGAGCTTCTGGAGGTGCGCGAACTCGGCTGCGGCCATCGCGCCGATCGCGATCCTGTCGTCGATCCCGGGCGCCATCTTGGCGTCCTCGACGAGCCGCTCGAACGCGGAGAGCTCGCCGTACGCGATCGCACCGAGGAGGTCGACAGCAGCGCGGCGGTAGTCCTCGTCGGGCGATTCAGTCATGTTCGCAGCGTAGCGATACCATCGAGTCACCGAGCCGCTGGCGCAATCACCGGTGGCCGCCTGTATGTGCGCGGTTGGCATCCTCCCTTTTCGAGCTCCTTGAGTGGCTGACCGCATACGCGTGGGACAACCAACTCCTCTCTCGAAAGCGAACACCCTTCGTGACCACCTTCCGTGAATTGGGCGTGCACGCCCAGATCTGTGACGCCCTCGACCGCGCCGGCATCACCACCCCCTTCGCCATCCAGGAGATGACCCTCTCGGTCGCGCTCCTCGGCACCGACCTGATCGGCCAGGCCCGTACGGGCACCGGCAAGACCCTCGCCTTCGGCATCCCGGTCCTCCAGCGCTCCGTCGCGCCGAGCGACCCGGCGTACGCCGACATGCCGCAGGGCAAGCCGCAGGCCCTCATCGTCGCCCCGACCCGAGAGCTCGCGCTCCAGGTCTCCAGCGACCTCGCGCTGGCCAGCAAGGACCTGGGCCTGCGCGTCCTCACCGTCTACGGCGGCGTCGGCTACGACACCCAGCTCGAGACCCTCGAGTCGGGCGTGGACATCGTCGTCGGCACCCCGGGTCGCCTGATCGACCTGGCCAACCGTCGCGCGCTCGACCTGTCGCACGTGCACGCGCTCGTGCTCGACGAGGCCGACGAGATGCTCGACCTCGGCTTCCTGCCCGACGTCATCACCCTGCTGTCGAAGACGCCCGAGACCCGCCAGACGATGCTGTTCTCCGCGACCATGCCGTCGGCCATCGTCGCGCTGGCCCGCACGCACATGCGCCACCCGATGAACATCCGCGCCGAGTCGTCCTACGACACCTCGATGGTCCCGGCCACCGCGCAGTTCATCTACCAGGCCCACGACCTCGACAAGCCCGAGATCATCGGCCGGATCCTGCAGGCCGAGGACGCCGAGAAGATCATCGTCTTCACCCGGACCAAGCGTCAGTCGCAGCGGATCGCCGACGACCTCGCCGAGCGCGGCTTCAGCGCCTCCCCGCTGCACGGCGACATGGCCCAGGTGGCGCGCGAGAAGGCGCTGACGAAGTTCCGCGAGGACAAGATCCGCGTCCTGGTCGCGACGGACGTCGCTGCCCGCGGCATCGACGTCCGCGGGGTCTCCCACGTCATCAACTACACCTGCCCCGAGGACGACAAGACCTACGTCCACCGGATCGGCCGCACCGGCCGCGCCGGTGCCTCCGGCATCGCGATCACGTTCGTCGACTGGGCGGACCTGCACCGCTGGAAGATGATCAACAAGACGCTCGACCTGCCGTTCGACGCCCCGCAGGAGACGTACTCGACGTCCGAGCACCTCTTCCACGACCAGGGCATCCCGGCCGGCACCAAGGGCCGGATCGTCGACCCCGCCCCGGTCGGGAAGTTGGAGCGCGCGCCGCGCGAGCGCTCGGGTGGCCGCTCCGGCGGATCCGGCTCGGGCCGTGGCTCCGACTCGGGCTCGGGCGCTGCCGCGGGTTCGACCGCCGAGAAGTCCGGCGACGCCCCGCGTCGTCGCAACCGCAGCCGCAGCCGTACGCGCACCCGCGGCGGCTCAACGGTGGAGACGCCCAAGAGCTGACCACCGCTCCACGGACAGACGCCGAGAAGGCCTCAGCGCTTCGCTGGGGCCTTCTTCGCTGTCTTCCTGGCGGGCTTGGCCTTCCTCGCCTTGGGCCGGGCGGCCCGCGCGACCAGGTTCTTCGCGACCTCGCGGTAGGCCTGCGCCCCCTTGTTGGTGCGGCTCGTCGCCAGGATCGAACGCCCCGCGGCAGGCGCCTCGGCGAACTTGATCGTCTTGGGGATCGGCGGCTCGATGACCTCGAGGTCATAGGTCTCGCTGATCGTCTCCAGCACCGTGCGTGCGTGGTTGGTCCGACCGTCGTAGAGCGTCGGCAGCACGCCCCAGACCTCGAGGCCGCGGTTGGTGAACCGGCGTACGTCGTGGACGGTGTCGAGCAGCTGCCCGACGCCGCGGTGCGAGAGCGTCTCGCACTGCAGCGGCACGAGCACGCCGTCGGCCGCGGTGAGCGCCGCGACCGTCAGCACGCCGAGGGACGGCGGGCAGTCGAGCAGGACCCAGTCGTACGCCTCGTCGCCGAGGTCCTCGGCAAGCTGCTCGAGCGCACCCTTGATGACGTGCTCGCGCCCGGTGCGGGTCAGCAGGTCGGCCTCGGCACGGGCGAGCTCGATCGTCGCCGGCAGGAGGTCGACGCCGTCCTCGGTCGCGATGATGATCTCGGCCGGGTCGACGCCCTGGGTGAGCACGTGGTGCACCGAGACCTCGAGGTCCTCGGGGTCGATCCCGAGCGAGAAGGTCAGGCACGCCTGCGGGTCGAGGTCGACCAGCAGGACACGGTGGCCGAGCTCGGCGAGGGCCGCCCCGATGGACGCGACGGACGTCGTCTTCGCCACGCCGCCCTTCTGGTTCGCGACGGCCAGGGTGACGGAGGCCGGGGTCTGGGTGCTCATCGTGGCCCATTGTGCAGGACAGGGTCGCGGACCCGACCAGTGTCCTGAAATGCTGGCCCCATGCCCCCTTCCCAGACTGCCCTGATCACCGGCGCCACGGCCGGCATCGGACACGAGTACGCCGTCCAGCTCGCCGCCCGCGGCGACGACCTCGTCCTGGTCGCCCGCGACGGCGCCCGCCTCGAGGAGGTGGCCGACGAGCTGCGACGTGCCCACCAGGTCCAGGTCGAGGTGCTGGTCGCCGACCTGGTCGACAAGGTCGACCTGGCCCGCGTCGAGGCCCGGCTCGCCGACCACGACCGGCCGATCGACCTGCTGGTCAACAACGCCGGCTTCGGGCTGAAGAAGCGTTTCCTCGACAACACCGCCGACGAGGAGACCGCGATGCTCGAGGTGCTCGTCACTGCCGTCCTGCGGCTGACCCACGCCGCCCTCGGTGCGATGGCCGAGCGCGGTCACGGCGGCATCATCAACGTCTCCAGCGTCGCCGCCTTCCTGCCTCGTGGCTCGTACTCGGCCGCGAAGGCGTGGGTGAACAGCTTCACCGAGTGGGCGCACATGGAGTACGCACCCCGCGGAGTGAAGGTGATGGCCCTCTGCCCGGGCTTCACCAAGACCGAGTTCCACGAGCGGATGCAGGTCAAGCGCGGCGACGGCTTCATGTGGCTCGACGTCGACTTCCTCGTCCGCAAGTCGCTCGAGGACTTCGAGAAGGGCCGCGCCTACTCGATCCCCGGCGCGCAGTACAAGACCATCGCCGCGCTCACGAAGGCCGTGCCCAACCGCCTGCTGCGGATGACGCAGTCGATGGGCCGCAAGTAGCAGTGGCGTGCACTGGGTGCGGCGGGTCGGCGCCCCACGTCCGACAGCCGACCCGCGACGCCTTAGGGTCCCGTCATGACGAACCTGACGAAGCGCGGGTTGCGCGCTCTCGCCCTGGGAATCCTGCTGTTCCTCGTCGGCGTGGCGTTCACCGCATCCGACAGGGAGACCCTGACCGCGCTCGCTCCGCTCGTCGACCTCGCGTCGCTGATCCTGATGGTCGTCGGAGTCGTGCTCGCGGTGGTCGGCCTGTTCAGGAAGTCCTGACCGGGGCTAGAGGTGCCGTAGCCAGCGGTGGCCCGGGTGGGCCACCTCAAGCGCATCCCGGAGCCAGGCTCCGGCTGACTGATCCAGCAGGGGCGCGCACACGTCGAAGTCGACCTGGTCCTTCGGCCGCACCGCCCGCGCCTTGTGCAGCAGCTGGACCTCGGGCCTCAGGTAGTGGATGCCGTCGCGCTCCCACAGGATCTCCGCCAGAGGAAGGCTGATCCGGGCGTCGCGCTTGAACGTCCAGGTCGTCGGCGTGGTGTGCATGAGGATCACGTCGTACTCCCACGGGTCGGCGCCGCTCGCCCGCAGCCAGAGGTTCTCGCACTCGTCGGAGACCAGGTCCTCCCCGGCCCATAGTGGGCGGAGGCTGCCCGAGTCGGCCTGCCACACGTCCAGGCGGCCGGTCAGGTGCTCGCGCAGCGCGTGGGCGTCGGACCGCGGGATGCTCGGGTCGACGTCGTCGTGCTCGCGCGGGATCCCGGTGTACGCCTCGATGGCCCACCCGCCGGCGATCCACCACGGCCGGTCGTAGCCTTCCATGAGGGCGGCGGCGTCCTGTGGGGTTCGCGCGGTCCACGGCCCGTAGAGGCGGACGATCTCGTCGTGGCTCAGCACGAGAGGGAGCGTAGGCGCCCAGTCGTTCACGCAGTGGGGAAGATTGCCCTTGAAATGTCACGAGGAAGTTCCCCGATACGACTTGGGGTCGAGGTGATACCTCAGCCGACCGGGCGACCTGCCAGCGACATCAGCCGCTCGTACTGCTCCGGGGCCGTCGTGTTCACCCCGAGGTCGTGGTCGACCTTCCCGAGGCCGTGGTGGTCGCTGCTCCCCGTCACGATCAGGTCCAGGTCGGCCGCGATGGACCGGAGGCGGGCACGCAGGTCCGGCGAGTGGTCCTGGTGGTCGACCTCGAGGCCGGCCAGGCCGAGCTCCGTCAACGCGGCGAGGGCAGCCTCGTCCAGCACGGTCCCGCCGCGGCGACCCCACGGGTGGGCGATCACGGGCACACCACCGGCGGCGACGACGAGGGGGATGGTGTCCTCCAGCCGAGGCGCGTAGCGGTTGACGTAGCCCGGCTGACCCGGGCTGAGCAGCGTCGCGAAGGCCTCCGTCCGGTCCGCCACGACACCCAGCCTCACCAGCGCGTCGGCCACGTGCGGACGGCCGGCGGCGACGGAGCCGCCCGCCTCGCGGCGTACGTCGTCCTCGGTGATGTCGATGCCGTGCCCACGCAGGCCGGCCACGATCGCGGGAGTTCGCGACGTGCGGCCGTCGAGGACCTTGTCCAGCTCCTCGACGAGGGGCGCGTACGTCGGATCGGGCAGGTAGCCGAGCAGGTGCACGCCGCGGTGGTGGAAGTTCGTGCTGATCTCGAGCCCCGGCACGAGCGTGATGCCGACCTCGTCGGCGGCCTGCTGCGCCTCGGCCCAGCCCGACATCGCGTCGTGGTCGGTGAGGGAGACGACGTCGAGACCGGCGGCCGCCGCCTCGCGCATCAGCTGTGCGGGGGTGTCGGTGCCGTCGCTGGCGGAGGAGTGCGTGTGGAGGTCGATCCGCACGTCAGCTGTTCCACTTCAGCAGCACGGGCGTCTGGCGCTCGAAGCCCAGCACCGACACGGTCGAGGTGTCGAGACGGAAGAACCGGCCCTCGTCGGCCGGCTGCTCGATCCAGCGCGCGGTGAGCACCCGCAGCGAGTGCCCGTGGGCGAAGACGAGGGTGCGCTCGTGGGCGCGAGCCCGCGCGACCACCCGGTCCAGCCGTGCGGACACCTCGTCGGCGCTCTCCCCGCCGGGCGACGGGTGCGTCCACACGCTCCAGCCGGGCACGGTCTCGCGGATCTCGTCGGTGGTGATGCCCTCGTAGTCGCCGTAGGCCCACTCCACGAGGTCCTCGTCGACCTCGGCGTCGGGGAAGCCCGCCAGCTCGGCCGTACGACGTGCACGCTGGCGCGGGCTCGTCAGGACGAGGTCGAACTCCACGTCGGCCAGCCGCGGCGCCAGCGACGTGGCGGCCTGCTCGCCGAGGTCGGTGAGCGGCAGGTCGGTGGTCGAGGTGTGCCTGCCGTCGCGGCTCCACTCGGTCTCGCCGTGCCGGACCACCCAGAGCTCGGGACCCACCACTCCTGCCATGTCCGCGAGTCTGCCACGCAGGAACCGGCGGCCTGCCACGATGCTCGCCATGAGTGCAGACCCCAGCGCCCACCTTGGCAGGGCGCGGCTGGCGATCGCGGCGGCGTTCCTCACGCAGGGCCTGGTCTTCATCAGCCTCACCACGCGCCTCCCCCGCATCCAGGACCGCTGGGACCTCGGCGAGCTCGCCCTCTCCGGCGTGCTGCTGATGATGGTGCTCCTCGCCGGAGTCGGCTCGCTGGTCGCCGAGCGCCTCGCGCCGCGCCTCGACAGCGCCGTCGTGCTTCGCGCCGGGCTGCTCGTCATCGCAGTGTCGGTGGCCGTCTTGATCCTGGCTCCGGTCACCGCGGTGTTCGTGCTCGGCCTGGCGGCGTACGGCGTCGGGCTGGGGATCGTCGACGCGACGGGCAACATGCAGGCCGTGGCGCTCGAGCACCGGATCGGGCGTGTCGTGCTGCCCTCGTGCCACGGCGCGTGGACGCTCGGCGGCATCATCGGCGCCGTCCTGACCCTGGTCACGACGGACGTGCCGTGGTCGGCGATCGCGCTCGTCGCGGTGCTACCACTGCTCGCCGCAGGGGCGCCGTACCTCGCCCGCGACCACGGCGAGGCGGCCACCGCCACGGAGACCGACGTCCCGTGGCGCGCGATCGTGATGATCGGCCTGGCGCTCGTGGTGTTCTACACCGTCGACACGGCGGCGGCGACGTGGGGACCGGTCTACCTCGACGACGTCTTCGCGGCACCGGAGGAGCTGGTCGCGCTGGCGACCCTCCCCTACCTCGTGTCCAGCGGGCTCGTCCGCCTGGTCGGCGACCGCCTCACCGAACAGGTCGGTGCCGTCCGGCTGCTGCGGGTGGGCGCGTTGATCGCCTTCGTGGCCCTGGCGATCGTCGTCGCGGCGCCGACGTGGCCGGTCGCCGTCCTCGGCTTCACGCTGCTCGGCTGCGGCGTCGCCGTGGTCGCTCCGCTCAGCTTCTCCGCGGCGGCGGCGCTGGCCGGCCGCGATGCGGATCCGTCGACCCGCCAGGCACGTGTCGATGCCGTGGTGGCGCGCTTCAACCAGTTCAACTACGCCGGTGCGCTGCTCGGCGCGGTGATGACGGGCGCCGTGGGTGCGAGCTCGCTGCGCATCGGCTTCGCCGTGCCGCTGGTCCTGGTGCTCGCGCTGTTCTGGCTGGCGCGAGCCTTCGCGCCGGCGGACGAGCTGTCCGCCGGCGCTCAGCGCTGAGCGTCAGGCGCCGCCGCCACCGGCCTTGCGGCGGTGCATCGGCTTGGCGACGTTCTTGTCGTTGACCTCCGAGCCGTGGGCCTTCTCGCGCGAGTCGGCGCTGTCGTCGGGGTGGACGTGGCCCTTCTTGCGATCGAGGGCCTCCCGCATCTTCGCCTTGATGTCTGCGTTGGGGTCCTGATCAGCCATGGGTCCTCCTGGGATCCGAGGGGATGTCGCGACTCTCGTTGCGTGCGCTGCCACCCTGCCAAACGCGTCAAGCGCGGTCGAGGGGTTAACGGCGAGCCGGGTCGCTGCAGCACGTCGATGCGACCGGCGAGCTTGCCCATCATCCGGTAGACGTGCCAGCGGCAGTCGCCCACCATCACGTCGTACGCCGCATCGCCGAACTCGGCGCGGTAGCGCTCCGGCTCGCGCAGCAGCCGGGCCAGGTGCAGCAGCGACCGCGCGGCCTGGCCGTCCTGCTCCTGCCCCCACTCGCCCCACTCGCTGGCGAGGTCGATCGTCTCCACGACGTCGAGTCCGGAGCGCGCGATGGCGTCGTCGAGGACGCGTGGGTCGGCGGAGGTCGGGACGACACCCATCACGTCGAAGAGCCAGTCGGCCTCCTCCGGCGCGAGCAGGTCGGTGGCGACCATCGAGTAGCTGACGACGTACGCGCCGGGGCGCAGCACCCGGGCGAACTCGAGGTACGCCTCGGCCGGGTCGTCGACGTGCACGATCACGTCGCGGCACCAGACCAGGTCCAGTGACGAGTCGGGGGCCGGGATGCGGGTCGCCGTGCCGCGCTCGAAGGAGACGCGCGACGCGATGTCGGTGACCTGCTCGCGTCGGGCCTCGCGCGCCAGGTCGAGGTGCCGCTGCACCGGATCGATCCCGAGCACCCGGAAGCCGAAGTGCGTCGCGAGCCGGAACGCGTGCGCGCCCTCCCCGCAGCCCACGTCGACCACCCGGCTGTCAGGCCGGAGGTCGAGCTCGCGCACCACCTGGAGCAGCATCGACGGGTCGCGCGGCGACAGGCTCTCGTCGAGCCGCGCGGCGAAGGCCTCCTCGACGCGCGGATAGCTGTCGTAGAAGAACTCGCGATCCCAGGCCACGGAGGAGAGTCTGCCCGTCCAGCGGCTCTCCTAGGATCAAGGCATGGCCCGCCGCGCGTACTTCCACGTCGGGACCGCGAAATCGGGCACGTCCTACCTGCAGGACCTGTGGTGGCGACACCACGACGAGCTGCGCACGCGCGGCCTGCTGCTGCCCGGCAGGTCCCGCCGGGACCACTTCACGGCGGCCGCCCTCGTCAAGGGCATGACGTCAGTCGTCGACGGCCTCGGCGAGCGCGACCGGCAGGTCTGGGACCGGGCCGTCGAGGAGACGCGCGCCTGGGCCGGTGACGTCCTCATCAGCAACGAGCACTTCGCCGACTCACCGCCGGAGGCCGCCGCAAGGGCGCTCGCCGACCTCGCCTCGGCGGCCGACGAGGTGCACGTCGTCGTGACGGCCCGCGACCTCGGGCGGGTGCTCCCGTCGGCCTGGCAGCAGCGGGTCAAGATGGGCGCCCGGATGCCCTACCGCAAGTTCCTCGGCAGCGTCCGGCGCGAGGAGGGCGACCAGAAGTTCTGGCGCTACCAGGACATCCTCGGGATCCTCGAGGTGTGGGCCGCCGGCATCCCGGCGCCACGCGTGCACGTCGTCGTCGTACCCGGCCCCGGCGCTCCGCGCGACGAGCTCTGGTCGCGTACGGCCGGTGTGCTCGGGCTCGACGTCACGGGTCTCGACACCGAGCGCGCAGCGCCCGAACGACTCGCTGGGTGTCGTGGAGGCCGAGCTGCTGCGCCGGGTCAACGACACCGTCCCGCGGGAGCAGCGGACCTCCAGGTTCACGCGCGTCGTGAAGGGCTCCTTCGTGCCGGGCCAGCTGGTCGGGAGCGCGCCGCGCGACTCCTTCGCCGTGCCGGACCACCACCTCGCCTGGATCGAGGAGTCGTCGGCCGCCGTCATCGCCGCCCTGCGCGCCAGCTCCTACGACGTGGTCGGTGACCTGGCCGACCTGCTCCCCTCCTTCGACGCCTCGGGACGTACGCCCGACCAGGTCAGCGAGGCCGAGCTGCTGGCCGCCGCCGCGGTCGTGCTCGAGCGGCTCGACCTCCCCGCCCCGGACTCCCTCGACGCTGCGCTCGAGTGCCATCGCCGGCCACCTCGTGGGTCGTACGTCCCCCCGCGGAGCGGTGCATGAGACATCTTCTGAGCCTGAAGAACCTGCCTCACGCACCGCTCTCGCGCGGTTCGTGCGTCGGCTCGCTCGCAGCGGTGAGTGAGACATCTTTGGAGGCTCCGGAACATGTCTCACGCACCGCTCCAAGGACGACCAGAAGCGATCTCAGCGCGGGATGAGCGCCCAGAGGTCCAGGTCGAGCAGCACCCCGTCGGCGTAGGTGCCGTCGGGGGACCGGAGCGTCATCGACTCGTCCCGCCCTCGCGTCGCGACCAGCCGCAGCCGGAGCGCGCCGACACCCGGGGCGTCGAGGACGGCGGTGTCGAGGACCTCGGACCAGGCGTGGACGGTGTCACCGGCGAAGGCCGGGGCGACATGGGCGCCGGCGTTGATCGCGGCGACCAGCTGGGCGTTGGCGAGGCCGTTGAACGACAGCGCGCGGGCCAGCGAGATCACGTGGCCGCCGTAGACGAGCCGCTTGCCGTCGGGACGCGCGTCGGTGTTGAAGTGCACCTTGGCGGTGTTCTGCCACAGCCGCGTCGCCATCATGTGCTCCGCGTCGGTCAGGGTCACGCCGTCGACGTGGTCGATCCGCTCCCCCACCTCGTAGTCTCCGAGCAGGTGCGGTGATCCTGCGGCAGGGACGTCGTACGACGACAGGTCGAGACCGGCGGGCACCACCAGGTCGGCAGCGGACACCGCCGGAGCGAGCGCCGGTACGACGGTCTCCGGCGCGGGCGACGAGGAGTCCCTCTTGTGCACCATCACCCAGCGGGCCCAGTCGATCGCGACCTCGCCCCGCTGGTTGGTGGCAGTGGACCGGACCCACACGACACCCGTCCGACCGTTGGAGTTCTGCTTGAGGCCGATGACCTCGGAGCGCGTGCGGAGCGTGTCGCCGGGCACCACGGGGACGTGGAAGCGGCACTCCGCGTAGCCGAGGTTGGCCACCGCGTTGAGCGAGACGTCCGGCACGGTCTTGCCGAACGCCACGTGGAAGCCGATCAGCTCCTCGACGGGATGGGCCGCCAGACCGACGGACGCGGCGAACTCCGCCGACGACGGGATCGCGAAGCGTGTCGGGTAGATGGCGCCGTAGAGGGCCCGATCACCCTCGGTGATCGTGCGGGGGGTGGCGTGCTCGATGACCTGCCCGACGGTGAAGTCCTCGAAGAAGTTGCCGGAGTTGGTCTTCATGCCGCACATCGTGCCGCAGCGCGGCCGTCCCCGGACCGCTCGCGTGGCGTGGGATGCGTCACGAGTCGTAGGGGTAGCGGCCGATCACGTCGCCGGAGAGCGTGGTCTTGAGATAGCCGCTCTCGTTGAACGAGTTGGCGATGTAGATGTTGACGCTGGGCACATCGCCGATCCAGAAGTTCACGAGCACGTGGGTGAGCTTGCCGCGCTCCACATCGAGGGACTTCTTCGCGGTGGCGATGTTGGCGAACAACCGACCTACGTCGACCTTGCCGAGGTTGACGATCTCGTTCGGTCCGATCACCGCTGCGGCCTCGGTGTCTTGCTGCCACTCCCCCGTCCAGGCCCATCGCTCCATGCGTGGCCGCGAGCCCCGCACCGGGACCTGCACACCGACGCGCCCGGGGTAGAAGCCGGCCTCGAAGACCTCGCTCGTGCCGAACTGCTGCTCGTACGCCCGGAGGAACTTCCGCACCTGCGGTGCCGTCATGACGAACGACGGCACCGCGGGCTGTTCGGACTGCTCGGCCACTGGCTCGGGTTCCACCTCGGCGGACTCGACGGCAGTGGTCGAGGTCTCGGTGCCGGACGACGCGGAGAACAGCAGGGTCGCAGCACCGACGGCGACCAGGACCGCGACCAGCCCGAGGGCCACGACCAGGCCGACGAGGCGTCCCGGCAGCGCGACACCGCGAGTCGCGGCAGGCTGCGCCGGAGCGGGCGGGACATAGCCGGCCGGCATCTGCAGGTCGCGCGTCAACGTCTCGAGCTCGTCGAGCGTCTCCGCGGACAGTGCCCTCGTGATGCGCAGCTCGCGATCCTCCGCACCGAGCTGCCCGTCGACGTACGCCGCTTCGATCAGCTCGACGAAGCGGTCGCGGTCCGCGTCCTTGGCTCGGAAGCTCCCCATGCGCGGGAGTCTAGGGCCTAGTCCGTCGTGCTGAAGGCCGCGTCGAAGGCGGCATCGGGAGCGTCGAAAGCCAGACGGCGGACGAACTCCAGCGCCTCCGGTGCGCCGACGAGACGGTCCATCCCGGCGTCCTCCCACTCCACCGAGATCGGACCGTCGTAGCCGATCGTGTTGAGCATCCGGAAGCACTGCTCCCACGGGACGTCGCCGTGCCCGGTCGAGACGAAGTCCCAGCCCCGGCGGGGATCCGCCCACGCGAGGTGCGAGCCCATCCGCCCGTTGCGGCCGTTGCCGACCTGCTTCTTCGCATCCTTGCAGTCGACGTGGTAGATCCGGTCCTTGAAGTCCCACAGGAAACCGACGGGGTCGAGGTCCTGCCACACGAAGTGGCTGGGATCCCAGTTGAGACCGAAGGCCTCTCTGTGGTCGACGGCCTCGAGGGCGCGCACGGTGGTCCAGTAGTCGTACGCGATCTCCGAGGGGTGCACCTCGTGCGCGAACCGGACACCTTCGCCGTCGAAGACGTCGAGGATCGGGTTCCAGCGGTCGGCGAAGTCCTGGTAGCCGGCGTCGACCATCGCTTGGGACGCGGGCGGGAACATCGCGACGTACTTCCAGATGGAGGAACCGGTGAACCCGACGACCACGTCCACACCGAGCCTGCGGGCGGCCCGGGCGGTCATCTTCATCTCCTCCGCGGCACGCTGACGTACGCCCTCGGCGTCGCCGTCGCCCCAGATCCGGTCGGGGAGGATGCCGCGGTGGCGCTCGTCGATCGGGTCGTCGCAGACCGCCTGGCCCTTCAGGTGGTTGCTGATCGCGAACACCTGCAGGTCGTGCTTCTTCAGCATCTCCAGCTTGGCTGGGACGTAGGAATCGTCCTCGACAGCAGCCCAGGGATCGAAGTGGTCACCCCAGCAGGCGATCTCCAGGCCGTCGTAGCCCCACCCGGACGCGAGCCTGCAGACCTCCTCGAACGGCAGGTCGGCCCACTGGCCGGTGAACAGGGTGACGGGGCGAGTCATCAGGTGTCCCTTCTTCGATGGAGCTGGTGCGGTGTGGTCATGCGGGGATGTTCTCCCACGAGGAGCTGAGCGAGCTGGCCTCGACGGCAGCGAGGACGCGCTGGACCTGCAGCCCGTCGGCGAACGACGGGACCGGGTCTGCGCCCTTGGCGATGTCGGTGACCAGGTCGACGGCCTGGTGGGTGAAGGCGTGCTCGTACCCGAGCAGGTGACCCGGAGGCCACCACGCGGCGACGTAGGGGTGCTCGGGCTCGGTGACGAGGATCCGTCGGAAGCCGCCCGTGGCCGGGCCGTCGTCACCGTCGTAGAAGTGCAGGACGTTCATGTCCTCGAAGTCGAAGGCGATGCTGCCGCGGGACCCGTTGATCTCGATGCGGATGGCGTTCTTGCGGCCGTTGGCGAACCGGGTCGCCTCGAAGACGCCGAGCGCGCCGCCGCTGAAGTGCGCGAGGAAGGCGGCCGCGTCGTCGACCGTGACCGGGCCTCGCCCGGTCGCGCTGGCCGTGCCCGACAACCCGGTGTGCGACTCGGCAGGCTGTGGTCGCTCCTTCACGAACGTCTCCAGCCGACCGGTGACCGTGGCGATGGTGTCCCCGGTGATGAACTGGGCCAGGTCCACGATGTGCGCGCCGATGTCGCCCAGCGCACCCGATCCGGCCTTCGCCTTGTCCAGCCGCCACGACAGCGGCGCCTCCGGGTCGACGATCCAGTCCTGCAGGTACTGCGCGCGCACGTGGTGGATCGTCCCGATCCGACCTTCGGCGACCAGTCTCCTGGCGAGCGCGATCGCCGGCACGCGCCGATAGGTGAAGCCGACCATCGAGCGGACGCCCTCGGCCTTCGCCTTCTCGGCGGCCACCACCATCGCCTCAGCCTCCTCGACGGAGTTGGCGAGCGGCTTCTCGCAGAGCACGTGCTTGCCCGCCTCGAGTGCGGCGATGGCGATCTCGGCGTGGGTGTCCCCAGGGGTGCAGATGTCGATGAGGTCGATGTCGTCGCGGGCGATGAGCGCCTGCCACGAATTCTCGGTGGACTCCCAGCCCAGCTGGGCGGCGGCGGCGCGGACCTTGTCCTGGTCGCGACCGGCGACGGCCGCCATGCGGAGCTGCAGGGGCAGGTCGAAGTAGCGCGGGGCGTTGCGCCAGGCCTGGGAGTGCGCCGCACCCATGAAGGCGTAGCCCACCATCCCCACGGACAGCGTGTCGTGCTCGGCGGTCATCAAGGTTCCTGTTCTGTCGTCGACCAGCTCGAGGAGTGGAGCCCGGCCGGCGCCCGCTCGGGGCGCCGGCCGGGATCAGCTCAGGACTCGAAGGCCGAGTCGATGTACTGGTCGACGTTGTCCGCGGTGACGACCGGCGCGAAGAGCTGCACCTCGCGCGGCACCTCGACCTCGACGAGGTCGCCCATCGCCTTCTGCTGCAGGAGCAGACGGGCGAGCTTGACGCCGTCGGCGCCCTGGGTCGACGGGTAGATGACCGTCGCCTTGAGCACGCCGCTGTCGTCCTGGATCTCGCGCATGGCGTTCGCCGAGCCGGCGCCGCCGATCATCACGAACTCGTCGCGACCGGCGTTCTCGATGGCCGCGAGGACGCCGACACCCTGGTCGTCGTCGTGGTTCCACAGGAAGTCGATCTTGTCCTCGGCCTGCAGCAGGCTGGCCGCGACCTCCTCGCCGCTCTCGACGGTGAACTCGGCGGCCTGGCGGGCGTCGACGTCGAGGCCGCACTCGGACAGCGCGTCCTCGAAGCCCTGGCTGCGGTCCTGGGTCAGCGGCAGCGAGTCGATGCCGGCGATCTCGGCGACGACGGCGTCCTCGTTGCCGTCGGCCTGCTCACAGACGTACTGGCCGGCGGACACGCCCATGCCGTAGTTGTCGCCGAGCACGGTGACGCGCGCGGCGTTGGGGTCGTCGAACTCGCGGTCGACGTTGATGACCGTGATGCCGGCCTCCATCGCCTTGAGGGCGACCGGCGTCATGGCTGCACCGTCGAACGGGAGCAGCACGATCGCGTCGACCTTGTCGTTGATGAAGGTCTCCACCTGGCTGATCTGCAGGTTGACGTCGTTCGTGCCCTCCGCCACCTGCAGGTCGATGTCGGGGTACTGGTCGGCGAGGTCGCGGACGTTGTTGGTGATGGCCGCCATCCAGCCGTGGTCGGCGGCGGGCGCCGAGAAGCCGATCGTGACCGTGTCCCCGGACTCGTCGTTGCCGCCCTCGGCGGCCGCCGGGGTCGAGCCGGAGGTGCTCTCGTCGTCGTTGTTGGCGGCGTCCTCTGCGCTGCCCGTGCAGGCGCTGAGGGCGAGGACGGCGACCGCGCCGACCACGAGGCCGGGGTAGCGGCGGCTCTGCTGCCGTGAGGTGGTGGTCAGTCGCATGGGTTGAGCTCCTTGTGTGTCCGGTGTGGGCTGCTGGTCGTGCAGGAGTTGCGGGCGGTGCTGGTCGTGCAGGGTTGTCCGAGTGCGGGGGACCCGACGGTCACGTCGAGGTCGAGCGTCGGGCCAGGCGCTGCTGGAGGAGCACGGCGACGACGATGATCAGGCCCTTGGCGACGGCCTGGGTCGAGCTGTCCTGGTTGTTGAGGACGAAGACGTTGCTGAGCGTGCTGAAGATGAGCACGCCGATGACGGTGCCGACGATCGTGCCGCGACCGCCCGTGAGGAGGGTGCCCCCGATGACGACCGCAGCGATGGCGTCGAGCTCCAGGAGCGTGCCGTGGGTGGAGCTGCCGGTGGAGGTGCGGGCGAGGTACATCAGGGCGGCGAGGCCGCAGCAGAGACCCACCAGCACGTAGAGCATCGCCGTGTGGCGCTTGACGTTGATCCCGGCGAGGCGTGCCGCCTCGGGGCTGCCGCCGACGGCCAGCGTACGGCGCCCGAAGGTGGTCCGGTTGAGCAGGAGCCAGCCCCCCACCGCGACGAGCGCGAAGATCACGACGAGCAGCGGGATGCCGAGGACGTCGGCGGACCAGAAGTCGTTGAACCCCTCGACACGCACGATCTGCGTCCGTCGCTCGGAGATGATCTCGGCCAGACCACGAGCCGAGGCCAGCATGGCGAGGGTCATGATGAAGGGGACGATGTTGCCGTAGGCGATCAGCACGCCGTTGACGAGTCCGCACGCTCCGCCGACCGCCAGGGCGACGAACACCATGATCAGCCAGTGCGTGTCCTCGGCCATCGTCTGCGTGGCGAAGGTGGTCGCCCAGACCGACGAGAGCGCGACGATCGCGCCGACGGAGAGGTCGATCCCGCCGCCGATGATCACGAACGTCATGCCGATGCTGACCACTCCGACGATGGAGGCGAGCCGCAGGATCGTGACGAGGTTGTCGATGCTCGCGAAGCGGTCGCCGCCTGTGGCGACACCGACGATGCAGATCACCAGCAGCGCCACGACCAGGCCGATGTTGCGGCCGAACGCTCCGCTCATCAGGCCGGCGCCGCGCGACGTCCGTTGCGACTCCGCCGCCGCCTGCTCCAGGCGGACGGTGTCGTTGGTGGGTGCCACGGTGTTCTCGACGCCGGTCAGGTCAGGCGCTGCTCCGACCTGTCCGTCGGTGCCGGGGGTGGTGCTGTGGTCGCTCATGCGGCGCTTCCTTCCATGACGAGGTCGAGGACTCGCGACTCGTCGATCTCATCTGCCGGTCCCTCGTGCACGATGCGGCCCTCACGGACCACGAGCACCCGGTCGGCGAGACCGAGCACTTCCTCCACCTCGCTCGACACGACGACGACGGCGACGCCGGAGTCGGCCAGCGCACGCACGACGGCGTAGATCTCGGCCCGGGCGCCGACGTCGACGCCGCGCGTGGGCTCGTCGAGCAGGAGCACGCGGCACTCACGGAGCAGCCAGCGCGCCAGGACGACCTTCTGCTGGTTGCCGCCCGAGAGCAGCCGCACGAGGCGGTCGACCCCCGCCGGGCGTACGTCGAGCGACTGCGTCACCTCGGTGGCACGGCGGCGTTCCTCGCCGCTGTCGAGGAAGCCGAAGCGGGCGAAGCGGCTCAACGTCGAGACGGTGATGTTGCTGTAGATCGCCTGGTCGAGCAGCAGGCCCTGGCTCTTGCGCTCCTCGGGGGCCAGCCCGAGCCCGGCCTTGACGGCAGCCGGGACCGAACCTCGGCGCAGCTCCTTGCCGTTGACCCGCACGGTGCCTGCAGACGCGCGACGAGCGCCGTAGACGGTCTCGAGGATCTCGGAGCGTCCGGCGCCGACGAGGCCGGCCAGGCCGACGATCTCCCCCGCGTGCACCCGGAGGTCGACCCCCGCGAAGACTCCCGGCACCGCGAGACCGCTGACCTCGAGCACGGGCTCGCCCGACGTGCTGGCGCGCCCGCGGCGCGGCGGGAAGACGTACTCGATCGAGCGCCCCGTCATCAGCTTGATGAGGTCGGCCGTGGGTGTGTCCGCCACGGCGAGCCCCGACGCGACGGTGCTGCCGTCCTTGAGCACGGTGATCCGGTCGCCGATCTGGCGGATCTCCTCGAGGCGGTGGGAGATGTAGACGACTGCCACGCCCTCGGCTGTCAGGTCGCGGATGACCCGGAAGAGGTTGTCGACCTCGCCCTGGTCCAGCACGGCCGACGGCTCGTCGAGCACGAGCAGGCGGGTGTTCTGCGAGAGCGCCCGGGCCATGCTGACGACCTGCTGCGCGGCGGGGGTCAGGCGGCCCACCTCGCGGGTCGGGGGGATCTCGCTGTGCCCGAGGCGGGCCAGCAGCTCCGCGGCCTCCCGGTTGGTGCGACTGCGCTGGCTCAGGCCGGCCGACGACAGCTCGTGGCCCAGGAAGATGTTCTCCGCGACCGAGAGACCCGGCACCAGGTCGAGCTCCTGGTAGATCGTGGAGATGCCCAGCCTCATCGCCGCCTGGGGAGTGCCCAGCGTGACGGGCTCGCCCTCCCAGAGGATCTCGCCCTCGTCCGGCTGGTAGCTGGCTGAGAGCACCTTGATCAGGGTGGACTTGCCCGCACCGTTCTGCCCCAGCAGGCAGTGGACCTCCCCCGCCCGGACGTCGAGGTCGACACCTCCGAGCGCGAGCACGCCGGGAAAGCGCTTCACGATGCCCCGCATCTCGAGGATCGGGGCCGAGGTCGGCTGGGACGTCACTCGCGAACTGTGGCATGCGTCACTGGCTTTTGTCGAGCGCCTCGCAAAAGTATTAGGTCTAGTGTTCAAAGTCGGGCATGTGCTTGACTCCCGCCGTGCGCACCGGTGAGCTGTTCGACCTCCTCCGTGACGGAAGGCCGTGGACCCGCGCCCAGCTGGCCGAGGCGACAGGCCTCGCCCGCTCCACGATCACCACCCGGATCGACACCCTGATGCGACTCGGCCTGGTCGCGCCGTTCGGCGGCGCCCGGTCCACCGGCGGCCGTCCGCCGGCGCTCTTCGCGATCAACCCGACCGCCAAGCTCGTCGTCGGCATCGACGTCGGCGCCACCCACGCGCGGGCCGCCCTCACGGACCTCAACGGCTCGATCCTCGGGGAGGTCGACGCCCAGATCGCCGTGGCGGACGGCCCCGAGGCCGTGCTCGCGTGGGTGGTGGAGTCCGTACGCGCCCTGGTCGCCGCCAGCAACCGGCCGATCGAGGACCTCGCGGCGATCGGCATCGGGCTCCCCGGACCGGTGGAGCACTCGACCGGCCGACCGATCAACCCGCCGATCATGCCCGGCTGGGACCGGTACGACGTGCCCGGCCACCTGCAGGACCAGTACCCCGTACCGGTGCTGGTCGACAACGACGTCAACATCATGGCGCTGGGCGAGCGGCGCCGGCACCTGCGCGACGTGGACGACCTCGTGCTGATCAAGGTGGCCACCGGCATCGGCGCCGGCATCGTCTCCGGCGGCGTGCTCCAGCGTGGCGCCCAGGGCACGGCCGGCGACCTCGGGCACGTCCGCGTCCCGGGTGCGGGCGACGTGCTCTGCCGCTGCGGCAACACCGGTTGCCTCGAGGCGGTCGCCGCCGGGCCGGCGCTCGCTGCGGCCGTACGCGCCCTGGGCGAGCACGCCGACAACGGCGGTGACGTCGTCGAGCTCGTGCGCTCCGGCAGCCAGCCCGCCATGGCCGTGGTCCGCCAGGCCGGGCGTGACATCGGCGAGGTCGTCGCCACCATGGTCAACCTGATCAACCCGTCGGTCGTGGTGATCGGGGGCCAGCTCGCCGGAGCCGGCGAGCACCTCCTCGCCGGCATCCGCGAGTCGGTCTACCAGCGCTCGCTCCCCCTCGCCACCGAGCACCTGCGCATCGTCACCTCACGCGCGGGCGGCGAGGCCGCCGTGCTCGGCGCGTCCGCGCTCGCGATCGAGCACGTCCTCTCCCCCGAGGTCGTCGAGGCGGCCAGCGAGGCGCTCGCGGCGGCGGATGCCGTCGCCGAGGCGACGCACGGCCCCTGAGCCTCAGCGGAGCTTGTAGTCCTTCAGCAGGCTGCGGCCGATGATCATCTTCTGGATGTCGGAGGTGCCCTCGCCGATCAGCATGAATGCCGCCTCGCGGTAGAGCCGCTCGATCTCGTACTCCTTGGAGTAGCCGTAGCCGCCGTGGATGCGGAACGACGCCTCGACGACCTCGTTGCAGTACTCGCTGGCGACCATCTTGGCCATGCCGGCCTCGACGTCCATCCGCTGGCCGGAGTCCTTGAGGCGGGCGGCCTTCACCATCATCGTGTGGGCCGTCTCGACCTTCGTCGCCATCTCGGCGAGGCGGAACAGCACGGCCTGGTGCTCGGCGATCGGCTTGCCGAACGTCTCGCGCTGCTGGGAGTAGGCGATGCCGAGCTCGAAGGCCCGGTTGGCGATGCCGCAGGCGCGGGCAGCGACGTTGACGCGGCCGACCTCGACCCCGTCCATCATCTGGTAGAAGCCCTTGCCCGGCTCGCCACCGAGGACCTGCTCGGCCGAGATCCTGTGGTTCTCGAAGATGGCCTCGGTCGTGTCGACGCCCTTGTAGCCCATCTTGTCGATCTTGCCGGGGATGGTCAGTCCGGGCGCGGTCTCGCCGAAGCCGGCCTCCTTCTCCACCAGGAAGGTCGTCATGTTCTTGTACGGCGTCTCAGCGCCCTCGTCGGTCTTGGTCAGCACCGCGATGAGGGTCGACGAACCACCGTTGGTCAGCCACATCTTCTGGCCGTCGATGACGTAGTCGTCCCCGTCCTTGACCGCCTTGGTGGAGATCGCGGCCACGTCGGAGCCGAGCCCGGGCTCGGACATCGAGAAGGCGCCGCGCACCTCGCCCGTGGCCATCCGGGGCAGGTACTTCTCCTTCTGCGCCTGCGTGCCGTGCTGCATCAACATGTAGGCGACGATGAAGTGGGTGTTGATCACACCGGACACGCTCATCCAGCCGCGGGCGATCTCCTCCACGCAGAGCGCGTAGGTCAGCAGCGACTCGCCGAGCCCGTCGTACTCCTCCGGGATGACGAGGCCGAAGATGCCGAGCTCCTTGAGCCCCTCGACGATCTCGGTCGGGTACTCGTCCTTGTGCTCGAGCTCGGTGGCGACCGGGATGATCTTCTCGTCCACGAACTGCCGGACCGCCTTGAGGATCTCGGTCTGGTCCTCGGAGAGGCCTTCGGTCTGGCAGAGGCGAGGCATGTACGGGCTCCTGTGCAGTCGCGGACGAACGCTGGGCGAGACTGGGGAGTCTAGTTATCGGTCGTTCACCTGGGCAGTGGCCGACTCCGAGACTGTTGTCACACCCTGCCGCGTGAGGCTGGGCGTGAGAGAATCAGGTGCATGGGACTCTCGCGCATGACCCTGCCGGCCCTCGGGGCATCGCTGGTGCTGCTCGTGAGTGCCTGCGGTGACGACTCTTCGACCGCGACCGACGACTCGAGCCCGGACGCGTCGTCGTCCGCGACCACCTCGGAGACACCGTCGGCCGCACCTGTGGTGCTGATCGACTTCGGCGACGAGCCCGCCGTGAAGTCTCGGTACAAGAACGCCGCGCTCCGAGCGGTCGGCGACGACCTCATCACGATGGTGCCCTCGGCCCTCCCGGACGGGTGGACCGCCGCCGCCGGCGGCTACCAGGCCGACCCGCAGTGGTGGCACATGGAGCTCACCGCGCCCAGCGGTGACGTCACGCTCGACCAGTTCCCGGGCACCACGAAGGCCGCGCTCGGCGACCAGTCCGTCGCGACGACCGGCGAGGTCGACCTCTCTGCCTGGGGCATCGGGACGTGGTCCGCGTGGGACGCCGACGGCGCCACCGTGCTGACCCACGAGCTCAAGGGCAGCACCGTCGTCCTGCAGGGTGCCGACCAGCAGACCCTCGAGGAGCTCGCCAAGTCACTGCTCCCCGCGGAGGACGGCGGGGAGCAGGACGGCTGACCTCGGGTCAGTCGTTCTCCCAGGTCGAGCCTGGCTTGAGGTGGTCCGGCTCGATGGTGGTGCGTGGCGCGGAACCCACCCGACGGCCGTTGACCGTCCTCCACTCCGAGTAGGTCGTGGTGTAGGCGTTGCGGCTGTAGGGCTCCTGCCACATCAGGTCGAAGTTCGCGAGGTAGTCACGCACGTTGCCGCGACCGTGCATCGTGAAGAGGATCTCGTCCTGCGGGGTGCCCAGGCTCGACCAGTTGGTCGACCCCGTCCACACGATGTTGCTGTCGATGATGCCCTTGTAGGAGCCCTGCAGCACGAAGTACTTCTGGTGCGTGTAGCGCTCGATGTTCTCCGGCACGTCCTCCTCGGTCTCCGGGTCGACCGTGATGGCGTCGTCCTTGAGGTTGAACCCGGTCGAGCGCATCGGCACGCGGCCACGGTCGGTCGGCGCACCGAGGTGGTTCTTCGTGTAGAAGCCCATCAGTCCGTAGTTCACGCGCAGGTCGCATCCCTGGGCGTAGAGGTCGCGCAGCTTGTCGGCGATGTAGTTGCCCCGGTTGCCGCGCATCGTGTGCATCGACAGACGGAGCTTGGTGCGCTTCTGGTATCCCTCGGGGACGGTGTAGACGCACTGCACGTTGTCGAGGATGTCGAGGACGACGTCGCTGTTCTTCGTGGTGTGCCGCGGGAAGACGAACGTGTGGTACTTCTGCAGGTCGCCGGCCGGGCAGGTGAGGCCGCCGTCGCAGAACTCGTACGTCGCGCGGCGGTGGTCCCAGTCGGGGCGCATGTCGTTGAAGAGGGCCTCGAACTGGTCGTAGAGCGTGGTCTTGCCGACCGTCGTCCACAGGTCGTTCCACTGCCAGCGCACGGCGTTGAGGGTCATGTTCTGCGAACCGAGCATGACCACGTTGCGGTTCCGGCCGGTGCGGCTGAACAGGTAGAACTTCGAGTGCAGGTTGTTGTACTCGTTCTCGTCGGCACGGCAGCCCGAGGTGCACCGCTTGAGGAAGCTCGACCTCGTCGTGTCGTGGCCCAGCACCCGCTGGATCCGGACCTGGGCGTTGGGCACCAGGTGGTCGTTGAGCAGCACCTGCACCTTGACGCCGCGCTTGGCAGCCCGGATCAGCTCGTCCGCGAAGACCTGGCGGTCGAGCGAGTACGCCGAGATGATGATCTTCTCGCCGCGGGGCGTGTTGCGGATCGCGCGCAGGATGTGTCGCTCGATCACGAAGCGGTCGGACGGGATCATCGGGTTGTTGAACTTCGCCCCGACGGGGACCTTCCACTTCTTGTTCGGCCTGCCCGGCTTGAGCGCCAGGTCGGCGGCGACAGCGGGTGCGGTGCCGGTCGACGGCGCGGCTTCGGCGACAGACGTGCCGAGGGCGGGGACGAGCAGGGCGGCGCCGAGGCCGCAGGCGGCCAGGATGGCGGAGAGCTTGGAACGCACGTCGACAACTCCTACGGGGCTGTGGCAGCCGAGATCAGGGATTCCCCCGGAAGCGTGGCGGCACATCACCTGTGCTCGCGCGGACGTCCGCGACGATATCAGCGACCAGACGCGCCGCCGACTCGAGCAGCTCGGCCTCGTCGACGGTCGCCGGCTCACGCCCGCTGGTGTCCCGGGCATCCCCCGGCGCCAGCTGGGACAGCTCTCCCAGCACATGGAAGCCGCGTGCGGCGATGAGGTCGGTCGCCGCCCGGTCGAGCTCGGCAAACCGCGCCAGGTGCTCCGCCGGGAGCCCGCCGCGCTCCCGTGGCTGACCAGCGAGCAGGTCCTCCGCGAGGTAGCCGCGGATCCACACGCCCCGGTCGTGGGCCGAGTACGCCGGCAGGTGGGCGTTGACCTGGCGCAGCAGCTCGATCTGCACGATGCCGAGCGCCGGGTTGACCGTGTCGGTGGGCAGCTCGTAGCCGTCCGGGTCGACCCCGAGCACCTCGGCGAAGTGTCGCCAGTGCAGGTCGCGCGGCGCTCCGCTGCCGGGCATCACCAGCACGTGGACCCGGTCGCTGGGCAGGTCGCGCGTCCAGCGCTTCAGGACGCCCGCGAGGTCCCACGTGCGCATGCTGAACTCGGGGCCACCAGCCTTCTTGCCCGCGATGACCGACGCGAGGTCGACGGTGCCGCCGTTCTTGACCGACTCCTGCCACCCCGCCGACACGACGCTCGCCGCGTCGCGGGCGGTGACCACGAGGTGCACCTCGGAGTCGGGGAACGACTCGATCGCGCGGGTGGCCTGAGCCGCACTGGCGCCGCAGAAGAACTCGTGGGTCAGCAGCACGTCGCGCGACTGGCGCGAGGCCTGCGCGACGAGCCGGTCCCAGGATCCCGGGGCCTTCTTGTGCCGCTTCTCCAGGTGCGGCCGCTCCTGGAGGTCGAGCGCCGCCCACAGGTGCTCGCGGTGACCGAACCCCGGGACGAGGACGCCGTCGGACTCCAGCCGGTCGCGGTTGGCCCACACGACGTGCTGGAGATAGGTCGTCCCGGTCTTCGGCAGGCCGATGTGCAGGAGAACCCGGGATGGGCTCAAGAGAAGTCCCCGCGGTACTTCTCGAGGAGCGCCTCCAGCTTCTGCTCGTCGCGGGCGGCGACGGGGAGCAGGAGCTCGGTCACCACGTCGGTCAGCTCGGCCAGCCGCACGTTGAGCGCGCGGTTGTCCTGCACGGCCTCCTCGAGCGCCGCGACCCGGTCGGCCAGGTCGCCGCCTCCGAGGCCCTGCGTGCTGCGTCGTCCGAACATGTCGATCTCCTCAAGACTCCGGGTGGGACCGGACATTCGATGGGGCACTGAAGTCGATGGTCATGCGGCACACCTGCGAGCTGTCGGGGTCGTCCGAGACGTGCTCGCGGACCAGCTCCAGCACGCGGCCACCGGACTCGGCGACCTCGGCCAGGACCACCTCGGGGGCCAGCGGCTTGCGCGCGCCCGTACGACGGGAGTAGCCGTCGCGGCCCTTCTCGCTCAGGAACTGCAGGTGCAGGGTGCCCGTGGTGCCGGCCACCATCATCCGCGCGGCGCGCAGCATGTTGAGCCGGCCGCGGTGGCCGAGCCGCTCGACGACGTGGACGCAGCCCACGGCGCGCGGACCGGGCATCCGCGCGACCCACGCCGACACCGCGAGCACGTGGCGCAGCTCGAGGAGGTTGAAGAGCTGGAACGAGACCTGCGGGTCGTCCGCACGGCGCTCGGCCTCGGCCTCGTAGGCGTAGGGCTGGAAGTCCAGTCCCACCGCGGCGGTCCCCCGGTCGGCGAACCAGGCCACGTCCGTCCCGCGACCGCACCCGATGTCGACGTACGTCGCCAGGTCGGGGTGGCGCTCCGCCGCCTCGCGGGCGACGGCCGAGACCGCGCGCGCGTGGTCGATCGTGCGCTTGTGGTAGCCGTGCCAGCCGGCGCGACCCGTGCGCATCCCCCGGAACCATCCGTTGAACAGCTCGATGGTGCTGGCCGGCGTCGTGAACTTGTACGCCGGGTCGGGCGTGCGCCAGTGGGGGCCGTAGGTCGCGGTGAGGAAGCGGTCCTTGTCGGCCGGCACCGGGAGCTCGCGCCCCTCGAGGGAGGCGGTGCCGAGCGGGTAGATCCAGGACCGTTCGAACGGGATCGCGATCTCGCCCATGAGGTAGAGCTTGCCGTCGCGCATGAACCCACCGAAGACGTCGAGGCCGCGGTCGAGGCCGTCGCTCTCGAGCACGTGGACCTTGAGCGCGATCGCCGAGTAGCGGGTGACCCGGTAGCCCATGTCGGTGAGCGCACGCTGGATCCGGAAGGACTCGCGGATCACGTCGACCGGGTGGTCGTGGTCGCTGACGTAGCCGAGGTCGGCGTCGCTGTCGTGGCCGATCAGGCCTCCGTCGCGGATGGCCCCCAGGGCGGTGCCGTAGGCGAGGAAGGCGCGGACGCCGACCTCGTCCAGCGCGCCGAGCACCTCCTCGATCGCGTCGAGCAGCGGCTCGACGTGGGCGGCGTCGCGGGTGTCGAAGGTCTCGACGAGCTTGAGGGACTTGTCGATGGCGAGCGGGCGGCCGGCGGGGTTCACCACGTCGATGCGCTCGGAGCCGTCGCCGAACCGGACGGTCTCGGAGAAGAGCACCGACCCGTTGCCGGGATCGGTCATCGTGAGCTCGGTGAAGCCGTCGAGGAACGGGCGCAGCGGCTTGGGCCAGGTCAGCAGGACGCCGTCCTCGCCCTCCTCGCCGTCGCGCATCAGCCAGAAGCTCCAGATGCGCCGGCCGTCGAACGCGACGTCGACCAGGCGGTCGCGCTGCGGGCCGATGAGGAGCCCCTCGACACCCACCTGACGGACGTCCAGCGCACCGGTGCGTCGCAGCTGGGACAGGGACTTCACGGCGCGCACTATATCGAGCGACACCCGGCTCACTCGACGCCGACCAGCGTCGCCGTGGCGTGCACCATGGCGTGGTCGGACGCCCGGCCGGTGTCGGTCACGGCATAGCTGTCGAAAGCCACGCCCGAGGAGCCGAAGATCCAGTCCACCTGCATGCTCGGCGGCGGCGCACAGCCGCCCGCGTTGCTGCCTCCGGCCGCGGCCGAGAAGACCCCACCGGCGGTGAACCGGCAGAAGATCTCGTCCCGCTCGTTGAAGTCGCCGGTGACGATGACGGGGACCCCGTCCTCCTCGTGCAGCGCGGTCAGGTGCGCGATCTCGATGCCGGCTGCCTCCGCGCGCCAGCGGCCGTTGTTGCCGAGGCTGGGGGTGTCGGCGGGGTTGTGGAAGTTGGCGAACCAGGCGCGTCGCTTGGTCGTGGTCGACTCCAGCAGCACAACCGGCATCTCGATGCGGCTGCCGCCGGCGTAGGGGATCGACAGCGTGTGGGCCTCGACCATCGTGAACGCACTCGCGCGCCACGCGATGTTGAAGCGGACCGACTTGTCGCCCAGGGAGAGGCCCGGGTAGAGGGAGTACTCCCCCGCCCGCGCGCTGAACATGGCGTACTGGCTCGACTCGAACTCCTGGAAGCCGACCACGTCGATGCCGTTGTTGCGCAGGATGCCGATCACCGAGTTCATCCGGACGCTGGCATCGGGGTAGAAGGCCGGCTTGTTGCCACCCGCACCCGTGTGGGAGGCACCGAGGACGTTGAACGACGCCACCCGCAGCTCCTGCGGCGCCGTACGACGGGCGAGCTGCTGGGACACGCGCTGGGCCAGCTTGCGCTGGGCCGCCCGGAACTGCTTCACGGACTTGGCGAGGGCCTCCTCACGATCCGTCGTGCCGTCACCGTCGGAGTCGGCGCCGGTGCTCGTGCCGTCCCCCTCGCCTCCGCCACCAGTGCCCTTCCCGCCCCCGTCGCCCGTGCCGTCACTGGACGCGTCGTCCGACCCGGACGGCGGCTCGGGCGACTCCTGCGAGGCGGTCGCCCCTCCGTCACCCTCGTCGGTGACGGCCGAGGTCGCGGCCCACGCCAGCACCGAGACCAGCGCGACGACCAGGACCGAGGCCAGCACCCCCACGCGCGTGGCCGCGAAGCTGCGGGTGCGCTGGGCAAGCTTCCTGTGATTCACGGCCACCTTCTGCGAGACGTGAGCCGACTTTCACCGCGGACGTCGATCGTGGGTGGCTCGAAGGTCAAGCCTAACCGGAGCTCAGGCTCCCGGCACGGTCAGCGGGTCGAACACCTGGAACCGCTGCTCGGGGTCGAGGGTCGATCCGGGGACCGGCGGCAGACCGAGCGTGCGGGTGACCAGGTTGGCCAGGTCGCCGACGCGCAGCGGCTGCGTGCCCGAGTAGCCCACCTGGTCCTTGCCGGGGTAGGCCAGCGACGGGTTGAGCCCGTAGAGGTCCGATCCGGCCGGCACGCCGGGACCGGTGACCCACATCGGCACGCGGTAGCTCTCGACCCACGTGCGCGACGAGCCCTTGGTCTTCTGGGCGCCGCTGGTGCCGGTGACCACGAGGAGGGTGGTGCCCTTCATCTCGGCCTGGCGATCGATCCCGCGGCGGATCGCTGCGACCCGGCGTGAGACCTTCTTGACGGCCTTCTGGTACGCCTCGCTGGTGTAGCCCTCCTCGGCGCCGGCCTTCACGGCACCGGACAGCTCGATCACGCTGAGCGAGGCCGGGCTGCTCGCCATCTTGTCGCGCCACCAGCCGACGGTCGCCGCGTCGTCGCGCAGGATCTTCACCTGGTCGAACTTGGCGGTGCCGTCGTCCTTGCCGTAGGGGTCCTTGCCGCCCGAGCGCTTGTTCCAGCTCTCCCGCACGAGCTGGGTCTGGGGCCTGCTCGAGACGAAGCTGGTCCGGCGCGACATGTTGTGCGCCAGGTCGTAGATGCTCGAGACGTACTGGCCCGCGGACTCGTGGACGGTCTTGGGCAGCGTGGACTTCGAGCCCACGCCGTGCCCGCCGGCCTTGGGGTAGACGCGGCGGCCGGTGAGGATCGAGGCCAGCCCGGCGTCGGGCGAGGTGGACTCGGTGGCGGTGCGGGCGTTGCGCGTCGAGGCACCGCCCATCGCCATCCGGTCGAGCTCGCTGAGGTCGGACCCCATCTTGCGCACGACCGTCGAGGTCAGGCCGGGGACCGCGACGACGACGACGTGGTCGACGCCGGCGGGGCGCGAGGCAGGCACGACGGCGTTGGCGTAGTAGAGCGGGTGGTCGCTGGTCTGGGACACGAAGTCGTTCCACAGGCGGGTGTAGCCGTTGAAGAAGACGTTCTTGGTGCCCATCATCCAGTCGATGGCCCCTCCGCCGGGCGGCGAGCAGGTCGCACCGTCGGTGTAGCCGCCGCTCGCCGACCACATGTCCGCGACCGGCGCGACCGAGCAGTAGTAGCGGTCACGGTCGTTCTTGTCGCCGAAGGAGATGAACGGGGCGTCGGGGTAGGTGGTCCGCAGCTCGTTGGCGAGGGCGGCCTCCATCGCGAAGCCCGCGTCACGCCACTGCTGCGCCGGGCCGCGTACGTCGGCAGGGTTGTGGCTGTTGTAGAACCACACCCGGCGACCCGTCTGGACGTTCTGCAGCAGGACCGCCGGCATCCGGCTCGCGACGCCGTCGAAGTAGGGGATCGGGAGCGTCCGCGCCTCGAGCAGCGTCCAGACATCAGTGCGCCACCCGATGGAGTTGACCGAGGGGCCGGCCGGGTTGTTGGCGCCGGGGTAGGTCTGCCACGAGGTGCCGGTGAGCTCCTGGAAGCGGACCGCCTGCGGCGGCTGGAACTCCTGGAAGCCCACGACGTCCACCGAGTTCTGGGTGATGAGCTGGACGACCCGCTCGATCCGGATGACACCGGAGTCCCAGCCCTTGCGGTTGCCGCCGGGCGCGGTGTGGTCGGCGCCGAGCACGTTGAAGGTGGCAGGCCGGAAGAAGGTCGCGGAGGTCGTCTGCGGCGACGTGGCGAGAGCCGCCTTCGCCGGCGTGTTCGCCGCGGTCGGGGTCGAGGCGGCCGTCGGGCTCGGCGTCGCCGACGGCGTGGCCGTGGTGCTGGCCGCCGTGGTGGTGGCCGCCGTGGTGGCTGCTGTCGTGGTGGCGGGGGCCACCGGCGACGGACCGCTGGTGGCCAGGGCGATCGTCGCGGCCACCGCCAGCGCGGCAGAGACGGCGACCACGCGGATGATCACGCGTGGGTTCCAGGACGTGGCGGAAGTGGCGGGCATGGGCTGCGGCCTCACAGTCATCGGGGAAGTTGCGTCGTCTCACGGCCCGACCGCGGCGTCATCGGCGTGTGCCCCGAACCCGATCGATGTGACAGGAGTGACTCCTGCGGTTCGAGGGTACACCAAGCACCCTCCCCAGCCCGGCTTCGTGACGGGCTGCGCGCCCACCGTCCGCGAAGCGTCCCGCACGCTAACGTTGCGGGCGTGAGCACCACCCCGACCCGCGTCTTCGTGGCCCGGCTCGTCGGGCTGCCGATCTTCGACCCCCAGGGCGACCAGGTGGCCAAGGTGCGCGACCTGGTCGTCGCGCTGCGTACCGAGACGAGCCAGCCGCGGGTGCTCGGCATGGTCGCCGAGGTCTTCGGCCGACGCCGGATCTTCGTGCCGATGACGCGCGTCACCAACATCGACAGCGGTCAGGTCCACACGACGGGGCTGCTCAACATGCGCCGCTTCGAGCAGCGCTCGACCGAGACCCTCGTCATGGGCCAGATGCTCGACCGCACCGTCACCATCAAGGACTCGGCCCGCGGGGCCGGGATCTCCGGTGCGGTCTACGACGTCGCGATGGAGCAGGCCCGCAACCGGGACTGGGTGCTCTCGCGCGTGGCGATCCAGGAGCCGAGCAAGGGTTTCCGCCGCCGCGGCCAGACCCACGTCGTGGAGTGGCGCGACGTCACCGGCCTGACCAAGCACGAGCCCACCCAGGGCGCCACCCACCTGATCGCCGCCCTCAACGAGATGCGGCCCGCCGACGCGGCGAACATGATCCACGACCTGCCGCCCGAGCGGCGTACGGCAGTGGTTGCCGCCCTCGACGACGAGCGGCTCGCAGACGTGCTGGAGGAGCTGCCGGAGGAGGACCAGGTCGAGATCCTCGAGCACCTCGACTCCGAGCGCGCCGCCGACATCCTCGAGGAGATGTCCGCCGACGACGCCGCCGACCTCATCGCCGACCTCAACCCGGAGACCGCGGCCACCCTGCTCGGGTTGATGGAGCCCGACGAGGCCGAGGACGTGCGGCGCCTCATGTCCTACGCCGACAACACGGCGGGCGCGATGATGACGCCCGAGCCGGTGATCCTCTCCCCCGACGCCACGATCGCCGACGCCCTCGCCCACGTCCGCAATCCCGAGCTCACACCGTCCCTGGCCGCGCTCGTCTACGTCTGCCGACAGCCTCTCGAGACACCGACCGGCAAGCTCCTCGGCGCCGCGCACATCCAGCGACTGCTGCGCGAGCCGCCGTCGACCCTGGTCGCCGCCGCACTCGACGACTCGATGGATCCGCTGCGCCCGGACGCCTCGATGGACGAGGTGGCCGCCCACTTGGCGACGTACAACCTGGTCGCGGCGCCGGTGGTCGACGACGACGGTCGGCTGCTCGGCGCAGTGACCGTCGACGACCTGCTCGACCACATGCTCCCCGAGGGCTGGCGTGACCGCGCACCGCGGCCCGGTCGGATCAATGGTGGCCCCAGCGCCGGGAGGGCCCGATGAGCGAGAGCCGTCGCCCGCGCCTGGACACCCCGCGCGACACCCGCCGCCAGATCGTGCGGCGCCCGACGGTCGACGCCGACGCGTTCGGCGTCTTCGCCGAGTCGTTCGCGCGCTACATGGGCACCGCGAAGTTCCTGCTCTGGATGACGATGTTCGTCGTCGCCTGGATCCTCTGGAACGTCCTGGCACCAGCCGATCTGCGCTTCGACGAGTTCCCCTTCATCTTCCTGACGCTGATGCTGAGCCTGCAGGCGTCGTACGCCGCTCCGCTGATCCTGCTCGCGCAGAACCGGCAGGAGCAGCGCGACAAGGTGGTCGCCGAGCAGGACCGCCAGGCCAACGCCCGGGCGCACGCCGACATGGAGTTCCTCGCTCGCGAGGTGGCGTCGCTGCGGATGTCGGTCGGCGAGGTCGCCACCCGCGACTTCCTCCGTTCGGAGCTGCGCGGCCTCCTCAGCGACATCGAGGAGCTCTCGCAGCAGGACGCCGACGACGAGACCTCGCCCACACCGGGCGCCCAGGATCCCCGGTCGGGCAGGTAGTCCCACGGGGCGGCTCGTAGACTTCCCGACCATGAGCACCCCCACGCAGCAGCAGGTGATGGACGCCCTCGGAGGCGTCAACGACCCGGAGATCAAGCGGCCGATCACCGAGCTGGGGATGGTGGACTCCGTCGAGGTCTCCGACGACGGATCCGTCGCGGTCCACGTGCTGCTGACCGTGTCCGGCTGCCCGCTCAAGGACACCATCAACCGTGACGTGACGGCGGCCGTCACGGGCGTCGTCGGCGTCACCTCGGTCGACCTCACGCTCGGCGTGATGAGCACCGAGCAGCGCGCCGGGCTCAAGGAGATCCTGAGCAACGGCCGCGCGGAGCGGGAGATCCCGTTCGCGCAGGCCGGCTCGCTGACCAAGGTGTACGCCATCGCGAGCGGCAAGGGCGGCGTGGGCAAGTCGTCGGTCACGGTCAACCTCGCGCTCGCGCTGGCCAAGGAGGGCCTCAAGGTCGGCATCGTGGACGCCGACATCTACGGACACTCGGTGCCCGCGATGCTCGGGATCGCCGACTCCCGCCCGACCCAGGTCGACGACCTGATCATGCCCGTGCCCACGGCCAGCGGCGTCTCGGTCATCTCGATCGGCATGCTCAAGCCGCGCCGCGACCAGGTCGTCGCGTGGCGCGGCCCGATGCTCGACCGGGCGCTCGTGCAGATGCTCGCCGACGTCTACTGGGGCGACCTCGACGCGCTGCTGCTCGACCTGCCGCCGGGCACCGGCGACGTGGCGATCTCGCTCGGCCAGCACCTGCCCAGCGCCGAGGTCATCGTCGTCACCACGCCCCAGGAGGCTGCTGCCGAGGTCGCCGAGCGCGCCGGCACGATGGCCTCGATGATGCACCAGCGCGTCATCGGCGTCGTGGAGAACATGAGCTACCTCCCCTGCCCCCACTGCCCTGCCGAGGACGACCACCGCCTCGAGGTGTTCGGCGCCGGTGGCGGCGCGCGCGTGGCGAAGACCCTCTCGGAGCGCTTCGGCTACGACGTCCCCGTGCTGGCGCAGGTCCCGCTCGACATCTCGCTCCGCGAGGGAGGCGACGTCGGCAAGCCCATCGTGGAGTCGGATCCCGCCTCGCTCGCCGCCCGTGAGCTCACCCGCGTGGCGCAGACGCTGTCGGGCCGCGGGCGAGGACTCGCCGGCATGCAGCTCGGCCTGACCCCCTCCAGCAAGTTCTGAGACAGTAGGTTCTGAACCATGTTCGACGTCGGGCTCCTCGAGCTGGCCGTGATCGCCCTGGTGGCCGTCATCGTGCTGGGGCCCGATCGCCTGCCCGAGCTCGCCCGCCAGGCCGCCCAGCTGATCCACCGGGCCCGGGGCATGGCCACCAGCGCCCGCGACGAGCTGCGCAACGAGCTCGGCCCCGAGTACGCCGACCTCCAGCTGCGCGACCTCGACCCCCGCGCGATCGTCCGCAAGCACATCACCGAGGCGATGGCCGAGGTCGATCGCGACCAGGCTGAGAAGTTCGAGCAGGACAAGCTGCCCGACGGCCAGGTCCCGCCCTACGACGTCGAGGCGACCTGAGCTAGAGGTCCCGGCGCTGCACCACGACCAGGGCGGCGTACGGCAGCAGCACGCGCTCCCCCGACTCGGCGCGGGCCTCGAGGAAGTCGGCGCCGACCCGCTGCACGTACGCCTCGTGGCGGCTGCCGTCGTCGAGGTGCACCAGGCAGCGCTCGTCGGCGTCTGCGAGGCGGCGCAGTACCGAGCGCAGGCCGAGCCGGTCGACCGGTGACCACGCCACCTCGGGCACGGAGCGTCCGCTCGCGCCGCGCACGGCCACGACGGCGTGCAGCGGCACGATCCAGTCCTGCCCGGAGCCGCTGAGCAGGCACCACCCGTCGCCCACCCGGTCGAGGATCCCCTCGATGCGGCCGACGTGCGGCAGGTCCAGGGAGACCTCGCGCCCCCGGGACGCCATCAGCCGGCTCGCGAGCGTGACCGCCCCGTACTCCGACCTCGCCCGGTCGGCGAGCTCGGCCTCGCGGTCCGCCTCGAAGACAGCCGCCGCCTGGCCCTCGAGGTCGTCGAACAGCGCGAACAGGTCCTGCTCCCACGACATGGCTCGAGCCTAGGCGCTGGCCGGGGCCGTGAGCTGTGGAGAAACCGTTGACACCACGCGTGAACCTTCGTTAGATGATGCAAACGCACGCAAACGAAGGGTTTGAAGTGTCTCGGGAAGCAGCACCTGTCGTTCGACCACTGGCCGTGTGGCTGCTCGCGACTGCCACGAACGCGGCTGCAGTCACCACGCTGCCGCCGACCTGGGCATCGACGCGGTCGGGCGCGGGCGCCACCGACGTCGACGACCTCCTCGTGGCGATCTGCGCCACCGCACTGGCTGCGGCCCTCGGCTGGCTGTGGCTCGTCACCACGACGACGGTGGTCGGGCTCGTCACCGGCCGGGCCCGCTCGGGCGGTACGACCCGGCGCCTGGTCCTCCTCGCCTGCGGCGTCGCGGTGGTGGCGGGCACGAGCGTTCCCGCGTTCGCCACGGGCGGCGACGGCCGCGAGCTGCTCGCCGGGCTCTCCCTGCCCGAGCGGGCGGTCGCGCCCCTTCGCCACCACCAGGGCGCACGCCCGCAGCCCGAAGCCGAGGTCGGGACTGGACTGGGACTGGGACTGAGGGCACCTACGTCGTACGCCGCGGCGACTCCCTGTCGTCGATCGCGCTCGCCCACCTCGGCGCCGAGGCGCTCGACGACCGGTGGCGGGCGATCTGGCGGGCCAACCGCGGCGTCGTCGGCGACGACCCGGACCTGATCCTCCCCGGCCAGGTGCTGCGCCTGCCCGAGCAGACCCGCCGCACGCACCCCACCCACGAGGACGGAGACCGACGATGAGCACCGAACCCCGACAGGCACGGGTGATCCCGCTGCGTACGCCGTCCCCGGTGGCCAGCGTCCAGGGATCCCTCGCCCTCGACCTGACCCCGCGTGCGGCTCCCCCGCGACCACGGCTGCGCAGCACCCGCACGTTCGACCTGGTCGCCGTGGCAGCCGCCGACCGCGGACGCGTCGACGCGTTCGTCGGGCGCTACCTGCAGGCCGTGGTCGAGATCTCCGCCGGAGACCGTCCACTGACGCAGGTGCTCCGGCACACCGTGCCCCAGGTGTACGACGACCTCGCCGGGCGGTCCCGCGCCGTCGCCGCCGCGTGCGGCAGCGCGACCGGACAGGTCCGGGGGCCACACCCGGCGCGCCCCGTCGTCATCGGCGTCCGCACCGCAATGATCCGCGGCGACGCCGTCGAGGCGAGCGCGCACGTCCGATACGGGCGTCGCTCACGCGCCGTCGCGGCGCGCTTCGAGATCGTCCGTGACCGCTGGCAGTGCGTCGCGATCAGCTGGGGCTGACCGATCCCTCAGCCGCCGGCGCGGGTGGTGTAGCCCGACGCCCCGCCGGGAGCACCGTGGCACCGCTTGAACTTCTGCCCGGAGCCGCAGGGGCAGAGCGAGTTGCGACCGATGCCGGCGAACTCGTCGTCCTCCGCGGCCGCGGCGGCGTGCACCTCGGCGTCGCCGTCCTCGGACGGCGCGCTGTAGGACAGGTTCTTGGGCCGGTTCGGCTTCTCGAGGCCCTTGGCCCGGATCTGCGGGGCGTGCGCCTGCGCCTGGGCGAAGTCGATCTGCGGGGTCGCCGCCGAGATCTGCGGAGCCTGAGGGGCTGCTGCCACCTCAGCCTCGCTGCTCTCGTCGTCGCCCTCGGCGTCGTCCTCGTCGATCTCGACCTGGAGGTTGAAGAGGAACCCGACCGACTCCTCCTTGATCCCGTCCATCATCGCGGCGAACATGTCGAAGCCCTCACGCTGGTACTCCACGAGCGGGTCGCGCTGGGAGTACGCCCGGAGGTAGATGCCCTCACGCAGGTAGTCCATCTCGTAGAGGTGCTCGCGCCACTTGCGGTCGAGCACGGAGAGGATCACGCGACGCTCGAGCTCGCGCTGGACCTCCTCGCCCATCTCGTCCTCGCGGCGGTCGTAGGCCTCCTGGACGTCCTTCTGCAGGTCCTCGATGAGCTTCTCGCGACTGATGTTCTCCAGGCCGCCGGCCTCCTTGACGATGCCGTCCTTGGTGAGGCCCATCGGGTAGAGCTGGCCGAGCGCGGTGAACAGCGCGTCCAGGTCCCAGTCCTCGGCATAGCCCTCGGTGGCACCTCGGACGTAGCCGGTGATGACGTCGTTGATGAAGTCGCGGATCTGCTCGCCGAGGTCGGCGCCCTCGAGGACGCGACGGCGCTCGGCGTAGATGACCTCGCGCTGGCGGCTCATCACGTCGTCGTACTTGAGGACGTTCTTGCGCGACTCGAAGTTCTGCGACTCGATGTTGGCCTGGGCGCCGGCGATCGCGTTGCTGACGCGCTTGGCGTCGATCGGCACGTCGTCGGGGACCTTGAGCACGGTGAGGATCCGGTCGACCCACTCCGACTTGAACAGGCGCATCATCTCGTCCTGCAGCGACAGGTAGAACCGGGACTCACCCGGGTCGCCCTGGCGGCCGGAGCGACCACGCAGCTGGTTGTCGATGCGGCGCGACTCGTGGCGCTCGGTGCCGACGACGTAGAGGCCGCCGAGGTCGCGGACCTCGTCGTGCTCGGCCGCGACCTGCGCCTTGATCCGCTCGACCATCGAGGGCCAGGCGTCGTCGTACTCCTCCGGGCTCTCGACGGGGTCGAGACCCTGCTTGCGCAGCTCCTGGTCGGCGAGGAAGTCGACGGAGCCACCGAGCATGATGTCGGTGCCGCGACCAGCCATGTTGGTGGCGACCGTGACCGAGCCCCGGTGGCCGGCGAGCGCGACGACCTTGGCCTCGTCGGCGTGCTGCTTGGCATTGAGGACGGTGTGCGGGATGCCGCGCTTGCGCAGCAGGTTGGAGAGGTACTCCGACTTCTCCACCGACACCGTGCCGATGAGGATCGGCTGGCCCTTCTCGTGGCGCTCACCGATGTCGTCGGCGACGGCCTCGTACTTGGCCTCCTCGGTGCGGTAGACGAGGTCGACGTTGTCGAGGCGCTGCATCGGGCGGTTCGTCGGGATCGGGACCACGCCGAGCTTGTAGATCTTGTCGAACTCCGAGGCCTCGGTCATGGCCGTACCGGTCATGCCGGAGAGCTTGTCGTAGAGGCGGAAGTAGTTCTGCAGGGTGATCGTGGCGAGGGTCTGGTACTCCTCGCGGACGGTCACGTTCTCCTTCGCCTCGATGGCCTGGTGCAGGCCGTCGTTGTAGCGGCGACCGGCGAGGATGCGGCCGGTGTGCTCGTCGACGATGAGCACCTCGCCGTCCATGACGACGTACTCCTTGTCGTTGCGGAACAGCTCCTTGGCCTTGATGGAGTTGTTGAGGAACGAGATGAGCGGCGTGTTGACCGAGTCGTAGAGGTTCTCGATGCCGAGGTGGTCCTCGACCCGGGTGATGCCGGGCTCGAGCACCGAGATGGTGCGCTTCTTCTCGTCGACCTCGTAGTCGACGTCCTTGACGAGGGTGCGCGTGAGCTTGGAGAACTCCGCGTACCACTTCACCTCGTCCTGGGTCGGACCGCTGATGATCAGCGGGGTGCGCGCCTCGTCGATGAGGATCGAGTCGACCTCGTCGACGATGGCGAAGTTGTGGCCCCGCTGCACGCACTCCTCGACCGAGTCGGCCATGTTGTCGCGCAGGTAGTCGAAGCCGAGCTCGTTGTTGGTGCCGTAGGTGATGTCGCAGCCGTAGGCCTCGCGGCGCTCCGCGGGACGCATCGACGGCAGGATCACGCCGGTGGTCAGGCCGAGGAAGTGGTGCACACGGCCCATCTGCTCGGACTGGAACTTGGCGAGGTAGTCGTTGACCGTGACGACGTGGACGCCCTTGCCGGCGAGCGCGTTGAGGTAGGACGGGAGCACGGCGACCAGCGTCTTGCCCTCACCGGTCTTCATCTCGGCGATGTTGCCGAGGTGGAGAGCCGCGGCACCCATGATCTGGACATCGAACGGGCGCATGCCCAGCACGCGCTTGCTCGCCTCACGGACGACCGCGAAGGCCTCCGGCATGATCTCGTCGAGGGTCTGGCCGGCCTCGAGGCGATCCTTGAGCTCGGCGGTCATCCCGCGCAGCTCGTCGTCGCTCATCGAGACGAAGTCGTCCTCGATGGCGTTGACCGCCTTGACGATGGCGTCGAGCTCTCGAAGGATCTTGCCCTCGCCGATGCGGAGCAACTTGTCGATGATGGCAGGCACGAGTGGTAACTGTACCTACGGTCCCAACGCTGCTCCCAATGCGTGCGACAGGGCCCCCGACAGGTGACCGCGAGCACCGACCACGACGTCGTCCAGGTCGAGCCATCCCGCGAGCCGGCGCAGCTCGGCGGCCAGCTCGTCGGCGGTCTCCTCGGGCGCGCCCTCCTCGGCGAAGGCACCCGGCACGAGCAGCACACGGGCGGCGCGATCGGCCTTGAGGTCGACCCGCGCGACCAGGCGGTCACCCAGCAGGAACGGCAGCACGTAGTAGCCGTGGAGTCGCTTCTCGGCCGGGACGTAGATCTCGATGCGGTAGTAGAAGTCGAACAGCGCCTCGGCGCGCGCGCGCTCCCACACGACCGGGTCGAACGGGCTCAGCAGCGTGCGGGCGGACACCTTGCGGGGCAGCCGCGCCTCGTGGTGCAGCCAGGCCGGCCGCTTCCAGCCCTGCACGTCGACGCGGGTCAGCTCCCCCGCCTCGACCAGCTCGTCGATCGCGACCTTGGCGCTCGGCTTGCCGGGGGCGGGCTGCAGCCGCAACCGGTAGTAGTCGGCCAGGTCGGGACCGCTGGCCACGCCGTAGGACCGGGCGGCACGGCGTACGAGCTCGGTGACCGCCTCCTGAGGTGTGGGGGTCGGGGCGTCGAGCACCTCGGCTGGGAGCACCCGCTCGGGCAGGTCGTAGAGGACCTCGAACTGGCTGGTCCGACCCGCGATGGCGACGTCGCCGACGAGGAAGAGGTAGTCGAGGACCTTGCGCGCCTCCGACCAGTTCCAGCCCCAGTTGTCCTTGGAGCGCGGCCCGGTGCTGAACTCGTCCTCGAGGTCGCGCGCCGTCACCGGTCCGCGGTCGCGCACCGCGTCGAGCACGCGCGGCTCGAGGTCGGCGTCGGCGGTGAACCCCCACTTGCCACGCTCGGAGCGGTACTTCTCCATCCGGTGGCGCATCATCGGCCAGAGCTCGACGGGCATCAGCGCCTGGACGTGCGCCCAGTACTCCACGAGGTGCCGTGGCCTCCGTCCGGTGGTGCTCGAGGATCGGCGGAGCAGGTCGACGTCGTAGGGGCCCATGCGGGAGTAGAGCGGCATGTAGTGGGCCCGCTGGAGGACGTTGACCGAGTCGACCTGGAGCACGCCGGTGCGGGCCACCGTGCGTTCGAGCGTGGCGCGCGCGGGCGTGGCGTGCACGCGGTCGGTGAAGCCCTGCGCGGCCAGCGTGATGCGGCGGGCCTGGAGGTTGGTCAGCTGGTCCACGTCAGGAACTCAACCAGAGCCGACCGACACCCACGGTGGTCCTACGGCAGGTCCAACAGCTTCTCGCGCATGGCGTACATGACGGCCTCCATGCGGGAGTGGAGCTGCAGCTTCTCCAGGATGTTGCGGACGTGGTTCTTCACGGTGTTCTCGGAGATGAAGAGCTCCTTGGCCACCTCGCGGTTGTTGAGGCCCTTGGCCACGAGGCGCAGCACCTCGAGCTCGCGATCGGTGAGCCGCAGGGTGGGGCCCTGCTCGCGCTCGGGCTTCGACATCTGCTTGAACTCGTCGATCAGCTTGACCGCCATGGACGGGCTGATGAGGGACTGGCCCTCGTTGACGACGCGGATCGCCTGGGCGACCTCCTCGATCGAGGAGTCCTTGAGCAGGTAGCCCGAGGCGCCGTTCTTGACCGACTCGTAGAGGTCGGCCTCCTCGTCGGAGACGGTGAGCATGATGATCTTGGCCGACGGGACGGCCTCCTTGATGCCGCGGCAGGCCTCGACACCGGTGCGGCGCGGCATGCGTACGTCGAGCAGGATCACGTCGGGTGCGGTCTTGACCGCCAGCTCCGTGGCGGCGATGCCGTCGGACGCCTCGCCGACGACCTCGATGTCGGTGTCACCGCTGAGCAGCATGATCAGGCCGCGGCGGAAGAGCTCCTGGTCGTCGACGACCAGGACGCGGACGGGTTCGGTGCCTGCGGGGGTCCCACTTGCGTCGGTCACGCGCGCATCATGTCATGCGCGCGTGACCGACCTGCGGCACCAGCGCGGACCTCAGGCGTCGACGTCGAGCGAGATCACGCCGTAGTCGTAGCCGCGTCGTCGGTAGACGACGGACGGACGCTCGCTCTCCTTGTCGACGAAGAGGTAGAAGTCGTGCCCGACGAGCTCCATCTCGTAGAGGGCCTGGTCCAGCGTCATCGGCGACGCTCCGTGCGACTTCTCCCGCACGACGAGGGGGCCGTCGCCCGTCACGGTGATCGGGCCGACCTTGCGTTCGACGACGCCGTCATCGTCAGCGGCGTCCTCGACCTCCGACATGCCGGCGAGCGCCTCGCCGACGGACACGTGGTCGTTGCGTCCCTTGTGCACGCGCCGGCGGTCGGCGGCACGGCGCATCTGCGCCTGCATCTTGTCGACGGCCAGGTCGAGCGCGCCCATCTTGTCCTCGGCGGCCGCCTCGGCCCGGATCACCGGACCCTTGGAGAAGGCCGTGAGCTCGACCTTGGTCGCCCGGTCGTGCTGGCGAGGGTTCTTCTCGAGCTCCACCTCCACCTGGACCCGCATGATGCGGTGATCGTGCTTCTCCAGACGGGTGAGCTTCTCCGAGACATGTTCGCGGAACCGATCGGACACCTCGCAGTGCCGTCCCGTGACCACAACCTCCATGTGAACCTCCTCAACTAGCGAGCGGACCGCACCCTTCCATGGGCCCGGGCGCACCGCGCCGGGGCAGGGTGGGATGGAGCCCGCCCGGCCGACCTGGTCTTCGACCCCACAATCGCCTGCTGAGACGTTCGCAGCTTCTCCGCCACTACTGGTCTTCTCCCGGCATCCGACACATCTGGCGTCGGAGACGGGGCAGGACTTACTTCTAAGCCGCACCGTGATCGTCCGACGCACGCACTGCTGTCGAGCAGCAGAGCACCCGTGGACTTACGTGGACCGTTTCGCCTGCGACTGGCATCGGCTTGCCGCGAAGAATTCATCTTCGTGACGCAACCACGGACCCAGGCGGACTCCATGACAAGACGCTAGCCCCTCGGGGTCCCCGGGCCAACCATCGGGCCCACGCCTCGGTCCACACCCGTACCCCGGCGCCGGGTGGCGGCGACCGCGGCGATCGCCACGGGCGGCAACCCGACCGACTCGAGAGCCCGCTGCGCCTCCCGCGCGGTCGATCCGGTCGTCACCACGTCGTCGCAGACGACCACGTGGACGCGTGGCCAGCGGCGACCGGCGCGCGCCAACGCCCCCGAGGGACAGTGCATCGAGTGCCGCATGTTGCTGGCCCGCCCACGTGCATCGAGGCCGGCCTGGTCGGCGGCACCGCGCGAGACGACGAGCGGAGCCACCGCCACGGCACGCACCTTCCTGATCCGTGCCGCGGCGCTCCGGACCACGGCCGCGGTCGCCTCGTAGCCCCGCTGCCTCCCGGCCCCCGGCCGCGACGGCACCGGCACCAGCAGGAGCGGCACGCCGCGCTCGAGGTCTGCCGTGGCGCCCAGCACCGCGGCCGCGAGGAGGTCGCCCAGCACCCGCCGGTGACCCCACTGCCCGCGGTCCTTGTGGCCCACCACGAGGGCACGGACCGCGCCGTCGTACGCCTCCGTGGCCCAGGGCGCGACGAGCCCGTCGGGGACGGGCGTCGGCCAGACGACGCCGGCGCGGGTCGACAGGTCCCCGCGGCAGCGAGCGCAGAGCATCCGGCCGGGCGCCTCGCACCCGACGCACCGGCTGCCGAGGAACAGGTCGAGGGCCTCGTCGAGCACGCGTCCATGCCAGCAGCCGCAGACGTACGCCGGCAACCGCTCGCGCGCGGCCTGTGGATCAGCCGACGTAGGTGAGCGCGGACAGGCCCTCGGGCAGGGCCGGCATGATGCGCTCGGGGCGGGTCACGCTCGCGACCGACCCGTGACCGAGGGCGTAGACCTCGGTGCCGTCGACCGGGGCGGACACGAGGGTCCGCACCGGACCGCGGACGATCGTCGAACCGGTCAGGACGTCGCCCGGGGCGCCGTCGACCGCGACCGTGCGCACCACCGAGTACTCACTGTTGATGTTGCGCAGGACCGAGATCGACGTCGGCGAGCGCCAGCCGATGTCCCGGATGCGTTGACTGCCCTCCTCGGGCAGCGGCAGTGCCTGGATCGGGGTGAAGCCGAGGATGGCTCCGGCGGCGTCGTGCAGGATCCGCGTCGTGACGACGCGGTCGACCTTGCGACCCCGCACGACCGCGACCAGCCGGCTCCCGTCGCGGGAGACCAGGAGCTCGGTGACCGTGCGGCCGGTGATGCCGGGGACGGGCTCCAGCTTCGCGGCGCCGTCGACGACGACGATGACGCGGGCCCGCCCGGCAGTGCGGTCGAGCACCCACAGGCGGTCGCGGTAGTCCCAGTGGGGAGCGGCCAGGTCAACGGCCCCTGTCACGACGTTGGAGACGTCACCGTCGGGCGCCTCAGTCGGAGCCACGTAGAGCTCGGTGCCGCTGGTGGACACCGCCGCGACGTGGGAGCCCGAGATGCTGACGCCGATGGAGCGCAGGTCGTAGCCGTCGCCGCCGAACGGGCCGAGCGTGTCCGCGAACGCACCGAGGGCGCCGACCACGACGTGGCCGTCCTCCAGGGCGTACAGGTCCGGGATCGCGCTCAGCCCGTCCGGGTCGAACCTGTCCCCGGCGTCGAGGTTGCCGCGAGACGTTCCCTCGGCGCTGATCACGCGTCCGCCGACGCTGAGCTGGATGGCGCGGACCTGCGGGTCCTGACGGAGGGTCCAGGCCAGCTGGGCGAGCATCCCCCGGGCCGTCTCCACGTCGACGGCGTCGGGATCGCCCGAGAGGGACACGGTGGCGATGCCGCTGACGATCGGCACAGAGAGCCCGTCCCGCGTGCCGGCAGGGAAGTAGGTGCGGACGACTCCGTTCAGCGTGGGCGGCGGCTGGGTCACCAGCCCGCGGACCAGGGACGAGGCGAACTGGTCGCCGCGCGGCACGAACACGGGCTCGGCGACCAGCACCTCGGAGGTGGGGTCGAGGTAGTAGAGCGAGGCCCGCTCGTAGCCGTCGTCGAACCACGAGTCGGGCACGATGAGCGCGTCGGGCACCGTGTCGATGCGCCACTCCCCGTCCTCCTGGACGAGCCCCATCTGCAGCACGCGGCTGGGCTGGGTGCGCTCCCACGCACCGCGATCGTCATAGAGGTTCACGTCCTTCAGCGGGATCCGGACGGACGTGTCCCCGGTCGCCGTCCCGGGCTCGGCATAGGTGATGATCTGCTGCTCCGGCACCCAGGCGTCGGCCGCCTCGCTCGAGAGGAACTGGCGCGCGACGGTCGTCGAGATCGGCCTCGCCTTCATCGCCTCGAGGAAACCCTCGACGATGTCGGTCGCCGAATCGCCCGCTCGCGGCGGTCGGGGGTCGATGGAGACGCCGGGCGCGTCGTCCGTGGCGGTGGAGACCTGGGCGTCGGTGACCGGGCCGTCGGTCGGCATCGACACGCAGCCCGCGAGGAGCGCGCACGCGGCCGCAGCGGCGATGGCGCCTGCGGTGCGGGTCATCACGCCGACTCCCGGGCGTCGTCGGGCACGAGGGGCAGCGGTGAGTGCCGCAGCTGGGTGGACAGGTGGCGCGGGAGGGTCAGTCGGAACTGTGCACCTTCGCCAGGACGGCCCCATGCCTGGAGCCAACCGCCGTGGAGGTGGGTGTCCTCGAGCGAGATCGAGAGTCCGAGGCCGGTGCCGCCGCTCGTCCGGGCGCGCGCCGGGTCGGCACGCCAGAAGCGGTTGAAGACCATCGCCGACTCCCCCGGACCGAGCCCGATGCCGTGGTCGCGGACCGCGATCGCGGCGGACTGCCGGTCGGCGCCGACGAAGATCTCGACGTCGTGCGACTCGGCGTGGTCGATCGCGTTGGTCACCAGGTTGCGCACGATGCGCTCCACCCGGCGCACGTCCGCCTCGGCGACGCAGGGCACGCCGGGGTCGCGCACGACCACGCGGATGTCGCGCTGCGCGGCGAGGCCCGAGGTCATGTCGACCACGCGCCGGGCGACGTCCACGAGGTCGACGTCCTCCGGCTCGAGCACCGCAGCGCCGGCGTCGAAGCGGCTGATCTCCAGCAGGTCGGCGAGGAGTGTCTCGAAGCGGTCGAGCTCCTTCTGCAGCAGCTCGGCGGCGCGGCCCGTGACCGGGTCGAGGAACGGTCGCGCGTCGTGGATGACGTCACTGGCCATGCGTACGGTCGTGATCGGCGTACGCAGCTCGTGGGAGACGTCGGAGACGAAGCGGCGCTGCAGCCGGCTGAGCTCCTCGAGCTGGCGGATCTGCTTCTGGAGGTTGGAGGCCATCTGGTTGAACGAGGTGGCGAGGCGCGCGAGGTCGTCCTCGCCGCGGACGCGCAACCGCTCCTGGAGCTGGCCGGCCGCGAGGCGCTCGGCCACGCGGCGCGCCATCCGGATCGGGGTCACCACCTGGCGGGTCACCAGCCACGTGAGGCCGGCGACCAGGAGCAGGAGCGGGACGCCGGCGACGAGCATCGCGCGGGAGACGAGCGCGAGCGTGCGCTGCTGCTCGTCCAGCGGGTAGAGGTAGTAGAGCGTGTAGGTGTTGTTGTCCGCGGGGAGCCGGACCTGGCTGCCGACGACGACGCCCGGGCCCGCCGGCAGGCCGGTGACCTCCCCGCTGGTCCGGATGTCGGTGTAGGTCCACGCGGTGGACGAGACGTCCTCGAAGTGGGCCTGCAGCTCCTCCGGCACGCTCGAGAGGTCGAGCCCCTCGGTGAACTTCGCCCCGCCGTCCGCGAGGCGTACGCCGTCACCGATCGGCGGCGACAGGATCACGGCGAAGCCGCGTGTCGAGCCACGCGCGATGATCGGCTCGACCAGTGCCTGCTGCTGCGCGGACTCGTCGACCTCGAGGCCCGATGCGGCAGCGAGCTGCACGCGAGCCGACTCGGTCTCGCCCTCGGCCTCCTGCACGACCGCGTCGACCCGGTTCTGCAGCAGGCCGTCGCGCGTCTGGTGGATGAGGAAGGCGCCGACGACGCCGACGACGAGGGCGGAGAGCAGCATGGTGCTGAGGACGACGCGCGCCTGGACGGAGCGGCGCCAGAAGGCGGGCCCGTGACGGAGGATCGGCGGAAGCCGGTCGAGCCCGCTCACCTGTGACTCATCGGTGACTCACTCGTGCTGCCTAGGACTTGCCGGCCTTGTAGCCCACGCCGCGCACGGTCACCACGACCTCGGGGTTCTCCGGGTCGTGCTCGACCTTGGAGCGCAGCCGCTGGACGTGCACGTTGACCAGGCGGGTGTCGGCGCTGTGGCGGTAGCCCCAGACCTGCTCCAGCAGGACCTCCCGGGTGAAGACCTGCCACGGCTTGCGGGCCAGGCAGACGAGCAGGTCGAACTCGAGCGGCGTCAGGTTGATCGTGCTGCCCTCGCGGGTGACCGAGTGACCGGCCACGTCGATGGTCACGTCTCCGATGGTCAGGCCCTCGTCGTTGCTGACGTCGTTGCGGCGTACGCGCGCACGCACGCGGGCGACGAGCTCCTTGGGCTTGAACGGCTTGACGATGTAGTCGTCGGCACCGGACTCCAGGCCGACGACCACGTCGACGGTGTCGCCCTTGGCGGTGAGCATCACGATCGGCACGCCGGACTCGGCGCGGATCTCCTTGCACACGTCGATGCCGTCCTTGCCGGGCAGCATCAGGTCGAGCAGCACCAGGTCGGGCTTGTAGTCGCGGAACGCCTCGAGCGCGATGTCGCCGCGCCCGACGATCCGGCTGTCGAACCCCTCCTGGCGGAGGACGATGGAGAGCATCTCCGCCAGGGAGGCGTCGTCGTCGACGACGAGCACGCTTCCGCGTGCCGGTTCGGCAAGGTCGGTCATGGTGTCCAGTCTAGGGACAGCCCCCCTGCGCGAGGGGCGTCCCGCGCTGGCTCAGTAACGGTAGAGGTCCGACTTGTACGGGCCCGCGACGTCGACGCCGAGGTAGGCGGCCTGCTCCTTGGTGAGCTCCGTCAGCTCGACACCCAGGGCGTCGAGGTGCAGGCGGGCCACCTCCTCGTCGAGGTGCTTGGGCAGGACGTGCACGCCGAGCTCGTAGTCGTCGGCCTTGGTGAACAGCTCGACCTGCGCCAGCACCTGGTTGGTGAACGAGTTCGACATGACGAACGACGGGTGGCCGGTCGCGTTGCCGAGGTTGAGCAGGCGACCCTCGGACAGCACGATGATCTTCTTGCTCGGCTTCTCATCGGACGCCGGGAAGATCCACTGGTGGACCTGCGGCTTGATCTCGTCCTTGACGATGCCGGGGATCTTGGCCAGGCCGGCCATGTTGATCTCGTTGTCGAAGTGACCGATGTTGCCGACGATGGCCTGGTGCTTCATCTTGTGGAAGTGCTCCACGGTGATGATGTCGAAGTTGCCGGTCGTGGTGATGAAGATGTCGGCGGTCTCGACGACCGACTCCAGACGACGCACCTCGTAGCCGTCCATCGCGGCCTGCAGCGCGCAGATGGGGTCGATCTCGGTGACGATGACGCGGGCGCCCTGGCCGCGCAGTGACTCGGCGGAGCCCTTGCCCACGTCGCCGTAGCCGCAGACGACGGCGACCTTGCCGCCGATCATCACGTCGGTGGCGCGGTTGATGCCGTCGATGAGCGAGTGGCGGCAGCCGTACTTGTTGTCGAACTTGGACTTGGTGACCGAGTCGTTCACGTTGATCGCCGGGAAGAGCAGCGTGCCCTCGCGGAAACGGTCGTAGAGGCGCAGGACGCCGGTCGTGGTCTCCTCGGAGACGCCCTTGATCATCGGGGCGCGGGCGGTCCAGCGCTGCGGGTCGGACTCGAGCGAGCGGGCCAGGACGCGCAGCACCTCCTTGAACTCCTCGTTGTCGGTGGAGTCCTGCGACGGCACGGCGCCGGCCTTCTCGTACTCCACACCGAGGTGCAGCAGCATGGTGATGTCGCCGCCGTCGTCGAGGAGCATGTTGGGGCCGCCCGGCTCGCCGTTCTCTCCGGCGAAGTCGAAGACCTTCTCGGCCTCGTCCCAGTACTCGGCGAGCGACTCGCCCTTCCAGGCGAAGACCGGGACGCCCTGGGGGTCCTCGGCGGTGCCGTCACGGCCCACGACGACCGCCGCGGCGGCGTGGTCCTGGGTCGAGAAGATGTTGCAGGTGGCCCAGCGGATGTCCGCGCCGAGAGCCGCGAGGGTCTCGATCAGCACGGCGGTCTGGATCGTCATGTGCAGCGAACCGGCGATGCGGGCCCCAGCGAGGGGCTGCTCCTTGCCGTAGCGCTCGCGCATGGCCATCAGGCCCGGCATCTCGTGCTCGGCGAGCTCGATCTCCTTGCGGCCGTAGGCGGCGAGGCTGAGGTCAGCGACCTTGAAGTCCATCAGTTGTCTCCTGGTGTGGCAGAGGCCGTCTGCGCCGCACATCTGTGCGTCGTGGGATCTCCCGCGCGGACACCAAGAGGGTAAATCTGGGGTCAGCGATTCGGAGAATCCTCGTGAGCCGCGTCACCGTGCTCGCCGCCGGCCCCGTCCGGGTGCCCGTCGGCGTGCTCGTCACCGGCCCCGGCGGTGTGGTCGCCACCATGACCACCGCCGATCCCGAGGGCGTTGAGGACGGCCAGCACGATGCCGCCGACGACGAGCCCGACCACCGCGGAGAGGACCGTGTTGAGGAGCCATCCGGCGAGGGCGCCGAAGAACCCACCGATGGCGTCGTGGACGTCGACCTCCCAGTGGTGCACGAGGTCGTACGGCGCATGGAGGGCGTCGCCGAGGCCGGTGCCCTCGAGCAGCCCGTCGTGGCCGCCGATCTCGTAGAGGCTGACCAGGAAGATGTGGCCGCCGACCCAGAGCATGGCGAGCGTGCCGATGAGGGAGATGGCGGCCAGCAGTCGCGGCATCGCCGACACCAGTGCGAGCCCGAGACGCTGCGAACCCTGGGAGGGCTTCTCGGCGAGGTGGAGGCCGACGTCGTCCATCTTCACGATCAGCGCGACGACGCCGTAGACGAGCACGGTGATCAGGACGGCGACCACGGCAAGCACGATCGCCCGCATCCAGATGCTCGCGTCCGCGTCGGAGCTGACGACCTCCTTGAGCGCGATGACCATGATCTCGGCACTGAGGATGAAGTCCGTGCGGATCGCCTGCGCGATCGTCCGCTCCTCGTGCTCCGGGGTGAACTCGCCGTCCTCGGAGACCTCCTCCTGCGCCTCGGTCGCGTGGCCGGTGAGCCGTTCGTGCACCTTGTGCGCACCCTCGTACGCCAGGAACGCGCCACCGAAGATGAGGATCACCGGCAGCAGGCCGGGGAGGAACTGCCCGAGCAGCACGGCCGCCGGGAGGATGAAGAGCAGCTTGTTGCGCAGCGACCCGATCGCGATCTTCTTGATGATCGGCAGCTCGCGTGCGGCAGCGGAGCCGTGGAGGTACTGCGGCGTCACGGCGGTGTCGTCCACGACCACGCCGGCAGCCTTCGCGCTCGCGCGCGCCGCGGCGGCCGCGACGTCGTCCACACTGGCAGCGGCGATCCGCGCAAGGGCGGCGACGTCGTCGAGCAGGGCGAACAGTCCGCCGGCCATGAGTGATCCTTCGGGTCAGTGGGTCGAGGGTGCAGCCTATCGACGCACTCCTCGCTCAGCCCGCGTCGACCTCGAGCCGCATCACCCAGCGCCACTTGGCGATCTGCCGGTCCCGGACGAAGCCGAGGTCCTCGTAGAGCGTCTCGGGCCCGGTGTGGAGGTAGGCGCCGCGCTGCGGCTTGCGGTCCTCGACCTGCTCCGGGTAGGCCTCGACGATGCCGCCGCCAGCCGCACGGATCTCCTCGAGGACCGCCGTGACCGCCGCGCGCGCGACGCCCCTCTCACGGTGCTTGCTCCCGGTGAAGATGCAGCCGATGCGCCAGCGCGGCAGCTCACCCAGGTCCTTGTCGTAGGCCTTGGCGTTCTTGATGGTGGGCAGCTCGGCCGGACTCCCGAACTGGCACCACCCGACGGCCCGCTCGCCGTCGTACACCAGCACCTGGTGGACGGTGCCCTCGCGCGTGTGCTTCTGCTTGGCCTCGCGGTGCTCGTCCGCAGATCCACCGAGGCCCTCGGGGTGGAAGCCCATGCACCAGCAGCCGCCCCACACGCCGTTGTTGGCCTCGACCAGCGCGGCGAAGTCGTCCCACGTGTCGGGAGTCAGCAGCCGGGTCTCGTACGTCATGTGGACACGCTAGACGCGGATCCGGACGGAATCGGGTGCTGGGGCAGATCGGTCCGGGTGCTACTCGAGCACCTTCTCGTAGGTCAGCAGCTCGGCGTGCGGCGGCATCGGGCCGCTGCTCCGCTCGCCCGTGTCGGTCCAGCCCAGCTTCTCCCAGAACGCGCGGCCGCGCGGGTTGGCTGCGTAGACGCAGAGCCACGCTCGCCGGACACCCGCTCCCAGCACTCGTGCCACGAGCTCGTCGTGGGCGAGCGTCGCGAGACCGCTCCCCCACTCCTCGACCGCGATGCCGAAGTGCATCACCTCGTCGCACTTCAGAGCTGCGAACCCCGCGACCCTCCCGTCCTTCTCGACCACGAAGCAGTCCACCCCGTCCTCCGCGATCTCGGCGTGCCACCGCCCGGCCAGGACGTCCCGCGGGAACGGATACGCGTCCTGCGGGAACACACCTGAAAGCCCGGCGATCGAGGCCGGCTCCTGGACGGCCATCACGGCCGGTACGTCCTCGGGCCGCATCTCGCGGAGGACGGGGGTCTCGCTGGACACGGGACCAGATTACGAGCCTCGCCATGCTCGCCGGAATGTCGCCTGTGGACTGAGCCCCACTGTCGGTGTCATCGCCTATAATAGAACACATGAGCGAGACGCTGGAGCAGGTGGAGGAGAGGGTCGGGAACGACCTCTCGGCCAGCGACCTGCTCGCGCTGGCTCGTGATCGCAAGGCAGCCGAGGACCAGGCAGCCGCGGAGCTCCTCGAGGTCGCCGCCCGCTGGGCCGACCTCCACCCGCCCGAGTCGATCCACGATCGCTGCCGCGTTCACCGTCCCCGGCTGCGAGCACGAGGAGCCGATCGCCGGTCCCGGGTGCCCGCTGGTCGCGGAGTTCTGCATCGCCGAGCTCGGCGCCGTACTCGGCGTCTCCACGACCGCGGCGAAGAAGCTCATCGGCCACGCCCTCGAGCTCCGCCACCGACTGCCGCGACTGTGGGCACAGGTCCACGCCGGGCAGGTGCCGGCCTGGCGGGCACGGCTGGTCGCGGAGGCCACCATCCACTCCTCGCCCGCGCTCACGATGGACGCTGCCCGGTGGATCGACTCGCAGGTCGCGGCCGTCGCCGGACGCATCGGCACCGCGCAGCTCGACCGACTCGTCGCCGAGACCATCAAGCGCTACGAGCTCGCCTCCCCGGATCCGGCTGCGGACCCGGAGGACGGTTACCTCTCGGTCGACCCCAGGCAAGTCACCGTCAATCGGGACGACGTCCACTACGCCGGGACCCTTCACGTCGAGGCAGACCTCGACCTCGCAGACGCCCTCGACCTCGACCGGGCACTGGCGCAGAAGGCTGCCGAGCAGAAGGCCCTCGGATCCGCCGAGACGCTCGACGTACGCCGCGCCAAGGCCCTCGGTGACCTCGCCCGCACCCAGACCGCCCTCGACCTGTTCCACCAAGGCCACACCGGCCCCAAGGACAAGGACGGTTTGCCCGCGGCCCGCGAAGTCGTCGTCCACGCCCACTTCGCCGCATCGACCGCAGGCGAGCAGACCTTGTTCGGTCCCACCGGCCAGCTCGAGGAAGGCCAGCGGCTGGTCCTGCTCGACCAGATCACGAGCTGGTGCGGCGACTCCCGCACCAAGGTCACCATCAAGCCCGTCATCGACCTCAACGCCGAGCTGTCCACCTCGGCGTACGCCGTCCCGGACCGGATCCGCGAACAGGTCGATTCTCCGCGACCGCACCTGCGTGTTCCCCTGGTGCACCCGACCGGCGCGCGGCTGCGACGTCGACCACGTCGTCGAGCACGACCACGACGCCGAAGCAGAAGGCCGAGCTCAGCCCGGTCCCACTGCGACCCCCAACCTCGCAGCGCTCTGCCGTTTCCACCACCGACTCAAGACCCACACCGCCTGGACCTATCGAGTCATCGGACCCGGCGTCTTCACGTGGACCAGCCCCCACGGGCACCAGTTCGTCCGCGACCGGGACGGCACCAGCGCGGTCGACCCGCCCGAACGAAGATGACCCCGCCCCACAGCCCCGCCGCACGACCGGCGGGGCTACAAGCACGCCATGATCCGAGACGCCCGGGCCGAAGCCGCGCCACCGACCGGCGCGACTACCGGATCTGGTACCCCTCTGTGTCAAGGAGCGGTTGGAGTGAGGGTCTTCCGACCGGCTGGTCGTCGGCGTAGCGTCGGCTTCGCGGGTCCGGGAAGTGGCTGATCCGAAGTGTCGATGAGCGGGTGCGAGTCGGCCGCGCTGGATTGAAGAGTCGCCCCGCAGTGCCCTCCCGGACCCGCTCCATCCCGCTGCTGGGCGTCGGCGACGAGCTGGCGGTAGACGACGTCGGACAGACGTCGCTTGAGGCACCGCAGTGCTTCCATCGGGGTCTTGCCGGCGTCGAGCTTGCGGCGGTAGTAGGCGCGGCCCTCGGTGTCGTGGCGGATCTGCACGACCGCGGCGACGTGCAGGACGTGGTTCATGCGCCGGTTCCCCGCCCGCGACAAGCGGTGGCGGTTCTGCTCACCCGAGGAGGCGTCCAGGGGTGCGGTGCCGGTCCAGGACGCGAACCGGTTGCGGTCGGCGAACCGGGCGATGTCGCCGACGTCGGCCAGGGTCCGGGCGGCGCCGGCTGGGCCGACGCCGTAGAGGTCCATCAACGTCGAACCGCGTTCGACGACTGCGGCCTTCAGTTCGGCCTTGATCTTCTTCAGCTTCGCGTCCAGGGCGACCAGGTCGGCGATCTCCTCGGCCGCCATCCGGCGGCGGGTCTTGCCGGCGATGTCACGCGGGCGCACGGTGGCGAGCATGGCCTTGGCCTGGGTGGCGGACAGGTCGCGTTTGCGCTGGCCAGGCAGCAGTTCACTCAGGAGGCGTTGCAGCCGGTTGACGGTCTGGACCCGTTGGTGGGCGAGCTCGTCACGGCGGTCGGTGAGCATCCGCAGCGCTTCGAGCTCACCGTCATCGGCCACCACCCGCAGCCCTTCGGTGCGGACTGCGACCGCGGCGATGGAGTGGGCGTCCAGCGCGTCGGTCTTGCGGTTGTGTCCGGTGTCGAAGAGCCGCACCCGCGCCGCGAGCTTGGCCGGCACGTCGACGACGTGTTCGCCGGCGGCGACCAGTCGTTGGGCCAGCGGACGGCCGACGCCGTTGGCTCCCTCGACGGCCCAGAGGCGGTCAGGCCACTGCTTCACATACCGCCGCATCTCGGCGTAACCGGTGTTGGTGGTGTCGAACCGACCGGTGCCGAGGAGCTGCTCGCGGGTGTCGACGACCTCGATCGTCACCGACATCTTGTGGGGATCGACCCCGATGATCACGCCCTTCTTCTTACTCATCTGCTTCACCTCGTCTGTGGCCGGGGACCAGTTGGACGACGAGGTGGGCATTGCTACTACGAGCTGGGCAAACCCCTCTGGAGCCACTCCTCGTCACGGTGACCGGCAGGTCGCAGTCCAGATGAGAGCCACACCTCAGATGGTGGGCAGCCGATAAGAGAGCGTCCCGCCGATCACCTAGATCAGAGTCTGGCCAGACACCGATCCTGCGGGAAGTCTCCTAGTAGCCGAGATCCGGATGGGCGAGCCTTGCCCTGTGACAGACGAGATTGAGATACGGCAGATCGAGGTTGCCCTCGCGCAGGCGGGCTGGGCGGAGCACGCGCGGCTGGAGCGAGAGGTCCGCGTCTGGTTGCGTCTGACCAAAGAGGTCAACACCTACACCGCGACGGTGGACGACTACACGAACGACCTCTGCTCGCGCGACTACATCGCTGAGTTCACGGCTCGCGCGTCAAGCGGTCTGCGAGCGGCCATCGAGGAACGAGTTGGGCATGCGGACGACACCTTCCGCGAGGCCACCGTCGACGATGAAGAAGACCGTTTAGGTCACTACTATCGGATCGGCCCAGAGAGCGCCTGGTGGTGGCACCAGCGACCGTCGCCTGGCCCCCTCGCTGATTACCTAGCGTCCGAGTGAAACGCACTCATCTGCCGCGATGCGGCCGTACAGGCTTTGGCTGTCCCGACGTTCGTCCAAGACCTGGAACGGCCGCGACGCGTGGTGCGGCATCCCTAGGCTCAGGTGATGTCGACCACCAGGCTCGAGGCGTTCAGCGATGGCGTGCTTGCCATCATCATCACGATCATGGTGCTCGAGCTGAACGTGCCGGAGGAGCCGACGCTGAGCGCCCTGCGCGACACGACCAGCACCGGTCTGCTCACCTACTTGCTGAGCTTCGTCTACATCGGGATCTATTGGAACAACCACCATCACCTGTTCCAGATCGTCGATGACGTCGACGGCTCCATCCTGTGGGCGAACCTCCACCTGTTGTTCTGGCTCTCGCTGTACCCGTTCACCACGGCATGGCTCGACGAGTCCTCACTCGCGCGAACCCCCACGGTCATCTACGGGGTGAACCTTCTCGGAGCAGCGATTGCTTTCTACCTGCTCCAGCTGCGGATCCTGCGCTTGCCTGGAACTGGACAGCGGGTGCGTGAAGCGATGGGGCGCGACATGAAGGGCAAGCTGTCGCCCCTGTTCTATGTGACCGGTATCGCCCTGGCGTTCGTGGAGCCGTGGCTGGCGCTGGTGCCGTACGTCGCCGTAGCCCTGATGTGGCTCGTACCGGATCGGCGTGTCGAACGCTTCCTGGAGCAGGAGCGCGCCGCCGGTGCGCACGGTCAGGTGCGCGCCGATCCTTGAGGTCAGGCACGCTCGGCTGCGTTGGTGTGCACCTACGCGACGGAGGACGACCTCGACGTCCGGCGCGACACCCGCCGCGCGATCGCCGAACACGCCGCGCGCGTAGCCACGACGTACCGCGCTCGGACAGGATGGACGCGTGACGCACCGTCGACGCCGGCAGGGAGACCGTACGACCACGCCACGTCGGGGTGGTGATGGACGGCAACCGCCGCTGGGCACGACGCGCGGGACTCGCCAGCCCGAGCGAGGGACACCGGCGAGGGGCCGACCACATCGAGGACCTGCTCGGCTGGTGCGAGGACCGGGGCATCGACCACGTGAGCATCTACGTGCTGTCCGCCGACAACATCCGGAAGCGTTCGGGGGCCGAGGTCGGGTTCCTGTTCGGGCTGGTGGCCCGCGTGCTGCCCGGGCTCGTGGAACGCACCGGCCACTGGTCGCTGCACGTGAGCGGCGACCTTGCCCTGCTGCCGGACGACGCGGCCGTGGAGCTGGCCCGCGCCGAGGCGCGTACGGCCGGTCGCACCGGACACGTCACGCTCGCGATCGGGTACGACGGGCGCGCTGACATCGTCGCCGGCATCCGTGGGGCGGTCCTGGCGGGAGCCGTGGACGCCTCCGGCGGGATCGAGCCGGCCGACATCACCGCGCACCTGCCGGGCGGACCGGTGAAGGAGATCGACCTCGTCGTCCGGACCAGCGGGGAGCAACGGCTGTCGGGATTCTTCCCGTGGCAGGCCTCGCACGCCGAGGTGCACGTGAGCCCGAAGCTCTGGCCGGACTTCGACGAGGCCGACTTCGACCTCGCGCTGAGCCAGTACGCAACGGCTGTCGCCGCTGGACGAGGAGAAGGGGCACGATGACCGCCTTCATCAAGTCCGTCACCTTCGACTGCGACGAGCCGCTGGTGGTGGCAGCTGTTCTGGGCCGAGGCCCTCGGCTCGGACGTCGACGAGGACAGCACGCCCGAGCGGGCATGGGTCGAGCCGGCCGGGTGGGGCGGGCCGAGCCTGTGGTTCCAGAAGGTGCCCGAGGGCAAGGTCGCCAAGAACCGCCAGCACTTCGACCTCCGGGTGATGGGCGACCTCGACGAGGAGCGCGCGCGACTGGTCGGGCTCGGCGCGACCGTGACCCATGAGGGCGACGACCTCATCGTCATGGCGGACCCCGAGGGCAACGAGTTCTGCCTCGAGACGTGAAGGTGTCGGACCCTTCCGCCAGGCTGGCCCCATGGACGTCGCGACAGCACTGACCCGCCTCGTCGAGGTGATCGACGCCCACGACTGGGCCGGGCTCCCGCACCTGCTCCACCCGGACTTCACCTGTCGGCTCGTGCACACCGGTGAGGCGTTCGGCAAGGACGCATGGGTGCGGTTCAACGCCGACTACCCCGGCTTCGAGCGGATGCTCGTCGAGGACCTGGTCGCCGACGGCGACCGCGGCGTGCTGCGCGCGACAGTCGTCGGCAGGAGCGCGGCGGGCGACGAGCTGCGCTTCGCCGTCGCGAGCTTCGCCACTGTCCGCGACGGACTGCTCCTCGAGCTGACCGAGGTCTGGGCCGACGTCGACCAGGCGCCGCCGGACGGCACGCGACCCGACTAGCCTGACGCGGTGCTGCCCGAGCCGACCGAGCGTCTGCGCTTCCGCCCGATGACCACGACGGACCTCGACGACGTCACCGCCCTCCTCGTCGCGTTCGACCCGATGCGGGGCGACCGTCCACCCAGCATCGCAGGAGGACGGACGGCGCTGGATCGAGTGGCAAGCGCGCAACTACGCCGAGCACGACTTCGGCCTCTGGGTCGTCGAGACGCACGACGGTGCCTTCGTCGGCGACTGCGGGCTGACGATGCAGGACGTCGAGGGCACCCCGCACCTCGAGATCGGCTACCACCTCATGCCCGAGGTGCGCGGGCTCGGCTACGCGAGGGAGGCGGCCCGAGCCGTACGCGACTGTGCGGCCGCCCACGGCGTCGAGCACCTGGTCGCCCTCATCCGCCCGGACAACACGCCCTCGCAAGGTGTCGCCCGCAGCCTCGGCATGGAGGTCGAGCGAACGGCGCACGTCCACGGCGCCGACGCGCTGGTGTTCGGCATGCGCCTGGCCCCGGCCGGACCGACGAGCTAGTCCTCGACCAGCCCGACCCGGAGGTACTCGGCCGCGTAGGTGCCGGTGAGCAGCAGCGACGCATAGCGCGCCACCTCGGCGTCGGCGTCGGTCTCGACCGTCTCGACGCGTACGCCGTGGCGGGCGGCCGCAGCCCGCAGCTCGCCGGTCTGCACGCGCACCACGGGGTCGTCGGACCGGTCGTCGAGGACCAGCAGCAACGGTCGGAGGTCGGCGGCGTCCTCCGCGAACGGGTCGGCGAAGACGTCGTGCGGCTTCGTCGCCTCGATGACCGGCAGGAGGTGCTCGGCGTCGCCGGCGATGGCCGAGCGGCCGCTCGTGCGGCGCAGCAGCTCGGCGAGGCGGCGGGCTGCGCGCGCGGCGAGCACCGAGCCGCCCCACACGAGCGGGTTGGTGTCGGCCATCGCGATCGCGAGCATCTTGGCCGGGTTGACCGCGAGGTCCCGGTGCGGGGAGCAGTCGGTGGCGACCCGGTCGAGGGACTCGGCGACCGACTCGGCGTCGGCGCGCGGCCCGAGGTGCACGTGGGCGAGGTAGTCGAGCATCACCACTGCGGTCGCCAGCTGGTCGCCGGTCACGGTCGGCAGGACCGTGACGTGCCGACCGGCGGCGTGCTCGCCGACCAGGGACCGCTCGGGACAGGCCACGACGACCTGGGCGCCTCGGCGTACGGCCTCGGCGACGGCCGACGCGGAGCCGTGGTCGTTGCCCTCCGGGGCCAGCATCACGACGAGGTCGAGGGAACCGGCCCAGCCGGGGAGGCCGGGGTTGGGCCAGGCCACGAACGGCACCGGGCACCACGGCTCGAGCACCGCGCGGAGCAGCCGCGAGTCAGGGCCGGCCGCGATGACCGCGCGCGGACGCTCGCCGTCACGACCCTGCGCGATGAGCTCGGCCGTCGCACTGGCGGCCTCGTGCGCCTCACGCCGGACGCGCGACCCGCTCTCGGCGAGCGTGCGCAGGCGCAGGTCGACCGTCTCGAGCACACCTGCGTCGTCGAGGCGGGCCTCGTCGAACCACGTCGCCATCAGGCGGGCTTGCGGGCCTCGTCGACCAGCAGCACCGGGATGTCGTCACGCACGGGGTAGGCGTTGCCGCACCCCTGGCAGACGAGCTCGTCGGCGCCGTCGACCACGTCGGGCACCAGCTCTCCGTGGCAAGCCGGGCAGACGATGATGCTCAGCAGCTGGGGGTCGATGTTCACGCCGCTGATACTAGGTCAGTCGGTGGAGCTCAGGACGCGCAGGTGTCCGCGCTTGGCACCCCGACTCGGGTCGTCGGTCGAGTGCAGCGGCACCGGCGTGGGGGCAGGTCGGCCAGCCTCGCGCACCGCGTCGGCCAGCGCGAGCAGGTCGTCGCTGCTCGGCCCCTGGGCCCTCGGGTCCGGAGCCAGCCGAAGCACCTCCCACCCGCGGGGCGCGGACATCCGCTCGCTGTGCAGCTCGCACAGGTCGTAGGCGTGCGGCTCGGCGTACGTCGCCAGCGGGCCGAGGACCGCGGTCTGGTCTGCGTAGACATAGGTCAGCGTGCCGACCGCAGGACGGCCGCACGCCGACCGCGAACAACGACGGGCAAGGCTCACGTCGGTGACGCTACCCGCCACCTGGACGCGCGGCGCTTAGGCTCGCGGCGTGGATGAAGGGGTGGACGCAGCAGTGGACACAGCCGTGGACGACGGTCGGCGACGGATGCGCGACCGGAGGGGTCGCGGCATGCGCGGTCCCGGCATCCTGCCGGCGGACCCGGGCACACCGGCGCTGCGGACGGCACGGCAGAAGTTCGACCAGCTGGTCCTCGACGTGGTCACTCCGCTCGACGAGCGCTGGCAGCGCCACCTCGGCCTGGTCGAGTACGCCGTCGAGGACGCCCCGATGCTCCCCGACGACTGGGGCGACGAGACCGTCCCGCTCTCGTCGCTGGTCCGCGGCAAGGGCCAGTCCCCCACCCGGCTCGTGATCTTCCGCCGGCCGGTCGAGCACCGTGCGACCAACCGTGACGAGCTCGAGGCGATGGTGCACACCGTGGTCGTCGAGCAGCTGGCCGAGCTGCTCAACCTGACGCCGGGACAGGTGGACGAGAGGTACGGCGAGGACTAGCGCCGCACCATCAGCGCTGGGCCGGTCGGACGTCGGGCACCTGGCTGGTCGTCTCGAGCGGGACGAGCGGCAGCACCGACAACCCGCGTTCGGTGACCTCGAGCGACACCACGGCCTCGGTGCGGTCGAGCCGCACCAGCGCGAGCACGGCGTCATCCGGCAGACGTACGCGGGCGGCGGTCGCCGGGTCGAGCTCCACACGGCGCTCGCGCACCACCGCCTCGCCGTCCTTGTCCCAGGCCTGGAGGGTCAGCACGCCCGGCGCGGTGGCGCCGACGACGACCAGCCTCTTGGCGCCGGCGGGCAGCGCCGCGGCCGCCTCGGCGGTGATGCTCGGACCGGCGGCGGAGATCGCGAGGTCGTCGGAGATCCGGCTCCTCAGGCTGGCGGTCACGGGTGCGGTCGCCTCGACGCGGATCGCCTGCACGCCCACGGCCTTCTTGCCTCGCAGCACGCCGGACAGGTCGACCTCGCTCACGGACGCCGGCGCCAGCGAGACCTCCTCGAGGCCGGACGGCGCGAACTCGCTCTCCTCCGTGACCAGCTGGAGCTTCACCCGGACCTCGCTGTCGCCCGGGTTGGCCAGGGTCAGGGTCCGGTCGGCGGCGGTCGTCCCGACCCCGGCGACGTACGACGTGGTGGCCGGGGCGACCTGCGAGGGCAGCCACTCGCGCACCGGCCGGTCACGGCCGACAGGGTCGACCTGGTCGACGACGCTGGATGCGAGCCGGCCGCGCGTCACCTCCACTCGCAGTGCGAGCGCGTCGCGGTTGGGCACGACATCTGCCAGGTCGAAGGAGGCCGAGCCGCTTCCCGGGACCCGGACGCCCCGCAGGGCCGGGACGTCGACCAGCGAGCTCCCGTCCCAGACCGTCACGTCGGCGACCGCGGGCCCCTTGTCGGGGTTGAGGAGGGTGAGGGTCGAGGAGTGCTCGGCCGACGCGCCGGCACCGGTGAACCAGCGCTCCGGGACGGGCCGGTCGCAGTCCACGGCCGAACCGGCTCCGGACCGCGTCACGACGAGTCCGGCTGCGAGGTCACCGCTCCCGCTGACCATCACCGGCTCACGCTCGGTGAGCGACCCGACACCGGCGTCCAGTGTGGCCGTGTCGTCCTCACGGCCGACGCGCACGGCGAGGTCGCCCGAGCCGAGCCCGGTGCTGCCGAGACGGAGGTCGTCGGCTCCCGGGAGCCTGGTGGGGCAGACCGTGGTCGCCCGGTCCAGCGCTGCCTCCGTCGGTGCGTACGCGGACGGCGGCGTCTCGGCGGGGCGGACGATCGCGAGCGCGGCCACAGTGAGCAGCGGGATCGCGACGGCCAGCAGCGTCAGCGGAGACGGGCGACGGCTCGTCGCCTCGGCGACGCGTCGACGACCCGCGGAGGTGGTCCGGGGCTCAGCCATCGACCCGCTCCTCCCTGCGCTGCCGCACGGTCGGAGCCGCGAGGACCATGGCCGCCAGGATGGCGAGTCCCTGGAGGACCAGCAGCCCGGAGCGCCACCACGAGCGGGTGCTCTCCAGGGCCGACGGGTCGAGCGGTCGGTCCACCCGCCAGGCGCGGGTGCTGCGGTCCTCCGCACTGGCCTGGTCGAGGCCCGCGGTGGCGTCGAGGAGGGAGGAGATCTGCCCGTCCGCGGGCGAGGTCAGCACGACGTACTCCACTCCACGGTCGCCCAGCGCCGCGACGACCTCGGGCGTCGGCGAGGAGACGAGGGTGCGCACGTCGTCGGTCAGCGCGGTGTCCTCGTGGGCGAGGGTGAGGACCTCGTCCTCGCCCACGGTCGTGCCGTCGTCGCGACGGATGCGGTAGGTGATGCCGTCCTCGACCGAGCCGTTGACCACCAGGACGCCGTGCTCCTCGCCGAGCAGCGAGCTCTGCTGCATGTAGACGGGGACGGTGCTCTCGTCGTCGCGTGTGAGGGCGTTGCCGGGAGTGGTGAGCCACCAGCCGAGGCCACCGAGCGGCACGGCGGCGGCGGCGACGGCCAGTGCGACGGCAAGGCCGCGCTGCCACCACGGGTGGTGCTCGTCGAGGCGGCGCAGGTAGGCGTCGGCGCCCAGCACGGCAGCGACGATCGACGTGCCCTGCAGGATCACCACGAACAGGCCGAGGCTCGGTCGGGTGGTGACCGACGGCAGGTCGAGCGACACGTGCGACAGCACCCCGGAGACCACGGCCGCGGCCAGCGCCACGATCCAGCAGATGACCACGGGCACCCGCGTACGCCGGGGGGCGAGGGCCGCGACGGCCAGCACGCCGAGCACCGCGCCGAGCACGGTGGGGGCGCCGAGGTCGTTGAGCCGCCCGGTCAGCAGGCCGCCGAAGGTGACCTGGTCGACCGTGAGGCGGCCGGACTCGAGCAGCAGCCCGGACGCCGAGCCGGTGGTGAGCAGCGGCACCAACCACGGCGCGAGCAGCACCGGGGTCGCCGCCACGGCGACCACGGGCGGTCCCCAGCTGTCCCGCTCGCGCAGCAGCCGCGGCGAGATGACGGTGGCGGAGCCGAGCACCACGGCCGTGGCGAGCAGGGCGAAGAGCCAGAGTCCCGGCACGAAGGCGGCGCCGAGGGCGAGCAGGAGGGCGGTGCGCCACGCGGCTCGCCAGCGACGGTCGCGGTCGGGATCGACGAAACCCAGCGCGGCGTGCGCTGCCCACGGCAGCAGCGCGGCGACCGCGACGGTGCCGAAGCGGCCCTCGGCCCACGCGCCCGACGTCACCGGGACGAGGGCGTAGGTGAGTGCGCCCCACACGACGAGCCAGCGCGGCAGGCCCAGCGGGTCGACGAGACGGCCGACCACCTTGAGCAGTCGCCACGCACCCCAGGCGGCGAACGGCACGGCCAGCAACATCAGCGCCGAGACGACGGCGCCGGTGTGGCCCAGCATGAACCACGCGGCGACCGCGAACGGGAGGACGTAGGCCGGGGCGGGCACGTCGGTGCCGGTGCCGAGCGGCAGCCAGGTGGCGACGTGCAGCGACCACCAGTCGCCGGCCGCCGACGGGACCGGGGAGAGCGCGCCGCCGACGATCGAGCCGAAGGCCTCGCGCGCGGCGAGCAGGGAGAGCACCCCGAAGAGCACCAGCACGACCGCCACCGGGTTGGTGAGGAAGCGCGCCACCAGGCCGCTGTCGGTCAGGTAGGCCTCCTCGTCGTCCTCCGCCGAGGAGGAGCCTCGCTGCTGGGCGGCCGGGGCCGCCTCCTGCGTCCGGGCAGCGCGTCGCCGCTCCGCGACGTCGGCCGCCTGGCCCGTCAGCGCCGAGGCGAGGTCGGTCACGAAGTCGAGACCGTGCCGGTAGGGCAGCCAGGCAGGCGCCAGCAGGTGGCGTACGTCGGCAGGCTCACCCTCGCGGCGGCGCGCGCGCTCGCGGCGCGCGGCCAGCACCTGTCCGGGGCGACCGTGCACGGACAGGACGGCGGCCAGCTCGTCGAAGGCCTCGCCCACCGACCGTACGGCGAAGAAGCCGAGCACCCGGAGCACGGAGCCGAGGAAGAGGCGGACGTAGTGCCAGGCGAAGCTGCGACCGGACACGTTGGCCAGCGAGGTCAACAGCGCGGCCCGGCGCTCCTGGTAGTGGGTGTGACGTCCGGTGAGTGGCGTACGCCGGACCCCGCGGTGGGCAGCCTCGGCGTGGAACACCACGGCCTGCGGCACCACGAAGGTCCGGTGGCCGGCCAGGGCCGCGCGCCAGCCGAAGTCGATGTCGTTGCCGAAGATCGGCAGGTCCTCGTCGAGGCCGCCGAGCGACTCCAGGACGTCACGCCGCACGAGCATGCCCGCGGTGTTGACCGCGAGCACCTCGCGGACCTCGTCGTGCTGGCCCTGGTCGTACTCACCCCGCTCCAGCCCGGTCTCGCGCCGACCGGTGCCGGTGATGGTGAGGCCGACCTCGAGGAGGCGGCGCAGGGAGGGCCACTCGCGCAGCTTGGGGCCGAGGATCGCGGCGTCCGGGTGCTCCTGGGCGGCGGCGAGCAGCTCGGCGAGCGCAGTGGGCTCGGGGTTGCTGTCGTCGTGCAGCAGCCAGACCCACTCGTCAGTCCCGTCAGACGCAGGCGGCGCGAGCTCCAGCGCACGGCGTACGGCCGTGGGATAGCTGGTGGAACCGTGGACGACGTCGACGACGAGGCGGTCCGACCGGTCCAGACCGGACGAGGCGAAGGCGTCGCGCACGAGGGCGACGCTGTCGTCGCGGCTGGTGGTGTCGACGGCGACGACGCGGTCGACCGGGAGGGTCTGCCCGATCAGACCAGCGAGAACTGCCGGCAGCCACCGCGCCCCGTCATGACTGACGAGAAGCGCTGTGACGGTCACCGGAGCACCTTAGCGAGGCACTCCGCGCCTCCAAAAACAGCGCAAACCTGCGCTGCGCGGCGGCGTCAGTGCGTCAGACGGCGCGCTTCTTCAGCTTGCGCCGCTCGCGCTCGGACAGTCCGCCCCAGATCCCGAACCGCTCGTCGTTCATCAGCGCGGACTCGAGGCAGTCGTCGCGCACCTCGCACGTGAGGCACACCTTCTTGGCCTCGCGCGTGGATCCGCCCTTCTCCGGGAAGAACGCCTCGGGGTCCGTCTGCGCGCACAGTGCGCGGTCCTGCCATCCCAGCTCCTCGCCCTCAGGCTCGAGGAGAAAAAGTTCTGCTCTCATGGTTGTAGCCCTTTCGACCCTGGCCCAGTACATCGACTCCGGAGAACTAACGACACTGTCGGAATTACATGCCTGTCGTACGCGTAAGTCAAGCCCGGATCTGATATGGCCGAAAGCCTTCCGGCAGGCTGTTCCTATGCCATCATCCGCAGCCACGCTCCGCCGTATCACCGTCCTCTCCGGAGGGGTGGGCGGGGCAAGGTTCGTCCAAGGTCTGCTGCACGGCCTCCGCAACGCCACGGTGCCGGGCGGCACAGCCGACACCGAGGTCACCGTGGTCGCCAACACCGCCGACGACTGGTGGATCCACGGCCTCAAGGTCTGCCCCGACCTCGACACCGTGATGTACACCCTCGGCGATGGCATCGATGTCGACCGCGGGTGGGGCCGGCGTGACGAGACGTGGAGCGCGAAGGCCGAGCTCGAGGCGTACGGCGTCGAGCCGACGTGGTTCGGCCTGGGCGACCGCGACATCGCCACCCACCTCGTCCGCACCCAGATGCTCGAGGCCGGCTTCTCGCTGTCGGCGGTGACGGAGGCGTTGTGCCGACGCTGGCAGCCGGGCGTCACCCTGCTGCCGATGAGCGACGACCGCGTCGAGACGCACATCGCGATCGCCGACCCCGACAGCCCGAGCGGGCGCTCGGTCATCCACTTCCAGGAGTACTGGGTGCGGCTGCGGGCGGCAGTGCCCGCCGAGGCAGTGCTCGTCATCGGGCAGGACACCGCCTCGCCGGCGCCCGGCGTGCTCGAGGCCATCGGCGACACCGACCTCGTGATCCTGCCGCCGTCCAACCCCGTCGTCTCGGTCGGCACCATCCTCGGCGTGCCGGGGATCCGCGACGCGGTCCGCGCGACGGCTGCGCCGGTGGTCGGCCTCTCCCCCATCGTCGGCGCCTCCCACGTGCACGGCATGGCCGCCCAGATGCTCACCAGCATCGGCGTCGAGGTGTCGGCGGGAGCCGTCGGCGTGCACTACGGCGCCCGCTCGAGCGGAGGGGTGCTCGACGGCTGGCTGGTCGACAGCCGCGACGCCGACCAGCTGCCCCGTCTCGAGGAGGCCGGCGTCCGGGCCAGGGCAGTGCCGCTGATGATGAGCGACCTCGACGCGACGGCCGCGATGGCGGCCGAGGCCGTCGAGCTCGTGACCGGCGCAGCATGAGGATCGAGGTCTGGGCGCCCGACGGCATCGGGGAGGTCGCCGCCGGCGACGACCTGACGAGTGTCGTGCTGGGTGCCCTCGCGCGGCGCCGACCTGGCCGACGGCGACGTCGTGTCGGTGACCAGCAAGGTGGTGAGCAAGGCCGAGGGCCGGGCACGCGAGGGCGACCGCGACGCGGCCATCGAGGAGGAGTCCGTGCGCCTCGTCGCCCGGCGTGGTGCCACTCTCATCGTGCGCCACCGGCTCGGCCTGACCATGGCCGCGGCCGGCGTCGACGCGTCCAACGTCGCCCGGGGCTCGATCGTGCTCCTCCCCCTCGACCCCGACGCCTCTGCCCGGAGGCTGCGCCGTGAGATCCACGCCCGGGCGGGCGTCAACGTCGGGGTGCTCGTCACCGACACCGCGGGGCGGGCGTGGCGTGAGGGCCAGACCGACATCGCGATCGGTGCCGCCGGGCTCGTCGTGGCCGAGGACTACTCCGGCCGCACCGACACGTACGGCAACGCGCTCGCCGTCACCCTCCCGGCCGTGGCGGACGAGCTCGCGGGCGCGGCCGAGCTGGCGCAGGGCAAGCTCACCGGCCGCCCCGTCGCGGTCGTCCGCGGGCGCGCCGACCTCGTGCTGCCGCCCGGTGAGGACGGTCCGGGCGCGGCCTCGCTCGTCCGCCCCGAGGGCGGCGACCTGTTCGGCTGGGGCGCCCGCGAGGCCGTCGTACGCGCTCTGGCAGGGGTCGACGAGGACCGGCTTCCCTTCGGGGCTCCGGTGGACCGGGTCGAGCTCGACGCCGCGCTCGCTCGGCTCCCCCACGACGCCGGCCGCACAGCTGTGGCGGCCGTCTGCTTCGCGCACGGCTGGCAGGTCGACGAGTGGGAGCCGGGCCCGTCGGGCGGCAGAACAGGCGGCGTGTGCCGCGTATCACCTGCGACTACGTAGACTCTCCCACCGCACGCCCAGCAGTCCCCTCCAGCAGTCGACCGAGAGATCCAGAGCACCGTGGCCAAGCAGGCAAAGACCGACCGTCAGGCGGTCATCGACTCCATCCGCTCCCAGCAGTCGAAGTCGGAGAACCGACGCGGCCTGGCCATCGTGGGCGTCTGCGTCCTCGTCGCCGTCCTCATCATCGGCGCCGCGGCCTTCAAGCCGGTCAAGGACTGGTACGACCTGCGTGCCTACTCCTCCGACTCGCTGAGCGAGATCGGCGCCAAGGCGTCGACCTGCCAGAAGGTCGTCACCAAGAAGGCCGACGGCAACCAGGACCACGTCGACGTCGGCACGCCGATGAGCTATCCCGACGCCCCGCCGGCGTTCGGCACGCACTGGAACATGTGGGACAGCATGGACCGCAAGCTCTACACGACCTCCGACCGTCCCGAGCTCGGCGAGCTGGTGCACAACCTCGAGCACGGCTTCACGATCCTCTGGTACGACCAGACCATCGCCGACAGCGCGGACAAGATGGACGTCCTGAAGGGCATCGCCTCGAAGCTCCAGGGCACCACCAACCTGCGCGACAAGTTCAAGGCCGTGCCGTGGGAGTCCAAGGACGGCAAGTCCTTCCCGAAGGGCCAGCACGTCGCCTTCACGCACTGGTCCGTCGGCGGCGCCGGTGAGACCGACGTGAGCAAGCAGGTCGGCGTCTGGCAGTACTGCTCCGACGTGAGTGGCGCCGCACTGGAGACGTTCATGCAGGACTACCCCTACATGGACTCCCCGGAGCCCAACGCCGTCTGAGGCGTGACGACCTCGTGACCACGTTCGCCGAGGTGCTCGCCGACCAGCTGCGGCGCGTGCCCGGACGCCCGCTGCTCACGTTCTACGACCACGCGACCGACGAGCGCGTCGAGCTGTCGGTGACGACGTACGCCAACTGGGTGGCGAAGGCGGCGGGGCTGCTCACCGACGTGGCGGACCTCGAGCGCGGGATGTCGCTGCGCGTCGACCTGCCGCCGCACTGGCTCTCGCCGGTGTTCCTCGGCGCCGCGTGGAGCGTCGGCCTCGTCATCACCACGGCTGACGACCCCGACGCCGTCGTGTGCGGACCGGACAGCCTCGATGCCTGGGTTCCGCGTGCCGCCGCCATCCCGGTGCTGGCCTGCAGCCTGCGTCCCCTCGGCGTCCGCTTCGCCGAGCCGTTGCCCGCCGGCGTGCTCGACGTGGGGGTCGAGATCTGGTCGCAGCCCGACGGCTGGTCCGCCTGGGACCCGCCCACCGACGACGACCGCGCCACCGACACGCTGACGCAGCGCCAGCTGTTCCCTTCCTCGACAGACCTGACGGCCGCCGTCGGGAGCTCTCTCACCGACGGCGGCCGTCTTCTGTCGGTGGCCGACCCGGCTTCCCCACCAGGAATGGCCACCTTCACCGAGCCCCTCGCACGAGGAGGCTCGCTGGTCCTTGTCCGCAACCCCGACCCGGACCGCCTCGACGGCGTCTATGACGCCGAGCGGGCGACTGCCCGAGCCTGACTGCGGCTCAGCTCCTACCCCGCCAGGTCGAAGGCCCCCAGACCCTCACCCAGCAGGCGCGGCGCCGAGACGCCCGCCTTGCGGCCACCGAAGACGTACGCCACCCCGCTGGTGCGGTCGCGCACGATGTAGTCGGCGTGACCCTTGAGCTTCATGGCCTGCACCTCCAGGACCCAGTCGAAGCTCGACAGGTCCGAGGGCAGCCCGGCGCGCGACCGGACCGAGCCCTTCACCGGCACGGCACTCCTGAACCCGCCGGGCGTGCCGACCCAGACCGAGAGCACGCCGCCGGACGGGGTGCCGATCAGGTCAGGCACACCGTCGCCGGTCACGTCGCCGACCGCGGTGAGGCCCGCGACGCCACCCCAGCCGTTGCTCATCAGCGTGGGCTCGGCCAGCGCACCGGTGCCGTTGCCGGCATAGAACCACAGCTCGCCCGACGCGCTGCGGCCCAGCACGTCGCCGAAGCCGTCGCGGTTGACGTCACCGACGTTGAGGAGGAGGTTCATGTTGACGAAGGAGACGCCGGTGTCGATCGGCGCACCCAGCTCGAAGGTGTCCCGATTGGCCACCACGACGAGCTGCTGGCCGGCCACGCCGACGAGGTCGGCACCCTGGCCGCCGACCATCTGCGCGCCGGTGATCCAGCGCATGGACTTGAGGTTCGTCGCCGGGCCGAGTGCGGCGCCGTACGAGCCGTCGCCGCGACCCGGGAGCAACATCATGTTGCCGTCGAACTTCCGCGCCACGAGGTCGGAGCGGCCGTCACCGTTGAAGTCACCCGCGACGTAGCGGTTGTAGCCGCTCCACGAGCCGGCGAGCTTCCGGGGTGCCGCGAACCGGCCCGTGCCGTAGCCCGTCTGGAGCAGGAGCCGGCTCTTGGTGCGCACCAGGAGGTCGGCGCGACCGTCGCCGTTGACGTCGCCGGCACCGATCAGCTGCCGGTAGTTGCCGTAGCCCTTGCGGGTGACCTTGCGGTCGAAGCCGCCGCGGCCGGTCGCGACCAGGGTCGTCAGACGGCCCTTGAAGCGGGCGACCAGGTCGTTGCGGCCGTCACCGTTGATGTCGCCGACGGCAGTGATCAGCGAGTAGCCGGGCAGCGACAGCTTCTTGGCCGTCCTGCCGAACTTGCCGTTGCCGGAGCCGGCGCGGATGCGGACGTCACCGTTCTTGTCCATCGTCACCAGGTCCGCGACGCGGTCGCCGGTGAGGTCGGGCGAGACGATGACGTCCGAGCGCTTGTCCCAGCCCTTCTTCCCCACGACCGTGCGCTGCTGGAACGAGGTGAGTCCGCCGGTGGGGATCACCATGCCCTGGCCGTCGGCCGCGCGGCGCACCACGAGGTCGGGGTAGGCCGTGCCGTCGAGGTTGTTCTGCGGGTTCGGCTCGGAGACCGCGATCGAGGTGACGACCGGCGGGACCGGGGTCGCCGGCGCGGCCGCGGAGGCGTACTGCCGGATGAGCGGGAGCTGGGCGTAGAGGTACTTGCCGGGGCACGCGGTCGAGCCGGCGTCGCGGTGGCCGTTGATCGCCTGGAAGGTCTTGCTGCCGATCTGCTGCGAGGTCGACGCGGGGTTGACCCCGGCCAGCGAGAGCTTCCACGCGAAGAGCTGGCCGTAGGCGCGCAGCATCGCGTCGGTCGGCTGGGCAGTCTCGTAGTTGCCAATGGCCGACATCGCGAACGAGTACTGGTTGTAGTTGAGCGTGTGCGCGCCGACGACCGGCTTGTCGATGCCGCCGTAGCGGCCCTCCCAGATCCGGCCGAACCGGTCGACGAGGAAGTTGTAGCCGATGTCGCTCCAGCCGCGGGACTTCACGTGGTAGGCGTAGATGCTGCGCAGGAGCGCCGGCACCTGGGCCTCGGTGTAGTCGTTGGCGTTGACCGTGTGGTGGACGAAGCCGCCGTTGATCGTGCCGTAGTGCAGCGCGCTCTTGTCGCGGATGCTCTCGTCGGCGCCCCACTGGGCACGGGAGAAGATGGTCGGCTGCGCGACGGCTGCCTTCATGTTCGTCGTCGCGGACTGGAGGGCGATGCCGTCGCCGGACTTGCCGGACCCGATCATCGCGCCCTGCTGCGCGTAGTCGTCGTCGTACGACGCCGAGCCGTCCCGCGGGGCGTCGGCGGCCTTCTCGACGTCGCTGCTCTTCGCCGAGCCCGGGTCGACCAGGGCGAGGGACAGGTCGTCGGGGAGCGAGACTCCGTCCGTGCTGGCCTGCACCTGCACGTCGTCGACCTCGCCCACGAACATCGGCTCGGTGCCGGGACGGGAACCGGCGGCCTCGGCACTGCCGGCGTCGGGGCCGTGCTCGTCGTGGTACTCCAGAGCCTCCCAGTCGCTCCACTCGTCGCCGGTGCGGGTGCGCACCTGCAGGGCGATCTGGTCCTCGGCGAGGTCCTCGCCGTGCTGCCACGTCACGCCGACGGCCGCGAAGCCCACGACGGACTGCGGCTTGCTGGTGACGCGGGCATCGCTCGCGCCGCCGGCGACCGTACGACCACGGAGACCGGCGAAGCCGCCCCCGGTGGCCGTGAGCGGCACCTCGGTGACGTGCGGCGCGACCGGCTTGGTCGGCACGGTGGCCGACATCAGCTCGGCCGGCAGCGCCTGGCCGCTGGCGTGGCCGGCGGGCTGCTGCCCCGGGTGCTTGCCGACGATGTCGAGCGAGACCACACCGGAGGCGGGCGTGAGGACGACGAGCACGACACCGAGCGCCAGCAGCTGCTGGGTCAGGGTGACGAGACGGGCCTGAAGAGGTCGCATGAAAGATCTACTCCTGTGTGGGGGAAGGTCACACAAGGCAGTACTTTCACACCAGTCACACCAGTCACGGAAGAGTTTCTGAGTAACTACACACGTGTAATTTCCACTCGACACGCCGTTACACGGGTGTAATTCTTGATGGATCGTGGCACACAACGCAGAAGAGCGGTGCGTGAGACACGTTTTCTTGGTTCAGAACGTGTCTCACGCACCGCTCGACGGCTGGAGCGCGACTGGCTCAGATGTCGCTGGCGAGCGCGTCGTCCCGCTCGTCGACATCACTCTCCTCGGAGTCCGGCTCGTCGTCGTCTCCGTCGTAGTGGAGGTACTTGATCGCCTCGTCGACATCACCGTCGAAGCCGACCCGGCCCTTGTCGAGCACGATCGCCCGGTCGCACATCTTCTTGACCGAACCCGCCGAGTGACTGACGTAGAACATCGTGATGCCCGACTCGCGGATGTCCTTCATCCGCTTGAGGCACTTGCGCTTGAAGGGCCGGTCCCCCACGGCCAGCACTTCGTCGGCGATGAAGATGTCGCAGTCGACGTGCACCGCGACGGCGAAGCCGAGACGGGCGAACTGTCCCGAGGAGTAGTTGCCGACGGGCATGTCGAGCTGCCGACCGACGTCGGCGAAGCCCGCGATGTCGTCGAACTTGGCGTCGGTCTCCTCCTTGCTCATGCCGAGCATCGCGGCGTTCATGTAGATGTTGTCGCGGCCGGTGAGCTCGTTGTGGAATCCGGCGCCCGTAGCGATGAGTCCGGAGATCCGACCACGGGTCAGCACCTGGCCCTCGTCGGGGACCATGACGCCGTTGACCAGCTTGAGCAGGGTCGACTTGCCCGAGCCGTTGAGGCCCATCAGTCCGATCGACTCGCCCTGCTGGACCTCGAACGACACCCCGTCGAGAGCCTTGAACGATGCACCGTCCCCACGCTCGTCGACCTGGTCGGAGGAGAGCTGTGCGCGGCGGTCGGGGCGCAGCATCTGCTTGAGGGTGCGTTGGTATTGGTAGCGGAAGGTCTTGGTGACGTTGTCCACCACGATCGAGGTCGTCATCAGAGACGCTCCGTGATCGACTTCTCGAGCCGCGCGAAGACCCACTGACCGACGACCAGCAGCAGCAGGCCGACGGCCAGCATGACGAAGCCGCGGGTGTAGAGGTGGTCGGCGAACTCGGGCGCCTGCACCGTCGTGCCGTCGCCGTTGGGGTTGGGCATCATCGCGCAGGGACCATCGCAGGTGGGGTACCAGAAGCCTCGCTGGATGAGCTGGACCGCTTCGGCGACGGGGTTGGCGAGGTAGATCTCGTGCCAGACGCCTCCGCCGAAGCGGTCGTAGCTGATCCAGTACGGATACATCATCGGCGCGGTGAAAGGGATCATGTTGATGAAGGTCTGCACGATCCGCTGGAAGTCGCGGAAGAGCACGTTGATGCACGAGAACATCAGCCCGAACGCGGTGCCGAAGATCATGATCAGCAGGAAGCCGAGCAGCGCCGCGCCCATGCCGAAGGCGTCGGGGACCCAGAGCGGTCCGCCTCCCCAGATGCCGGTCGCCACGCACACGACGACGAGGATGATCAGCTGTGGGATCGCGTGCCACAGCGAGACGAGCATCGAGGCGACGGGGAACATCTCCCGCGGCATCGCCATCTTGGTGATCACGCCCCGGTTGGAGAGCAGCGACCGGGTGCCCGCAGTCACCGACTCGGTGAAGTAGTTGACCAGCACCATGCCCGCGAACAGGTGGATCGCGAAGTTCTGGATTCCCAACCCCCGGCCGAGCAGCAGGCCGAACACCAGGTAGAAGGTCAGGAACCGCGTGAACGGGTTGATGTAGGACCACAGCAGCCCGAACGCCGTACCGGCGTAGCGGGCCTGGATCTCGCGTCGTACGAGCAGCCGCAGCAGGTAGCGGCGCCGGAACACCTCGAGCACGCCCGAGGTGCGCGACGGCGGCGCCAGCGGGACGTGGGCCAGGTCGTGCCGCAGCTCGACCGTCTCCGCCGGTTCGGCGGACTGGCTCACTCGTCACCGCCGTCGGTGGGCCCGGTCCAGGGCGCGAAGGTCTTCTCCCAGGCCTCGGGCGAGGTGATCTCGCCGAGCGCGTCGCGGTACTGGCGTGCCAGCTCCGGCCACTCGCGGTGGAAACGGCGGTGGATCTCGATCGTGCGCTTCATCAGGTCGCGGTAGTGCGCCGGGTCGCGCTGGTAGAGCGCGTGCGAGGCGCCGTCGTTCATCGACACGACGACCGAGTCGTACTTGACGAGGTTGTACCAGGCCGCGTCCATCGCGGTGAGCTCGGTCTCGGGGAACTCCTGCGACATCTCGCGCACCGGCCGCAGCTGCCGGATCGGCGCGAGCCCGGCCGAGATCAGGGTGCTCAGGCGACCCGGGATCTCGATGTCGGACTTGCCCTTCTTCGGCGGCTTCTTGCGCCGCACCGGGGGCAGGTCGTCACGGTCGGGCACCAGCTGGGCGTCCGAGTACTGCGTGCGGAACGCATTGATCTCGGCAAGCTTGGTCGCGAGCTCGCCGTGCAGTGCGTGCGGGCCGCGCAGCACGTCCTCCATCGCGAGGTGCCGCAGCTCCGCAGTGGAGTACTGCATCGACGCGACGTGCTTGACCTGGTGGTTGAGGCTCTCCCGCACCATCCGGCCACCGCGCTCGTAGGGCGAGTGGAGCAGCGCGGCGATGATCCGGTTGCGGTGGTGGAAGTAGGACTGCCAGTCCACGCCGTCGTTCTTGTCGGTCCACGGCACGTGCCACACGGCGGCGCCGGGGAACGACACCGTCGGATAGCCGGCCGCCTTGGCGCGCAGGCCGAACTCGGAGTCGTCCCACTTGATGAAGACCGGGAGCGAGAGGCCGACGTCCTCGAGGACCACTCGCGGGATCAGGCACATGAACCAGCCGTTGAAGTCGACGTCGGCACGCTTGTGCAGCCAGCGCGAGGACCGCAGGTTGCGAGCACCGAAGTCCCACTGGCTGTAGCCGTCGAGGCGGGTCTGCCACCAGAAGCGCCACGGCTGCACGATCTCGCCGAACGAGTGCATCTGGGCACGGCTGTAGAGGTTGAACATGTGGCCGCCGACGATCGTCGGCCGCTTGGCCAGGTCGCCGAACGTGACCGCGCGGATGATGCCCTCGGGCTCGCAGACGACGTCGTCGTCCATCATCAGGGCGTACGTCGCGGTGCCCTTGCGCACGCTCTCCATCTGGCCGCGGGCGTAGCCGCCGGAGCCACCGAGGTTGCCCTGGACGAGCACCCGCAGCTTGTCGCCGAGGCCCGCGCGCGCGGCCGGGAAGTAGGAGCTGTCGGTGACCTTCTCCTTGCCCTGGTCCATCACGAAGACGGTGTCGAGGTAGGGCTCGAGCTCCTCGGCGTCGCCGAGCTGGCCCAGGAGCTGCGCGCTCATGTCGGGGAGCATCGTGGTGATGCAGATGTCGACGGTGCCGTGCTCGGCACGGTCGGCCGGGACCTCCGCGGTCCACTCGGCCTTGTCGACGGTCGCGCCGTGGTCACCGGCGACGACGTCGTACCAGTACCAGCCGCCGTCGACGAACGGCTTGAGCGGCAGGGCGAAGGAGAAGGACCCCGAGTCACCCTCGAGCGTGGCCGAGTCGACCCGCTGCGAGTGCCCGCGCGCCATCGACTTGTAGACCGTCACCGAGGAGCCGGCGCCGGTGATCGAGACCGTCAGCTCGACTGCGGTGACCACCGTGTGGCGGCGCCAGTAGGACGCCGGGAAGGCGTTGAAGTAGGTGCCGAACGACAGCAGCTGCGACGGCTCGAGCCGCAGCGCCGTGCGCGACCGGATCTGGTCGGGGTGCAGCTTGCGGCCGGTCGAGGTGGACTGACGGATCGCGGCGTTGTTGAGGTCCTTGGCCGCCGTGTTGCCGCCGACCTCGGCCCGGTCGGTGTCGAGCTTGGGCTCCTCCAGGTCGACGTACAGCGGGAACACGTCGGTGTCGCGGTCCAGGGGCAGGATCTGCCGCTGGAGCAGCCGGGTCGTGGTGGTGCTCATGCGTCGATGCCTCCGCTCGTCAGCTCGGCACCCTCGGTGAAGTGCGGCTTGAGCTTGTTGTCGTACATCGACAGCGCGGCACCGATCGCCATGTGCATGTCGAGATACTTGTAGGTGCCGAGGCGGCCGCCGAACAGGACCATCGGCTCGGCCTTGGCGAGCTCGCGGTACTTCAGCAGCTTGGCGCGGTCGTCGGCGGTGTTCACCGGGTAGTAGGGCTCGTCGCCCTCCTCCGCGAAGCGGCTGTACTCGTGGACGATCACGCTCTTGCCCGGCAGGTGGGTCTTCTCGCGCTCGGGGTGGAAGTGCTTGAACTCGATGATGCGGGTGAAGGGGACGTCCTGGTCGTTGTAGTTGACCACGCCGGTGCCCTGGAAGTCGTCGGTGTCGACGACGCTCTCCTCGAGGTCGACGGTGCGCCACGAGAGGCGTCCCTCCGAGCTGCCGAAGTACTCGTCGACGGGGCCGGTGTAGACGATCGGGACCTTGCCCTTGAACTCGTCGGCGACCCCAGTGAGGGGATCCAGGAAGTCGGTCTGGAGGCGGACCTCGATATTGGGATGGTCGGCCATCTTGGTGAGCCACGCCGTGTAGCCGTCGGTGGGCAGGCCCTCGAAGGTGTCGCTGAACCAGCCGTTCTGGAACGTGTAGCGCACCGGCAGGCGGGTGATGATCTCCGCGCTGAGCTGGGTGGGGTCGGTCTGCCACTGCTTGGCGGTGTAGCCCTTGATGAACGCCTCGTAGAGCGGGCGGCCGATCAGGCTGATCGCCTTCTCCTCCAGGTTGGAGGCGTCCTCGGTCGCGATCTCGCTCGACTGCTCGGCGATCAGCGCCCGCGCCTCCTCCGGCGTGTGGGACTTGCCGAAGAACTGGTTGATGAGCGCGAGGTTCATCGGCAGGGAGTAGACCTGCCCCTGGTACTTGCCGAAGACCTTGTGCCGGTAGTCGGTGAAGGACGTGAACCGGTTGGCGTACTCCCACACGCGCTCGTTCGAGGTGTGGAACAGGTGGGCGCCGTACTTGTGCACCTCGACGTTGGTCTCCGGGTCACGCTCGCTGTAGGCGTTGCCGCCCAGGTGGTGACGGCGCTCGAGGATGAGCACGCGGAGACCGAGCTCCTCGGCGCAGCGCTCGGCGATGGTGAGACCGAAGAGGCCGGCGCCGACGATGACGAGGTCGGGCAGCTGGGCGTCGTGGGTGGTGCCCTGGGACAAGGGAGAGCTCCTGTAGTGGGGAAGCGCCGTGGTGAGAGGCGCGCTCGAGTCTAGCGAGGGGGACGGGCCGCATCGGACACGCGCCGCATGCCCCGCGCGGAAGCCATGGCGCGGATCACGTTGCCGGCCTCTGCCCGGCCGCCGCGCACCGGGCTCAGCAGCACCACGGCAAGCGTGATCAGCCAGGGCTTGAGCCGGACGAGGGCGTTCTCCCCGTGGCGCAGGTGCACCACGAAGAGGTTGCGGTACATGTAGAAGCCCTTCCAGCCGGTCAGGTCGTGCTGCTGGTTGAAGTCGAGCTGGCGCACGAGCACGGCGTCGCGGACCGCCCACACGTGACGGCCGGCCTCCCGGGCACGTACGGCGAAGTCGACGTCGTCGTAGAAGATGAAGAAGGCCGGGTCGGGGAAGCCGATCTCCTCGATGACCGTGCGGCGCACCATGAAGCCCTCGAAGGCGACGTTCTGCACCTCGACGAGCGTCGGCATCGACGCGCGGTCGACGTACGTCGAGTCGACGGTCGCGCGCTTGGGCCGGATGGCGAGCGGGTTGCGGAGGTCGAACTCGACGGCGGCCTTCTCGACCAGCGCGCCGCTCAGGTCCTCGCGGACCGCGATCAGGCAGTCCTCGTCGACCGCCATCAGCGTCGCGAGGCAGGCCCGTTCGGGCACCACGTCGTCGTCCATCAGCCAGACGCGGTCGAAGCCACCGTCGTACGCCGCCCGCACGCCGCGGTGGAACCCGCCGGCGCCGCCGAGGTTGTCCTGGGTGATCACCTGGATCGGCAGGTCGGCGCGAGCCATCCTCTGGGAGAGCACCTCCTGCGTGTGGTCGGTGCTCCCGTTGTCGATCACGATGACCGCGTCCGGGGCGTGGGTCTGGGCGACCAGCCCGTCGAGCATGCCGACCAGCAGGTCGGCGCGGTTGTGGGTGACGACGACGACGGCGATCGTCTCGTGCCCGGTCCCGGCACTCACGCGAGGAACCTCCGGTGGCCCTCGAAGTCGCCCGCGATGCCGGCTCGCATGGCCCGGAGGCTCAGCCGCAGCCGGGCCAGGCTCGGCCGGGTGAAGGTGTAGAACCACGCGGTCTTCACGACGAAGGCGGCGGCGTGCAGGGGGCCCTTGTAGTCGCGGAGGTTGACCAGGTTGTTGCGGGCCATGCAGTAGTGCTTGAGGTCGCTCGGAGAGTCGTTGTACGTCGTGCGGCCGAACATCATCGGCGTGCCCAGGTTCCCGACGCTCGGGTGGCGCACGGTCGCGGAGACGACCGTCGCGACGCGAGCGCCGGCCTCCTCGGCCCGGAGCCGGTACTCGTGGTCGTCGCCCCAGATGAAGAACTCCTCGCGGGGCAGGCCGATCAGGTCGACGAGCTCCTTGGTGACGAGCACACCGTTGAACGGGATCACGATGCCGTCGATGCGGTCGCGCGTGGCCGCACGGCGTACGTCGTCGACGGCGTGCACGACCCGCGTGCCGCCCGGGAGCCGGATGGGGAAGACCAGCCGGCTCGGGTCGGCCTCGTCGACCACGAGAGGCCCCCAGAAGTCGAGGTTGTCGGTCTCCTCCAGCAGCCGGGCGAGGCAGTCCTCGTCGGGCAGCCCGTCGTCGTCCATCAGCCACACGAGGTCGGCCTCGCGATCGATCGCCCAGGCCAGGCCGTCGTGGAAGCCGCCGGCACCGCCGCGGTTGGTGCTCAGCGTGCGGGAGCGCAACGGGATCTCGCCCGTGTGTCCACGGGCATCGAGCCACTTCCCCGTGCCGTCCGAGGAGGCGTTGTCGATCACCAGCACCTCGCCGAGGCCGTCGATCTCGCCGAGTCGCTCGACCAGCGTCTGGAGCAGCCCGAGGCGGTTGAACGTGACCACGACCGCCACGATGCGAGGAAGCGGGCCGGTGGTCACGGCGTACACCCTAGGGGCCGTGCTGCGCAGCGGTGGTGTGCCCTCGATCAGCACACCGCGCCGAGGTCCTCCGACTGGTTGGCGGCATAGCCCTCGGCCATCGAGCCCACCGACCCGCCGGTGACGGCTTCCGGAGCGCTGGGGGTCGCGGCCGGCGCGGACGCCTCCCCCGCGGCCGGGGCGTCGGTGGCCGGCGCCGTCTCCGCCGGGGCGGCCTCGGCCGTCTCCTGCGGCGCGGGCTTCACGCCCTCCGCCCGGGCGATGGCCGCGGCGACCTTCTGCTGCACGAGGGCGATGTCGGGGTGCGCGGTGTTGATCATCGGCGGGACGAGGGACAGCGTGGCGATCTTCTGGCTCTTGGCGGAGAGGGCCAGCTCGACGAAGCGGTCGACCTCTCCGCGCGGGATGTCGGTGGAGACCATCGCCTCGCTCGCGCCGGCGATCTTCTCGAAGTTGCGGAGCGCGACCTGCGGGCTGACCTGCTGGAGCATCGCGCTCATCACGCACTTCTGCCGCGCCATGCGCGAGTAGTCGTCGGACCCCTCGCGCGCCCGGGCGAACCACAGGGTGTCGTGGCCGTCGAGGACCCGCTTGCCGGGATCGATGTAGTGGAAGGTCTCCTCCCACGGCAGGCCGACGGGGATCGCCTGCCGCACGTTGAGCTCGACACCGCCCACCGCGTCGACGAGATCCTTGAAGCCCTCGAGGTTGACCATCGCCCAGTAGTTCATCTTCAGACCGGTGATGCCCTCGACGCCCTCGATGGTGGCGTCGACGCCGGGGTTCTTCGAGCCCGTGAAGAGGGCGGTGTGGTCGAGGGCCCAGGTGGAGAGCCCGTTGAGGTACATCCCCTCCAGGTTGAACCCGTCGGGGAACTGCTTGCCCATGACCGAGCCGGCCGGGAAGGGGAAGTTCTGCATGTTGCGGGGCAGCGAGATCAGGACCGTCTTGCCGGTCTCGGCGTCGATGCTGGCCACGGTCATCGAGTCCGGCCGCAGGCCCCAGCGCCCGGCACCGGAGTCGCCGCCCATCAGCAGGACGTTGTAGCGGCCGTGGTGGGCGTCGACCGCTGCACCGTTGCTGAACATCGAGATCATGAAGTCGCGCTGGACGCCGACCACGTGCGCGCCGAACAGCAGGGCGCCGGCGACGCTGAAACAGAGGATGCCGTTGACGCCGACGATCGCCAGGCGGTGCTGGCGCTGCAGGGTGAGCGGCTGGCCGAGGCGCCAGGCGTCGACGAAGAGGTACGCCCAGCCGACGGCGAGCGCCATCAGGGCGAGGCGGAGGGACTGCAGCACCATCGTGTTGGTGCCGGCCCAGAACGCGACGCCGTGCCAGAGGAACGACGCCACCAAGGTGACGAAGCCCAGGCCGAGCAGTGCGAGCCACGTCCGCAGTGCGATCTTCCCCACCCGACGGTTGCCGGAGACCAGCTGGGCCGATCCGGGGAGGACGAGGGTCATCAGCATCAGCGTCACCGCGCGACGGAACCGCACGCGTTGCGCACGGTTGAGCGTGGTGAACCGCATCTGGTGCGACCCGGAGGGCGGGACGGGCGGCATCGGGGGCCTTTCAGCTGGGGGAAGTCAGCCCGACCAGTATCACCAGTCACACCCGTCCCATCCGCGCGCGACTCGCCGCAGCCCTCAGACTGTCGGGCCCGGCGCGAAGCGCTCGTCCAGTGCCACGCGGATCGCGGCGTCCGGCTCCCGATCCAGATAGACCAGACGAACGGCTTCCGGGTCGTCGTTGCCGACGTCCGGCCCGCTCCACACGAGTGTCAGGCCCGCCCTCTCCGCCGTACGACGCGAGGCGACGTTGATCTCGAGCAGGTAGGCCAGCACCGGTCGGTCGGGGGCCACGTCGTGGGCGGCCTCCAACGCTGCGCCTGCCGCTTCGGCGGCATATCCGAGGCCGCGGAAGGACGAGTCGAAGCGGTAGTAGAGGTTCCACCACGGCTCGCCCCACACGACGCCGCACCCGGCCATCCCGATCACGGGACCGCCCGACGATTCCCGCACGCACCAGTAGCCCAGTCCGTGGTTCCACTCCACCTCGCTCTTGTCCAGCGTCCTCTGGGTCCGGGCGAGGTCGGCGTGACGTCCCTGCGGGAAGTGCGCCCAGCTGTTCGGATCGGCGTGGATGCGGTGGAGATCGGCCAGGTCGCCCTGCACGGGCCGGTCCAGCCAGAGACGGTCGGTGCGGACGTGGGTCCAGTCGCTCACTCCTCGCGGCCCTCGTCGATCTCGGTCTTGCGCGCCAGCCGGTGCGCGCGGCGGATCTCGGCCTCGCGCTGGCGGCGTACGTCGCTGTCGGTCTCGGTCTGCAACGGCGGCACGCGACGCGACCGGCCGTCCTCGTCGATGGCGACGAAGACGAAGTAGGCGCTCGCGACGTGCAGCGGCGCGTCGGCGGCGTCGCCCCACGGCTGCGCCTCGACACGTACGCCGATCTCCATCGAGGAGGTGCCGGCCCAGTTGACCTGGGCATAGGTCGTGATGATGTCGCCGACGTGCACGGGCTCGAGGAACGTCATCTCGTCCATCGCGGCCGTCACGGCCGGACCGCCGCTGTGGCGGTAGGCGACGGCACCCGCCGTGGAGTCGGCGAGCTTCATGATGTCGCCACCGTGGACGTTGCCCAGCAGGTTGGCCTCGGTCGCCGAGGCGATGATGCCGAGGCTCACCCGGCTGTACGACGTGGGGCGCGGCTGGTCGATGCCTTCGGTCACGCCCCGCACGGTAGCGTCCTCTCCCATGGCTGATCGTCCGCAGGGCTCCGGGATGCCCGAGAAGGGAACACCGGAGTACGACTGGCTCTACGGAGGCAAGTCCCAGGCGCCCCCATCCGACGCGACCCAGCAGGTCGCCGCGCAGGGCCAGGCGCCGCAGGGCGCGGACGAGACACGCGTGATGCCCGCGGCCCGCCGCGACGCTCGTGGGTCGGGCGGGCAGCCGCCGCCCCGCGACTCGCGCTCGACGGTCGCCACCCCACCGCCAGCGCCGACCCCGAAGAAGCGCCGCTGGCGCCCGCGGTTGCGGCTCGGGTTCATCCCGCTGCTGCTCCTGCTGATCGTGGTCTACCTCGTCGCCATTCCCCTCTACTACTGGACGAAGATCGACAAGGTCGACGCCGAGCCCAGCGGCAACCGTCCCGACGACCAGCCGGGCACCAACTACCTCATCGTCGGCTCCGACAAGGCCGACGACCTGAGCGCCGACCAGCGCAAGGTGCTCAAGACCGGCGACCGCGGCGGCACCAACACCGACACGATCATCGTGCTGCACACCGGCTCCGGCGGGCGCACGCTGATGTCGATCCCCCGCGACACCCTCACCGAGGTGCCGGGCGAGGGCACGCAGATGATCAACTCCGCCTTCGCGAGCGGCGGTGCGCCCAAGCTGGTGGCGACGGTGGAGAAGCTCACCGGCATCCACATCGACCACTACGTCGAGCTCGGCTTCGGCAGCGTCATCAACACCGTGGACGCCTTCGGTGGCGTGGAGATCTGTCCGAAGCAGGACATGAAGGACCCGCTGGCCCGACTCGACATCAAGAAGGGCTGCCAGGAGGTCGACGGCCTGACCGCGCTGGCCTACTCCCGATCGCGCCACGTCACCGCACTCAGCGACCTCGACCGCGTCGCCCGCCAGCGCGAGGTGATCGGCGCCCTCGGCGACGAGGCGCTCTCGCCGTGGACCTTCGTCAACCCGGTCCGCTACTGGAGCCTCAACAAGGCCGCGTCGGGCGCCATCCGGATCGACGAGGGGATGAACCCGGTCGACCTCGGTCGGTTCGCGCTGGCGATGACCGGTGACAGCCAGACCTGCACGATGCCGAACCTCTCGGCGCCGAGCGACCCGAACCGGATCATCGCCGACCCCGACCGCGCCCCGGCGCTCTTCAAGGCGATCATCGAGGACGGCACCGTGCCCAAGAAGGCGTGCACCCCGACCGGACGGGCGCGCTAGCAGCGGCCCCTGGACCACCGTCGGGCGGTGTGTGAGGAGCATTTCTGATCGCAGGAATGCTCCTCACACACCGCCCTTGTGCGTGCCCACCCGTCGGCGTACGCTCACGATATATCGCGATAGACCGGCGATAGATCACGAGCCTGACCAGACACTCAGCCTGAGGAGCACGACATGGGACACCACTGGCCCGGGGCCGACTGGCCCCAGAACGACGGATCCGACTATCGACGCGGAGGACGCCGTGGCGGACCGCCGCCGTGGCTCGGCGAGCTGTTCAACCTCGCCACCGGACCGCAGTCCCCGCCGCAGCGCAGCGGCCCGAAGGTCCGCCGCGGTGACGTCCGGATGGCGATCATCGACGTGCTGCACCGCGCCCGCGCGGCAGAGGAGCCGATCAACGGCTACCAGGTGATCCAAGAGATCTCCGAGCTCAGCAACGGCGAGTGGCGCCCCTCCCCCGGCTCGGTCTACCCGACCATCCAGCAGCTCCAGGACGAGGGCCTCGTCGAGACCGACGACGAGCGCGGCCGCCGCACCATCCGGCTCACCGACGCAGGCGTCAGCTGGGCCGGGGACAACGTCGACGAGCTCGCTGCGGTGTGGGCGCCGTTCGCCCCCACGGAGCCGGTGAAGGCCGACCAGCCGTCGGGCCAGGCCGACATCAAGAGCGAGATCGGCCAGGTCGCCAGCGCGGTGTGGCAGCTCGCCACCCAGGGTTCGGAGCAGCAGAAGAAGGCCGCCCTGGACATCCTCGTGGACACCCGCCGCCGCCTCTACGGGATCCTCGCGGACGGACGGGACGGCCAGCGATGAGCGACGCAGACCCCCGGACGCGGATCGCCGACAGCGACCGCGAGCGCGCGATGGCCGACCTCGCCGGCCACTACGCCGACGGTCGCCTGGACCACGAGGAGTACGACGAGCGACTCGACGCGATCTGGACGGCGCGGACCCGCGCCGACCTGGCCGTGCTCTTCAGCGACCTTCCCCGGCCGCAGGTGCAGTACCCACCCACCGCCGCTCGCCCGACGGCGCGCGCCGCGGCGCGCCCCCTCGGCCGCAGCCGTCGCTTCCCGCTGCTGCCGGTCATCGCGGTGCTGATCCTGCTGAGCGCCCTCACGCACGCGCCGTTCTGGCTGCTGGTCTTCCCGCTGATGTTCCTGCGTTCGCGCCGCGGTCCGATGGCCTGCGCGCCCTCGCACGGGCACGCCGACTACCGGCGCCACGGGTCCTCCGGCTAGGTCGTCCGGCTAGACCAGTGCCGCGGGGGCTCTGCGACGATGGTCCCGTGAACGTGGAGGCGAGGGTGGTGCGCACGCGTGCGCCGTACGTCCTCGCGCGCGCCCTCGCCGCGACCGTCGTGGTGGTCGTCGGTGCCCTCTCCGCCCACACCTGGGCCGGTGGCACGGTCCCGACCGGTCCCGGGCTCGTGCTGGTCGCGGCCGTGGTGCTCGCCGCCGGGCTGGTGCTCTTCACCCGCGACGTGCCCCTCTGGGCGCTGCTGCCCGTGGTCGCGGGCGCCCAGCTCGGCCTGCACGAGACCTTCGGGCTCGTCGCCGGGCACAGCCATGCCTCCATGGCTTCGATGGACATGCCGACCGGCATGGCGACCGACATGGCGGCCGGAGCCGGCTGGACCCTCCAGATGGTCGCGGCCCACGTCTTCGTCACGCTGCTCACCGCCTTCGTGTGGTGGGCCGGTCGTCGGGCGGCGTCGTACGTCGTCTCGCTCCTGCTCGGCACGGCGCTGCCCGTCGCCACGCGGGTGCGTCCGCGCCCGGTCGACGTACGCCTCGGCGTCTCGCTGGTGCACCTGCTGGTCCCTCCGGGTCGCGGTCCGCCGCGGGCGGTCCTGCCCACCTGAGTCTTCCCCGAGTGACGACGCCGGGGCCGGGGGGCACACGCGACCCCAGACCCGTACGACCTCACCCAGGAGCACCCATGTCCACCCGCACCTTGACGCGTCCCGTGACCCGGCTATGCGTCCTTCCCGCCGCGACCGCGGCCATCGCCCTCTCGATCGTCTCCCCCGCCAGCGCGCACGTGAGCGCGTCCGTCACCGACGCCTCGGCCGGCGCCTTCACGGTGCTCACGCTGAGCGTGCCGCACGGATGTGACGGTTCGCCGACCACGAGGATCGAGATCCAGGTCCCCGAGTCCGTGCTCGCCGTGACGCCCACCCGCAACCCCTACTACGAGCTCGAGCCCACCATCGAGCAGCTCGACGAGCCGGAGACCGACGCCCACGGCAACGAGATCACCGAGCGCACCACCTCGATCGTCTACACGGCTGACACCCCGCTGCCGGACGGCCAGCGCGACACCTTCGAGCTGACCTTCCAGGTGCCCGACGTCGAGGGCGAGGTGCTGGCGTTCCCGACGATCCAGACCTGCGAGAAGGGCGAGACCGCCTGGACCCAGGTCCCCGCCGCGGGCCAGGACGAGGACGAGCTGGAGAACCCGGCACCGTCCTTCACGGTCCTGCCGGCGAGCGGGGAGGGGCACCACGGAGAGGTCGCGGCCGAGACCGACGACCACGACGCCTCGGCCGAGCCCGTCGCAGACGATGCGGACGGCGGCGACTCCTCCGCCCTCGGCTGGGCCGGGCTCGGTGCGGGCCTGCTCGGACTCGTCGCCGGCGGACTGGCACTGGCCCGGACGCGCTCGACGTCGTGACGTCGCAGGCGCGGCCGGCGTGGTGGCGCCAGGCCCTCCGTCACGGGACGGGCCTGGCGACCGCCGTGCTGGTCGCGCTCGCGATCGTCCTCATCGGTGTCTCGCCGGCCTCGGCCCACGCCGAGCTGGTCAGCACCGACCCCGGGGAGGGCGCCGTCCTCGAGGTCGCCCCGTCGACGGTGACCCTGACCTTCAACGAGCCGGTGCGGCTGACCTCGCAGGAGGTCGCGGTCTACGACGCCGTGGGCGATCCGGTCGGCTCGACCGCCGGCTCGAGCGGCGTCGAGGTCACGGTCGACCTGCCCGGTGCCGCCGACCTCCCCGACGGGACGTACGTCGTCTCGTGGAACGTCCTCTCCGGCGACGGCCACCCCGTCTCGGGCGCCCTCACCTTCTCCGTCGGCGCCCCCAGCGCCTCGGTGTCCGCGCCGCCCGGGCCGGAGACCTCCTCGGGGGTCGTCGAGGGCGTGCGCGACGTCGTCACCGTGGTCGCGCTCGTGGGGTTGCTGCTCGCTGCCGGGTTGGCGATCTTCACGGCGCGCATCCTCCCGGGCTCGTGGGACGGGTCCGACGTGCGGACGCGCCTGCGGCGCCTGACCACGTACGCCGCCGCGGCCGGCGCCGTCGGCGCGGTCCTGCAGGTCCCCGTCGCCGCCGTCTACGGACAGGGGCTCGAGCTGACCGACGTCGTGTCGGCCTTCGACGCCGCCTCGGTCGTCAACGAGCTGGTCAGCGCCGCACTGGTGCTGCTCGGGCTCGGCATGGTCGTCCGCGGCGCCCGGACGGCACCGCCCGACGAGACGTCCCGCGCCCTCCTGCTGGCCGGTGCCCTGCTCGCACTGGTGGGACCGTCGCTCGTCGGTCACACGCGCGCCTTCGCCCCGGCCCCGGTCCTCGTGGCGTGGGACGTCATGCACGTCACCGCGGGCGCGATCTGGCTCGGTGGGCTGGTCGGGATCGCGCTGACCCTGCGGGCCTTGGCCGGCCGCGAGGTCCTCGCGGCGCAGACGCTCGCCCGGTTCTCGACGGTCGCCGCCTTCGCGCTCCTCGTGGTGGCAGCGGCCGGCTCGTTCCTCGCCTGGCGGATCCTCGGCTCGTGGGCCGGGTTCGTCGAGACGACCTACGGCGTGCTCCTGCTGACCAAGATCGGCATCGCCCTCGTCGTGGCCGGCATCGGTGGCTGGAACCGGTGGCGCACGCTGCCGGCCGTGCAGGCCGCCGTCGGGTTCGGGGACCGTGAGCGCGCGGCCGCGGCGGTCACCCGGACCGTACGCGTCGAGGCCGTGCTGCTCGTCGTCCTGCTCGGCGTGACCGGCTTCCTCGTCAACCAGTCACCGCGACCCGCTCCCGTCACGCCCGTGTCCGGCTCGACCGGCGTGGGTACGGCGACCGCCGGTGACCTGCGGGTGCTCGCGACGATGGACCCGCGGCGTCCGGGCAGCAACACGCTCCTCGTCCAGGTGCAGGACTCCGCCGGCGAGCCGTACGACCCGCCCACCCACCCCGTCGTCTCCCTGCAGACCGAGGGCCTCGACATCGGCGAGGTGACGATGCTCGCCGTCGGTGCCGGCACCTATCGCGGCGAGGTCGTGGTGCCGCGCCCGGGCGAGTGGGAGGTGCAGGTGAGCATCCGGCTGAGCCGGTTCGAGAACCCGGTGACGACGGTCAGGCTGACGGTGTCACGGTGAGCTCGACCGGGACCGTGTGCAGGAACCCGTCGACCCGGACCTGGGCGAAGAGCCGGTAGTCGCCGGGCTCCTCGATGTCGGAGTGGAAGGTGAGCTCCGAGCCGTCCTCGGTGATCTCCGGGGCGGCGAGCGGGTGCAGGTGCACCATCGCGTCGGTCTCGGTGTTGAAGCCGGTGACGTGGCCATAGGTGCCGAGGTAGGTGCCGAGGTTGACCGGGCCGCCCGCGGCGTCGCGCACGACCAGGTGCAGGACGCCGTTGGGTCCGGTCGTCGGCGCTCGCGACACGGTGACGGTGACGACGTCGTCCCCGGCGACGGTGTCGCCCGGGTCGCCTGGCGGGAGCGCGAGCTGCCGACCGAGCACGACGTGGTCGCCGTTGCCGCCCTCGTCGCGCGCCACGAACTCGGTGACGACGCGGTAGCCGCCGGCCTCGGGTACGTCGAAGGGTGCGGACCACGTGCCGCTGTCGTCCCGGGTCGGATGGAGGTGCCGGAACACGGTGAGGTCGTCGTTGACGACGTAGAGGTGCAGCTCCTTGGTCAGCTCCTCGACGTAGTCGGTGACGGGCTCGCCCTCGTAGTCGTCGATGCGGAACCGGACCTCGCCGATGCCCTCGGGCTGCTCGCGCACCTGGAGCCCGTCGAGGGAGTAGCCGACCTCGGAGGACGTCGTCCCGTCCCCGACCGCCATCGACACCATCGCGCCACCGACGTGCGAGTGTCCGGCGGCGACCTGCTCAGGTCCGTCGGAGCTGCAGCCCGCAGCCGTCAGCACGAGGGCGGCGGCCAGCGCCGGCCCGGCCGCGGTACGCATCACCGGTCCAGTATGCCGGGGTGGTGTCAGCGTCCGAGCGCCGAGGTCAGCAGCGTCCGGAGGCTGTCGAAGTGCCGCTCGGCCGACTCCTCGTCGTACATCGAGGTGTCCGCCATCGAGTAGCCGTGCGGTCCGGGGAACACCTCGTTGACCGACTCCAACCCGGCTGCATCGAGGGCGTCGCCGAGGGCCGCGACCGCTTCGGGTGGCATCGAGCCGTCGTGGTCGGCGTGCCCGAAGGCGAAGGCCGCCCGTGCCGTGGCGAGCGTGAGGTGCGGGCTGTCGGGAGTGTCGGTGACGAGCCCGCCGCCGTGCCAGCCCCCCACCGCGACGACCGCCGTGTCGAGCCCGGCGGCGCGGACGGCGATCCGGGCGCCCATGCAGTAGCCGGTGGTGCCGACCCGCTCGCCCGCCACCTCCGGCATCGACCGCAGTGCCGAGAGGTACGCCGGGATGTCGCGGGCCAGCAGGTCCGGGGTCAGGCCCTTCACCCGCGGCATCGCCTCGGCCATGAACGCCTGGCGCGCGTCGGGCTCCCGCAGGTCGCCGGTCGGCGAGGTGTCGGCCGCGCTGCCGTCCCGGTAGAAGACGTTGGGCGCGAGGACCGTGTAGCCCCACGAGGCGATCCGGTCGGCCATCTGCTCGATCTGCGGGCGCAGCCCGATCGCGTCGATGACGAACAGGACGCCCGGTGCGGGACGGCCCCCGGGAGCGGCAGCGAGGTAGGCCTCGGCCTCGCCGTCGGGCATGGTCAGGGTGAGTGTGGGCACCCGTCGAGGCTAGCGCCGGCGGTCAACGTGGCAGCACGACGTGGACGGTGGTGCCGCACCCGGGGGCGCTGCTGAGGCCGACCTCGCCACCGTGTGCGTCGACGATGGCACGGACGATGGTCAGCCCGAGACCGGTGCCGGGAACGCCGAGCTCGCGGGCGTTCTCACCGCGGTAGAAGCGCTCGAAGACGCTGTCGAGGTCCACCGCGTCGATGCCGACGCCGTCGTCGGTGACCGTGAGGACCAGGTGGTGGTCCTCGGCAGCCAGGGTGACCGTGACGTGGCCCTGCCGGGGCGTGAAGCCGATGGCGTTGGCCACGAGGTTGTCCACGACCTGGCGCAGGCGCAGGCCGTCGACCCGTGCCTCGAGCCGGTCGGGCAGCTCGATCTCGAGTCTCACGCTGGCGACCGCTGCCTCCACGCGCGCCGCGTCGAGCGCCTCGGCGACCACCGTGACGACGTCCAGCGGGTAGGGATCCACCAACGAGGAGCCCGCCCCCACACGGGTGGCGAGCAGCAGGTCGGCGATCAGGCGCGAGAGCCGGGTGACGTTGCGGCGTACTGCCGTCACCTGCTGGTGCACGCGGGGACCGATCTCGGAGGACTCCTCGATGAGCTCGAGGTAGGCCATCGCCGAGGTCAGCGGCGTGCGCAGCTCGTGGGACACCGTGCCGACGAACTCGTCCTTGGCCCGGATGGCGCGCATCAGCTCCGTGACGTCCTGGAAGGCCAGCGCGGTCCCCGTGAGGACGCCGCAGCCATCGCGGATCGACCGTGCGGAGACCGACAGGGCGCGCCTGGCGCGAGGCTCGGCACCGACCCAGATCAGGAGGTCGTCGAACTCCTCCCCCGCGACCGCGCGGGCTGTCGGCATCTCCTCCGAGGTGAGGGCACGTGACTGGTCGGAGTCGTAGAGGTGCCCCGTCTGGCCCACCCGTCCGACGTGCCCGTCGGGGTAGGCGAGGTCCATGAACTCCTGGTGGTGGGAGTTGTAGCCCGCGTAGGAGCCATCCGCGTCGAGCAGGACGAGGCCGACCGCGACGGTGCTGAAGACGGCGTCCGCCCTGCGCTGCTGGGACTCGACCGCGGCCTCGGCGGCGTCGAGTCGCTCGATGAAGGTCTGCCGGTCGGTCACGTCGAGGAGCTGCAGCACGAAGCGGACAGGCGTGCCGCTGGGCGTCCTCATGAGAGCGACGGACAGGTCACCCACGAGCGTCGACCCGTCGGCGCGCACGTAGCGTCGGGTGACGCGGTAGGAGCTGGTCCGTCCGGCCAGGCACTGGGCCACCAGTCGCAGGTCGGCTGCGAGGTCGTCGGGGTGCGTGATCTCCCGGACATTCATCCGCGACAGCACCTCGGCGTCATGGCCGAGCATCTCCGACAGCGCGGTGTTGGCCGTGACGATGTTGCCGCTGATCGACACGATCGCCATGCCGACCGGCGAGTGCTCCATCGTGACGCGCCAGAGGTCGTCGTACTCAGGCTCACGGACCTGTGATGCCACCACCTCGACCACCCCCTTCCGGTCGCACCCCCGAAGACAAGGTACGAGCGAGGCAGGACGATGTCCGGACAAGCCGGGAACTCTCGGCAAAATAATCCGGCGGCGCGCCGCAGGTCAGCCCTTGGACGCCTTGCCGACCCGGGCGACGTCGAACAGCGTGGTGGTCCCGGAGACCTCGTTGCCGACGACCACCAGCGGCCGGCCGACGGGCGACTCGTCCGCGGAGATGAAGGTGAGTCCCTCCGGACCGAGGTCGCCGGCGTTCGCGAGGTCGCTCGAGCCGCTGGCGGCGAAGTTGCGGTTGTCGGTCCACGTCACGAACCGCGGGCGGGCGGGCTCGGTGATGTCGTACGCCATCACGCCGCCGACACGCTCGAGGCCGACGAACGCGTAGGTCCGTCCCCCGACCTTGCCCAGGGTGACGCCCTCGGGCTCGGGTCCCTTGTCGTCGCTGCGGTTGTCGAACGACGAGCTGCCGTGGTCGGAGTTGAAGAACGCCGGCACCGCGGCCGAGGTGATCCTCTCGAGCTCGTCACCGGTCGTCGAGACCAGCTGGCCGTCGGTGGTGAAGACCGAGATGTCGCGACCACCGAAGCCGTAGAGCGTCTCGTAGCAGGTGCCGGCGGCGTTGAGGCCGTCTGCCTTGGTGATCTTCAGGCGGCTGAGGCCGGAGAAGCCGGCGCCGGCCTTGACCGCGTCGCAGGCGGGCTTGAGGCCGTTCTTGCCGAGGTCCCCGACCCGGACCTCCTCGGAGTAGCCCGCCCAGTCGCGGGTGTCGCCCTCGTCGGCCGTGACGAGGTAGGTCCGGCCCTTGACCTGGTAGGCCGCGATGGCGTCGGGCTGGCGGAACGTCCGGAGGTGGGCGTACGTGCGGATGTTCAGCCCGTCACGGTCGCTCGCGTCGAGGGGCACGCGGGACCGGTCGACGGTGCCGAGGGACCACACGTTGCTCACCGCGGCCGAACGGAGGTCGACCACCGCGACACCGTTGGCCTCCTGGAGCGTGACGTAGGCGGTCTTCGACTGCTGGTCGATCGCGACGTACTCCGGCTCGAGGTTCTCCGAGACCGGGTAGGTCGGCGTGCCCGTACCTGCGTCGGCGCGGCCGCCGTACACGCGGATGCCGCTGGGCAGCGCGTTGCCCTCGAAGGCGTGGAAGCCGGCGCTGCGCACGCCCGACTGCTGCGGCGCGGCGACCGAGGACGGCAGGGCGACGACCGACACGGTCCCCTCGGGGTCCACCGAGTAGTCCTCGGCCGGCTCGCCCTCGTTGGCGACGACGGCACGGGTGCCGTCCGGGGTGATCGTGACCATGTCGGGAAGGGCGCCGACCCGGACCGCGCCGAGTGCCGCGCCGTTGCCCGCAGCGTCGAAGAAGACCAGCCAGCCGTTGTCGGTCTTGTCCTCCGCCTCCACTGCGGCGATGCCGAGGCCGTCCGCACGGACCGCCACCGAGTTGACGACGGCGCCGGCGTCGACCGTGGTGCCGTCGGCCGAGGGGACGCCCGTGGTCTGCAGGTCGAAGAGCTTGCTGGGGGCCGACGGGTCCGAGGCGTCGAGCACCTCGACCCGGGCCTGCGCGGCGTTGACCACGAGGAGCCGCTGTGCGGCGGCGTAGTACTCGACGATCTCCGCTGCAGACTGGTCGAAGACACCGGTCTCGTACGTGCCCACCGGGTCCAGGCGGAGCGCGGCATCGGGTGCCGAGGAGTGGACCGGGTCCGTGACCAGCCCGGCGCTGGCTGCTCCCATGGGCAGGGCGGCGCAGACAGCAGCGGTGGTGGCGAGCAGCGCGAGGCGTCGACGACGCGGTGAGGACGACATGGGCCGGACGCTAGGGAGCGTCGGTGACTCCTGGACGTCGTGACGGTGAACGGTCAGGTCACGCCACGTGATGACCTGGTGCGTGAGCCGTCCGCTCAGCCGAACCGACCGTTGACGTAGTCGGACGTCCGGGCGTCCTGCGGGTTCGTGAACATCGCCTCGGTGTCGCCGTGCTCGACGATGACACCCGGCGTGCCCTGCGAGGCAAGGAAGAAGGCGCACGTGTCGGAGACCCGCGCGGCCTGCTGCATGTTGTGGGTGACGATCACGATCGTGACCTGCTGCGCGAGGTCCTTCATCGTCTCCTCGATCACCCGCGTCGACGTCGGGTCGAGAGCCGAGCACGGCTCGTCCATGAGCAGGACGCGCGGCTTGATGGCGAGGGACCGGGCGATGCAGAGCCGTTGCTGCTGACCACCGGAGAGGCCGCCGCCCGGGCTGTCGAGCCGGTCCTTGACCTCCTTCCAGAGCCCCGCGCGCACCAGGCACTCCTCGACGAGGAGCTCCTTGTCGACCTTGTTCACCCGGGTGCCGGTGAGGCGGAGCCCGGCGGCGACGTTCTCGCGGATCGACATCGCGGGGAAGGGGTTGGGCTTCTGGAAGACCATCCCGATCGCCCGACGGGCGTCGGTGAGCTTGCGCTGCGGGTCATAGATGTCGTCGCCGTCGAGCAGCACCTCGCCGGCGAGGGCCGCGGACGGCACCAGCTCGTGCATGCGGTTGAGGATGCGCAGGAAGGTGGACTTGCCGCAGCCAGACGGCCCGATCAGGGCGGTGATCCCCGACGCAGGCATCATGAGCGAGACCCGGTCGAGGACCTGGTGGCTGCCGAACCACGCGGTGATGTCGCGCGCCTCGAGTGTCGCGGGGCCGGCGTCCGGCAGCGCCTCGCTCACGGGCAGCGTGGTGGTCTGGGTCATCGCGTGCGTTCCTTCAGGGGATGCGGGACGGGGCGTGGGGTGGATCTGGGATGGAGGCGGGCGGCCGTCAGCTTGCCGCCCGCCTCCGGTACAGGGTGGAACGGGCGGGTCAGCCCTTGAGGGTGATGACGAACTTCAGCTTCGAGGCCGCGAACGCCGAGGAGCCGGCGTACTTCGCCACGAGCTTGTTCTTGCCCTTCTTCAGCGGCTTGGTCAGCTTGATGACAGCGACACCGTTCTTGACGGTGCCCTTGCCGACGGTCTTCGTGCCGCGCTTGATGACGACCTTGCCGGTGGCGGCGCCGGTCGCGGACTCCTTGACCTTGACCTTCGCCTTGATGACCGCACCCTTGGCGTAGCTGCTCTTGTACTTCTCGACGAGCTTCGTCGTGGCCTTCCCGGCCGGGACCGGGGTGGCCGCCAGCACGGAGGCCGGGGTGGCCGCCGACTGCGAGGGAAGGAAGACCGAGCTGCTGCCCGGGGTGTACTTCGCGACGACGGAGTGAGGACCGGCAGCAAGACCGGTCAGGGCCTTGGTCGCCTTGCCACCCGTGAGCGGCACCGGGGTGCCGGTGGGGGCTGCAGCACCGTCGAGGAAGAACGACACGAGGCCGTCGGCGACGGTGCTGCCGGAGCCCACGGTCGCGGTGAGGGTGAGCGCGCCGGCCGTGGCGGAGGTGCCCGCGACGGTCGTGGTGGTGGCGATCTGCTCAGTGGCGAGGTTGGTGGTGGGGTCCTGGGTCGGGACGCCGCAGACGCCGCCCTGGGTCTTGGGCAGCAGCTGGGCGAAGCCGGCGGCCGTGATGAGCGGCTTGGCGGCCGGGGAGCAGATGAAGCCCGCGTCACCGAAGATCGCGAGGAGCTCCGGCTTGGCGACGTCGCCCTGGCGCACCACGTTGTAGAGCGCGCGGTCGGCAGCGAAGCCGCCCTCGATGCGCAGCGCGGCTCCCCCGACGGCGTTGCGGCCGATGGAGAACGGCGCCACAGCGTTGGGGTTGTTCTGGATCTGGCTGGGGTCGTGCTCCTGCACCTCGACGACCGTTCCGGCCAGGGTTACCGCGTTGCCACCGTTGGCGGCCTGGAGCTGCGCGGTGAAGAACGAGCGCGTGCCGGAGCCGCTCTGGGGGATCTTCGGCTCGATCACACCGGCCGCACCGCCCAGCTGGCTCCAGTTGGTGACGGCGCCGGAGTAGATGCGCACCATGTCGGCCGGGGTGATGCTCGCCGGGGCGTTGCTGGTCTTCGCGGTGGCGAGGGCCAGCGAGTCCTTGGCGAACGGGAAGGCCTGGAGGCCGGCCTGCTTCTCCGTGGCGTCGAGCGCCGCGGACGAGCGGGCGAAGTCCACGTCGGGAACGTTGCCAGCGCCGTACAGCGCCTTCTTGCCGTTGCCCGAGCCGTTGGGCCGGGGGGCAGCGGGGTTGCTCGGCAGGTTGATGGTGCTGGGCGAGCCGGCGGGCGCGATGGCGTTCCAGCTGACCAGCTTGTTGGCCGCGGCCGGGCCGGTGGCGTTGTAGCCGGGCACGCCGGCGTTGCCGTCGGCCAGGTAGTTGAGGGCGAACTCGGAGGTGTCCGAGCCGACGCCGATCACGTCGGAGAGGGCGGGGGTGTAGCCCGCCGGCGGGTCAGCCAGAGCCGGAGCGGCGAGTGACAGCGAGGCCGCCACGACAGCTGCGGTGCTGACACCGGTCAAGAGCCTGCGAACAGACATTGGATTTCCTTTTCCGTGAATGGTTCCGTGTTGGATCGAAAACTGGATCGAGCTGGATCGAGCTGGATGGTGCAGGGCGCTTCGGTTACATCAGGTTCGGCAGCAGCCGCATGACCACGTCGGTCGTGAGCCAGGCGACGGCGATCACGACCGGAGTCGTCACCATCCACACCAGAGCGGCTCCGAACCGCTGCCGAGCGGCGATGACCCCGAAGGTCAGCGCCAGGAGCAGGGCCAGGCACAACGTCAGCAGCGGGAGCACCGCTGCCGTCTCCGTGCCCATTGCCAGCTCCGGATCAGGGACCACGCGGGGCAGGCCCGCGGGGGTGTCGAACGCCTTGTCCGCCTCGGCGTCGACATAGACGACCCGTCCCGGCGAGAGCGACGGCAGCCGGGTGCCGCTCGACTCCCCGCTGACCAGGACGAGCCTGGCCGCGGTCTCGGGACGGGGCTGCGGAAGGGGGTCGCCCGCCCGACGCACGCCGATCACCCGGAAGCGCGCGGCACCCTGGGCGGTCGTGACGTTGATCTGGTCGCCGGGACCCAGCTCGCCGATGCGCGCGAACGGGGCGCCGTACGTGCTCGCGCGGCCGAACACGGCCGAGGTGCCGAGCTGGCCGGGGAGCACCGTGTTGCGGAGGTGACCGGGCCCGACGAGCAGGTCGCCGGACGCGGTGCCCTCCACGACCACCTGCTCGACCCCGATGTGGGGGATCGACAGCGTCGCGACGGGCGCGCCGACCTCGGTCACCGGACCGATCGGCGCGGTGGCTGCGGCGAGCTCACCGCGGAACTCTGCGTAGAGGTTGTCCTGCGCGCGGTCCTGCGAGACCCCACCGAGGTAGAGCATCTGCGCGATCATCCAGCCGGCGACCAGGCACACCATGATCGACGTCGTCGACAACACCGACCAGACGTCGTCGCCGGCGGGTGCCGGTCGCGCGGGCCGACGCGGCGCGGCCGGCTGCTGTGCTTGGACACCCGGCGTGGGCACCGGCGGGGCACCGGCCGCGGGACGGTTCCTCGTCATCGTCATGCCCGCCCCCTGCGCAGGTGGCGCAGCCGGATCAGGTTGGCGGCGATGGCGCTGATGAGCGCGACGAGCAGCAGCAGCGGCAGCATCCGCTCGGCGACGGGCGACGCCACGGCGGTCGTGGGAGGCATGGCCACCGGCTCCTGGGCGTCGCCGGCCTCGTCCTTGCCCGTGTCCTTGCCCGTGTCCTTGCCCGTGCCCTTGCCCTTGTCCTTGCCGGCACCCTCGGGCGTCGGCTCCTCGGGGTTGCCGTCGACCGAGGTCACGCTTCCCGGCCCGAGGCCCTGCCCCACCGGTCCCACTGCCGGTCCCCGTGCCGGTGTCGCCACTGCCCGTGCCTTCGTCGCCCTGCCCCGTGTCCGTCGTGCCCTTCTGCTCGCTGATCGCGGTGGCGACGGACTGGGCCTGACGGAACAGCGGTGCGGTGACACCGGACCTGGCGATGGCCAGGTAGCCCGCGGGCAGCTCACCGTTGCCGTACCCGGCCTTCTGCCCCTCGGTGGTGGAGATCCGGATGAACTCGGACACCTTGGCCGCGTCCTCCTTCGGCAGGTTCGCGGTCCTCGCGGCCGTGTAGACGATCATCGTGCCGGGGTAGCCGTCGGCCTTGATCACCTTGCGCATGTCGAGCGTGAACGGCTGGTTTCCGGACGGGTCGGGCTCGGCGAGGCGGATCGCCTTGGTCATCGCCTGCTCGGTCGGCCCGACGTAGGTCCGCCCCGTGGTCGCCAGCTGGGCCTCGGAGAGCCCCAGGCGCTCGGCGTCGCCGGTCGAGACCAGCCCGAGCATGAAGCGGGTGCCGACGCCCTGGCGGTCGATGCGACCGATCTTCCAGGGGTCGCTGCTCGTCGACCGGTCGCACTTGGTCTGCACGTTGGGCCAGGCGTCGAGGACTGCCTCGGCGATCTTGCGCAGCGAGGTCACCGGAGCGGCCAGCTGCGAGAAGTACGGAGCAGGGTTCTGCTGGTAGCACTCGAGCTCCGAAGGCGCGACGTAGTCGTCGAGGAGCGGCCACTCCGCGGCCGGCAGGGCGATCTTCTCGTAGCTGGGGTTGACCTTCATGCCCCACGGGTCAGCCTTGCCGTTGACGAACGCCATCGCGTCCGCGTCCTGGGCGATGTAGGACGTGAGGGTCTCCAGCACGTCGCTCGACTCCGAGAGGGAGAGCAGCGTCGCGCCGGCCTCGCGGGCCACGACGTCCAGGCCGGGGTTGAGCTCCTGGAACTCCGGGATCGAGGTTGATCGACGACCGGGTTCTGCGCTCATGCCCGGGTGGCCGCGGCCGCGCTCGCTGCCGACGTACGACTGGGTCATCAGCTTGGCGAGCAGCCGCGGCGTGAGCTTGAGGTCGGTGTACTCGCCGGCGTTGTCGGGGCGATCGATGATGTAGGCGACGGAGAAGCCGGTCACCGCGGTCGGCGCGTAGGCCATCGGGTCGCCCGTGGCCTCGTGCGCGCTCGGACACGAACGCCGCCGCGCCGCCGCCGTTCTCGGCGAGGGTGAAGCCGGCCTCGTCGGACATCTTGTTGTGCTGGAACTTGAAGCGCTTCTTGTCCAGGCAGTAGGCCGGCGACCACTGGAGCGACGCCTGCGCCATCAGCTCGGAGCCGTAGAACGCCGGTCGGTGCACGCGAGTCGAGCACGTCGCAGGCGTCGGGGGCCAGGCCGAAGTCAGCGGGATCGAGAACCGGTTGTTCCAGTTGGACGCCGACCACCAGAGCTGCGCCGGAGACCGCGAGGTCGACCCCCTCGTTGGCGAAGTTGCTCGACCCCGGGCAGGAAGCGGCCCGCCTTGGAGCACTCCCCGTCGTCGGTCGACGCACGAGATGCCCTCGATCGGGACGACCACGACCGAGCAGCGCGACCGTGTCGGAGCAGCCGAGGGACTCGTTCTCGACGTCGGTGCGCACCTCGAACTTGACCTAGCCGTTGCCCTCGGCGTCGGTGAAGGCGGCCATCTCGGCCGGCGGGAAGGCGGCGCCCACGGCGGCCTCCGGTGCCATCGTCTCGGCCGTGCAGGACGCGTAGACCGTGCCGTTGGCGCGCGCGGAACGCGGTCGATGTGGGTGGAGAAGGTCGGCGGGTCGTTGCACTCGGGCGGCAGCGGGACCAGGCCGCTCTTCGCGGCGCGGTCGGCGTCCGTGGCGAGCGGCGTCCTTGCGCCACACGGCCTGCGACTCGTCCATCGACTGGCTGCGCTGGATACGCGAGGAGGTCCAGCACGTCTCCGGCGAGAGCTGCTGGTCGACCGGGAGCGTCGGGTCGTCGAGTCCGCGGCACTGCATGATGACGACCGGGTACTCCTGGAGCATGCCGAGCTCGCCGAAGGGGCTGGCCGCGCGACCGCCCGACGGGTGGGCGCCCGACCAGCCGATCTGGATCGCGTTCGCGGCCGCGCAGCTCCGTGGTCCGGCTGGCCGTGACGGTGACGTCGCGCGAGTCGATCTCGATCGGCTGGCCGTCGAAGAGGATCGAGCGGCTGAGGTGCTTGGTCTGCGGAGTACGCCGGCTTGTCGGCGTCGGTCGGGCGCGGCCGTGGCCGTGGACACCGCGCCGACGACGGGGAGGCCGAGGGCGATCGCGACGAGCGACGAACGCCAGGACACGGGTCCTCATCGGCCCGCTCCGCGTCGTCGTACGCCCCGGGCGAGGAGCACGCCCGGCACGAGGATCAGCGCCAGCAGCTCGAGGGCGGCGAGCGCACCGAAGGCGCGCCCGTCGTTCGCCCGGCTGGCCGAGAGCTCGGTCGGCGTCGCATAGATCGGGTCCGGTCGTGGTCCCGGTCGCCGGTGCCGGCGCTCGCGGTCGCCGCTGGTCGCTGACCGACCTCGCCGGTGATCGGGTCGACCTCGGTCGTGGCCGGGTCCCCGGTCGGCGCCACCGCCTCCGCCACCGCCGCCCGGTCGCCGCGGTCGGTGCCGCCGCCCGTGGCCACCTTGCCGCCCTTGCCGCTGGACGGTGGTGCCGTGCCACCGGTCGCGGTGGTCGGGTCGGTGGGCTGCTCGACCGTCGGTCGACGGCTCGCCGGTGCCCGTCGACGTACCGCAGGGCCCGTCGCCCTCCTTGTCGCAGGCCGCCGGCTGCGGCGCGATCTGGGCGAGCTTGTTCTCGCTTGAGGTTGCCCGCGACGAACGTCGGGTTGTTGCACTTGGTCACGTCGCGGTTCGGTCGATGTCGACCGCCGGGTCGGCGGCCTTCAGCTTGGCCAGCTGGGTGAACCCCGCCTGCACCAGGTTGAGCGGCAGCGGCGAGTAGCCGTAGGCGACCGGCCTTGGCCTGGCCCTCGCAGAGCGAGTAGTACATGAAGTCGCCGAGGGTCTGGCGCTTGGCGGTCGTCATCCGCTGGTCGCTCGCACCGGTCGGGATGATCATGTAGCTGTAGGACGAGAGCGGGTAGGCCCGCGGGTCGGTGGCGTTGTAGACGCCGTCCAGGAGCTGCGTGAGGTAGAGCGGCGAGGTCTTGTCCTCGTTGATGCGGGCCTTGGTGAGCGCCACCGCCACGTTGTACTGCGTGGGCTCGACGTAGTAGCCGCCCGTCGTTGAGGACCTTGACGACGGGATAGTCCTTGTTGACCGGGTAGGCGTACTCGACGTAGCCGATGGTCCCGTTGCCCGCGAAGCCCGAGATCGTGTTCATCACCTGGTCGGAGCCCGACTGCGCCAGCATCCGGCCCTTGCGCGGGAAGTAGGACGTGTAGCCGCTCTTGCCGAAGTAGGGCCGCCAGATGTCGGGGTACTGCGCATCCATCCAGGTCGTCAGCTGCGCCGTCGTGCCGGAGCCGTCGGAGCGGACGACCGGAGTGATCGCCAGCTTGGGAAAGGCGCGACCGTTGTTGTCCTTGGTGATGGCCGGGTCGGACCAGTCGGTGATCTGGCCGGTGAAGATCTTCGTCAGCGTCTCGCCGGAGAGCCGGAGGTTGCGCACGAGCTCGTTGCCGATCTTGAGCTGGTAGGTGAAGGCGGTGCCACCGGCGACGATCGGCAGGTAGGCGAACTCGCGGCCGTTGCTGTTGTCGGCGTTGCCGAACTCGTCGACGCCCGGGTAGGGGATCTCGGAGATGCCGAAGTCGGTGACGTTCTGCGCGAAGTTCTTGCGGCCCTGCGACGAGCCGCCACCGTTGTAGGTCACCTTCATGCCGAGCGCGTCCACGTCGGAGATCCACTGCTGCACGATCACCTCGGACCAGGTCGAGCCGGATCCCTCGATCTGGGCGTACGCCGCGCGGGGGCTCGCGTTGCCGAGGCCGTCGTCGGCCTGCGCGGCGGGACCGGACCCGACGAGAGCCAGCAGCGCCAGGGCGGCGGTCGCCGCGACGAGACGGAGGGTGCGGTGCATCAGGACTCCTCGGAGGTGCGCTTCGCGCGGGGCGTACGAGCGGGGCGGGGCGCGCGGGCACGCGGCGGACGGGCGACGAGGCGGGCGATCGACGAAGAGCACCAGCACGAGGACCAGCAGGACGGTCGCGGCGGCGAAGGCGCGCTCGATGTCCATCGGCTCGGGGCTGCGGGCGCCCTTGAAGATGAAGAGCGGCAGCGAGTTCATGACGCCGTCCGTGGGGTTGGTGACGCAGAACGTCGCGACGCCGGACGTGAGGAGCACCGGGGAGGTCTCGCCGACGCCGCGGGCGACGCCGAGGATCAGTGCGGTGGCGAGGCCGGGCCGCGCGGTCGGCAGCACGACGTGCCACACGGTGCGCCAGCGGCTGGCGCCGAGCGCCAGGCTGGCCTCGCGCAGGCCGCCCGGGACGACCCGGAGGACCACGTCGGAGGCGCGGGCGATGATCGGCAACATCATCACCGACAGCGCCATGGCAGCAGCGAAGCCGGAGCGAGGGAAACCGAGGGCGACGATGAGCACGGTGTAGATGAACAGGCCCGCCACGATCGAGGGCAGTGCGGTCATGGCCTCGACGATCGTGCGGACGACCACCGCCAGGCGGCCCCCGACCTCGGTCATGAAGACCGCCGTGCCGATGCCCAGCGGGAGGGTCACGGCGATGGCGATGCCCAGCTCGATGGCCGAACCCAGGATCGCGTGCCCGATGCCGCCACGGCTGAACGGGTCACGGGGGCCGACGCCGGCCATGTCGCTGAAGAAGAAGTTGGGGTGGAGCAGCGGCTCCCACCCGCGGAACACCACGAACACCACGGTGCTGACCAGCGCGGCGCCCACGACCACGGCACCCGAGGTGACGATGCCGTTGACGACCCGGTCGACGACGTCCACCCGTCGTCCCGTGAGGGAGGCGGTCATCGCGCTCATCACGATCCCGAGCACGAACCACACGACCAGGAGCCACGCCACCCCGCCGAGCGGCATCAACCGCTGCGTCACCACCCAGGACAGCGCGAATCCGCTGACCCACGCCCCCACGACTGCGAGGCGCTCCTCGGCGGTGGGCTTGCCGAGCCCGGGGCGCGGCACCGGCGGCGGTGCATCCAGGTCGCGGTACGGGAGGTGGGTGGTGGCACTGGTCGCCTGCTCCTGGACCTGTGCGGTGCTCATGCGTCGGTCCCCGCTCCGGAGCGGCTGCGCGCGACGATCAGCGCGGCGAGGGTGTTGACGACGAGGGTGATCAGGAAGAGCACGAAGCCAGCGGTGAGCAGAGCCGAGAGCTGGGCGGCGCTGGCGTCGCCGAAGCGGCCGGCGATGAGCGCGCTCACCGAGCTCGTGCCGACCTCGAGGATCCGCGGCTTGATGATGAAGTCCGGCGAGATGATCAGCAGCACCGCGATCGTCTCGCCGAGCGCCCGGCCGAGGCCGAGCATCGTGCCGCCGATGATGCCGCCGCGGCCGAAGGGCAGGACGACCGAGCGGATCATCCCCCAGCGCGTGGCGCCGAGCGCGAGCGCGGCCTCCTTCTCACCGGGCGGCGTCTGGGAGAAGACCTGGCGCATCACCGCGCACGACATCGGCAGCACCATCATCGCGACCGCGATGCCCGCGCAGAACGCGCTGCCGATGTAGCGGGACTGGTCCCACACCGCCGCGTCCGGGTCGGCACCGACCTTGAAGAGCGGGATCCAGCCGAGGTGCTGGTGCAGCCACAGGCTGAAGGCCGCGGCGTAGGGCATGACGAGGAAGTAGCCCCACATCCCGTAGATGATCGAGGGCACGGCGGCCATCAGGTCGACCAACGACACGAGCGTCGGCTTGAGGCCGGCGGGGGCGTACTCGCTGATGTAGAGGGCGGTCAGCAGGGCGAGCGGGAAGGCGAAGGCCATCGCCACGCCGGCGATCGAGACCGTGCCGACGAGCACCGCGCCGATGCCGAGCACGTCCGACTCGGGCTGCCAGGCGCTCTCGGTGAAGAAGCTCCAGCCGTAGCGCTGCAAGGTCGGCACGGACTGCCAGGCGAGGAAGGCGCCGATGCCGCCGGTGACGACGAGCACGGTCGCGCCCACGGTGCGCGCGCCGATCTCGAAGACGCGGTCGGCGCCCGTCGCCTTGCGGCTCAGCCGACGCGGGGTCGGCTGCACCGTGGGCAGGACGGAGTCCTGGACAGGGAGTGTGGTCACGACTGACTTTCGAAACGGGCCCGAGAGATGTGCTGACGGTTGCCTGCCCCGACGAGTGCCCCGGAAGGATCCCCGGTATCGGTTGCGACGAGGCAGATCATTGGGGTCGCGACCGAACGCCAGCGCTTTCGCAGGTGAACGGCGGACCAACGCTCGGCCCTTGTCTGGGGAACGAATCCGGGGCCGAGCACGGGGTCGCCGAACCGGTCCTCACGAGACGCGGTCTGGACCGTTCACCTTCTGTGCGTACTGTCCCCGTCGTGACCCACGACGACGCCGTGCTCGCCGACGCCCGCGACCTCGCCAGGTCCGGACAGGGGCGGCGCGCGCGGGAGCGTTCAGGCGTCTCGCTGGAGGAGCTGGCGGCCGCGGTGGGTGTCTCCGTGGTCGAGCTCATGGCATGGGAGCTCCGCGAGCGCGAGCCCGCGGGTGCGGCTGCCGCGGACTACGTCCGCGTGGTGCGCGGGCTCTCGCGCCAGCCCTGAAGCCTCAGTGGGCGCCCTGCAGGTTCAGCACGACCACCCCGGCGATGATCATGCTCAACGCGGCGACCTTCGCAGGGGTGACGGACTCACCCAGCCAGAGCACGCCGATGACCGCGACGGCCGCGGTGCCGACTCCGGCCCAGATGGCGTACGCCGTCGACACCGACATGTGCCGCACGACCAGGGCGAGGAGCCAGATCGACACGGCGTAGCCGCCGATCACCAGCGCTGCCCACATCGGGTCCCGGAAGCCCTGCGTGCGCGGCAGTGCTGCCGTCGCCGCCACCTCGGCGGTGATCGCGGCAAGCAACAGGGCCATCGCGGCGTACATCGTGCATCGTCCCTTCCGGCGTGTGTAGCAAGTGCTACAGACCCAGCGTAGCACTTGCTACACTGCACCGCGTGCCCCAGGATCCCGGTCGTCGTGAGGAGTGGACGCGTGCCGCCACCGACTACGCCTTGCGGGAGGGCCTGATCGGCCTGAGCCTGCGACCGCTCGCCGCCTCGATCGGGACCAGCGACCGGATGCTGCTCTACCACTTCGGCACGAAGGACGACCTCGTGGCGGCGATCCTGCGCGAGTCCAACGAGCGCGCCGTGGACGGCGTCTCGGGCTTGCCGGCGTCGGCCGACCTGCGCGCCGCGGTGCACGACCTGTGGGCCGCGTGGCGTTCACCCGGGCTCGAGCCGTGCAGCCGGATGTACGTCGAGGCGGCGGCGCTCGGCCTGCTGGGCCGCGAGCCCTACGCCACCGTCGTGCGCGAGGCCAACGACCGCTGGACGACAGCCCTGGCCACCCACCTGACGAAGTCCGGGGTGGCCCGGCGACTGGCGGTGCGCGCCGTCACGATCATCGACGCGGCGTTCCTCGGCTTCCAGCTCGACGCACCCCTGGACGTCTCGCCCGCCGCCCGCAGACGGGCGGTGGGCGACCTCGCCGACGCCGTGGCGGCGCTCGCCGGCTGAGGTGCGGTGGTCGCGTCAGCCGCAGCAGCCACCACCGACCCCAGTCAGGGCGAGCGCATCCGGGGCGTCGAACGCACCGGAGCCGTTGCAGACCCCGGTCTCGGGGAGCACCAGGTCGACCCGGTCGGCCGCCTCGAGATCACCGTCGAGTGCCGCCAGGACCGAGCGGACCTGCTCGTAGCCCGTCATCGCCAGGAACGACGGAGCCCGACCGTAGGACTTCATCCCGACCACGTAGAGGCCGTGCTCGGGCTGCGTCAGCTCGCGGTGCCCGTGCGGGGCCACGTCTCCGCAGCTGTGGTGGTCGGGATGGATCTGGTCCGCGAGGGTGCGGGCGGAGCCGAGCGCGGGGTCGAGGTCGAGGCGCACCTCGGACAGGAAGCCGAAGTCCGGACGGAAGCCGGTGACCACGACGACCTCGTCGACGTCGGTGACCTGCTGGTCGTCGACCGAGGCGATCGTGAGCCGACCGTCGTCCTGGGCCGACACGGCCACGGTGCGGAACTGCGTCACGTCCGTGACCACGCCGCTCGCCGCGGCAGCCTTGGCGTCCTGGCCGAGCTTGCCGCGCTGCTCGAGCTGGTCGTTGTCGCCACCACCGAACGCGTCACCGACCGACGGTCGGCGCAGCAACCATGACACCCGGGTGGCGGGGTCGGTCCGGGCGAGCCGCGCCAGACCGACGAGGACGCCCTGCGCCGACGCGCCCCTGCCCGCGACGGCCACGTGCTTGCCGGCGTACCGAACGGCGACGGACGGGTCGCGGAAGTCCGGGATGCCATAGCTGAAACGATCGGCGTTATCCGACTCCCCCAGGGCGGGGTAGCCGTCGGCGCCCAGCGGGTTGGGTCGGGTCCAGGTGCCCGAGGCGTCCACGACTGAGGCGGCGAGGAGCCGCTCGGCCCTCGCCGGGCCGAGGACGTGGAGGGCGAACGGGGCGTCCTCGCGGCCGGAGTCGACGAGCAGGTCACGCCCGGCGCGGCCCACGCCGACGACCCGGCTGCCGTAGCGGACCGCTCCGCCGGACGTGCTGTCCAGGGCGTCGGCCAGTGGCTGGAGGTACGCCTCGCGCCACTCCCCACCGGTCGGGTACGCGTCGTCGTCCGGAGCGGTCCAGGAACCCGTGGCTTCCAGGATGCGGCGCGCGGCCGGGTCGACGAGCTCGGACCAGGACGAGAACAGTCGGACGTGGGACCACTCGCCGACGGCGGCGCCCGCGTCCGGGCCGGCCTCGAGGACGAGGAAGTCCATGCCCCGCTCGGCGGCGTTCGCCGCCGCGGCCAGGCCGATGGGACCCGCACCGATGATGACGACCGGGAGGGCGGCGGGGCTGGCTGAGGTCGTGCTGGCTGAGGTGGTCACGCGTGCTCCTGCGAACATTGACGGGGATCGATGCACTGGACAGTATCGACGGAAGTCGATGAAAACAAGAGATCTATCGATGTTCTTCGATGTAAGGTGGGTGGCGTGACCACGACTGTGCAGGACACCCCGACCGAGGCGCTCGGCCGTGATGAGGCCGAGACGTTCGCGAGCTGGTTCGCCACGCTCTCCGACCCCACCCGTGTGCGACTCCTGCACGCCGTGTCCACGGCGCCGGCGGGACACATCCGCATCGGCGACCTCGCGCTCGAGCTCGGCATCGGCCAACCCACCGTGACCCACCATGTCCAGAAGCTCGCCGAGGTCGGGTTCGTCTCCGTCGACCGCGTGGGCACCAGCAAGCACGTCTCGGTCAACCCGGCCTGCTGCACGGGCCTCCCCCATGCCGCCGACGTCGTCATGGGGACACTGGCGGCCCGCCCCTGCTGCCCGGAGGACCTGCCCTCCGACGTCTCGACCCGCGCCATGACCGACGTCGACCTGCCGGTCGTGCGGGACATCTACGCCGAGGGCATCGCCACCCGCAACGCGACCTTCGAGACCGAGGTGCCCGACCTCGCCGCCCTGGCGACGAAGTGGCTCCCGTCCCACCGGTGGGTCGCCGAGGCCGAGGTCGACGGCGTCACCCGGGTCGTCGGCTGGACCGCCATCTCACCCGTCTCCGAGCGCGCCTGCTACGCCGGCGTCGGCGAGAGCTCGGTCTACGTCACCGAAGCGGCTCGCGGGCGCGGCGTCGGCAAGGCGTTGCTCTGGCGCCAGGTCAACGAGGCCGATGCCGGCGGACTGTGGACGCTGCAGACCTCGGTGTTCCCGGAGAACCGGGCCTCCATCGCGCTCCACCACTCGGCCGGCTACGCGACCCTCGCGGTCCGGTCCCGCATCGCGCAGCTCGACGGAGCGTGGCGCGACACCGTGTTCCTCGAGCGCCGGGCAGCCGACTGAGCGGTGCGCGCACGCGGCTCAGCCGAGGATCGAGGCCGGCAGCTCGAGGTCGGGGACCAGGTCGGTCAGCAGCGCCCGTACGCGGCCGTCGATGTCGCGGATGATGCCGCGCACCGTCTCCTCGTCCTGGCCACCCGGGTCCGCGACCGGCCAGTCGACGTACGTCACGCCCGGGACGTACGGGCACTCCTCGCCGCAGCCGAGCGTGATGGCCATGGTGGAGGCGGCGATGGTCTCGCGCGTCAGCATCGTCGGCGTCTCGGCCGAGGTGTCCAGTCCGAGCGTCTCCAACGCAGCCGCCACCTCGGGGTGGATGTGCTCTCCGGGCCGGGTGCCGGCCGACAGCGCCACGACGCGGCCGCCGGCGTAGTGCTCGGTCAGGACGCGGGAGATGACCGAGCGACCGCCGTTGCGGACGCAGGCGAAGACGACCTGGGGAACGGCTGGTGCGGTCATCGGGAGCTCCTGGGGTCGGGGGTTGCGGTTGCGCGAGGGACGATGGCGTCGCCCGCAGCGGATGCGACGTCGGGGAACAGGTAGCGGACCAGGGCAAGGCCGAGGATGCCGCCGACCACCTGGGCGACGATGAACCCCGGCACGGAATCCGGGTCGATGCCCGCGAACGTGTCGGAGAAGATCCGGCCGATGGTGACGGCGGGGTTGGCGAAGGACGTGCTCGCGGTGAACCAGTACGCCGCGCCGATGTAGGCGCCCACGGCCGGTGCCGCCAGCGCGCCGCGACCGGTGCGGGCGAGGGCGAAGATGAGTGCCACCAAGCCGGCCGTCGCGACGACCTCGGCGACCAGCAGGTTCGACCCACTGCGGTCCTTGCCGGACAGCTCCGTGATGTCGACGTCGTACATGATGTTCGCCAGCACGGCACCGGCGATGGCTCCGACCGTCTGCGCGAGCGCGTACGCGCCGACCTCGCCTGCGGTCAGGCCGGTGCCCGCGCGACGCCCGAGGAACCAGTCGGCGGCCGACACGACGGGGTTGAAGTGGGCCCCCGAGACGGGGCCGAACAGCAGGATGAGGACGGTGAGGCCGAGGACGGTCGCCGTCGAGTTCTCCAGCAGCTGCAGACCGACGTCGTTCGGCGACAACCGCTCGGCGGCGATGCCGGACCCGACGACGACCGAGACGAGAAGGGCGGTGCCGAGCAGCTCCGCGACGAGCCGGCGGTGCAGCGGGACTGGACTCACGAGATCTCCCGAGAAGCTGTGGCGAGCGGGTGGGCAAGGCGTGCGGCAAGGTCGGCGACGCGGCCGGCCAGGTCGTCGTACGCGGCGTCGAAGGCCGCGGCGGTGCCGGTGGAGAGCGGGTCCGGCACCGACCAGTGGCTCACTCCCGCCAGTCGAGGCACGGTGCTCTGCACCTGCTCGTGCGGGCCGAGCTCTTCGTGCGCGGCGTCGCAGACGGTCACCACGTAGTCACCGTCACGCAGCAGCCCGTCCAATGACTGGGGCCGCTCCTGGACCACGTGGAGTCCGTGACGTCGGGCGGCAGCCACCGCACCGGCAGCGATGGCTGTGCCGGGGTGCGTACCGCCTGAGGCGACGGGGATCCGGCTGGCCTCCTGCCACAACGCGGCGGCGAGCTGTGAGCGCGCCGAGTTCGCCGTGCACACGAACACCACCCGCTCCACCGCGTCGGGGCTCTCTGGTGCACCAGCGAGCGGCAGCAGCCCAGCCAGCCGTTCCCGATGAAGGCGTAGGTAGGTCCGACGCTTGTCGGCGTGCGAGCGGCGCCGGGACACGATTCCCGCCCGCTCGAGGACCTTGAGGTGGTGAGCCACCAGGTTGGACGGCAACCCGACATCACTCTGGAGCTCGCCGGGGGACGCGTCACCCACGCCGAGGAGGTCGACGATCCGCAGCCGAGCGGGATCGGCCAGCGCCGCCAGGCCGGCCACACGCGAGTCGATCCCCATGGTCCGCCATTCACTCAACCGTTGTTGAGTCAACTATTGCTGACTGTCGTCGCGATGCGCAAGTCACGATGTCCCAGCGGTCCTCGCGCACCCACCTGGGCCGGTCCTACAGCTCGCTCTGGACCCCGGCCAGCAGCTGGCGGGCCATCACGATCCGCTGGACCTGGTTGGTGCCCTCGTAGATCTGGGTGATCTTGGCGTCGCGCATCATCCGCTCGACCGGGTAGTCGCGGGTGTAGCCGTAGCCGCCGAGGACCTGCACGGCGTTGACGGTGACCTCCATCGCGACGTCGGAGGCGAAGCACTTCGCGGCCGCGCCGAAGAAGGTGAGGTCGTCGTCGCCGCGCTCGGAGCGACCGGCGGCGGCGTACGTCATCTGGCGAGCCGCCTCGACCTTCATGCCCATGTCGGCGAGCATGAACTGCAGGCCCTGGAACTCGGAGATCGACTTCCCGAACTGCTGGCGCTCCTTGGCATAGCCGAGCGCGTAGTCGAGCGCACCCTGTGCGACACCGACGGCCTGGGCGGCGATCGTGACGCGGGTGTGGTCGAGGGTCTGCATGGCGGTCGTGAAGCCGGTGCCCTCCTCGCCGATCATCCGGTCCCCGGGGATCCGGACCTTGTCGAAGTAGACCTCGCGCGTCGGCGAGCCCTTGATGCCGAGCTTCTTCTCCGGGGCGCCGAAGGAGACGCCCTCGTCGGACTTCTCCACGACGAAGGCCGAGACGCCGCCGCGCGTCTTCTTCTCGGCATCGGTGACGGCCATGACGGTGTAGAACTCCGACTCGCCAGCGTTGGTGATCCAGCGCTTGACCCCGTCGATGACCCAGTCGTCGCCGTCGCGGACCGCGCGGGTCTTCATGCCACCGGCGTCGGAGCCGGCGTCGGGCTCGGAGAGGCAGTACGAGAAGCCGCCGTCGCCGCGGGCCAGGGCACCGAGGTACTTCTGCTTGAGCTCCTCGGAGCCCGAGATCTGCACCGGCAGCGAGCCGAGCTTGTTGACCGCCGGGATCAGCGAGGACGAGACGCACGCCCGGGCGACCTCCTCGATCACCAGCACGGTGGCGAGCGCGTCGGCTCCGGCGCCGCCGTACTCCTCGGGCACGTGCGGTGCGTGGAAGTCCGACGCGAGCAGCGCGGCCGCCGCCTCGTGCGGGTAACGGGCCTCCTCGTCGACCTCGGCAGCGTACGGCGCGATCTTGGCGTCGGCGACGGCGCGGACGGCCTCGCGGATGGCCTGGTGCTCCTCGGAGAGGGCGTACAACGGGAACTCGCTCATGCCCGGATTCTAGGACGTCCAAGCATTGCGGAGCAGGGGTCTGCAGTGTGGTCATGGCCACGTCCGCGGACGCCCGGAACGAGGAACGCCCGGCCGGTGCCGAGGCACCGACCGGGCGGTCGATCAGGACGTGAGGGAGGTCAGGCGACCTTCACCACGACCTTCTTGTCCTTCGACTTCGCGGTGTAGTCGTCGCCCGGGTAGAGCACCTTGAGCTTGGTCTTGCCGGCGGGCAGCGCCTTCTTCAGCGTGACCTTCACCTTGCCCTTGGCGTTCAGCACGCCCTTGCCGACCACCTTGGTGCCCTTCATGACCTTGACCGTGCCGGTCGGCACCTCGTTGGCGGCCTCCACGACGATCTTGATCTTGGGCTTCGCGCCGAGGCGGGTGACCTTCCTGGCCGGCGTGCCGACCGTGGTCGACTCGTTCGCCGCCAGGACGATCGAGCCGAGGCTCGCGGGCGAGCCCGCCTTCAGCGCGCACGGCACGTCGGCCAGCATCACGGCGTCACCCTGCTTGGTGGCCGTGAACTTGAAGGCGGACGGCACGACGATGTCGTAGGTGCCCGCACCCGGGAGGTTGACCGGGACCGTCGAGGCCGGAACGGCGCCGGGGGTGGCCAGCGGGTTCGGCGTGTTGAGCGTGAGCGGGGTGTTGGCCGTCGCGGGCACCGCGGTCTGCGGGAACCGCGCGTTCTGCAGCGGCAGCGAGGCGGCGTCCGCGGAGGACAGCTCGTCGAGCGAGGCGACCATGTCGTTGGAGAAACCACCGATGGTCGTGGCCCCGAACAAGCCCTTCGCGGCGTCCACGACGTCGCCGGGCAGGGTCACGCTGAGGAGGACCGGGATGGAAGGAGCGTCGAGCCCCGCGTTGGCCGCGGAGGGCAGGGTGGCCGTGATGGCCACCGGGATGTCACGAGCGCCGAGGCTCGGGAAGGTGCACGTGTAGGTGGTCGACGCGGTGGCGGCGTTGGCAGCAGGCGCGGCCATCGCGACGAGCGCTCCGGCGCTCAGGGCGCCGACAGCGGCGACGGCGCCGAGGCGCCGGGTTGCGGTGTCAAACATGTAGGGGTTCCTCCCGGGTGATGGTTGTGACGAGCGTCATTCCAGCACACGAGTGGGAAAAGGTTCTCGCGCCCCACGGCTACCGTGGGGCCCATGCGCCCCGACTGGCAAGACACCGCGACCGTCGACCAGATGCTCGAGGGCCAGACGTGGGCCGTGGTCGGCCTCTCGGGCGACCCGGCGCGGACGGCGTACACGATCGCCGCACTGCTCCAGGAGCGTGGGAAGCGGATCGTCCCGGTGCACCCGATGTTCGCCGAGCCCGACGCGCCGGAGGTGCTCGGCGAGCAGGGCTACGCCAGCCTCGCCGACATCCCGTTCGACGTCGACGTGGTCGACGTGTTCCGCCGCTCGGAGGCGGCCGGCGAGTTCGCCGACCAGGCCGTGGAGATCGGCGCCGGCGGGGTGTGGTTCCAGCTCGGCGTCGTCGACGAGGACGCCTTCGCGCGTACGCTCGCGGCCGGTGTGCCGATGGTGATGGACACCTGCCCGGCCATCGAGTGGGCGCGGCGCAGGACGCTAGATCTCCACCGATCCCTCGGACATCGAGATCCCGAGCTGGTCGAGGCACTCCTCGAGCACCCACTGCACGTCGAGGGTGTCGGCGAGCGGCATGAGCGGGCTCTCGGCCAGCCCGGCCGCGAGGCAGCGCTGCACCTCCTCCGCCTGGTGGGAGTAGCCGCGGCCCGTCGCCGGTCGCTCGACGACCTCGGCGTCGTGGCCGTTGCGGCGCAGGACGATGCGGGTGGGGTGGTGGAACGGCGGCTCCAGCTCGATCGACCCGCGGGTGCCGACCACGACCGCCCGTCCGGGCGTCTGCGCGGTGAGCGAGCTGGTCAGCGAAGCGGCGCGCCCGTCGGCGTACGCCAGGTGGATCGCGGCGGACGCGTCGGCGCCGTTGTCGTACGTCGTGCCGGTGGCGGTGACGCGATCGGGCCGGCCGAGGAGGTGCTGGGCGAACGAGATCGGGTAGACGCCGAGGTCCAGGACAGACCCTCCGCCCAGGTCGAGGTCGAAGAGTCGGCTCGACGGGTCGTAGTCGCGCTGGGCGCCGAAGTCGGCCTGCACCAGCAGCAGCTCACCGATCTCGCCGGCGGCGATGAGCTCGCGCACGTGCGCGACAGCCGGTTGGAACCGGGTCCACATCGCCTCCATGCAGAAGACCGCCGCCGCGCGGGCGGCGTCGACCACCTCCTGCGCCCCGACAAGCGTCGCGGTGAACGCCTTCTCGACCAGCACTGGCGTGCCGCCCTCGATCGCTGCCAGCGCGAGGTCGCGGTGCTGCGGGTGCGGGGTCGCGACGTAGACCACGTCGACCGCGCCGTCGCGACCGGCGGCCAGCAGGTCGGCGTACGTCCCCGAGCCGGCGGCGCCGAAGCGGCCGGCGAACGCCGCCGCCGACTCCGCCGAGCGGCTGCCGACGAAAGCGACCTCGGCGTCCGGCAGGTGCGCGAGGTCCTCGGCGAAGGCCGCGGCCATCCCTCCGGTCGCGGCGATGCCCCAGCGTGTCGTCATGCCGTCAAACCTAGGCCCGCCCGGTCGAGCGCGGCCAGACCTGGTCCACGACGTGCGCGGCGATGGCGAGGCTCGACGTCGCGCCCGGTGACGGAGCGTTGCGCACGCAGGTGACCGTGTCGTCGTGGGTGATCCGGAAGTCGTCGACCAGGCTGCCGTCGCGATCCACCGCCTGGGCACGGACGCCGCTGCCGGCGCGGACGACGTCGGCGACACCGATGTCCGGGACGTAGCGCGACGCCGACCGCATGAAGGCGCGGCGCGAGGCCGAGCCGACGACCTCGTCGACGCCCGTACGCCAGTGGGCGCGGGCCATCCGCCACGAGCCGGGCCACGCCAGGACGTCGCGCACGTCGCGCGCCGAGACGTCGCGGCGGCGATAGCCCTCGCGCTGCGTCGCGAGCACGGCGTTGGGACCGACCTCGAGCGCGCCGCCGACCCGACGGGTGAAGTGGACGCCGAGGAACGGGTAGCGCGGGTCGGGGACGGGATAGACCATCCCGCGGACGAGGTCCTGCTTGGCCGCGGCGACGCCGAGGTACTCGCCACGGAACGGCAGGATCACCGGCCCCGTGTCGCCGCCCGCCAGCGCGGCCACCCGGTCGACCTGGAGGCCCGCGGCGACGACGAGGTGGTCGAAACCCATCGGCGCGTGATCGCGGTCGACCCGCACCACTGCGCCGTCACCCTGCCGCCGGATCCCCACGACCCGTGCGCCGAGCCGCACCTCTCCCCCGGCCGCCTCGACCTCGTCGGCCATGGCGCGGGTGACGGCGACGTAGTCCGTGATCGCGGTGGCCGGCGAGTGCAGGGCGGCCAGCCCGACGGCGTACGGCTCCACCTCGCGGATCTCCTCGGGGCCGAGGCGTCGCAGGCCTGGCACGCTGTTCTCCGTCGCGGTGCGCTCGAGGGCGTCGAAGCGCCCCATCTCTGCTGGGTCGACGGCCACGACGAGCTTGCCGCACGCGACGTACGCGATCGCGTGCTCGGCGCAGAAGTCCTCGAGCAGGCCGCGTCCGCGGGTGCAGAGCTCGGCCTTGAGGCTCCCGGGCCGGTAGTAGATGCCGGCGTGCACGACCCCGGAGTTGTGGCCGGTCTGGTGGGCGGCGAGGCGGTCCTCCTTCTCCAGGACCACGACGTGGGTGCCCGGACGACGGCGGACGACCTCACGCGCGATCGCAAGACCGAGGATGCCGCCGCCGACGACGCCGACCCGCTGATCCCCCATGCCCTGAACGCTTCCGGCTCGCGCCGCCTGACGTCAACCCCACAATTCGGGGTTGGATGGGGGCGTGCGCGACCTCCACGTCCCGGCCGGACCGGGCCTGCCCGACGGACTCGTCGTGCCCTCTGCCGAGCTGGTCGAGCGGTTCTCCAAGTCGCCCGGGCCCGGGCGGCCAGTCGGTCAACACCACCGACTCACGCGTGGAGCTGGAGTACGACGTCTCGGCCTCGGCGGTCCTGACCTCCACCCAGCGGGCCCGTGCGCTGCGGCGCTGGCCGGACGGTCGGGTGTCGATCGCGGCCTCCGAGCACCGCTCGCAGCACCGCAACCGGGTCGCCGCCCGGGAGCGCCTGGCGGAGCTGCTGCGCGAGGCCCTGGCACCACCGCCGCCACCGCGTCGGGCGACGCGGCCGACGCGTGGCTCGAAGGAGCGCCGACTGCGGGCCAAGAAGGAGCGGGCGCAGACCAAGGCCCTGCGGGGCCGGGTGCGAGGCCGACCCGAGTAGCCGGCTCGGCCCGCGCGCACCTCGGATCGGTCAGCAGCCGAGCTGGTCGTACATCTTCTGCTCCGCGTCGGTCCGGGGCGGGGTCTCCGTCCCGTCCGGGGGCTGTGAGCCGGCGAAGAGGGTGCAGTAGATGACCTCGGTGTTGACGCGGTCGTGGTGCGTCTCCCACGCCGTGATCCCGGTGAAGACGGCGGCCGCGACGGCGGACACGGCTGCGGCCCCCACGAGGAGCCGTGTCCGGCGCTCGGCGGCGGTCGTCCCGCTCGGATCGGACGGATCGCCCGGCCTGGGCGGCCTCGGCGGCCTGGTGGACTCGATGATGTCGCGAGAAGCATCCATGGCCGCACCCTAGAACGCGGTCGACCGACGACGGCCCGGGTCAGAAGCCGACGCGCCGGGTGCTGCCCTGCGCGGCCTGGCGTACGACGTCGCCCTTGGCGTGCGCGGTCTCGGCGAGCCCCGCGGCGTAGTCGACCAGGCGCTGCTGGAGCTCGGCATCGCTGGTGGCGAGGATCCGCGCGGCCAGGATGCCGGCGTTCTTCGCGTTGCCGATGGCGACGGCGGCGACCGGGATCCCGCCGGGCATCTGCACGATGGAGAGCAGCGAGTCCATCCCGTCGAGGTACTTCAGCGGCACCGGGACGCCGATCACCGGCAGCGGCGTGACGGAGGCGAGCATGCCGGGCAGGTGGGCCGCTCCCCCGGCGCCGGCGATGATCACCGACAGTCCGCGCGTGTGCGCCCGGGTGCCCCACTCGATCATCTCGGTCGGCATCCGGTGCGCGGAGACGACGTCGGCCTCCCACGTCACGCCGAGCTCGGTGAGGATCTCCCCGGCGGCCTGCATGACCGGCCAGTCGGAGTCCGAACCCATCACGATGCCGACCTTCGCGGTCGCTCTGTCCGTCGTCCTGTCGGTCGTCTCGCTCATCTCGCTGCCTTCCCTCATTCGCTCTCGTTGCCCAGGTCGCCGCGGAACCACGCGGCGGCGTGCCGGGCCCGCTCGAGGCAGTCCTCGAGGTCGTCGCCGTAGGCGTTGACGTGGCCGACCTTCCGGCCGGGCCGGAGGTCCTTGCCGTAGAAGTGCACCCGCAGGCGCGGGTCGCGGGCCATCGCGTGCGGCAGGCCGTCATGGAGGCGGCCGGTGTCGGTGGGTCCGCCGAGGATGTTGACCATCACGGTCCAGCGCTCACGCGGGGCCGGCGAACCGAGCGGGAGGTCCATGACGGCGCGCAGATGATTCTCGAACTGGGACGTCACGGCGCCGTCCTGGGTCCAGTGGCCGGTGTTGTGGGGGCGCATCGCCAGCTCGTTGACCAGGATCCGGCCGTCGGTCGTCTCGAAGAGCTCGACGGCGAGGATGCCCGTGACGTCGAGTGCACCGGCGATCCGCAGGGCAACCTCCTGCGCCTGTCCGGCCAGTGCGGGCGAGAGGTCCGGCGCGGGGGCGACGACCTCGTGGCAGATGCCGTCGAGCTGGGTGGAGGCGACGACCGGGTACGCCGCGGCCTGGCCGCTCGGGCTGCGGGCGACGAGGGCGGACAGCTCGCGACGGAAGTCGACCAGCTCCTCGGCGAGCACCTCGACGCCGGCTGCCGCGGCCGCGTCGAAGGCGGCCCGGGCCTCGTCGAGGGCGCGGACGACCCACACGCCCTTGCCGTCGTAGCCACCGCGGGTCACCTTCAGGACGCACGGAAGACCGAACGCGGCCACCTCGTCGATGGTCGTGACGACGGCGTTGCGCGGGCACGGCACGTCGAGCTCGGCGAGACGTCGGCGCATGACGGCCTTGTCCTGGGCGTGCACGAGCGCGTCCGGCCCGGGGCGTACGGCGATCCCGTCCTGCTCCAGCGCGTGGAGGTGGTCGGTCGGCACGTGCTCGTGGTCGAAGGTGACCACGGCGGCGCCGGCGGTCACCCGGCGCAGGGTGGCGAGGTCGGTGTAGTCGCCGACGACCTGGTCGGGGATCACCTGGGCGGCGGAGACGCCCTCGGCCTCGGCGAGCAGGCGGAGCGGGAGGCCCAGCGCGATCGCCGGCTGGGCCATCATCCGGGCCAGCTGGCCGCCCCCGATGACGGCGAGCGTGGGAGCGCGGTGCGAACCGGTCGAGGACACGCCCGGAGCCTATCGACCGGGGCGTCCGTCGATCCCGGCCGGGACGGCAGGCGGGATCAGCTGGCGATGGCCGCCGCGAGCTCGAAGCGGAGCCCGCGGCCCCGGTGCGTCGTGATGAGCGTCGGGTTGCGCGGGTCGTCGTCGAGCTTGCGACGCAGCCAGCCGAGGTGCACGTCGATCGTCTTGGAGTTGGTGTAGAACGACGTCTGCCACACGTCCGCCATCAGCTCGCCGCGGGTGACGATGTCACCGGGGCGCGCCATCAGCGCCTGCAGGAGCTGGAACTCCTTGCGGGAAAGTCGGATTTCGCGTTCGCCCCGCCACACCTGTCGTGTGCCCGGGTCCAGTCGCACGTCTTGCACAGCCAACACGCGCTGAAGGTATGGATCAGGCACCCCTCCGGGTGGCCTTATGGGGTAAATATGGCTGACTGGTCTGGTCCACCGCGGGCGCCGTCACCAGCCCCGCCGAGGCCCTCAGCGACGGCGTACGGCCACCGGTTCGACGAGGCCGAAGCCGCGTACGGGACGCGCCGGGAGGCGCCTGTTCTCCCACTCGGTGGACGGCAGCAGGTCGGCGGTGTTCTGGTCCACGATGAGCCGGTTGCGGCGCGCGACCTGGGTCAACCGGGCGGCCAGGTTGACCGGTGGTCCGAAGATGTCGCCCAGCCGCTGGATCACCGGTCCGCTCGCCAGGCCGAGGCGTACGTCGGGCATCTTGGCGTCGCGACCGATGACGTTGATGATCCCCTCCGCTATGGCGATCCCGTCCTCGGCACCCGGGGTGACGAACAGGACCGAGTCGCCCAGGCTCTTGATGATCCGGCCGGCGTAGCGGGCGACGACGTCCTGGCAGCGGCTCTCGAACACCTCGACGAGGTCGCCGATCTCCTCGCGGTCGAGCGTGTTCGACAGGGCGGTGAACGACACCAGGTCGGCGAAGCCGACCGTCACGTCGATGGTGTGCAGGTCCTCGTCCTTGGCGCCCATCGCCTCGATCCGGCCGACGGCGGCGGCCAGGTGCCGGCGCCAGGCATAGATGAGGAGGGACTCGAAGGGCGGGTTGATCTCGTCGACCAGGCGCAGGGCGGAGCCGATGCGCGAGCCGGTGGCCTCCTCGCCGGCCTCCATCTCCTCGACCCGGCTCACCAGGGTCGAGACCTCCCAGTCCGCGAGCCGGGCCATCGTCTGGCCCACGCCTCGCGTGAGGTTGACGGCCATGTCGAAGTCGACCGAGCCGGCGTCGACGAAGCCCATCAGCGTCGCGACGGCCTCGATGTCGGCTGCGGTGTAGGCCTTCTCCCCCACGAACTCGGGGAAGCCCAGTGCCCGCCAGAGCCGGCGCGTCTCCTCGATGGTGATGCCGGTCTCGGCGGCCACCTCGAGCGCGTTGAACTCGGGCCTGCTGCGCAGGATCGCGTCGTCGAGCAGCTCACCCGGCCGCCGGGCTTCGGCCTCGGCCTTCGCCCTGCCCTTCGCCGCGCGGGCCTTGCTCTGCTTGGGCGTGCGGTCAGGTGCCATCGTCGCGACGGTCACCGCCGGCGAGGCGATGGAGCTCGTCGGAGACCTGGAGCTGGACCTTCTCCACGTCGGGGATGTCGTGCAGCTCGACCCGGCCGTCCGTGCTGGCGTCGGACACCACGAGGGTGCCGCAGCCGAAGACCCGGTCGATCACGCCGATCTCGAAGTCGACGCCGCTGATCCGGTTGAGCGGGATCGTGCGCCCCTCCTTGGCGATGAAGCCGGAGCGCTTGATGAAGCGGCGGTTGGTGAACGTGTACGTCGTGGTGAGCCACTGCAGGAACGGTCCGGCCAGGAACCAGAGCAGCACCGCGAGGAAGAGCACCCACACGACGAGGGAGCCCACCGAGCTGTCGACCAGCCGGTCGACGAAGATCGCGACGGCCAGCGCCACGAGCACCACGAGTCCCGGCAGGATCAGTGCCTTGATGTGCGTGCGGGTGGAGACGACGACGTGTTCACCCTCGTTGAGGAGCTTGGTCGGAAAGGCCACCCCCGGATCATGTCACCCGGTGCACCCGACTTCTAGGAGGGCGGCTGGGTGGGGCGCACGTGGACCACGTCGCCCGCGGCGACGGTGAGTGTGCCGTCGTCGGTCCCGACCACCAGCGCCCCGGACGCGTCGATGTCCAGCGCCTCCCCGCGGCGTACGTCCCCTGCCGGCAGGTGGACGTCCACGGTCCGGCCCAGCGTGACGCAGACGTCGGCGTACGCCCGGCGCAGCGACTCGGTGTCGTCGAGCAGGCCCTGGAGGCCGTGCAGGGAGCCGAGGACCTGGCTGAGCAGGCCGGTGCGCTCGACCGGTTCACCGGTCTCGAGCGCGACCGACGTGGCGAGCGCGATCGGGAGCTCGTCGAGCGTCTGGTCGACGTTGATGCCGATCCCGATGACCGCCATCGGACCTGAGTCGATCTCGATCCGCTCGACCAGGATGCCTGCGACCTTGCGGCCCGCGCCGAGGTCGCCTCCGTCGACGAGCACGTCGTTGGGCCACTTCAGCGCGATGTCGGGCAGCCGGTCGGCGAGCGCGGCCTGGACGGCGTACCCGGTGAGGAGCGGCAGCCACGACCAGGACTCGGGGGGCAGGTCCGGACGCAGGAGCACCGAGAAGGTGAGCGAGGAGCGGGGCGGCGTCTCCCACACCCGGTCCAGCCGGCCCCGGCCGGCGGTCTGGTGCTCGGTCACCAGCACGAGGCCGGGTTCCTCCCCCTCACGCGCCCGCGCGGCGAGCGCGGCGTTGGTCGAGGGGGTCGCCTCCTCGACCACGATCCGCCAGCCATCGGGGGCGACGAGCCGGTCGGGGTCGAGGGGTGGGCGCGACGGAGGTCGCGATGGAGGGAGATCGGTCATGGCACTAGATTGCCGGATGGACCACGCTCGCAGAGCGACCGACCAGCCAGATCCACGCCAGATCCACGCCAGATCCCAGGAGGCCACCCGCGTGAGTGCACAGCCGGGCGAGGAAACCGCCGACGTCCACACCACTGCCGGCAAGCTCGCCGACCTCGAGCGACGGCTCGACGAGGCCGTCCACGCGGGTTCGGAGAAGGCGATCGAGAAACAGCACGCGAAGGGTCGCAAGAGCGCCCGCGAGCGCATCGCGATGCTCTTCGACGAGGGCACGTTCGTCGAGCTCGACGAGCTCGCCCGGCACCGCTCGACCGCGTTCGGGCTCGAGAAGACCCGCCCCTACGGCGACGGTGTCGTGACCGGCTACGGCGAGGTCAACGGCCGCATGGTGTGCGTGTTCAGCCAGGACTTCACCGTCTTCGGCGGGTCGCTGGGCGAGGTGTACGGCGAGAAGATCACCAAGGTCATGGACCTCGCCATCAAGACCGGCTGCCCCATCATCGGGATCAACGAGGGCGCCGGCGCGCGCATCCAGGAGGGCGTCGTCTCGCTCGGCCTCTACGGCGAGATCTTCCGCCGCAACGTGCACGCCTCGGGTGTCATCCCGCAGATCAGCCTGATCATGGGCAACTGCGCCGGCGGGCACGTCTACTCCCCTGCCGTCACCGACTTCACCGTCATGGTCGACCAGACCTCGGCGATGTTCATCACCGGTCCCGACGTGATCAAGACCGTCACCGGCGAGGACGTCACGATGGAGGACCTCGGCGGCGCGCGTACGCACAACACCAAGTCCGGCAACGCCCACTACATGGCCTCCGACGAGGAGGACGCGCTCGAGTACGTCAAGGCGATGCTGTCCTACCTCCCGCAGAACAACCTCGATCCGGCACCCGAGTACGACGAGGTGCCGGACATGGAGGTCACGGACCTCGACCGCGGCCTCGACACCCTCATCCCCGACGGCGCGAACCAGCCCTACGACATGCACGACGTGATCACCGCGGTGCTCGACGACGAGGAGTTCCTCGAGGTCCAGGAGCTGTTCGCGCCCAACATCCTCGTCGGCTTCGGTCGCGTCGAGGGGCGGTCGGTCGGCATCGTGGCCAACCAGCCGATGCAGTTCGCCGGCTGCCTCGACATCGACGCCTCCGAGAAGGCCGCCCGGTTCGTCCGCTTCTGCGACGCCTTCAACATCCCGGTGCTGACCTTCGTCGACGTCCCGGGCTTCCTGCCCGGCACCGACCAGGAGTGGCAGGGCATCATCCGCCGCGGCGCGAAGCTGATCTACGCCTACGCCGAGGCGACCGTCCCGCTGATCACGGTCATCACCCGCAAGGCCTACGGCGGGGCCTACGACGTGATGGGCTCCAAGCACCTCGGCGCCGACATCAACGTCGCCTGGCCGACGGCGCAGATCGCCGTGATGGGCGCGCAGGGCGCGGCCAACATCGTGCACCGCAAGACCCTCAAGGCCGTCGAGGACGAGGGCGGCGACGTCGAGGCCAAGCGTGCCGAGCTGATCGACGAGTACGAGACCACGCTGGCCAACCCCTACATCGCCGCCGAGCGCGGCTACGTCGACGCGGTGATCGCGCCGCACGAGACGCGCATCGAGATCGTCCGCTCGCTGCGGCTGCTGCGCTCGAAGCGGGAGACGCTGCCGCCCAAGAAGCACGGGAACATCCCGCTGTGACGGCCGATGCGCCCCAGGCCCCGCTCCTGAAGGTCGTCAACGCCGACGCCACCCCGGAGGAGATCGCCGCCCTCGTCGCGGTCTTCGCCGCTCTCGGCTCGGGCGGCGACGACGCTCCCGAGCGCCCCCGCCCGGCGTGGGGGAACCCGGCCCGCACGGTGCGACAGCCCCACCGCAACGGCGTCGGCGCCTGGCGCGCCAGCGGCCTGCCCCGCTGACCGTCGTACGCGCCCCGACGTTGGAGCCCAGCGACGGACCTAGCGTCGTCCGGCTCCACTGACGACCGAGATCGTCCACAGATGTGTGCTCGAGTCTCGCGCCAGAGGCGATCGCGGACCATCGTGGACGGATGCCCAAGCGTGCCGAGAGCGGCCTCGACACCACGGCACTCCGGAGCCTGTTGCACACCCAGGACGGCGTCGTGGCCTGGAGCCAGCTGCTCGCGATCGGCGCATCACGCACCGACCTCCGACGACTGCTCAGTCGCGGCGAGCTCGTCGTGATCCACCCACGGGTGTACGTCAACCATTCCGGCAGTCCGACCCGGAAGCAGCGCGAGTGGGCAGCCGTCCTCGCCTGCGCCCCGGCCGCCCTGCACCGCGAGTCCGCCCTGGACGCCCACGGAATGACGCGCGACCGCACGTCGGCCTCGCGCCCGGACCCACAGATCCACGTACTCGTCGACCAGCACCGCCGCATCACTCCGCCTCCGGGTGTGATCGTCGAGCGGGTGAGGGATCGTGCGACGTGGGTGCAGGCCAACCGACGACCGCCACGGGCCCAGTTCGACTACGCACTGCTCAAGGCGGCCGGCGACCGCCACGAGGCGGAGGCGATCGCGCTGCTCTCGGATGCGGTCCACCAGGGACTGACCACTCCGACGCGACTGCTCCGGATGATCAACCGACTGCCGCGCCTACCGCGCCGGGCGATGCTGAGCGAGGTGCTGGCCGACGTACAGGCAGGCACCCGGTCCGTGCTCGAGCAGCGTTACCTGCGCGAGGTCGAGCAGGCGCACGGACTGCCCGCGGGCGAGCGGCAGCTGCGCGAGGACACAGCAACCGGCACCGTGCACCGAGACGTCCGGTACGCCGCCCATCGGACGCTCGTGGAGCTCGACGGCGCCTTCGGTCACCGCGACGCCGTCGACAGGTGGTCGGACCTCCAGCGCGACCTCGACGCGGCCCTCGCGGACCACCTGACGCTGCGACCCGGGTGGGCGCAGGTCCTCGAGCCGTGTCGCTTGGCGCTGGTCGTGGCAGCGGTCCTGCGCCGGCGCGGCTGGGTCGGGCAGACGCAGGCGTGCGGGGACCACTGCGCGATCGACAGTGGAGCGCCATGACGGACCTAGCGTCGCCCGGCTCCACTGTCGGCAACCGCCCGCGGGGTTAGGGTCGGCCGCGTGACCGAGACCCGCGCCATCGATGCCCTCTGCAACGCCTTCGTCGACGACTTCTGCGCCCTCGACCCGCTGACCGCCACCGGGATCGGGGTGGCCGGCCACGAGCACGAGATGACGGACTTCTCCCCTGCTGGCTTCGATGCCCGGGAGGCACTCATCAGGGCCGTGGTGGCGGCCGTCGAGGCGGCGACGCCCGTCGACGACCGCGAGGCCGCGGCGAAGGACGCGTTCCTCGAGCGCAACCGACTGGAGATCGAGCTCGAGGAGGCCGGCGTCAACCGCTCGCGCATGTCGGTGCTGTGGAGCCCGCTGCACGAGATGCGGGGCGTGTTCGACCTGATGCCGACCGAGGGCGAGGAGGCCGTCGCGGCGATCGCGTCCAGGCTCGCCGCGGTGCCGGGAGCGCTGGAGGGCCTGCGCGTCACGCTCTCCGACGAGGCACGCAAGGGCCACGTCGTCGCGGCCCGGCAGTACGCCGAGGTGGCCGAGCAGGTGCGTCGGTGGACCGGCCAGACCGGTGACGCGGGCGACTTCTACCTCGGTCTGGTCGACCGGCTCGAGGGCGGCGACGCCACCCACCTGCGCGCGCTGGCGGGTGCCGCGAGTGCCGCCACGGCGTCGTTCGGCCTGTTCCTCAGCGACGAGCTCGAGCCTCAGGGCGCGGAGAAGGAGGGGGTCGGTCGCGAGGTCTACGGCCTCGCCAGTCGCTACTTCCTCGGTGCCGACGTCGACCTCGACGAGACCTATGCCTGGGGCTGGGCCGAGCTGCAGCGACTCTCCGACCTGATGTCCGCCACCGCCGACCGGATCCTGCCCGGCGCCGACGTCGACGCCGCCGTCGCCCACCTCGACAGCGACCCCGCCCGGGTGGTGCACGGTCGCGAGGAGTTCCGCGACTGGATGCAGGGCCTGGCCGACCGCACGCTCACGGCCATGATCGACGTGCACTTCGACATCCCGGAGCCCGTCCGGCGCATCGAGTGCATGCTGGCGCCGACCAACGACGGCGGCATCTACTACACCGGGCCCTCCGAGGACTTCGAGCGCCCCGGCCGCATGTGGTGGTCGGTGCCCGACGGCATCGAGGACTTCCACCCCTGGCGCGAGGTCACCACCGTCTTCCACGAGGGCGTCCCCGGTCACCACCTCCAGGTCGCGCAGACGGCCTACCGCAGCGACACGCTCAACCGCTGGCAGCGGTTGATGTGCTGGTGCAGCGGCCACGGCGAGGGCTGGGCGCTCTACGCCGAGCGGCTGATGGAGGAGCTCGGCTTCCTCGACGACCCGGCCGACCTGCTCGGCATGCTCGACGGCCAGTCGCTGCGCGCGACGCGCGTCATCATCGACATCGGGATGCACCTCGAGCTCGAGATCCCGGCCGACAACCGACTCGGGGCGGGCGGCAGCGCCTTCCACCCGGGCGAGACGTGGACGCCGGAGCTGGGCCTGGAGTTCATGCGGCTCCACACCCGGATGGACGACGAGGTCCGACAGTTCGAGGTCAAGCGTTACCTCGGCCTGCCCGGTCAGGCGCCGTCCTACAAGGTCGGCGAGCGGATCTGGCTCGAGGCGCGCGCTGCCGTACAGGTGCGACAGGGCGACGACTTCGACCTCAAGGCCTTCCACCGCGGGGCGCTCGACCTGGGTTCGCTCGGACTCGACCCGCTCCGCGCGGCGCTGGAGCGCCTGTGACGACTCCACTGGTGCTGGCCTCGGCATCACCAGCACGTCGTACGACGCTGCGCGCGGCGGGGCTGGACCCGATCGTGGTCGTCAGCGGCGTGGACGAGTCCCAGGTGGCCGACCTTCCCCCCGCCGAGCTCGCGCTCCAGCTGGCCGAGCTCAAGTGCGCGTCCGTCGCGGACCGCCCGGAGGTCCCCGCGGACGCACTGGTCCTGGGCTGCGACTCGGTCCTCGAGCTCGACGGCGAGGCCCTCGGCAAACCACACGACGCCGCCGAGGCCCGGCGCCGCTGGCAGGCGATGCGGGGACGCTCGGGGGTGCTGCACAGCGGCCACTGCCTGCGCGACGTCGGGAGCGGCCGGGTGGCTGCCGCCACCGGCTCGACCACGGTGCACTTCGCCGACGTCAGCGACGACGAGATCGACGCCTACATCGCCACCGGTGAGCCTCTCGAGGTCGCCGGCGCGTTCACCATCGACGGGTTCGGCGGCGCGTTCATCACCGGCATCGAGGGCGACCACCACAACGTGGTCGGAGTGAGCCTGCCCCTGCTGCGCGATCTCGTCCTCGAGCTGGGACACGCGTGGACGGCCCTGTGGTCCGGTCCCGTGGGTCGGACCCGATAGCATCCCGAGCGTGGGGAACGGGCTTCTGGGCGGGCTGCAGGCGGAGCCTGTCGCCGACCCCGACGACCGATACGGCGTACGCGACGAACGGCTCCTGACCGGCGCCACCGTGATCACCGCGGTCCGCACGATCGCCTCCGTCGTCCTCGCCGCCGTCGCGGCCTCCGAGCAGAGCCTGACGCTCCTCGTCGTCGCGCTCGTCGTCTACTGGATCGGCGACATGCTCGACGGCTTCTACGCCCGCGTCCGTGACTGCGAGACGCGCATCGGCGCGGTGCTCGACATCATGTGCGACCGGCTCAACGCTGCCGCGTTCTACATCGGCCTCGCCTGGCTGCAGCCCGACCTGTCACCGGCGATCTTCGTCTACCTCGCCGAGTTCATGGTGGTCGACTGCTTCCTCTCGATCGCCTTCCTGGCCTGGCCGGTGCGCAGTCCCAACTACTTCTTCGTCGTCGACCGGCCGATCTGGCTGTGGAACTGGTCCAAGCCGGCCAAGGCGATCAACAGCGCCCTGTTCGCCGTGCTCCTGCTCGTCACCGGCTGGATGTGGGTCGGACTGGTCATCGCCTCCGCGCTGCTCGTGCTGAAGTGCGTCTCGCTGCGCCGGCTGGTGCGGATCGGAATGCCCATTCCCGGGACCGTCGGCTGATGCTCCTCTGGAGCGTGCTGGGCGCGTCGATCGCCTCGGCGCTGATCCCGCTGATCAACATCGAGGCGATCCTCGCGGTCTCCGTCAGCCAGGCGCCGGGCCACATGTGGGGTCTCGTCATCGCCGCCACGATCGGCCAGATGCTCGGCAAGATCCTCTGGTACTGGGGCGGCATGCACGTCGACCGCGCACCCTGGGTCAACCGGCAGCTGCAGAAGCCGAAGGCCAAGGCCTCCCTCGACAAGTGGCACGAGCGCGCCGAGGGGCGGCCGTGGTTCACCTCGGGGCTGCTCCTCGTGTCCGCGGCGATCGGCTTCCCGCCGTACGCCATCACGGCGGTGCTCGCCGGCATCCTGCGGGTGCCGTTCTGGATCTTCCTGCTGACCGGGCTGGTCGGGCGCGGACTGCGGTTCTGGGCCGTGGTGTCCGGGACGTCGTCGTTGCTCCACCTCTTCTGAGCTCCTCCGGGCGACGCCCCGTCGATCACTCGACCGCGGACCAGGCCTGACGCAGGCTCACCCGGCCACCGGTCTGCAGCAGCGCGCGGCGGTAGAGACGCTCCCCCACCCAGACCGTGACAGCGGCGAAGACAGCCAGCAGGCCCAGCGCGACGAGCGGCTCCCACCACTCCACGCCTCCCGCGAGGATCCGCTTGGGCATCACGACCGCCGAGACCGGCGGGATGAACGAGGCGATGACCTGGCCGCGCCCGTCGAGGGAGAGGCCGCCGAAGAACATGACGAGCATCAGCATCGTCAGCGGTGTCGACGTGGCCTGGAGGTCCTCGGTGCGCGAGGCGAGCGACCCGGCCACGGCCCACAGGCAGGCCAGCGCCACGAAGCCCGCGAGGAAGAAGCCGATGAACCAGGCCGTCGGTCCGGACAGCGCGGGCACGTAGGACTTGTACGACGTGAACGACAACCCGACGAGCCCCACCACGAGGTAGACCAGCAGCTGGATCACCGCCAGCGCCGTGTTGCCGAGCACCTTGCCGGCGAGCAGGTGGCGCAGCGGGATCGCCGCCGCGATGATCTCGACGATCCTGCTCTGCTTCTCCTCGATCACCGACGATGCCAGCTGCATGCCGAAGACGAGGGCCGCGAAGTAGAACAGGAACACGAAGACGAACCCGACGGCCTCCGCGACGGCAGCCCTTTCGGCGTCGCCGCGCAGGAAGTTCGTGGAGACGGTACTGCCCGCCTCGAGGGCCTCGACCGTGGTGCCGGCGCCCGAAGCGTTGTCGGTGAGGACCTGCTGGCGTACGACGGCCTGCGTCACGTCGGTCAGCGACTCCTGCTCGCTCGACTCCGACGTCAGCGCCCAGCCGTCGTCGGTCGGGTGCAGCCAGGCGTCGACGTCGTCGTCGTGCAGAGCTGTCTCGGCGGCGGCCTCGTCGTCGAGCTCGACGACATCGACCTCGACCTTGTCGTCGACCTCTGACGCTCCGTCCTTGATCGCCGTCGCCATCGCGACTGCGTCCGGGGTGGCACCGAGCGTCACCGTGTCGGTCTTCTCGTCCTGCCAGGCCGTGAACCCGATGAAGCCCACGATCATCGTGACCATCAGCACGGTGCCGATGAGGAAGGACTTGTCGGTGATGCGCGAGACGACCTCGCGGCGGGTGACGAGCAGCCAGGCGGGCTCGGTGTTCGTCGGCGTTCTCGGGGTGTTCTGAGCGGGGTCCCCCCGGCGTTGTCGGGGCGCAGCGGAGGAGAAGGACGTCGTGGGGTGTTCATGCGGTGGCCTCCCGGTAGATCTCGCTGAGCGCCGGGCGGACCCGGACGAACTCGTGGACGTGGCCGCGACGCGTGGCCTCGGCAATCAGGTGCTGCTCGGCGCCGTCCTCGCGGACCTCGACCAGGGCGGTCGTGCCGTCGAGGTCGAGGACGTCGAGCCCGGCCTGGTCACGCACCCAACCGGCATCGCCGCCGAGGACGAGACGAAAGCGCGGCACCCCCGCGTCGCGCAGCTCCGTCACCGTCCCGGCGGCGACCCGGCGTCCGTTGGCCAGCACGACGAGGCGGTCGCAGAGTCGCTCCACCAGGTCGAGCTGGTGGCTGGAGAAGAGGACCGGGATCCCGTCGCTGGTGTAGTCGCGCAGCAGGTCGACCATCGAGTCGACCGCCACGGGGTCGAGCCCCGAGAACGGCTCGTCGAGGATCAGCGCGACCGGCTTGGGCAGCACGGACGCGATGATCTGCACCCGCTGCTGGTTGCCCAGCGACAGCTTCTCCAGGTGGTCCTTGGTCCGTTCGCCGAGGCCGAACCGCTCGAGCAGCTCCTGCACCTGCTCGCGTGCCTGGACCCGCCCCATGCCCTTGAGCTGGGCGACGTAGACGAGCTGGTCGAGGATCGGCTGCTTGGGGTAGAGGCCCCGCTCCTCGGGCATGTAGCCGAAGGTGCGACGGTCGAGCCGCGTGATCGGGCTCCCCTGCCACAGCACCTCGCCCTCGTCGATGCCCAGCACTCCCATGACCATCCGCATGGTCGTGGTCTTGCCCGCGCCGTTGGCACCCACGAAGCCGGTCATCTGACCGGCAGGCACCTCGAACGACACGTGGTCGACGGCGGTGATGTCACCGAACCGTCTGGTCAGCTCCCGGATCTCCAGCATGCGACCGACGTTACGAGCCCGGCTGCGACGCGTGATCCCCCGCGCGGCGGAACCTGGCGGTGGAGGCGGGACGCGCCTCGCCTACTCCTCCGTCGGAAGGATGAGACCGGCCTCGTAGGCAAAGATCACGGCCTGCACGCGGTCGCGCAGGTGCAGCTTGGCGAGGACGTTCGATACGTGGGTCTTCACGGTCGCCTCGCCGAGGACCAGCTCGGCCGCGATCTCGGCGTTGGAGAGGCCGCGGCCCAACATGACCAGCACCTCACGCTCGCGGGCGGTGAGGTGCGCGAGGGCAGCGGGCTCCGGCCGGTCCGCACGGCCCGCCTTCTCCCCCGCCATCCGGCCGATCACGCGCCGGGTCACCTCGGGCGCAAGGAGCGCGTGCCCGCGGCCTGCGGCGCGTACGGCGTCGAGCAGCTGCTCCGGGCCGGCGTTCTTCAGCAGGAAACCGCTCGCCCCGGCCTGCAGGGCGTCGAACAGGTAGTCGTCGCGGTCGAAGGTGGTCACGATCACGACGTGCCCGAGGTCGTCGGCGACGAGGTGCCGGGTGGCCTCGATACCGTCCATCCGCGGCATCTGGACGTCCATCAGCACCACGTCCGGACGTGTCGCCCGTGCCTTCTCGAGGGCCTCGATCCCGTCGGCGGCCTGGCCCACGACCTCGATGTCGTCCTCGACGGAGAGCACCATGGCGAAGCCCGAGCGCACCATCGCGTGGTCGTCGACGAGCAGCACCCTGAGCGGCTCGGTCACGTGGCAGCCCCCAGCGGGTAGCGCACGCGGACCCGGTAGCCACCGGTCACGCGCGGGCCGATGTCGACCTGGCCATCGTGGGTGGCGGCGCGCTCGCGGATGCCGAGCTGCCCCAGCCCGCTGCCGGAGGTGCCTCGCCGCGGACGGCCGTTGTCGACCACCTCGACCTCGGCGTACCCGCCCGAGCGCACCTCGTCGACACGGACCACCACCGACACCGTGTCGGCGGTCGAGTGCCGGCGGACGTTGGTCAGGGCCTCCTGGACCGTGCGGAAGACCGCGAGCCCGAGGCCGCGCGGCAGCCGGGCGGCCGCGCCGTCCTGCTCCTCGACCACGTCGAGGCTCACGGCCAGGCCCTGGCCGTCGACCTCGGCGACGAGGCGCGCGAGGTCACCGACGCCGGCCTCGGTCGTACGCGGCCCGTTCGTGTCCTCGGCGCCCTCGCCCCCTCCGTCGCGCAGGGTGCCGAGCAGCCGCCGCATCTGGGAGACCGCGTCGCGGGAGGCCTCCTCGACGTGCGACAGGGCCGTACGCGCGGCGTCGGGGTCGCGGTCGAGCACGCGTCGCGCCGCGCCGGCCTGGATGCCCATCGCCGAGACACCGTGGGCCACCACGTCGTGGAGGTCGCGCGCGATCCGGAGTCGCTCGTCGACGACGGCCTGCTGGCGAAGCCGGCCGGCCTGTGCGGCGATGGTGATCGCCTGGTCCTGGAGCCGGGCACGCTGCCGGGCAGCGCGCCATGAGACGCCGCCGCCTGCGATGGCACCGCCGAAGTAGATCGCATTGATGAGCAGGGTGATCGCGATGGCCGCCGGGATGGGCGGGAAGATCCCGGTGCGACCGGTGAACTCCTCGTCGTCGAGCCATTCCTGCACGGTCGAGCCCAGCGCGAACTGCCAGGTGATCCACGCGAACATGAAGAGCACGATCGAGCTGACCACGATCGCCATCGCCCGGCGATCGCGAGCCCAGGCGACGCCCGACAGCAGGGCCACGAAGTAGACGATCTGCAGCGAGAGCTGGCCCATCACCTCGGGCATCGTCACGCCGGCGACGAACATGTGGAGCGCCGCCAGCAACGCCACCGCGAGCGGCCACCGCCGGCGCCCCAGGAGCAGCGCGGCGCCGCTGGAGACCGCGAGCCACTCGGTCCACACCGGCACGTCCGTGTTGTCGAAGCCCCCGGAGCTGCGCACCAGCTCCAGCGCCAGCAGGCTCACGGCTTCGACGCTCGCGGCGAGGACGACGTCCTGTCGACCGATCGCGGGCCGCGGGCGCTCCCACGTGTCGTCCACGCCGAACCACTCGAGCAGGCGCGTGGTCAGGCGGGGCATGGTGGCGAGAGTAGAGCGCCCGGCGCCCCAACGGATCCGCCGGGAGGTGGAGACGTCGCCACTGTCCGTCCACAGGTGCGCTGCCGGACGGGTCGTCCACAGGTGAAGGCAACGCACCGTGCACCTGTCGGCGAGAGTTGTTTCGCTGGAGGCATGACGACCACCGAGCTCCACACTGCTGCCGCGATCGCGGCTCTGCGTGGCGAGCTGCGGCTGGTGCTCGCGGCACCCGCGGAGCTGGATCAGGGCGACCTGGTCGCCGCGATCGGGGAGCTGGAGACTCTCGGGCGCGTCGTCACGGCAGCGCAGGCCGACCTCACTGCGCGGCTCGACGAGGTGCTCACGCAGGAACAGGCCGACGTGGGCACCCGCCCGGAGGAGATCGGCCGAGGAATCGGCCACGTGGTCGCCCTCGCCCGCCGGGAGTCGCCGCACCGCGGTCGACGTCATCTGAGCCTGGCCCGCGTGGTTCCCACCGAGCTTCCGCACACCTGGGCGGCCTGGCAGGCCGGTCACATCGACGAGTGGAGCGCCACCGTGGTCGCGCGGGAGACCGCCTGCCTTCCGCTCGAGCACCGCGCCGCGGTCGACGAAGCCGTCGCCGCTGACGGTGACGCTCTCGGGCAGCTGAGCCAACGCCAGCTCCTGGCCAGGCTCCGGTCCGAGGCCGAGGCGCTCGACCCGGCCGCGTGCGTCGCCCGGCGCCGACAGGCGGAGTCCGAGCGACGCGTCACCCTGCGACCAGCACCCGACTGCATGACCTGGCTGACCGCACTGCTGCCGGTGAAGGACGGCGTCGCCGCCTGGGCCGCGCTCACACGCACGGCCGACTCTGCCCGCGCCGAGGGCGATCCACGCACCCATGGTCAGGTCATGGCCGACGCACTGGTCGCCTCGGTGCTCGCCGGGCCGCACGAGCGGCCGGTGACCCCCGTCGCTCTCGGCCTCGTGATGACCGACGCGGCACTCTTCGGGGGCGCCGACGACGAGGCGCACCTCGACGACTTCGGCCCGATACCGGCCGAGCTCGCCCGTGAGATCGTCTGCGGGGCCGTCACCGCGGAGGAGGACCTCAGCATCCGCCGGCTCTACACCTCACCCACCACGGGCGAGCTCGTCGCGATGGACGCTCGCACGCGCACCTTCCGCGGCAACCTGGCGAAGTTCGTCCGGCTCCGCGACCGGACCTGCCGCACCCCGTGGTGCGACGCACCGGTGCGCCACGTCGACCACGTCACCGACTGGCAGACGAGCCGCACGACCTCGGGACGCAGCGGCCAAGGACTCTGCGAGGCGTGCAACTACGCCAAGACCGCACACCGATGGCGATCCAGAGCCGAGCCGGACGGCAGCGTGACCACCACGCTTCCCACCGGCCTCGCCCACACGACCAGGCCGCCTCCGATCGCGATGATCAGGCGGCGGCACCTGCCAGCACTTCAGATCGACTACGTGATTGCCGGTTGAGTCGGCGTACGCCGCTCACTCGACCGGCAGGCCGAGGCCCCGGGCGATGAGCATCCGCTGGACCTCGGAGGTGCCCTCGCCGATCTCGAGGACCTTGGCGTCGCGGTAGAACCGGACGACCGGGTACTCCTCCATGAATCCGTACCCGCCGAAGACCTGGGTGGCGATCCGCGTCGCGGTCACGGCGGACTCCGTGGCGTACAGCTTCGAGACGGCGGCGGCCTGCTTGAAGGCTCCCATGGAGACATTCGAGCCGGCGTCCATGGCGTCCTTCATCGCGGCGGCCTTGTAGGTCAGCAGTCGCGAGGCATCGAGCATGACCTGGAGGTCCGAGATCTGGAACGCGAGGCCCTGCTTGCGACCGATCGGGCCGCCGAAGGTCTGGCGTTCGCCGGCGTACTGCAGCGACATGTCGAGACAGGCCTGGATGCAGCCGACCGCGAGCGCGGCGATGGCCACACGACCGTCGTCGAGCGTCGCGAGGAACTGGGCGTAGCCCCGGCCGCGCTCGCCGAGCAGGTTGGCCTCGGGCACACGTGCGTCCGCGAAGGACAGCGGGTGGGTGTCGGAGGCGTGCCAGCCGAGCTTGTCGTACGCCTTCTCGGCCACGAATCCAGCGGTGTCCGACGGGACGATGATCGTCGAGAGCTCCGGGCGACCGCCCTCACGCTCACCGGTCTTGGCGGTGACGGTGACCAGCGAGGTGATCGACGAGCCCGAGTTGGTGATGAACTGCTTGGAGCCGTTGACGACCCACTCGCCGTCCTCGAGAACGGCCTTGGTCTTCGTGGCTCCGGCGTCGGAGCCGGCGCCGGGCTCGGTCAGGCCGAAGCCGGCGAGCCGCTCGCCTGCGACGAGCGCGGGCAGCCAGGTCGTCTTCTGCTCCGCCGTGCCGTAGGTCAGGATCGGGTTGATCCCCAGACCGACCGCGGCCTCGAGCGTGATGCCCATCGACTGGTCGACGCGACCGATCTCCTCGATCGCCAGGCACAGCGACGTGAAGCCGCCGTCCTCACCCGCCATCCCGGCGCCGCCGAACTCCTCCGGCGCGGTGAGCCCCATCAGCCCGAGCGCGCCCATCTTCTGGACGACGTCGATCGGGAAGTGGTGCTCGCGGTCCCACTGCGCGGCGTGCGGCGCGATCTCGGCCTCCGCGAAGTCACGGACGCTGCGACGGAACTGCTCGTGCTCGGGGGACAGCTCGAAGGTCATGCCCGCACCCTAGCCGCCGAGGTTAGCGTTCGCTAACCCCCAGCACGTGCCCCTGCGGGACACTCGCCGGATGGAGGTGCGGGTCGCCGCGCTGGGGTTCTGTGGCTGGCCGGAGGAGCGCCCACGGCACGGCGCCGGCCGACACCCAATGGTCACCCGGGCGACACCGGGTGGCCGCTGGCGCACCCCCGGTGGGTCGCGCGGACCGCCAAGTCTTCGGACGTTCACCTGACCGAAAGGAACTCGGACGTGAAGCGTCTCTCCCTCCCCGCCCTGGCCGCCGGCACCGCTGGTGTCGTCGCACTGGGCATCGCGGCCGCAAGCGCCGTACCCATGGGTTTCACCCAGGACCGCTCGGCCGACCTGGCCCAGCAGATCAACCCCGCCAAGCCCAAGAGCGTGATCCTCCTCATCGGTGACGGGATGGATGACTCGATGATCACCGCTGCCCGCAACTACTCGGTCGGTGCGGCCGGCCGCCTCGCACTCGACGAGCTGCCGTTCAGCGGCGCCATGACCACGTACGGCCTCAAGGTCGGCGCCGGTCCCGACTACCCGATCGCCTACGTCTCCGACTCGGCCCCGACCGCCAGCGGCTGGTCGACCGGCAAGAAGACCGTCGACGGTCGACTGTCGCAGGGTCCCTCGACCGCGGAGAACGTGGCGGGCGAGAACTACGAGACCGTGCTCGAGAAGTTCAAGAAGATGGGCAAGCTCACCGGGGACGTCTCCACCGCCGAGATCACCGACGCCACGCCCGCCGCGGCCGCGTCGCACATCAACGCGCGTGCGTGCCAGGACCCCACCGTGATGACCGCGTGCCCGAGCGCGAAGAAGTCCGCCGGTGGTCTCGGCTCGATCGCCGAGCAGCTCGTCGACAACAAGGTCGACGTCCTCCTCGGCGGCGGCGCCAACCGCTACGCCAAGCTCCTCGAGGACGGTTCCGAGACCGTCCTGAGCTACGCGCAGACCAAGAAGGGCTACCGCTCGGTCACCAACGCCACGGAGCTCAACGGCATCACCAGCCTCGCCGGTGGTCCTGTGCTCGGCCTCTTCAGCGGCAGCCACATGACGCGCAAGTACGCCCCGCTCGTCGCCGTGGCCGGCGGCACCGGCGCAGCCGCGAAGTGCACCCCGCAGGACCGTGGCACCCAGCCGACGCTCGGCGCGATGACCACCAAGGCGCTGTCACTGCTCGACAACCCGAACGGGTTCTTCCTCCAGGTCGAGGGCGCGAGCGTCGACAAGGCCGAGCACGAACGGGACATCTGCGGCGCGATCGGTGAGCTCGAGGAGCTCGACGTCGCGGTGAAGGTCGCGCTGGACTACCAGAAGACGCACCCCGACACCCTCGTGATCGTGACGGGTGACCACGCGCACTCGACCCAGATCGTCCCGGACAACTTCGGCGGCGCTCGTACGGCGACCGTGGAGGCCTTCGACGGCGACCCGATGACCGTCGCCTACTCGTCGGCGTACGCGCCCGGCGACCCGGCTGCCCAGGCCACCCACACCGGCGCCCAGATCCGCGTCGCGGCCATCGGCCCGCAGGCGGCCAACGTCACCGGCGTGATCGACCAGACCGACCTGTTCAGCACCATGCTGGGCCGCACGCCGAGCACCCTTCCGCCAGGCCCCACCACGACGGCGACCGCCACGGCCACAGTCACGGTGACGGCGACGCCCACTCCGCCGGGTGCGCCGGCGGCCCCGAAGCCGTCGATCTGGCTGGCCTCTCCCAAGAAGGTCGCTCGCAACGCCGAGACCTGGATCTCGGTGACGGTGGACGGCGCGACCGAGGTCAAGGTGCGGGTCAAGCAGGGCAAGAACGCGACCACCAAGGAGCTGGCCGACGACGGCGGCTCGCTCAAGCTGCCCGGCTCCCTGCGCAAGGGCGCCGTGCAGGTCAAGGTCATCGCGACCGGCGCGGGCGGGCGCAGCACGCTGACCCGCACCATCGTCGTGCGCTGACCCAGCTGCAGCAGTCAGGCACAGCAACCGCTCCACCCACCGCGACCGCGGCTCCTCCCGGGAGCCGCGGTCGTCGGCGTGCGGGGCCGCCGGGGTGTGACGGACGCAATTCCCCACCCACCGGCGTACGGGTCTAGAGTTAGGCGAGCCTAAGCAAAGTAAGGACTCCCTATGACGACCCCCCGCCGTCTCTCCGGCCGCATCCCGGTAGCGCTCGCCGCGACCCTGCTGACCGCCTCGACCCTCTCGGGATGCAGCGTCTTCGGCTCGCCGGACCTCGTGATCTACAACGCCCAGCACGAGCAGCTGCTCGACGAGATCGTCCCGCTCTTCGAGAAGGAGTCCGGCCTCGACGTCGAGCTCCGCAACAGCAGCGACCTCGAGATGGCGAACCAGATCGTCGAGGAGGGCAAGGACTCCCCCGCCGACGTGTTCCTCACCGAGAACTCACCTGCCATGACCATCGTCGACAACGCGGGCCTCTTCGCCGAGCTGCCCGAGTCCGCGACCGCGAGCATCCCGGAGCAGTACGTCCCGTCGGACCGAAAGTGGACCGGCTTCCTGGCCCGTTCGACCGTCGCGATGTACAACACCGACTCGATGACCGAGGCCGACATGCCCGCCTCGATCCTCGACTTCGCCGAGCCCGAGTGGAAGGGCCGTGTGGCCTTCTCCCCCACGGGCGCGGACTTCCAGGCGATCGTCTCCGCCGTCCTTCAGCTCGAGGGCGAGGAGGCCACGGCAGCCTGGCTCAAGGGCCTCAAGGACAACGGCGTCATCGTCCAGAACAACCTCGTCGTGATGCAGTCGGTGGACTCCGGCGAGGTCGACGCCGGCATCGCCTACAGCTACTACTGGTACCGCGACCGCGCGGAGAACGGCACCGACTCCGACAACTCGGACCTCTACTTCTTCGGCAACCAGGACCCGGGCGCGTTCCTCAGCATCTCGGGGGCCGGCATCCTCGCCAGCAGCGAGCACCAGGACGCCGCGCAGCAGTTCGTCACGTGGCTCACCGGCACCGAGGCGCAGCAGGCGATGGGCGAGTCCTACGCCCTGGAGTACCCCCTCAACCCGGACGCCAGCGTGAGCCCCGACGTCAAGGCGTTCGACGAGCTCGAGCCGCCGCAGGTGGACGTCGCGAGCCTCAACGGCCCCCAGGTGACCGACCTGATGACGGCAGCGGGGCTGCTCTGACCACGACCTCGGCCACCACGTCGGCCACCACTGGACGCCGTACGCCCCCCGTGCTGCTCGCGGCCGGGGTGGCTGTCGCTGCGCTGGCGCTGGTCCCCCTCGCCTACGTCGCGACGTACGTCGTCGTCATCGGGCCGGTCGACCTGTGGCAGCTGCTCGCGCGCCCGCGCATCATCGAGCTGCTGCGCAACACGGTCACCCTTGCGGCGGCCTGCATGGCCGCGACCGCCGTGCTGGGGGTCTCCCTCGCGTTCCTCGTCGAGCGCACCGACCTGCCCGGGCGGCGCGCGTGGCACGGCCTGCTGGTCGCGCCGCTGGCCGTGCCGGCCTTCGTCAACGGCTACGCCTGGGTCTCGCTCGACCGAAGCGTGCACGGGTTCGCCGGCGCGTTCGGCGTCGTGACCCTGTCGTACTACCCGCTCGTCTACCTCCCGGTCGTCGCGATGCTCCGCCGGCTCGACCCGGCGCTCGAGGAGTCCGCGTGGTCGCTCGGCCACTCGCGCGCCCGCACCTTCCGCAGCGTGGTGCTCCCCCAGCTCCGCCCCGCCCTCCTCGGCGGTGCGCTGCTCGTCGGCCTGCACCTCCTCGCAGAGTTCGGCGCCCTCTCGCTGCTGCGCTTCCCGACGTTCACGACCGCGATCTACGACCAGTACGGCTCGACCTTCAACGGCGCCGCCGCAGCTGCGATGGCCGGCGTGCTCGTGCTCCTCTGCCTCGTGCTGCTGCTCGCCGACCTACGCCTGCGTGGGGACCGGAGGTACGCACGCGTCGGCCGGGGCGCGGCCCGCAGCACCACGCTGCTCGAGCTGGGCCCGTGGCGCTGGGCCGGGCTCGGCGCCGCGAGCGCGGTCGTCGCGCTCGCCGTGGGCGTGCCGGCGTACTCGCTCGTGCGCTGGCTGGTGATCGGCTCCTCGACACAGTTCCCGCTCGCCGACCTGACGGAGGCGCTCGTCTCGACGATCGTCCTGGCGCTGGTCGGAGCGGTCGTCACGACGCTGGCCGCGGTGCCGGTCGTGTGGCTCGCCGTACGCCACCGCGGCTGGGCGAGCACCCTCATCGAGCGGAGCTCGTACGTCGCCAACGCACTGCCGGGCATCGTCGTCGGCCTGTCCCTGGTCGTCGCATCGTTGCGGCTGGTGCCGGCGGTCTACCAGACCGCGACCCTGCTGGTCGCGGCGTACGCCATCCTCTTCCTGCCCCGCGCCGTGGTGACCGTGCGCGCGGGGCTGGAGCAGGCACCCGTGGTGCTCGACGACGTCGCCCACAGCCTCGGCGTGGGTCCGCTCGCCACCGCTCGCCGCGTGACCCTGCCGCTCATCGCGCCGAGCCTCGGCGCCGGCGCGGCGCTGGTCTTCCTGGCGATCTCCACCGAGCTGACCGCCACGCTCATGCTCTCCCCGATCGGCACGCGCACCCTGGCCACCGAGTTCTGGTCGGCCTCCTCCGAGCTCCGCTACGGCGCCGCCGCGCCCTACGCCCTGCTGCTCGTGCTGGTCTCCATCCCCGCGACCGTGCTGCTGATGCGCGGCGACAGCCCTGCGGACCAGACCGAGAAGGTGGCTGCATGAGCTCCCTCACCATCACCGGGGTCACCCAGCGCTTCGGCGCCACCCTCGCCGTCGACGACGTGACCCTGCACGTCCCGCACGGCTCGTTCACCACTGTCCTCGGCCCCTCCGGGTGCGGCAAGACGACCCTGCTCCGCCTGATCGCCGGCTTCCTGCTGCCCGAGTCGGGCAGCATCTCCTTCGGTGACACCGTCGTGGTCGGCCCCGGCGTACGACCGACGCCGCCGCAGACGCGGCGGGTCGGCTACGTCCCGCAGGAAGGTGCGCTGTTCCCGCACCTCGACGTGGCCGCCAACATCGCGTTCGGCCTGGACCGAGCCTCCCGTGAGACCACCGGGGCCGACCGTCTGCATGATCGAGTGGCAGAGATGCTCGACCTCGTCGAGCTGCCGGCCGACTTCCGGGACCGCCGTCCCGACGAGCTCTCCGGCGGCCAGCAGCAGCGGGTGGCGCTGGCCCGCTCGCTCGCCCCGCAGCCCGCTGTGGTGCTGCTCGACGAACCGTTCTCCTCGCTCGACGCCAGCCTGCGCGGCACCACCTCGCGCGCCGTACGGCGGGCGCTCGAGGCCACCAACACCACGGCGGTGCTGGTGACCCACGACCAGAACGAGGCGCTCTCCCTGGCCGACGAGGTCGCGGTCATGCGCGACGGGCGCCTCATCCAGGCAGCCACGCCCAGCCAGGTCTACCTCTCGCCGAGCGATCCGCAGGTCGCGGAGTTCGTCGGCCGCGCGGTGGTCCTGCCCGGCACGGCCGCCGACGCCCACGCCACGTGCGCGCTCGGGCGGGTGGTGCTGACCGAGCCGGTCGAGGGCGAGGTGTCGCTGATGATCAGGCCCGAGCAGGTCTTCGTCGACATGTCCCACGAGGACGGCGTCCGCGGGACCGTCGAGGAGGTCAGCTACTACGGGCACGACTGCGCCGTGCGGGTGCGTCTCGACGACGGAACGTCGGTCCTGTCACGGATGTCCGGCGTCCTGCACCCCGCCGTGGGCGACACCGTCCACCTGCGGGTGACCGGACTGGTCCGCGCCTATCGCCCCACGGCGGCTCCGTGACCCTCACCTCGCAACCGGTGCTGCGGAGCCCAGCCGCGCCGGTCCTCGACCACGCCCGCTTCGGCGACGCGCCTGCCGTCGTCGCCGGCGACGCGACCCTCAGCCATGCCGAGCTCGATCGGCTCGTCGTGGACAGGGCCCGCTCCTGGGGTCCCGAGCGCCGCCTCGTCCTGGTCGAGGGCGCCAACGACCTCGACTCCCTCGTCGCCTACCTCGCGGCGCTCCAGCACGGCCACGTCGCCCTCGTGGTGCCGGACGGGCGGGATGCGCAACGCGACGCGATCTTCGCTGCCTACGACCCGGACATCGTCTGCACGGCCGACGCCCGCGACGACGTACGCCGCGAGACCTCCGCGCACGACCTGCACCCCGAGCTCGCCCTCCTGCTCAGCACGTCCGGCTCGACCGGCTCGCCCAAGCTCGTCCGGCTCTCACGCGACAACGTCGCGAGCAACGCCGAGGCCATCGCCGACTACCTCGGCCTCACCCCCGCCGATCGCGCGATCACCGCGCTCCCGCTCCACTACTGCTACGGCCTGTCGGTGCTCCACTCGCACCTCGTGGCGGGCGCGAGCATCGTGCTGACCGGCCTCAGCGTCGTCGACGAGTGCTTCTGGGAGGTCTTCACCTGCACGGGTGCGACCACCCTGTCCGGCGTCCCCCACACCTTCGACCTGCTGGCCACCAGCGGGTTCGAGGCACGGGACGTGCCGACGCTGCGGCAGGTGACCCAGGCGGGCGGCCGACTGGACCCCGACGCCGTACGCCGCTGGAGCCGGTTCGGTCGCAGCCGCGGATGGGACCTCGTCGTGATGTACGGCGCCACCGAGGCGACGGCACGGATGGCGTACCTGCCGCCGCACCTCACCACAGACCACCCCTCGTCGATCGGCGTGGCCGTACCGGGGGGCCGGCTACGCCTCGACGAGGGCGTGGACGCGAGGGCCGGAGTGGGCGAGCTCGTCTACTCCGGCCCGAACGTCATGCTCGGCTACGCCGAGTCGCCGGCCGACCTGGCGCGACCGCGCGCCACCGACGAGCTCCGCACGGGCGACCTCGCCCGGGAGGTCGACGGCCTCTTCGAGGTCGTCGGACGGCTCAACCGCCGCGGCAAGGTCTTCGGCCTGCGCCTCGACCTCGACGCTCTCGAGCGACACCTCCACGCCGCGGTCGCCCCGCACGCCCGCGTGGTCGCCACCGACCGCGCCGTCCATGTCTTCCTCACGTCGGGCCGCGGCAGCGCTGCCGCCCACGCCCTGGCGACCAGCCACTGCGGCGTGCCCGCCCACGCCGTACGCGTCGCCGTCCTGCCGCAGGTGCCGATGACCAGCAGCGGCAAGGTCGACCACGCGGCACTGGCCGACCTCGCAGCGCTGGCGGAGGAGCCGATGGAGGAGCCGGCCGCCAGCGCCACGGGCGGCGGATCCGTCCGCGCGCAGTTCGTGCGCGTGCTGGGACGACCGGACGCCCGCGACGCGGACTCCTTCGTCGACCTCGGCGGTGACTCGCTCTCCTTCGTCGAGCTCGCGACCCGGCTCGCCCAGTCGTACGACGGCGCCGTGCCCGCGGGCTGGCACACGCGGAGCATCGGCGAGCTCGAGCAGCTGGCCGCTGCCGCCGCGGCGAGCACCGACACCGCGCGCCGGTGGGCGCGCCTCGACACGACCGTCGCACTGCGCGCGCTCGCGATCCTCTTCATCGTCGCGAGCCACGTCGACCTCGTCGCGCTCGAGGGTGGCGCCCACCTGCTGCTCGCCCTCGCCGGCTACAACTTCGCCCGGTTCCAGCTCTCGGCCACCGGCGGCGCGCGCACCCGGCTCCGGCACGGGCTCTCGGGGCTCGCCCAGCTGATCGTGCCGTCGGTGCTCTGGGTCGGCGCCGTGGCGCTCGTGGTCGGCACCTACCACCTCAGCACCGCCCTCTTCGTCCGCGAGTTCGTCAACAGCACCGAGTGGGACGAGCAGTGGCAGCTGTGGTTCCTGGAGTCCCTGGTGTGGCTCACGGCGGCCGCGCTCGCGCTCACCTGCCTGCCGGTGCTGCACCGCCTCGAGCGGCGTTCGCCGTTCCGGTTCGCGCTGGTCGTGCTCGCGGTGACCGCGGCCGCGCGGTTCGCCGATGTCGGCCTGCGGGCCGGCCCGACCGAGCGCTACACCACGCTCGTGGTCGCGTTCGTCTTCGTGCTCGGCTGGCTCGGCGCCCGGGCCGACACGACGCGGCGCCGACTGCTCGTGTCCGTCCTCGCCGCCGCCCTGACGATCGGCTTCTTCGGCCAGGTCCACCGCGAGGTCATCGTGCTCGGCGGCTTCCTGCTGATGCTCTGGCTGCCCCACGTCGCGGTCCCCACGTGGGTCGCACGGGCCGCGGGCGGGCTCGCCGGCGCCAGCCTCTACATCTACCTGACCCACTGGCAGGTCTACCCGCCGCTGGAGGACTCCGGGCACCAGTGGCTCGCGCTCGGCGCCTCGATCGCGGTCGGCCTCGCCTACGGACGCGTCGTACGCCCTCTGCACAAGGCTGTCGGACGGGCCGTGCTCGGCCCGCGATAGCCTGCCCAGCGGTACTTTTCCCGGCCGTCGACCCAGGAGTCCCCGCGTGAGCTTGAAGAAGGTCCTCATCGCCAACCGCGGCGAGATCGCCGTCCGCGTCATCCGCGCCTGCAAGGACGCCGGCATCGGCTCCGTCGCGGTGTACGCCGAGCCGGACCGCGACGCGCTCTTCGTCCGCCTCGCCGATGAGGCCCACTCCCTCGGCGGCGCGACTCCCGCGGAGTCCTACCTCGACATCGCCAAGATCATCAAGGTCGCCGCGGACGCTGGTGCTGATTCTGTCCACCCCGGCTACGGCTTCCTCGCCGAGAACGCCGAGTTCGCCCAGGCCGTCATCGACGCCGGGTCTGATCTGGATCGGCCCCCCGCCCGCCGCGATCGAGGCGCTGGGCGACAAGGCGAAGGCCAAGCACATCGCCGACAAGGCCCACGCGCCCCTCGCGCCCGGCACCAAGGACCCGGTCAAGGACGCCGACGAGGTCGTCGCGTTCGCCGAGGCAAACGGCCTGCCTGTTGCGATCAAGGCCGTCTTCGGTGGTGGCGGTCGCGGCCTGAAGGTCGCCCGCACGATCGAGGAGATCCCCGACGCGTACGAGTCGGCGGTCCGCGAGGCGGTCACCGCGTTCGGTCGCGGCGAGTGCCTCGTGGAGAAGTTCCTCGACAAGCCGCGCCACGTCGAGACCCAGTGCCTGGCCGACCAGCACGGCAACGTGGTCGTCGTGAGCACCCGCGACTGCTCGCTGCAGCGCCGCAACCAGAAGCTCGTCGAGGAGGCTCCCGCGCCGTTCCTCACCGACGAGCAGGTCAGCGAGCTCTACGAGTCGTCCAAGCGCATCCTCACCGAGGCCGGCTACTACGGCGCCGGCACGTGCGAGTTCCTCGTCGCCCAGGACGGCACGATCTCGTTCCTCGAGGTCAACACCCGGCTGCAGGTCGAGCACTGCGTCTCCGAGGAGGTCACCGGCATCGACCTGGTCCGCGAGATGTTCCGCATCGCCGCGGGCGAGGAGCTCGGCTACGGCGACCCGGAGATCCGCGGCCACTCGATCGAGTTCCGCATCAACGCCGAGGACGGCGGCCGCAACTTCATGCCCGCGCCCGGCACCCTCTCCGCGTGGTCACCGCCGTCAGGCCCCGGCGTCCGCCTGGACGGCGGCTACGAGAACGGCGAGACCATCCCGGGCTCGTTCGACTCGCTCATCGCCAAGCTCATCGTCACCGGCACCACCCGCACCCAGGCGCTCGAGCGCTCGCGCCGCGCCCTCGACGAGTTCGTCGTCGACGGCATGCCCACCGTCATCCCCTTCCACCGCGCCGTCGTGCGCGACCCGGCGTACGTCGGGTCCTCGACGCCGTCGGGTGAGGGCGAGTTCACCGTCTACACGCAGTGGATCGAGACCGAGTTCGACAACCAGATCGAGGCGTACGCCGGCGACTCCGCAGATGCCGACGAGCCCGGCGAGCGGCAGAAGGTCACCGTCGAGGTCGGCGGTCGCCGGCTCGAGGTCGTCCTGCCTGCCGGGCTCGGCGGGCTGTCCGCCGGAGGCGGCTCTGGCGCCGGCGCTGCCGGCAAGGGGAAGGCCAAGCGGTCGACCAAGAAGGCCGGCGCCAAGGCGTCCGGCGACGCGGTCACCTCCCCGATGCAGGGCACGATCGTCAAGGTCTCCGTCACCGACGGCCAGGAGGTCGCCGAGGGCGACGTCATCGTCGTCATGGAGGCGATGAAGATGGAGCAGCCCCTCAAGGCGCACAAGGCCGGCACCGTCACCGGCCTCCAGGCCGAGGTCGGCGCCACCGTGACCAACGGCGCCGTGATCTGCGAGATCAAGGACTGACATGTAGGAGTCACCGCCTACCCGGGGACTCCGTCGCGGATGGGCCGTTGCAGCACCCCATCCGCGACGGAGTCACCGCTCCAGCGGTGACTCCAACAATAGATAGCGCGCGCTCACTATCTATGTGAGAATGCCCCGTGACCTTCCCCGCCCCTCCCCGGCGTACGCAGCAGGAGCGCCGCGAGGGCACCATCGGTGCGTTGCTCGACGCGACGGTCACGTGCCTGGCCGAGCGGGGGTACGCCGCCACCTCGACCGCCGCGGTGTGCGCGGAGGCCGGTGTCAGCCAGGGGGCGCTGTTCCGGCACTTCCCGACCCGCCAGGCGCTCCTGGTCGCGACCGCCGAGCACGTCGCGACGCGCAACGTCGAGGCGTTCCGCGCGAGCGTCGGGGCCGAGGTGGACACCGTCGACGACGTGGTCGCGGTGCTCGGCCACCTGCGGCGCACCGTCCTGTCGCCCGCCAACCAGACCTGGCGCGAGCTGCTCGTCGCCGCCCGCGCCGACGCCGACCTGCGTACGGCGCTGCTGCCGGCGCGCGAGTCCCTGCAGGCCCAGATGCTCGCCGCCGCCACGGACCTGTGGGGCGACCGCCTCCCTGGTGACGACCTGGCCGCCGTGCTCAGCATCGTGGTCAACATGCTCGACGGGCTGGCCTTCTCCGCCCTCGACCCCGACCCCGCGGCCGCCCCCGGCCGCACCGTCGAGCGGGCGCTGCACCTGCTCGCCGAGATGATCGTCCGCCGCTACCCCGAGGACCGCCCATGAGCACCGACACCTTCACCCCCGACGTCATCGTCGTCGGCGCGGGCCTCGCCGGCCTCGTCGCCACCCACGAGCTGGCGCTGGCCGGCAAGCGCGTGCTGGTGCTCGACCAGGAGAACCGCCACAACCTCGGCGGCCAGGCGTGGTGGTCGCTCGGCGGGCTGCTGTTCGTCGACAGCCCCGAGCAGCGCCGGATGGGCATCAAGGACTCGCCCGAGCTCGCGTGGCAGGACTGGCAGGGCTCCGCGCAGTTCGACCGCCTCGGTGACGGCACCGACGGCCCGGGTCGCGGCGAGGACTTCTGGCCGCAGCAGTGGGCCCGGGCCTACGTCGACTTCGCGTACGGCGACAAGCGCTCCTACCTGCACGACCTCGGCCTGAAGTCCCTGCCGTTCGTCGGGTGGGCCGAGCGCGGCGACGGCCGTGCGACGGGTCACGGCAACTCGGTGCCCCGCTTCCACCTCACCTGGGGCACCGGCCCGGAGGTCGTCCGCATCTTCGCCGAGCCGGTCGAGCGCGCCGAGGCCGACGGGCTCGTACGCCTCGCGTTCCGCCACCAGGTCGACGAGCTCGTCGTCGAGGACGGCGCGGTCGTGGGGGTGCGCGGCACCGTGCTGGCCGACGACGATGCCGCCCGGGGCGTGAAGTCCAGCCGGGACAGCGCCGGCGGGTTCGAGCACCGCGCCGCCGCGGTCGTGGTCACGTCCGGCGGCATCGGCCACAACCACGAGCTGATGCGCCGCAACTGGCCGACCGAGCGCGTCGGTGCCGCACCGGAGCACATGATCTCCGGCGTCCCCGCCCACGTCGACGGTCGGATGCAGGGCATCGCCGAGGAGGCCGGCGCGACGATGGTGAACAAGGACCGCATGTGGGCCTACGTCGAGGGCATCCACAACTGGGACCCGGTCTGGCCCGACCACGCCATCCGGATCCTGCCGGGCCCGTCGTCGATGTGGTTCGACGCCACCGGCAAGCGCCTCGAGGGCATGTCGGGCGTCCCCGGCGCCGACTCGATCGGCGCCATGAAGCAGATCCTCGCGGCCGGCCACGACTACTCGTGGTTCGTGCTGACCCAGTCGATGATCGAGAAGGAGTTCGCCCTCTCGGGCTCCGAGCAGAACCCCGACATCACCGGCAAGGACCTGAAGTTCCTCGCCCAGACCCGCCTCGCCAAGGGCGCACCCGGCCCCGTCGAGGCGTTCAAGGAGCACGGCGTCGACTTCGTCGTGGCCGACGACCTCGACACGCTGGTCGCCGGGATGAACGACCTCGCCCGCGGTCCGCAGCTCGACGTCGACGCGCTGCGCCACCAGATCGAGGCACGTGACCGCGAGGTGGACAACGCGTTCAGCAAGGACATCCAGGTGATGGCGATCCACAACGCCCGGCGCAGCCGGACCGACAGGCTGATCCGCGTCGCCAAGCCCCACAAGGTCCTCGACCCGGCCCACGGCCCGCTCATCGCCGTACGCCTCAACATCTTGTCCCGCAAGACGCTCGGCGGGCTCGAGACCGACCTCGACGGCCAGTGCGTGGCCGCCGACGGGAGCCGCGTGCCCGGCCTGTACGCCGCGGGCGAGGTCGCCGGCTTCGGGGGTGGCGGCGTGCACGGCTACAACGCGCTCGAGGGCACCTTCCTCGGCGGCTGCATCTTCTCCGGCCGCGCGGTCGGCAGGGCACTGGCGCGCTGACCGTCGGCCCTCCGGTGATCGCGCGGACTGATCCCCCGCTCCCGCTTGAAGGCGGCGCTCAGGGCGAACGGGGTCGCATAGCCGACCCGTCGGGCGACCGACGCGAGGGTGGCCTCGGGCTCGAGGAGGAGGTCGGCCGCCAGCGAGATCCGCCACTGCGTCAGGAACGCCATCGGCGGCTCGCCGACGAGCTCGGTGAAGCGCTTCGCGAAGCTCGCCCGCGACACCCCGGTCCGCTCGGCGAGCTCGGCCACGGACCAGGGGTGCTCGAGATGGTGCTGCATGAGGCGCAACGCAGGGCCGACGACGGCATCGCCCTGCGCGGCGTACCAGCCGGGCGGGACGGACCGTGAGCCTGCGAACCAGGTGCGCAGGAGCGTGATGAGCAACAGGTCGAGCAACCGGTCGAGGACGGCCTCCTGGCCCGGGGCGTCGCGGACCACCTCCTCGCCCAGCAGGTCGACGAGCGGCGTGTCGAGCTCGGCCGCGCGCAGCACCATCGTGCGGGGCAGGGCACGGAGCAGTCCCCGGGTCACCTCACCCTCCAGCAGGTAGACCCCGGTGAGGAGCACGGTCTCACCCGTGCTGCTGTTGCCCCAGCTGCGCACCCCCTGCGCCATCTCCTCGACCACGACGTGACCGTCGACGGTCGTGCAGACCTGTCCGGGGTGGATCACGACCTGCTCCGGCGTGCTCGGGTCGTCGGCGATCGTCCAGTGCTCGTCGCCCACCCACACCACGACGTCGCCCGCGTCGAGACGGACCGGTTCCTCTCCGTCGGGACACACCCAGAGGTGGCCCCGCACGACCGTCGTGACCGAGAGCGGCGCCTCGTCCTGGAGCCGCACCGACCAGGGCGGGTCCAGCAGGATCCGGAGCAGGAACGCCCTGCGGGCTCGAGGTCCGTCGAGCAGCGCGCTGACACCATCCATCCGAGCACTATAGACGCTGACGTATGCACAGGCGGGTATCAACCATGGAAACTCGCTCCCGCACGCGATGAACTGGGTCCATGACCACCAAGACCCTCCCGTCCGAGTCCCTCGTCAGCACCGCCATGACCTTCGAGTCCCGCACCGTCCTGCTCGTCGCCGCCGCCCTCGTGGCCGGCCTCCAGGCCGGGACCTACTTCACGTGGTCGACCGGGGTGATGCCGGGGCTGGCCAGGGTGGACGACCGCACCTTCGTCGAGGCGGTGCAGCAGATCAACGTCGCCATCGTGAACCCGCTCTTCCTCGCCACGTTCCTGGGGGCACCCGCACTCGCCGGCGCCGCAGCGTTGCTGGGAGGTCCCTCCGTACGACCGTGGGCGATCGCGGCCACGGCCATGGCGGTCGGCACCCTGGTGATCAGCTTCGCCGGCAACATCCCGCTCAACGACGCCCTCGCCGCGGCAGGGAAGGTCGACGCGATCAAGGACCTGGCCGCGGTCCGCGCGGACTTCGAGTCCCGCTGGGTCCTGCTCAACGTCGGGCGCTGCCTCACCTCGGCCGGCGCGCTCGGGTGCCTCGCCGTGGCAGCGCTGCGCACGGGGGCATGACCCGCGGGTGATGAGTCCTGCTCTCCCGCGCCGTCATACCTCCACCAGGACATGAGACGACGGAGGATGGCTGTGGGTGCAGTGACGATCACGGAGAAGGCGATCAAGGAGCTCAGGGTGGGCGAGGTGGACGAGGCAGAGTTCTCGCGGCTGGTGGAGATGCACCACCGCGAGCTGCACGTGCACTCCTACCGGATGCTCGGGTCGTTCCAGGACGCCGAGGACGCCGTGCAGGAGACGTTCCTCCGGGCGTGGCGCTCCCGCGGAACGTACGAGGGCCGCTCCACCTTCCGGGCCTGGCTCTACCGGATCGCCACCAACGCGTGCCTCGACCTGATTGCCAAGCGGCGCCCGGCACCCGCGGTCGGCGGCGAGGTGCTGTGGCTCCAGCCCTATCCCGACCGGCTGCTCGACGAGGTCCGGGCCGATCCGGCCGACGAGCCCGAGGTGGTGGCCGTGGCCCGCGAGACCATCGAGCTCGCGTACGTCGTCGCCGTGCAGCACCTCGCGCCACGCCCGCGGGCCGTGCTGGTCCTGCGCGACGTGCTCGGCTGGCCGGCGAAGGAGGTCGCCGACCTGCTCGGCGACTCGGTCAACTCGGTCAACAGCGCGCTCCAGCGGGCGCGCGCCGGCATGCGCGAGCACCTGTCGTCCGAGCGGCAGGAGTGGAGCAGCGGCGACGAGGACGACGCGAGCCGCGAGCTGGTCCGTCGCTTCACCGAGCTCAGCCTTGCCAAGGACATGGCCGGGATCGCCGAGCTGATGCGCGACGACGTCCGCTGCTCGATGCCGCCCACCCCCGGTCTGCAGCTCGGACGCGACGCCGTCCTCGCCGAGTGGGCCGACGACGGGTTCGCCGACCTGGGCGACATGCGCGCGGTCGTCACCTCGGCCAACCGGCAGCCCGCCATCGGCTACTACCTGTGGCGCGAGCAGGAGGGCGCCTACCTGCCGTTGGCGATCGACGTGCTGCGTGTCGTCGACGGGACGATCGCCGAGGTCACGATCTTCCACGCCGACCAGTTCCCGCGCCTCGGGCTTCCCGAGCGCCTGGCCGCGGACGGTGCCGCGTGATGAGGCTGGCCCGCAACGGGCTCGTCGCGACCGCCTGCGCCATGCTCGCGACCGGCCTCGGCGCCGCACTGGCTGGTGCGGCCGGTGTCGACCTCGAGGTGGACGGTGACCGGATCCCGACGACAGGTGTCGCTGTCATGACCGGCGCCTTCTCGCTCGTCGGCGTGGTCCTGGCGGCCGCGCTGCTGAAGTGGTCCGCCCGGCCGGCCGCGCTGTTCGTCCGGATCGCGCTCGGTCTGACCGCGCTGTCACTGGTCCCACCACTGGTGTGGGCGGACGGCGCCGCCGTCGCCGCCACGCTGGTCGTCCTCCACCTCGTGGCCGCAGCCGTGATGATCCCGCCGCTCGCCCGGAGCCTGCAGGTCAGCTGAGGCCGACGGCCTCGGCGAGCGCCCGCAGATGGTGCTCGAACAGGTCAGCGGGGTCGGCCAGGGTGTCGGGGCCGTACTGGCCGAAGACCTCCCAGGTGACGCACCCGAACAGCGCTGCCCAGGCGAAGAGCCCGCGCGCGACCAGCGTGGTCCGGCACGGTGAGGCCCATCTGCTTGCGCATCCGGGCCAGGTCGCGGGACAGGCGGCGCGGCGACACCGGGTCCTTCATCGGCCGCGATCGCCCCCGCCTGCCAGGCGTCCTCCCAGACCTCGACCAGCCGTCCGGCCACGCGGATGCCGGGGCCGGTCGTCCGCTCGGCCGGAGCGACGTAGCCCGGCACCGGACTGCCGAAGAGCAGGGCGTACGTCGCCGGCTCGGCGAACGCCCACGCCCGGACGGCACGACCGATGGCGACCGTCCGCCCTGCATGGTCGGCGCGGTCGACGCGCTCGAGCGCGGCGTCCACGGCGTCGCCCAGCTCGTCGTAGCCGTCGACAACCAGCAGGGTCAGCAGCTCGTCGCGGCTCGCGACGTAGCGGTAGATCGCGGACGAGACGATCCCGAGATCGCGGGCCACGGCACGCAAGGAAAGTGCCGCCGCACCATCGGTCGCCAGGTGCTCGCGGCCGATGCGGACGATGTCACGCATCGTCTGCTCGCGAGCCCGGGCGCGGGGGGATGAAGGGGAGGTCGTGGTGTCCGGCACCCGTCCAGTGTGACACAGATGCGAGCATTGATTGCAAAAGAGAGCACCGCTCTTGCATTTGCCGGCACAGCCGTGCATGATGAGCAAAGCGAGAGCACTGCTCTCACTTTCTGCCTCATCCACCCCGAACCGAAGGAACCACCATGAACTCCATCCACGTCGTCACCGGAGCCGGCCCCGTCGGCTCGACCGTCGCCCTGCAGCTCGCCGAGGCGGGCAACAGCGTTCGGCTCCTCACCCGCTCCGGCAGCGGCCCCGAGCACCCGCTCATCGACCGCCGGCGGGTCGACGTCTCGCAGCCCGACGAGCTGACGGAGGCCTTCGAGGGGGCGGTTGCGATCTACCACTGCATCCACGGGTCGGCCTACGACGCGCAGGTCTGGCGTGCCGAGCTCCCTGCAGCCGAGAAGGCGGTCCTCGAGGCCGCGGGCCGCATCGGGGCGGTCGTCGTCTTCCCGGAGAGCCTCTACTCCTACGGCCACGTCGACGGACCGATGACCGAGGACACACCTCGTACGGCGACGGTCGGCAAGCTCGGGGTGCGGTCGGAGCTGATCGCGCAGCGCGAGGCCTCACCGACACCCACCGTCAGTGTCGCCGCGTCCGACTTCTACGGACCCCGGGTCCTGACGAGCCACGCAGGAGACCGGCTGCTGCCCGCGGTCCTGGCCGGTCGGACCGTGCGCCCGCTCGGCAGCCTGGACGAGCCGCACTCCTGGACCTACGTGCCGGACCTGGCCGCGGCGATGATCACGGCGGCCGCCCGCAAGGACCTGTGGAACTCCTTCCTGCACGCGCCCACGGCGCCCTCCGTCACCCAGCGCCAGCTCGTCGAGGTGGTCGCGACGGCCGCCGCCGTACCCGCCCCGCGCGTGTCGGCGGTCCCCGGGTTCGTGCTCCGCGGCATGGGTCTGGTCCTGCGCGAGATGCGTGGTCTGGTGGAGACCAGCTACCAGTTCACCCGACCCTTCGTGCTCGACTCCTCGGCCAGCGAGCAGCGACTCGGCCTCGCGCCCACGCCCCTGGAGACCGGCATGGAGGAGACCGTCGCCTGGTGGCGCGCGCAGGAGAGCGCCGCGGCCTGACCGACGTACGGACGAGTAACCCACGTCACACGCGTCCCTCGATAGCGTGCGCCCATGTTCTCCAAGGTCCTCATCGCCAACCGCGGTGAGATCGCAGTCAGGGCACTTCGAGCCGCGCGCGAGATCGGCTCGAAGACCGTCGCGGTCTTCCCCCACGAGGACCGCTGGTCCGAGCACCGGATGAAGGCCGAGGAGGCCTACGAGATCGGCGAGGTCGGCCACCCGGTGCGGGCCTACCTCGACCCGGACGCGATCGTCGAGGTCGCCGTCCGCTGTGGCGCCGACGCCGTCTACCCCGGCTACGGCTTCCTGTCGGAGAACCCGGCTCTGGCCGAGGCGTGCGCGGCCGCCGGGATCACCTTCATCGGTCCGAGCGCCGAGGTGCTCACCCTCACCGGCAACAAGGCCCGCGCGATCGCCGCCGCCAAGGCAGCAGGCGTACCAGTCCTGGCGTCCGTCCCACCGTCGACCGACGTCGACGAGCTGGTGGCCGCGGCCGAGGCCCTCTCGGACGAGCTCGGCGAGGCACCCCTCTTCGTCAAGGCCGTCGCCGGCGGTGGTGGCCGCGGCATGCGTCGCGTCGACGACCGTGCGGACCTGCGGGAGGCCATCGAGACCTGCATGCGCGAGGCCGACGGTGCGTTCGGCGACCCGACCGTCTTCATCGAGCAGGCCGTGACCGACCCGCGCCACATCGAGGTGCAGATCCTTGCTGACGGAACCAGCGGCACGGGCGCCGAGGGCAGCGACGACGGGGTGATCCACCTCTACGAGCGCGACTGCTCGGTCCAACGCCGTCACCAGAAGGTCGTCGAGATCGCCCCGGCGCCCCACCTGGACCCCGAGATCCGGAAGAGGATGTGCGCCGACGCGGTCCGCTTCGCCCGCGAGATCGGCTACACGAACGCCGGCACCGTCGAGTTCCTCCTCGACCCGCAGGGTCGCTACGTCTTCATCGAGATGAACCCCCGCATCCAGGTCGAGCACACCGTCACCGAGGAGATCACCGCGGTCGACCTCGTGCAGTCCCAGATGCTCATCGCGGCCGGCGCGACCCTCGCCGACCTCGGGCTCACCCAGGACTCGGTGCAGCCGCGCGGCTTCGCCCTGCAGTGCCGGATCACCACGGAGGACCCCGCCAACGGGTTCCGCCCCGACACCGGCAAGATCACGGCCTACCGCTCCCCCGGCGGCCCCGGGGTCCGTCTCGACGGCGGGACGACCTACACCGGCGCCGAGATCAGCCCGCACTTCGACTCGATGCTGGCCAAGCTCACCTGTCGCGGTCGTACGTTCGAGTCGGCCGTGCAGAAGGCGCGTCGTGCGCTGCTGGAGTTCCGCATCCGCGGCGTCTCCACCAACGTCGCCTTCCTCCAGGCCGTGCTGGCCGACCCCGACTTCGCTGCCGGCGGTGTGACGACCTCGTTCATCGAGGACCACCCCCAGCTGCTCAAGGCCCAGGTCGGTGGCGACCGCGCCACCCGCCTGCTCACCTACCTCGCCGACGTCACCGTCAACCAGCCGCACGGGGAGGCACCCGTCTCGATCTCGCCGGCCAGCAAGCTGCCGGCTCTCGACCGCTCCCAGCCGGTGCCCGACGGCACCCGTCAGCTGCTCCGCGAGGTCGGACCCGAGGAGTTCGCCCGACGGCTGCGTGCCCAGGACCGGGTCGCGGTCACCGACACGACGTTCCGCGACGCCCACCAGTCGCTGCTCGCGACCCGCGTCCGCTCGCGCGACCTGCTGGCTGTCGCGGAGCACGTCGCCCGGACGACGCCGGAGCTCTGGTCGGTCGAGTGCTGGGGCGGGGCGACGTACGACGTCGCGCTGCGCTTCCTCGCCGAGGACCCGTGGGAGCGGCTGGCCGCACTGCGTGAGGCGATCCCCAACATCGGCCTGCAGATGCTGCTGCGCGGGCGCAACACGGTCGGCTACACGCCGTACCCGACGGAGGTCACCGAGGCGTTCGTCCACGAGGCGGCCGAGACGGGCATCGACGTCTTCCGGATCTTCGACGCCCTCAACGACGTCTCGCAGATGCGGCCCGCCATCGACGCAGTCCGCGCGACCGGTACGTCGGTCGCGGAGGTGGCGCTCTGCTACACCGGCGACCTGTCGTCGCCCGGCGAGAAGCTCTACACGCTCGACTACTACTTGCACCTGGCCGAGCAGATCGTCGACGCCGGCGCCCACGTGCTGGCGATCAAGGACATGGCCGGGCTGCTGCGCGCTCCTGCCGCGCGGACCCTCGTGACGGCCCTGCGCGAGCGCTTCGACCTCCCCGTCCACCTGCACACGCACGACACCCCCGGCGGCCAGCTCGCCACGCTGGTGGCCGCGATCGACGCGGGAGTCGACGCGGTCGACGCCGCCTGTGCGGCGATGGCCGGGACCACCTCCCAGCCCGCGCTGTCGGCGCTCGTGTCGGCCACTGACCACTCCGACCGCGAGACCGGCCTGTCGCTCGCGGCGGTCAATGCGCTCGAGCCCTACTGGGAGGCGACCCGCCGGGTCTACGCGCCGTTCGAGTCCGGGCTACCCGCGCCGACCGGTCGCGTCTACCGCCACGAGATCCCCGGCGGCCAGCTCTCCAACCTGCGCCAGCAGGCGATCGCGCTCGGGCTCGGCGAGAAGTTCGAGCAGGTCGAGGACATGTACGCCGCGGCCAACGACATCCTCGGCAACGTCGTGAAGGTGACGCCGTCGTCCAAGGTCGTCGGCGACCTCGCCCTCGCCCTCGTCGCAGCCGACGCCGACCCTGCGGCCTTCGAGGCCGACCCCGCGTCGTACGACGTCCCCGACTCCGTGGTCGGCTTCCTCAACGGCGAGCTGGGCGACCCGCCCGGCGGCTGGCCCGAGCCGTTCCGCACCAAGGCGCTGGCCGGTCGGACGTGGAAGCAGCCGACCGCCGACGTCACGCCCGAGCAGCAGGCCGGACTGGCCTCCGACCGCCGGACGACGCTCAACGAGCTGCTGTTCCCCGGACCCACGGCCGCCTTCGTCGAGTCGCGCGAGGCCTACGGCGACCTGTCCGTGCTGCCGACGGTCGACTACCTCTACGGCCTGCGCCGTGGCGGCGAGCACCCCGTGGAGCTGCGCGAGGGCAAGACGGTCCTCTATGGCCTCGAGGCGATCAGCGAGCCCGACGAGCGCGGCTTCCGCAACGTGATGGCCACGATCGACGGCCAGCTCCGCCCCGTGCAGGTGCGCGACCGCAGCGTCTCCGCCGACGTCGCCTCGGCCGAGAAGGCCGACCCGAAGGCCAGCGGCCACGTCGCGGCGCCGTACGACGGAGCCGTGACGGTGACGGTCGCTGAGGGCGACACCGTGGAGGCCGGTCAGACGGTCGCGACGATCGAGGCGATGAAGATGGAGGCCTCCATCACCGCACCCGTCGCGGGCACCGTGTCACGGCTCGCGATCCGGGCCACGCAGGGCGTCGAGGGTGGCGACCTGGTGCTGGTGATCGGCACCTAGCTAGACGCGCACCAGCACCTCGTCGAGGCCCTTGCGCTCCAGCTGCGGAACGGTCGCGGAGGGGCCGGGGTAGCCGACGGGGATGAGCAGGAAGCCACGCTCCTCGGGCGGTCGGCCCAGGATGTCGTTGAGGAACTTCATCGGGCTCGGGGTGTGGGTGAGGGTGGACAGCCCGGCCAGGTGGAGCGCTGCGAGCAGGAACCCGACGGCGATGCCGACCGACTCCTTCACGTAGTAGGGGCGGGGTGAGTGGGGGCCGAGATGGACCTCGAAGACTGCGATGACAGCGGGCGCAGTCTGGAGGAACGGCTTGTCGGCGTCGGTCCCGAGCGGGCTCAACGCGTCGAGCCACTCCGCCGAGGCACGCCGCGTGTAGAACTCGCGCTCCTCCACCTCTGCCGCGGACCGCAGGCGCGCCCGCACGTCGGGGTCGGTGACGATCACGAACCGCCACGGCTGCACGTGGGCACCGCTGGGCGCCGTCGCAGCGACCCGGATCGCCTCCTCGAGCACCCCGTCCGGGATGGGTCGATCATCGAAGTCACGCACCGTACGGCGTCGGCCCAGGTCGTCGGCGAACGCGCGCACGCGAGCAAGCGCCTCCGCGTCGGGCACGTCGATCTGGGGTGCGGCGATCCTGGGGAAGAGCCCCGGAGTGGTCATGGGCCAGACCCTAGTGCCGTCGGATCCGCGCCTGCTTCGCGCGATTGCCGCAGACCGCCATCTGGCACCAGCGGCGGCGGCCCGACGGGTCGAGGAACAGCCAGCCGCAGCCGTGACCCGGGCAGGTGCGCACGCGCGCCGCGTCGGCGGAGACCAGCAGGTCGCCCACGGCGAGGACCAGTGCATCGACCGGATCCGCCGGACGCGGCGGGCCGGTGAGGGTCCAGCGTGCGCCACTCTCGTCGCGGACGAGCACCTGCCGCGAGCGGGCCGTCGCGACGGCCCGGCCGATCCGGTCGAACGCGGCTGCTGTGCCCCGGCCGGAGAGCACGTCGTACGCATCGGTGCGCAGGGCGCGGACCCGTGCGAGCTCTCGGGTCATGGCCACCGTCTCCCGAGCCGACCGCGCCAGCAGGACCTCTGCGCGCTCGCCGTCCAGCATCCCCGCATGCCGGGCCGCCACGACGAGGTGGGCGTAGCTCTGCAGGTACTCCTGTCGCGGCTGCTCCGGCTCACCCCACCCCGACCTGGTGTTGCACAGCTCGAGGGCGGGGTGCCCCGACAGCGGCTTGGGCAGGACGAACCCGTCGACCTCCACCCACCACCCGCCGTCCATGCACCCTCCTTGACGCGCCACCGAGCCGGACGTACGTTCGAACTAACCTGTTATCTCATCTTAATGGTTAGGTGTTGATCGTCATGCTCCGTCCGCTCCGTGTCGCCGTGGCGAGTCTCGCCGTCGCGCTGACCCTCCCCCTGCTCGCCTCTGCCGCCGCAGCGGCCGAGACCTGGCAGCCCTATCCCGAAGGACCACTGACCCTCCCCGCCGCGCGCTACTGCGGCAGCTTCGACCTGCGCTCGACGCCGGTGCAGCAGGACGTGAAGAGCCGGGTCCTCGAGCGCTACGCGAGCGGTGCGATCCGGGTCCAGGAGTTCACCGGGCTGCTGATCGTGGACGTCACCAACCTCAGCACCGGGGCGACCGTGCAGCGCAACCTCAGTGGTCACGCCGTCGTGACCTTCCGCGAGGACGGCTCGATCGCGACGTACGAGATGCGCGGCCCCATCGGTTTCGGCTGGCCCCAGCAGGACGCGTACGACCGCGGCTTCTACGTGATGAACGGCTACCACGTGGTCACCTTCGACGCGTCCGGCGCCCGCTCGATGCTCGTCGACCGGGGCACGGAGCAGAACCTCTGCGAGGTCGTCGCGTAGCTCAGGCTGGAGGCCGGCCCCGCATCACGTCCACCAACGCCGCGCGTACGCCGAGGTGGGCAGGAGGCGGCAGCTCGTCGAGGCCGAACCAGCCGAGGTCGTCGTGCTCCTCGGGAGCGACGTTGGCCGGCGTCCCGTGCCACTCACGCACCAGCCAGGCGCTCAGGATCGCGGGATCCTCGGCCAGTCCGGCGGTGACCCGGCAGAGGTGCGCGGCCGAGTCGGTCGCGACCTCGACCCCGAGCTCCTCGCGCAGCTCCCGCGCGAGCGTGTCCGGCTCCGACTCGCCGTCCTCCATCACTCCCCCGGGCAGGTCCCACACGTCGGGGTAGGCGCGCTTGTCCGGCCGTCGGTGCACGAGCAGGACCCGACCGTCGTGCACCAGCGCGCCGACGACCACCCTCACCATGCGGCGATCACATCACGGACCTACGACACCAGGGGGCGCTACACCCGGCAGCGCACCAACTCGTCCCGGAACACCTCGCGACAGTCGGGGAGCCCGGTGCCGTCCGACGCGGCGGTCCACGCCGCCTCGACGGCCCGGACGACGAGGCCGAACACGTCCTGGTGCATCGCGTGCCCCGAGCCGAGCCCGATCGCGTGCACACCGTCCGACGTGCTCCGGGCGAGCCGGTCGTGGCTGCGGTACCACGCCGGCATCCAGCGCTGGTTCCCGTCCTGGCTGAGCGCCACGGTGGGCAGGTCACCCAGGTCGAGGTCGGCGAGCTCCGTGCGGACCTTCGCGGTGTCGACGGTGCGACCGCCCTCCTTCCAGGTGAAGGACGGGTCGGCCAGACCGCCGCCGGTGAACTGCTCGCGCACCGAGGTGTCCTCCAGGACGAGGGCGGAGACATCGTCGGGGAAGTCGGCCGCATAGGCCTGCGTCACCAGTCCGCCGTACGACCACCCCAGCAGGACGTACGGCGGCTCGATGCCGGCCGCCGACAGGGTTGCGCTCAGGTCAGCAGCCGCCGAACCCGGCGACGGGTCGGGCGCTGCAGGGTCCAGCGGGGCGCTGTCGCCGATGCCGGCCCGGTCGTAGTAGCAGGTGCGTGCCGTGCCGGAGAGTCGACGCTGCACGTCGCTGAAGGTGTCGCCCGAGGTGTTCAGCCCGGCGACCAGGACGACGGTCGGGTCGCCCTCCCCCACGCAGTCGAGGTGCAGGTCGGCGATCGGTGCCTCCGGGTCGCGGGCCGGCTCGGCGACCGGTTCGGTGCTGGTGCCGGACGCGCGCGGCGACGGCGTCGCGGGGTCGTTCTCGCCAGCACCGGACGCGCACGCCGAGGCCAGGACGCACACCGACACCACGACGGGCAGGACGGACACGGGGCGCACCGCCCCAGTGTGCTCCTCAGGGCTGGTTCAGCACCACGACGTCGGGGTCCGGTTCGGCGTACTCGGACACCTCGGGATCCTCACCCGTGATCTGCCGGAACGCCTCGGTCGCGACGGCCCGCATGCCGTTGATCTTGGGGTGGAACGGCGCCGCGATGCCAGCCCGGAAGCGCGGGCCGTTGACCCACGCGCGGCCCTTGGCACACACGTCGTGGCCCTTCGAGACGGCCTCCATGTCGACGTACGACCCACCCGCCGCCTCGGCGCCCTTGCGGAGCGAGGCGTTGAGCATGCCGGCGACCTCGGTGACCGGGCCCAGGACGGCTGCCGAGGCACCGACCGCGTCGCACGTGCCCTCCGTGGGCAGGATGTCGGGATAGCCGACGACGTAGACCCGTGCCTCGGGCGCGACCTTGGAGATGCGGCGCACGGCCTGCTCGACGCGGCCGGCGACCTTGCGGGCGTTCGCGCGCAGCTCGTCCACCGCGCAGACCGACGTCGGCTGCTGGCAGCCGATCAGACCGTCATAGATGCCGAAGTCGTTGCCGCCGATCCCGAGGGTCACCAGGTCGGTGTCTGCCGAGACGGCGTCGATCTGCGGGACCGCCGTGCCGCCGCCGAAGAGCGTCATCGGTGCGTACAGATCGGCCGTCGTGGCACCGGAGCACGTGACGTCGGTGTAGCTCGCGACGTCGAGCCAGTCGGCGAGGAAGGCGGGGTAGTTGTCGCGCGAGCGGGCACACCCGTCAGGGTCGGTGCGCATCGTGCCGATGAACGGACCGGCCGAGAACGAGTCGCCCATCGCCACGTAGTCGATCGTCGAGGTCACCTCGGTGTCCACCACCGGCTCGGGCAGTGCGGAGTCACCCTGCGCATCGCCCTGGCAGCCCGTCGCGGTGAGCGCCAGCGCGGCGAGGACGTACGCCAGTCGGGGTCCGTTCTTTCGGGGGGCCGTCACTCGCGCGCCTGCCCCATCTGGCGCGGCACGACAGCGAAGGTGAACCAGTCGGAGTTGAGCCCGAAGTAGTCGCGCACGGTGTCACCGTCGACGAGCGCGGTGCCGTTCGAACCGATGAAGGCCATGGCGACCACCCGCCCGCCCCAGTCGCCGTTGCCGTCGCGCGTGGTCACCTCGATGCTCGTCAGGTCGCCGATCGTGGGCCAGCCCTTCTCGATCGCGGCGTCGTCGACGGGCTCGGTCCAGGTGGTGTACGTCGGGTTGGCGATCCCGTCGTAGGGATCGGCCTGCGCCACGAGGTAGGGCATCGAGCCGGCCGCCGAGAAGCCGCCGTTGCTCGCGGAGAACTGCGTGAACGCGGGACGTCCGTCGTAGAAGAGGCCCTGCTTCGCGGTGGCCTTGATCGCTTCCGTCGCGGCCGGGTGCTCGGCGTCCATGCCGCCGTAGACCTGGCACTGGCTGGTGTCGCACAGGTCGTAGTGCGCGGCGGACGGGTGCGAGCGCTCGAACGCGGCGTAGGTCCGCGCGGCCACCGACTGCGCGCTCACCGCGTCGGGCTCCCAGAGGGCCGGGACCTCCACCGGGACGACGCCCCGGAGGTAGGCCTCCATGCTGAGCCTGTTCACGGTCTGGCGCTTGGTGCTCTGGCGCGGGGCCACCGACTGCAGCGTGCCGCGGTAGTCGCGTCGCGCACCCGGCAGGACGAGGGTCAGGTGTCCGGTGACCGAGGAGAACTCGGCCTCGCCCGGGACCTTCTTCCAGGTCCGCCAGGAGCCACCCTTGGTCCACTGCACGGAGGTGTCGCTGCCGGCACGGATCAGTCGCCACTTCGTCGCCGCGAGCGCCGGGAGGCGCCACGTGCGCTGCCGCGACAGGCTGGTGACCTTGAGGCCGCGCTGGGCGGCGACCTGGACGTCGCGGCCGGTGTCGGCGGTGATGAGGACGCGGATCTTGCCGCCGATCCGGTCCCACGTGGTGCCCGGGTAGTAGAACTCGTCGATCTGCTGCCAGGTGAGCCCCTGCGTCGCGGCGCCGAGCGCGCCGTACTGGGAGAGGCCCCTGCCGTGGCCGTAGCCGTGTCCCGTGATCGTGATCGCGGTGCTGCCGGGGGTGGCCCACGTCTCGATCTTCTTGCGCGGCTCCGCCGCCGAGGCGGTGGCGGAGGGCAGCACAGGCAGGAGCAGCGCGCTGAGGACCAGCGCGAGCAGAGTGCGGTGACGAGTCATGGCTGGCTTCTCCCCCGAGACGTGGACGAACAGAACCACTGAGCGTACAGGCGCGTGCCAGACTCCCCCCATGTTCGGGGGACGACGCAGGAAGCGCGAGGAAGACCTCGCTGCCAAGGACCGGTGGCGCACCGCTCGCAAGCTGATGGACGAGGACGTCACCGTCCTCGGCGAGCAGGTCGCCGAGCTCCACCTCGACACCCTGGGTGACGACCTCGACCCGACCGCGCACGACCACTACCGCCGCGCGCTGGAGAACTACGACCAGGCCAAGCAGCTCCTCGCCACCAGCGAGACCGCCGAGCACGTGGTCGCCGTCGAGCAGGTCGTCGCCGACGCCCGCTACCACCGCGCCGCCGTGCTCGCGGTCATCGCCGGCGAGCCGATCCCCGAGCGTCGTGAACCCTGCTTCTTCAACCCCCAGCACGGACCCTCGATGCAGGACGTCGAGTGGACCCCACCGGGCGGCACCGCACGCACCATCTCGGTCTGCGCCGCCGACGTCCGCCGGCTCGCGGCCGGCGACGAGCCGCTCGTGCGGCTGGTGCGCATCGGGGACCGCTGGGTCCCCTGGCACCTCGCGGGAAGCGTCGCCGTCGCTGTCGACGCCAGCGCAGAGGTGGCGAAGTACGGCTGGGGTCCGCACGTGCAGCAGGGGATGGCCCAGGCCTACCTCAACCAGATGACGGGCGGCGCCGACGGGGGCGGACCCTTCGGCTGACTCAGACCCGGTGCAGCCTGCGGGCGGCCTCGGCGATCGAGCCGCTCATCGACGGGTAGACGGTGAAGGCGTGCGCGAGCTGGTCGGCGGTCAACGACTCGGCCACCGCGATCGAGACCGGGTGGATCAGCTCGGAGGCCCGCGGCCCGACGACCACTCCCCCGACGACGATGCCGGTTCCGGGGCGGCAGAAGAGCTTCACGAAGCCGTCTCGCACGCCCTGCATCTTGGCCCGCGCGTTGCCGGCCAGTGGCAGCATCACGGCCTCGGCGACGATCTCGCCGGCGTCGACCGCCTTCTGCGACCAGCCGACCGTCGCGATCTCGGGCGAGGTGAAGACGTTGGAGGAGACCTTCTTGAGGTCGAGCGGCGAGACCGCGTCACCGAGGAAGTGCCACATCGCGATCCGGCCCTGCATCGCCGCGACGGACGCCAGCATCAGCACGCCCGTGCAGTCGCCGGCCGCGTAGACGCCGCGCGCCGAGGTGCGCGAGACGCGGTCGACGGCGATGAAGCCGCCGTCGTCGGTGACCACCCCCGCGTCCTCGAGGCCGAGGTCGGCGGTGTTGGGGATCGAGCCGAGCGCCAGGATGCAGTGGCTGCCGGAGACCGTACGACCGTCGGTCAGCGTGACCGTGACGGTGTCGCCGTCGCGGGTCACCGACTGCATGCGCGACTCGCCGAGCACGTGCATCCCGCGGCGGGTGAGCACGTCCTCGAGCACTGCGGAGGCGTCGGCGTCCTCGCCGGGCAGCACCCGGTCACGGCTGCTGACCAGCGTCACGTCGATGCCGAGCGAGAGGTAGGCACTGGCGAACTCCGCGCCGGTCACGCCCGAGCCGACCACGATGAGCTTCTCCGGCACCTCGGTCAGGTCGTAGACCTGCTCCCAGGTGAGGATCCGCTCGCCGTCGGGCCGGGCGCTCGGGAGCGTACGAGGTGCGGCGCCGGTCGCGACGATGATCGCGTCGGCCTGCAGCGTCTCCTCACCCGCGTCCGAGGCGACCGTGACGGTGAGGTCCGGGCCGAGGCGGCCGCGACCGGTCACGACCCGTACGCCGTCCCGGTCGAGGCGGGCCGCGATGTCGCTCGACTGGTCGGCGGCGAGCTGCTTCACGCGGGCGTTGACGCGGGCGAGGTCGACCGCGATGGACGTCGCCGCGTCGCCCTCGTGGTCGTGGAAGTTGACCCCGAGCTCCTGCGCCGTGGCCATGTCGGTCATCAGCTCGGCCGTGGCGATCAACGTCTTGCTCGGTACGCAGTCGGTCAGGACCGCCGAGCCGCCCACACCGTCGGTGTCGACGATCGTGACCTCGGCACCGAGCTGCGCGGCGACGTGCGCCGCCTCGTAGCCGCCGGGTCCGCCGCCGATGATGACGATGTGGTCGGTCATCACAGGTTGATCATGTGGCCGGCGATGCCGTGGACGGCCTCCTTGACGGCCTCGCCGAGCGTCGGGTGCGCGAAGACGTTGCGGGCGACCTCGTCGGCGGTCAGGTCCCACTTCTGCGCGAGCGTGAGGACCGGGAGCAGCTCGGTCACGTCGGGGCCGATCATGTGGGCGCCGATGATCTCGTTGTGCTCGGCGTCGGCGACGACCTTCACGAAGCCGACCGCCTCGCCGAGGCCCATCGCCTTGCCGTTGGCGGTGAAGGGGAACGTCGCGGTCTTGACGTCGTAGCCCTTCTCCTTGGCCTGCGCCTCGCTGTAGCCGAAGGACCCGATCTGCGGCATGCAGTAGGTCGCGCGGGGCACGAAGTCGTAGGCGACCGGCATCGTCTCGGCGCCGTTGATGGTCTCGGCGGCGACGATGCCCATCGCCTCCGCGACGTGGGCGAGCATCATCTTCCCGGTGCAGTCGCCGATGGCGTAGACGCCGTCGACGTTGGTCCGGCAGTAGTCGTCGATCTCGATGGCGCCGCGCTCGGAGACGTTGACGCCGATGTCCTCCAGGCCGAATCCCGTCACCCGCGGCGCGAAGCCGAAGGCGGCGAGGAACTTGTCGGCCTCGAGCACCTGCTCGCCCTGCCCATCGGAACTGGCGCCCGCGGCGGGCGCGATGGTCACCTTGACGCCGGAGCCGGTGTCCTCGACCTTCTTGACCGCGGTCGAGGTCAGCACCTTCACGCCGAGCTTCTTGTAGTGCTTGGCGAGCTCCTTGGAGATGTCGGCGTCCTCCGTCGGCACCATCCGGTCGAGGAACTCCACGATCGTCACGTCGACGCCGAAGTTGGCCATCACGTAGGCGAACTCGACGCCGATCGCGCCGGACCCGCCGATGACGATGGAGCCGGGCAGCTGGTCGGTGAGGATCTGCTCCTCGTAGGTCACGACGTTGTCGCTGAGCTCGACGCCGGGGACCAGCCGTACGGTCGCGCCGGAGGCGATGATCAGGTTGTCGCAGGTGTAGGACGTGGTCTGGGCGTCCCCATCCTTCGACACGGTCTTGACGTCGATCCCCTTCGCGCTGGTGAGCTGTCCCCACCCGTCGATCTCGGTGATCTTGTTCTTCTTCATCAAGAAGTGGACGCCCTTGACGATGCCGGCGCTCACGTCGCGGCTGCGCTTGTGGGTCGGGCCGAACGCCATCGTGGCGTCGCCCTCGATGCCGAACTTCGCCTTCTCGTGCTGGAGCGTGTGCGCCAGCTCGGCGTTCTTGAGCAGCGCCTTGGAGGGGATGCAGCCCACGTTGAGGCAGACCCCACCCCAGTACTTGTCCTCGACGACTGCGACCTTCTGGCCGAGCTGGGAGGCGCGGATCGCGGCGACGTAGCCACCGGGGCCAGCGCCGAGGACGAGGGTGTCGAAGTGCGTGTCGGTCACGCCCCCAGCCTAGTTGTCCGGCTCACGAGGAGAACACCGGGACCACGGCTCGGTAACCTTCTGCTCGTGACGCTCTACGCCGCCTACGGGACGAACCTCGATCCCGCCCGGATGAGCGAGCGCTGTCCCCACTCGATCCTCCAGTCCACCGGCTGGCTGACCGGCTGGCGGCTGACCTTCGGAGGCGAGGAGCACGGCTGGGACGGCGCCCTGTCGACGATCGTCCAGGACCCGTTCGAGCAGGTCTTCGTCGCCGTCTACGACGTCACTCCCGAGGACGAGCGCGACCTCGACGGCTGGGAGGCCGCCGACAGCGGGCTCTACCGCAAGACCAAGGTGCGGGTCTCGACGATGACCGGCGAGATGGTCGTGTGGTCCTACGTCCTCGATGCGTACGAGGGTGGGTTGCCGTCGGCGTCCTACCTCGGCGTGCTGGCCGACGCCGCCGACGCGGCCGGTGCCCCGGAGGACTACGTCCACGCCCTGCGGAGACGCGACTGCCGCTCGACCGGCCTCTGACCGCGTCCCCTCCGGCTGGCTCTAGAGTGCGGCCCATGAGCGAGACGAACCCGTACGACAACGCCCAGGCCGCGGCCGCGAAGCTCGCCGAGCTGACCGGTGTGGAGCGCCACGACGTCGCCCTCGTCCTGGGCTCGGGGTGGCTCCCGGCCGTCGACGCCCTGGGCGAGGCGACCGCCGAGATCGACACCACCGACGTGCCGGGCTTCAGTGCCGCGGCCGTCGTGGGCCACAGCGGCAAGATCCGCTCCATCCGCTGCACCGATTCCTCCGGGGCAGACCGCAACCTGCTCGTCTTCCTCTCGCGCACGCACTTCTACGAGGGCAAGGGCGTCGCCGCGGTCGTCCACCCGATCCGTACGGCCGCTGCCGCCGGCTGCTCGGCCATCGTCCTCACCAACGGGTGCGGTGGCCTCAAGGAGGGCTGGCAGCCCGGTCAGCCGGTGCTGATCTCCGACCACATCAACCTGACCGGCACCAGCCCGATCGTCGGTGCCAACTTCGTCGACCTCACCGACCTCTACAGCCCGCGCCTGCGCGCGATGTGCAAGGAGATCGACCCCAGCCTCGACGAGGGCGTCTACGTCCAGTTCCCCGGGCCGCACTACGAGACCCCCGCCGAGGTCCGGATGGCCGGCGTCATGGGCGGCCACCTGGTCGGCATGAGCACGACGCTCGAGGCCATCGCGGCCCGCGAGGCGGGCATGGAGATCCTCGGCATCAGCCTGGTCACCAACCTCGCCGCCGGCCTGAGCGGCGAGCCGCTCGACCACTCCGAGGTGCTCGAGGCCGGCAAGGCCGCGGCAAGCCGGATGGGCGGCCTGCTCAGCCAGGTCGTCGCGAAGATCTGAAGGGGAGGAGCCTGACGTGCGCGTCCTCGTCACCGGCGCGGCCGGCAGCCTCGGTCGGGTCATCACCGTCGGCCTCACCGGGCTCGGCCACGACGTCGTCGGGCTCGACCTGGTCCCGGCTCCCGAAGGCACGACGTTCCCCTGGCACGAGGGCGACTGCGCCGACGCCGATGCCGTGGCCGCGGTGTTCGCCGCTCTGTCCACGGGGGGCAGGCTCGACGCAGTGGTCCACCTGGCCGGCATTCCGGAGGAGGTCTCGCTTCCCGACGAGCTCACCTCGCACGTCATCACCACCGCAGCGCTCCTCGACGCGATGGTCGCCCACGACGTGCCGCGGCTGGTCTACGCCTCGTCCAACCACGCCGTCGGTCGTACGCCGCGTGCCGCGGGCGAGCTGACCGAGACCGCGCTGCCCAGGCCCGACACCTACTACGGCGTGGCCAAGGTCGCCGCCGAGGCGCTGATGCGGCTCTTCGTCGACCGCCACGGCATCGATGCCGTGTCCTGCCGGATCGGGTCGTTCCTCGAGGAGCCGGCCAGCGTCCGTGGGCTGTCCACGTGGCTCTCGCACGACGACGGGGTGCGGATGGTCGAGGCGGCGCTCACCACCCCCGCCCCCGGGTACGCCGTGCTCTACGGGATCAGCGCCAACACCCGCGCCTGGTGGGACCTCGAGCCCGGCCGGCTGCTGGGCTACGAGCCGCAGGACGACGCCGAGGCCTGGGCCGACCGCGTCGAGCCCGGTCCGGACGACGAGGCGGAGGCCGCGCACGTCGGCGGTCCGTTCGCGCTGGCCAGGTTCCACCGCCCTGCCCTGGGTGACTGACGACCGGCCTTGACTTGGAGCGCACTCCAAGGTCGACACTGGCACCGTGACCAGCCTGAGCATCGCCGAGGCCGCCGAGCAGACCGGCCTCACCGCCCACACCCTGCGCTACTACGAGCGTGACGGACTCATGCTGCGCTCCGTCGAGCGCGCGCCGTCCGGGCACCGCCGCTACACCGACGACGACCTCCGGTGGATCCAGATGGTGACCCGGCTCCGGGCCACCGGCATGCCCATCCGGGACGTACGCCGCTATGCCGCACTCGTCCGTGACGGTGACGGCAACGAGGCCGAACGCCTCGACCTGCTCCTCGCGCACCGCCAGGTCGTGGAGCAGCAGCTGGCCGAGGTGAGCTCCCACCTGCGCGCGATCGACCACAAGATCGCGATCTACGAGCACCAGGTCACGCCGGCCCGCTGACCCGGCTTGACTTGGAGCGCACTCGAAGGCGAAGGGTGGGGTCCATGACCACACCAGACATCGGACAGCGCACTCTCGGCACCACCTCGTCGCTCACCGTGAGCGCCCTCGGGCTCGGCTGCATGGGGATGTCGGAGTTCTACGGCACGCCCGACGAGCAGGGCGGCACCGACACCATCCACCGGGCGCTCGACCTCGGCGTGACCTTCCTCGACACCGCCGACATGTACGGCCCCTTCACCAACGAGCAGCTCGTCGGCAAGGCCATCGCCGGGCGCCGCGACGAGGTCCAGCTCGCCACCAAGTTCGGCAACGAGCGGCTCCCCGACGGCACGATGGTCGGCATCAACGGCTCTCCCGACTACGTCCGGGCGGCCTGCGACGCCTCGCTGCAGCGTCTCGGCGTCGACCACATCGACCTCTACTACCAGCACCGCGTGGACCAGTCGGTCCCGATCGAGGAGACCGTCGGCGCCATGGCCGAGCTCGTCGCCGCGGGCAAGGTCCGCCACCTCGGGCTCTCCGAGGCCTCAGCGGCCAACATCCGCAAGGCCCACGCAGTCCACGCGATCACCGCCCTCCAGACCGAGTACTCGCTCTTCACCCGCGACCTCGAGGACGAGATCCTCCCGACGATTCGCGAGCTCGGCATCGGTCTGGTGCCCTACTCCCCGCTCGGCCGCGGGCTGCTGACCGGCGCGATCAGCGCCGACAGCGGTGCTGACGGCGAGGCCGACCGTCGCCGCTCGGAGTACTTCCCCCGCTTCCAGGGCGAGGCGCTCGACGCCAACCTGGTCCTTGTCGAGAAGGTGCGCGAGATCGCGACGGCCAAGGGCTGCACGCCCGGGCAGCTGGCGCTCGCGTGGGTGCTCGCCCAGGGCGACGACGTCGCGCCGATCCCCGGCACCAAGCGCGTGAAGTACCTCGAGGAGAACGCCGCCGCCGCCGGTGTCGAGCTCACCACCGACGACCTCGCCGCGCTCGACGCCGCCGTGCCGCGCGACGCCGTCGTCGGCGACCGCTACGGCAACATGGCCCACATCGACAGCTGAGCCGGCTCCGCGGGGGTCGGGGCCGGTCCTAGGTGGCTGCGATCCCGACCCGGCCCTCGCGGAAGGCGTCGACGAACAGCGCGTGGTCCTCACGGACGCGGACGGCGTACTCGATCCCCCAGTCGCACAGCCACGTGACGAACTCCTGGCGCCGGCCCTCCAGCGACTTCGCGATCGCCGTCTCCACCTGGAAGTCGACGAGGTCCTGGTGGCTGTCCTCGTCGGACGCGCAGTGGATCTTCGCCGTGGCACGGCCGAGCAGGTCGACGACCGAGCGCATGTCCTCGGGCTCGTTGATCTCGGACCAGTCGAGGTCGACCTCGTAGGGGGAGATCTCCGAGACGACGTAGCCGACACCGTCGACGCTCGTGTGCCCGAGCAGCGGGTCGGTGTGCACCTGCAGCGCCCGCTGGCTCACCACCGTGCGGTGGCCCTCGTGCTCGAAGTAGGCGTCGACCTCGCTGGTGTCGACGAAGCGGCTCAGGGCCGGGATGTTGGCCTGCTTCATGCTGAGCACCACGTCGTTGTCGAGCGCCTGGCTGTAGCCCTCGACCAGCACGTTGTACGCCGGGAGGCCGGCGCTGCCGATGCCGAAGCCGGACTTCCCGACGACGTCGCGCAGCTCGTAGAACAGGTCACGGTCGAAGCGCTTGGACTCGGGGATCGTGTCCAGGTAGGAGCGGAACGCCGCGACGACCTTGGCGCGCTCGGCGCGCGTGAGCCGCCGGGTGCTGGAGTCCTCGGCGAACCGGCGCCGCCCGCCCTGCATGAAGGTCATGCCGTCGAGCAGGTCGGCACGACGCATGGAGCGGGCCTCGACCAGCGCCGTCAGCACCGGGCCGTCGGCCCTGTCGAGCCGGATCTCGAAGTCGTCGTCGCTGTCGGAGGCGAGGTAGTGGTTGACCTGCGCGAGGTAGGACCGCGCGTAGCGGGCGATCAGCTTGCGGATCGCGTCCTCGGGGAGCGCCTTCTGCCAGCCGACCAACGCCAGGCTCGCCGCGAAGCGCTGGAGGTCCCACGTGAAGCGGCCGACGTACGCCTCGTCGAAGTCGTTGATGTCGAACGCCAACAGGCCGTCGGAGTTCATGTACGTCCCGAAGTTCTCGACGTGCAGGTCGCCGTGGATCCAGATCCGCTCGGCACCGTGCCCGGCCCAGTCGTCCAGGTCCTGCGTGACGTCGTTGAAGAAGAGGCACGCGCTGCCGCGGTAGAAGGCATGCGGGTCCCGGGCCATCTTGCGGTACTTCGCGCGGAACGCGGCCGGGTCGGCACGCATCAGCGGGGCGAACGCGTCGCGCAGCACATCGACGATGACAGCTGTCCGGTTCTGGGGGGCCATGGACCGCACTCTAGGTGTGCCCGCCGTCCGGCTAGGTTGGGGCGCATGGCAACCACACAACTCGGAGACAACACCGTCAGCACCGTCGGCGAGCTTCCCGCGGTCGGCTCCCAGGCACCCGGCTGGGACCTCGTCGGACTGAAGTTCCAGCCCGTGACCGACGCTGACGCGGCCGGCCAGCGCGTCGTCCTCAACATCTTCCCGAGCATCGACACCGGCGTGTGCCAGGCGAGCGTGCGGAAGTTCAACGAGCTCGCGGCCGGCCTCGACAACACCACCGTCGTCAACGTCTCGGTCGACCTGCCCCTCGCCCAGGCACGCTTCTGCGGCGCCGAGGGCATCGACGACGTACAGGTGGGCTCGGCGTTCCGGTCGTCGTTCGGCCAGGACTACGGCATCGCGATGGCCGACGGCGGCTGGCAGGGCATGCTCGGCCGCGCGGTCGTGGTGCTCGACACCGACCACAAGGTCCTCTACACGCAGCTCACCGACGCCATCGGCGTCGAGCCCGACTACGACGCAGCGGTGGCCGCGCTCTCCTGATCGACTGGCCTCACACGCGTGAGGCGAGCCAGTCGTGCTCGACCTGTGGCAGGACCTCGGCCCGGAGGAACTCTCCGGCCAGGTCCTTGTCGCCCATCGCTGCGCGGAAGAACATCGGCACGGTGAGCCCGTGCCCGGGCCGGTGCACGACCTCGAGCGGGTCCCCCGGTCGGACCACGCCGGGCTCGCGGACCGCGAGGTAGGCGCCCGTACGCCCGTGCTCGCTGAAGCGCTTCACCCAGCGGGGCTCGGCCATGTGCTTGGCGAACGTCGCGCACGGGACGCGCGGTCCGCACACCTCGAGCAGCGCTGACCCGACGCGCCACTGCTCCCCCACCTCGGCGGCGTCGACGTCGAGGCCGGCCGTCGTGAGGTTCTCGCCGAACATGCCGTCCGCGAGCTCGCGGTCGAGCTCGGCACCCCACCAGTCGAGCTCCTCGCGCGCGACGGCGTAGACCGCCTGCGTCTCACCGCCGTGGTGCTTGCGGCTGCCGATCGCGTCGCCGACGACGCCGCTGCCGAGCCCGCCCCGCTTGGGGCCGGGGTCGCGCACCTCGATCTGCGCGACCGGGCGCTTGCGGATGCCGCTCGGCCGCTTCATCCCCGGGATGGTCTCGGCGACGCCGGCATTGACGGAGAGAACGGTCGCGGTCACCTCGCCACGCTAGCCCGGCCGCTCCCTCCCACGCCTCCCGATATCAGGAGTCGCCGGTGTGGCAGACCGCCTCGATGTTGTTGCCCTCGGTGTCGCGGACGAAGGCGCCGTAGTAGGCCGCGTGGTACTCCGGCCAGAGCCGCGGCTCGTGCAGCGACTCCGCGCCGGCCGCCAGCGCCTCGGCGTACCAGGCGCGCACGGTCGCGGCGTCCGGGGCGCTGAAAGCGAGGTGGATCTCCCGATTGGGGCCGACCTCGTCGAAGGTGCTGATCCAGAAGTCGGGGCCGTCGGTGCCGTAGCCGATGGCCACGCCGACATCCATGATGCGGCGGTGCCCGAGCACGCCCAGGACGCGGTCGTAGAACGCGGCCGCACGCGGCAGGTCGGTGCAGTTGATGCCCAGGTGATCGATCATGGAGGGACTCTGCCAGTTGCCACCGACCACGTCATGGGGAGCGGTCGTCCGGGCGGCCACCGGCCATGACGTCAGCGGGCGGGCCGAGGGATAGCGTGCGTCCATGACCGCCGACGACCAGCTGATCGAGCAGGCCCGCGCCTGGGCCGCCCAGGACCCCGACGAGCAGACCCGCGCCGAGCTCGAGTCCGTGGTCGCCGCCGCCGAGCGGGGCGAGGACACCGACCTGGCCGACCGCTTCGCCGGCACCCTCGAGTTCGGTACGGCCGGCCTGCGCGGCGCGCTCGGCGCCGGGCCCAACCGGATGAACCGCGTCGTCGTCACGCGTGCGGCGGCCGGCCTGGCGGCGTACCTCCAGGACACCGGCCACCGCGGCGGGTCCGTGGTGATCGGCTTCGACGCCCGCCACAACTCCGACGTCTTCGCCCGCGACACCGCCGAGATCATGACCGGTGCCGGCTTCAAGGCCCTCGTCATGCCGCGCACCCTGCCCACGCCGCTGCTGGCGTACGCGATCCGCGAGCTCGGCTGCGCTGCCGGCGTCATGGTCACCGCCAGCCACAACCCGCCGCAGGACAACGGCTACAAGGTCTACCTCGGCGACGGCAGCCAGATCGTCCCGCCCGCCGACGCCGAGATCGCCGCGCGGATCGAGGCCGTCGGCAGCATCGCCGACCTGCCTCGCGGCGACGGCGGCAAGATCGTCGGCGAGGAGATCGTCGACCGCTACCTCGACACGGTGGCCGGCCTCGCCGAGGACGGACCGCGCGACCTCCGCGTCGTCTACACGCCGCTGCACGGCGTCGGCGGCACGACGGTCGCGCAGGTGCTGGAGACGGCCGGCTTCGAGCCGCCCCACGTCGTCGAGCAGCAGGAGCACCCCGACCCCGACTTCCCGACCGTCTCCTTCCCCAACCCGGAGGAGCCGGGCGCGATGGACCTCGCCATGGCACTGGCGAGGCAGCTGAAGGCCGACCTGGTGGTCGCCAACGACCCCGACGCCGACCGCTGCGCCGTGGCGGTCCCGGACGCCCACGGCTGGCGGATGCTGCGCGGTGACGAGGTCGGCGCGCTGCTCGCCCACCACCTCCTCGCCCGCGGTCGCACCGGCGTGTACGCCAACTCGATCGTGTCCTCGAGCCTGCTCGGCAAGATGGCCGCGGCCGCCGGCCAGCCGCACGAGGAGACCCTGACCGGCTTCAAGTGGATCGGTCGCGTCGAGGGCCTGGCCTTCGGCTACGAGGAGGCGCTGGGCTACTGCTGCGACCCGGAGAACGTCCGCGACAAGGACGGCGTCTCCGCCCTCCTCCTGGTCTGCGAGCTCGCCGCCGCCGCCAAGGCCGAGGGCCGCGGGCTCACCGACCTCCTCGACGACATCGCGCACGTCCACGGCCTCCACGCCACCGACCAGCTGTCGGTGCGCTTCGACGACCTCGCCCAGATCCCGGCGACCATGGAGCGCGTACGCGCCACTCCCCCGACCACGCTCGGCGGCCTCGCGGTCGTCAAGGTCGAGGACCTCGCCGAGGGCTCGGCCCAGCTGCCGCCGACCGACGGCCTGCGCTACACCCTCGCCGAGGGTGGCCGCGTCATCGTGCGGCCCAGCGGGACCGAGCCCAAGGTCAAGTGCTACCTCGAGGTCGTGATCCCGGTCGAGGCCGAGTCCGATGGGGGGAGCGTCGACGCCGCTCGCATCTCGGCCGTCGGCCGCCTCGACGCCATCACCGCCGACCTCCGGGGCGCCGTCTTCGGTGGCTGACGTACGCGCCGCGGCGCTCGCCCTCGCCCTGGCTGCCGGGCTCCTGTCCGTCGCGCCCCCGGCGTCGGCGTACGTCGTCACCACGAGCACGCAGGCACCGCGCACCTGGCGCGTCGGTCCCGACCGTGAGCTGACCGTGCCCAGCGAAGCCGCCGCTGTTGCCCGTGACGGCGACACCGTGCTGATCGACCCGGGCACCTACTCCGGTGACGTCGCGACCTGGACCCAGGACGACCTGACCCTGCGGGGCGACGGCGGGCGCGCGCACCTGCGCGCGAACGGCCAGGACGCGCAGGGCAAGGCGATCTGGGTCATCGCCGGCGACCGCACGACCGTCGACCGGATCGAGCTCAGCGGCGCGGCCGTGCCCGACCTCAACGGGGCCGGCATCCGCCAGGAAGGCACCGGTCTGACAGTCACCCGGAGCTGGTTCCACGACAACGAGAACGGCATCCTCACGGGCGCCGACGCCGAGAGCGACGTCGTGATCCGGCGGTCGCGGTTCTTCCGCAACGGCCACGGAGACGGCTACTCGCACAACCTCTACGTCGGCGCGGTCCGCTCGCTGACAATCGTCGGCAGCTGGCTCTCCGGCGCCGACACGGGCCACGAGCTCAAGTCGCGGGCCGCCCGCAACACCGTCGTCGGCAACCGGATCAGCGACGGCGACGCGACCGCGAGCTACTCCATCGACCTTCCGAACGGCGGCCTGTCGCTCATCGCCGGCAACGTCATCGTGCAGGGTCCGCGATCCGAGAACCCGGCCCTCGTGTCCTACGGCGCCGAGGGCCTGAGCAACTCGAGCCGCACGCTCTGGGTCGTCAACAACACCTTCGTCAACCGGCGCACGTCCGGCACGTTCGTCGCCCTCGCCGTGGGCAGCAGCGCGCACCTGCGCAACAACCTCCTCGTCGGCCCCGGCGACCTCACCGACCTCATGAGCGCCCAGTCCCGCGCCAACCGTCGGGTCGGCCCGGGCGCCTTCGTGGCACCGGACCGCGAGGACTTCCGGCTCCTGCCCTCGTCACCCGCGGTCGATCGCGGAGTGACCGTGCCGAGCCGCTGGCGCGCCCGCTGGGAGTACGTCGCTCCTGCCGCCGTGGCCCGTCGCCCGGTCGTCGGGCGTCTCGACCTCGGCGCCTTCGAGCTGCGCTGACGTCATACTCACGCCGTGAGGGCAGCGCTGCGCAGGCAGTACGGCGGACCGGACGTCATCGGGTTCGAGGACGTCCACGACCCGGTGCCCGGCACGGGCGAGCTCCTGGTGCAGGTGCACGCGACGACCGTCAACCGCACCGACTGCGCCCATCGGTCCGGCACCCCGTTCATCAACCGGCTCGCCTGCGGCTGGCCGCGGCCGCGCGTGCAGATCCTCGGCTCGGAGTACGCCGGCATCGTCGTCGCGACCGGCGCCGGCGTGACGTCGTACGACGTCGGGGACCGGGTGCTCGGCTTCGTCCACGGCCGACCCGGCGCGCACGCCGAGCTGGTTGCCGTCGATGCGGATGGGATGGTCGCCCGGGTGCCCGACGGCTGGGACCTCGCTGATGCGGCTCCCGCCCTGGAGGCTGCCCACTACGCGCATGCGTTCCTGCGCGTCACGCGCCTCCGCGACGGCCAACGCGCACTTGTCCTGGGCGCCACCGGCGGCATCGGCTCGGCGATGGTCCAGCTGTTGCGGGCCGTCGGTGTGGAAGCCACCGCGAGCGCCGACAGGTTGCCGCCCGGGCGGCCCGACCTGCTGACCGACCTGGGCGCGGTACGCAGCGTGGTGCTCGCGTCGGGCGGAGAACTGCACGGGCTGGGTGAGGACTTCGACGCGGTGCTCGACGCCTCCGGGCACAGCTCGTTCGGAGCGGTCCGCCGGCTCCTGCGACCCGGCGGCACCTACGTCTCCTCCGAGCTCGGCGCGGGCGGCCAGAACCTCCTGCTCGCCGCACTGGGACCCGTGCCCCGAGCCCTCGGCAGGCGCCACGTGCGCTTCCCGCTGCCCCGCGGCGACGCCGCGCTCACGGCACACCTCGTCGGCCTGATGGAGTCCGGTGACTACCGACCCCTGATCGACCGGACCTACGACTTCGACGACCTGAGCACCGCCTACGCCTACGTCGACTCAGGCAGCAAGATCGGCAATGTCGTCGTCACCCTGCCCGCGGGCCGCGCAGGCTGAGGTGTCCTGGGCCACTCCTCTGACAGGACCTGAGCCCGGACATCGCCGCGGAGGATGGTCCACCCGCTCGACGGGCTCGAGGCGAGGTTCAGACCAGGACCGCCACCACGAGCGCGACCACGGCCACGGCGATCAGCGTGATGGGCAGCCACGCGGGCTCCCGGCGTACGGCATCCGGCAGCGCCAGCTGCTCGCGTGACCCGGCCCTGATGTCCGCGCGCGTGCGCGCCTTGTCAACCAGGTCGTAGAGCCGGTTCTCGACGAAGTCGGCGTAGTGCATGCCCTCGGTCGGGGCCATCGCGGCCTCGTCGGCGAGGCCGCCGGGGCGGTGTCGGGACTGGAGCGTCTTGCGCCAGGTGCGACCGACGACCGTGGAGACGAACCGTCGGTCGGCCGCGCGCACGGCGAGCACCTGGCGGATCGCCATCTCCTCGACGGCGGCGAGCCGGATGTGGACGGTCTCGACGAGGTTGCGCATGACCAGGTGCTCCTCGGTCACCCACAGCGCCGGCCGCAGCATCACGGCCCACGCGAGGACGCCGATGAGCAGTCCGACAGCGACCACCCACAGCGGGAAACCCTCGTCGACATAGGCCAGGCCCGCCACCACCAGGACGGTCGCCAGGACCACGGCCATCCAGCCGGTCACCCGGCCGCTCGTCGGGTGGAAGTGCTCCACCACTGCGTCATCGTCGTGCTGCAGGCGTGCCATCTCGTCCTCGTCCATTTGGGCAGACTTTGGCCCACTGGGGATTGTCGGGCCCATCCCGCCCAACTCTATGCTGGGTCGGTGACACCGACTCCCAGCTCAACGGCGAGCGCCCCCACGGAGCACGCAGCGACGCACGGGCCGTTCGACGACATCGTGCGCTCCGACTCCTCGCTCAGCCGATTCCTCCACGGCCTCCCCGGGGTCGACCAGGTCGGGTGCGAGGCACGCGCCGCGGGCCTCGGCACCCGGTCGATCAAGACGACGGCGAAGGCCTTCGCCATCGACCTCGCGATCCGGATGGTCGACCTCACGACGCTCGAGGGTTCCGACACCCACGGCAAGGTGCGCGCACTCGCCTCCAAGGCGATGCGTCCCGACCCGGCCGATCCTTCCTGCCCGGCCACAGCGGCCGTCTGCGTCTACCCCGACATGGTCGCCACGGCGAAGCAGACCCTCGGCGCCAGCGGCGTGCACGTCGCTGCGGTCGCCACGGCGTTCCCCAGCGGTCGCGCGGCGATGGACATCAAGCTCGCCGACACCCGTGACGCCGTCGAGGCCGGCGCCGACGAGATCGACATGGTCATCGACCGTGGCGCGTTCCTGTCGGGTCGCTACCTCGAGGTCTTCGAGGAGATCGCCCAGGTCCGCGAGGCCTGTGCCAAGTCCGACGGCACCAGTGCGCACCTCAAGGTGATCTTCGAGACCGGTGAGCTGCAGACCTACGACAACGTACGTCGCGCCAGCTGGCTGGCGATGATGGCCGGTGGCCACTTCATCAAGACCTCCACCGGCAAGGTGCAACCGGCTGCCACGCTGCCCGTCACGCTGATCATGCTGGAGGCCGTACGCGACTTCCGCGAGCAGACCGGCCAGATGGTCGGCGTGAAGCCCGCCGGCGGCATCAAGACCACCAAGGACGCCATCAAGTACCTCGTGATGGTCAACGAGATCGCCGGTCCCGACTGGCTCGACCCCGACTGGTTCCGTTTCGGTGCGTCCACGCTGCTCAACGACCTGCTGATGCAGCGGACCAAGATGACGACCGGTCGCTACTCCGGTCCCGACTACTTCACCCTGGACTGAGGCACATGGCCAACCCCACCCCGACCAACATCTTCGAGTACGCCCCCGCACCCGAGTCGCGCGCGATCGTCGACATCAAGCCGTCCTACGGCCTCTTCATCGACGGCGAGTTCGTCGACGGCACCGGCACGGCCTTCAAGACGGTCAACCCGGCCACCGAGGAGGTGCTCGCCGAGGTCGCCGAGGCGAGCGACGCCGACGTCGACGCTGCGGTGAAGGCCGCGCGCCGCGCGTACACCCGGGTCTGGTCCAAGATGTCCGGCGCCGAGCGCGCCAAGTACCTCTACCGGATCGCCCGGATCATCCAGGAGCGCGGGCGCGAGCTCGCCGTCCTCGAGTCGATCGACAACGGCAAGCCGATCAAGGAGTCGCGCGACGTCGACATCCCGGTCGTCGCTGCGCACTTCTTCTACTACGCCGGCTGGGCCGACAAGCTCGAGCACTCCGGCTACGGCTCGACGCCGCTCGGTGTCGCCGGCCAGATCATCCCGTGGAACTTCCCGCTGCTCATGCTGGCGTGGAAGATCGCGCCGGCCCTGGCGTGCGGCAACACCGTCGTCCTCAAGCCGGCCGAGACCACCCCGCTGACCGCGCTGCTCTTCGCCGAGATCTGCCAGCAGGCCGACCTCCCGCCCGGCGTCGTCAACATCGTCACGGGTGCCGGCGAGACCGGTCGCGCGATCGTCTCGCACCCCGACGTCGACAAGGTCGCCTTCACCGGCTCCACCGACGTGGGCAAGGCGATCGCCCGTGCCGTCGCCGGCACCGACAAGAAGGTCACCCTCGAGCTCGGTGGCAAGGCCGCCAACATCGTCTTCGACGACGCTCCGCTCGACCAGGCCATCGAGGGCATCGTCAACGGCATCTTCTTCAACCAGGGCCACGTGTGCTGTGCCGGCTCGAGGCTCCTCGTGCAGGAGTCCGTGGCCGACGAGGTCATGGAGCGCCTGAAGCGCCGGATGGCCACGCTGCGCGTCGGCGACCCGCTCGACAAGAACACCGACGTGGGTGCCATCAACTCGGCCGAGCAGCTCGCGAAGATCCGCGAGCTCTCCGACATCGGCGAGGCCGAGGGCGCCGAGCGCTGGTCCGCCCCGTGCGAGCTGCCCGACCAACGGCTACTGGTTCGCCCCGACCGTCTTCACCGGCGTCTCGCAGGCCCACCGCATCGCTCGCGAGGAGATCTTCGGCCCGGTCCTGTCGGTGCTGACCTTCCGCACGCCCTCCGAGGCGATCGAGAAGGCCAACAACACCCCGTTCGGCCTCTCGGCCGGCGTGTGGACCGACAAGGGCTCGCGGATCCTGTCGATGGCCAACCGCCTCCGGGCCGGCGTCGTCTGGGCCAACACGTTCAACAAGTTCGACCCGACCTCGCCGTTCGGCGGCTACAAGGAGTCCGGGTACGGCCGCGAGGGCGGCCGCCACGGGCTCGAGGGCTACCTCAAGACCATCGAGACTGGAGAGGACCACTGATGTCCCGCATCGACGTGCGCAAGACCTACAAGCTCTACATCGGCGGACAGTTCCCCCGCTCCGAGTCCGGCCGCTCCTACATCGTCAACGACGCCAAGGGCCGCCTGCTCGCCAACGCTGCCCAGGCCTCTCGCAAGGACGCCCGTGACGCCGTCGTCGCCGCCCGCGCGGCCTTCGGTGGCTGGTCGGGCAAGACGGCGTACAACCGTGCTCAGGTCGTCTACCGGATCGCCGAGGTCCTCGAGGGCCGCCGCGAGCAGTTCGAGGCCGAGCTGCGGGCGTCCGAGGGCATCACGCAGGCCAAGGCGCGCTCCTTCGTCGACGCCGCGATCGACCGCCTCGTCTGGTACGCCGGTTGGGCCGACAAGATCACGCAGGTCGTCGGCAACGCCAACCCCGTGGCCGGGCCCTACTTCAACCTGTCCACGCCCGAGCCCAGCGGCGTGATCGCGGTCGTCGCCCCGCGCGGTGCACTCCTGGGCCTGGTCAGCGTCGTGGCGCCGCTGATCATCACCGGCAACACGGTGGTGGTCATCGCGAGCGAGGAGAACCCGCTCACCGCGATCACGCTCGGCGAGGTCATGGCGACCAGCGACCTGCCGGGCGGCGTCGTCAACGTGCTCACCGGCTCGGCCGCGGAGATCGCGCCGTGGCTGGCCTCGCACATGGACGTCAACGGCATCGACCTGACCGGCATCGAGGACGCGACCCTGGCCACCGAGCTCGAGGTGGCGGCCGCCGACAACCTCAAGCGCGTACGCCGTCCCGCTCCCGACACCGACTGGCTCGTCGAGCCCGCCCTCGACCGGATGACCCGGTTCCTCGAGACCAAGACGGTCTGGCACCCGATCGGCGTCTGACACCCGCACAGTCACGACGAAGGCCCCCGGAGATCCTCCGGGGGCCTTCGTCGTACGACGGGTCAGCGGTTGAGCAGCGCCTGCGCCAGCACCCCGAGGATCTGGTTCGGGTCGTTGACGACGTACTTCTGGCCGCCCGTGGCGTTGGCGATCTCGTCGAGCTCGCCGGTGTCGGACTCCTCCGAGAGGCCGATGATGATCACCTTGACCGGCTTGGCCGGGTCGCGGAGCGTCTTGAGCTGGTTGACCAGCGAGTCCAGCGAGAGCGAGCTGGAGTCGTCGGCCGCACCGTCGGTGAAGATCACCACGGAGTTGAACCAGGCCGGGTCCCACTTCTCCTGGGCGTACTTGTACGCCGCCAGCGTGGTGTCCATGACGCCGGTGCCGCCGCGTACGCGGCCGACCAGCTTGGCCGCCTCGGCGCGAACGACGTCCCCGTGGGTGCCGGCTGCTCCGGCCGGGGCGTCGAGCCGATCGAGGGTGGCGTACTCCTCCCAGGAGACCCCGTCCTCCCCGCGGTTCTTCGAGAAGCCCCAGATGCCGATGCGGGCCTGCGCCGGGAACGCGTCGAGCGCGACCTGGGAGGCGTTGACGGCGATCTGGATGCGGGTGGTGTCGCCGATGGCGGTCTTCATCGAGCCGGAGAGGTCGACGACCGCGAGGATGCTCGACGGGACCGAGAGCACGCGCCACTGGCGCAGGGTGTCGTCGGTGGTCTTCTGGGCCACGGTCGGGAGGACCTTGGCGTCGCCGAGGCCGATCTCGTTGGGCAGCGGCGCGCCGTCGGGGCCACGCAGCTCGGCGGCCGCGATGGCCTCGACACCGGCGCTGGAGGTGAACCAGCGGGTGAGTGCGCGACCGACGCGGGCGGACAGGTCGCCGCCCGTGGCGAGGAGGTCGCCCCCGCCGCGGCTCACGTCGATCAGCGGGTACTGCAGCATCGGCGCACCGGTCTGCGGCGCGACGAGGCTGAGCTGGTCGTTGCTGCGACGAGCGGCCAGGTAGGCCTGCTCGGTCGAGGGCACCAGCGCGGTGCTGGAGGCCGTGATCGTCGAGAGGTCCGTCTCGTTGGTGCTGCCGGCGACGGCACGCTCGCCGTACGTCTGGGCGACCGGGACGGTCTTCTCCTCGATGGTCTGCGGGTTCTCGCCGGTCTGCTTCATCTCGGCGTACGGCGCCAGCAGGGCGAGCGCGGAGGCTCCCTCGGCGCTCGGGTCGGCCATGGCGAGCTTGCCTCCGTCGAGGGCGGACACCCACGAGGCGGGCGCCTTGGCCGCGGGGCCGCCGATCAGGCCGACGGGCGTCTGGGCGAGCACCTTGGCGATCGGGGTGCCGGTCCAGCCGGCAGCGGTCAGCTGGCCCTTCCAGGTCGGGCTGTCCGGGATCCAGATCTCGGGGAGCTTGGCATCGGGGTCGGCCAGCGAGGCGACGACGTCCTTGACGGTGCCGGCGGTGACCGTGATGTCGATGCAGGGCTCGTCCTTGTTGACGTCCTTGACGGCCTGCTTGACGAGGTCCTCCATCACGGGAGCCGTGGTCAGCGCCACCTTGTCGGACACGCAGTCCGCGCTGGCGGGGCCGTCGTCGCCGCTGCCCAGGGTGAACACGGCGAACAGGCCGGCTGCGACGACGAGCACGAGGCCCACCAGCAACGGCACGCTGCCGCGGAGGCCGGAGCGCGAGGCTGCGGCAGGTGAAGAAGATGGCCCGTTTCCGGGCACGTTGGAGTCGTCCTGACTCATGAAACTTCCTCCCACAAGGAATTTCGATCGGGGGTCTGGGCGAGACTAGTCTCCGACCTTTACCTCCGTGGCCGAACGACGAAATGAGTGGGACACCAAGTGAGCGCTGCCCAGGTGATCGTCCTGGCCGGGCCCAGCGGAGCCGGGAAGTCCCGGCTGGCCGAGCGGCTCGGGCTGCCCGTCCTCCGGCTCGACGACTTCTACAAGGACGGCGACGACCCGACGCTCCCCCGCATCACCGTCGGCGCCAACGCCGGCCTCGTGGACTGGGACGACCCGGCCTCGTGGCACGAGCAGGACGCCCTCACTGCGCTCCGCGAGCTGTGCACGACCGGCCGCAGCGAGGTGCCCGTCTACGAGATCGCCGCGAACGGCCGCACCGGGTCCCGTGCCGTCGACCTCGGTGGCAGCACGCTCTTCGTCGCCGAGGGGATCTTCGCTCCCGAGGTCGTCGCCGCGTGCCGTGAGCAGGGCATGCTCGCCGCTGCCTACTGCATCACCCAGCACCCGCTCGTCACGTTCTGGCGGCGACTCACCCGCGACCTGCACGAGCACCGCAAGCCACCACTGGTGCTCCTCCGACGTGGGACCGCGCTGATGCGTGACCAGCAGCGGGTCGTCGCCCACGCCCTGCGCCAGGGCTGCCGTCGCGCCACGGGCGACCAGGCGTACGCCGAGCTGACCGCCTCCGAGGTCGGCCTGCGATGAGGCCGCACCCGTGAACCTGCGACTGAGGCAGCCGGACCGCCGCTCCTGCGGTGCCGCCTCGCTGGTGATGGCTCGACGCCTGGTCCACCCGCGCTACGCCGGGCTGGTGACCGACCAGGCGACGTTCGCCCACGAGACCGCCACCCTCCACCGTCGCCTCACCTCGCTCGCCGACACCGCTGGCGGCTGGCAGCTGCCGTGGCCGCGGGCGATCGGCACGCCACCGTGGGCGGTGGCCCGCGAGCTGCGGCTGCTGACCGGCGTGCCGTACGCCCTGCGCGTCGTGCGCCTGCACCGCCGGGTGTGGCCGGTGCTGCAGGGGGTGGTGCCGGGACGGCCGGCCGCGGTCTTCGTCGGCGACCGGTTCCTGCCCCGCCACGTCGTGCTGGTCTCCGAGGTCGACGACGGTCGCACGCGCACGTACGAGCCGGCGTCGGGGCTGGCAGTGTCGGTGACCCGTGAGCGGTGGGAGGCCGGCGACCTCGGGCTGGCCGGGTGGGACCGGCCGTGGCTGGTGGTCAGCCCGCGCTGATCAGCCCTCGCTGATGAGGGCTGCGTAGCCCGGCTTCACGACCTCGTCGATGAGCGCGAGGCGCTCGTCGAAGGGGAGGAAGGCCGACTTCATCGCGTTGATGGTGAACCAGCGGAGATCCGCGAGCGAGTAGTCGAACGCCTCCACCAGTCCGAACATCTCCTGGGTCATCGACGTGCCGCTCATCAACCGGTTGTCCGTGTTCACGGTGACCCGGAAGCGGAGCTTGGTCAGCAGGCCGATCGGGTGCTCGGCGAACGACTCGGCCGCACCGGTCTGGATGTTGGAGCTCGGGCACATCTCGAGCGGGATGCGCTGGTCGCGCACGTAGGCAGCGAGGCGGCCGAGCTCGACCGAGCCGTCGTCGTGGACCGTGACGTCGTCGATGATCCGGACGCCGTGGCCGAGCCGGTCGGCGCCGCACCACTGGATGGCCTCCCAGATCGACGGCAGCCCGAAGGCCTCACCCGCGTGGATCGTGAAGTGCGAGTTCTCCCGCTGGAGGTACTCGAAGGCGTCGAGGTGACGGGTGGGCGGGAACCCCGCCTCCGCGCCGGCGATGTCGAAGCCGGCGACCCCGCGGTCGCGCCAGGAGATCGCCAGCTCGGCGATCTCCATCGACCGGGCCTGGTGGCGCATCGCGGTCAGCAGCTGGCGTACGACGATCCTGCCGCCGCTCTTGGCCATCCCTTCCTCGAAGCCCTCCTGCACGGCCGCGACGACCTCGTCGAGCGTCATGTCGCCGCTCACGTGCTGCTCGGGGGCGTAGCGCACCTCGGCGTAGACGACCCCGTCAGCAGCCAGGTCCTCGACGCACTCGCGCGCGATGCGGGCGATGGCCGGACCGTTCTGCATGACCGCAACGGTGTGGTCGAAGGTCTCGAGGTAGCGGACCAGCGACCCCGAGTCGGCCGACTCGGTGAACCAGCGACCCAGCGACTCGGCATCCGGCGCCGGCAGCTCGTGGCCGATCTCCGCGGCGAGCTCGACGATGGTCTGCGGCCGCAGCCCGCCGTCGAGGTGGTCGTGCAGCAGGACCTTGGGGGCACGGTGGACCTGGTCGCGGGTGGGGGTGCTCATCGGCACATCCAAGCAGGCTCGCCATGGTCAACCACTATGTTCGGCTCCATGCGCACCTTCACCACGCTCGACGACGTCGCCGCGGCCGCCGGGTCCGAGATCGGCACCAGCGAGTGGCTCGAGATCGACCAGGACCGGATCAATGCCTTCGCCGACGCGACGCTCGACCACCAGTGGATCCACGTCGACGCCGAGGCCGCCGCCGCGGGGCCGTTCGGCACCACGATCGCGCACGGGTTCCTGACCCTGAGCCTGCTCCCCCGCTTCGCCTCGCAGGTCTTCAGCCTGGAGACGCCGGGCGCGCGGCTCAACTACGGGCTGGAGAAGGTCCGCTTCCCCAACCCGGTGCCCGTGGGCAGTCGGCTGCGCTCGCACGTGCGCTTCGGCGAGGTCCGCGACCTGCCTGCCGGCAAGCAGCTCATCGTCGAGCACACCGTGGAGATCGAGGGCCACGACAAGCCCGCCTGCGTGGCCCAGCACGTCGTGCTGCTGCTTGCCTAGCCGACCTCAGCTGATCCGGTCGAGCACGATCTTCCCGGGCGTGTACGCCGACCCGTCGGCGCCCTTTCGGTCCGACACGGAGTACCCACCCTCGAGCGAGGCGAGCGCGCGGTCGAAGCGCTCCGGCTCGTCGGTGAGCAGCGTGAACAGCGGCTCCCCCTCGGTGACCTCGTCCCCGGGACGCGCGTGCCAGACGACGCCGGCCCCGGCCTGGACGGGGTCCTCCTTGCGGGCCCGGCCCGCACCGAGGCGCCACGCGGCCAGGCCGACCGCCATCGCGTCGAGGCGGGTCAGGGTGCCGCTCGAGGGCGCGGTGACGACGTGCGACTCCTTCGCCTCGGGCAGCGCCGCGTCCGGGTCGCCGCCCTGGGCGCGGATCATCGCCTTCCAGGCGTCCATCGCCGAGCCGTCGGCCAGCTTGTCGGCCGGGTCGACGTCGTCGCGGCCGGCGCCGGCCAGCATCTCGCGGGCCAGGGCCAGGGTCAGCTCGATGACGTCGGCCGGACCGCCGCCGGCGAGCACCTCGACGGACTCGGCGACCTCGATCGCGTTGCCGGCGGTGCGGCCGAGCGGGGTGGCCATGTCGGTGAGCAGCGCGACGGTGTGCACGCCGGCGTCGGTGCCGAGCGCGACCATCGTCTCGGCGAGCTCGCGGGCGGTGGTGAGGTCCTTCATGAAGGCGCCGCTGCCGACCTTGACGTCGAGCACGAGGGCACCGGTGCCCTCGGCGATCTTCTTGCTCATGATCGAGCTCGCGATCAACGGGATCGCCTCGACCGTGCCGGTCACGTCGCGCAGGGCGTACAGCTTCTTGTCCGCCGGGGCGAGGCCGTCGCCGGCGGCGCAGATGACCGCGCCGACGTCCTCGAGGATGGCGAACATCTCGTCGTTGCTGAGCGCCGCGCGCCAGCCGGGGATCGACTCGAGCTTGTCCAGGGTGCCGCCCGTGTGACCGAGGCCGCGCCCGGAGAGCTGGGGCACGGCGACGCCGCAGGCTGCGACGAGCGGGGCCAGCGGGAGCGTGATCTTGTCGCCGACGCCGCCGGTCGAGTGCTTGTCGGCCGTGGGCCGCGACAGCGTGGAGAAGTCCATCCGCTCGCCGGAGGCGATCATGGCGCCGGTCCAGCGGGCGATCTCGGTGCGGTTCATCCCGTTGAGCAAGATGGCCATCGCGAGGGCCGACATCTGCTCGTCGGCGACCTCGCCGCGGGTGTACGCGTCGATCACCCAGTCGATCTGGCTGTCGCTGAGCTCGTGCTTGTCGCGCTTGGCGAGGATCACCTCGACGGCGTCGTGTGCGGGCATCAGCGCTTCTCCTCCAGGTCCTGCTCGGCGTCCTGCTCGGTGGCCACGAGGGCCAGGTCGTCGGGTCCGAAGGCGTCGGGCAGCACCTCGGACATGGGCTTGATCCCCGCAACGGTCCAGACCAGCAGGTCGCGTCCGCCGTGCTCGAAGAGCAGCTGGCGGCAACGTCCGCACGGCATGATCACGTCGCCGGCGCCGTTCACGCACACGAAGTGCGTCAGCCGGCCACCGCCGGTGGCGTGCAGCTGGGAGACCACTCCGCACTCGGCGCAGAGCACCACGCCGTACGCCGCGTTCTCCACGTTGCAGCCCACCACGGTGCGCCCGTCGTCGGCCAGCGCGGCCGCTCCCACGGGGTACTGGGAGTAGGGCGCGTACGCCCGTCCCATCACGTCGATCGCGCTCTGCTTGAGGCTGTCCCAGTCGCTCTGTTCCACGGCGCAACTATGGCGCATCGGACGAAGTGGGGGTCTTTGGCAGGTTTCGCCGAAAGAAGGCCCGCAGGTTTTATGTCTCAAACGCATTTCGGTAGTCCCGATCTGCGTGACCTGTGGCACGCGGGACGGCATCATGACGCCGGAACGCTGACCCCACCCCGGGGTTCATGAATTTGGAGGCAAAGTGTTGAAGACGAGGAAGGTCGTCTCGAGCGGCCTCGTGGCGCTGCTTGCGGCCGCGACCCTGGCTGCGTGTGGTGACGCGCCCGAGGAAGACACCAGCACCGGGACGGACGGCAGCACCAGCTCGGCATCGCCGGCAGTCGAGGACTTCACGCCCTGCATGGTGTCGGACTCGGGCGGTTTCGACGACAAGTCGTTCAACCAGCTCAGCTTCGAGGGCGCCACCCAGGCCGCCGACGAGCTGGGCGTCAAGCTGAACGCCGTCGAGTCCAACAGCGAGAACGACTTCGCCCCCAACCTGGAGAGCCTGGTCGGCGAGGGCTGCGACGTCATCGTGACCGTCGGCTTCGCGCTCGCCTCGGCCACCAAGGAGTCCGCCAAGGCCAACCCCGACATCGAGTACGTCCTCATCGACGACTCGGCCGACGGTGGCGACGACGGCACCCAGTTCGACGGCAAGGCCGACGAGCCCAACATCAAGCCGCTGCTCTACAACACCGCCCAGGCCGCGTTCCTGGTCGGCTACGCCGCCGCCGACTACACCAAGACCGGCAAGGTCGGTACCTACGGCGGTCTGCCGTTCCCGACCGTGACGATCTTCATGGACGGCTTCAAGCAGGGCGCGGAGTACTACGCCAAGGAGAACAAGAAGGACGTCGAGGTCGTCGGCTGGGACGGCAAGGACGGCTCGTTCACCGGTGGCTTCGAGGCCAACGAGGCGGCGACCAACACCGCCAAGCAGATCCTCGACCAGGACGTCGACGTGATCCTTCCCGTCGGTGGCCCGATCTACCAGGGCGCCATCAAGGCCATCGAGGACTCGGGCAAGGACATCGCGATGCTCGGCGTCGACGCTGACCTCTACGAGACCGACCCGACCACCCAGGACTACGTCATGACCTCGATCCTCAAGGGCATGAAGGTCTCGACCTACGAGGCGATCATGGCCGCGGGCCAGGACACGTTCGACTTCGCTCCGTACGTCGGCACGCTCGAGAACGACGGCGTCGGCATCGCGCCGTTCCACAACTTCGAGAGCAAGGTCAGCCCGGATCTGCAGGGCAAGCTCGACGAGGTCAAGGCCGGCATCATCGACGGCTCGATCGAGGTCAAGTCCTACCTGGGCTGATCTCACCCACGCACCACCCGCTTGATCGCAGGGAGGCCGACGTTTTCGTCGGCCTCCCTCGCATTTGCCAGAACTGCTGTCCGGCCTTTGGCACATCTGTGGCCAGACCTCCCGGCCCCTCGCCGGATACCCTTCCCGCGCCCCTCCGCAGGGCCGCCGCCGTACCAGACCCGGGCCTGACCCCCCGCCCGTCCCGACCCCTAGGATGCGATGCCATGAGACTCGTCCTACGAGGCATCACCAAGCGCTTCGGCAGCGTGGTGGCCAACGAAGCGATCTCCCTCACCGTCGAGCCTGGCGAGATCCACTGCCTGCTCGGCGAGAACGGTGCGGGCAAGTCGACCCTGATGAACGTGCTCTACGGCCTCTACAAGGCCGACGAGGGCGAGATCGAGCTGGACGGCGTGGTCCAGCACTTCACCGGCCCCGGTGACGCGATGGCGGCCGGCATCGGCATGGTCCACCAGCACTTCATGCTCATCCCCGTCTTCACCGTGGCCGAGAACGTCATGCTCGGCAACGAGACCACCGGCTTCGCCGGCACGCTCGACCTCGACGCCGCCCGCGACCGCGTCACCGAGATCTCCGACCGCTTCGGCTTCCACGTCAAGCCCGAGGCAGTCGTCGAGGACCTCCCGGTCGGCGTGCAGCAGCGCGTGGAGATCATCAAGGCGCTCTCCCGCGACGCCGAGCTGCTCGTCTTCGACGAGCCCACTGCGGTGCTGACGCCCCAGGAGACCGACGAGCTGATGGACATCATGCGCCAGCTCAAGGAAGCCGGGAAGGCCATCGTCTTCATCACCCACAAGCTCCGTGAGGTCCGCGAGGTCGCCGACCGCATCACGGTCATCCGCCTCGGCAAGGTGGTCGGCGAGGCCGACCCCAAGGCCAGCAACGCCGAGCTCGCGTCGATGATGGTCGGTCGCCCCGTCGAGCTGGTCGTGCACAAGGACGAGCCCACGCTGGGCGACGAGGCGCTGGTGGTCACCGACCTCCGCGTCACGGACGCGGCCGGCCACCTCCAGGTCGACGGCCTCAGCTTCAGCATCCGCGCCGGCGAGGTACTCGCCGTCGCAGGAGTGCAGGGCAACGGGCAGACCGAGCTCACCGAGGCGCTCCTCGGCCTGCAGGACGACGTCAGCGGCTCGATCGTCCTCGACGGCGTCGAGCTCGTCGGCCGGTCGACGCGCAGGATCCTCGACTCCGGCGTCGGGTTCATCCCCGAGGACCGCCAGGTCGACGGCCTGGTACCGAGCTTCACCATCGCCGAGAACCTCATGCTCAACCGCAGCTTCAAGTCGCCGTTCGCCAGGAACGGCAGCCTGCGCCTCGCGGCCCTGCGCGAGTTCGCCCAGAAGAAGCTCCAGGAGTACGACGTCCGCGCCCGCGACATCGACTCGCTGGCAGCGAACCTCTCCGGCGGCAACCAGCAGAAGGTCGTCGTGGCGCGTGAGCTGTCGCGTGACCTGCGCCTGCTGGTCGCCGCACAGCCGACCCGCGGCGTCGACGTCGGCTCGATCGAGTTCATCCACAAGCAGATCGTCGCCACCCGCGACAGCGGCATCCCGGTCCTGGTGGTCTCCACCGAGCTCGACGAGGTCGTCGCCCTGGCGGACCGCATCATGGTGCTCTACCGCGGCCAGGTGGTCGGCATCGTGCCGGCCGACACTCCTCGCCAGACCCTCGGACTGATGATGACCGGCGAACGCCCGAAGGACCTGAAGGACGTGGTGGCGTGACTGACACCGACCAGCCGCAGCCGGAGGAGAAGCCCGACGCTGCGACCCTGACCGAGGACGCTCCGCAGGACGAGCCGGAGCGCGAGCCCGACTCCCGCTCCCGCTCGGTGCTGAAGGAGATCGCGTCCGGCGACGCCGTGTCAGGCGTGCTCGCGGTGTTCCTCGCGGTCTTCGTCGGCTCGGTGATGATCGCCCTCACCAACGAGACCGTGCGCGAGACGATGAGCTACATCACGGCTCGACCGACCGACTTCCTCTCGGCCGTGTGGGACGCCATCTCCGGCGCGTACAGCGCGATGTTCCGTGGCGCGATCTTCAACTACAACCTCTCCGAGCCGGCCCAGCAGTGGCGCCCGCTCACCGAGACCCTGAAGTACGCCGGGCCGCTGATCCTCGGTGGCCTCGGCGTCGGCATCGCGTTCCGCGCGGCCCTGTTCAACATCGGCGGACGCGGCCAGATGCTCATCGCGGGGGGCGCAGCCGGCTACATCGGGTTCAAGCTCGACCTGCCGATGATCGTGCACCTCCCCCTCGCGATCCTGGTCGGCATGGCCGCCGGCGCACTGTGGGGCGGCATCGCCGGCCTGCTCAAGGCCCGCACCGGCGCCCACGAGGTGATCGTGACGATCATGCTCAACTACGTCGGCTACTACCTGCTCTTCTACGCCCTCACCAAGGACTCCCTCCTCAAGGCACCCGGCTCGGCGAACCCGAAGTCGCTGCCGATGAAGGAGTCCGCGATCCTTCCCAAGGTGCTCGGCGACAAGTTCAACCTCCACCTCGGCTTCGTCATCGCGCTCATCGCCGTGGGCGTCGTGTGGTGGCTGATCAACCGCTCCACCCTGGGCTACCGGATCCGCGCCGTCGGCGAGAACCCGCACGCCGCCCGCGCCTCCGGCATCGACGTCGGGCGCACGTACACGATCGTGATGCTCATCGCCGGCTCGCTGCTCGGCCTCGCGGGCATCAACCAGGTCCTCGGCACCGTGACCAGCGGCGTCTCGCTCGACCTCGACGCATCGATCGGCTTCGACGCGATCACCGTGGCCCTGCTGGGTCGCTCACGCCCGCTGGGCATCATGGCCGCCGGGCTCCTCTTCGGTGCCCTGAAGGCCGGTGGCTTCACCATGCAGACGTCCGAGAACATCTCGGTCGACCTGGTGCTGGTGGTCCAGTCGCTGATCGTCCTGTTCCTCGCCGCTCCTCCCCTGGTGCGCGCGATCTTCCGGCTCCCCGCCCAGGAGGCCAAGTGAGCACCGTGACCAACCCGACGCCCGCCGACCAGGGCGGGCTGGCGCCCGACACGGCCATCACGCCGACCAGGTCGGCCGGCGCGAAGAAGCTGCCGATCATCTTCGGTGTGATGGCGGCGCTGCTCGCGATCACGCTGCTGCGCTCCTCCCACACAGGTGACACCACCTTCCAGCTGGCCGCGGACACCGATTTCGTGACGTTGCCGGACGTGACCGTCCCGTCGATGGTCACGGCCTGGCTGATGGTGCTGGTGTGTGCGGTCGTCCTGGCGGAGTCCGTACGCCGGATGCTGGCGCACGCGCGCCAGCCGATGTGGCTGCCGATCGTCTTCTCGCTCGCGTGGATGACCGGCTTCCTGAGCTGGGCGGCGGCCGACGGTCGGATCCGCGTCGTCAGCCTCTTCGCCGGCGCGGTCGCGCTCGCGGTCCCACTCGTCTTCGGTGCTCTCGGCGGTGTGCTCGGTGAGCGCGCCGGGGTCGTCAACATCGCGATCGAGGGCCAGCTGCTCTTCGGTGCCTTCGCCGCAGCCATCACCGCCTCGCTCACCGGCTCGCCGTGGGCCGGCCTGATCGCCGCGATGGCGGCCGGTGCCCTCATCGCGCTGATCCTCGGCTTGTTCGCGATCACCTACATCGTGGACCAGGTCATCGTCGGCGTGGTGCTCAATGTGCTGGCGGTGGGCATGACGAACTTCCTGTTCCGTCAGGTGCTCACCCCCAACGCCGCGTCGCTCAACGCCCCCGAGGGGTTCGACCGGGTGCCGATCCCCCTGCTGGGCGACATCCCGCTGATAGGCCCGATCCTGTTCCGCCAGACCGCGCTCGTCTACGTGCTCTACATCGTCGTCGCGCTGGTGGCGTTCGCCCTCTACCGCACGCGGTGGGGACTCCGGGTGCGCGCGGTCGGGGAGCACCCCAAGGCCGCCGACACGGTCGGCATCAAGGTCAACCGCACCCGCTACCGCACGATCCTGCTCGCGGGCGCGATCGCCGGCATGGGTGGGGCCTACTACACGCTGGTCGCCGTCAACCAGTTCAACCGCGAGATGACCGGCGGCGCCGGGTACATCGCGCTCGCCGCGGTCATCTTCGGCAAGTGGGACCCGATCCGGGCGACCCTCGCCGCGCTGCTCTTCGGCTTCGCGACGAACCTGCAGGGCGTCCTGTCGGCCATCGGCTCGCCCGTGCCCAGCCAGTTCATGTTGATGCTCCCCTACCTGATCACCATCTTCGCGGTGGCAGGCCTCGTGGGCCGCTCCCGGCCACCCGCGGCCGACGGGGTGCCGTACAAACAGCAGTAGGTACGACCGACGCCCACGAGGGCCTGACGCTGCGGCGTCGGGCCCTGGTGCGTGGTTCAGCCCTCGAAGTGCTGCCAGGTCCCCTCGGACACGACCTCGACGGTGCCGTCGACGACGACGATCGCGGTCGCCTCGTCGATGGCGTACGACGGACCGCCGATGGTCGCGGCCCAGCGCTCGGCCTCGGCCATCGTGTTGTCCGGCATCATCGGGTGGCCGACGTGCGGGAAGATCGAGAAGTCGACGACACCGAGCGTCCGGTCGTCCGGGGCGCCGGCCCACGAGACGAAGTCGGCGCCGATGCGGGGGGTCATCACCATGCTGCCAGCGCTGAGGCCCGCCCAGACGGTGTCGGGCAGCTCCGGCAGCAGGTCGACGAGGCCGGACTCTCGCATCCAGTGGGCGAGGTAGGTCGCGTCGCCGCCGTCGACCAGCAGGACGTCGGCCTCACGGACCCACGGCTCCCACCGCTCTCGACCGACGGTGGGCAGCGCGCTGAGCTCGAGCAGGCCGACCGAGGCCCACCCCATCATCACCATCCCGCGGTCCGGACCGCCGACGACGAAGCTGCGCACCGACTGAGGGTTGAGCCTCGTGTGGCCCCACTGGGCGGTGGGCACGCACAGTGCGTGGCTCTCGGCGATCGGCTTGCCCAGCAGGTCGACCATCGCGGCCTCGATGCTGGGGTTGGTGATTCCACCCGAGGTGAGCAGGAGCTTCACGGGGTTCCTCCAAGGTGTCGGGGACGACGGTCATGGTGTCACTTCATTGACGGTCGACAGGGCCGAGGTTCGACACGAGGGACCGTCCGGACATGCTGTACTGACCCTTTGCGCCAGGACAACTCGGAGGTTCCCTGTGGATGAGGTGGCTGATCGTTACGCCTCGCTGTTCACCCATCACCCGCACGCGGCCTACTCCGTCGACCGCCGTGGCTACTACACGGACGCCAATCAGCTCGCGCTCGACATGACCGGGCTGAGCCTGGAGCAGATGCAGCGGACGCACTTCGCCCAGGTCATCCATCCCGACGACGTGCACCTGCTGCAGGACGCGTTCGAGAAGGCCCTGGCGGGTGCACCCCAGGTCGTCGACGCCCGGGTGCTGCGGGTCGACGGCGAGGTCGTCGACATCCGCTGCACCGCCATCCCGCTGCTCGTCGACGGCGAGGTCGTCGGCGTCCACGGGATCACCGAGGACACCACGGAGGCCCAGCGAGTGGTGCGCGACCTGCGGGACGCACACGCGGCCAAGACCCGGTTCCTGGCCACCGTGAGCCACGAGGTCCGGACACCGCTGGCGGCGCTCATCGGTGCTGCCGACCTGCTGATGGAGACCGACCTCGAGCCGGAGTCCGAGCACTACGCCCGGATCGTGCACCGCTCCGCGGAGCGCCTGATGCGGCTGGCGCAGGACCTGCTGGAGTTCTCCGGCCTCGAGGCCCACCGTGCGGTGCTGGAGTGCGGACCGGTGCGACTGCGGGACCTGGTCGACGACGTGGTCGCCTGGGTCGAGGTGTTCGCCGAAGGTCGCGATGTCGAGATCGGCCATGTCGTCGACGACGCCGTCCCGACCTCGGGCACCGGAGACGGACGACGCATCGCCCAGGTCGTCCGCACGCTCGTCCACAACGCGGTGAAGTTCACCGAGCGCGGTCGCGTCGACGTCCACGTCACGTGCCGCGAGGACGACGAGCGCCCGCACGTGGACACCTGGGTCGACTTCGCCGTCACCGACACCGGGATCGGGATCGCGGAGGACCAGCTGCCCACCGTGTTGGAGCCGTTCACCCAGGCCGACCCGCACGCGTCAGGCGACCGACAGGGCAACGGGCTCGGCCTGGCGATCGCCCGCGAGATCGCCGACCTGATGGGAGGGCGACTCTCGATCACCTCCACCCTCGGCGAGGGCAGCACCTTCACCTTCAGCGTCCCGCTGGGCCGGGAGGTCTCAGTCGGCTGACAGCGCCGTCACGGCCACCTCGGCGAGCACACGCGCGGCGATCCCGGTCGCGGCCTCGTCGATGCGGAGGTTGCCCTGGTGGAGGTCGTACGTCGGTCCGCCGGGCGTACGCGTGCCGAGGCGGGCCATCGCGCCGGGGACGGAGTCGAGGTACCAGCCGAAGTCCTCGCCGCCGAGGCTCTGCGCGGTGGAGACGTGGCCGTGCGGGCCCAGGACGCGCTCGAGGGCGGTGCCGAGGAGACCGGTCGAGACCACGTGGTTGACCACCGGCGGGACACCGCGCTGGTAGGTCACCTCGGCGGTCACGCTGTAGGGCGCGACGATGGCCGAGATCAGCTGGCGGATCAGGTGCTCCGCGTCGGCCCAGGCGACCGCGTCGAGCATCCGGACCGTGCCGGCGACGACGCCGCCGTGCGGGATGACGTTGGGGGCCGAACCCGCGCGCACCATCCCCCAGACCACGCTGACCCCGGCCCGCGGGTCCAGGCGGCGACTGAGGATGGCGGGCAGCTCGGTGATCACCTTGCCGAGGGCGAAGGTCAGGTCCTCGGTCAGGTGCGGTCGCGACGTGTGGCCGCCCTTGCCGATGAGGCGGACGGTCAGCGCGTCGGCGGCACCCGTGAGCGGTCCTTCGCGCAGGCCGATGCGACCGACGTCGAGGCTCGGGTCGCAGTGCAGCCCGAAGACGTGCGAGACGCCCTCCAGGGCGCCGCTGGAGATCAGGTGGAGCGCTCCCCCGGGCATGATCTCCTCGGCCGGCTGGAACAGCAGCCGGACGCGGCCGGGCAGGAGCCCGCGGGTCGCGACCTCGGCGAGGGCGAGGCCCGCGCCGACCAGCCCGGAGGTGTGGACGTCGTGGCCGCAGGCGTGCGCGACTCCGGGCACGGTGCTCTTCCACGGGTCGGAGATCAGGTCGTCGATCGGCAGCGCGTCGAGGTCGGCGCGCAGGGCGATGAGCCGGCCACCGTGTCCGATGTCCGCGAGCACGCCGCCACCGTCGGGTCGGCTGATCGTCCAGCCGGCGCCCTCGAGCGCGGACACGACCGCGTCGGACGTACGGCTCTCCTCCCAGCTGAGCTCGGGGTGGGCGTGCAGGTCGCGACGCAAAGCAACGAGGTCGTCGGCGTGCTTGTCGACGACCTCGGTGATGACGGATGTGGCGGTGAGTGGCTGCAGGCATGACCGGCCCAGTCTAGGGCGTGTGGGCGAAGTCGGGTGATGCTTGGCGTGCTCCGAGTGCGTACATCGCAAGGCGGAGGAGCGAAGGCGGGCCGCTAGGCCCGTCGAGCTTCGACAACGCAGCGAGGTGCGTGCTCGGGGTGCGCCCAGCGCGCCCGGCGTCGTCCGCGCGCCCTCAGGGCGTTCCACCGTCGTACGCGGCGAGTAGCCGGTCCGCGGCGAGAGGCGCCGGGAGCTCGCCCGACAGCACTGCACGGCGTACGTCCTCGCGCACCGCTGCGACGCCCGCCGAGGACCGCAACCGCTGGGCGAGCTCGTCGCGCACCAAGGACCAGGTGAACTCCAGCTGCTGCTCGGCGCGCTTGTGCGCGAGCCCGTCGGCACCGAGGTGCTCGCGGTGCTGGCCGACGCGCGACCAGACGTCGTCGATGCCCGCTCCGGTCAGCGCCGAGCAGGTCACCACCGGCGGCGCCCACTCGGAGTGGCCGCGCACGAGGCGCAGCGCACCGGCGAGCTCGCGGGCAGCGACCCGGGCGTCGGTCTCGTGGCTCTGCCCCTCGAGGGCGTCGGCCTTGTTCACCGCGACCACGTCCGCGATCTCGAGGATGCCCTTCTTGATGCCCTGGAGCTGGTCGCCGGTGCGCGCGAGGGTGAGGAACAGGAACGTGTCGACCATCCCGGCCACCGTCACCTCGGACTGCCCGACCCCCACCGTCTCCACGAGCACGACGTCGTGGCCGGCGGCCTCGAGGACGAGCATCGCCTGGGTGGTGGCCCGCGCGACGCCGCCGAGGGTGCCTGCGGAGGGCGAGGGGCGGATGAAGGCCTTCGGGTCCACCGACAGTGCGGCCATCCGGGTCTTGTCGCCCAGCACCGAGCCGCCGGTGCGGATCGACGACGGGTCGACGGCCAGCACCCCGACGCGGTGCCCGGCTGCGGTCAGCCGGGTGCCGAGCGCCTCGATGAAGGTCGACTTGCCGACCCCCGGCACTCCCGAGATGCCGACGCGGGTGGCCGGCGCGAGGTCGAACGCCGCCAGCGACGTCAGCAGCTCGCGCGCGGCACCCCGGTGCTCGGCGCGTGAGGACTCGACGAGCGTGATCGCGCGCGAGACGTCCGCACGCCGACCGGAGCGGACCCCTTCCACCAGGGCCGCGACGTCGACCGGCCGCGCCATCAGGAGCTGCGCAGCCGGGCCAGCAGGTCGAGCGCGGACTCGGCGATCACGGTGCCCGGCAGGAACACCGCCGCGGCGCCCATCTCCTTCAGGGTCGCGACGTCGTCGGGCGGGATCACTCCGCCGATGACGATCATGATGTCCGGACGGCCCTGGTCGGCCAGCGCCTGCTTGAGCGCGGGCAGGAGTGTCAGGTGCCCCGCGGCCAGTGACGAGACCCCGACGATGTGCACGTCGGCGTCGATCGCCTGCTGGGCGACCTCCTCGGGCGTGGAGAACAACGGGCCCACGTCGACGTCGAAGCCGAGGTCGGCGAACGCGGTGACGACGACCTTCTGGCCGCGATCGTGGCCGTCCTGGCCCATCTTGGCCACGAGGATGCGCGGGCGGCGCCCCTCCTCGGCCTCGAACTCCTCGGTCGCGGCGAGCACCTCCGCCACCTTGGTGCCGGCCTCGGCGCCTGCCTCGTCGCGGTACACGCCGCTGATCGTACGGATCACGGCCTGGTGGCGGCCGTAGACCTTCTCCAGCGCGTCGGAGATCTCCCCGACCGTGGCCTTGGCCCGCGCCGCGTCGACGGCCAGGGCCAGGAGGTTGCCCTCCAGGGAGCCGCCGCCGACCGGTCCGCGCTCGGCCGACGCGGTCAGCGCGTCCAGCGCGCGACGTACGTCGTCGTCGTTGCGCTCGGCACGGAGCCGCTCGAGCTTGGCGACCTGCTGGCGGTAGACGTCGTCGTTGTCGACGCGCAGCACGTCGAGCTTGTCCTCGGCGGCGAGGCGGTACGTGTTGACGCCGATGACCTTCTGGGCACCGGAGTCGATCCGTGCCTGGGTGCGGGCGGCGGCCTCCTCGATGCGCATCTTGGGGATGCCCTGCTCGATCGCCGCGGCCATGCCGCCGGCACGCTCGGCCTCCTGGATGTGCGCCCAGGCCCGCTCGGCGAGGTCGTGGGTGAGCTTCTCGACGTAGTAGGAGCCGGCCCACGGGTCGATGATCTCGGTGGTGCCGCTCTCCTGCTGGAGCAGCAGCTGGGTGTTGCGGGCGATCCGCGCCGAGAAGTCGGTCGGCAGCGCGATCGCCTCGTCGAGGGCGTTGGTGTGCAACGACTGCGTGTGGCCCTGCGTGGACGCCATCGCCTCGATGCAGGTGCGCCCGACGTTGTTGAACACGTCCTGCGCGGTCAGCGACCAGCCCGAGGTCTGGCTGTGCGTGCGGAGCGAGCGCGACTTGGGGTTCTGCGGGTCGAAGTCGTCGACCAGCCGCGCCCACAGCGCGCGGGCCGCGCGCATCTTGGCGACCTCCATGAAGAAGTTCATCCCGATGGCCCAGAAGAACGACAGCCGCGGCGCGAACTGATCGATCGTCATGCCGGTCCCGAGGCCGGCACGGATGTACTCGACGCCGTCGGCCAGCGTGTACGCCAGCTCGAGGTCGGCGGTCGCCCCGGCCTCCTGGATGTGGTAGCCGGAGATCGAGATGGAGTTGAAGCGGGGCATCTTCTGCGAGGTGAAGGCGAAGATGTCGCTGATGATCCGCATGCTCGGCGCCGGCGGGTAGATGTAGGTGTTGCGGACCATGAACTCCTTGAGGATGTCGTTCTGGATCGTCCCCATGAGCTGCTCCGGCTGCACCCCCTGCTCCTCGGCCGCAGCGATGTAGAGCGCGAGCACCGGCAGGACGGCACCGTTCATCGTCATCGACACCGACATCTCGTCGAGCGGGATGCCGTCGAAGAGGGTGCGGGTGTCATAGATCGAGTCGATCGCCACGCCCGCCATGCCGACGTCGCCGCGCACCCGCGGGTGGTCGGAGTCGTACCCGCGGTGGGTGGCGAGGTCGAACGCGACGCTCAGCCCCTTCTGCCCGGCCGCGAGGTTGCGGCGGTAGAACGCGTTGGACTCCTCCGCGGTCGAGAACCCGGCGTACTGCCGGATCGTCCACGGCTGCGTCGTGTACATCGTGGGGTACGGCCCGCGCAGGAACGGCGCGATGCCCGGCCACGTGTCGAGCCCGTCGAGGCCTTCGAGGTGCTCGGGGCCGTAGACCGGGAGGATGTCGATCCCCTCGGGGCTGCTCCACGGCTCCCCCTCACTCGCTGGTCGGGTAGACCGCGAGGAACGAGCGGGCGTATCGAGACCCACCTGCGAGAAGTCCTGGGGAATGCTCACTTCGAGAGCTCCTCTCGGACCCGGCCCAGGAAGCCGAGCGCATCGACCCCCACGGCACACGAGTCATCGACGTCGGTCACGGTCCGCTCGCCCGGTTTGCCCGCGAGCACGACGTACGTCGCTCCTGCCGCACGCAGCGCGGCGACCAGGTCGGCACCCCACTCGGCGTACGCCGTGTCGGTGCCCGCGAGGCAGACCACGGGCTGGCCGGCGTACGCCTCGAGCACGGCCGCCGGGTCGGACGTGGCGCCGGCCGCCTGGACGGCCACACCGCCCGCCGCGAACAGGTTGGTCGCGAAGGTGGCCCGCGCCGTGTGGGCGGCCACGGTGCCCATGGTGGCGAGGAAGACGGGTTCGTCCGTCGGCGTGCCGCGCAGCTCGTTGAAGGCTGCCCCGAAGTGGTGGACGTAGCGGTGCGGGCGGTGCTCGCGCTCGGGCAGCACCTCCGCGAGGTTCGGGAACTCCGAGACGCCGGTCAGCGGGCGCGACCGATCGGCGACCTGCGCATCGCGGGACGCCCTGACCTCCTTGACGCGGGCCTTCACGCCCAGGCGCGCAGCATCGGCCAGTGCACCGCCGTCGGCCTCGATCCGGCCGAGCTCGGCCCACCCCGCGGCCGCGAGGTCGTCGGTGAGCTTCTCGACCGCGTACGACCCGCCGGCGGGGTCGGCGACCGCAGCGACGTGCGACTCCTCGATCAGCAGCGACGAGGTGTTGCGAGCGACGCGGCGGCCCAGCGCGTCGGGGACGCCGAGCGGCTCGTCGAAGGGCACGACCGTGACGGCGTCGGCGCCGCCGACGCCGGCCGCGAACGCAGCGACGGTGCCGCGGAGCATGTTGACCCAGGGGTCGCGCTTGCTGGTCATCGGTCGGCTGGTGACCGCGTGCAGCGCCATCTCGCCGGAGCCGCCCTCCCCCACTCCGCTGGCCTCGAGCGCGCGGGTCCACAGCCGCCGGGCGGCGCGCATCTTGGCGATCGTCGGGAACTGCTCGTCGGTGGCGGCGAGCCGGAACTCGATCATCCGGGCCGACTGGTCGACGGTGAAGCCCTCGTCGGCGAGCAGCCGGAGGTAGGAGATGCCCGTGGCGATGGCCCAGCCCAGCTCCTGGGCGTCGCTCGCCCCCTGGTCGTGAAGCGCCGTGCCGTCGACCACGAGCGCGCGCACGCCGAGCTGGAACCCACGACGTACGACGGGCGCGAAGAGGTCGCGGGCCGTGGCGCCGTCATCGCGGACCCGGTAGGACAGCATCTCGAGCGTCTGGAGGTCGAAGGACAGGTTCGTCGCCGGGTGCAGCGCACCGTCCACGCCCTCGAGGTGGGCGGCGAAGGCCTCGACCTGCTCGGTCGAGGCGCGGTCCAGCACGACGGGTGCCAGGTCGAGCAGCACTCCGTCGAGCAGCGTGGCCCAGGCGTGCTCCACCTCGTGGGAGAGGTGGAGCAGCAGCGACGTCGCGCCGTTCTCCAGGTCCTGCAGGACGGCCTCGTTCGAGGCCTTCGCGTCGACGACCTCGACCTGGGCGCGTACGTCCCAGGCGCCTGCGCGCTGCGGACGACCACTCGTGATGAGGCCGTCGAGGTCGGACTGCTGGCCGATCGGTGCGACCTCGATGCCGTCGAGGGTGGTGCGGGTCAGTGCTGTCCAGACGTCGGAGTCGGGTGCGTCCTCGCCGAGCCGGCGGGCCTTGCGGAGCACGGCCGCGGTCGCCACCTCCCACGCCGTGACGTCGTAGGTGTCGTCGTCGCCCACCAGTCGCAGCGAGCCCTCGGCGGGCTGCAGCCCCTCGGGCTCGGCCAGTCCACCGTCGAGGCGAGAATCCGGGTCCGTCATGAGTCGCAGGATATGGCGCGGCCTCCACGGACGGCAGGGGCGGACCTATGGCATTCGTCTCACGGCACGCCTTCTCACCACTAAGGTCGCGGCATGACTGTCCGGGGGGAGGGTTGGTACGCCGACCCGCAGGATGCCCAGAGGCTTCGGTGGTGGGACGGATCCGCCTGGACCCACCACACCCATGACCACGTCGCCGCGCCCCAGGAGCACCACGCGCCGCTGCCGCGCTGGTGGTCGGGCCTGTCCGTGGCCCTCCAGGTGGCCCTCCTGATCTCCCTGCTCGCCGCCGCACTCACCCTCTACGTGGACCTGGAGATCCTCGGCTTCGTCGAGACCGTCCGGCTGCGCCCCGACACCGTGGTGGAGGCCGACGGCGCCCGCATCGACCGGCTCATCTCACTGACGACAGCCGAGGTCGCGACGTCGCTGCTCACCGGCGTGCTCTTCGTCGTGTGGCTCTACACCGCCCACCACAGCGCCCGCATGGACCGCACGGTGCTCAAGCACGGGTCCGGCTGGGCCATCGGCGGCTGGTTCGTCCCCGTGCTGAACGCGTGGCGGCCCTTCCAGATGGTGACCGACGTCCGCCGTGGTGCGACCGGCCAGGCGTCGGCCGACGTCCCCCTCCGACAAGGGTGGTGGTGGGGCACGTGGCTGCTCTCGGCCGCGTTGTCGTCGATCTCCGACGTGTTCTACCAGCTGGCCGCGCAGGAGCCCGCGGGGGGCTATTTCCAGCTGCTCGCGAGGTCTGCCTCCTGGGAGCGCGTCGCGTCCGCACTGACGATCCTTGCCGCGGCGCTGGGCATCCTCGTCGTCCGCAACATCACGGCGCTCGTCCTGACGCCCGCCGAGTGACCCTTTCGAGGTCCGTCACACCTCGGTGCGACCGTCGTTGTCCTTGTTGCGCATCCCGATCTTGTTGCCCAGCCACACGAGCGGGTCGAACTTCTTGTCCACCACGCGCTCCTTCATCGGGATGATCGCGTTGTCGGTGATGTGGATGCCCTCGGGGCAGACCTCCGTGCAGCACTTGGTGATGTTGCACATGCCGAGGCCCGCTGCACCCTGGGCCAGCTCGCGCCGGTCGTGGGTGTCGAGGGGGTGCATGTCGAGCTCGGCGTAGCGCAGGAAGAACCTCGGCCCGGCGAACGCCTTCTTGTTGTCCTCGTGGTCGCGCACCACGTGGCAGACGTTCTGGCAGAGGAAGCACTCGATGCACTTGCGGAACTCCTGGCCCCGCTCGACGTCGACCTGGGCCATCCGCCGCTTGCCGTCCGCATCGCGCGGCGGCGGGGAGAACGACGGCAGCTCCTTGGCCTTCTCGTAGTTGAACGACACGTCGGTGACGAGGTCGCGGATCACCGGGAACGAGCGCATCGGCGTGACCGTGATGACCTCGTCCTCCTCGAAGTCCGAGAGCCGGCACATGCACATCAGGCGCGGCCGGCCGTTGACCTCCGCGCTGCACGAGCCGCACTTGCCGGCCTTGCAGTTCCAGCGGACGGCGAGGTCGCCGGCCTGGGTGGCTTGCACGCGGTGGATCGCGTCGAGCACGACCTCGCCCTCGGAGACCTCGACCGGGAAGTCCTCGACGGCTCCTCCGTCCTTGTCGCCGCGCCAGATCCGCAATTTCAAGGTGTAGCTCATGCGAAGTACCCCTTCAGCTCTTCCGGCATCTCCGGCAACGGCTTCTCGTGCAGGTCGACGCCGGTGCCGGCCTCGTTGAGGTTGACCACGAGGTTCTTCGTGCCCCACTCGTCGTTCGGCCCGGGGAAGTCGTCGCGGGTGTGACCGCCTCGCGACTCCTCGCGGGCGAGTGCCGCCTTGGCGATGCACTCCGAGACGATCAGCATGTTGCGCAGGTCGAGCGCGAGGTGCCAGCCCGGGTTGTACTGCCGGTGACCCTCGACGACCATCGTCTCCGCGCGCACCTTGAACGCCTCGATCTCGCTCAGCGACTCCTCGAGCTCCGTGCGCGTGCGGATGATGCCGACCAGGTCGTTCATCGACTGCTGCAGGTCGGACTGGATCGTGTAAGGGTTCTCCCCGCCCTCGACCTCGAACGGCGCCAGGGCGCTCGTCTGCGCGGCCTTGACGTGGGCCTCGTCGACCTGCGGGCGTGAGTCGCCCAGCGAGTCGGCGTACTTCGTAGCGGCCTCACCGGCGCGCTTGCCGAAGACCAGCAGGTCGCCCAGCGAGTTGCCGCCGAGCCGGTTGGACCCGTGCATGCCCCCGGAGCACTCCCCGACGGCGTACAGCCCGGTGACGGCGCTCTCCTGGGTGTCGGCGTCGACCTCGACCCCGCCCATCACGTAGTGGCAGGTCGGCCCGATCTCCATCGGCTCGGCCGTGATGTCGACGTCGGCCAGCTCCTTGAACTGGTGGTACATCGACGGCAGCCGCTTGCGGATGAACTCGGGGGTGCGTCGCGAGGCGATGTCGAGGTAGATGCCGCCGTGCGGCGTGCCGCGACCGGCCTTGATCTCGGAGTTGATCGCGCGCGCGACCTCGTCGCGGGGCAACAGCTCGGGTGGTCGGCGGTTGTTCTTCTTGTCGTCGTACCAGGCGTCGGCCTCCTCGACCGTGTCCGCCGTCTCGCTCTTGAAGAACTCCGGGATGTAGTCGAACATGAACCGCTTGCCCTCGGAGTTCTTGAGGATGCCGCCGTCGCCGCGCACGGACTCCGTCACGAGCAGCCCCTTCACCGAGGGCGGCCAGACCATGCCGGTCGGGTGGAACTGGACGAACTCCATGTTGATCAGGCTCGCGCCGGCCCGCATCGCGAGGGCGTGGCCGTCGCCGGTGTACTCCCACGAGTTGGAGGTGACCTTGAACGACTTGCCGATGCCGCCGGTCGCGAGGATCACGCTCGGGGCGTCGAAGACGATGAAGCGGCCCGACTCGCGCCAGTAGGCGAACGCTCCCGCGATGGCGTCGCCCTCCTTGAACAGGTCGGTGACCGTGCACTCCATGAAGACGTCGATACCGAGCGCCACGGCACGCTGCTGGAGCGTCCGGATCATCTCGAGGCCGGTACGGTCACCGACGTGCGCGAGGCGGGCGTACTTGTGGCCGCCGAAGTCGCGCTGGCTGATCAGGCCGTCGTCGGTGCGGTCGAAGAGCGCGCCCCAGTCCTCGAGCTCCTGCACCCGCTCGGGCGCCTCCTGGGCGTGCAGCTGGGCCATCCGCCAGTTGTTCAGCATCTTGCCGCCGCGCATGGTGTCCCTGAAGTGGACCTCCCAGTTGTCCTCCGGCCACCGGTTGCCCATCGCGGCGGCGATGCCGCCCTCGGCCATCACGGTGTGGGCCTTGCCGAGCAGCGACTTGCACACGATCGCCGTACGCGCGCCCGACTCGTGGGCGGCGATCGCGGCGCGCAGCCCGGCGCCACCGGCACCGATCACGACGACGTCGTAGGTGTGGCGCTCCATCCCGCCCCGGGCGTCGCCGGACAGGGCGTTGCCGGTCATCGGGTGGCGGCCCTCAGCGGGTGAACTGTTCTCGTTGATCATCGTGAGCCTTCCGGGGTCCCCGCGGAGTTGTCAGCGGAGGAGCGAAGCGGGGGAGATGAGAACTTCGTGGGGTGGTTCAAAAGAACCTCAGGTCCTGGATCGTGCCGCTGGCCAGCAGAAAGACATACAGGTCGACGAGGGCGACCGAGAACAACGAGTACCAGGCCCACCTGCCGTGGCTGCCGTTGAGCTTCGAGACCCAGGTCCACAGCTTGTAGCGGACCGGGTGCTTGGAGAAGTGCCTCAGTCGGCCGCCGACCACGTGACGGCAGGAGTGGCACGAGAGCGTGTAGAGCCAGATGAAGGCGACGTTGGCGATCATCAGCAGGGTGCCGAGGCCCATGTGGATGCCGCTGGTCTCGCCGTCGCCGACGGCGTACTCCGCCGGCATCGGCCGGAAGGCCAGGAACACGTCGTAGGTCAGGATCAGGCCGACCACCACCGCGGCGTACCAGAAGTAGCGGTGCACGTTCTGGAGGATGAGGGGGAGCTTCGTCTCGCCCGAGTAGGCACTGTGCGGCTCGGCGACGCCACACGCAGGCGGGCTCAGCCAGAACGCCCGGTAGTAGGACTTGCGGTAGTAGTAGCAGGTCATCCGGAAGCCCAGCGGGAAGATCAGGATGATCAGAGCAGCGGACAGCGGCCACCAGCCGAACGGCTGGCCGAAGTCGGAGGCGCCCTCGACGCAGTCGCCCAGGCAGGGCGAGTAGAACGGCGAGAGGTAGGGCTCGGCGAAGTAGTCGCGTCCCATGAACGCCCGCACCGTGGCGTAGACGACGAAGCTGGAGAAGACCACGAACGTGGTCAGCGGCGCGAGCCACCAGCGATCCTCGCGGAGGGTGCGTGCCTCGATGTGCGCGCGCCCCGGGCTGGTCACCCCGTGGTCGGTCGTTGCCATGCGTCCTCCGTGCGTCGTCCTGCGCGAAAGCCCGGAACGGGGTCCGGGCAACGCCCACGACTATGGCCTGTGTCACACCTGAGCGGAAGACAACGCGCCAACGAAAACCTCACACTGACTCGGCGCGTCTCGCGCGTGGGCGCCGCGATAACGTGACGGGGTGGCAACCCAACTCACGACTCCGACCCTGGTGAAGGGCGCGCGGGCCTCCCGTACGACCATCGCGCTCAAGCTGGGCATGGCGCTGAGCGGATTCGTCTTCCTCGGATTCGTGCTCACCCACATGTACGGCAACCTCAAGGCGTTCGGCGGGCACGACGCGTTCAACGGCTACGCCGAGCACCTGCGCGAGATCGGCGTACCGCTGCTCCCGCACGAGGGACTGCTCTGGATCCTCCGCGTCGGGCTGCTGGCGTCGCTGGTGGTGCACGTCTTCTGCGCCGTGGTGCTGTGGCGCCGCGCGGCCCGCGCCCGGACGACGAAGTACGTCATGAAGAAGCAGACCGGGGCCACCCGCGCGAGCCTGATGATGCGCTGGGGCGGCGTGACGATCCTGCTGTTCCTGGTCTGGCACCTGCTCAACTTCTCCATCGGCAAGGTCAACGTGCAGGGCGGGGCGACCAACGACCCCTACAACCTGCTCGTCGACACCTTCGACGTGTGGTGGCTGACCCTCATCTACATCGTGGCGATGCTCGCCCTCGGCGCGCACCTGCACCACGGCATCTGGAGCGCCGCCCAGACGCTCGGCTGGACCGGCACCGCCGCCAAGCGCCAGCGGGCCAAGACGATCGGCTTCGTCCTCGCGCTGATCGTCTCGGTCGGCTTCTCCCTCGTCCCCCTCGGCGTCATCGCCGGCATCATCACCAAGTAAGGGGTCACCACGTGAGCCACGACTACGACATGCCCGACACCGTCTCCGCGGCGGAGGCCTCGGCCTCCGGCGTCCTCGACGGCGACTACGACGACGCGGCCGGCTACTACACGCCCGGCTCCCCGCTCTCCGACACCAAGGCGCCGGACGCCCCGGTGGCCGAGCGGTGGCAGACCCGCAAGTTCGAGGCGCGGCTGGTCAACCCGGCCAACCGCCGCAAGCTGTCGATCATCATCGTCGGCACCGGCCTGGCCGGCGCCTCGGCCGCCGCCACGCTCGGCGAGGCCGGCTACCGGGTGAAGTCCTTCTGCTACCAGGACTCCCCGCGTCGCGCCCACTCGATCGCCGCCCAGGGCGGCATCAACGCCGCGAAGAACTACAAGGAGGACGGGGACTCGGTCCACCGCCTCTTCTACGACACCGTCAAGGGCGGCGACTACCGCTCGCGCGAGTCCAACGTCTACCGGCTGGCCGAGGTCAGCACGAACATCATCGACCAGTGCGTCGCGCAGGGCGTCCCGTTCGCCCGCGAGTACGGCGGCCTGCTCGACAACCGCTCGTTCGGTGGCGTCCAGGTGTCGCGCACCTTCTACGCTCGCGGCCAGACCGGCCAGCAGCTGCTGATCGGCGCCTACCAGGCCCTCGAGCGCCAGGTCGCCGCCGGCACCGTGACGACGTACACCCGCCACGAGATGCTCGAGCTGATCGTGGTGGACGACAAGGCCCGCGGGATCATCGCTCGCGACATGGTCACCGGTGAGGTCCAGACCCACCTGGCCGACGTCGTGGTGCTCGCCTCGGGCGGCTACGGCAACGTCTTCTACCTCTCGACCAACGCGATGGGCTGCAACGTCACCGCCGCCTGGCGCGCGCACCGCAAGGGCGCCTACATGGCCAACCCCTGCTTCACGCAGATCCACCCGACCTGCATCCCGGTCTCCGGCGAGCACCAGTCCAAGCTGACGCTGATGTCGGAGTCGCTGCGCAACGACGGCCGGATCTGGGTGCCGAAGAAGCAGGCCGACTGCGAGAAGGACCCGCGCGACATCGCCGAGGAGGACCGCGACTACTTCCTGGAGCGGATCTATCCCTCCTTCGGCAACCTGGTCCCCCGCGACATCGCGTCGCGCTCGGCGAAGTACATGTGCGACGAGGGCCGCGGCGTCGGGCCCGAGGTCGACGGCGTACGTCGTGGGGTCTACCTCGACTTCGCTGCGGCGATCGAGCGCCTCGGCCGCGACGGGGTGGAGGAGAAGTACGACAACCTCCTCGACATGTACGAGCGGATCACGGGCGAGAACCCCTACGAGGTCCCGATGCGGATCTACCCGGCCGTGCACTACGTCATGGGCGGCCTGTGGGTCGACTACGACCTCCAGTCGACGATCCCGGGCCTGTTCGTCACCGGTGAGGCCAACTTCTCCGACCACGGCGCCAACCGCCTCGGCGCCTCCGCGCTGATGCAGGGCCTGGCCGACGGCTACTTCGTGCTCCCCCACACCATCCGCGACTACCTCGCGGACGGCCCGTTCGAGGAGATCGCCGAGGACCACCCGGCCGTCGTCGAGGCGCGCGAGGCGGTCACCAGCCGCATCGACCACTTCCTGTCGGTCAACGGCACCCGCAGCGTCGACTCCTACCACCGCGAGCTCGGCAACATCATGTGGGAGTACTGCGGCATGGAGCGGACCGAGACCGGCCTGAAGAAGGCGATCGACCTGATCCGCTCGCTCAAGGACGACTTCTACCGCAACGTGAAGGTCCTCGGCAGCGCCGAGACCCTCAACCAGTCGCTGGAGAAGGCCGGCCGCGTGGCCGACTTCTTCGAGCTCGGCGAGCTGATGTGCGTCGACGCCCTCAACCGACGCGAGTCCTGCGGCGGCCACTTCCGTGGCGAGTCGCAGACCGAGGACGGCGAGGCGCTGCGCCACGACGAGGAGTACGCCTACGTCGCCGCGTGGGAGTGGGCCGGCGAGGACACCATCCCGGTCCTGCACAAGGAAGAACTGACCTACACCGCCATCGAGATGAAGCAGCGGAGCTACAAGTGAAGATCACGCTCAAGATCTGGCGCCAGACCGGCCCCACCGCCGAGGGCGCCATGCACACCTACCAGCTCTCCGACGTCTCCCCCGACATGTCGTTCCTCGAGATGCTCGACGTGCTCAACGAGCAGCTCAACGAGAAGGGCGAGGAGCCGATCGCGTTCGACTCCGACTGCCGCGAGGGCATCTGCGGCATGTGCGGGCTGATGATCAACGGCGAGGCGCACGGGCCGGAGGTCACCACGACCTGCCAGCTCCACATGCGGTCGTTCACCGACGGCGAGACCATCACGATCGAGCCCTGGCGCTCCGACGCCTTCCCGGTGCTCAAGGACCTCGTGGTCGACCGCGGCGCGTTCGACCGCATCATCCAGTCGGGCGGCTTCATCTCGGTCAACACCGGATCGGCCCCCGAGGCCCACTCGGTGCCCGTGCCGCGCGACGACGCGATGCGCGCCTTCAACGTCGCCACCTGCATCGGGTGCGGCGCCTGCGTCGCGGCCTGCCCCAACGGCTCCGCCTCCCTCTTCATGGGCGCCAAGATCACCCACCTCGGCGAGCTCCCCCAGGGCCAGCCCGAGCGCGACAGCCGCGTGGTCAACATGGTCGCCCAGCACGACCACGAGGGCTTCGGCGGCTGCACCAACATCGGCGCCTGCACCGCCGCCTGCCCCAAGGAGATCCCCCTCGACGTGATCTCCCAGCTCAACAAGGACCTCCGGACCGCGATCAAGCACGGCCACTGACGCCTGGTCCCCCTCCTGCGCCCTGCCAGAGCGGTGCGTGAGACATCTTTCCGACCCTCAGAACCTGCACCACGCACCGCTCCTTGTCGTCGTGCCGTCGGAGCGGTGCGTGAGACATGTTCTGGACCGTCAGAACGTGCGTGACGCACCGCTACGGCGCAGCCGTACGCGGTCGTGCCAGGTCCCGCAGCGGTTGAACGAGCGCTACCCACGCTGTTCCGAACTCTGGTGGTGGCCCGTCGTACCCGCGAGCAATCAACATCGCGTAGATGGTGCGGATGACACTCTTCGGGGTCCTGAGCCGTTCCTTGGTGACGAGCTCGTACGCCACGTCGTGCCGGCGGTACGCGGCGTACCGATCGATGTCCGCGTTGTACTGGCCACGGTCCTCCTGGTGCTGGCTCCCCTCGTACTCGGCGGCCGCGCACAAGCTCGACCACCACAGATCGGGAGTGACCACGACACCTGACGAGAGCTCGACTCCAGTGTTCACCTCGGGGTGGGGCAAGCCGGCAGCGATGACGTACGCCAGCAGCTCCGCCTCGGGCATCGATCGGCATCGATCAGTGAGGTGGGGCAACACGAATGCCGCCTCGACCGCACCGCGACGCCACTTCTCCTCATTGAGGATCTGGTCGAGGAGCGCGAGGTCCAGCTCCTCGATCCGCAGCAGCTCGCAGCCGACCTTGATGGCATCGATCAGCCTCGCATCGGCGCAGTAGGCAACGAATGCGGCGGCGGGTTCGACGCGTCCTTCGGCGTTGGGCGGTGTCTTGACCGTGCGGTGCAGGAACACGCCATCGATGACCAGGTGCAGGTCACCCTGGACGACGAAGTGAAGCGGGGCCCGGGGGCCGTGGTCGATGCCCAGCTCCTGAATCCGGGTGATGCCCGTCGTGAGCGCGTCTGGTGGCAGGGCGAGGCGCGCGGCCGTGACACGGTCAGCGAAGGACGGCTCGTGGCCTGCATGGCAGTACACGGACTCGTGGACTCGTCGGAACTGACGCCCTTGGAGCACGCCGCGGGTGATGCCTGAGGCCAGGGCCTCCTCCCGCGTGAACGGCCTGGCGCGGAACTCCTCCGGAACGATGAACATCCACCCATGCAGCCACGCGACTGGCGGGCGCTCCAGCCCGATCGTCGAGGCCTGTGGACAGACCCCACCGCCCGCGTGCTGTGGACGATCCGCGGCCCAGCGGCGCCCGTCGGGCGGTGCGTGACGCACATTTCCGTCGTGCAGAACGTGTCCCACGCACCACCCCCTCGGCGCGGGTTGTCGAGCGGTGCGTGGCGCAGGTTCTCCGCACTCAGAACATGTCTCACACACCGCTCCGAGTGGCGACCAGAAGACGGGGCGATCAGCGGCGGCGGCGTACGAGCGCCACGACCCCGAGCATGGAGGCAGCGCCGGCGGCGAAGGCGGCCTTCGGCGATGACGACGAGGTGGACGACGAGGACGACGAGGACGAGGAGGAGACGGGCGAGGACGCTGCTGCGGTCAGGTCGATCCGCGGGCCCTCGACGGTCTGTTCCTGGACCGTACGAGCCTCGCGGGCGGCACGCGCCGCGGGCGAGGTGTGGGCCCAGGCGGCGGCGTAGACGACGACGCGGGAGAAGTAGTTGATCCACACGACGAGGATCAGCGCGATGCCGAAGGCCTGGAACGCATCGGAGTTGGCGGTCGACTTCAGCAGAAGGGTCGAGATCTGCTTGAGGACCTCGAACGCGACGGCGCCCAGCAGCGCGCCGGACCAGAGCGAGCGCGTGGGCACCTCAGGCGAGGCGAGGAGCCGGAAGAACGCGTAGAAGAGGACGGTGTTCGCCACCATGCCCAGGGCGATCGCGAGCACCACCAGGAGGACCGCGCCGACCGGGCCGAGGTGCAGCGCGTCGAGGATCGGCGAGAGCACCTTGGTCGCGACCCCGGACACCGCCACGCTGAAGACCAGCACCGAGCCGAGGGAGAGGAGCGCGAGGATGTCGCGCAGCTTCCCCTTGATGAAGTTCGGCTGGTCGCGCTCGGGCTCCTCGAAGACCGCCACGAGCGCCTGGCGCATGCCGGAGAGCCAGCCCAGGCCGGAGTAGAGCGCCAGCAGGAGCCCGACGCTGAAGATCCCCGGCGCGGCGGACTGGAGGGTGTCGAGGGAGATGCCGTTGTCGCCGCCGATGAGGTTGGGCAGGACCGAGTCGGCCGCCTTCAGGAGCGTGTCCTGCGCGTGCGGGTAGACCTTGGAGACCTGACCGAAGATCGCAAAGGCCAGCGCGAGGATCGGGAAGAACGACAAGAACGCGAAGTAGGTCACCGCGGCCGCGAGGGCGCTGCCGTTGACGTGGCCGAAGTGCTCGACCATCCGGACGAGGTGGTCGATGAACGGTCGTCGCTCGCGCACCTCGCGCACACGAGCCTTGACACCCGAGAGGATCGACATCAGCCGAGCCCGAACTCGTGCGTGGGGACCCAGCCTGAGTCGTGGTCGTGGACGTAGAGGCTGAAGGCGGCCGCGTCGAAGGAGCACTCGAAGCCCTGCAGCTCGCCGTACGCCCGGTCGAGCGTCGCGTCGTCCAGGTGGTGGGCGATCGTGACGTGCGGGTGGTACGGGAAGTGCAGGTCGATGTCGAGCGGCCCACTGCGTACGGCGTCGGCGAGCAGCTCGCAGCCCGACACCCCTGCGGCCACCGTCACGAAGACCACCGGCGAGATGGGCCGGAAGGTGCCGGTGCCGCGCAGGTGGATGTCGAACGGTTCGACCGCGGCGGCGGCCGAGGCCAGGTGCTCGGACACCGGCTCGATCTCGTCGACGGCGAGCTCGAGGGGCGGCAGCAGGGTGATGTGCGTCGGGATCTGCGCCGCCGTCGTGTCACCGATGGACGTGCGGTAGCCCTGCAGCTCGCTGGCCCAGGGCTCCGGGATCGCGATCGCTACTCCGATGGTGGGCACTCCCGGAACCCTACAGAACCCCCGCGCGACGTCGAGCGACCGCGTGAAAGGATCGGCGACGTGAGCGACACCTTCCGGGCCGCCCAGGCTCGCAGCACCGAGATCGAGCAGCAGATGGCACGCAACCCCGCCTCCCTGCGGATGCTGACCGGCGACCGACCCACCGGCAACCTTCACCTGGGCCACTACTTCGCCTCGATCCGCAACCGTGTCGCGCTGCAGCGCAGCGGTGCGGAGATCTGGCAGCTGATCGCCGACTACCAGGTGATCACCGACCGCGAGGTCGCCGGCGACATCGCCGGCAGTGTGCGCAGCCTGCTGGTGGACAACATCGCCTCCGGGCTCGATCCCGAGAACGCCACGATCTTCACCCACTCCTCCGTGCCTGCCCTCAACCAGCTGATGCTGCCCTTCCTGAGCCTCGTCAGCGTCGCCGAGCTGCAGCGCAACCCGACCGTGAAGGACGAGGCGAAGTCGGCCGGGATCACCAGTATCGGCGGGCTGCTGCTCACCTACCCGGTCCACCAGGCCGCCGACATCCTTTTCTGCAAGGCCAACGTGGTGCCCGTCGGCCGGGACCAGCTGCCCCACATCGAGCAGACCCGGGTGATCGCGCGGCGCTTCAACGAGCGCTACGGACAGGTGTTCCCTGAGCCGGACGCGCTCCTGTCCCCCGCGCCGCACATCCTGGGCACCGACGGCACCAAGATGAGCAAGTCCAAGGGCAACGTCGTCGAGCTGCGGATGACCGCCGACGAGACGGCCAAGAAGATCAAGGGCGCCAAGACCGACAGCGACCGGGTGATCACCTGGGACCCGGAGGGCCGGCCCGAGGTCGCCAACCTGCTGCTCCTGATCTCGCTCTGCGAGGGCACGACCCCCGAGCAGGTCGCCGAGGAGATCGGCGACGGCGGAGGCGGAGCTCTCAAGGCCCGTCTCACCGAGGCGATCAACACCGAGCTCGCGCCCGTCCGTGCCCGCCGCGTCGAGCTGAGCGCCGATCCGGCGTACCTCGACGACGTGCTGCGTCGCGGCAACGCGCGCGCCAACGAGGTGGCCGAGGCCACGCTCGCCGAGGTGCGCGAGGCGATGGGCATGGTCTACGTCTGAGCCGGCGCCGGTCGGTTCATCCTGGCGTGCATGCAACCGACCCGCCCTCCCACGAGTCGTGCTGGTGAGAGCAGACATCACGGTGGGAGAGGTGGGCCATGCCCCGGACTAGTGCGGTGGACCGCGTGCACGAGGTGTACGCCACGTCCTACCGCCGGCTCGTGGGGCAGCTCACCGGCGTCACGGGTGATCCGGTCGAGGCGGAGGACGCCGTCATGGAGGCCTTCGCGCGGGCGGTGAACTCCCGGCGCTCGTTCCTGGCCGCCGACAACCCGGAGGCGTGGCTGCGCACGGTCGCGGTCAACGTCACCCGCACCCGGTGGCGCCGCGCCCGCTTCTTCCGCGACGTCAGCCACCGGCTGGTGGCCGAGGAGGCGTACGCCGACCTGGCGGACGATCGTCTCACCCTGCTGGCCGCGCTGCGCCTGCTGCCCGCACCCCAGCGGGAGGCCATCGCGCTCCACCACCTCGCGGACCTTCCGGTGCACGAGGTGGCCGAGGCCGTCGGTGCACCCGTCGGCACGGTGAAGGCACGCCTGGCGCGCGGTCGCGCGGCCCTGGCGGAGCTGCTCTCCGAGCTGGAGACCGAGGCCGCACCCGACGAGAGCACCGAGCGGAGCCCGCGATGAACCTCCCCACGGACCTGCAGCACGAGGTCGCCGAGCGGGCCGCCCAGCCCGGCTTCGACGCCGTCCTGGACCGGGCGGCCGCAAGCCGCCGTCGCCGTCGTACGACGATCGCGTCGGGGCTCGCCACCGTCGTCGTGGTCGGCGGGCTGGGCGCCGCTGCGGGCGGCCTGGTCGGGTCGGACGACGGCTCCCCCGACCCGGCGCGGCCGGCCCGGACCACGCCGTGGGACGGGATCCGCACCCCGACGAGCGGCTCCCCTCGAGCGTCCTGGCGGTCCTCGACGACGACCGGCTCCAGCTGTGGACGATCACGGGAGGGTCGGACGGCGGGATGGCGGCTCTGTGGCGCGGCTGCGACTTCGACCCCTGCCAGTTCGCCGTCGTCACCCGCGACGGCGAGGAGGTGTCCGGTGAGGTGCTGGGCGCGTCCTTCCCGGTGCTGTCCTCGGTGCCCGGCGGCTGGCTCGTCGAGGACGGGGGCTTCACCCGGTTGTCCCCGTCGGGAGACCGCGCGGAGATCTTCGACACCGGCCCCGGAAGCGGCGACGTGATGGCCGGCGACACGGCGGTCGAGACCGCGCAGGGCTGGCGGCTGCTGCGCGGCGACAAGCTCATCCCGCTGCCGTCATCGTCGGGTCGCGACACCTACGGCGCCTACGTCACGCCGTCCGGCCGATTGGTCGCCGCCACCACCGCCGGCTCCGACGTGTCGATCCAAGCGACGGCCGACGGCAGGGCCTGGGAGTTCCAGATGGGGCACGTCGCACGACCGAGCCCGTCACTGGCGCGGCCGTGGCGGGCAACGGCGACCACGTGGTCGTCGCATTCCTCGGCGACGACCTCGACGGCTACACCCCCGTCCTCGGCGTCCCGGTGTCCCACGATGCCGGGCTCACCTGGACGTCGGCCCGGGGACTCGACACCGACGGCGGCGACCGGGTGCGGAACATGTCGTCCGTCGCCGTCGGCGCGGACGGCACGACGTACCTCACCACCGAGTCGCACCACCTGGTGCGCATCGACGACGAGGGTTTCGTCACCCCGATCCAGCTGTCGGCGTTCGAGGGCGCCGTCTTCGTCTCGGGCGACGGGGTGTGCGTCGTCGTCGAGCGCGGACGCTACGACGCGCTGGTGTGCTCGCCCGACGGCCTCACCGGGTGGGCCGACCAGCCGTTGCCCGGACTCGGCTGATCGGCACCCACGACTCGGGTCAGACGATCCAGCCGACGTTGTCGGCGACCAGGTCGGCCATCGGGTAGATGCCCCGCAGCTCACGGCGCCTCTCGAGCAGCTCGACCACCTGGCCGATGTTGCGGTCGGCCAGCTGACGCCGGCGCTCCATCTCGATCGCGATCGTGTTCTCGTCCATGTCGCATCCCCTGTCCCACGGGCGGCCTGTCCACCCCCATGGATTGGATCGTTCCAAAGTTCGGCTACGCCCGGGTTCCACCCGTGTTAACGGCAGGAAAACTCAGGAACCGGTGACGGTGCGCCCGCGCACGTGGAGTCGCGCCGAGACGAGCAGGATGACGACCCCCGCCAGTGACAGGGCGAGGCCGACGAGGGCCGGGGCGCGCAGGCCGTAGCCCGCGGCGATCACCAGGCCACCCAGCCACGCACCGAGGGCGTTGGCGACGTTGAGGGAGGCGTGGTTCATCGCGGCGCCGAGGGTCTGGGCCTCACCCGCCACGTCCATCAGCCGCAGCTGGAGATTGACCACCAGCACCGAGCCGAGCACGGTGATGAGGAAGACCACCGGGAGCGCCGCCCAGCCGTGGGGTGCGGCGGCCCAGAAGGCCAGCATCGTCGCGGCCATGCCGACCCCGCCGATGATGAGCGAGCGGAAGATCGACCAGTCGGCCATGATCCCGGCGATCCAGGTGCCGGCCACCATCCCGAGGCCGAAGAAGAGCAGGTAGACCGGGACGGCGCGCTCCCCCAGTCCGGACACGTCGGTGACGACCGGGGCGATGTAGGTGTAGACGGCGAACATGCCGCCGAAGCCCACGGCGCCGGCCAGCAGCGTGAGCCAGACCTGCGGGACCTTGAAGGCGCTGAGCTCCCGGCGGCCGCTCGCCTCGGCGTCACCGGGGCACGACGGGACGAACCAGGCGACGAGGCCGAGGGTCACCACGGCCAGGCCCGCTGCGGCCCAGAAGGCGGCCCGCCACCCGAGCTCCTGGCCGAGCAACGTCGCCGCCGGCACGCCGATCACGTTGGCGACCGAGAGGCCGAGCATGACCTGGGAGACCGCGCGACCCTTGCGCGAGGGGCGAGCCATGCTCGCCGCGACCAGGGACGCGACACCGAAGTAGGCGCCGTGCGGGAGGCCGGCGGCGAACCGGGCGAGCATCAGCTGCTCGTACGACGTGGCGAGCGCGCTGACGCCGTTGCCGACCGCGAACGCGGCCATCAGCGCGACCAGCAGCGCCCGCCGCGGCAGGCGTGCGCCCAGGAAGGCGAGCAGCGGGGCGCCGACGACCACCCCGACGGCGTACGCCGAGATGACGTGGCCGCCCGTCGGGATCGACACGTCGACACCGCGGGCGATCTGCGGCAGCAGACCCATCGTCACGAACTCGGTGGTGCCGATGGCGAAGCCGCCCATCGCCAGCGCGAGCACGGCAAGACCGAAGTGGCGTGCGGTCACCGACGGGACGTCGAGGTCACCCGACGGGTCGGCGAGGTCGGTGGCGGCAGTCGTCATGGTCATCACAGGATGCAAGACAGGACCCCCGAGGAGGTATTCCCCGGGGGTCCTGGTCGTGACGTGGATCTCCGCCGGTCAGCCGATCGTGGCAAGAGCCTCGTTGAACGTCGCGGACGGCCGCATCACAGCAGCGGCCTTCTCCGGGTCCGGGCGGAAGTAGCCGCCGATGTCGGCCGGCTTGCCCTGCACCGCGAGCAGCTCGTCGACGATCGTCTGCTCACTGTCGCGCAGCGTGGTGGCCAGCGCGGCGAACGCGTCGGCCAGCTGCGCGTCCTCGGTCTGCTTCGCCAGCTCCTCGGCCCAGTAGAGCGCGAGGTAGAAGTGCGAGCCGCGGTTGTCGATGGTGCCGAGCCTGCGGCCCGGCGAGCGGTCCTCGTTGAGGAACGTCTCGGTGGCCCGGTCGAGCGCGGCGCCCAGCAGCTCGGCGCGCTGGTTGTCGTCGTAGCCGGCGAGGTGCTCCAGCGACGCGGCGAGCGCGAAGAACTCGCCGAGGCTGTCCCAGCGCAGGTAGTCCTCCTTGACGAGCTGCTGCACGTGCTTGGGCGCCGACCCGCCGGCTCCGGTCTCGAAGAGCCCGCCGCCGTTCATCAGCGGGACGATCGACAGCATCTTGGCGCTGGTGCCGAGCTCGAGGATCGGGAACAGGTCGGTGTTGTAGTCACGCAGCACGTTGCCGGTCACCGAGATGGTGTCCTCGCCCTTGCGGATCCGCTCGAGGGAGAACGTCGTCGCCTCGGCGGGCGCCATCACCTGGATGTCGAGGCCGTCCGTGTCGTGCTCCTTCAGGTACTCCGTGACGAGCGCGATGAGGTTCGCGTCGTGGGCGCGGGTCTCGTCGAGCCAGAAGATCGCCGGGGTCTCGCTGGCGCGGGCCCGGGTGACGGCCAGCTTCACCCAGTCCCGGATCGAGGCGTCCTTCGTCTGGCAGGCGCGCCAGATGTCACCGGGCTGCACATCGTGCGACATCAGCACGTCGCCGGCGGCGTCGCGGACCTCGACCTTGCCGTCGGCCGGGACCTCGAAGGTCTTGTCGTGCGAGCCGTACTCCTCGGCCGCCTTGGCCATCAGGCCGACGTTGGAGACCGAGCCCATGGTCGAGGGGTCGAGGGCACCGTGCGCGCGGCAGTCGTCGATGGTGGCCTGGTAGATGCCGGCGTACGACGAGTCGGGGATCACCGCGAGGGTGTCCTGCTGCTCGCCCGCGGCGTTCCACATCTGGCCCGAGGTGCGGATCATCGCGGGCATGGACGCGTCGATGATCACGTCGGAGGGCACGTGCAGGTTGGTGATGCCCTTGTCGGAGTCGACCATCGCGAGCGCGGGGCCGGAGGTCAGGCCGGCCTCGAACGCGGCCTTGATCGCTGCACCGTCCTCGACCGCGTCGAGCCCGGCCAGGATGCTGCCCAGGCCGTCGTTGGCCGAGAGGCCCGCGGCGGCCAGCTGCTCGCCGTACTGCGCGAAGACGTCCTTGAAGTAGGCGCGCACGACGTGGCCGAAGATGATCGGGTCGGAGACCTTCATCATCGTGGCCTTGAGGTGGGCGGAGAACAGCACGCCCTCGGCCTCGGCCCGGGCCACCTGCGCCTCGAGGAACTCGTCGAGCGCGGCCGCGCTCATGAAGGTGCCGTCGACGACCTCGCCCTTGAGGACCTTCAGGCCCTCCTTGAGCACGGTCTCCTCGCCACCGGCACCGACGTGCACGATCGCGAGGGTGTCGTCGACGTCGAGCACGACGGACTTCTCGTTGCTGCGGAAGTCGTCCTGGCCCATCGTCGCGACGTTGGTCTTCGAGTCGCTGCTCCAGGCACCCATCGAGTGCGGGTGCGACCTGGCGTAGTTCTTCACCGACGCGGGCGCGCGACGGTCGGAGTTGCCCTCGCGGAGCACCGGGTTGACCGCGGAGCCCTTGACCTTGTCGTAGCGGGCGCGGGTGTCGCGGTCCTCGTCGGTCTGCGGGTTCTCGGGGTAGGCCGGCAGGTCGTAGCCCTGCGACTGCAGCTCGGCGATGGTCGCCTTGAGCTGCGAGATCGAGGCCGAGATGTTGGGCAGCTTGATGATGTTCGCCTCGGGCTGGGTGGCCAGCTCGCCGAGCTCGGCGAGGGCGTCGTCGACGCGCTGCTCGGCCGTGAGGCGGTCGGGGAACTGCGCGAGCACGCGGGCAGCCAGGGAGATGTCACGGGTCTCGACCTCGACACCGGCGGTCTTCGCGTAGGCCGCGATGATCGGGAGGAACGAGTACGTCGCCAGCAGGGGCGCCTCGTCGGTGTGGGTGTAGATGATCTTGGCCATGGGTGGGCAGCTCCTGTGGATCGGCAATAACTCTTGACGTCAAGATACCTGACGCGGCAGCACAGTGCGACTCGCCTACCCTCGCACCCCCGTGCGAGCGCGGCTAGGCTTCGCGTGGCCTACGCGGGGTACGGCCATCACGACTGGGAGGACAGCTCGAGATGAGCGAGACCATCGACACACCCACCACCGGCCAGAAGTTCACGGCCGAGACCCTGGGCACCTTCGTGCTCGTCTTCTTCGGCTGCGGGGCGGCCATGCGCAGCGGGGGCGACTACGTGGCGACCGGCCTCACGTTCGGCCTCACCGTGGTCGTGATGGCGTACGCCGTCGGCCGCATCTCGGGCGGGCACTTCAACCCGGCCGTCACGCTGGGCGCCGTCCTCGGCGGCCGGCTGCCCTGGAACCAGGTCGGCATCTACTTCGCCGCCCAGCTGCTCGGCGGACTCCTCGCCGGTGCGGTGCTCTTCGGCCTCAACCACGGCTTCGAGGGGTTCAGCGCCGAGGGCAACATGGCGCAGAACTTCTTCGGCGACCAGGGCACCGGCTTCGCCTGGTGGGCGGCGCTGCTGCTCGAGGTCCTGATGACCGCCGTCTTCCTCTGGGTGATCCTTGCGGTCACCGACGAGCGCAACGAGGTCAACGTGGCGATGGGCCCGCTGGCCATCGGCCTGGCGCTCGCGATGATCCACTTCGCCTCGATGAGCGCGACCGGCACCTCGGTCAACCCGGCCCGCTCGATCGGCGTGGGTGTCTTCGCCGGCACCGACGCGATCGTCCAGCTGTGGCTCTTCGTCGTCGCGCCACTGGTCGGCGCGGCGATCGCCGGCCTCACCTACCCCGTCCTCTTCGGCCACGGCGCCGAAGCGGTCGCAGGCTCGGGCCTCAACTTCGGCGGCGGTCGCCAGGGCCAGCAGTTCGTGCCCGGCAGCTACGAGGCCCAGTGGAACCAGGGCCAGAACCCGGGCCAGAACCCGAACCAGCAGGGCGGGTGGGGTCAGCCCGGCGCCGCGTGGGGAGCTCCTCCCCAGCAGCAGTGGGGCCAGCCGGCCCAGCAGCAGCCCGACCCCTACTCCACCCCGCAGGCGCAGCCGGCGCCCGGACAGTGGGGCCAGCCGGAGCCGCAGCAGCAGCCGCCGAGCCAGCCCGGCCAGTGGGGCGCACCGCCGGCCCAGCAGCAGCCCGGACAGCCCGCGCCGGGAGCACCCGGCCACTGGGGCAACCCCGACGGCGACGACGACGGACGTACGCAGGTCCGCCGGCCCGACCAGCCCTGAGCGTCGTCCTCTAGTCGGCGAGCACGGCCTGCCACCCGGCATCGAGGTCCTCGATGCTGACCAGGCCGGCTCCCGACTCGTACACGCGACGGGTGGCGTCGACCTCGCCACCGGCCGCCTCCCGCGTCTGCACCATCTCGCGCGAGACGTCCTCGACCATCGTGCTGGCCTCGAGCAGGTTCGGTACGCGGTAGGTCAGCCAGCCGTCGCCGAGCCGCAGGTCGGCGGGCATGGCGAGGCCGGCCTCGGCGCCGTCCACGCCCGGCGCGCCACGCCAGGCCGGTGTCGGAGTCGACGCCCACCAGCCAGACGTTGCCGGCGTCGTCCTGGGCGTAGTACCGGGTCTCGTCCGTGGTCTCGCCGTCGACGTCCGTCACCGTGCGCACTCCGGTGGCGGTCAGTCCGGCGACCTCGGTGGTGTCGCGTGAGGACCTCGGTCTCGAGGCTGCCCCCGGTGCCCGCCTCGCTCGGTGACGTCGTAGCGCCGGGTCGTCCCGGGCTCCAGCGCGAGCCACGGGTTGTCGACGACGGCCACGAAGTCGCCGGCGTCGGGCGACGGCGTCGGGATGATCAGTCCGTTGATCCCCGGGGAGTCGTACGACACGGGCTGGCCGAGACCGCCGCACGCCGACAGCGTGGCCCCGAGCAGGAGCCCACCCAGCAGACCCGCCGCGCGACGTCGTCGTACGGCTCGGGGCATGGGCGCCAGCATGCCAGCCGCACACCAGCCCCCCATCACCAGCGCCGTCGGCGCTGCTAGCGTCAGCGGGACAAGCCAGACCACCCTCAGACCACCCCGTACGAGGAGAAGAACCATGACCTCCGCACCCCTCAAGGTGGCCGTCACCGGCGCCGCCGGCCAGATCGGCTACAGCCTGCTCTTCCGCCTCGCCAGCGGGGCGCTGGCCGCGGACCGCCCCATCGAGCTGCGCCTGCTCGAGATCGAGCCGGCCCTCAAGACGCTCGAGGGCGTCGTCATGGAGCTCGACGACTGCGCGTTCCCGCTCCTCTCCGGCGTGGAGATCGGTGCCGACGCCGAGAAGATCTTCGACGGCGTCAACCTCGCCCTGCTCGTCGGCGCGCGTCCGCGCGGCCCCGGCATGGAGCGTGGCGACCTGCTCTCGGCCAACGGCGCGATCTTCACCGCGCAGGGCAAGGCCCTCAACGCGGTGGCCGCCGACGACGTCCGCATCGGTGTCACCGGCAACCCGGCCAACACCAACGCCCTGATCGCGATGACCAACGCGCCTGACATCCCGCGCGAGCGGTTCTCCGCGCTCACGCGGCTCGACCACAACCGCGCGATCTCCCAGCTCGCGGCCAGGACGGGCGCCAGCGTCACCGACATCAAGAAGATGACGATCTGGGGCAACCACTCGGCGACCCAGTACCCCGACCTCTTCCACGCCGAGGTCAAGGGCCAGAACGCCGCCGAGCTCGTCGGCGACCAGTCCTGGCTGGAGAACGACTTCATCCCGACCGTGGCCAAGCGCGGCGCCGCGATCATCGACGCCCGCGGCTCCTCCTCGGCCGCGTCCGCCGCCTCGGCGACGGTCGACGCCGCGCGCGACTGGCTCTTCGGCTCGGCCCAGGACGACTGGGTCTCGATGGCCGTCGTGTCCAGCGGTGAGTACGACGTGCCCGAGGGCCTCATCTCCTCGTTCCCGGTGACCACCTCCGGTGGCGACTGGTCGATCGTCGAGGGTCTCGAGATCGACGAGTTCTCCCGCGCGCGCATCGACGCCTCGACCGCCGAGCTGGCCGACGAGCGCAGCGCAGTGACGGAGCTCGGCCTGATCTGACGCATCTCCTCACGCACTACAGCGGTGTGTGAGGAGGATTCCGACGCCCGGTAATCCTCCTCGCGCACCGCTCGTGCGTTGGGCGGAGAACGGAGGCCTAGAAGCCGGCGGGCTGGTCCGGGATCGACCCCGCGAGGAAGATCAGCAGCGCGCCGAGCACGAGCAGGATGACCGCGTCGAGGACCTTGTGGCGTACGGCGAGCATGCCGGCGTCGCGGGCGCGGAGGAGCAGCCGGACCAGGGCGGCGAAGACGAGCGCGCCGCCCATCACGCGGATGCCCGTACGCCACTCGTCGAGCGTGGCGACCGTGATCGCGACGACCACGGTGGCGAGCACGAGCAGGTAGAACATCCCGCCGATCGTCGAGGGGTAGCGCCGCTCCTCCTCGACCGGAGGGCCGTCGGGAGTCGCCTGCTCGGGCTCGACCATCACGCGTGGACGGACTTCTCGGCGATCTCGACGATGTTGGTGAGCAGCATCGCGCGAGTCATCGGGCCGACGCCCTTGGGGTTGGGCGAGACCCAGCCGGCGACGTCCCAGACGCTCGGGTGCACGTCGCCGGTGACCTTGCCGTCGACCCGCGAGACGCCCACGTCGAGGACGGCCGCCCCCGGCTTGACGATGTCGCCGGTGATGATGCCCGGCACGCCCGCGGCGGCCACCACGATGTCGGCGTTGCGCACGTGGGCGGCGAGGTCGCGGGTGCCGGTGTGGCACAGGGTGACGGTGGCGTTCTCGGAGCGGCGCGTCAGCAGCAGCCCGAGGGGCCGGCCGACGGTGAGCCCGCGGCCGACGACGACGACCTCGGCGCCGGCGATCTGGCACGTCGTGGCGGCGCAGCAGCTCGATCGCACCGACCGGGGTGCACGGCAGCGGGCCGGACTCCCCCAGCACCAGCTTGCCGAGGTTGGTCGGGTGCAGGCCGTCGACGTCCTTGTCGGGGTCGACCCGCGAGAGCAGGGCGAACTCGTCGAGCCCGGTCGGCTGCTGCACGAGGAAGCCGGTGCACGCGTCGTCGGCGTTGAGCTCGTCGATGACGGCCTCCACCTCGCCCTGGCCGGCCGTCGCGGGCAGGTCGCGGCGGATGGAGGTGATGCCGATCTCGGCGCAGTCCTTGTGCTTGGCACCGACGTACCAGTGGGAGCCGGGGTCGTCGCCGACCAGCACGGTGCCGAGGCCCGGCACGACGCCCTTCTCCTTGAGGACGGCAACGCGCTGGGCGAGCTCGGCCTTGATGGTCCGCAGCGTGGCTGCGCCGTCCAGGGTCTGTGCCGTCACGTCGGTCATCCTAGGGATCAGTGGAAGAAGTGCCGGGTGCCGGTCAGGTACATCGTCACGCCGGCCGCCTCGCACGCGGCGACGACCTCGGCGTCCCGCACCGACCCGCCGGGCTGGACGATCGCGCGTACGCCGGCGTCGATGAGGATCTGCGGCCCGTCGGCGAACGGGAAGAAGGCGTCCGACGCGGCGACGGCGGAGGAGACCCGCTCCCCCGCGCGCTCGACCGCGAGCCGGCAGGAGTCGACGCGGTTGACCTGGCCCATGCCGACGCCGACCGACGCACCGTCGGCGGCGAGCAGGATGGCGTTGGACTTGACCGCGCGGCAGGCGCGCCATGCGAAGGCCAGGTCGGCAAGCACCTCGGGCGAGGCGGCCTCGCCCGTCGCGAGCGTCCAGGCCGAGGGGTCGTCGCCACCCCCCTCGACCTCGGCGGAGATCACGTCGCGCGCCTGCAGCAGCAGGCCGCCGGAGATCGAGCGCGACTCGACCCCGCCGCGGCGGAGCGGCGGGCACTCGAGGACCCGGATGTTCTTCTTCGCCTGCAGCGCCTCGATCGCACCGTCCTCGTAGCCCGGCGCGACGATCACCTCGGTGAAGATCTCGGCGACCTGCTGCGCCATCTCGACCGAGACCGGCACGTTGGTGGCGATCACGCCGCCGAAGGCGCTGACCGGGTCGCACTCGTGCGCCTTGCGGTGCGCGGCGGCGACGTCGTCGGCGACCGCGATCCCGCACGGGTTGGCGTGCTTGATGATCGCAACGGCGGGCTCGTCGAAGTCGTACGCCGCCCGACGGGCCGCGTCGGCGTCGACGTAGTTGTTGTAGGACATCTCCTTGCCGTGGTGCTGGGTCGCCTGGGCGAGGCCGGGGCCCTCCGGCAGGAAGCCGTTGGAGTAGAGCGCGGCACCCTGGTGCGGGTTCTCGCCGTAGCGCAGCACCGACTCCTTGTTCCAGGTCGCGCCCATCCAGGCCGGGAAGCCGGAACCCTCACCGGTGTCGGCGAGCACGTTGCCCATCCACGACGCCACGTGCACGTCGTACGTCGCGGTGTGCACGAACGCCTCGGCGGCGAGGCGCTGGCGCTCGGCCAGCGTGAAGCCGCCGGCAGCGACTGCGGCGAGCACGTCGTCGTACGCCGCGGGCGAGGTGACGATCGCGACGCTGGGGTGGTTCTTCGCGGCGGCGCGCACCATCGACGGTCCGCCGATGTCGATCTGCTCCACGCACTCGTCGGGGCTCGCGCCAGAAGCAACGGTCTGGGTGAAGGGGTAGAGGTTGCTCACGACGAGGTCGAAGGGCTCGACACCGAGCTCCTCGAGCTGGGCGACGTGGGACTCCAGGCGACGGTCGGCGAGGATCCCGGCGTGCACGCGCGGGTGCAGCGTCTTGACCCGGCCGTCGAGGCACTCGGGGAAGCCGGTGAGGTCCTCGACCTTGGTCACCGGCAGGCCGAGGGACTCGATGAGCGCGGCCGAGCCGCCGGTGGAGACCAGCGCGACGCCGGCCTCGTGCAGTCCCCGGACCAGGTCGTCGAGACCGGCCTTGTCGTAGACGGAGACGAGCGCTCGGCGGATCGGGATGCGGTGGTCGGACTCAGAAGACACGGGACTCCTCGGATGATGATTGAGTCGGGGCACCCAGGCGTTCGATGCTCCCGCGCGTCACTCCCTGGTGGTGGCCCACCTGCGCCAGTCGTGTGGCAGCAGACTAGCGATCCCGAGCGCCGATGCGAACCTGGCGGCCGTCGACCGTGATGCCCTCGCGCGCGATGCGCCCGACGGCGTCGACGAGCATCGCGCGCTCGGCCGTCTTGATCCGCTCGTGGAGCGAGGCGACGTCGTCGTCCTCGGCGACCTCGACCGGCACCTGGGCGACGATCGGGCCGGTGTCGACGCCGGCGTCGACCACGAAGAGGGTCGCTCCGGTGACCTTGACGCCGTGCTCGAGCGCGTCGCGCGGGCCGTGCATCCCGGGGAAGGCCGGGCACAGCGCCGGGTGGGTGTTGAGGGTGAGGAAGCGACCGAGGAAGTCGGTCGACAGCAGCTTCATGAAACCGGCCGAGACCACGACGTCGGGCTCGAACCGTTCCACGACCGTCGCGAGAGCGGCGTCCCAGCCCTCGCGGGTCTCGAAGTCCGACAGCGACCGCGAGAAGGTGGGGATGCCCGCCCGGTCGGCACGCGCCAGGCCCTCGATCCCCTCGCGGTCGGCACCGACGGCGACCACGCGGGCGCCGTACGACGGGTCGGCGCAGGCGTCGAGCAGGGCCTGGAGGTTGGTGCCGGACCCCGACACGAGGACGACGAGGCGAGCGGTGCGGTCCACGGAGCGGAGTCTAGGGGCGCTCGGCGGCTGGCCTGGCCAGCTGGCTCGCGACGACCGCCGCGATCGCGGTGGTCACCGGCACCGCGGCCAGGATCCCCAGGCCCCCGACCAGCCCGCGCACGACCTCCTGGGCCACGATCTCCTGGCTGACCGCGATGCCGAAGGGCAGCTCGAGCGCCGAGAAGACGAGCATCAGCGGCAGCGTCGCGCCGACATACGCCAGGACGAGCGTGTTGACCGTCGAGGCGGCGTGGGAGCGGCCGATCCGCATCGCCCGGACGAAGAGCGAGCGCGTGCTCGCCCCGGGGTCGAGGTCGGCGATCTCCCAGACCGCCCACGTCTGGGTGACGGTGACGTCGTCGAGCACGCCGAGCGCACCGATGACGAGCCCGGCGAGCAGAAGGCCACGCAGGTCGACCTGGGTGGCGATCCCGGAGATGTACTGGCTGCCCTCGTCGACGAGGCCGGTGAAGTGGCCCACGCGGGTGAAGACCAGGCCGAGGACTCCGATCAGCACGAGCGAGACGAGGGTGCCCAGCATCGCGACGGTCGTACGGACGTCGAAGCCGTGGGAGAGGTAGAGCGTCACCAGCATGATCGCCGCGGCCGTCACCACGGCCACCGCGAGCGGCGAGGCCCCCTCCATGATCGCCGGCAGCGTGAACACGGCGATGAGCACCAGCGAGTACGCCAGGCTGGCCAGCGCGCCGATCCCGCGCCAGCGCGACAGCGCCAGGACGCCGACGGCGAAGAGGATGGTCAGGACGAGGAGCGGGGGTCCGCGGTCGAAGTCCTGGAAGGCGTACTGCTCGCCCGCCGGCGCCTGCGCGACGTACGACACGACGATGCGGTCGCCGACCGCCACCTCCGGAGCGCCCGGGCCGAAGGGCAGCACCGCGTCGGCCCTGCCCGGCGCCCCGGGTCCGGAGAGCAGGTCGACCTCGGCCGCCCGGCAGTCGACGGCCCGCTCCTGCTGGCACGGCCCGATGCCCAGCACCTCCGCCGTCCCGCGCTCGATGTCGGTCCCCGGTCCGGAGACCTGCACGTCGCCATCGGGCCACAGCACCGCGAGGCCCACGACGGTGGCGAGCACCAGGGGCCCGACGAGCAGCGCGATGAGCACCCGGAGCCGGCGCGGGGCAGGACCGAGCGACGGCCTCTCGCCGTGGCTGTGACCACCACCCACGTCAGTCCCCGGCGGGCTCGGAGGACTCGGTGGACCCGGCGGGCTCGTCGTCCGCCCAGGCCCGGCTGGCACGCCACGCGAGCAGGGCGACGACGGCCGCGCCGAGGAGGGCGCCGATGCCGCACGCGGTGACCGCGTGGACGAGCACGTCGCGACCGAAGGGCCCGACGAAGCGCATCCGGCCGGGCCCGACGGCCCCGCCGGAGAGCGAGGCGAGGACGGCGAAGCCGAAGCCGGCGACCAGCCCGCCGCCGCACCCGGCGAGGGCGACCTGGTCCCAGGTCAGCGTCCGGGTGCGCAGCGCCCGGTAGGCCGCGACCGCGGCGACGAGCGGGGGCAGCAGCATCAGCGCACCCACCCACGCGGCGGGCGTGCCGACCGCGGGCAAGCGCGGCGAGCAGCGGGACGACCGGGAGCGGGCCGAGCACGACCGCGCCGGGCGAGACGAGCGTGGCGCCGCCGACGGCGAAGCCGGGACCGAGGAGGAAGGAGCCGGCGAAGAGCGCCGCATTGGGGACGAAGGCGGCGTTGACGAGGGCGTAGAGGCCGGCCTCGGCCGGACTGGGGTGGAGGCTCGAGGTCAGGGTCGCCGCGTCGTCGAGGGACATCGCGAGCGTCACCAGGAACACGAGCGTCGACACGGCCAGCAGCGTGCCGAGCACGGCTCCGGCGACCGCCGCGCCCGCGCGTACGGTCGCGGGCACGAAGGTCGCCCAGATCGCGGCCCGACCCGACCCGACCGCGATCGCGGGTGCCGCGACGAGTGCGGTCAGCACGACCGTCCAGGCCAGGACGCGCGGCAGCGGACGGGTCCACCGAGGTGCCGGCAGCCAGGGTGGCGACGACGACGGCCACCACGGCGTAGCCGGCGAAGAAGGTCATGATCGCGATCGGCACCGTGAGGTCGCGCTCGCCGTCGGAGATCCGGTGGGCGTCGGGTCCGTGCCCGGAGACGGCGTCGCCGACCCGGTGGCCCAGCCGCCACATCGACCACACCGTCATCGCGGTCACGCCGAGCGGCACGATCGTGACGCGCGCTCCCATCACGGTGAAGCCCGACCCGTGGCCCGCCAGCCAGGCGAGGGCGCCGATGCGCATGCCGTCGCGGGGCGCGCCGTGCACGCCGGCGTCGGTGACGAACCACCCGATGACTCCCACTGCGAGCAGCACGACGAGCGGCGCGAGGGCGGCCGAGACACCCCCGAGCGTCGCGATCAGCACGAGCGGCCGCGGCCGGGCAGCGTCGGCCCGCGCGGTGTCGGGACGGGTGAGGAGCGACGTCATGGCCGATCCATCATCACCCGGTGCTCACCGCCCACGGCGCTGCCACGCCGCCCCGTGACGGATGTGCGCGGTGAGTGCCGCTCCCGTACCGTGGACTGGACATGAGGAGCCCCGAGACCTTCGACGCCTACTACGTCGAGACACGCACGCGCCTGCTGCACGAGGCGTACGCCCTGACCGGCGACGCACCGGCCGCCCGGGCAGCGGTGCGGGACGCCTTCGTGGTCACGTGGCACCACTGGCGCAAGGTCGGGCACCTCGACGACCGCGACGCCTACGTCCGCCCCATCGCCTTCCGGCGGGCGCGGCGTCGGCACACGGCCCGCATCTGGCACCGCGACAAGTCCCTGGACCCCGAGGCACGTACGACGCTCGACGCGCTGTCCAAGCTCACCCCGCGCCAGCGCGAGCTCCTCGTGCTCACCGGCCTGTCCACGCTGTCGCTCACCGAGATCGGGCGGATGGTCGGCCTGCCGCGCTCCGACGCCGAGCGCGAGCTGCAGACGGCCACCTCGCAGTTCTCCCTCGCCCGCGACGTGCCCACCACGGACGTACGCCGACTCCTGAGCGACCTCGCCGCGCCCCTGGAGGAGATCCGGTGGCCGCGGGCGACCGTGATCCGACGGTCCGGAGCCGCGCGACGGCGTACGCACACCGTCATCGGCGCCGGTGTGGCCGCGGCCGCGCTCGTCGTGTCGGGCTCCCTCGTCGCCACCGGGGCCGACGCCGAGCCGACCAGCCTCAGCGAGGAGAAGGTCTCCGCCGGCGTCACCGTGCACGACCCGGCCCCGACCGCGGCCACCGGCGAGCAGCTCATCGACGAGACGACGCTGCTCTCGCCTGCGCAGATGGCTCGCTTCGGCGCCGGCCTCGACTGGTCGGAGACCGCCACCACCGACAACCTCTCGGGCAACGGCCTGCTGGCCCCCTGCCAGCGCGAACGCTTCTCCGACCCCGCCGGCGTCACCGCGCTGGCCCGCACCTGGGAGGGCTCCACGACCCGCACGGTGCGCACCAAGGTCGGCAAGGGCGAACGGCAGCGCACGCGGAAGCGCCGCGAGACGAGGGTCGAGTCGACCGCCGTGCAGCTCGTCGAGATGTCCCCCGACGCCGACGAGGCCGCGCAGAGCTTCCGGACGGCCTCGGTCTGGTACGCCGGCTGCGCCGACCCGCGCACCCAGCTGCTGGACACCCGGACGGTCAAGCGCGTCGGCGACGAGGCCCGCGCCTTCCGGCTGCGGTCGTGGGGCAAGCGGCCGGCCACCATCACCGTGGGGATGGCCCGCACCGGAAACCTGGTGGTCACCACCGTCGTCCGCAGCACCGGTCGCCCGGCCAGCGACAAGGCGACGCTCACCGGCCTCGCCGCCTCCGTGAACGCCCTCTGCGGGTCGGACGGCGCGGGCGCCTGCGCCGGTCGCGCACGCGCGAGGAGCACCGCACCGCTCGACATCGGCGCGCCGCCCGGGATGCTGTCGCTCGTCGACCTGCCGCCCGTGACGGGCGTACGGGGACCGTGGGTGGGCACCGAGCCCGAGAAGTCGAAGACGAACTTCGCCTCCACGCGCTGCGACAACACGACCTTCCTGGGCAAGGGCGTCAGCCGGGCGAGGACGCGGACCTTCCTGTTCCCCGAGACGCCGAACGCCCAGCTCGGGCTGACCCAGACCCTCGGCGTCATGACGGTGGCCAAGGCTCGCGACTTCGTCGACGTCGTCCGCACCCGGATCCGCCAGTGCGGGCAGGCCAACCTCGGCACGACCGTCACCCAGCTGGCCTCGTCGTCCTCCCGCGCGGGCGACCTGAGCGTGTGGGCACTGTCGATCGAGCTCAACGACCGTCAGTCGTTCCCCTTCATGATGGCGATCGCGCGCGACGGCAACGTCGTCTCGCAGCTCGGGTTCGCTCCCGTGCCGGGCAAGACCATGACGCGCGACGACTTCGTCGCCCTCTCGCGCCGGCTGCTCGAGCGGCTCGAGCGACTCCGCTGACGCGGTCGACGCAACCTTTTCGCCGTCCGCGGTGTCCTAGATGGCATGAGGCACCACCCACGGCGGTTCGCGGCCGCCCTGACCTGCGCGCTCGCGCTCGCCGCGTGCGGCAGCCAGCCGTCGGACCAGGCGTCGTCCGCGGGTGACTCCACCGGTGACTCGACGAGCGACGACTCGACGGGCCAGGCGGACGGCGCCGCGCAGGCGGAGTCCGCCAGCACCGCCATCCCCGACGACTTCCCGCTCTCCAGCGGCATGGGTGGCCCGGACGACACGATCCCCACCTCGCGGACGGGCGCCGGCCTCCGACACCTGGAGGTGTGCGGCACCGCGCCGTTGCGCGGGCTCGGCACCCGCGACCGCATGGTCGCCGACAACAGCGGCGGCGAGGCGGCCCACACCCGCGAGCTGGTCCTGCTGGGCAGCCCGGAGGAGGCCACGACCGTCGCCCGGTCGTTCGCCGACCTCGCGAGCGGGTGTGACTCCCCCGCGAAGGACGGGTTCCTGACCTCCACGGCGGTGCGCGAGTCGCCGTTCGGCCCGGAGCCGGCGGCCACGCTCCTGCAGACCTACACCCTCGACGGCGCGACCGCCCCCGGCACGACGGTGGTCCAGGTCGTGCCCGTCGGCGCGGCGCTGCTCGTCACGTCCATCTACGGCGAGTGGCCGGCGGCCGATCTCGAGGGCGGCATCGCGGAGACGGTCGACCTGACGGGCGACGCCGTCAGGGCCATGGCCATCTTCGACCCGACGGCCGCCCCGAGCAGTGCGGCCGGGGTGACGCCCGTCCCGGCCGACTTCCCGTTGGCCGTCGGGCTGCCGGAGGCCGACGACGAGACGGAGGTCTCCTCGCCCTCGCCGGACGGCGACGGGATGGGCGTGGTCGAGATGTGCGGCGAGGAGGTGTGGCCGCTCGGCGGCACCGCCGGAGGCACCCGACGCCTGGTCACCGGGGCGTTCGGCCCTGAGTACTTCGACGGTCGCGAGCTGATGGTCCACGCCGACGCGGAGGTGGCCTCGAACGTGATGGCCGTGTTCCGGCAGGCGGCCGCGGACTGCCGCTCGTTCGACAACCAGGTGTGGACGGTCCTCGACCGCGACACCGGCTACGACACGGTGACCGTCGGGTTGACGTACGACGACGGCCTGGGGAGCTCGGTCTTCCAGGTGACGAGGGTCGGCGCCGCCCGACTGATGGTCCAGACATACGGTGAAGGCTCGCTCGCATCGCTCGACGAGCAGGCTGACGGGGTCACGGCGACCACGGTGGAGATCGTTCCTGCGATGTGTGCGTTCACGAAAACGGGGTGTTAGCAGTCATGTCCATTCCTTCGACGCTGGCCAGCTCGGCCTGCCCGACCCTCCCCTCGCCCCGCCGCGCCTCCGCGGTGGCGCCGGTGCGCCTGCTCGGGGCGCACGTGGTGTGGCGGATCCTCTGGGAGGCGCAGCGACCCGCCCGCCACGAGCGCCGCCCGAAATCGGCGACGGCCCCGCAGGTGGACCTGCGGAGCCGTCTGGAAAGCCGTCTGGAAGCGGTGGATCAGAGGTTCTGAAGGACCTCGCGCATCAGGGCCGCGGTCTCGGACGGCGTCTTGCCGACCTTGACCCCGGCGGCCTCGAGGGCCTCCTTCTTGGCCTGCGCGGTGCCCGAGGAGCCCGACACGATGGCGCCGGCGTGGCCCATGGTCTTGCCCTCGGGAGCGGTGAAGCCGGCGACGTAGCCGACGACCGGCTTGGTCACGTGGTCCTTGATGTAGGCGGCGGCCCGCTCCTCGGCGTCGCCGCCGATCTCACCGATCATCACGATCGCCTTGGTCTCCGGGTCCTTCTCGAAGGCCTCGAGCGCGTCGATGTGCGTGGTGCCGATGATCGGGTCGCCGCCGATGCCGATCGCGGTCGTGAAGCCGAAGTCCTTCAGCTCGAACATCATCTGGTAGGTCAGCGTGCCCGACTTCGAGACCAGGCCGACCGGACCCGTGCCCGCGATCGTGTGCGGGGTGATGCCGGCGAGCGACTCGCCCGGCGTGATGATGCCGGGGCAGTTGGGGCCGATCATCCGGGTGGACTTGCCGTCGAGGTACTGCACGACCTCGGCCGTGTCCTGGACCGGCACGCCCTCGGTGATGACGACCAGGAGCGGGATCTCGGCGTCGATGGCCTCGATGCAGGCGTCCTTGGTGAACGCCGGGGGGACGAAGGCGACGGACACGTTCGCGCCGGTCTCCTCCATGGCCTCGGCCACGGTGCCGAAGACCGGGAGGTCCTTGCCACCGAGCTCGACCGTCGTGCCGGCCTTGCGGGCGTTGACGCCACCGACGATGTTGGCACCGGACTCGACCATCAGGGTGGTGTGCTTCGCACCCATCCCCCCGGTCATGCCCTGGACGATGATCTTGGAGTCCTTGTTCAGGAAGATGCTCATCAGTTCAGTTCTCTCTCTCAGGCCTGGTGGGCGAGCTCGGCGGCCTTGTCGGCCGCGCCGTCCATCGTGTCGACCTGGGTGACCAGCGGGTGGTTGAGCTCGTCGAGGATCGCGCGACCCTTGTCGACGTTGTTGCCGTCGAGGCGTACGACGAGCGGCTTGGTGGCTGCGTCGCCGAGGATCTCGAGGGCACCCTTGATGCCGTTGGCGACCTCGTCGCAGGCGGTGATGCCGCCGAAGACGTTGACGAACACGCTCTTGACCTGCTCGTCGTTGAGGATCACGTCGAGACCGTCGGCCATCACCTGGGCGTTGGCGCCGCCGCCGATGTCGAGGAAGTTGGCGGGCTTCACGCCGCCGTGCGCCTCGCCGGCGTAGGCGACGACGTCGAGGGTGCTCATCACGAGGCCCGCACCGTTGCCGATGATGCCGACCTGGCCGTCGAGCTTGACGTAGTTGAGGCCCTTGTCCTTGGCCTTCGCCTCGAGCGGGTCGGCCTCTTCGCGGATCTCGAACGCGGCGTGGTCGGGGTGACGGAACTCGGCGTTCTCGTCGAGCGAGACCTTGCCGTCCAGCGCCTCGAGCTTGTCGCCGGTGAGGCGCGCCAACGGGTTGACCTCGACGAGCGTGGCGTCCTCCTCGACGAACACGGTCCACAGCTGCTGGACCATCGTGATCGCCTGGTCGCGCAGCTCGGCAGGGAAGCCGACCTCGTCGACGATCTCGGTGGCCTTCGCCTCGTCGACACCGGCACCGGCGTCGATCGGGATCTGCTTCACCGCGTCGGGGTTGGTCTTGGCGACCTCCTCGATCTCCACGCCACCCTCGACGCTGGCGATGCAGAGGTAGGAGCGGTTGGAGCGGTCGAGCAGGAAGGAGAAGTAGTACTCCTCCTCGATCGAGGCGCCGGGGACCACCAGGACCCGGTTGACCGGGAGTCCCTTGATCTCGAGGGCGAGGATCGCGCGGGCGGCCTCCTCGGCCTCGTCGGGCGTCTTCGCGACCTTCACGCCGCCGGCCTTGCCACGGCCGCCGGCCTTGACCTGCGCCTTGACGACCACGACGCCGCCGATCTCCTCGGCAGCCGCGCGTGCGTCCTCCGCGGTCTCGACGGTCTTGCCGAGGGCTCCTGCCACTCCGTGCTTGGCGAAGAGCTCCTTCGCCTGAAATTCCATCAGGTCCACGACGTACCAGTCCTTTTTTGTCTGCAACAGTGCGCGGGATTTCCTCTCGGCACCCTAGACCTGTCGCAGGGCTCGCACGAGTTCGAGGCCCGCGTGGTGCTGGTCACCCCCGGCTACGTTGAGGTGCATGTCCTCGGCGAGCTCCTCGGTGATGTGGTTCAGGCGCGACCTCCGCGTGCGGGACAACCCGGCGCTCCTCGCGGCCCTCGACGACGGAACGGCGACGGCGCTGTTCGTGGTCGATCCGGCGCTCTGGTCCGGCGCCGGTGCGGCGCGACGGGCCTGGCTCGCGGCCAACGTGCTGGCGCTGGCCGAGCGCATCCCCCTGACGGTCCTCCACGGCGACCCGCGCGACGTCGTGCCGCGCGTGGCCGACGGCCGACGCGTGCACGTGTCCGCCGAGACCACGCCCTACGGCCGCCGCCGTGACGAGGCCGTGGGCGAGCAGGTCGAGCTGGTCGCGACCGGTTCGCCGTACGCCGTCGGGCCGGGGCGTGTCCTCAACGGCAGCGGCAACCCCTACCAGGTCTTCACGGCCTTCGCGCGCGGCTGGCGCGAGCACGGCTGGCCGGAACCCGCACACACCCCTCGCTCCCCCGACCTCGCTCCCGCCGACTCGCACCCGAAGGCCCTCGACCTGCTGGAGAAGGCGGTCGCGGACGCGCCGTTCGACCTGCCGACCGCCGGCGAGGACGCCGCCTGGCGCCGCTGGCGCGACTTCCGCGACGACGCGCTGGCGTCGTACTCCTCCGAGCGCAACCGACCCGACCACGACGGCACCTCGCGGCTCTCGCCGTACCTCCACCTCGGGGTGCTCCACCCCCGCTCGCTGCTCAGCGACATCGACACCCGCTCGACGTGGGCCAACGAGATCGCCTGGCGCGAGTTCTACGCCGACGTGCTGTGGCACGAGCCCTCCTCGGCGTGGTCCGACCTCAAGCCGGCGTTGCAGGGCATGGCGTACGACGAGCCCGAGGACGCCGTCGAGGCCTGGCGCACCGGCACCACGGGATTCCCGATCGTCGACGCGGGGATGCGCCAGCTGCTGCACTCCGGCTGGATGCACAACCGGGTGCGGATGATCACCGCGTCGTTCCTCACCAAGGACCTGCACGTGTGGTGGCCGGTGGGGGCGCGGCACTTCCTCGACCTGCTGATCGACGGCGACGTCGCGTCCAACAACCACGGGTGGCAGTGGGTCGCCGGCACCGGCACCGACGCCTCGCCCTACTTCCGCGTCTTCAACCCGATCACCCAGGGCCTGAAGTTCGACCCGCAGGGCGACTACGTACGCCGCTGGGTGCCCGAGCTCGACCACCTGCCCGGCAAGACGGCCCACGAGCCGTGGAAGTCCGACGTGGGCTACGAGCAGGACTACCCGCTGCGGATCGTCGACCACGCCGACGAGCGGGTCGAGGCGCTCGAGCGCTATCGGGTGGCACGCGGCTGACCTGCAGGTATGCGCGAATTCTGGCCGTCAATGTCTTTTTCCGTGATCTATCCGTTACAGTCGTGCGCGGTCTTGCCGACCACCCCCCTGACCCGGCAGATTGGTAACCACCCCTATGGGCAACCACCGAGCGGAGCGCGCTCCCAAGCGTCGCACCTCGGCTACGGCACCCCTGACCGGCAAGCGACGTGCGACCACGCCGCCCCGCCGCTCGGTGTTGCGCAGCGTGCCGTCCCTTCCCCTGGTGGCCGGTGTCGCCGTGCTGGCCATCTCCGCAGGTGGCGCGGTCACCGCGTCCGGCGCGGACGTCACCGCACTGACCTCGTCGGGCTCGTCGCTCGACGCCGCCGGCTCGGTCGGCTCCGCCGCCGGCCAGGCGCTCTCGCGCCGCGGCGTCGTCGTCAGCCGTGACGGCACCCGTGGCTCCGAAGGCGAGGAGACCGACCCCGAGATGGTCGCCCTCGCCGAGAAGCAGATGGCCGAGCGGGAGACCAAGCTGGCCGAGCTCCGCCAGGCGGCTGCGAAGCAGGCGGCGAAGATCAAGGAGAACAAGTGGGTTCTCCCCCTCGCCAGCTACCAGCTCACCGCCACCTTCGGCCAGTACGGCCTCTGGGCGAGCTATCACACCGGCCTCGACTTCAACGGCAACACCGGTGACCCGATCACGGCGATCGCCAACGGCACGGTCACCTCGGCCGGCTACGACGGTGCCTACGGCAACAAGACGGTCGTCACCCTCGATGACGGCACCGAGATCTGGTACTGCCACCAGACCTCGATCTACGTCTCCGTCGGCGAGCGCGTCAACGGCAGCGAGGTCATCGGCACCGTCGGCGCCACCGGCCACGTGACCGGCTCGCACCTCCACCTCGAGGTCCGCCCCGGTGGCGGCGGCCCGGTCGACCCGTTCCAGGCCTTCGTCGAGCACGGCATCGTCCCCTGACCGAGCCACGCCAGAGCGGTGACTGAGGGGCATTCCGAGCCGTACGAATCCTCCTCACGCACCGCCCCCGGCGTGCCGTACGCCGGCTCGCGGGCGGGCGGTGTCCCCAGAGGATTCGCGGGCGCCGCAATCCTCCTCACGCACCGCCCGGCGGGGCGAGAGAACGGCTCCGGCCGGACCTACAGCTTCTCGACCGGCGCGTAGCGGAGCAGCAGGCGCTTGACGCCCTCGGAGCCGAAGTCGATGGAGGCGACGGACTTCTCGGCGACCCCGTCGACCGCGACGACGGTGCCCATCCCGAAGGAGTCGTGCACGACGCGGTCGCCGGGCTCGAGGCTCGGGATCGGGCGGGCGGGCTTGGACTTGGCGGCGACGTCGGCGCGCATCGCGGCCGAGGAGAAGTTGCGGCGCCCGGCGTCGGTGGGGGTGCCGAGGCGCGTGGACCCGCTGAGGTCCTGTCGTCCCCAGCGGGTCTGCTCGGCGGCCGTACGGCGCCAGTCGACGAGGTCGACGGGCAGCTCGTCGAGGAACCGGCTGGCGGGGTTGTGGCTCGGGGCGCCCCACGCCGACCGGACCAGTGCCCGGGAGACGTAGAGGCGCTTCTCGGCACGGGTGACACCGACGTAGGCGAGCCGGCGCTCCTCCTCCAGCTCCGGCTGGTCGCCCAGTGAGCGCTGGTGGGGGAAGACGCCGTCCTCCATGCCGGTGAGGAACACCACCGGGAACTCGAGGCCCTTGGCGGTGTGGAGCGTCATCAGCGTGACCACGCCGGAGTCGTCGCCGTCGGGGGCGTCGGGGATCTGGTCGGCGTCGGCCACCAGCGCGACCCGCTCGAGGAAGTCGCCGAGCCCGACCGACACGGTGCCGGCCTCCACCTCCGCCGGGTCGGCGCTGGGTCCGGGCTGGGGGTCCTCCGCGAACTCCCGGGCCACCGCGACGAGCTCGGCGAGGTTCTCCACCCGGGTGCCGTCCTGCGGGTCCTCGCTGGCCTCGAGCTCGGTGAGGTAGCCGGAGCGCTCGAGCACCGACTCCAGGATCACGTCGGGGCGCTCGTCGGCCTCGACCATCGACTGGATCTCCTGCACCATCGCGACGAAGGCCTCGATGTTCTTCAGGCTGCGGGTGGCCAGGCCGGGTGCCTCGGCGGCGCGGGTCAGCGCCTCCCAGAACGTGATCCGGTCGCGCTCGGCGAGGGCGGCGATGCACGCCTCGGCCCGCTCGCCGATGCCGCGCTTGGGGGTGTTGAGCACGCGCCGCAGCGAGATCTCGTCGGCAGTGTTGACCAGCATCCGGAGGTAGGCCAGCGCGTCGCGGACCTCCTTGCGCTCGTAGAAGCGCACCCCGCCGACGACCTTGTAGGGCTGGCCGGTGCGGATGAACACCTCCTCGAAGACCCGGGACTGGGCATTGGTGCGGTAGAACACGGCCACGTCGGCGGCGCGTACGCCCGCGTCGTCGACCAGCTTGTCGATCTCCTCGCTCACGAAGCGCGCCTCGTCGTGCTCGTCGTCCGAGACGTAGCCGACGATCCGTGAGCCGTCGCCCGCGTCGGTCCACAGCCGCTTCGGCTTGCGACCCGTGTTGTTGCCGATCACGGAGTTGGCGGCGGTGAGGATCGTCTGCGTCGAGCGGTAGTTCTGCTCCAGCAGGATCGTCGTGGCGTCGGGGAAGTCCTGCTCGAAGTCGAGGATGTTGCGGATGTCGGCGCCGCGGAACGCGTAGATCGACTGGTCGGCGTCACCGACCACCATCAGCTCGCTGGCCTCGACCCGCTCACCCGCGAGCTCGGCCCCCGTCTCCTCGAACTCGTGCCCGCAGAGCTGCTGGATCAGGCTGTACTGGGCGTGGTTGGTGTCCTGGTACTCGTCCACCAGCACGTGGCGGAACCGGCGGCGGTAGTTCTCCCGCACGTCGGGGAAGGCCTGCAGGACGTGGACCGTCGTCATGATCAGGTCGTCGAAGTCGAGCGCGTTGGCGTCGCGCAGCCGGCGCTGGTAGTTCGTGTACGCCTTGGCGTACGCCTCCTCGAAGCCGTTCTTCGCCTCCTTGGCGGCGTCCTCGGCGTCGCGCAGCTCGTTCTTCTGGTCCGAGACCCAGTGGAGGACGGCGTTGGGCTGGTAGCGCTTCGGGTCGAGCTCGAGGTCGCGCAGCACCAGGGTCATCAGCCGCTTGGAGTCGGCCGCGTCGTAGATCGAGAAGTTGGACTTGAGGCCCACCCGGTCGATCTCCTTGCGCAGGATGCGTACGCACGAGGAGTGGAAGGTCGAGACCCACATGATGCGGGCCCGGTTGCCGACGAGGTCCTGCACGCGCGCCTTCATCTCGGCCGCGGCCTTGTTGGTGAAGGTGATCGCCAGGATCGAGCCCGGGTGGGCCTTGCGCTCGGAGATCAGCCAGGCGATGCGCCGGGTCAGCACGCGCGTCTTGCCGGAGCCGGCGCCGGCCACCACCAGCAGCGGCGCACCGGCGTGCATCACGGCCGCGCGCTGGGGGTCGTTGAGACCCTCGAGGAGCGGGTGCTCGAGCAGGGCCGGGTCGGATGCCGGATGGGGGGAGGCGTCGCGCGGGGTCATGTCGTCCCAACCCTATGCGGGCCCGGCGACAGCCGCGTCAGCCAGGCTCAGGCGTGCACGGGTGACCAGAACACCGCGACCGCGATGTTGGCGATGGTCAGCACCAGCAGGCCGAGGTAGAGCCCCTGCGGGATCCTCGGCTTGCGCATGTTGACCATCACCAGCACGAGGATCACCAGCCCGATGGCGAACTTCACCCCGATCTTGGCGTGGTCGGGCGACCCCAGGCTCTCCAGCACGCCGACGAGGAGCAGTCCGGCGAGGAACGCCGTCCCGATCCCGTCGCGCATCAGCGAGTTGACGGCCCTGGTCTCCGAGCGCAGCTGCACGAGCAGACCGCCGAGCAGCGCGGCGTAGCCGAGGATGTGGACGAAGAGCAGCACCAGCCGCAGGGTCTCCATGCGGACACCCTAGGACGGCGCGGGTGCTACTTCTTCTTCCGCGGCGCGGGGCGTACGACGAGGACGGGGCACGGCGCGTAGTGCTGCACGCGCTGGGCGGTGCTGCCCACCAGCACCGCGTCGCTCAGGCCGCGGCCACCAGCGGCCACCACGACCAGCCCGGCGTCGTACTGCTTGGCGGCCTTGATGATCTCGTTGGCGGCGGAGCCGCTGCGGATCCGCTTGTTGACCTTGGGCCCCCAGCCGTCGAAGACGGCCGCGAGCGTGTCGACAGCGCTCTGGGCGGCGTCGCGGAAGGAACCCTCCGGCCACGTGGCCTTGTTCTCGGACGTGTCGTCCGCGAAGGCGACCGACGCGAGGGGGCGGATCACGGCGATCACCGAGACCTCGGTGACCTTCGTGGGGTCGGCGAACGACTTGAGGTGCTTGGCCGCTGCCAGCGACTGCCGCGAACCGTCCGTGGCGACGATGACGTGCATGTCAGACCTCCTTCAGTTCGGGCGTCTCGGAGCCCGTGCCGCGGCTCCCGAAGAAGTACTCGGCGAGGAACAGGACGAAGCCCGACGCCCAGCAGTCCGGCGCACCAGATCAGCGAGTGCGGGTCGTCGTAGATGGTGAAGTAGAGGATCGCGAGGTTGCCCAGGAGCCCGACGAACAGCAACGGGGTGTTGGCGCGGAAGAAGGGGTGCTCCTCGTCCTGCCCGCGCAGCTTGAGGCAGGCCACGATCACGGTCGCGTAGATGGCCAGGAGCAGCACCACGGTGACGGTCGCCAGGCGTCCGACCAGGTCGATGCCGCCACCCGAGGCGGTCACCAGGGTGCCGATGACGAGCAGGGATCCCACGACTGCCCCGGAGAAGATCAGGCCGACCCACGGGCTCCGGCGGACCGGGTGGATCTTGGCGAACACACCGGGGACGACGTCCTCACGGGCCATGCCGTAGAGCACGCGCGGCTGGGTGACGATCGTGACGAGGGTCGTGTTGGTGATCGCGATCAGCGCGATGACGGAGAAGAGCGTCGTCATGAAGTCGGTGGAGAAGGGCAGGATGCCCGCCTTGACCACCTCGAGCAGCGCCGCGTCGGAGCCGGCCAGCGTCTCGACGGGCACGGTCAGCGCGGCGGCCATCGACACCAGCACGTAGACCACGCCGGCCACCACCATGCCGCCGACGAGCGAGCGCGGGAAGGCCTTGTAGGGGTCGATCGTCTCCTCGGCCACGTTGGCCGTGTTCTCGAAGCCGGTCATCGCGAAGAAGGAGAACGCGATGCCGGCCAGCACGGCGAGCGCGGGGCTGCCGTAGTCGCCGCTCGTGTCGATGCGGGTCAGCACACCGAAGTCGGCGTTGCCCTCGGCGATGTGGACGATGCCGATGAGGAGCACGATCAGCAGGCCCGCGACCTCGACGAAGGTCATCAGCATGTTGATCACCACCGACTCGGTGATGCCGATGAAGTTCACGACGACGAGGAGCGCCACGAAGACCAGCGAGACGAGCAGCGCGGGCGGGCCGGACCACAGCGTCTCGAAGTAGGAGGCGAACCCGACGGCCAGGGAGCCCGAGGCCGCCATGCTCGCGGCGAGGAACGACACCGTGACGAGGAAGGTCAGCGCGCGGTTGCCGAACGCCTTGTTGACGTAGAGCGAGGCACCGGCGGCCTGCGGGTACTTCGTCACCAGCTCGGCGTACGCCGTACCGGTGATCGCGGCGACCGAGACGCCGAGGGCGAAGGCGATCCAGAAGGCACCGCCGACCGCCGCCGCGACCAGGCCGATCAGGACGTAGATGCCCGATCCGAGCACGTCGCCGAGGGTGTAGAAGAACAGCAGGCGCCCGGTGATGGACCGCTTGAGCTCACTGTCCTTCTCGTCCGGACGGGGGGTGGTCTCGGTGTCAGACATTGTCCGACCCCACCGGGTCGACGGAGGGCTGTCAATCATTGCCCACCCTGATGGGTGTCACAGGAGACGTCTGTCCGAGGCCCACTTCGTCAGCTCGTGGCGGCTCGAGAGCTGCAGCTTGCGCAGCACCGACGACATGTGGGTCTCCACGGTCTTCACCGAGATGAAGAGCTCCTTGGCGACCTCCTTGTAGGCGTAGCCGCGGGCGATCAGGCGCATCACCTCGCGCTCGCGCTCGGTGAGCCGGTCGAGGTCCTCGTCGACCGCGGCGACGTCGATCGAACCGGCGAAGGCGTCGAGCACGAAGCCGGCCAGTCGCGGCGAGAAGACGGCGTCTCCCCCGGCGACGCGGGTGATCGCGTCGACCAGCTCGGGACCGGTGATCGTCTTGGTGACGTAGCCGCGCGCACCGCCACGAATGGTGCCGATGACGTCCTCGGCGGCGTCCGACACCGAGAGCGCGAGGTAGAGCGCGTCGGGCGACGGCTGGCGGCGCATCACCTCGACGCCACCGCCGCCGGGCAGGTGCACGTCGAGCAGCACCACCTGGGGCTGCATCTTCTGGACGACCGCGATGGCGGCGTCCGCGTCGGCCGCCTCGCCGACCACCTCGACCCGGCCGGCGCCGGCCGCGGCCAGCTCGGCCCGGACGCCGGCCCGGAACATCGCGTGGTCGTCGACCAGCACCACGCGGACTGCTCCTTCGGGGCTGCGCTCGGTCATCGGTTCTCCTCGTCCTTGGCTGTGCCGCGGCTGGTGGTGCGGGGCATGTGCAGGCGGACCTCGGTGCCCTCGTCGGGAGCAGAGCGTACGTCCGCCCGGCCGCCGTGGCGAACCATCCGGTCCACGATGCTGCTGCGCACGCCGTGCCGGTCGGTGGCGACGCCGTCGACGTCGAAACCGGCACCGCGGTCGCGCACGTAGACGTCCACTGCACCGTCCGAGGTCTCCGCGTAGACATCGGCGCGCTGGGTGCCCGCGTGCTTGGCGACGTTGACGACCGCCTCGCGGGCGGCGTGCACGACCGGTCGCAGCTCGTCGTCGAGCGGGCAGTCGCCGACCGTGACGACGTCCACGACGATGTCGTGCTGCGACTCGACGTCGGCGGCCATCTCCTTCAGGGCGCCGGCGAGCGTGGTGGCGTCGGACGTCTCGGCCTCGAACAGCCACTGGCGCAGGTCGCGTTCCTGGGAGCGGGCGAGCCGCGCGACGGTGGTGGCGTCGTGCGCGTTCTTCTGGATGAGCGCCAGCGTCTGGAGCACGGAGTCGTGGAGGTGCGCGGCCATGTCAGCGCGCTCCTGGGTGCGGACCCGCTCGGCACGCTCCGCGCTCAGGTCGTTGACCAGCCGGAGGCCCCAGGGGCCGACGACGATGGCCAGTCCCAGCAGCCCGAGCAGCCCGGCGACGAGCACCGGCACGGCGAAGGTGGCCTGCCCGGCGGCCACCGCGAAGACGATCATGGCGGTGACGATCAGGCCGAGCCCCGCGGCGATGCGGGCGTACGCCGCCCAGCCGCCGTTGCCGAAGACGGCGCGGAAGGGGTCGATGCGCGCCGTCGTGTCGGTCCACCGCTCGCGCTGGGCCTCGTCGGCCTGGCGCCACAGGAGCGCGATGCCGGCGACACCCAGGACGACGGGCCAGAACAGGGCGCCCTGGCCGAAGACGCCCTCGACCCCGAGCACGACGCCGAAGAAGAGGGCACCCAGGGCGATGGCAGGACCGGCATCCCGCAGCCGCGAGCGCCCGCGCGGGCGCTTGCCGGTCCGGGTCGCGCTCTCCAGGCCGGGGGCGCTCACCTCGAAGCCCTGGTCGGCGGGCAGGAACATCCAGAGGCCGGCGTAGAGCAGCAGACCGAAGCCGCCGAGGAAGGCGGTCGCGACGAAGAAGCCCCGCACCCACAGCACCGGGGCACCGAGGTGGGTGGCCAGGCCGGACGCGACGCCCCCGGCGATGGGCGCCGAGAGGTCGCGGTAGGCCCGTCGGGACCGACCGGCTCGAGGCGCGTGTGTCTGGCTCATCGTGACTCCATCGTCGCAGGCACACGGCGCGCGGACCATGAGGACAGACCCCGAGCCGACCCTGAGTCCGACCCGGGTCGATCGGCGGGGAACCAGGGCCACGAATCAGGGCTGTCCCCGATGGTGGCGGCGCGGCCGGGCGACCAGAGTGGAGACATGGACAACGCCAGCCCCACCGCCACCGAGCAGAACCCCCCACCGCCGTCCGGCGGTGACCAGCCCACGACCGGCCCTCGCGTCAGCCGCGAGGAGATGAAGGACCTCGGCCGTCTGCGCCGCAGCGTCACCGACCGGCACATCGCCGGTGTGGCCGGCGGCCTCGCCCGCCACCTCGACGTCGACGTGATCATCGTGCGGGTCGCGCTGGTCGTCGGAGCGTTCTTCGGAGGCGCCGGCCTGCTCCTCTACATCGGCGCCTGGCTCCTGGTGCCCGAGGAGGGCACCGACGACGAGCCGCTCGGCCTCGACCAGCGCAGCCGTTCGCTCGCCCTCGCGGGGGTCGGGGTCCTTGCCCTCATCTGCGCGGTCGGCGACTGGGCCGGTGCCTCCTGGTTCCCGTGGCCCCTCGCGATCGTCGCGGCCCTCGTGGTGCTGTTCCTGCACCGCAAGGAACGGCGCTCGAGCCGGCGCACCGAGACCGCGTACGCACCGCCCGCCGAGCCCCAGCACTGGGAGACGTACGCCCGCGCGCCGCGGCCCCGCAACCCGCGCAAGCGCGGACCGATCCTGTTCTTCTTCACGCTCGCGCTGATCGCGCTGGCTGAGGGGGTCCTCGGTGTCGTCGACCTCGCCGGTGTCGCGGTCGCCGACGGCGCGTACCCCGCCCTGGCCCTCGGTGTCACCGCCGTGATGCTCGTGGTCGGGTCGTTCTGGGGCCGCGCAGGCGGCCTGATCGCCCTGGGCCTCGTGGCCGCGATCGCAACGGCCGGCGCCACTCTCGGCAACCAGTTCCCCGAGGACCGGTTCACCTACTCCCCCACGAGTGCGGCACAGGTGAAGGACACCTACGACTTCGGCGGCGGCGAGCTCACCCTCGACCTCTCGAACGTGTCCGACCTCGACGCCCTCGACGGCCGCGACATCGCCATCGACGGTGTCGGCGGTCGGGTGGAGGTGATCGTGCCCGAGGGCATGGACGTCTCCGTCGACAGCCAGGTCGTGGCCGGCGACAGCCGGGTCTTCGACCGCCGCCGGGACGGCTTCGACGTCACCCTGGACCACGTCCTGGACGGAGGGGACGACGTCCCTGACCTGTCCATCGCCATCGACCTCTTCGTCGGCGAGATCATCGTCCGCGAAGCAGCCTGAGGAGCACGACATGACTGACAACAGCAGCTACGACACCGACGTCTACGGGCACGGGTACGACGAGCCGATGGTCGGCCCGCTCGACGCCCCCGACAAGCCATCGGGGCGGCACCCGGTCAACATCGGCCAGCTCGTGATGGGCGTCGCCTTCGCCGGCATGGTGCTGGTCTGGGCGCTCGTCCAGGGCGACACGGTCGAGACGAGCGAGCTCCGCTGGCTCCTGCCGATCCCGTGGATCGCCGCCGGTGTCGCAGGTCTCGCGGCCACGGTGTGGCCCTCGCGCCGGTCCTGAGTCGATCTAGCCGAGCGAGCAGGCCGGCAGGGCGAACCACCGGAGGTCGTCGAAGTCGGCGCCCAGGTGGGCGGGGTCCGACCAGTCCGGAGGCGACGCGGCAGCCATGATCGCGCGGCCCTCGTCGAGGTGCTCCCGGAGCACCGAGGCGGGGGCCGTCGACGTGTGCGACTCCCACGTCATGGCGCCGTCGCCGGCATAGGTCACGTCGGCCAGCCGGAGCGGTGGCTCGACCGTGCCGGTGCGGTGGTGCCAGAGGCCGGTCATCGGGTCGAAGCGGTAGTCACCGAGCAGCCGCCACCCCTCCTGTGCCACGAGCCGGACGGCGTCGACGACGTAGGTGAAGACGTCCTCGTCGACGAAGTAGTTGAAGTTCACCCGCACCCAGCCCGGCTTGATGCCCTCGCAGCCGCTCGCGATCTGGGCCTCGAACTGGTGGCTGGTGGCGAGGTCGATGTCGAGCAGGCGGTGGCCGTAGGGGCCGGCGCACGAGCAGCCGCCCCGGGTCTGGATGCCGAAGAGGTCGTTGAGCAGGGCGACGACGTAGTTGTGGTGGAGGTAGGACCCGTCGGGCGCCTTGAGCACGAAGGAGACGATCGAGAGCCGCGTCGAGTCGAGGTTGCCGAGGATCTGGATGCCGGGCTCGGCCACCCACGCCTCGACGGCCCGGCGCAGCATCTCCTCCTCGTGGGCCTGGATGGTCTCCACGCCCACCGCGTCCTTGAGCTGGAAGACCAGCCCGGCGCGGATCGACTCGACGATCCCCGGCGTGCCGCCCTCCTCGCGGTGGGCCTTGTCGTCGAGGTAGCGGTGCTCGGTCGGGTTGACGTACATGACCGTGCCGCCACCCGGAACAACGGGCACCCGGTTGGTCATCAGCTCGCGCCGCACCACGAGCACACCCGGGGTTCCGGGACCGCCGATGAACTTGTGCGGCGAGATGAAGATCGCGTCCTTGTAGGAGCGTCCGGGGCCGTACATCTCGATGTCGACGTACGGGGCGCAGGCCGCGAAGTCCCAGAAGCTCAGCGCCCCGTGCTCGTGGAGCAGGTCGGCGACGCCCTCGGTGTCGGTGACGATGCCGGTGACGTTGGACGCCGCGGAGAACGAGCCGATCTTGAGCGGGCGCTCCGCGTGGCGCTCGAGCTCCTCACGCAGGTGGTCGAGCGAGACCCGCCCGTCGGCGTCCTCGTGGATCGTGACGACGTCGGCGATCGTCTCGCGCCAGCTCACCTCGTTGGAGTGGTGCTCGAACGGGCCGATGAAGACGACCGGGCGCTGGTCGGCCGGGATCGCCGCACTCAGGTCGTACTGGTCGTCGAGGCCGCACGGGATCCGCAGGCAGAGGATGCCGATGAGCTTGTCGATGGCCATCGTGCTGCCTGATCCGCAGAACACGACGACCGTCTCCTCGTCGCCGCCGACGGCGTCGCGGATGATCCGGCGCGCGTCCTCGCGCAGCCGGGTGGTCTGCAGGCCGGTGCCGCTCGCCTCGGTGTGCGTGTTGGCGTAGGCCGGCAGCACCTCGTCGCGGATGAAGTCCTCGATGAACGTCAGGCTGCGGCCCGACGCGGTGTAGTCGGCGTAGGTCACCCGGCGGGGGCCGTAGGGCCCGTGCATCACCTGGTCGTCACCGATGACGGCGTCGCGGATGCGCTCGATGAGGGACACGGACCCGAGGGTACGCCGGTGCCCGACCGCGCCTCTCACCGAAGGTCGCGCACCGCCGCCAGCGCCGCTTCGGGGTGGTCGGTGATGATCCCGTCGACACCCGCCGCGAGCAGCGCGCGGACGTGGCCCGCCATGTCGCCGAGGGCGTCGGGAGCCTGGCCGTGGCGGAGGTTGGTCGGCAGGAAGCGGTTCTCCGCGCGCACCGTCCAGACGTGCACGGTCAGGCCGCGGCGGTGGGCGTCGCGCACCAGGGTCGACGGTGCGCCGATGGCGCCGTCGGGGTCGCGGGGCAGCACCAGCGACGCGTGCGGCCCGATGCCGTCGGCGTACTCGTCGATCTCGTCCAACCTGTCGGGCGTCAGCACCTCCCCGGCCTCGAGGAGCTGCACGACCTGGAGGCGGGTGCGGGCGGCGAGCCGGCGCAGGATCGTGGCCTCGAACGACAGCAGGCCTACGCGCGCCCAGGGGTGGTCGAGGCCCTGGCGGTCGAGCTCGCGCAGCAGCGGGACGTCGAGCGGCAGTCCGATCGCGTCGTGGTGGGTGGCGTGCTTGAGCTCGAGCAGCAGCCCCACGGGCGACCGCGCCGGGCAGACTCCGCGCCGACCATGGCCAGCACCTCGGTCAGGGTCGGCACGCCCTCGGCCCCGTCGTACGCCGTGTTGCCGGGGCGGGTACCCGGCATCCGCTCGCGCGTGGCGAGGGTCTTGAGCTCGGCGACGGTGAGGTCCTGCACGAACCACCCGTGCTGTGCGACCCCGTCGACCACCAGGGTGCGGTGGAGGTGGGCGAGGTCCGGACGCTCGGCGACGTCCGTGGTGATGCTGAGCTCGAGGTCGTGGCGCGCGACCAGCACGCCGTCACGGGTCGAGACGAGGTCGAGCTCGATGTCGTCGACGCCCATCCGGATGGCCGTCCGGTAGGCGTCGAGGGTGTGCTCGGGACGATGACCGCTGGCGCCGCGGTGCGCAACCACGGCAGGGGTGAGGACCAACGACGGGGCCGTCTCGACCGCCTCGCGAGTCATCGTCACGGCTCCACGTTCCACCCCGCGCGGGACCGGAGGGTGACGCGGACATGAATGCCGCATGATGTCGACGTGACACTCCCGAGCTTCCCGAGCCTCACCTCCCTGCGGGCGACCGACCACCCGGACCTGGTCGCCGCGCCCGTGGCCGCCGCCCTGGCGGCATGGCCGGGTGCGTCCGAGGTCGCCGTGGTCGACATCGACCCCGACCTCGCCGACACGGCCGCGATGAGCGAGGCCTACGCCATCTCGATGACCGCCGGCGGCAACTGCGTCGTCGTCTCCGGTGCACGGGCGGGCGACGAGCGGATCGCCGCCTGCGTGGTCCGGGCCGACACCCGCGCCGACGTCAACACGCTCGTCCGCAAGCTGCTCGACGTGCGCAAGTGCTCGTTCCTCCCGATGGACCGCGCGGTCGCGGACACCGGGATGGAGCACGGCGGGATCACGCCGCTGGGCCTGCCCGAGGGTTGGCGGATCCTGGTGCACGACGCCCTCCTCGACGAGCCCGTCGTCGTCATCGGCAGCGGTGTGCGCCGCTCGAAGCTGCTCGTGCCCGGCCGGCTCCTGGGCGACCTGCCCGGCGCCGAGGTGGTGCCCGGGCTCGGGCGATAACCATTCGTCGCTGAGCTGGCTCCCGAACCTAGGATCTGGCCAGTGAGAACACTGCCCGTCGCCGACCCCGGGACCCCGGACCACCGCTCCCCCGGACGGTTCCTGTGGTGGCTGGCCCGGCAGCAGCTGCCGACCCTGGCCGGCGGCATGGCGTTCGGGATCGTGTGGATGTCGTGCCAGGCCGTGATGCCGGCGGTCCTGGGCCGGGCGATCGACCGCGGCGTGTCCGCCAAGGACCAGCAACAGCTGGTGCTGTGGGCCGGCGTGATGCTCGCCATCGGCCTGCTCCAGGCGGTCACCGGGATCATGCGGCACCGCTTCGCGGTCACCAACTGGCTGACAGCGTCCTACCGGATCGTGCAGCTCACGACCCGGCAGTCGGTGCGCCTCGGCGGCTCACTGCCCCGCAAGGTCAGCACAGGCGAGGTCATCGCGATCGGCACCACCGACCTCTCCCACATCGGCAACGTGATGGACGTGACCGCCCGGTTCGCCGGCGCGATCGTGTCGTTCCTGCTCGTCTCGGCGATCCTGCTGAGCACGTCGGTGCAGCTCGGGCTGGTCGTGCTGATCGGCGTGCCGCTGCTGCTGTTGCTGATGGGGCCGCTCCTCAAGCCGCTCCAGTCCCGCAGCGCGACCGAGCGCCAGATGCGCTCGGACCTCTCCAACACCGGCACCGACATCGTCGGCGGACTGCGTGTCCTGCGCGGGATCGGCGGCGAGGGCGTCTTCCTCGCCCGCTACCGCCGCGAGTCCCAGGCGACGCGAACGGCCGCGGTCAACGTCGCCAAGCTGCAGTCGGTCCTCGACGCCCTCCAGGTCTTCCTCCCCGGGGTCTTCGTCGTGCTGGTGGTGTGGCTGGGCGCGCGCTCGGCCGTCACCGGCGACGATCTCCGCCGGCGAGCTCGTCGCGTTCTACGGCTACTCGGCCTTCCTCATGCTGCCGCTGCGCACGGCGACCGAGTTCGCCAACAAGCTGATCCGCGGCCGCGTGGCCGCGTCCCGCGTGTGCCGGGTGCTGGCGCTGGAGCCCGACGTCGTCGAGCCCACCTCCCCGGCCACGCGCTCCCGCCCCGGGCTCCGAGCTGTACGACGCCCGCTCGGGACTCCGGGTCCGACCGGGCCTGCTCACCGCGGTCGTCTCCGACCAGCCCGACGACTCGGCCCTGCTGGCCGACCGCCTCGGGCTCTGTGCCGCCGAGCAGGACGACGAGGTCTCCCTGGGCGGCATCCCGCTGACCTCGCTGCGCCACGCCGACGTCCGCGATCGGATCATCGTGTCCGACACCGGCGCGGCCCTCTTCGCGGGCCGGCTCGCCGACCGGATCGACGAGCGCGGCACCGGTGACGTCGAGAAGGCCCTCTTCACCGCTTCTGCCGAGGACATCCTCGAGGGCCTGCCGGACGGCCTCGACTCCGTCGTCACCGAGAAGGGACGCTCCTTCTCCGGTGGCCAGCGCCAGCGCCTGGTCCTGGCCCGGGCCCTCGCGGCGGACCCGGAGATCCTCGTGCTGGTCGAGCCGACGAGCGCCGTCGACGCCCACACCGAGGCGCGCGTCGCGGCCCGCCTGCGGGCGCACCGCGAGGGTCGCACGACCGTGGTCACCACGGTGAGCCCGCTGCTGCTGGACGCCGTCGACGAGGTGGCCTTCCTGGTGGACGGCCGGGTCGCCGCGGTCGGCACCCATGCCGACCTCCTGGCCGACGTCGCGGCCTACCGCCGGGTCGTCGTACGCGACGTGGAGGCAGTCGTATGAGTGTCACGACACGTCTCCCGATCGCGGACGGCAAGGCCGTGCGCCGCTACGTCGGCCAGGTCGCGCACCGGCACCCCCGCCTGCTGTGGACCGCGCTCGGCCTCCACGTGCTGGCAGCGCTGACCGCGCTCGCCGCACCACGCCTGCTCGGCAGCCTCGTCGAGTCGGTCGAGAACGGCACGACCCGCTCCCGCGTCGACGAGATCGTGATGTGGCTGGCGATCTTCCTGGTGCTGCAGTCGGTGCTGACCAGGTACGCCCGCTATCGCTCGCAGGTGATGGGCGAGCTGGTGCTCGCCGAGCTCCGCGAGGACTTCGTCGCCAACACGCTGGCCCTCCCGGTCGGGACCGTCGAGGCCGCCGGGTCCGGCGACCTGCTGACCCGCACCGGTTCGGACATCGACCAGCTCGGCTGGTCGGTGCGATGGGCCCTGCCCGAGTGGACGATCGCCGTCGTCTCGGCGATCCTCACCTTCGCCGCCGCGCTGAGCGTCGGCTGGTGGGTGTTCCTCCCCTGCCTGCTGGCGATGCCGCCTCTGCTGGTCGGGCTGCGGTGGTACCTCGCCCGCGCCAAGGACGGCTACCTCGCCGAGACCGCGTCGTACTCCCAGATCACCACCACGCTGTCGGAGACCGTCGAGGGCTCGCGCACCGTGGAGGCGCTCGGCCTCGGCGCGAAGCGGGTCGAGCTGTGCGACGACGACTGCGCGAAGTCGTTCGAGGCGGAGAAGTACACGCTGCACCTGCGGACGGTCTTCTTCCCGAGCATGGAGCTGAGCTACCTCCTGCCGGTGGTCGGCACCCTGCTGTTCGGCGGCTGGCTCTACACGCGCGGCGAGGTCTCGCTGGCCGAGGTCACGACCGCGACGCTCTACGTCCAGATGCTCATCGACCCGGTCGACCGGCTGGTGTCGATCCTCGACGAGCTCCAGCTCGGTGCCGCCTCCCTCGCCCGCCTCCTCGGGGTGGCGCAGGTGCCGGACGACCGCGAGGTCTCGGGGCGTACGCCGTCGTCGGAGAAGCTCGACGCCGAGGACGTCCGCTTCTCCTACGTCGAGGGCCGCGACGTGCTGCACGGCATCGACCTCGACGTCGGTGTGGGTGAGCGGATCGCGATGGTCGGGCCGTCCGGGGCGGGCAAGTCGACCCTCGGGCGGCTGCTCGCCGGGATCCACCCGCCGCGCACCGGTGCGGTGACGGTCGGCGATGTCGGCCTCGTCGAGCTGCCGCTCGGCGACCTGCGCGGGCACGTCGCGCTGGTGACGCAGGAGCACCACGTCTTCGTCGGCACCCTGCGGGAGAACGTCGTCCTCGCGCGGCCGGGGTCGTCCGACGACGCCGTCCGCGCCGCGCTGGGCGCGGTGGACGCCCTCGAGTGGGTCGACCTGCTGCCCGTCGGCCTCGACACGATCGTCGGCTCCGGGGGCCGCGCGGTGACGGCCGCCCAGGCCCAGCAGATCGCGCTGGCCCGGCTGGTCCTCGCCGACCCGCACACCCTCGTGCTCGACGAGGCGACCTCGCTCATCGACCCGCGCGCCGCCCGGCACCTCGAGCGCTCGCTCGCGGCGGTGCTGGAGGGACGTACGGTCATCGCGATCGCCCACCGGCTCTTCTCCGCCCACGACGCCGACCGGGTCGCGGTGGTCGAGGACGGCCTGATCTCGGAGTTCGGCTCGCACGACGACCTCGTCGCCGCGGGTGGGTCGTACGCCGCCCTCTGGGAGTCGTGGCACGGGACGGGCTGATCGCCTCCCACGGCTGCGGTGCGTGAGGGGCTTTGGCGGCCAGGGTGTCGCCTTCATGACCTCTGCCCACGAGACGTACGCCGACGCGCCCAGCGCCGGTGAGTGAGGGGGTTCCGCCGCTCCGAATCCTCCTGACACACCGCTCGACCATAACGCCTGACCGCCCTTGCACCGTGACAGTTCCACTGTCACGATTGCCGCATGCGCCTCGCCACCCTCCTGATGTACGACGGCAACCCCCGCAGCGCGGCCGACCAGGTCGTCACCCTGGAGAGGGCCGGGCTCGACAGCGTGTGGGTCGCGGAGGCGTACGGCTTCGACTCCCCCACGCTGATGGGCTACCTCGCCGCGAAGACCGACACGATCCAGATCGGGTCGGGGATCCTCAACATCTACTCCCGCACGCCGGGCGCGCTGCTGCAGACCGCGGCAGGCCTCGACAACGTCAGCGGCGGGCCGCGCCATCCTCGGCATCGGGGTGAGCGGACCGCAGGTCATCGAGGGCTTCCACGGCGTGCCCTACCGCAGGCCGATGGCCCGCACGGCCGAGGTCGTCGAGATCGTCCGCCGGGGCCTCAAGCGTGAGCCGCTGACCGCCGACGGTGAGTTCCACCTGCCGCTGACCAAGGACGACGGCGCCGTCACCGGCCTGGGCAAGCCGCTCAAGCTGCTCACCCGGCCCGAGCGCGACACGATCCCGATCTGGATCGCCGCGCTCGGCCCGAAGAACGTCGAGCAGACCGCCGAGATCGCCGACGGCTGGATCCCCCACCTGTTCCACCCCGAGAAGGCGCACCTGGTCTGGGGCGACGCCCTCGCCACCGGCAACGCCAAGCGCCAGGAAGGGCTCGCTCCCCTGCAGGTGATGGCGGGTGGCATGGTCGCGATCGGCGAGGGCCCGGAGACCAAGGCGCTGCTCGACCTCGCCCGGCCGATCTTCGCGCTCTACGTCGGCGGCATGGGCGCCAAGGGCAAGAACTTCTACAACGACGTCGCGCGGTCCTACGGGTACGAGAGGGAGGCCGAGGAGATCCAGGACCTCTACCTCTCCGGCAAGAAGAAGGAGGCCGAGGCGCTCATCCCCACCGAGTGGCTGGAGGCCGCCAACCTCGTCGGCCCGGAGTCCTACGTCAAGGAGCGCATCGCCGCCTTCCAGGAGGCCGGCGTCACCGACCTCAACATCACTCCCGTGAGCGCCGACCCGGCCGCGACGGTGGCCCAGGTGAAGGAATGGGTGTCCTGAGCCTCACGACGGCGGGCTCACCACGGGCGGTCGAGCAGGCCGGCCGCACCACGCTGCTGCTCGCCGAGGTGCGCGTCGAGCACCAGCAGCGCTCCCGTGAGGGCGGGGGTCGTCCACTGGAGCCACGCGAGCTTCCGGCGAGCAGCCTCGGCGCCCTCGGGATCGCGCGGGTGGCCGTCCTCGCCCGACGCGTCGCCCAGGCGGGTGCCGTAGACATACGCCGCGGCGGTAGAAGCGACCGCCGCAGTGGTGATCGCCGTCTTGAGCGCCACGGACGCCGTGGTCGGAGCGTGCGCCGCGACGCGGTGGCGGTTGTCGGCGAGGATCGCCAGCCCGCTCAGCAGGTGCAGCCCGATCGCCGCGCCCTGCACCGGACCCCACCGCTCCCAACCCGTGCCCGACACCTCGACGCGCTCGCGCTCGGTGTCGGGCTGACGTGCCGCCGGGTTGAGCCCGACGGCCCCCATCAGCGAGCCGCCGAACCACGCACCGTTCGTCACCAGGTGGGTCGCGCGGACAGCCGTGCTCACGAAAGTCATGTAGCCAACGTAGGCACGCCCTCGCGGTCGCGCATCACCCCGCGGACTGTCCCGCCAGCCACCGATCGGAGCCCCCATGCCTGACCGCCCCAGCATCCTCGAGCAGGAGCACGAGGACTTCCGCGCCGTCGCCCGCGCCTTCTTCGACCGTGAGGTCGTGCCGTTCCACGAGCAGTGGGAGCGCGACGGCATCGTCGACCGCGAGGTGTGGCGCAAGGCGGGCGAGCGCGGGCTGCTGTGCTTCGACGTCGACGAGGCCCACGGCGGGCCGGGCATCGCGGACTTCCGCTACAACATGGTGCTCGCGGAGGAGTCGGCGCGGGCCGGCGCCTCGGGCCCGGGCTTCGCCGTGCACAGCGACATCATCGTCCCGTACATCTCCTCGCTCGGCACCGACGAGCAGAAGCAGCGCTGGCTGCCGGGCTGCGTCTCCGGCGACCTGGTGACCGCTATCGCAATGACCGAGCCGGGTGCGGGCTCCGACCTGCAGGGGATCCGTACGACCGCGGTCGACGCAGGCGACCACTACGTCCTCAACGGGTCGAAGACCTTCATCTCCAACGGCATCCTGGCCGACCTGGTGATCGTCGTGTGCCGCACCGATCCCGAGGCCGGGCACCAGGGCATCTCGCTGCTCGTCGTCGAGCGCGGCATGGAGGGCTTCGAGCGCGGTCGCAACCTCGACAAGATGGGCCTGCACGCGCAGGACACCGCCGAGCTGTCGTTCACCGACGTCCACGTGCCGAAGGAGAACCTCCTCGGCGAGGAGGGCTCGGGGTTCGTCTCGCTCATGCAGAACCTGCCGCAGGAGCGGATCTCCATCGGCTGCATCGCCGTCGCCGCGATCGAGCACGTCCTCGACCTGTGCCTGTCGTACGCCAAGGAGCGCCAGGCCTTCGGCAAGCCGATCGGCTCGTTCCAGCACAACCGCTTCGTGCTGGCCGAGATGGCGACCGAGGCCCACATCGCGCGGGTCTTCATCAACGACTGCGTGCTCCGGCTCAACGCCGGCGAGGTCGACACCGCGCTGGCGTCGATGGCGAAGTGGTGGACCACCGAGCTGCAGAAGCGGGTCGTCGACGCGGGCGTCCAGCTGCACGGTGGCTACGGGTACATGAACGAGTACCCGATCTCCAAGGCCTACGTCGACTCCCGGATCCAGACGATCTACGGCGGGACGACCGAGATCCAGAAGGAGATCATCGGGCGGATGCTCGGGTTGTAGCCGCGGTCAGCCCGCGAGCACCTCGCGCAGCCTGACCGCGAACTCCTCCGGCTTGCCGGTCTGGCCGAACTCACCGCCCAGGAAGCCGTTGTGGCCGCCCGGGAAGACGACGGGCTCCTGGCCGAGCGCCTGCGCGACGGCGTGGGCCGAGCGACCGGCGATCTCGCCGTCGGCGGGCCCGCCGGACTCCTCGCCCACCCCGATGACGACCCGCGTCGAGGCGCGGCGCACGGCGTCGAGGTCCGGGACCCGCGTGACGCCCTGGCCCCGCATGTTGGCCATCAGCGGGTCGTTGCGCGAGCCGTCGTCGTCGGTCGGCAGGCCGAACATCGCCGGGTCCGGCGCCGGCTCGTCACCGGTGACCTCCCCGCGGTGCATCACCAGGCCGATGAACCTCGCCATCGCCGGGCCGAAGCCGGCGGCGTCGTAGGTCGCGACCATGTCGTCACACACCCGGCCGATCGCGGCAGCGTCGGGCAGCAGGCCGGTCATCGGCGGCTCGTGCGCCACCAGGATGCGTACGTCATCGAGGGTGCGCGGCGACGAGGTGGAGGAAGTTGACCGCCGCACCGGACGACGCGAACACGTCGACGGGGCCGACGCCGAGCGCCTCGATGAGGGCGTGCAGGTCCTCCGCGTGCTGCTCGGGCGTCACCGCAGCGGTGGGCTCGTCGCGGGTGCTGCGCCCGGTGTTGCGCGGGTCGGTCAGCACGAGCACCCGACCGTCCGGACCGGTGGGAATGCCGGCTGCAAGGCTCACGAAGCCCGTGCTGTCCATCGGCGACCCGCACAGGATCAGGGGCGGCGAGTCGGGGGCGGCGTCGGCGAGGTCGCCGCGGACGGAGAAGGCGAGGACTGCGCCGGGCACGGCCACGGTCCCAGGGGTCAGGGGCTCATCGGTCATGGGACATGATCGATCCGGTCGCTGATCGTCCGCAACACCTCCTAGCCTGCTGCCATGACCGACTTCACCGAGCAGGACCTCGGCGGCTCGACGTTCCGACGCGTCAACCTCTCCGGCTCGAGCTTCCGCGAGGTACACCTGACCGACCTCGACATCCGGGACGTGGACCTGAGCCGAATGCGGGTGCGGGCGGCGTACCTCGACGGCGTCCGGATGACGGGCGTGGAGGTCCCCGACATGGAGATCTACGGCGAGGTGGGCAGGCTCCTGGTGAACGGCGTCGACGTCGTGCCCCTCGTCGAGGCCGAGCTGAATCGTCGGATGCCCGAGCGCGCGCTGATGTCGCCGACCGACCTCGCCGGCTTCCGCGACGCCTTCGCGACGCTCGACCGGCTGTGGGCCGCCACCGTCGAGAAGGCCCGCACCCTGCCGCCGGAGGCGCTGCACGAGCAGGTCGACGAGGAGTGGTCCTTCATCGAGACGCTGCGCCACCTCGGCTTCGCCCACGCGTGCTGGGTGGGCGGGGTGGTGCTCGCCGACCCGGCGCCCTGGCACCCGCTCGACCTGCCGTGGGACGAGGCACCGGCAGTCGACGGCGTGCCGTGGGACCGTGACGTACGTCCGTCGCTCGACGAGGTGCTCGAGCTGCGGGCGACGCGGCGGGCCACGGTGCAGTCGGTGCTCGACGGCCTCGACGATGACGGGCTGGCGCGTACGGTCACGTCCGCCACCCCGTTCCTGGCCGACGCCGAGGGCCTCACGGTGGCTCAGTGCCTGCGCGTGGTCCTCAACGAGGAGTGGGAGCACCGGCTCTACGCCGAGCGCGACCTGGCCGTGCTGGCGCGTTGACCCAGCTCCCGTCCGAGGCGGGTGCCGGAGAGCCAAGCCGTCTCGACCTTGGGCGACGGGCCCCAGCCGTCACCGCACACCGCGACCGGACCACCCGGACCGTCGACCAGGGCGTACGACGCCTCGCGCCGGCCCACCGGGCGGGCGAAGGTCCAGCGGTGGACATGGACATCGGCAGGCTCGTCGAGCGCCATCAGGCGACGCAGCCCTGCGACCATCTCGGGCGCCGCGGCCGACGGGTCGTCGAGGTGACGGGAGGCGAGATCGGGCGTCGAGTGGGCGACCAGGACCGGCGCGTCGTCGCCCCGGCGGCGACCGTCGTCGGCGATCCAGCCGATCACCGGGTCGTCGTTGACGAAGGCGCCCTCGAAGCGTCCGGACGGGCTCACGTCGTCCCAGGTGCGGGAGGGCCACCGTGCCGCGAGGGCGAGCACGGGCTCCCACGCGCGGTCGAGCACGTCGGCCACGGGATGGCCGTCGGTGAGGCGACGCGCCTGCGGATCGGGCATGGCCAGGACGACGACCTGCGCCCCTCCACGGACCTCCTCGACGCTCGCGACGTCGACTCGCTCCACGTCGAGGTCCTGCGCCAGGTCCTCGACCAGGGACCGGAGCCCGTGCGGGGCACCCCAGCGCACCGGACCGTCCTTGTCGGACACCTCGGAGCCGCCCAGCACCGTGAAGGTGGCGGTCCACTGGGCCGCGAGTCCGCGCCCGGACCAGTCCGCCAGCACGGCGGCGAACTCCGGGTCGGACGCCGTCAGGTAGGAGGCTCCGAGGTCCACCGGACGATCCCACAGCCGACGCGACGCCATCCGGCCGCCGGGGACGTGACCGCGATCGACGACGCGGACGCGGAGGCCTGCCGCTCGCAGCTCGCGCGCGCACGCCACACCGGCGAGACCCGCTCCGACCACCACGACGTCCGCGTCCACGGCTCGTGAGCTCCCTAGGTCGTCGGGAGCTGGCGGGTCGCCACGACCTGCTGGGCCAGCACCCGGAGCTTCACGTTGTTCTGCTGGGACATCCGGCTCAACACCGAGAACGCGCGGTCGGGATCGAGGTCGAAACGCTCCATCAGGATGCCGGTCGCCTGGGCGATCACCGTGCGGCCCCCGAGGGCCGTCTCCAACTGCTGCACCTTCTGCGCGGCCGCGAGCGCGACACTCACGTGGGCGGCGAGCGCCAGACCGTCGTGGACGTCCTCGTCGGTGAAGGCCGAGGCATCCTTGCCGTACAGGTTCAGCGCGCCGAGGTCCTGGTCGGTCAGGTACAACCGATAGCTCACGCTGCTGCTCAGGCCCAGTCGCTCGACGACCTGGGGACCCCAGCTGGGCCAGCGGTCGTCCTTCGACAGGTCCTCGCTGCGGACGGTGTGGTCCTGGCGCAACGCGTCGAGGCACGGACCCTCGTCGAGCTCGTGCTGCAGCGCGTCGATCTCGCGCACCGCCTCGTCGCTCGTCGCGTGCGTGTCGATGCGGTCGCCGCGATACACCACGCAGACGCCTGCCGCGGCGCAGCCCGGGATGATCTGGGTCGCCAGCATCACCGCGCGCTGCATCGCCTCCAGCGGGCTGTCGTCCTGCATCTCGCGCGCGGCGGCGGCGAGCTCGTCGCGGAGGTCGTCGTCGGAGGACATCCACGGATCATGACTGACGATCCGGCAGCCGCCAACAGCAGGGTGGAACAGTCGTCACCCGACACCGGGTAGACATGGGTCATGTCCTCACTTCTCGTCCGTCCCCGTCGCGGCAAGATCATCGCCGGTGTCTGTGCCGGCCTTGCCGACCGGTTCGGCGTCTCCCGCGGCCTGGTGCGACTCGGCTTCGTGATCTTCGGCATCGTCGGAGCCGGCGAGATCGCCTACATCATCGCGTGGATCGTCATGCCCAAGGGCGACTGACGATCAACCTCAGCCCTCGCGCTTCTCGTGCAGCCGCTGCTCCGCCTCGGCACGGAACGCCAGGCACGGCGCATCCTCGCCGGGGTGCTTCTCGACGAGGTGGAAGATCCATCGGTCCATCGCGGCCATGAAGCCGTTGTCCGCGCCCGCCCGGTGCGTCGACCAGGCGCGGTCACCGCGCGCGACACACGTCGTACAGCCGATCCGGTAGAGGAACTGCTGCTCGCCGTCGAGGTCGATCTTCACGCGCGCGAGCGGACCTGCCTGTGCGGCAGCCTTCCTTTCCCGCGCCGACCGGCTTGCCACCATGACGCGACCGTACGCGACGTCGGCCGGCCGGCAGAGATCAGGCAGCCAGCTCGAACAGGGTCCGGCTCAGCTCGGCCTCGGCCGGGCTCATCTCCGGACAGCCCCGCAGGCGTCGGGTGCCGGAGTGGTCGACGAGGTACGTCGCGCCGTCAGGATCGCGCCAGACGTAGATCCCCGGGAAGGGTTGCCGCACCTGCCAGTCGGCGTGGGTCTTGATGCGGTGGTGGAAGGAGGTCATCGGACCGTAGTTGCCGATCCTCGACTGCCCGGGCGGCCCCCGGTGGCGGTACGCGCGGGTGTGGTCGATCTGGTGGGTGCGAGCAGTGCTCGCCCCCCACGGGAAGGTGTCGGCCGGCGTCATCATGTGCACGGCCCGGCGGTGGCGGTCAGGGATCTCGTAGGCGTCGACCGGGGCCTGGCCCGCGAGGTCGAGCACGGGCCGGATCGTGAACCGGACGTGGGGGCCGAGGTGCTCGCGCACCCAGGCCTCCGTGACGGGCCCGTGGCCCTCCACCCGGGTGACGTCGGTCGGCTCGGCGCCGGCGTAGGTGTGCACGTGGAGGGTGACCGTGGGCAGGATCGTCGACCAGTCGACGTCCGGCTGATCGGCTTCGTCGGGGTGGTCGCACCACGCCACGAAGGCCTCCATCAGCGCCACCGCCTGAAGGGGATCAGCCAGGATCGCGACCGCCTTCACCCGCCGCGTGTCCATGTCGTCGGTGTCACCCAGGCTCGCGAGCACGTCGGCGAACCACTGCACGCGGGCGTCGAAGAGGGCGATGACGGGGAACGGGCCGCGGATGAAGAAGCTGCGCATGCCGTCCTGCGTCGATCGGGTGGGGCGGGCGACCTGGCGATCGGCGAGCTCCTGCTCCTTGCGCGCGGCAACCGCCGGGTCGCTCGCGACCACGAGGCCGGTGACGAGATCCTCGAAACGGGACCACGGGATGCGCCCGTCGGCGGACTCGGCGACCCGCTCGTCGACGTACGACGCCTGGTCGACGCTCAGGTCGCGCGTGCGGCGCGCGACGAAACGGGCGTACGACGCCTTCACCTCGAGCGCCTCCACCCGCCGCCACAGCTGGGGCAACCGGATCATCAGGTCGAGCGCGTCGGCCATCAGCGAGTGCGCCGAACCCGTCGAGATCCCGAGCCGACCGCCGAGCGCGGCTGCCGCGAACTCCGCGACGTCGGGTGTCCCGACTCCGCCGAACCTCCTCGCGCGCTCCCGACCGGGGAGTCTGCTGATCTCGGGATCCAGCGTCTCGGGGTTGTTGACGATGGCGACCTGCACCGCGATCCGCAGGACCTGCGCCTCGCACTCGCGCTGGGTGCGCGCCACCTCGTCGGCGTGATCGAGGAGCTCGGCCCCGGTCAGCTCGTCGAGGGCGGTGGTCAGGTGCATGGATCCACTCAAGCAGGAGGGTCCGACAGTGGGGGCCGGGCGCCGGAGTGCGCTGTGGATGATCGACATTCTCCAGACCGATGCCCGACGTCGCCGCCTAAGACGTCCGGATCTGGCACCCCTCTGTGTCAAGGAGCGGCTTTGGCGAGGGTCTTCCGGCGGGTTGGTGCTCGGCGTAGCGTCGGCTTCGCGGGTCCGGGAAGTGGCTGATCCGAAGTGTCGATGTGCGGGTGCGAGTCGGCCGCGCTGGATTGAAGTGTCGCCCCGCGGTGCCCTCCCGGACCCGCGTCCACTCTCGTGTTGGCCGCGTTGCTGTCGGCGACGAGCTGGCGGTAGACGATGTCGGACAGACGTCGCTTGAGGCACCGCAGCGCTTCCAGCGGTGTCTTGCCTGCATCGATCTTGCGTCGGTAGTAGGCGCGGCCCTCGGTGTCGTGACGGATCTGCACCACCGCGGCCACGTGCAGCACATGGTTCATCCGCCGGTTCCCGGCCCGCGAGAGCCGGTGGCGGGTCTGCTCACCGGACGAGGCGTCCAGGGGTGCGGTGCCGGTCCAGGAGCGAACCGGTTGCGGTCCGCGAACCGGGCGACGTCGCCGACGTCGGCCAGGGTCCGGGCGGCGCCGACTGGGCCGACGCCGTAGAGGTCCATCAGGTGTGAGCCGCGGGCGGTGACCGCGACCTTCAGCTCGGCCTTGATCTTCTTCAGCTTGGCATCGACCGCGACCAGGTCCGCGATCTCCTCAGCAGCCATCCGGCGGCAGGTCTTGCCGGCGATGTCACGCGGCCGAACAGTGGCCAGCATCGCCTTGGCCTGGGTGGCGGACAGGTCACGTTTGCGCTGGCCAGGCAGCAATTCACTGAGCAGGCGTTGCAGCCGGTTGACGGTCTGGACCCGCTGGCGGGCGAGCTCGTCACGGCGGTCGGCGAGCATCCGCAACGCCTCGAGCTCCCCGTCCTCGACCACGACCCGCAACCCTTCGGTACGGACCGCGACCACCGCGATCGAGTGGGCATCCAGGGCGTCGGTCTTGCGGTTGTGGCCGGTGTCGAACAACCGAGCCCGCGCCGCAAGCTTGGCCGGCACATCCACGACTTCCTCGCCGGCGGCGACGAGCCGTTGGGCCAGCGGACGACCGGCGCCGTTGGCTCCCTCGACGGCCCAGAGCCGATGCGGCCACTGCTTCACATACCGGCGCATCGCGGCGTAACCGGTGTTGGTGGTGTCGAACCGTCCGCGGCCGAGGAGCCGCTCGTGGGTGTCGAGGACCTCGATCGTCACCGACATCTTGTGGGGATCGACCCCGATGATCACGCCCTTCTTCTTCTCACTCATCTACTTCACCTCGTCAATGGCTAGGAACCAGTTGGTCGACGAGGTGGGCATTGCTACTACGAGCTGGGCAGACCCCTCTGGAGCCACTCCTCGTCACGGTGACCGACGGGGTCGCATACCAGATGAGAGCCACACCAAGCGCTGGTGGGAAGCCGCAATGAGAGCCTCCCGCCAGCCACCTAGATCAGAGTCTGGCCAGACACCGATCCTGAGGGAAGTCTCCTAGTAGCCGCAATCCGCGCGTCAGCGGTACCTAAGCGATTGCCACGCGCACCGTGCCACAGATGGATCCTGCACTGGTCACGCTCCGCGTGACGATCCCGCACTGGTCACCTCTTGCTCGATAGGTACTTGCGTCAACGACGCCCGGCCGCACCTGCCACCAAGGGTGTCCCGCGAGCGTCCACTACGTTGATGACGTGAACATAGGTCTGCGGCCCGTCACTCTGAGCAACCGAGGCGATCTCGAGAAAGTTGATCCAGGACAAGAGGCGCGGGGCTGGGTTCACAGCGCGTGGTACTGGCACCAAGTGTCTTTGGAACGGCCCGAGGTTACGTTTCGACTCATTCACGCTGACGAGTCGGAACTGGCGGTCGGCATGGTTGCCTACGGACCCGCCTATCGCGACGAGGCTTTGTCCGTAGTGACTCCAGGATGGTACGAGCTGGCGCACCTGGTGATCGACCACAGGTGGCAACGACGAGGCATCGGTCGGCTAGTCGCGAAATCGGGCCTCACCGTCCTCGCTGGATTGCCGGACTGTGCGAAATTGATGGTGTGTCATCACCCAGCCAACGTGGCGTCTCGCGCACTCTTCATGCAGCTGGGACTTGAGGACTCCGCGGAGGTCAACTACGACGGTGATCCAATTCTCGTCGCGGATGCACGTGCTTGGCTGAGGGACCGAGTGCGGCGGCGGTGATCAAGACCGGGCTCGCACTTCCGCGAGCTCGCGCGACTGCCAAAGCGAGCGAGGTGCAATGCGCCGGCGCGCGAGTAACCAGCCGTGGTGCGTCGAGCTGGGGTGGACGTTCTCTGGTTTCTCGCCCGCTTGGGGGCGTCCCGCAAGTCGAAATGTGCCGGTCGTCGACCCTTCATCGGGGATCGACTTCGCTCTGGCGTCTCCCCAGATCAGTCATCGGGCCTTTTTTGCGACCGAACTCATTGAACGCTCTCATCTGCCGCGTTGAGGGCGGCTACGCTCGCCCGGATCTGCCGCGTCGCGCGCGGATCTGCCAATGTCCGTCTCCTGCCACAGGGACGCAACCAGGCCCCACCGCACGCGACTTCACCTCTGGGAGGCCGACTGCGCGCCACCCCCACCCAACGTGAACGAGAGCCTCAGCTGCAGGACCCGCCGTCGCCCCCGCCGGAACCGCCGTCGGACCAGCTCACAGCGGCCCCCATGCCGGTCCACCCGGCGTCGTGCCCGGCACGACGGCGTACGTCCGGATTGCCCGGCACGAGGATCGCGTCGAGGCACGCACCTAGGACGACGACCGCCACGAACCACGTGACCACCGCCGCGACGACACCGGACCGGCCACCGCCGTTGAGCAGGACCACCAGGATCGCGACGACCAGTACTGCGACGGCCACCGCGGCGAAGGTGAACCACGACGTACGGGCGTGCGGGGCGAGGCGACGCGTCAGACTGCGCATGAGCCAAGTGTGCGCCCGCGCAGACGCGACCGCCAGAGGCTGCCGATGGCATCGGATCATGCCGCGATGGATGCGACCCCTCTCACACGCCCGCGCCGCCGAGCCGCTCGCGAGACGGTCGGCGCGTACGACGAGGAACAGCTCGACGAGCGGTGGCTGGCGGGAGCGCAGAGCACCGCGTAGACGCTGAGAGCGGTCTACAGCGGGGTGGGCGCAGGGATGACCCGCAGCACGCTGCACGTACCGGCGTCGCGACCGAGCACGACCGCGACACCCTCCAGGCGCTCGAGCGAGGCGCGTACGTCGTCCACGTCGAGGTGGGTGTCGACGGCGATGTCGGCGTCGTGGACGGGGACGGCCGTCGACGGCCAGTCCTGCGACGGCACCTCGAAGGGGTCGAAATCGGTCTGCGCCGCCGACCAGAGCTGCAGCGCTGACTCGGCGACGATGTCGTCGGTGGTCGCGTCGTCGTGGGTCATGGCTCGAACCTACGTGCTCCCTCCAGTTGACTGGCACCGTGGCCACCCGACTCCTCCTCATCGCCGACACCCACGTGCCGAAGCGGGCACGAGCCCTGCCGGAGGAGGTGTGGCGCGCCGTCGACGACGCCGACCTCGTGGTCCACGCGGGCGACTGGGTCGACGTACGCCTCCTCGACGAGCTCGAACGCCGCGCCCGCCAGCTGCTCGCCGTGTGCGGCAACAACGACCACGGCGTGCTGCGCGAGCGGTTGCCCGAGGTCGCCCGCGCGGACGTGGACGGATTGAGCATGGGCGTGGTGCACGAGACGGGCCAGTCGAAAGGGCGCGACGAGCGGATGAGCGCGCTGTACGCCGACCTCGACGTGCTCGTCTTCGGGCACAGCCACATCCCCTGGGACACCACGACCACCACCGGGCTTCGCCTGCTCAACCCCGGCTCCCCCACCGACCGGCGCCGCCAGCCCCACTGCACCTACCTGACCGCGACGGCACACGACGGCGCGTTGCACGACGTCACGCTGCACCGCCTCCCTCCACGGACCTAGCCAGTCCCCGCCTGCGACCATGATGATGTGACCCCCGCCACACGAGGAGAGCCGATGACCCACGAGATCCCTGCCGATGTCGCGGCAGTCCGGGAGGAGTACGAAGCCCGCATCCTCGGTCTGCACATGCCGGCGACGGTTCGCCAGGCGGCTGACAGGTTCGGCGACCTGCCGGCCTTCTCCGACAGGTTCGACGTGCCCGAGGGCGAGACGTGGTCGACGATCAGCTGGGCCCA
>CAVQDC010000022.1:0-6647 GCA_963711175.1 uncultured Actinomycetota bacterium
CACAACGTACCGAAGTCGGTCGACGGACCCGCTCGTGCCTCGCGGGCTCCCCGCCGACCGGGGAGGGTGGTCAGCCGAGCGTGGAGCGGCGCGCGACGAGCTCAGGCGTGAAGACCACCTGCTCGTGCACGTGATCGGGGTCGTGGGCCTCGTCGAGCACCAGCTCGGCAGCGCGGCGACCTAGCTCCTGCCGCGGCTGGCGCACCGAGGTCAGCGGGACGGCCGCGGCACTGGCGTACTCGATGTCGTCGTAGCCGACGATCGCGAGGTCGCCCGGCACCGCGAATCCCGAGGTGCTCAGCTGCTGGAGCAGCCCCAGCGCGAGCAGGTCGTTGGCGCAGAAGGCGGCGGTCGGTCGTCGGCGACGCCCGATCCCCATCACCCGCTCGCCGGCCGAGCGGCCCTCGACCACCGTCAGGCCGTCGGTCGGCACCACCACGAGCTGCTCGGCGGGCAGGCCGGCGTCGGCCCACGCCTTGCGAGCGCCCTCGAGGCGGTCGCGCACCTGGCCGATCGTGTCCGGGCCGCCGATGAAGGCGACGCGCGTGTGCCCCTGCTCGACGAGGTGCTCGACGGCCAGGCGGCCACCGAGCTCGTCGTCGACCGCCACGGAGCAGAAGGTGTCGTCGGTGCGGGTGCGGTCGACGATCACGACCGGCGTGCCGTTGCGTCGTACGTCGTCGAGGACCGTGGACTGGGCGTCGACCGGGGTCACCAGGATCCCCTGGACGCGCTGCTCGACGAGGTGGCCGAGGTAGTCGCGCTCGCGCGAGTCGCGGTTGTCGGAGTTGCAGAGGAAGAGCGACAGTCCGGCCGCCTCTGCAGCTCTCTCGGCACCTTCGGCGACGTCGGTGAAGAAGGGGTTGCGCGCGTCGAGGAGCACGTAGGCAAGAGTCCGGCTGCGACCGTTGCGGAGCTGACGGGCCGACTCGTTGCGGACGAAACCGAGGTCGCGCATCGCCTGCTCGACGCGCCCGCGCGTCTCCGGCGAGACGCGCTCGGGACGGTTGAGCACGTTGCTCACCGTGCCGAGGGACACGCCTGCGCGTGCTGCGACGTCCTTCACCGACGAGGCCCTGGCCACCGGCTGCACCTCCTCCGTCGTCGACCGCCCGGCCGTTGAAACGATCCGTGAGAGGCGTGGGGCCGAGGCTACGCCATCGCTAGCCCTGGCGGCAGGCCTCCTGTGATCGCCCGCACAAATGACGCTCATGGGCCCTTGACAGGTGTGACGGCCCTCACCTACCTTTCGTTGAAACCTTTCAATCCAAGGAGCACCATGACCGCCAGCCCCACCGCCACCCCGGTGCTCGAGCTGCGCGACGTCTCCAAGTCGTTCGGCCCGGTCGTGGCCCTGCGGTCCGGCAGCATCCGGGTGCAGGGCGGCTCGATCCACGCGCTCATCGGCGAGAACGGCGCTGGCAAGTCGACGCTCGTCAAGGTCGTGGCCGGCGTGCATCGTCGCGACGCGGGGGTCTTCGAGCTGGACGGCGACGCGGTCGACTTCTCCTCTACCGCCGACTCCAAGCAGGCCGGCGTCGCGGTGATCTACCAGGAGCCGACGCTCTTCCCCGACCTCTCGGTCACCGAGAACATCTTCATGGGCCGGCAGCCGCTGGCCCGCGGACGCCGCATCGACCGGCCGGCGATGATCGCCGAGGCCGAGCGCCTCTTCGCCCGGCTCGGCGTCCGCATCGACCCGCGCCGCCCGGCTGCCGGCCTGTCGATCGCCGACCAGCAGATCATCGAGATCGCCAAGGCCATCTCGCTCGACGCCCGCCTCCTCGTGATGGACGAGCCGACGGCGGCGCTGAGCGGGGTCGAGGTCGACCGGCTCTTCGCCGTCGCCCGGAGCCTTCGCGACGAGGGCCGCGCCCTCGTGTTCATCTCCCACCGCTTCGACGAGGTCTTCGCCCTCGCCGACACCGTCACCGTGATGCGCGACGGTTCCTACGTCGACACCCGGGCGATCGACGCCACCACGCCGTCCCAGCTGGTCTCGCTGATGGTGGGCCGCGACGTCGACGAGCTCTTCCCCAAGGTCGCCGCCACGCTCGGCGAGCCGGTCCTGCAGGTCCGCGGCCTCAACCGGGCCGGCGTCTTCCACGACGTCGACCTCGAGGTCCGCGCCGGAGAGATCGTCGGACTGGCCGGACTCGTCGGCGCCGGTCGCAGCGAGGTCGCCCGCGCCGTGTTCGGCGTGGACCCCTACGATTCCGGCTCGGTGTCGCTCGGCGGCAAGGACGTACGAGCACACGACCCGCGCGCCGCGATCCGCGCCGGCATGGCCTTCATCCCCGAGGACCGCCGCAAGCAGGGCCTGGTCATCGACTCCTCGGTCACCCGCAACGTCGCCGGCGTGATCCGCCGAGGCATCGCGAAGGGCGGCCTGCTCACCGCGGCGATGGAGACCCGGGCGGCCGGTCCGTGGGCTTCTCGCCTCGAGGTCAAGACCAGCGCGCTCGACATGAACGCCGCCACCATGAGCGGCGGCAACCAGCAGAAGGTCGTCATCGCCAAGTGGCTGGCCACCAGCCCCAAGCTGCTGATCATCGACGAGCCCACCCGCGGCATCGACGTCGGCACCAAGGCTGAGGTCCACCGCCTGCTCTCCGAGCTGGCCGGCCAGGGCCTCGCGATCCTGATGATCTCCTCCGAGCTGCCCGAGGTGCTCGGCATGGCGGACCGCGTGCTCGTCCTCTGCGAGGGCCGGATCACCGCCGAGCTCGACCGCGCCGACGCCACCCCCGAGGCCGTCATGCACGCGGCCACCCACCACCTGGAGACTGCGCGATGAACGACACCGACGTCGAGGTCTCCGCCGGCGAGACGCTGCTCGTCGAGCCGAGCCGGCTGTCCCCGACCCGGCGCGCGATGACGACCGTGCTCCGCTCGCGCGAGCTGTCGATCTTCCTGGTCCTGGTCGCGGTCGTGGTGCTGGCGACCACCAAGAACAACAGCTTCCTCTTCAGCTCCGACGGCTGGCGTAACTTCCTGCTCAACCCGTCGATCCTGATCCTGCTGGCCGTCGGCCAGGGCGTCGTGATCATCACCCGCAACGTCGACCTGTCGGTCGGCTCGGTGATGGCGCTCACCGCGTACCTGACCGGCCGCCTCTTCGTCGACCATCCCGGCCTGCCGATCATCGCGGTGATCGCCGCCTGCCTCCTGCTCGGCGCGCTCCTCGGCCTGGTCAACGGCCTGCTCGTGGCGTACGGCAACGTGCCCGCGCTCGTGATCACGCTCGGCACCCTCTACATCTACCGCGGCATCATGCTGACCTGGGCCGGCAGCGACCGGATCAATGCCGGCGACCTGCCGGGTGAGTTCCTCCGGCTCGGCACCCGCTCCGTGCTGGGCGTGCCGATGCTGACGATCATCGCGGTGCTGGTCCTCGTCGCCGTCGGCTACTACCTCCACACCGCCCGCGGCGGTCGCGAGCTCTACGCGATCGGCTCGGACCCGGACGCAGCCGTGCTCTACGGGCTGCCCGTACGCCGCCGCCTGCTCGCTGCGTTCGTCCTCAGCGGTGCGCTCGCCGGGCTCGCCGGCGCCCTCTACACCGCCCGCTACGGCACGGTGAGCTCCAGCGTCGGCAGTGGCATCGAGCTGCAGGCCGTCGCGGCCGCGGTCATCGGTGGCATCGCGATCTTCGGCGGCAGCGGCACCGTGTGGGGCGCGGCCATCGGCGCGTTCCTGCTCATCACCATCAACCGGGCGCTGCCCAGCCTCGGCATCGAGGACTTCTGGCAGCGCGCCGTCGTCGGCGCCCTGATCCTCGGCGCCATCGTCCTCGACCGCGTCCTCGCCGCCAGACAGGCCCGCAAGCTCGCCGAATCGAGGGATCGATCATGACGACCCAGGCCCCCGAGGCACCCACCCGCACCTACGCGGCGTACTCGGCACCGCTGTGGCAGCGACTCCTGCTCACCCGTGAGATGGCCGTCATCGCCCTCACTGCGGCGGTGATCCTCTACTCGATCGCCAACGTGCCCAACTTCGACGGCCCGCTGACCATCAAGTTCCTGCTGCAGGACATCGCGCCGATCCTCCTCATCGCGCTGCCGATGACGCTGGTGATCATCACGGGCGAGATCGACCTGTCGGTCGCGAGCATCATGGGCCTGAGCAGCGTGTTGCTCGGCGTGCTCCACGAGCACGGCATGTCCGTCCCGTCCGCAGCGCTGCTCGCCCTGCTGGCCGGCCTGGCGTGCGGCGCACTCAACGGCTTCCTCATCGCGTACGTCGGGCTGCCGTCGCTCGCGGTGACGATCGGCACCCTCGCGCTCTTCCGCGGCATCGCGGTGGGCCTGCTCGGCACGAAGGCGATCACCGACTTCACCGAGAAGTGGTCGGACCTCGCCACCGGGACGATCGGCGAGACCAAGATCCCGCTGGTCATGATCCCCTTCGCGGTGCTCGCGGTCGGATTCGTCGTGCTGCTGCACTTCTCGACCTTCGGCCGCGGCGTCTACGACATCGGGCTCAACGACGAGGCGGCGCACTTCACCGGCGTCGACGTGGCCCGGACCAAGCTGGTCCTCTTCATGCTCTCCGGCGTCGTCTCCGCCCTCGCCGGCATCTACTTCACCCTGCGCTTCGGCTCGGCCCGCGGCGACAACGCCACCGGCTACGAGCTGCAGGTGATTGCGGCCGTGCTCCTCGGCGGCGTCTCCATCTTCGGCGGCCGCGGCCGGCTCCACGGCGTCCTCGCCGGAGTCGTGCTGATCGGCGTCCTCTCCAGCGCGCTGCGCCTGGAGAGCGTGACGGTCAACGTCACCAACATCATCGTCGGCCTGCTCCTCGTGGCCTCGGTGATCCTCCCCAACGTCCTTGCCTGGACCTCGTCGAGGCTCCCTCGCAAGGCGACACCGGCGGCTCCTCGGGAGTCCCACACCCCAGTTAACGCGGCATCCGCCGGCGTACCAACGAGAGGCAGTGACTCATGAAGTTCCCCACCAGGAAGCCCACGGCTCTGGCCGCGCTCCTGCTCACAGCGACCTTCGCCTTCGCCGGTTGCGGCAGCGACGACGCGGGCGACACCGGCAGCGACGCCGGCGGGAGTGGCGGGAGTGGCGGCGGCGACCTGACCTTCACCATGCTCCCGAAGAACCTCGGCAACGCCTACTTCGACACCAGCACCAAGGGGGCCGACACGGCCGCCGACGAGCTCGGTGCCGACATCGAGGAGGTCGGTCCCGAGACCGGCAGCCCCGACGCCCAGGTGTCCTACATCAACACCGTGGCCCAGCAGGGCAAGAGCGCGCTGATCCTCTCGGCCAACGACCCCGACGCCCTGTGCGACGCGATCGACGAGGCCCGCAGCGCGGACGTCAAGGTCGTCACCTTCGACGCCGACACCAACCCCGACTGCCGCGACCTGTTCATCAACGCAGCCACGTCCGAGGGCATCGCGGCCAAGCAGCTCGAGCTCATCTCCGACGCCATCGGCGGCTCGGGTGAGATCGCGATCCTGTCGGCCACCGCCAACGCGACCAACCAGAACGCCTGGATCGACATGATGGAGAAGGAGCTCGCCGACAACCCGGACTACGCCGACATCAAGCTCGTCGACACCGTCTACGGCGACGACGAGGACCAGAAGTCCTTCGACCAGACCGAGGCGCTGCTGCAGAACCACCCCGACCTCAAGGGCATCATCTCGCCCACCACGGTCGGCATCGCCGCCGCGGCGCGCTACCTCTCGGACTCGGAGTTCAAGGGCAAGGTCGCGCTGACCGGCCTCGGCACCCCGAACCAGATGCGTGAGTTCGTCGAGGACGGCACCGTCGCGTCCTTCGCGCTGTGGAACCCGGGCGACCTGGGCTACCTCGCGACGTACGCCGCTGCTGCGCTCGTCAACGGCGACATCACCGGCAAGGAGGGCGACTCCTTCGACGCCGGCGACCTGGGCTCCTTCGAGGTCGGCGCCGACGGCGTCGTGCTCCTCGGCGAGCCGTTCACCTTCACCGCGGACAACATCGGCGACTTCGACTTCTGAGTCGAGGCACCACCGCACCACACAGCTCCCGGGGCCGTCGGCCCCAGCCGCCGCCGGCCCCGGGACCACCACCACAGCTGGGAGAGTGCGATGCCGCGCGTCTGCTTCACGCTCCAGGTCCGCCAGGACCGGATGGCTGAGTACGTCGAGCGCCACGCCGCGGTGTGGCCCGACATGCTCCGCGCACTCCACGACACCGGCTGGCACGACTACTCCCTCTTCCTCCGCGACGACGGCCTGCTGGTCGGCTACCTCCAGACCGACGACCTCGCCGCCGCACAGGCAGGCATGGCCCGCACCGACGTCAACGCCCGCTGGCAGGCGGAGATGGCCGAGTTCTTCGAGGAGCTCGACCTCCCGCCCGACCAGGGCTTCTGGCAGCTGAGCGAGGTATTCCACCTCGAGGACCAGCTCGCCGCCCTCCCCGACCTTCCTTCCCAGACCGCACAGGACCAGTGATGACCACCTCTTCCGGCTTCTCCGCCATCACCGACCGGCTCGGCGACCTCGCGATCGAGGTGCCGTCCTGGGCCTACGGCAACTCCGGCACCCGCTTCAAGGTCTTCGGCTCCCCCGGCACCCCGCGCACCGTCGAGGAGAAGATCGCCGATGCGGCCGCCGTCCACCGGTTCACCGGCCTCTCACC
>CAVQDC010000023.1:0-6464 GCA_963711175.1 uncultured Actinomycetota bacterium
CTTCATCAGCGAACCGCAAAGGACCCGCACCGTGAGTGACCTCAACCCCACCGTCGCCGAGCTCGTCGAGCGCTCGAACCGGCTGGGCGCCGACGCCAAGAACACCAACTACGCAGGCGGCAACACGTCCGCCAAGGGCACCGAGACCGACCCCGTCACGGGCGAGGACGTCGAGCTGCTGTGGGTGAAGGGATCCGGCGGCGACCTCGGCACCCTCACCGCGGGCGGCCTGGCCGTGCTGCGGCTGGACCGGATGCGCGCCCTGGTCGACGTCTACCCGGGCGTCGACCGCGAGGACGAGATGGTGGCGGCGTTCGACTACTGCCTGCACGGGAAGGGCGGTGCGGCTCCCTCGATCGACACCGCGATGCACGGCCTCGTGGACGCCGCGCACGTCGACCACCTGCACCCCGACTCCGGCATCGCGATCGCGACCGCAGCGGACGGTGAGCAGCTGACCAAGGAGGCGTTCGGCGACAAGGTCGTCTGGGTGCCGTGGCGCCGTCCGGGCTTCCAGCTCGGCCTCGACATCGCCGCGATCAAGGAGGCCAACCCGCAGGCCATCGGCTGCATCCTGGGCGGCCACGGCATCACCGCGTGGGGCACCACCAGCGCGCAGGCGGAGAAGAACTCGCTCTGGATCATCCGGACCGCCGAGCGCTACATCAAGCAGCACTCGAAGAAGCTGCCCTTCGGTGCCCGCCTGAAGAAGTACGAGCCGCTCGTCCCCCGCGAAGCGCCGCGCCCGCGCCGCCGAGATCGCCCCGCTGCTGCGCGGCGTCGCCTCCGCCGACCGCGCGATGGTCGGCCACTTCACCGACGACAAGGTCGTCCTCGACTTCCTCGCCTCGAAGAACGCACCTCGCCTGGCCGAGCTGGGCACGTCGTGCCCGGACCACTTCCTGCGCACCAAGGTCAAGCCGATGGTGCTCGACCTCGCCCCCGACGCGTCGCTGGACAAGGTGCGCGCCCGGGTGGCCGAGCTGCACGAGGCCTACCGCGCCGACTACGCCGGGTACTACGAGCGCAACGCCACCGAGGACAGTCCCGCGATGCGCGGCGCCGACCCGCTGATCATCCTCGTCCCCGGCGTCGGCATGTTCAGCTATGGCAAGGACAAGCAGACCGCCCGCGTGGCCGGTGAGTTCTATGTCAACGCCATCAACGTGATGCGCGGTGCCGAGGGCCTCTCGACGTACGCCCCCATCGACGAGTCGGAGAAGTTCCGCATCGAGTACTGGGCGCTCGAGGAGGCCAAGCTCCAGCGGATGGCGAAGCCGAAGCCGCTCGCCACCCGCGTCGCGCTCGTCACCGGCGCCGCCTCCGGCATCGGCCTGGCGACGGCGAAGAAGCTCGCAGCCGAGGGCGCCTGCGTCGTCATCGCCGACCTGTCGCTGGAGAAGGCGCAGGCCGCGGCAGCCGACATCGGCTCGCTCGACGTCGCCGTCGGCGTCCAGGTCGACGTGTCCGACGCGGCTGCCGTCCAGGCGGCGGTCGACGCCACCGTCCTCGCCTTCGGCGGTGTCGACCTCGTCGTCAACAACGCCGGCCTGTCGCTGTCGCGCTCGCTGCTCGAGACCACCGAGAAGGACTGGGACCTCCAGCACGACGTGATGGCCAAGGGATCGTTCCTCGTCGCGCAGGCCACGGCGAAGGCGATGATCGACCAGGGGATGGGCGGCGACATCGTCTACATCTCCTCGAAGAACTCGGTCTTCGCCGGCCCCAACAACGTGGCCTACGGCGCGGCCAAGGCAGACCAGGCCCACCAGGTGCGGCTGCTGGCCGCCGAGCTCGGCGAGCACGGGATCAAGGTCAACGGCGTGAACCCCGACGGTGTCGTCCAGGGCTCCGGGATCTTCTCCAGTGGCTGGGGCGCCTCGCGCGCCGCGGTCTACGGGGTGGACGAGAAGGAGCTCGGCAAGTTCTACGCCCAGCGCACCCTGCTGAAGCGCGAGGTCCTGCCGGACAACATCGCCAACGCCGTCTTCGTGCTGTGCTCCGACCAGCTCAGCCACACCACGGGGCTGCACGTCCCGGTCGACGCGGGCGTCGCGGCGGCGTTCCTCCGGTGATCGAGGGGGCTCGCCCCGTCAGCGTCGCCGCCATCGACCTCGGGGCCTCGAGCGGACGGGTGATGCTGGGCGAGGTCGGTCCCGGCCACCTGCGCCTGACGGCGGCGGCCAGGTTCGCCAACGGGCCGGTGCCGGCTGCGGACGGCCTGCACTGGGACGTCTCCGGACTCCACCGCCACGCGCTGGACGGACTGCGTGCCGCCGTCGGCGCTGGCCGACGGGCGGATTGGTCAGCGTCGGCATCGACTCGTGGGCGGTCGACTACGGCCTGCTGCGCGGCGGTCGGCTGCTCGCCGAGCCCTTCCACTACCGCGACGAGCAGCGCAACGAGGCCGGACCGAGGCTGGTCCACGCCCGGGTGCCCGCGCCGGACCTGTACGCCCGTACAGGCCTGCAGCTCCTGCCGTTCAACACCGTCTACCAGCTCGCCGCCGACACCCGCCTCGCCGAGGCGGACCGCGTCCTGCTCGTGCCGGACCTGCTGGCCTACTGGCTCACCGGTGCCGAGGTCGCGGAGCGGACCAACGCCTCCACCACCGGCCTGCTCTCGGTGACCACCGGCGAGTGGGACGACGACCTGATCGCCCGCCTCGGGCTGCCACGCGACGTCCTCGCCGCTCTGGTCGACCCCGGCGCGACGATCGGCACGCTCCTGCCCGAGATCGGCGGGAGCGTGGGCGCCCCCGGCCTGCCCGTCGTCGCCGTCGGGTCGCACGACACCGCCTCGGCCGTCGTCGGGGTGCCGCTCGCCGGTGACGGGTCGGCGTACATCTCCCTCGGGACCTGGGGTCTGGTCGGGCTCGAGCTCCGCACGCCGGTCCTCACCGAGGCTGCCCGTGCGGCCAACTTCACCCACGAGGGCGGGGTCGACGGCACCATCCGCTTCCTCACCAACGTGATGGGCACCTGGCTGCTCAGCGAGTCCCTGCGCACATGGGGCCGCGACGACCTCGGTGCGCTGCTCGCGGCTGCCGCCGACGTCACGACTGACGTCCCGGTCTTCGACGTGCAGGACCCGCGGTTCGTCGCTCCCGGGGACATGCCGGCCCGCATCGCTGCCTGGTGCGCGGAGCACGACGTCCGCGCCCCCACGGACGCCGTGACCCTGGTGCGCTCGATCGTCGAGAGCCTCGCGGCGGCGTACGCCGATGCGCTGCGCACCGCCGCCGACCTGGCGGGTCGGACCATCAACGAGGTGCACGTCGTCGGCGGTGGCAGCCAGAACGCCCTGCTCTGCCAGGCCCTCGCCGACCGCACCGGACTCCCCGTCGTCGCCGGCCCGGTCGAGGCGACCGCCCTCGGCAACGTGCTCGTGCAAGGGCGCGCGGCCGGCGCCATCAGCGGCGGCCTCGACGACCTCCGCGACCTGGTCGCCCGCACGCAGGACCTCCGCCGCCACGAACCGCGCGTGCATCCGTGGAAGGATGCGCAGTCGTGAGGGTCGCCCTCCAGGTCACCTGCGTGAACGACGCGATGTTCCCCGACACCGGGAAGTCCGTCGTGCGGTTGCTGCGCCGTCTCGGGGTCGACGTCGAGTTCCCGGCGAAGCAGACCTGCTGCGGCCAGCCGATGGTCAACACCGGCTACCTCGACGAGGCGGTGCCGGTGGTGCGGACGTTCGTCGACGCCTTCGCGGGCTACGACGCGATCGTCACCCCGTCGGGCTCGTGTGCCGGGTCGGCCCGTCACCAGCACTCGATCGTGGCCGAGCGGTCGGGTGACCCGGCGCTGGTCGCGGCGGTGGCGGAGACGGGTCCGAGGACGTACGAGCTCTCGGAGTTCCTGGTCGACGTGCTCGGGGTGACCGACGTGGGCGCCTACTTCCCGCACCGGGTCACCTATCACCCGACCTGCCACAGCCTGCGGATGCTGGGCGTGGGCGACCGGCCCCAGCAGCTGCTCGAGCAGGTGCGCGGGATCCAGCTCGTCGACCTGCCGATGGCCACCGAGTGCTGCGGGTTCGGCGGCACGTTCGCCCTGAAGAACGCCGACACCTCCGTCGCGATGGGGGCGGACAAGGCGCGCCACGTCCGCGACACGGGTGCGGAGGTCCTCGTGGCCGGCGACAACTCCTGCCTGATGCACATCGGCGGCCTGCTCTCGCGCCAGCGGGCCGGCGTACGGGTCATGCACCTGGCCGAGATCCTGGCCGCGACAGAAGCGTCGGCATGACTGGCACCTTCGTCGGCATGCCGGCCTTTCCCGAGCGCTGCGCGCGCGGCGCTCGGGGACACGCAGCTGCGCAGCAACCTCGCCCACGCCACCGCGACGATCCGCGACAAGCGGGCCGCGGTGGTGGCCGAGGTCGAGGACTGGGAAGACCTGCGGCTCGCCGGTGCCGGGGTCAAGGAGGCTGCCCTGCGCGACCTCGCCACCCACCTCGAGACGCTGGAGGCCTCCCTCGTCCGGGCCGGTGCGACTGTCCACTGGGCCCGTGACGCCGAGGAGGCCTGCGCGATCGTCGCGGCGGTCACCCGGTCCCACGGCGCCGACGAGGTCGTGAAGGTGAAGTCGATGGCGACGGCCGAGATCGGCCTCAACGAAGCCCTCGAGGCCGAGGGCATCGCCGCGTGGGAGACCGACCTGGCCGAGCTGATCGTCCAGCTCGGCGACGACCTCCCCTCGCACATCCTCGTGCCGGCGATCCACCGCAACCGCGCGGAGATCCGCGAGATCTTCCAGCGGCGCATGGGCGACGTCGGCCGTCCTGCGCCCGACGGCCTCAGCGACGAGCCCGCCGTCCTGGCGGGTGTCGCACGGGAGCACCTGCGCGAGAAGTTCCTGCGCGCCACGGTCGCGGTGAGCGGCGCCAACTTCGCCGTGGCGGAGACCGGCACCCTCGTGGTCGTGGAGTCCGAGGGCAACGGCCGGATGTGCCTGACCCTGCCCGAGGTGCTGATCAGCGTCGTCGGCATCGAGAAGGTCGTCGCGACCTGGTCCGACCTCGACCCGATGATGCGGCTGCTGCCGCGCTCCTCGACGGGCGAGCGGATGAACCCCTACACCTCGACCTGGTCCGGGGTCACTCCCGGCGACGGCCCGCAGGAGGTGCACGTCGTCCTCCTCGACAACGGCCGGACCCGCGCGCTCGCCGACGACGTCGGTCGCCAGGCCCTGCGCTGCATCCGCTGCTCGGCCTGCCTCAACGTGTGTCCGGTCTACGAGCGGGTCGGAGGCCACGCCTACGGCTCGGTCTACCCCGGTCCCATCGGCGCGATCCTCAACCCGCTCCTCAACGGGGTCTCCGACGAGCAGACCGCGTCCTTGCCCTACGCGTCCTCCCTCTGCGGAGCCTGCTTCGAGGTCTGCCCCGTCCGGATCGACATCCCGTCCGTGCTGGTCGACCAGCGCGCCGCGGTCGTGGACTCGCACCGCGGCGACCGCGTCCCCAAGGCGGAGGCGATCGCGATGAAGGCTGCTGCGTGGACCTTCTCGGACTCACGCCGGCTCGCCCGGGCCGAACGCGCTACTGGCCTGGCCGGTCGCGTGATCGGCCGGTTCTCCCGTACGTCGCTGCCCGGCGGTCGTCCCGCCGCAGGCCGACTTCCCGGCCCCGCAGCTGGCTGGACCGGCGCCCGCGACCTGCCCGCACCCCCGGCGGAGTCGTTCCGCGAGTGGTGGGACCGCACCGACGGAGGGACCCGCGATGAGTAGCGCCCGCGACGAGATCCTCGGCCGCGTACGCGCTGCGTTGGCCGACGTCTCGCCCGCCGTCGCCGTACCCGCCGCCCCACGTGCTCCCGACCGCGGCGACCTGGTGGCGCTGTTCGTCGAGCGCGTCGAGGACTACCGCGCGGTGGTCACCCGCTGTACGCCCGCCGGGCTGGGCGACGTGGTCGCCGGGGTGCTCGGCACCCTCACCAGCGTCGTACCTCCCGGTCTCGACCTCGCGGTCGACGGCTCGGTCACCGACACCGGTCTCTCTGCCAACGAGCTCGACGCCATCGACGCGGTCGTCACCCGCGCGCGCGTCGCCATCGCCGAGACCGGCACGATCGTCCTCGACCACGCGCCCGACCAGGGCCGGCGGGCGATCAGCCTCGTCCCGGACCTCCACCTCTGCATCGTCGACGCGAGCCAGGTGGTCGCCGACGTCCCCGACGCGATCGCCCTGCTGGACCCGTCGCGTCCGCTCACCTGGATCAGCGGCCCGTCCGCCACGAGCGACATCGAGCTCGACCGGGTCGAGGGCGTCCACGGCCCCCGCACCCTCCACGTCGTGCTCGTCGGCCCCTGATTCCCGTAGGTCGAGTGCGCCTCCCGGCGCGGCTCGACGCGGACCGCTAACTCATCGCTCGATAGTCCCCATCAGATGGGTTGCCCAGGGCCTTCCCGGCCAACCCATGTGATGGGGACTATCTGGGGTTCGGCCGGCGTGGGGCTACTGCG
>CAVQDC010000024.1:0-28224 GCA_963711175.1 uncultured Actinomycetota bacterium
GTCGCGGTTGCGCTCCAGGATCTCGAAGGCCTCCTGGTGCGCGTGACCCAGCAGCTTCTTGATCTCGCCGTCGACCGCGGCGGCGGTCTCCTCGGAGTAGTTGCGCGTGTGGCCCATGTCGCGGCCCAGGAACGGCTCGGAGTTGCTGTCGCCGAGCTTGACCGCGCCGAGGCGCTCGGTCATGCCGTACTGCGTGACCATCGCCCGGGCCAGGCCCGTCGCCTTCTCGATGTCGTTGCCGGCACCGGAGGTGACGTCGTGGAAGATCAGCGCCTCCGCGGCCATCCCGCCGAGCATGTAGGAGAGGTTGTCGAGCATCTCGCTGCGCGTCTGGGAGTACTTGTCGCGGTCGGGCAGCACCATCGTGTAGCCCAGCGCGCGACCGCGCGGCAGGATCGTGACCTTGTGCACCGGGTCGGTGCCGGGCAGTGCCGCGGCGACGAGGGCGTGGCCACCCTCGTGGTAGGCGGTGATCAGCTTCTCGCGCTCGCTCATCAGGCGCGTACGACGCTGCGGTCCCGCGATGACGCGGTCGATCGCCTCGTCGAGGGCCTCGTCGGTGATCATCTTCTGGTTGTTGCGGGCCGTCAGCAGCGCGGCCTCGTTGAGCACGTTGGCCAGGTCGGCACCGGTGAAGCCGGGGGTGCGGCGGGCGATGCTGATCAGGTCGATGTCCTGCGCGATCGGCTTGCCGCGCGAGTGGACCTTGAGGATCTGGTGGCGACCGTTGAGGTCCGGGGCGTCGACCCCGATCTGGCGGTCGAAGCGACCCGGTCGCAGGAGCGCGGGGTCGAGCACGTCGGGCCGGTTGGTCGCCGCGATGAGGATGACCCCACCGCGCACGTCGAAGCCGTCCATCTCGACGAGCAGCTGGTTGAGCGTCTGCTCGCGCTCGTCGTGGCCGCCGCCCATGCCGGCGCCGCGGTGCCGACCGACGGCGTCGATCTCGTCGATGAAGACGATGGCCGGCGGGTTCTCCTTGGCCTGCTCGAACAGGTCTCGCACGCGGGAGGCACCGACGCCGACGAACATCTCGACGAAGTCGGAACCGGAGATCGAGTAGAACGGGACGCCGGCCTCACCGGCGACGGCGCGGGCCAGCAGGGTCTTGCCGGTGCCGGGTGGGCCGTAGAGCAGGACGCCCTTGGGGATCTTGGCGCCGACGGCCTGGAACTTGGCCGGGTCGGTGAGGAACTCCTTGATCTCGCCGAGCTCCTCGATCGCCTCCTCGCAGCCGGCGACGTCGCTGAACGTCGTCTTCGGCATGTCCTTGGTGATCAGCTTGGCCTTGGACTTGGCGAACTGCATGACGCCGCGGCCACCGCCGCCCTGGGCCTGGTTCATCAAGAAGATGAACAGCAAGATGATCAGCGCGAACGGCAGCAGGGTCGCGATCAGCGAGCCCACGAAGCTGGGTGACGGGGTCTCGGTCTTGTAGGACTCGATCGTGTCCGCCTCGTACTGCGCCTGCACAGCCGCGATCAGCGTCTCCTCCTGCCCGGCGACGTAGGTCGCGACGACCTTGTCGCCCTCGGCGCGGGTCCCGTCGTCGAGCGTGGCGCGCATCTCGAAGTCCACGCCGTTGAACTCGATCTTCGAGATCGTGCCGTCGGAGATGTACTTCGACATCGTCGAGGTCTCGACCTCGTCGTAGCCGTCACTGGGCGCGAGGAACTGGATCGCCAGCAGCACCGCGATGGCGGACAGGACGATCCACAGCCAGGGACCCTTGAATATGCGCTTCACAGGCAACTTTCACCGGTTCGGAGTTGGTGGGGCGACGCTACAGGCCGCGCGGGCGCCCATTCTTTCAGGAGGGGTGAAGCGGCGGGGCCACTTCACCATTCGCCAGGCCCCTGTCAGGAGTAGACATGGGGCGCGAGGGTCCCGATGTCGCGGAGGTTGCGGTAGCGCTCGCGGTAGTCCAGGCCGTAGCCGACGACGAACTCGTTGGGGATGTCCCAGCCGACGTACTTCGGCTCGACGGGCATCGACAGCGCCTCGGGCTTGCGCAGCAGGGTCGCGATCTCGACACTCGCCGGGCTGCGGCTCGACAGGTTGTTGACCAGCCAGCTGAGCGTGAGGCCGGTGTCGATGATCTCGTCGACGATCAGCACGTCGCGCCCGCTGATGTCGGTGTCGAGGTCCTTGAGGATCCGGACGACGCCGCTCGACTTCGTGCCGGAGCCGTAGGAGCTGACCGCCATCCAGTCCATCTCGAGGTGGATCGGCATCGCCCGCGCCAGGTCGGCCATCACCATCACCGCGCCCCGCAGGACGCCGACGACGAGGAGGTCACGGCCCTCGTAGTCCTCGGTGATCTGGAGCGCCATCTCGCCCAGTCGCTGCTGGATCTGCGCCTCGGTGAAGAGGACGTTGACCAGGTCGTGCTCCACGTGGGACGAGTCCATGGGCTGCAGCCTAGGGTCTCAACGGCCCTCGATCACCAGCAGGCCGTCGCGGCGCAGGGCGCGCCGGTGGCCGGGCAGGTCGACCCACTGCTGGCCGCGCCAGGCGACGACGAGCCGGTCGACCTCGAGCACGTGGCGGCGCGTCAGGTCGGAGGCCGGTACGCCGGCGGCGAGGGCCGCGCGGCGCAGGGCGCGGTGGCGCAGGGACGGCGGTTCGGCCGCCAGGACGTCCACGTCGAGACCCTCCGGGCGGCCGGCGCGGTCGAGGGCCTGCGCGGCGAGGTCGTCGAGCAGGGCGGTGTCGTCGCGCAGCTGGTCGGCCGTGCGGGCGAGCGCCTCGGCGATCCCGGGGCCGAGCTCGTCCTCCAGCACCGGCAGCACCCGGCGGCGTACGCGGACGCGGGTGTAGGCGGGGTCCTCGTTGTGCGGGTCGTCCCACGGCTCGAGGCCCTCGACCTGGCAGGCGGTCAGCGTGTCGTCACGGCGTACGCCGAGGAGCGGGCGCGCGAAGGCACCGAAGCCGGGCCGCATCCCCTGCAACGAACGCCCGCCCGAACCGCGGGTGAGCCCGAGCAGCACGGTCTCGGCCTGGTCGTCGAGGGTGTGGCCGAGCAGCACCAGACGCGCGGAGAGGCGGTCGGCGACCTCCCCCAGCACGGCGTACCTCGCCTCCCGCGCTGCGGCCTCCGGTCCGAGTCCCGACGTGGCGTCGACACGGACGCGGGCGGTCAGCGTCTCGTCCACGCCCAGCGCGGTCAGCTGGGCCACGACGCGGTCGGCCTGGTCGGCCGACCCGGGTTGGAGACCGTGGTCGACGGTCACCCCGACGACACGGAGGCCGAGCTTGTGCCCCTCGAAGACCGCGGCCGAGGTGAGCGCGAGGGAGTCGGCTCCGCCGCTGCACGCCACGGCGACCACGTCGCCCGGGTCGAGCGCGGCGAGCGCGGCACGTACGGGGACCCGTACGGCCGCGAGCGACGGGTGGAGCGTCACAGGACGCGGGTGATCCAGGCGTCGGGGTCGGTGATCTCGGCCTTCGACGGCAGGGTCTCGGGGCCGCTCCAGACGGTGTTGAAGTCGTCCATGCCGACCTTGTCGACCACGTGGCGCACGAAGACCGCCCCGTCACGGTACTGAGCCATCTTGGCGTCGAGGCCGAGCAGGCGACGCAGCAGCTTGTCGAGGCCGCCGACGCCCTGGCGACGCTGGTTGAACTTCTTGCGGATCTTCTCGACGGACGGGATCACGGTGGGCCCGACACCGTCCATCACGACGTCGGCGTGACCCTCGAGCAGCGACATGACGCCGGTGACCCGGTCGAGGATCTCCTTCTGCTCGGGCGTCGACATCAGGTCGATGACGCTGCCGTTGCCCCCGCGGATCGCCTCGGCGCCCCGCCGCAGGCCGTCGATGAGGGCGCTGGGCTCGATCGACGAGGCGACGGCGTTCATCTGGTCGAGGAGATGGTCGCCGAGCCAGGGGTTGGCGGTGAACTGGACGCGGTGCGTCTCCTCGTGGAGGCACACCCACAGCCGGAAGTCGTGCGGGTCGGCGCCGATCTCGCGCTCGGTGTGGACGATGTTGGGCGCCACCAGGAGCAACCGGCCGCGCGGTGCGTGGAACGGGTCGAACTGGCCGAGCACCTTGGTGCCGAGGAAGCCGAGCATCAGTCCGACCTCGGCGCCGGTGATCCGCGAGCCGATCGCGCCGGCGACCGCCCCCGGCTCGCCCTTCTTCTCGACCAGCTTGTCGACGATCGGGGAGAGGATCTTGGCGAACCCGTCGGCGTTGGCCTGGACCCAGCCGCCGCGGTCGACCACGAGCACGGGTGCCGTGCCGGACTCGGTCCGCAGGCCGGTGAACTCCTGGACCAGCGGCGTCGAGCGCTCGGCTCCCTCCCGGAGCTCGGCGACGGCCGCGAGGGCCTCGTCGGCGGACACCTCGGGGCCCGGACCGGCCAGCTTGGACCCGACGGTCACGGCGAAGTCCCAGTCGACCATGTTCATGTTCACGACACTAGCGGGGCACGAGGAACGAGTGCCGCGCGTGTGGAGGGAGGTCGAGTGGTCCCGCGCCCGAGCCTGCGAGGTCGCGACGGGCTGTATCGAGACCCGGACCCTAGCCGGACGACTGTGAGCAGCGGCAGGCCGCGAGAGCACCGGCCGCGCGGTCGAGCGCCTCCTGGGCGTCGACCTTCTTCGCGTCGGGCGCCTTGTCGGCACCGAAGACGAATGCCATCGGCTCGCCGTCGCGCCCGACCGCGATCCCGGCGAGGGCGTGGACGCCGGTCAACGTGCCGGTCTTGGCCCGCACCAGCCCGCGCGCGACGGCGGGCCCCTCACCGAAGCGGTAGGTCAGCGAGCCCGTGAACCCGGCGACCGGCATGCCGGTGACGATGCTCCGCAGGGTCTCACCGTCCGGTCCTGCGGCGCGCTGGATGAGCGCGAGCAGCGTCGAGGTCGAGACCAGGTTGCGGCGCGACAACCCGGAGCCGTCGTACACCTCGTCGCCGGACACGTCGATGCCGAGCCCGCCCAGGGTCTGGAGGACGGCCGCTGCGCCTGCCTCGAACGAGCCGGTCCCGGAGACGGCGAGGCCGACCTGGTGCCCGACGACCTCGGCGCCCTCGTTGTCGCTCACGTCGAGGATCCGCTCGGCGATCTCCGACAGCGGGGCGCTCTCGACGGACGCGAGCTCCTCGGTGCCGGGGGGTGCGACGACGCGCTCGGGCTCGCCGACCACCGTGAGGCCGGCGGCGGTCAGGGCGGAGGAGAAGGCGCGAGCGGCCGCGAGGGACGGGTCGTCCGACCGGGACAGCTGGTCCGGCTCGATCCCGTGGTCGACCATCAGCGACGTGATCGGGCTGACGATGTCGTCGGGGACGTAGTCGCGGCGCCAGGCCGGGTTGTCGGTCGGGCCCGTGAAGAGGCTGTCGTCGAAGCGCACCTTCACGCGGCCCGTGCCGCCGAGCGCCTGGGCGGCGGTGAGCGCGAGGGTGGTCACGTCGGCGCGGGCGGGGTACGTCGACTCGGCCTCGGAGAGCGTGAGCGGCTGGCTCGCCAGCAGCGGGTCACCACCGCCGACCAGCACGACCTCGCGCGGCCTCGCCCCTCGTACGGCGGTGGTGGTGAAGGTGTGGTCGGGGCCGAGGGCGGCCAGCGCGGCACCGAGGGTGAGCAGCTTGGTGGTCGAGGCGGGCAGGTAGCGCCCGTCGCCGGTCGTCCACACCTGCGAGCCGGGCGTCAGGGAGCTGACGGCACCGACGACGTGCCGGCCGAGGTCCGGGTCGGTGAGGTCGGGGGTGACGGCCGCGGCCACCTTCTCCGGGGCGATGGCGGCCGATCCGGCGACCGGTTCACCGTCGGCGACCGCCACGTCCCACTCGGGCAGGTCGAGGCCGGCGGGCGGGAGGACGGCCTCCGGCTCCGTCATCGGGTCTGCGGCGAGCCACGGGAGGTAGCGCTGGCCCCACTCGAAGCGGTAGGCGCCGAGGCCGGCACCCAGGAGGGCGAGCACGAGCAGCACCGGCAGCCACGTGGTCGCCGCGGACCGGCGTGGGTGGCGTACCTCACGTCGCCCGGGTGTCGACCGTCTCGCTTCGCGCATCGGGGCCATTGTGCGCGACACTGCCCCCAGGACAATGCGTCGGGCTGACAGCCGGACGCGCGACGAGGCCAGGCCCCGACAACGGGCGTGCCGAGAGTGTGGAGGAAGACGTGCTCGAGTTCGACGTGCTGGTGGAGATCCCCAAGGGTGAGCGCAACAAGTACGAGGTCGACCACGAGAGCGGTCGCCTCCGCCTGGACCGGATGCTCTTCACCTCGACGGCCTACCCGGCCGACTACGGCTTCATCGAGAACACGCTCGGCCAGGACGGCGACCCCCTCGACGCGCTCGTGATCCTGCAGGCGCCGACGTTCCCGGGCTGCCTCATCGCCTGCCGCGCGATCGGCATGTTCCGGATGACCGACGAGGCCGGCGGTGACGACAAGGTGCTGTGCGTGCCTGCCCACGACCCGCGCCTGGAGCACCTGCGCGACATCAACCACGTCTCCAAGTACGACCGGCTCGAGATCCAGCACTTCTTCGAGGTCTACAAGGACCTCGAGCCCGGCAAGTCCGTCGAGGGTGCCGACTGGGTCGGCCGCGTCGAGGCCGAGGCCGAGGTCCAGGCGTCCTTCGAGCGCTTCAGGACCGAGGGCCACGGCAACGACGTCGACAACATCGCCGACGAAAGCCTCGGCGAGGACGCCTGAGGCATCGGCGTCAGGCGGCCCGGCCCGCCCCCACGACCGCCTGACCGACCACTGTCGGCGACTCGAGCGCGTCCGCGAGGATCTCGGTGACCCGCCCGACGGGTCGTACGTCGAGGTCCGCGAGCAGCTCGGCAGGTACGTCGTCGAGGTCGGCGCGGTTGCGCTCGGGCACGAAGACCGTCGTGAGCCCGGCCCGCTGGGCCGCCAGCAGCTTCTGCTTCAGGCCGCCGATCGGCAGCACCCGGCCCGAGAGCGACACCTCGCCGGTCATCCCGACGTCGGAACGCACCGGACGCCCGGTGAGCAGTGACACGAGTGCGGTCACCATCGTCACGCCCGCGGACGGGCCGTCCTTCGGCACCGCGCCGGCCGGGAAGTGCACGTGGATCGACCGGTCGAAGGCAGTGGGGTCGATGTCGAGCTCGACCGCGTGGGCGCGCACCCACGACAGCGCGATGGAGGCGGACTCCTTCATCACGTCGCCCAGCTGGCCGGTCACGGTGAGCCCGGCGGTGCCGTCGGCCACGGACGTCTCGACGTAGAGCACGTCGCCGCCCAGGCCTGTCACCGCAAGGCCCGTGGCGACCCCCGGCACGTCGGTGCGCTCGTGGCTGTCGGGCGTGAAGCGCGGCCGGCCGACCAGGTCCTTCAGGCCGTCGCGGTCGATGACGACGTGCTCGACCTCGCCCGTCGCGAGCCGGGTGGCCGCCTTGCGGAACGCCTTGGCCAGCAGTCGCTCGAGCTGGCGTACGCCGGCCTCACGCGTGTAGTTGGCGGCGATCTCGGCGAGCGCGTCGTCGGAGACGGTGACCTCGTCGGGCGTCAGCGCCGCTCGCTCGAGCTGACGGGGAATGAGGAAGTCCCGCGCGATCGCGACCTTGTCGTCCTCGGTGTAGCCGTCGAGGGTGACCAGCTCCATGCGGTCCAGCAGGGCCGAGGGGATCTGCTCGACCACGTTGGCGGTGGCGATGAAGAGGACGTCCGACAGGTCGAGGTCCAGCTCCAGGTAGTGGTCGCGGAACGTGTGGTTCTGCGCCGGGTCGAGCACCTCGAGCAGGGCCGCGGCAGGGTCGCCCCGGTAGTCGGCGCCGACCTTGTCGACCTCGTCGAGCAGGACGACCGGGTTCATCGACCCGGCCTCCTTGATCGCCCGGACGATGCGGCCGGGCAGGGCACCGACGTACGTCCGCCGGTGTCCACGGACCTCCGCCTCGTCGCGTACGCCGCCGAGGGCGACGCGGACGAAGTTGCGGCCCAGCGCACGGGCGACGGACTCGCCCAGCGACGTCTTGCCGACACCGGGAGGACCGGCGAGCAGGACCACCGCGCCGGAGCCGCGGCCACCGACGACCTCCAGGCCGCGCTCGGCCCGGCGGGCACGGACGGCGAGGTACTCGGTGATGCGGTCCTTGACCTCGTCGAGGCCGTGGTGGTCGGCGTCGAGGACCGCTCGGGCGGCCGCGATGTCGTGGGAGTCCTCGGTGCGCTCGTTCCACGGCAGCTCGAGGACGGTGTCGAGCCAGGTGCGGATCCAGCCGGCGTCCGGTGCCTGGTCGCTGGAGCGCTCGAGCTTGTCGACCTCGCGGAGCGCGGCCTCGCGGACCGCCTCGGGCAGGTCGGCGGCCTCGACGCGGGCACGGTAGTCGTCGGACCCGTCCGGCTCGCCCTCACCGAGCTCCTTGCGGATCGCAGCCAGCTGCTGGCGCAGCAGGAACTCCCGCTGGTTCTTCTCCAGGCCCTCGCGGACGTCCTGGCCGATCTTGTCGTTGACCTCGTCCTCGGCGTCGTACGCGCGGGTCCACTCGATCAGCAGGCGCAACCGGTCGCCCACGTCGGGTGTCTCCAGCACCTGCCGCTTCTGGTCGTCGGAGAGGTACGGCGCGTAGCCGGACATGTCGGCGAGCGCGTCGGGATCGCTGACCTGGCGCACGGTGTCGATCACCTGCCACGCCTCGCGGCGCTCCAGGATCGAGACGACCAGGGTGCGGTAGTCCTCGGCGAGCGCGCGGAGCTCGTCGGTGACGGATGTCTGCGGCACGGCCTCGGCCTCCACCCACAGAGCCGCACCCGGGCCGGTCACGCCGGCGCCGATGGCGACGCGACGCTCGGCACGCAGGACGGCCGCGGGCCTGCCTCCGGCGAACCGGCCGACCCGGTCGACGACGGCGACGACGCCGTGCGTGGCGTACCGGTCCTCGAGCCGCGGGGCGACCAGCACCCGGGTGGGCTCGTTGTCGGGGTCCGAACCGGGCATCGTGGCGAGCCGGGCGGCGTCGATGGCCGCGCGTGCGGAGTCGTCGAGCTCGATGGGCACGACCATGCCGGGCAGCACGACCGTGTCGTGGAGGAACACCACGGGAAGGGACAGGTTCTGCGTCATGCCCGGCACAACGCACGAGCTGTCGCCGACGATGCCCGCTGCGGTTTCGCCCAGCGCGAACGTCGCCGCCCGCCCGCATGTAACGCCGGGTTGGTGCTTGTAGGCACCCCCTTGCACGATAGGTAGAACAAGCCGTAACCCGGCGTTACATGCGGGTCAGGTCGACGGGGTCCGTGACGGCGCCAGAGCTTGTCGGGGTTGCGGACCAGGAACAGCCGGGTCACCACGCCGTCCTCGACGAGCATCGTGCCGACGCCGTCGCGCTGGCCGGCGATCACGAACTGGATCGCCGGCGAGCCGTTGAGCCAGACCGGCTCCAGCTCGAGGGCGTCGGGGGTGACCGCGGTGAGGAAGCGGAGGACCTTGTCGCGGCCGTAGATCGGGTTGAGCGCGGCCTTCACCTTGCCGCCGCCGTCGGTCATCAGCACCACGTCCGGTGCCAGCACGTCCATCAGGCCCTGCAGGTCGCCGGTCTCGGTGGCCGCCCGGAACCGCTCGATCACCGCGTCCCGGTCGGCGGCGGTGACCGAGGCCCGCGGGCGCCGCTCGGCCACGTGCGTACGCGCGCGGCTGGCGATCTGGCGCACCGCGGGCTCGGACTTCTCGACGGCCTGAGCGATCTCGTCGTACGGCACGTCGAAGACCTCGCGCAGCACGAAGACCGCCCGCTCGGTGGGCGGCAGCGTCTCCAGCACCAGCAGCATCGCGGTCGAGACGCTGTCGGCGAGCGCGACGTCGTCGGCCACGTCGGCGGACGTGAGCAGCGGCTCGGGCAGCCAGGTGCCGACGTAGTCCTCGCGGCGGCGCGCGTTGCCGCGCAGCTTGTTGAGCGCCAGCCGGGTGGTGATCCGGACGAGGTACGCCCGCGGGTCGAGCACACCGCCGCGGTCACCGTCGGCCCAGCGCAGCCAGACCTCCTGCACGACGTCCTCGGCGTCGGCCGCCGAACCGAGCATCTCGTACGCCACCGTGAAGAGCAGGCTGCGGTGGGCAGAGAAGTCCTCGGTCGACGTCACCTGCTGATCGTCCCAGCCTGCGCCAGCGGCAGCTCGCAGACGTCGCTGTAGCCCTGGCTGGCCAGGCCCATCGCGGAGTTGAAGCGCGAGCGCTCGTTCTCGACGGCGACCATCATCGTCAGCTCCACGACCGCCGCGTGGCCGAGCTGCTCGTCGAGCCGGGCGACCATCTCGTCGGTGACCGTCGGCGGCGTGGCGGTCATCGCCTCGGCGTACGCCATCACCTCGCGCTCGAGGTCGCTGAAGACCTCCGACTCGCGCCAGCGCGGCACCTCGCGGACCTTGGACTCGTCGAGGCCCTTGGTGTGCGCCATGAAGTAGCCGAAGTCCAGGCACCACGAGCAGCCGATCGCGCCGGCACTCGCCATCTCGGCGTACGCCTTGAGGTGCGGGTCGAGCGCCGTCCACTTCGCGACCTTCTGCTCGAAGCCGAAGACCGCCCTGGCGACGGGCAGGTTGTGCCAGAGCACGTAGGCGTTGTCGGGGACCTCGCCCCACATCCGCCGTGCGACGCGGGTCATCACCGCGCCGTAGACGCCGTCGAGGCGGGCCTTCGGGATCCTGAGCTGGCTGGGCATGTCTTCTCCTTGTCATGGGGATGACATGAAGACACCGGTCGGGTCAGATCTGTGACAGGAAGGCCTCGACGGCCCTCGCGACCTCGAGGTGGATCTCGGCGGTGCGGACGGCATCGCCGGGCGTGCCCATGCCGTGGTCGGCGTCGGCGACCGCCAGCACGTCGCAGCCACTGTCGGCGAGCTCGCGGGCGATCGCGGCGTCCCAGAGCTCGTCGGCCAGGCCGCCGACGAGGAGCTGTCGGCCGGCGTTGGCGGCGATGGCCTCGGCCACCGGAGCCTCGGTCAGCACCGGGGTGAACCAGATCGCGTCCAGCCCCAGCTCGGCGGCGTACGACGCAGCGAGCGTGCCGAGCGACTTGCCGACGACCAGCACGTGGTCGGCGTCCTCCTCGGCGTGCGCGGCCTCGACGTGACGGCGTACCCACTGCTCCCGGTCCTCGTCCTCGCCGATCACCGTGGAGTCCCACCAGATCTGCTGGACGGTGAAGCCGTGCTGCAGGAGCGCGACGCGGGCGAACTCGAGCAGTGGGGCGGTCGGCGGATAGGCACGGCCGGGCGCCACGAGCGCCACGCCGCGGCTCGGGCCGGGCGGCTCCCAGCGAGTCGGCAGTCCTCCGAAGGTCATCTCGTCTCCCCCTTCGTGGCGCGGAAGTAGCCCAGCGCGCCGTGGATGTGGAGGTCCACCGTCTCGCACCCGGCCTCCTGCAACCAGCGGCGCGCCTCGCCGGAGGTGCACATGGGCCCGAGGATCCCGGCCCGGGCACCTGCCCGGCGGAGAGGTTCGAAGCGAGCCCCCGTGTCGGTGAGGATCGAGCTGCCCGTGATCGCACCACCGGGCGCGAGGACCCGCACCATCTCGCCGATCGCCTGGCGCGGGTCGGGGAAGCAGTGCAACCCGGTGAACGACATGACGAGGTCGAAGCTGCCGTCCTCGAAAGGCAGCGCGCCGACGTCTGCGACCTTCGTGGTGACCTGGTCGGCCACGCCGAGCCGGACCGCGGAGTCGAGTGCCCGCGCCAGCATCGTGGGTGAGATGTCGGCCGCCACCACCTCGATCCCCTGCCCCGGCCTGAGCCCGCGCAGCGCGACGCCAGAACCGGTCGGGATGTCGAGGGCCCGGGAACCCCGGGGCAAGGTCCCGAGCTCGGCGGCGGCGTCGTCGATCAGGCGGAGGTCGCTGCCGGTGCCCGCGAGCCACGCCGGACGCCCGACGTGCGGGTGCTCCACGAGCCAGGGGTAGACGTAGGACCACAGCGGGTCCTCGCTCCAGCCGCCCAGCGCGGGGATCCTCACGCGGGTCCCGTGTCCGTCCAGGTCAGCAGCTCGGGGCTGCGCAGCATCTCGGCCGGTACGCCGAACGCGTCGACGAGGTCGACGGCCAGCGGGCGGACCTTGCGGCACAGCGCGCCGACCTCCCGGCTGATCGCCTTGGAGCGGGCGCTGGAGAGCCGCCCGTGCTCCATGAACCAGGCGCGGTCGGCCTCGATCGTGCTGAGGGCATGGAGGTCGCAGACCAGGTTGAGCGCGACCTTGAGGTCGCCGTCGGGGAGCGCCGCGGTCTTCGCGACGAACGCCTCGAGCACCAACCGCTCGGCATGGGCGCGGGCCGCCGCGATGACGTGGTCCTGGACCCGGGAGAAGACGGCGCCGGGGTTCGAGCCCTGGTCGATGCCGCGCTTGAGCCGCCGCGCGACCCCGCCGATCATGTGCTCCTCGCGGAACCGCAGCATCGCGAGCTGGTAGTTGGGGTCGAGCAGCCCGGCCTCCTGGTCCCAGGTGTCCCCACCGGGCAGCAGGTCGCGCACCGACTGGACGAGCTTGTGCACTGCCGTCCGCTCGACGACGGTCTCGACGGCGAGCCCGGCCACGAAGCGGGCCATGCCGAGCTGGTCCATGTCCTCGAACTCGCCCGCGTAGTCGGTGAGCAGGCCCTTGGCGACCAGCTGCAGCAGCACGTGGTTGTCGCCCTCGAAGGTGGTGAAGACGTCGGTGTCGGCCTTGAGCGCGGTGAACCGGTTCTCGCTGATGTAGCCCGCACCGCCGCATGCCTCGCGGCACTCCTGGATGGCGCGGGTCGCGTGCCAGGTGCCGAGCGCCTTGGTCGCCGCGGCGCGCGACTCGAGCATCCGGCGGCCGTGCTCGTCGGCGCCGTCCTCGATCGGACCGGGGCCGGAGAAGATGTCGTGGAGCTGCCCGGCGACCACCTCCTGAGCGAAGTGGAGGGCGTACGTCCGGGCGACCAGCGGCAGCAGCCGGCGCTGGTGCATGCCGTAGTCGAGGAGCACCTGCTCCTCGTCGGGCGACGTCGCCTCGAACTGGCGGCGGCGGACGGCGTAGCGGGTGGCGATGGCGAGTGCGACCTTCGCGGCGTTGATGCCGGCGCCGCCGACGCAGACGCGACCCTGCACGAGGGTGCCGAGCATCGTGAAGAACCGCTTGTTGGGGTTGTCGATCGGCGACAGGTAGCGACCCTCTGGCGTGACCTCGGCGAACTGGTTGAGCAACGCGGTGCGCGGCACGCGTACGCCGTCGAACCAGATGCGGCCGTTGTCGACGCCGTTGAGGCCCATCTTGGGGCCGCAGTCCTCGATGCGTACGCCGTCGACGACCTGTCCGCCGTCGCGGATCGGGACGACGAAGGCGTGCACCCCGTGGCGCTCAGCCTCCTCCCCCTGGCCGACCTCGAGCTGGGCGAACACCGCGGCGAGCTCTGCATGCGCGGCGGCGTTGCCGATGTAGTCCTTGCGGCTCGCGTCGTCCGGAGTCGTGATGACGAACTCCTCGGCCTCGGCGTCGTACGTCGCGACGGTGCCGAGCGCCTGGACGTTGGAGCCGTGGCCGCTCTCGGTCATCGCGAAGCAGCCCATGGTGCGGCCGCTGACGAGGTCTGCGAGGTGCGCGTCGTGGTGGGTCTTCGTGCCGAGCTGGAGGATCGCGCCACCGAAGAGACCGAACTGCACGCCGACCTTCACCAGCACCGACAGGTCACCCATCGCGAGGGTCTCGAACGCGGCGATCGAGGCACCGATGTCGCCACCGCCGCCGTACTCCTCCGGGAAGCCCATGCCGGTCTGGCCGGTGCCCGCCATCATCACCACGACGTCCTTCACGCGCTCGCGGAAGTCGGCTGTGGTCATCTCCTCCTCGTCGAGGAGGATCTGCGCGTGCTCGGCGAGGTTCTCGCGCACCAGGTCGCGCACCTCGGCGTACTGCCCGTCGAGGAGCGCCCGGAGCGCGGCGACGTCGACGGCGGGCTGGCGGTAGCCCTTGTCGGTCGCGTGGACCGCATCGCGCTCGCCCTGCACGGCGGCGGGCTCGGGGTGAGGGGTGGGCATCTCGTCCGCGATGGGCGGGACCTGCTCGGTGGCCTTCTCGGCTGACATGGCTCACAAAGTAGCCCTGCAGGTAGGTTCGCCGCGATGAACGTGTCCGATGCCACCCCTCCGGGCGACCCGCTCGGCTCCATGGCGTACAACTTCGCGATCGTGGGCGTGCAGAAGGGCGGCACGTCGACGCTGGCCGTGACGCTCAACCAGCACCGGCTGGTCTGCCAGCCGCCGGACAAGGAACGCCACTACTTCGACGACGAGGACGTGGACTGGTCGGCTCCTGACTACGCCCGCGACTACAGCGCACCGCGGCGGGCGTCGATCCACCGCCTCGTCGGGGACGCGACACCGACCTACCTCTACTGGCCGCACGCGCTCGAGCGGATGCACGCGTACGACTCCGGGATGCCGCTCGTCGCGGTGTTCCGCGACCCGCTGGAGCGGCTCTTCTCGCACTGGGTGATGTTGCGATCGCGCAACCTGGCATGGCCGGACTGGCCGGACTTCCTCACCGAGTGGCCGCACACGTCCTTGCCCGACGAGGTGCCCGGCGACGTACGCACCATGCGGTGGCGGCACATGACGGGGATCGCCCGCGGGTTCTACGGCGAGCAGCTGCAGCGAGGCTTCGAGCTGTTCGGCCGCCAGCAGTGGCTCCTGCTCGAGCTGCGCGAGATGCTCGGCGACTTCGAGAGCACCGTCCACCGCACGACGGACTTCCTCGAGCTGCCGCGCTTCGAGCGCGTGCCGCCGCTGAAGAACTGGCACGCAGGAGCCGAGCAGGTGCCCGGCACCGCTCCGACCGCGGACGACGTCTCGCGGATCGCGGAGACGTACGCCCGGGACCTGGCGCTCTTCGAGGAGCTGTCCGGCATCGACACGTCGGCATGGCCGACCCGGCTCGTCCTCGACGGCGAGCTCGACCCCGGCGAGCTCGCCGCGAGGTTCGCCCGCAAGATCAGGTGAGTCGCGCGCCTCCCCACGATCAGGGCACGCGACCCACCTGCGCTCAGGGCCTCGCGAAGAAGTTCGGTGTGCGCCAGTAGTACATGGACTCCTGGCCGACGTTCCTGCCGGTGCGCGGGGCGTGGATGATCTGGCCGTCGCCGATGTAGATGGCCACGTGGTAGATCGAGGACGGGTCGCTGGACGAGCCCCAGAACACGAGGTCTCCGGGCGCCAGCTGGGCGGCGGTGATGCGCGTCGACCGGGTGTACTGCGCGACCGAGTAGTGCGGCAGCGCCTTGCCGCCGGCTGACCACGCGGCCGCCGTCAGGCCGGAGCAGTCCCACGAGTCGGGGCCGGATGCGCCGTAGCGGTAGGGCTTGCCGATCTGGGAGGCGGCGAACGAGATCGCCGCCGACGCGTCGCCGGCCGGGGCCGGGGTGGGCGTCGGGGTGGGCGTCGGGGTGGGCGTCGGGGTGGGCGCGGGTGGGCGTCGGGGTGGGCGTCGGCGTCGGGGTCGCGGTGGGCGTCGCTGACGGGGTCGCCGTCGGGGTGGGGGTCGCCGTCGCGGTCGGGGTCGCGGTGGGGGTGGCCGTCGGCGTGGACGTCGGATTGCTGGTCGGGGTCGGCTTGCTCGTGGGGGTCGGCTTGCTGGTCGCCTGCTGCTGGGCCTGCTGCTGGGCCTGCTGCTGGGCGAGCGCCTGCGCCTCTGCTTCGGCCTGCGCTTGCGCCTCCGCTTCCGCCTGGGCCTGCGCGGCGGCGGCCGCTGCCTCGGCTGCTGCCTGCTCGAGTGCGCTCTGGCGCTTCTCGGCGAGACGGACGCTGATGCCCTGGAGCTCGGCCAGCTCCGCGATCAGGTCGGCCTTGTCGCCCGCGATGGCCTCGGCCTGCGACCCGGCGTCGGCCTGGGCCTGCGCTGCGGCGTCGCGAGCCGCCTCGGCCTCGGCCTCCGCCGCGGACGCCCGCTCGGCGGCCCGGTCGGCGGTCGTGGCAGCGACATCGGCGACCGCGGAGGACGCGGTGAAGGAGTCGTACTGCTGGTCGAGCACCTGCGAGGTGTTCGCGACGGTGATGGTGCGGTCGATGAGCGCCTCGATGCCGTCCGCCTCCACCACGGCGGCGATGCCCTGGATCTCCGAGGCCTCCTCGTAGGACCGGACGACCGTCGAGGCGTACAGCGCGCGCTGCGCGGCGAGGTCGTCGCGGGCAGCGTCGGCCGAGGCCCGCGCCTCGGTGGCCTCCTGGTGCGCCTCGTCGGCGCGCCACCGGGCGCCGTTCCACGCCTCGGCTGCCTGGGCGGCGGTGTCCCCGGCGCCGTCCAGCGCGAGGTTGGCGCGGATCAGGTCGGCCTGGACAGCGGCGACGTCACGGCCCTTGTCGGCCGCGTCCTTCTTCGCAGCGGCCACGTCGCCCTCGGTGGGCACCCCACGGTGGCCACCGTGGTCGTCGGCGAACGCTGCATCGTGACCGCTTCCCAGCGCGAGTCCGGCGACCAGCACGACAGCCGTCGCCCAGCGCATCGTCGTACGACGTGGCGCCGGAGCGTGGTCGAGCGGTGGCGCGACGGGCACGGGGGTTCCCTCAGGGTCTCGAGTGCCCGTGCGACTTCCCTTTCGCACGGGCAACTCGAGGCACGTTAGTGAACTTTCGTCACACTGGGAACACTTTGCCCAACTTTTTCACCATCGCCCGGCGTGTCGGCTTGCAAACTACACGCCTGTAGTTCGCGGTTCCTTTGCTTTGGAGTCCCCGGATATCCGGGGACCTGCCCACTTGGCGGTCGAGAGCCCGCTTGGCACCTGGCTGGCACGGGCAGGCGAGACGCGTGATCAGACCACCTGCGCCGCCCGCACCCGTTCTGGTTCGCCGCGCAGTCGAGGAACACCAGAACTGGCCGGGCAGCCTCGTCGTCCGACTCGCCGACGCGCGACTGGAGTCCGTCGGCGAGGATCGCTTCAGCTGTCTGACCTGCAAGCAAGGACTGCCGCGCCCGGTGCCGCAGTACGTGATTCGCGACGAGCTCGGATCAGACGGTATGACGTGACCGCTCGTCGATGAGTGGTTGCGGGCCCGTCATACCGTCTGAGGGGCTTTGCACCCGAGACCGCTGCTTCCAGGTAGAGATCTCTACCTGGAAGCGGGCAGGTCCCCGGATATCCGGGGACCCCAGATCGGCGACCCAGACCTCAGTCGGCGTCGACGGGGACCTGGGAGGTCGTCGAGGTCGGGTGGGAGGCCAACCCGCGCCTGTCGAACTTCTGACCGCTGGCGAGTCCGCCGAGCCAGAAGGAGAACAGGGCGATGACGACGCCGGCGAGGTCGTCGGCGATGTAGTGCCAGCCGAAGTAGAGGGTGGCCACGACGGTGATCGAGAAGTTGGCCCAGAAGATGATGTGGAGGATCCGGCTCTGGAGCGTGTACTGCACCATCAGCGCGACGAGCAGGGTGATCCCGACGTGGAGGGACGCGAAGCCCGCCACGGACTGCACGGCACCGACCGCGCCCTCGCGGAGCACGCCGGATCTCCCGTAGGACAACGACTCCATCAGCTGGCTCGAGCCGGACTTGGGGAGGTCGGCGTAGAGGTAGCTGTACTGGAAGCCCGGGCCCAGGGTCGGCAGGGCGTAGTAGGACGCCGTGCCGAGCATCCAGGCCAGGCACTGTGACGTGGCGAACCAGTAGCCGAAGGTGATGTTGCGCGACCACACGAGCCAGGCGGCGAGCGCGAGCGGGACCAGCGGCAGGAACCAGAGGTAGATCGTCGACAGGAAGTGCGCCGAGATCCCGGTGCCGAAGATCGTGTGCAGGATCGTCGCCGGTTCGTGGCCGAACATCAGCGCGCGGTCGACGAGGTGCAGCTCACGGTCGTACTTGTCCTCGCCCATGATGAAGGGGAGGAACGACTTGAGGTTCCGGTAGCAGACATAGGTGATGTAGAACGACACCAGTCCGAGCACCACCATGACGATCCGCTCGCGGTCCCAGTGGGCGCGCACCCGCTCCTTGGCCAGCGCCGGCATCAGCGCGGGCTTGAAGCGCGAGGCCCACAGCGTGCGCGGCAGCAGGTCGAGCAGGAACGCACCGAGGACGAGCAGCGGCAGCCTCAGCCACGACGGGCCGAGGAAGCCCTCCGGGTCGACGAGCGGGCGGCCCAGCGTGAGCGACGCCGTCAGCGCCAGCGCGCCCATGATGGCGGCGACGCCGACGAGCAAGGCATAGGCCGGTCGATACACGCAGGCCAGTCTAGGGAGCGGTCAAGAGGCTTTCGTGATCGGCAGAACGGCGAGCCTCGTCACATCGACGCGCAGCGCGACCTCGTCCCCCGGCGACACCCGGCTCCCGAGCGCGCCGACGGCGTCCAGCGTGCCGATCCCGTCCACCTCCACCACGAGCCGCACCTGCTCGGGCGTCACCCGGGCGGACTCGACGCGGGCGCGCAGGGTCCCGGTGTCGTCGGCCACCAGGGCAGAGCGGCGCAGCGCGACGGCGTACGCGGGTGGCAGGCCCGCCGCAGCGAGCACGCGCACCGCCGCCTCGTCGCGCAGCACGCGTGCGTAGCCGAGGAACAGGGCGGTCCCCTCGTCGACGGGCTCGCGCCACACCTCGTCGATCGCACCGCTCTGCACGACGCGGCCCTCGCGCATCACCGCGAGGCGGTCGGCGAGGGCGAATGCCTCCTCGTGGTCGTGGGTGACCAGCAGCGCCGTCGTACCGGCGGCGTGGAGGATCGACCGGAGGTCTCCGGCCAGGCGCTCGCGCAGCGTCGCGTCGAGCGCGGACAGGGGCTCGTCGAGCAGGATCAGGCGCGGCTCGACCGCGAGCGCGCGGGCGAGGGCGACGCGCTGGCGCTCGCCGCCGGACAGCGTTCCGGGCAGCCGGTCGTCGTAGCCCTCGAGCCCGACGAGCTCGAGCAGCTCGCGCACCCGGGCGGCCACCCGCGCGGACGGCGTACGCCTCAGGCGGAGGGCGTACGCCACGTTGCGGGCGACGGTCAGGTGGGCGAAGAGCTGGCCGTCCTGGAACATCAGGGCGAAGCCGCGTCGGTGGGTGGGCGTACCGCCGAGGTCGGTGCCGTCCCACGCGACCGAGCCCGACGAGAGCGGCTCGAGCCCGGCGACGGCACGGAGCAGGGTCGACTTCCCGCAACCAGAAGGGCCGACCACCGCCAGCACCTGACCGGTCTCGAGCTCGAGCGACACGTCGTCGACCGCGGTCGTGTCGCCGTAGCGGACGGTGACGTCCTTGATCTCGAGCATCGTCAGAACGCTCCCACACCGGGGACGCGGAGCTGCTCGACCGCGAGCACCACGACAGCGGTCGTGACGGCGAGGACGACGGACGCCGCGAGCGCCATGCCGAAGTTCATCGCGCCGGGGTGGCCGAGGAGCCGGAAGATCACCACCGGCAGGGTCGGGCTGTCGTCGCGCGCGAGGAACGAGGTCGCACCGAACTCCCCCAGCGATGCCGCGAACGCGAATCCGCTCGCCGCGAGCATCGGCTTCCACGCGACCGGCAGGTCGACGGTCAGCAGGGTGCGCCACGGGGACGCGCCCAGCGACGCGGCCGCCTGCCGCTGCCGGTCGTCGATGCCGCCGAGCACCGGCGTCAGGGTGCGTACGACGAGCGGCAGCGCCACGAGCGCCTGGGCCATCGGCACCAGGAGCGGCGAGTCACGCAGGTCGATCGGCGGCTGGTCCAGGGTGATCAGGAAGCCGAAGCCGAGCGTCACGGCGCTGACGCCGAGGGGCAGCATGAAGAAGCCGTCCAGGGTCGAGCGGACCCGCCGCTCGGCCACCGAGTGCGAGCGGCGGGTGACGATGGCGGCGACGAGGACACCGACGAGCAGGGCCATCCACGTCGCGTCGACGGCGGTGCGCAGGCTGGTCACCAGCGCCGAGGTGACGGTGACGGGCAGCGCCTGACCGTCCCCCGCGCTCGAGAGCGCGCGGTAGTTGCCCAGCCCCCACCCACCGTCGACCCGCAGCGACCCGAGCACCAGTGTGAGGATCGGCACGAGCATCGCGGCGAGCACCAGCAGCGTCGCCACGACGACGGGCGCGTCGCCGCGTCGTACGCCCCGGACAGGCGTGACGGTCCGCTGGGCCGTCGGGTCGGGCACGGCCCGCAGGCGGGCGGCGAGGGCCAGGAGGCCCACGACGACCACGATCTGGAGCACCGACAGGGCGGCAGCCGCCCGGAGGTCGAAGACCGTCGTGGTCAGCAGGTAGATCTCGGTCTCGACGGTCGCGTGCCGCACCCCGCCGAGAGTCAGCACGATGCCGAACGCCGTCGCGCAGAACAGGAAGACGATGCTCGCCGCGCCCACGATCGCGGGGCGCAGCGCGGGCAGCGTCACGGTGCGCAGCACCTGCCACGGCGACGCACCGAGAGCGGCCGCTGCCTGCCCGGGGCGCGGGTCGAGCGACTCCCACGCGACACCGACGGTCCGCACCACGACGGCGACGTTGAAGAAGACCAGCCCGCAGATGATCGCGAACGGCGTGCCGTCGAGGCCGAGCGAGCCGAGCGGTCCACCCTCGCCGAGCAGCTGGCGGAAGGCGACCCCGACGACCACCGTCGGCAGCACGAACGGGACGAGCAACGCCGCCCGGATCGCCGTGCGGCCGGGCAGCGCGAGGCGGTGCAGGGCGTACGCCGCCGGCAGGCCGAGGACGACCGACAGCAGCGTCGCCACGCCCGAGCTCCAGACGGTGAACCACGCGATGCGGTGCACGCGCGGTCGCGCGAGCACGTCGAGGACCGCGCCCGGGGCGAAGCGCCCGTCGGTGACGAACCCCTCGGCCACCATGCCGCTCACGGGCAGCACGAAGAGCAGCCCGAGCACCAGCACCGGCCCGGCGGCCAGCAGCAGGAGGCCGGCGATGCGCCTCGTGGTGGTCATCGGGACACGACGTCGGTCCAGTCGGTCAGCCACTGCTCGCGGTGGGCGGCGATCTCGTCGGGTGAGACCTCGTAGGGATCGGTGGGCTGTGGCGCGAACTCGGCCCAGTCGGCCGGGATCGTCGCGTCCGGCATGACCGGGAAGACGTACATCGACTCCGGCAGCGCGCTCTGCACCTCGTCGCTCAGCATCCAGTCGATGAGCGCCTCGGCACCCTCGGGGTTGTCGGCGCCGGCCAGCACGCCGGCGTACTCCACCTGCCGGAAGCAGGTGTCGAGCAGCGCGGCGGTCGTGGTCTTCCCGTCCTTCACCGTGAAGGCCGGCGAGGAGTCGTACGACACCACGATCGGGCGGGTGCCGTTCTCCGAACCGGCGGTGAAGTCGCCGTAGTAGGCGTCCTCCCAGCCGTCGACGACCTTGGCGCCGTTGGCCAGCAGGTCGGTCCAGTAGGCGGGCCAGTCGTCGCCGTGCTCGGCGACCGTGGCGAGGAAGAACGCCATGCCCGGGCTGCTCGTCGACGCACCCGGAGTCACCAGCAGGTCCTGGTACGCCGGGTCGGTGAGGTCGTCGAGCGTCTGCGGCGGCTCGAGCCCCTCGGCGTCGAACCAGGCGGTGTCGACGTTGACGCAGACACTCGCGGAGTCGATCGGGACGAGCCGGTCGCCGCCGTCGGCGAGGGCGTACTCCGACGGCGGGGTCGTCGACGGCGAGTAGGCCGCGAAGGCGCCCTCGCCGAGCGGGCGGGAGGCGAACGTGTTGTCGATCCCGAAGGCCGCATCCGCGACCGGGTTGTCCGCCGTCAGGCTGAGCTTGGTGGCGAGCGTGCCCGCGTCGCCGGCGGCGCGGACCTCGAGGGTGTAGCCGGTCTCCTCCTCGAACGACCGCACCAGCTTCTTGGGCAGGTGGAAGGAGTCGTGGGTGGCGAGGACGACAGTGCCGCCACTCGTGCCACCCGGGCCGTCGGCCGCCGAGGTGGTCGGCTCCGACGGGTCCCCTCCCACGAGGCTGCAGCCACTGAGCGCGAGGAGCGCGATCGAGGTGGTGAGGGCAGCGCGAACGGGTGCGTGCGTCATCTGGACTCCCTATCGCCGGTGCTAACCGGATCAGGTTCGGAGGGTCTGCGGTCTGGTCCGCACTCTCAGCACGTCTGCACGTGCTCCCCTGTCTTGTCCTCCCACCCTAACCATGACACCCAGATGGACGCTCGACGCACGCCATGGCGTGCGTCGAGCGGACACAGGTCCGCTCGAGTCACCTAGGGTCGGCACCGTGCCCAGCCTCCGCCACCAGCTGCTCGCGACCGTCGTCCCCAAGGTGCGGCGGTCACGTGAGCTCGACAGCGAGCCGGTCGAGCGGGCGCGCGTCGAGGCGTGGCACCGCACCCTCGACCGCAGCCTCCCCACCCGCGCGGTCCCCGGCTTCGCGAGGAAGTGGGACGTCACCGTCGAGGACATCGGCTTCCCGTCCTACGTCCTGACGCCGCGCGGTCGGCGCGTGCACCGCACCCTCTACTACGTCCACGGCGGCGCCTTCATGGCACCGATCGACGCCATGCACGTCCGGTACGCCACCCGGCTGGCGGACGCGATCGGCGCACGCATCGTGATGCCCGACTATCCCCTCTCCCCCGAGCACACCTGGGCCGACTCCCACGACGCTCTGGTCGCGGACGCCGCGCGGTGGGCAGGGGCGGACGGCGGTGCGGTGATCGCGGGCGACTCGTCCGGCGGCGGTCTCGGCCTGGCGATCGTCCTCGCCATGCGCGACCGTGCCCTGACTCCGGCGACACACCTCGTCATGCACGCGCCCTGGGTGGACCTCACCACCTCCACCCCGGAGACGCGCGAGGTCGACGCGATCGATCCATGGCTGTTCTTCGGCAAGCTGCAGGCGTACGCACTGTGGTGGGCGGGCTCGCCCGACGACCTCGGCCGCCCGGAGGTCTCCCCCGCCCTCGCCGAGCTGGCCGGGCTGCCGCCCGCCCTGATGCTGTACGGCACCCGCGACCTGCTCCACCCCGGTTGCCGCCTGCTCGCCCGCCGCGCCGCCGAGGCCGGCTGGGACCTCACCGCCGTCGAGGAGCCGGACCTGATCCACGTCTACGGCATCCTGCCGTTCGCCCCGGAGGCGCGGCGAGCCTTCCGCCAGGTCGTGGAGTTCGTCCGATGAGCCCCCTGCGAGTCGTCACCTCGGACGTCGACGGCCTCGAGGCGCGCACGGCGTACGCGGTCTGGCGGCTGCGGCAGCAGGTGTTCGTCGTCGAGCAGGACTGCCCCTACCCCGACCTCGACGGCCGCGACCTCGAGCCGGCGACCCGCCACGTCGTGCTGCTCGACGACGAGGACGTGATCGGCACCCTGCGCGTGCTCGACGACGGCGGCTGGGCGCGCATCGGCCGCGTCGTCGTCGCGTCGTCCGCCCGCGGCCGAGGCCTGGCCGCGCAGCTGATGGACGAGGCCATGGCGCTGTGCGGTGACCGCGAGGTGCGACTCGACGCGCAGACCGGGCTGACGGCGTTCTACGAGGGCTACGGCTTCGAGGTGTCGGGGCCGGCCTTCGACGAGGACGGGATCATGCACGTGCCGATGGTTCGGCCTTCACGACCATGAGCACCGGGCCCAGGACCTCCTCGCGCACCAGGCGCGACTGACGATCGAGTCCGCCGATGACGGTCGGCGCGACCCACCAGCCGTCCCGGTCGAGCCGGTCGCCACCGAGCGCGAGGGTGCCGCCCTCCGACCTCGCGAGCGCGAGGTAGCGCAGCACCCGGTCCCGCCCGACCAGCGAGCGCAGCGGCCCGCAGAGGGTGCCCGGGTCGGTGGGGTCACCCGGCTCGACCTCGGCCATGCTCTCGACGGCGGCACGCAGGGCCTCGTCATAGCGGTGCGCCGGCACGACCACGCTCGCCGGCAGCCGGCACCCCTGTCCGGCGTTGGCCGCGACCGACACCGCGGCCGCCGAGACGACTGCCGTGAGGTCGCCGTCGTCGGCCACCTCGGTCGTCAGCGGTCCGCCCAGGTCGACGCGTACGCGCTTGCCCAGGCGCTCGCCGACGCTCCGGACCCGCTCGCCGATGACCGCGGACCCGGTGAAGGACACCTCGTCGACGCGGGGGTCCCGGGTCATGGCGATCGCGACGTCCATGTCTCGCGTGGTCAGGACGTTGAGCACGCCGCGCGGCAGGATGTCGATCGCGATACGTCCGATCTCGAGGGCCACGCTGGCTGCCTCGGGGGCGGGCTTGAGGACGACCGTGCCGCCGGCGACGAGTGCCCGGCCGATCTCCTCGATCGCGACGGCCATCGGCGACGTCGCCGGGGTGATCACCGCGACCACGCCCGGCTGCTGGTCGTGATGGTGGGTGAGCATCGCGGCCAGCGGTGCATCGAGGTGCGCGGCACGCAGGCCGACCGGCACGCCGGTCTCGCTCGCCGCGATGAGCAGCAGGTCGTCGGCGCGTGATCCCAGGACGTGCGCGAACCGGCGCAGGGAGTCGGCCCGCAAGCCCTTGTCGGTGCTCCACGGCGTCTCGAGGAGCGCGCGGCGAGCGGCGGTGGTCGCAGTCACGACGTCGACCTCGCTCGCGTCCGGGACCTGCCAGAGCGTCGCGCCGGTGGCCGGGTTGCGGGCCGCGAAGGTCCGCCCCTCGGCCGTCGCCTGCTCCACGCCGTCGACGGGAAGCATCGCGGCGGACCGCGCGTGCTTGCTCACAGCGGGGTCCCTGCGGCGTTGTCCGGGGGAGCGCAGCGGCGGAGAAGAACGTCGGGGGGTGCGCTCATGGGAGCACTCCATCACGTCGCGCCGCCCGCTCCCATCACCCGGTCGTCCGTCATGGGTGTTTCGTGTGACTAGATTTCGTGGCATGCGCGACGACCTCGACCACGACGTCCCACTGACGGCTCCCGCGGCCCGCGTGGTCTCGCTCGTGCCGTCGCTGACCGAGGCGCTCGCGACCTCCGCGCGAGGGGTGCTCGTCGGCGCGACGGACTGGTGCACGCACCCCGCCGACCTCGACGTCGCCCGGGTCCGCGGCACCAAGAACCCCGACCTGGCTGCGATCCGCGCCCTCTCGCCGGACCTCGTCGTGGCCAACCAGGAGGAGAACCGCGAGCTCGACGTACGCCGGCTGCGCGACGCCGGTGTCGCCGTCTGGGTGACCCGGATCGAGACGGTCCCGGAGGCGCTCGCCTCGATGTCGCGGCTCTTCCGCGCGGCGCTGGGCACGACGGACCCGTCCTGGCTGACGGCGGCGCAGTCGTTGTGGTCCACCCCGGTCGAGACGCGCCTCCGGGTCGCGGTGCCGATCTGGCGCGATCCCTGGATGGTCGTCGGGTCCTCGACCTACACCGACGACCTGCTCGCCCGGGCCGGGCTGGTCAACGTGCTGGCCGGCCGCGACGGGCGCTATCCCACGGTCACGACCGCGGAGATCGACGACGCCGGCGCGGACGTCGTCCTGCTCCCGGACGAGCCCTACGTCTTCACCGCCGCGGACGGGCCGGAAGCCCTCGCGACGCCGAGCCGGCTCGTGTCGGGGCGGCTGCTGACCTGGTACGGCCCGGCGATGGTCGAGGCGCACCAGATGCTGACTAATCTCCACGCATGACCCGCGACCCGATCGGCGAGGCCCACCGCCAGTGGGTGGCGCACGGCTGGCCCGACGCCGCCGACGGGATGGCGATGGTGACATCGGTCGTGCGGGCGCAGCAGCTGCTGATGGAGCGGATCGACGCCGTGCTCCGCCCGCTCGGGCTGACCTTCGCCCGCTACGAGGTCCTGCGGCTGCTGTCCTTCACGCGCGACACCGCGATGCCGATGTCGCGCCTCGGGTCGCTGCTGCAGGTGCACCCGACGAGCGTGACGAGCGCGGTCGACCGGCTGGTGGTCCAGGGGTACGTCGAGCGCGTGCGCGACGACGCCGACCGCCGGGTCGTACGCGCCGTGCTCACCGACCCCGGTCGCGACGCGGTCGAGGCAGCGACGGCGGCCCTCAACAGCGAGGTCTTCGAGACCCCCGGCCTCCCCGGCGCCGACGTACGCGAGCTGACCGACCGGCTCACCTCGCTGCGCACGGGTCTCGGCGACTCCGCCTGACCGTCGCCACCCCGGCTGCAACGCCAGGTCAATGCTTGTACCCCCTGGATATATCCGGGTGGGTACAGCTCCTAACCCGGCGTTACAGCGGGGTCCGGCCGGATACTCGCGGGTAATAGTTGGAAGTCCTACTATCTATCCATGGCCGACCTGCACACGCCCCAGAACCCGATCCGCCTCGTGACGTCGTCCGCGCTCTTCGACGGCCACGACGCGTCGATCAACATCATGCGGCGCATCTTCATGAGCCAGGGCTGCGAGGTCATCCACCTCGGGCACAACCGCTCCGTGCAGGAGGTCGTCGACGCCGCGCTCGAGGAGGACGTGCAGGGCGTCGCCGTGTCGTCCTACCAGGGCGGGCACGTGGAGTACTTCGAGTACCTCGTCGAGTCGCTGCGCGCGCAGGGTGCGGGTCACGTGAAGGTCGTCGGCGGGGGCGGTGGCGTGATCGTGCCGTCCGAGATCACCCGGTTGCGCGAGTCCGGCGTCACCATCTTCTCCCCCGAGGACGGCCAGAAGATGGGCCTCGTCGGGATGATCAACTCCGTCGTCGCCGACTGCGACGTCGACCTCTGGTCCGAGGGCGCCGTCACCGTGGAGCAGGTCCTCAGCGGCGACCGGTTCTCCGTCGCCCGCGCCATCACCGGAGCCGAGGGCGGTCGCCTCGACGAGGCGATGCTCGCCGAGATCCGCGCCGCGGCCACCCGCCGCGTCGTTCCCGTGCTCGGCATCACCGGCACCGGCGGCTCGGGCAAGTCGTCGCTGACCGACGAGGTCGTACGCCGCTTCCGCACCGACCAGCAGGACAAGCTGCGCATCGCCGTGATCGCCGTCGACCCGACCCGCCGCAAGGGCGGCGGCGCCCTGCTGGGTGACCGGATCCGCGCCAACTCGCTCGACGGCGACCGGATCTTCTTCCGCTCGCTCGCCACGCGCGGCGCCCACGAGGTGCCCGAGCACCTCGCCGACGTCATCGACGTGCTCAAGGCCGCCGGCAACGACCTCGTGATCATCGAGACGCCCGGCATCGGCCAGGGCGACGCCGGCATCGTGCCGCTCGTCGACCACTCGCTCTACGTGATGACGCCGGAGTTCGGCGCCGCCTCGCAGCTGGAGAAGATCGACATGCTCGACTTCGCCGACAGCGTCGCCATCAACAAGTTCGAGCGCCGCGGCGCCAAGGATGCGCTCCGCGACGTGGGCCGCCAGCTGGTCCGCAACCGCGAGGCCTTCGGCAAGCAGCCGCACGACATGCCGGTCTTCGGCACGAGCGCCGCGACCTTCAACGACGACGGCGTCACCGCGCTCTACCAGCACCTGCGCGCCGAGCTCGCCGAGGCCGGGCTGCAGATCCACGAGGGGACGCTCCCGCACGTCGACGTACGCCACTCGTCGGGGATCCGTCAGGTCGTCCCGGCCGACCGGGTGCGCTACCTGAGCGAGATCACCGAGACCGTCCGCGGCTACCACGCGACGACCGTCGACCTGGCCGAGGCGGCGCGCAACCTCCAGCGCGTCCAGTACGTCGCCGACGCACTGGGCGACGGCGACCCGGGCGGCGTCCCCGCCCTCCTCGAGGCCGCCCGCAAGGCCGTGCCGCACGAGGTCGCCGACCAGATCGAGGGCTGGCCCGCGGTCGTCGAGTCCTACTCCGGGGACGAGCAGGTCGTCGTCGTGCGCGACCGCGAGATCCACACCAAGCTGACCAAGGAGTCGCTCAGCGGCAACAAGATCCCCCGCGTCTCCCTGCCGCGGTTCGCCGACCACGGCGAGCTCGTGACGTTCTGGCGCAACGAGAACCTGCCCGGCTACTACCCCTTCACCGCCGGTGTCTTCCCGTTCAAGCGCGACAACGAGGACCCCGCTCGCATGTTCGCCGGCGAGGGCGACCCGGCGCGCACCAACCGCCGCTTCAAGATCCTGTCGCACGGCAACGACGCGACCCGGCTGTCCACCGCGTTCGACTCGGTGACGCTCTACGGCCGCGACCCCGACCCGCGCCCCGACGTCTACGGCAAGGTCGGCACGTCCGGCGTCTCCGTCGCCACGCTCGACGACATGAAGGAGCTGTTCGACGGCTTCGACCTGGTCGCCCCCACCACGTCGGTGTCCCTGACCATCAACGGTCCGGCGCCGACGGTGCTGGCGTTCTTCCTCAACACCGCGATCGACCAGCAGGTCGCGGCCTTCGCCGAGCGGGAGTCGCGCGAACCGAGCGACGACGAACGCGCCCAGCTGGCGGCGTACGCCCTCGCCAACGTCCGCGGCACCGTGCAGGCCGACATCCTCAAGGAGGACCAGGGCCAGAACACG
>CAVQDC010000025.1:0-42391 GCA_963711175.1 uncultured Actinomycetota bacterium
GGAACGAGCGGCCGACGCGGACGGCGGGCAGCTCGCCGCCGTGGACGAGCCGGTAGACGGTCATCTTCGAGACCCGCATCTTGGCGGCGACCTCGGCGATCGTCAGGAACCGGGCCTCAGACATGTCTCCAGGGGTGTTCTCAGCCATGGGTGTGCACCGATCCTTCGTGCTGCACGGCGCCGGCTTCCCCACCGGCGTCACAGGCGTGCCGCTCCGACTGAGATTAGGGTGCGCGTGACGCGTGGGGAAGAGGAATGCCAAAGAAACTTGTGTGACTCGCGGCGTGTCACCTTGAATCTTTACCGAATTCGCTCCGCGGCGTGCTCAGGGAAGCGGGTCGAGGCCGTGCAGCGGGAAGACCTCGGTCCTCGTGGCGTGGATCGCGCGGTCCAGCCAGGAATCGGGGTCGTAGCCCGCCGACCAGTCGCGGAAGGCCGGCGTGCGCCCGTCCGTCATCCGGTGCGGCGCGCTCACGCCCAGGACCTCCTCGACGTACGCCCGCCACGCCGGAGGCGTCGCCAGTGTGGGCTCCAGAGGGTGGCCGGACGCGATGGCGAGCAGGTGCGCCCATGAGCGTGGGACGACGTCGACGATCGAGTAGCCGCCGCCGCCGGTGACCACCCAACGCCCGTCGGCGACCTCGTGTGCGAGCTCGTGGAGGGCGAGGTGGGCCGCGCGCTGGCCGTCGACGCTCAGCATCATGTGGGCCAGCGGGTCGTCCATGTGCGAGTCGCAGCCGTGCTGGGTGACCAGCACCTCCGGCGCGAACTCGCGCAGCAGCGGCGGGACGACGGCGTGGAAGGCGCGCAGCCAGCCCGCGTCCGACGTACCGGGAGGCAGTGCGACGTTGACGGCCGTGCCCTCGGCGGCGGCACCGCCGGTGTCCTGGGGGAACCCGGTGCCCGGGAAGAGCATCTGGCCGGTCTCGTGCAGGGAGATGGTCAGCACGCGCGGGTCGTCCCAGAAGATCTTCTCGACCCCGTCACCGTGGTGGACGTCGATGTCGACGTACGCCACCCGCTCGGCGCCGTCGGCGAGGAGCTGCGTGATCCCCACCGCGACGTCGTTGTAGATGCAGAAGCCGCTCGCGCGGTCGGGCATCGCGTGGTGGAGGCCCCCGGCGATGTTGACCGAGTGCAACGACTCGCCGCTCCACACCTGGCGGAACGCCTCGAGGGTCGCGCCGACCACGTGGGCGCTCGCGAGGTGCATGTCCTTGAAGACCGGGTCGTCGTCGGTGCCGAGCCCGTGCTCCGGCGACTCGAAGCCCGGCTCGGTGCCCGCGCGGGTGACCGCGTCGATGAGGCCCTGGTCGTGCACGGTCGCGATCTGCTCGTCCGTGGCGAGGGGCGCGTCCACCCGCACGACATCGTCGAGCACCCCGAGCTCCTCGGCCAGCCGCATCGTCAGGTCGACGCGGACGGGCGACATCGGGTGGGTCGGACCGAAGTTGTACTCGCAGAGCGTCTGGTCGAACACGACTGACGTGGGACCGGCGCACTCCATGTGTCGGACGTTACCCCCGCGTGCTCCCGGGTCCGCCCTCCGGACAGTTGAACACGTTCAGAAATGCGCTATGGTGCTCCCGTACCTCATATTTGAACACGTTCAAGGAGATCGATCATGGACTGGACCGCCACTTCCTACGTCACCTACCTCGCCGTCACGGTGCCGCTGACCATGTGGGTGGCCAGCACGCTCTCGCGCAACGGGCGGGTGTTCCTGGAGGACGTGTTCGGCGACAACGAGGACCTCGCCGAGGCCATCAACAAGCTGCTGGTGGTCGGTTTCTACCTGCTCAACGTCGGCTTCGTGCTCCTGTACCTCCGCACCGGCGACCCGGTGTCCGACCTGTCCACCCTGATGGAGGTCGTCAGTCTCAAGGTGGGCGTGGTGATGGTCGTGCTCGGGCTCGTCCACTTCACCAACGTCTACGTCTTCAACTCGATCCGGCGCCGGGTCCGGATGGAGAACCTCCGCACTCCGCCGCTGCCGCCGCAGTACGACATGGGGCCTGCCCGCACCGCCCCGCACCCGGCGTGACGCCCGTGCGACTCACCGTCCTGTACGACGACCAGTGCCCGATGTGCCGCGCGTTCAGCGGCTGGCTCGGGCGACAACCGCTGCTCGTGCCGCTCGACCTGGTGCCGGCCGGCTCGCAGGAGGCGCGGCGGCGGTTCCCGGACCTCGACCACGAGCGCACTCTGGAGGAGGTCACTGTGGTCAGTGACGCCGGCCAGGTCTGGGAGGGCGCCCCTGCATGGGTGATGTGCCTGTGGGCCACCGTGGCCCACCGCGTGCACGCCGAGTCCCTCGCCAGGCCCTCGGGGCTGCCGCTCGCCAGGGCGGCCGCCCACCTGGCGGCCGGGGTTCGCAACGTCGTCGCGACACCGAGGCGCGCAGGTGCGAGCTCCTGCACTGACGCGTGCTGCTCGCCCCACGTCCCCGGGGGCCCGTCGTGAGGTCGGGCTACCGACCGCAGCTCCGCTGGCTGGTGACGGGACCGCTGCTCGGTGCGTTCTCGGGCACTGTCGTCGCCTTCGTGGTCCTGACCGTCGGCCTCACCTTCGACGGACCGGCGCCGTCCGTGGTCGGCCTGCTGACCGGCGCGGTCCCCGTGCTGCTGCTGGCCGTGGTCTTCGGCGGTCTCGTCGGCGCAGGCGTCGGTCTCCTGACCGGCCTGCCGATGGTCTTCCTCGTCGGTCGCCACCTGTCCACGCCCGTGGCGCGGCGCCGAGCCTTCGTCCTCGGTGTCCTGCTGCCGCCGCTGGCGATGGCGGCTGCCTTCGCGGTGCTCACGGGCGAGCCGCCGGTCATCCCGACCGACCCGCCGCGGGGCCAGGAGTGGCTCGAGCTGGTGTGGTTCCCGGCAGCGTCGCTGCTCGGTGGTCCGCTCGCCGCCCGGGCCGCGACCAGGACCATGGGCCGGACCGATGTCTCCTAGGGTGGCGGGCGTGGAGGACAAGCGGACGACGGGGCGCTCGAGCAAGGCCGAGCAGACGCGCGCCGCCATCGTCGATGCCGCACTGCAGCTGTTCGAGGCCGGCGGCTACGACGCGACCACGATGCGGGCGATCGCGGACGAGGCCGGGGTGTCGCTGGGCAGCGCCTACTACTACTTCTCCGGCAAGGAGGAGCTGGTCCAGGCGTTCTACGACCGGCTCCAGGTCGAGCACGCGGCGGCGGCCGAGGCGGTCCTGACGAGGCCCGGCTTCGCCGACCGGCTCCGGGGCGTGCTCGAGACGTTCGTCGACGTGGCCGACCCGTACCACGACTTCGGCGGTCAGTTCTTCCGCAACGCCGCGGATCCCCGTTCCCCGCTCTCGCCGTTCTCGTCGGAGTCCGCGCCGGCGCGCGAGGCGAGCACGACGCTGTTCCGCCGAGCCGTCGAGGGCTCGGACCTCAAGGTCGCTCCGGCCCTGCGCGAGGAGCTCCCCGACCTGCTCTGGCTCCTGCACATGGGGGTCGTGCTCTTCTGGGTCCACGACGACAGCCCCGGCCAGCGGCGTACGCGCACCCTGGTCGCGGGCCTGGTGCCCCTCGTCGACCGGTCGGCGCGCCTCACCCGGCTGCCGCTGGTGCGCGGCCTGGTCGACGACGGCCTCGGCCTGCTGCGGTCACTGCGAGGCTGATGCCTCGACGAGGTCGAGGTCGCGCACGCAGAACCGATGGTGCTGGAAGTCCTCGCCGAGCACCGTGCGCAGGCACTGCCCGACCGAGCGTCCGCGCGCGTAGGACGGCCACCGGTCGTCGTCAGGCACCGGCGCGGGCGCCGCCAGCTGCTCGGACGTCACCGTGCCGAGCCACTGCTCGAGCTCGGCCGACTGCTCGTCCCGGACGGCCAGCACCTCGTCGAGGGTCGGGTCGGCCGACGGGTCGAGTCCTTGCGCCTCCCGGTCGGGCACCCCCTCGATGCCCAGGCCCATCGGCGTGAAGAGATCGATGGATCCGAGGCAGCAGCGCCGGAACCACGAGTCGTGGACGAAGACCAGGTGGCGCAGCGTCTGCACGGCCGACCACTCGCCGCCGACGCTCTCGTGCTCGATGCCCGGAGACTGCCGCATCCGGGCAGCGGTCGCCGCCCAGTCGGCACGCAGCTCGCGCGCCCCGCGATGCAGGTCGACCGGGTCGTCCGACCGGACGAGCCGGCGGACCGGGTGGCGGCGGTCGAGCTCGGCCTCGACGAAGCCCATGACCTCCACCCCGTTGACGACGAGGTTGGTCACCAGCCCGTCGATCACGGCGTCCTGCATGACCACCCCGACCATGCGGGTGCTGCTGAGGTCGCACTCGCGGAACTCCGCGCCGTGCAGGTCCTCGTCGGTGAATCGCGTCATGCCCGGCAGGCTATGCCCGGCCGCCGACACCGGGCGGGCGTCAGGACCCTTCGGCGAGCTCGCGCGAGCGGTTGCGCGCGGCCTCCATCGCGGCGAGGAACGCAGCCCGGACCTTGTGCACCTCGAGCTCGCGGAGCGCCGACGCGGTCGTGCCGCCCGGCGAGGTGACCTGCTCACGCAGGACGACGGGGTGGGTGCCGGTCTCGCGCAGCATCGTCGCGGAGCCCACGAGCGTCTGGACGACCAGCTCGGTGGCGGTGGCGCGGGGCAGGCCGAGGTGGACGCCGGCCTCGATCATCGACTCGACGACGAAGAAGATGTAGGCCGGGCCGGAGCCGGAGATCGCGGTGACCGCGTCCATCTGCTTCTCCGGGACGCGGAGCACCTTGCCGGTCGAGGCCATCAACGACTCGACCTCCGCGAGGTGCGCCTCGTCGCAGTGGGACCCCGGGGAGATCGCCGCCATGCCGGCGTCGACCAGGGCCGGGGTGTTGGGCATGACCCGTACGACGGCGACGCCCTCGGGCACGCGCGACTCGATGAAGGCGGTCGTGATGCCGGCGGCCAGCGAGACGAGCAGCTGCCCGGCACGGAGCTCGGGGGCGATCTCGTCGAGGACGTCACCCATGTCCTGCGGCTTGACCACCAGGGCGACGGTGTCGGCCTTGGCGGCCGCCTCGCGGTTGGAGACCACGGCCACGCCGTAGCGCTCCTCGAGCTCGCGGGCGCGCTCGGCGCGCTTCTCGCCGACCATCAGCTGGTCGACGCGGCGCCCGGCCCGTACGAGTCCGGACAGCAGGGTCTCCCCCATCACGCCGGCGCCGATGATCGCTGTGCTCATGGGCGCAATCTACTGCGTGCCGCCTGCGCGGCTCCTGCTCGCTATTTCTTCGAGACGAGCGAGCGGAGGAAGAACGCGAGGTTCTGGGGCTTCTCGGCCAGGCGCCGCATCAGGTAGCCGTACCACTCGGTGCCGTAGGGGATGTAGACGCGCATCGTCTCGCCGGCCGCGGCCAGACGCTTCTGCTCCTCGGGCCGGATGCCGTAGAGCATCTGGAACTCGTAGGTCCCCGCGCGACGGCCGAACCGGCTGGCGAGCGAGGAGGCGATCTGGATCATCCGCGGGTCGTGCGTGGCGATCATCGGGTAGCCCTGGCCGGCGAGCAGCACCTTGAGGCAGCGGACGTAGGACTTGTCGATCTCGACCTTCTCCTGGAACGCGACCTCCTCGGGCTCCATGTAGGCGCCCTTGCAGAGGCGTACGCGCGAGCCCTCGTAGGCCAGCGCGCGGCAGTCGGCCTCGGTGCGGTGGAGCATCGCCTGCAGCACGGCGCCCGTCTCGGGGAAGTCCTTGCGCAGCTCGCGCAGGATCGACAGCGTCGAGTCGGTGGTGGTGTGGTCCTCCATGTCGAGGGTGACCGTGGTGCCGGCGTTGCGGGCGGCGCGGCAGATGTCGCGAGCGTTCTCCAGCGCGACCTTGTGGCCGTTGTCGGGGAGGAACTGCCCGATCGCGCTGAGCTTGACCGAGACCTCGGCGTGGGACGCGAGTCCCTTGGCCGAGAGGTCGGCGAGGACGTCCTTGTAGGCCGCGACGGTCGCGTCGGCCTGGGCCAGGTCGGCAGTGTCCTCGCCGAGGTAGTCGAGCGTCACGCGCAGCCCGTCGTCGACGAGCTCGGACGTGGCGCGCACGGCGTCGGCGGTGGCTTCTCCGGGGACGTAGCTGGTGACGATGCCGCTCGACACGGGCATGGTCGAGACGAGCTTCTTGACCCCCTGGCTCCGGGCGAGGAGGAGGATCGGCTGACGGAGCAACGACATGGCCAGAAGGCTACGCCGATCCCCACGGAACCTTCACACCTCCTCCACCCCTTCTGGGGGAGTCCGGTCCTAGCGTCGTCGGCATGACCTCGACCACGCGCTACGTCCTCGCCCTCGGTGTCTCGATCGGCACCGTCCTCTTCCTCGTGCTCGGCATCGGCGCACTCGGGATCGTCGGCGACGGCGACCGCGACGCGGTCTACCTCGCCGCCCCGGCCGTGGGCCTGCTGGTGGCGATCGCGACCCGGTTCCGGCCGCACGGGATGGCGCTGGCGCTGGGGGGCGCCGCGCTCGTCACCGTGCTCGCCGGCGCGTGGTCGGTCGGCCTCGTCGCGACCGACCACGTGACCGCGTCCGTGCTCGACGTGGTGATGCTGACCGGGATGTATGCCGCGCTGTTCGCGTTCGCGGCCTGGTTGTTCCGGCGCACCCCGGCGGTGTAGTCCGCCTCACACGGGTCGACGACGACGCCCCGGGGATCGCGGCCGGTCGGCTACGGCGTACGACGGCGCAGCGTCGCGGCCCCGAGCCCGAGGGCGGCCAGCGCGAAGGCCGCCACCACGACCACCGAGCGCCACACGTCTCCCTGGTCGGCGGCTCCGACGAGCTCCTGCATCGCATCGACGGCGTACGACAGAGGCAGGACGTTGCTGACCGCCTCCAGCACACCCGGCATGGCGTCGCGTCGGACGAAGAGGCCGCACAGCAGGATCTGCGGGAGCACGAACGCCGGCATGAACTGGACCGCCTGGAACTCGGTCGTGGCGAAGGCGCTGACCAGCAGGCCCAGCGCCGTGCCGAGGACGGCGTCGACCACCGCGACGACACCGAGCAGCCACACCGGTCCGTTGACGTCGAGGCCCAGGAGGCCGACGCTCACGCCGACGGCCAGCGCGGACTGGACGGCGGCGAGCAGACCGAAGGCGAGGGCGTAGCCGAGCAGGAAGTCGAGCTTGCCCATCGGCATCGTCAGCAGCCGCTCGAGCGTGCCGCTGCTGCGCTCGCGCAGGGTGGTGACGCTGGTGACGAGGAACATCACGATGAAGGGGAACATCGCCAGCAGGCCCGGCCCGAAGCGGTCGAACAGGTCGCCGGGCAGGTCCTCGAACATCCACCACAGCAGGCTGATGAGGACGCACGGGACGACCAGCAGCATGGCGAGCGTGCGGTGGTCGCGGCGGACCTGGGTCAGGACCCGGCCCGCGACCGCGAGGGTGATCCGGGGGTTCATGCTGAGGTCTCCACCAGGTGGAGGAACGCGCCCTCGATGTCGACGGCACCGGTGCGCTCGCGGATCTCGTCGGGCGCGCCGTCGGCGATGATCCGGCCCTCGCGCATGAGCAGCAGCCGGTGGCACCGCTCGGCCTCGTCCATCACGTGGCTGGAGACGAGCACGGCCGCGCCCGCGTCGGCGATCCGGTGGAACAGCTCCCACAGGTCGCGGCGCAGCACCGGGTCGAGCCCCACGGTCGGCTCGTCGAGGACCAGCAGGTCGGGCTTCCCGAGCAGGGCGACGGCCAGGCTGACCCGGCTGCGCTGACCACCGGAGAGCCGGGCGACCACCTGGTCGCGGTGGCTGGTCAGGTCGACGGAGGCGATCGCCTCGTCCGCCTGTGCCGGGTCGATGCCGAGCACGCGCGCGAAGAACCTCAGGTTCTCCACCACGGTCAGGTCGTCGTACACGCTCGCGGCCTGGGTGACGTACCCGATCCGCGTGCGCAGCGGCGCGCTCCCGGCCGGCTCCCCCAGCACCTCGACGGTGCCGGACCGCACCTGCTGGGCGCCGACGAGGCACCGCATCAGCGTGGTCTTGCCGCACCCGCTGGGCCCGAGCAGCCCGGTCACGCCCGCGGGTACGTCCAGCGAGATCCCCGGCAGCACCTCGCGGCTGCCGCGTACGACGACGAGGTCGCGTACCTCCACGACGTTTTTCATCATGTGTTGAATTGTGCGCCGCGGTCGACGTCGCCGTCAACCCCGACCAGCGGTGCACCAGACAGGTTTTCGTGGCGCAGAACATGTCTCACGCACCGGCTGGCACGTCGACCGCTCGCGAGCGGTGCGTGACGCAGGTTCCTGGTCGTCAGAACATGTCTCACGCACCGCTCACAAGGGCGTACGACGTCAGGGGAGGTCGCCGGTCAGGTAGTGCTGCAGCACCGGACCGATCCGGGCGACGACGTCGTCGGCGGGCATCTGGGCGAGGGGCGGGAGGGCGATCACGTAGCGCGTGACGATCAGGCCGACGACCTGGCTGGCGACGAGCGGGATCCGCACCTCGGGCCGGTCGCGGACCAGACCCGCGAGCACCGGGCCGACCACGACCGGGATGAAGCCGTCGCGCACCATGCCGGCGCTGTCGCCGGCGACCAGCGAGCGGGCGAGCGCCAGCAGGCCGGGCTGGAGCTCGGGGTCGTCCCAGACCGAGAGGAACGTCCGCAGCAGACGTTCGCCCGCGCCGTCGGGACCGGCGGCGACCACCGGGGCAAGCACCTCCCGCGGGTCGACGGGGATGTGGAGCGCGGCGACGAAGAGGTCGTCCTTGGTGCCGAAGTAGTGGTGCACCAGTGCCGGGTCCACGCCGGCGGCGGACGCCACGGCGCGGATCGTCGTACCGCGAAAGCCCTTCTCCGCAAAGGATGTACGGGCCGCAGCCAGCACCTCGGCGCGCGTGTCGGGCGCACCGGGTCGGCGGCCGCGGGCCGCGCGGGTGCTCACGGGGTCGTGACGCCGAGGTGCACCCGGGCGAACTCGAGCGACTCGGCGAGGTCGGCCTCACGCTCGGTGCGGTCGGCGCAGCGACGGGTGTTGATCTCGAGCACGACGTGGCCGCTGAAGCCGGTGCGGCTCAGGTGCTTGAGGAAGCCCTCCGCCTGCATCACACCCCGACCTGGCACGAGGTGCTCGTCCTTGGCCGACCCGGAGCCGTCGGTGAGGTGGATGTGGCGCAGCGAGCTGCCCATCCGCTCGGCCATCTCGACCACGTCGCTGCGCGCGATCGCGGCGTGCGAGAGGTCGATGGTCGTGTTGGCGTACGACTCCTTGCTGGGGTCCCAACCGGGGACGTACATCTCCATGCCGCGGCGCGACGACGCCCGCCACGGATACATGTTCTCGACGGCGAAGGCGATGCCCGTACGCGCCTCGAGCGACGCGATGCCCTCGACGAAACCGGCGGCGTAGTCCTTCTGCCAGCGGAACGGCGGGTGCACGACCACCACGTCGGCACCGACCGCGTCGGCCATCTCGGCCGACCGCTCGAGCTTGCCCCAGGGGTCGGTGCCCCAGACGCGTTGGGTGAAGAGGAGGCACGGCGCGTGGACGGCGCAGATCGGCACCTGGTGGTGCTCGCTCAGCTTCTTGACGGCGTCGACCTGCTGGCTCAACGCGTCGATGCCGACCATCACCTCGACGGCGTCGTAGCCCAGCGACGCGGCCCAGCCGAAGGCATGGGCGGTCGACTCGGGGTAGACCGAGGCGGTGGAGAGGCCGATCAGCGGGCCCTTGCTCGAGGCCATGCGTCAGCGCGTCCTCGTGACGACCGAGATCTGGTCGAGCCGCTCGAGGATGACGCCCTCACGCAGCGCCCACGGGCAGATCTCCAGCTCGGTGAGGTCGAAGATGTCCATGCACGCCTCGGCGACGAGCGCACCCGGGACGATCTGGTGCGTCCGGCTCGGTGAGACGCCCGGCAGGTCGGCGAGGTCCTCGGGCGACATGTCCATCAGCTTCGGGATCCAGTCGGACAGGTCCTTGAGCTCGAGGACACGCGGCACGAGCGGCCCGTCCCCACTGGGAGCCGCACCGCAGATGCGTGCGAGCGAGCGGAAGGTCTTGGAGGTGGCGGCAGCCCGGTCGGGGACGCCGGGCCGCAGCAGGTGCCCCGCGTCGCGGGCGATCTCGGCGCGGACCTGCTTGCGCAGGTCTCGGACGTCGTCCTCGGACGGCTGGCCGCCGCCGAACCACTGGCGCGCCATCCGGGCCGCGCCGAGCGGCAGAGACCAGGCCACGTCGGGGTTCTCGTCGGTGCCACCGGCGATCTCCAGCGACCCACCGCCGATGTCGAAGACCGCCAGCCGGCCGGCCGACCAGCCGAACCAGCGGCGTACGGCCAGGAAGGTCAGCCGGGCCTCGTCCTCGCCCGAGAGGACCTCCAGCGTCACGCCGCTGTGCTTCTCGACGTGCTCGAGCACCTCGTGGGAGTTCACGGCGTCGCGCACGGCTGACGTCGCGAAGCCGAGCATCTCCTCGCAGCCCTTGTCCTCGGCGATCTGCGTGGCGGACGCGCAGAAGTCGGTGAGGGCCTTGATGCCCTTCTTGGTCACCGCGCCGTCGTCGTCGAGGTGCTCGGCCAGGCGCAGCGGCTGCTTGTGCGAGGACGCCGGCAGCGGGGCGGCTCCGCCGTGCGCATCGACCACCAGCAGGTGGCCGGTGTTGGAACCGATGTCGAGGACGCCCAGGCGCATGCCCGCCACGCTACTAGAGCGTGCGAGCTGAGCCGTGCCGTCGCGAGCGTCGCTTGGTGCGTGCGATGGCGAGGCGGAGGAGGGAGACATGACGAAGTCATGGCGACTGACGACAACGAAGCCAGTGTGCGTGCCAAGCGGCGCGCAGCAGGCTCGGGTCAGGGAGCGCGCTCTAGGGTTCTCACGTGCCTGAAGTCGACCTCGTCTTTCCCCGTGCCTTCGTCGAGTTCGCCGACCCGGGCGACGAGAGCCAGGTGTTCCGCTGCGACCTGACGTGGCTGACGTCTGCCTACATGTGCATCTTCGGCCAGGGCTGCCAGGGCATCTACGCCGATGCACCCGACGTCGGCTGCTGCACGCTGGGCGCGCACTTCGCCGACAGGGACGACGAGAAGCGGGTGGCCGGCTTCGTCGCGCAGCTCACGCCGGACGACTGGCAGCTGCACCCGGGACGGGCGGTCAAGAAGTCCGACTGGGTCGAGACCGACGACGACGGCGAGCGCAAGACGCTGGCCGTCGAGGTCGACGGGCAGCAGGCCTGCGTCTTCCACAACCGCACCGACTTCACCCCCACCGACGGATCCGGTGGTGCCGGCTGCGCGCTGCACGGACTGGCGCTGCGTCAGGGCCGCAACCCGCTCGAGACCAAGCCGGACGTCTGCTGGCAGCTGCCGATCCGCCGCCAGTACCGCTCGGTCGAGCGGCAGGACGGTACGTCGTACACCGAGGTCTCGATCGGCGAGTACGACCGGCGCGGCTGGGGTCCCGGTGGGCACGACCTCGACTGGTACTGCTCCGGCAACACCGAGGCGCACGTCGCGCTCGAGCCCGTCTTCGTCACCCACGAGGCCGAGCTGGTGGAGCTGATGGGGCGCGAGGGGTACGCCGAGCTGACCCGCCACTGCGAGGCGCACGTGCGCTCGCGGTCTGCGCTGGCGTTGCACCCGGCAGACCCGCGCTGACGGACCGCGGATTCCGCACCCCCGGATTGCTCGACGTCAAGACAACCCGACCCCGGTGTCAACCCTCCGGAGGAACAGGCTGAGAATCTTCAGCATGCGCCTGGACCACGTCAGCTTCGCCGCCGGACCTGATGGACTTGCCAGCACCGCCCAGCGCATCGGGGGGCTGCTCGGCACGGACTTCGTCACCGGAGGTGTGCACCCACGCTTCGGCACCCGCAACATGATCCTGCCCCTGGCCGGCGGGACCTACATGGAGATCGTCGAGGTGCTCGACCACCCGGCGAGCGACAAGGCCCCCTTCGGGCAGGCCGTACGCGCCCGCTCCGCCCTCGGTGGCGGCTGGATGGGCTGGGTCGTCTCGGTCGACGAGCTCGCGCCGCACGAGGCGCGGCTGGGCCGCGATGCCGTCAAGGGCAACCGGCACCGCCCCGACGGCACCGAGCTGCTCTGGCAGCAGGTCGGCGTCAACGGCCTGCTGAACGACCCGCAGCTCCCCTACTTCATCCACTGGGAGATCCCCGCCGACCTGCACCCGAGCAGTGGCGCGAGCGGCGACTACTCCCTGGCCTGTCTCGAGATCGCCGGCGACCCGCAGCGCGTGAGCGAGTGGCTCGGCCAGACCGTCGAGGCGCCGCTCGAGGACGTCAAGGTCGACTGGGTCGCCCCCAACGGCACGCCCGGTGTCGTCGCGGTCCAGATCCACACGCCCCAGGGCCTCGTGCGCATCTGAGGGTGGCCGCTCCGCGTCCCTCCCCCAACATCTGGAACACCCCCGGCCTCTACGAGCTGGAGAACCTGGCCGCCGACCCCCACGGCCGTGTCGTGGCAGCGATGCGCGAGATCGGCGACTGGTCGGGCCGTGCCTTCCTCGACATCGGCTGCGGCACCGGCTTCCACCTGCCGCTGTGGGCGCAGACCGCGGCGAGCGTCGTCGGGGTCGAGCCCCATCCCCCTCTGGTGCCGCTGGCGAAGCGGCGCACGAAGCGGTTGAAGAACGTCACTGTGCTCAAGGGCGCGGCCGAGAAGCTCCCCGTCGCCGACGCGTCGGTCGATGTGGCGCACGCGCGGTGGGCGTACTTCTTCGGCCCCGGCTCGGAGCCCGGGCTGCGTGAGCTCGACCGGGTCGTACGCCGCGGCGGGACCGCGTTCGTCCTCGACAACGACCCGACGAGGTCCACCTTCGGCCAGTGGTTCGGCCGCGGGTTCCCCGAGGTGGACGCCGCCGCCGTCGAGCGGTTCTGGTCGATGCACGGCTGGGAGCGCCGCACGGTCGACATGGGCTGGTCGTTCGCGTCGCGTGCGGACCTCGAGGCGGTCGTACGCATCGAGCTGCCTCCCGAGGTGGCCGAGGAGGCGCTCGCCGCGCACGCCGGCACCGAGGTGGACTACGCCGTCAACCTGTGGTGGCGGCAGTTCTAGCTGCGGGCGAACGTCAGCTCGGTGGTGCCCCACATCGTGCTCGACACGGTGATGTCCTGCTCGTCGCCGGCGCGCTCGCAGGTTCCCGTCGACATGGTGCAGCGCACCACCTGGGCGTGCTGCTCGAAGTCGGGCTCGGGTGAGGTGATTCCAGCCCATCGGTCAGCGACGGGCAGCAGGAAGCTGTCCGCGCTCTCCCACACGACGCCGCCCAGCTGGGCATCCATCTGGGCCCTGCCGACGTTGCTCGGCATGTCGACCGTGCCCCAGGAGCCGTCCCGAAGGTTCCAGACCTCCGGCAGGTCGTCAGTGATGAGCCACTGCCGGTCGGGGGAGACCGTGAGGGCTTCGCCGAGGGCGTGCCCCAAGCAGCCGTGTCCCTCCTGCGACCAGGCGTCGCCCTGCAGGACGTACGCCGTGACGCACGTGTCGGAGCCGTCGGCCGCGTAGTCGTAGTCGACCGCGACGTCAGCCGGCACGTCGTCGCCGATGTGGATCGTCGGCGGGTCGACCTGCACCGTCGATCCGTCCTCTCGTAGCAGCCAGTTGCGGCCGAAGCCCTCCGTGTAGGGGGCACCCTCGTAGACCAGGCCGTCACCGGTGAAGCCGACCATCCGGATGCCCGTGTAGAAGCCGTCCTGCTCATCGGACTCCGGCTGGTGCGGCACCTCGGCCGCTCGCATGGTCGTCAGGTCGACGACCCAGGTGCCGTAGGCGACCCGGAGGCCGTCGGACGACACCTCCACGCGAGAGTCGCCGTAGCCCTCCGCGAACGTGCTGGCGGGAAGGTCACGCAGCGTGCCGTCAGCGGACATGACCGCCAGGGCCAGACGTGCCGGGTCCTGGCCCAGCATCACCAGCCAGCCGCCAGCGACGCTCCTCGGCGGGTAGGCGCGGTTGACCTCGGCCGGGACGTCGTGACGCTCTCCCGCGCTCCACAGCCCACCCTCGCCGAAGAACGGCAGCGTGGGAGCCGCTCCGCGGGGCAGCGACCGGGCCCAGCGCAGCGCGACCATGCTCGTCACCGGACCGCCGCCGGCGACCTGGCCGTCGCGCGCCGTCGGACCGGCGTCGGGCAGCAGGACCGCACCACCTGCGACGACGGCAGCGGTCACGAGGGCGAGGCCGGCCGCTGCACGGCGGTGCCGGCGCCGGCGGCCACCGGCCAGGGCGGCTCGCGCCAGCCCCGGCGGGACGGTCGTGTCGACCACGGCGGAGTCGAGCTGCGTACGGATCTGCGTGTCGAGCGTCATCGGTGAGCTCCTGACAAGTGGGTGGAGTGGGCGCGCATGACCGCCATCGCCCGCGATGCGTGCGCCTTCACCGCGCCGGCGCTGCAGCCGAGGGCCTCGGCGATCTGGGCCTCGGAGAGGTCGTCGTAGTAGCGCAGCACGACCACCGCGCGCTGCCGCGGCGAGAGCAGCTCGAGCAGTCCGAAGACGTGGTCGCGGTCCTCGGGGCCGGTCTGGTGGACCGGGACGTCGGGCACCTCGTCTGTGACGACCTCGCCGCGGCGTGATCGCTGCCGGGTCCGATCGATCGCGGCCCGTGTCATGATCGAGCGGACGTAGGCCTCCTGCGCACCCTTGCGCTCGATCCGCAGCCAGGCGACGTACGCCTTCTCAAGTGCCGTCTGCACGAGGTCCTCGGCTGCGTGCTGATCGCCCGCGGTCAGCAGTCGGGCGGTCCGCAGCAGGGCCGCGGACCGGGCGTCGACGAAGGCGACGAAGTCGTCGTCACGACGGGCCACGGCATCTCCTCGGGTCGGTGGTGGTCTCTGCTCATGGAGACGACCACGCGACCCGTCCGGTTGACTAGCTGGAGCCGCGGATCGCGAGCGTCGGCTCGAGGAGGACGCCGCGCGTCTCGACCGGCTGGTGCGAGAGCAACGCGCTGAGGGTGCGCACGATCTCGACGGCGACGTCCTCGAGCGGCTGGCGTACGGACGTCAGGCCCACCGGGAAGACCTGCGCGACCTGGGAGTCGTCGAAGCCGACCACCGCGATGTCGGTCCCGGGGGCGAGCTGGCGGATCCAGAGCGTGTGCAGCACTCCCATGGCGAGGGTGTCGGAGGCGCAGACGAAAGCAGTCGGCTCGGCCCCGTCGAGGAGCACGGCGGCCGCCTCCGCGCCGCTGTGCACGACGTCCTCGACCCGCGAGGCCATCCCCGTGGTGGACAGGCCGTTGGCGTGCATCGTCGAGAGCCAGCCCGCGCGACGGTCCTCGCCGATGGGCGAGTCCTTGCGCCAGCCGATCCACGCGATCCGGGTGTGGCCGCGGTCGATGAGGTGCTGGGTCGCGAGCCGGGTGCCGGCCGCTCCGTCGACATCGACCCACACGTGCCGAGCGACGTCGTCGTCCCACGGCCTGCCGAACGCGACGAAGGGTGCGCGCTGCTGGCTCAGCCAGGCCGCCTGCGGGTTGCCGAGATAGGTGTCGGTGACGACGAACGCGTCGACCGCCGTCGAGCGGAGCAGGTTGTCGTAGCCGCCGACGGGGTCCTCGTCATCGGCCGGGAAGAGGAGGACGTGGTAGCCGGCCTCGTCGCTCGCCTCGACCAGCGAGTGGACGAAGCGGTCCATCATGGCGTTGGCGGTGCCCTCCTGGGCCGGGGTGAAGCGCAACCCGATCAGTGAGGAGGTGCGCGTACGCAGGTTGCGCGCCGCGCGGTTGGGCGAGTAGCCGAGCTCGGCGATCGTCTGCCGGACCCGCTCGAGGGTGTCCGGTCGCAGCAGGTCGGGGTTGTTGACCGCGTTGGAGACGGTCTGGCGCGAGACGCCGGCGCGCTCGGCGACGTCGGCGAGGGTCGTCGGAGTCACCGGCAGCTGGCTGCCGGACCGATGGTCGCTGCGCGCCATGGCTCCCCCTCGATCGATCCAACTGCGAGGAAGCATAAGCCCGAGTTCTCACGGGGTTGCGGTGCCGTGAGCCCGAAAGGGTGAAGGGCCCTTGCGAGTATGAGTCGCAAGGGCCCTTCGGTTGACCGGATCGTGTGACGACCTCCGGTCGACGTCTCTTCACCGACGGTCCCCGCGCCTGCGTCACCCAGTCGCGGCGGCTGTTCGGCCGAAGCCTCCCTGCCGGATGGACCCTCGTCTCCGAGTCATCCCGCCTCCCCTTGCGGGGCTGCGTAGGGAGAGTTCTACGGGGTCGCGGAGGTGCAGCGCAAGGGGTTGCCCGATCCGATCTCCCAGCTCGCGGCTCATCCACCGATCCGGGTCCTTCATCCCCAGATTCCCTCCCCGTCGTCCACAGGGTTCCGGGCGTGGTCCACAGACGCCGGTGCCCACCTGTGGAGAGGTGGTCCGGACCGGGCGACGTCCGTGCGCGCGGCGTACGGCCCCGGTGTCGGTGCCCTCGCCTAGCGTGAGCGGCATGTCGACGAAGGCCCGGACCCGCCCCTCCTACCGCTGCTCCGAGTGCGGCTGGGAGACGGTCAAGTGGGTCGGCCGGTGCGGCGAGTGCCAGGCGTGGGGCTCGGTCGCGGAGGCGGGCGCTCCGACGTTGCGCGCCGCCGCCGGACCGGTCTCGACGCCCGCGGTGCCCATCGGCCAGGTCGCGATCACCGAGTCCGTCGCCCGCTCCAGCGGGGTGCCCGAGCTCGACCGGGTGCTGGGCGGCGGGCTCGTGCCCGGCGCCGCGATCCTGCTGGCCGGAGAGCCCGGAGTCGGCAAGAGCACGCTGCTGCTGGAGGTCGCGGCCCAGACGGCCCGCACGCGACAGCGCACCCTCTACGTCACCGGCGAGGAGTCGGCAGCCCAGGTGCGGCTGCGGGCCGACCGCACCGGCGGCGTCCACGACGAGCTGTTCCTGGCCGCCGAGACCGACCTGGGTGCCGTGCTGACGCACATCGAGGAGGTGCGACCGACGCTGGTGGTCGTCGACTCGGTGCAGACGATCGGAGCCTCCGGCATCGACGGGGTGCCGGGCGGGGTGACCCAGGTCAAGGAGGTCGCCGCCGCGCTGATCCGGGTGGCCAAGACGCGCAACATCACCACGGTGCTGGTCGGCCACGTGACCAAGGACGGTTCCATCGCCGGGCCGCGCGTGCTCGAGCACCTCGTGGACGTCGTGCTCCACTTCGAGGGGGACCGCAACTCGCGCTTCCGGATGGTCCGGGCGATGAAGAACCGCTACGGCCCGGTCGACGAGGTCGGCTGCTTCGACCTGTCGTCCGAGGGCATCTCCGCCGTCACCGACCCGACGGGACTGTTCGTCGAGCACCACACCCAGGACGTCTCGGGCACCTGCGTCGCCGTGACGATGGAAGGCCGTCGGCCACTGCTGGCCGAGGTCCAGGCGCTCCTCACACCGTCCCCGCTCGAGCGCCCACGCCGCACGGTCTCGGGTGTCGAGTCGTCCCGCGTCGACATGGTCCTGGCCGTGTTGACGCGCCACGCGCGGCTGCGCATCGCCGGCAGCGACACCTTCGTCGCGACCGTCGGTGGGGCCAAGCTCCACGACCCGGCGGCCGACCTCGCCATCGCAGTGGCGGTCGCCAGCTCGCACCTCGGCGTGCCTGCGCCGCGCGGCGCCGTCGCCATCGGGGAGATCGGCCTGGCCGGCGAGCTCCGCCGCGTGCGCGACCTCCCGCAACGGATCTCCGAGGCCGCACGACAGGGTTTCAAGCTCGCGGTGGTCCCGCGCGGCCGGGCGCTCGAGAGCGAGCGCGGCATCCCCACACGGCGCGTGGTCGACGGCCTCCGGGTGGTCGAGGTCGACGACGTCTTCGGCGCGCTGCTGACCCTCGAGCTGACCCCTCCGCTCTAGGCCATCTCGGCTCCCAGGTCACGGCTTAGTCACGGAAGGCTCCGTTCGCGCAGCGCGCCCTACACTTCACCCCGGGGTGCCGGGGGCGGTGCCAGCACTGACACATGTGGAGGACCGGTGGCCGAGCGCGTCGACGAGCAGCTGCGCCTGCGCGCGACCCTGGCGTCCATCGCACCCGGTACGGCGCTGCGCGACGGCCTCGAGCGGATCCTGCGCGGCCGCACCGGTGCCCTGATCGTGCTCGGCCAGGACAAGACCGTCGACTCGATCGCCACTGGGGGCTTCACCCTCGACGTCCCCTTCACCGCCACCGGCCTGCGCGAGCTCGCGAAGATGGACGGCGCGATCATCCTCGACAAGGACATCACGCGGGTCCACCGGGCCGCGGTACACCTGATGCCCGACCACACGATCCCGTCCGAGGAGACCGGCACCCGGCACCGTACGGCCGAGCGGGTGGCCAAGCAGACGGGTCACCCGGTCATCTCGGTCAGCCAGTCGATGCAGATCATCGCGGCCTACGTCGGCGACATCCGCCACGTCCTCGAGGACTCCGGCAAGATCCTCTCCCGTGCCAACCAGGCGCTCGCCACCCTCGAGCGCTACAAGCTCCGCCTCGACGAGGTCTCCGCAACGCTCTCGGCGCTCGAGATCGAGGACCTGGTCACTGTGCGCGACGTGGCCGTCGTCGCCCAGCGGCTCGAGATGGTCATCCGGATCGCGCGCGAGATCGAGGACTACGTCCTGGAGCTCGGCACCGACGGCCGCCTGCTCTCCCTCCAGCTCGAGGAGCTCGTCACGGGCGTCGACGCCGAGCGCGAGCTGGTCGTCCGCGACTACCTGCCCACCGGCAAGCGCCGCCAGACCACGACCACCGAGCTGCACCTCGCCGAGCTCGAGGGGCTCTCCCCGACCGAGCTCGTCGATCCCGCCGCAGTCGCCCGGGTGATCGGCCTCGGCGGCCCCGAGCACCTCGACGCCGCGGTGGCACCGCGCGGCTACCGGTTGCTCGCCAAGGTCCCCCGCCTCCCCACCGCCGTCGTCGACCGCCTGGTCGAGCACTTTGGCGGACTCCAGCAGCTCCTCTCCGCCGGCATCGACGACCTCCAGGCCGTCGAGGGCGTCGGCGAGCTCCGCGCCCGCTCCGTCCGCGAAGGCCTCTCCCGCCTCGCCGAGTCGAGCATCACCGAGCGGTACATCTGAGACGAGCAGCCGTCTGCGAGGAACGAGCGGGCGGCGTGGGCTCGGCCAGATCGAGCAAGCCCCGCGACCGAGGAACGAAGTCGGGACGGGCGCGTCGAGCTCCACCCGGGAGGCCCAGATCTCGGACAGCGCGGCGTACGACCACTCGCCCGCCAGCGGTGTGTGAGGCGCATTCCGACGCCCGGGAACCTGCCTCACGCACCGCCACCGGCGCGGCGTACGACCACTCGCCCGCCAGCGGTGCGTGAGGCGCATTCCGACACCCGAAAACCTGCCTCACGCACTGCCACCGGCGCGGCGTACGACCACTCGCCCGCCAGCGGTGCGTGAGGCGCATTCCGACACCCGAAAACCTGTCTCACGCACCCCCACCGGCGCGGCGTACGACGACTCGCCCGCCAGCGGTGCGTGAGGCGCATTCCGACGCCCGGGAACCCGCCTCACGCACCGCTCGTGCGCCCGGACCAGTCCAACCGAGGAGCGAGGGGGCGAAACTCAGCCCGCGGAGTTGCCTGCGCCGTCCTCGCCGGGGGTGTGGGTGGTGTCGCCGTTCTTCTTGCCCGTGCCGCCGCCCTGCTGGGGGTCGGCCGTCTTGGTGATCACGCCGGGTTGGGGCGCGACGAGCTCGAACTGGACGTCGGTCCCCTCGCCGCCGAGGGCGGCCGCCTCGACGTGGTAGAAGCCGGGCATCGCAAAGGCGGTGCGGTTCGAGCAGGTCTCGTCGGAGCGCTTGGCCGACCACGTGACGATCACCGGGGCGTCGACGGCCTGGCGGATCACGACGTCCTGGGGCGGAATGGCGGCGGGGCACTCCCGCGTGCTCCAGATGTAGTCGTCGCCCGACGTGATGGTCACCGTCATGGTGGTGGGCGAGGCCTGCCACGTGCAGGCCTCGGCGAACTTCGAACGCAGGTTGACCTGGATCGCGACGTCCGACCCGCCGGGAGCCGACGTCAGGGCAGGGGTGGCGACGATGTCGTTGTCGGCGCACGGGCCGGTGGGCTCGGCCAGGACCGGCTCCGGAGGAGCGGTCTCCTGGTTGCGCTTCCCCTTGCCCTTCTTGCCCTTCTTGCCCGTGCCGGACTTCGCGCCCGCCGTGGGGCCGGCGGTCGGCGGCGCGGTCTCCGGGACAGTGGCGCCGGCCTGGGTCGCGGTGTCGGCCGAGGCGTCCTTGCCGTCGGAGGAGCCGCCCAGGACGCGCGCCAGCACGATGATCAGCAGGAGAGGGACGGCGAGCACGACGGACCGTCGGATCCAGTAGACCCGGGCCGGGAGCGGCCCGCGCGGTCGTACGGTCGACGCCATGGGGTCAGGTTAGGTAGCCAGCGGCCCGTCTCGGCGGAGGCGCACCGGCTCACCTACGATCGCCGCGATGGACACTCCCTCTCCCGCGGCGCTGCACGAGGCGGTGCTCGACTGGTACGACGACCATGCGCGGGAGCTGCCGTGGCGCGGTCTCGGGGCCACGCCGTGGTCGGTCATGGTCAGCGAGCTCATGCTCCAGCAGACGCCGGTCGCGCGGGTCCTGCCCGTGCACGCCACCTGGCTCGACCGCTGGCCCACGCCCGCGGACCTCGCGGCCGAGCCCACCGGCGAGGCCGTCCGGATGTGGGGCCGGCTCGGCTATCCGCGCCGCGCGTTGCGGCTGCACGCCGCCGCGGTCGCCATCGTCGAGCGCCACGACGGCGACGTACCGACGTCGTACGACGAGCTCCTCGCGCTGCCGGGCGTCGGGGACTACACCGCGTCGGCCATCGCCAGCTTCGCCTTCGGCCAGCGGCACGTCGTCCTCGACACCAACGTCCGGCGGGTGCTCGCCCGGGCCGTCTCCGGCATCGAGTTCCCGGCGCCCGCAGTGACGCGGGCCGAACGCGACGTTGCCACGTCCCTGCTACCGGACGACCCGGCCACAGCGGCGACCTGGGCGGTCGCGACGATGGAGCTCGGGGCACTGGTCTGCACGGCCCGTCAGCCGCGGTGCGCGGACTGCCCGATCGCCGAGCTGTGTGCCTGGCGAGCCGCGGGCTTCCCGGCGTACGACGGCCCGCCGCGACGCGGTCAGGCGTGGGCGGGCACCGACCGCCAGTGCCGCGGGCGCATCATGGCGCTGGCCCGCGACCACGACATCGTCACCGCGACACAGGTCGAGGCCGCCTGGCCAGGAGCCGAGCAGCGCGAGCGCTGCCTCGCCGGCCTGGTCGAGGACGGACTCCTGACGCAGATCACCCCGGGGCGCTGGGCGCTCCCGGGGTGATCAGGTGGATCAGGTCCGGCCGGAGGTCAGACCCCAGAGATCAGGCCTCCGTGGACCTCGGCACGTCCGTCGGACCCTCCGAGTCGTCCGGCCCCTCGAGGTTGCCCTCGTCGTCCCGCTGCGGCTCGAGCGCCAGGTCGGCGGTCTCGAACGGCGGCAGGTCGGGGACCCTGGAGTTCTTCTGACCCTTGAAGGTGAACGTCGCCGTCGGGCCCTCGCCCTCGACATCCACCAGGATGATCTGGCCCGGTCCGACCTCTCCGAAGAGCATCTTCTCGGCCAGGACGTCCTCGATCTCGCGCTGGATCGTGCGTCGCAGCGGCCGGGCTCCGAGCACCGGGTCGAACCCGCGCTCGGCCAGCAGCGCCTTGGCCGGCTGGGTGAGCTCCAGCGACATGTCGCGGTCCTTCATGCGCAGCTCGACGGCGGCGACCATGTTGTCGACCATCGCCACGATCTGCTCCTGCGAGAGCGGCGGGAACACGACGATCTCGTCGACTCGGTTGAGGAACTCGGGACGGAAGTGCTGCTTGAGCTCCTCCGAGACCTTGCTCTTCATCCGCTCGTAGGAGCCGGCCGCGTCCGCGCCGACCGCACCGAACCCGAGGTTCACGCTCTTGGCGATGTCGCGCGACCCGAGGTTGGTCGTCATGATGATGACGGTGTTCTTGAAGTCGACGACGCGACCCTGGGAATCCGTCAGGCGACCTTCCTCGAGAATCTGCAACAGGCTGTTGAAGATGTCGGGGTGGGCCTTTTCGACCTCGTCGAAGAGAACGACGGAGAAGGGCTTGCGGCGCACCTTCTCGGTGAGCTGGCCGCCCTCCTCGTAGCCGACGTATCCGGGCGGCGAACCGAACAGGCGCGACACGGTGTGCTTCTCGGAGAACTCGCTCATGTCGAGCTGGATGAGCGAGTCCTCGTCACCGAAGAGGAATTCGGCGAGCGTCTTGGACAGCCAGGTCTTACCGACACCGGACGGACCGGCGAAGATGAACGAGCCACCGGGACGCTTGGGGTCCTTGAGCCCCGCACGCGTGCGTCGGATCGCGCGGCTGAGCGCCTTGACGGCCTCGTCCTGGCCGATGACGCGCTTGTGGAGCTCGTCCTCCATCTTGAGCAGACGGGTGGACTCCTCCTCGGAGAGCTTGACGATCGGGATGCCCGTGGCCACGGCCAGGACCTCGGCGATCAGCTCCTCGTCGACCTCGGCGATCTCGTCGAGGTCGCCGGCACGCCACTGCTTCTCGCGCTCGGAACGGCGGGCGGAGAGCTGCTTCTCCTCGTCGCGCAGGCGGGCCGCAGCCTCGAAGTCCTGCCCGTCGATCGCGGCCTCCTTGCGCTGGCGTACGTCGGCGATCTTCTCGTCGTACTCGCGCAGGTCCGGCGGAGCCGTCATCCGGCGGATCCGCAGTCGCGAACCGGCCTCGTCGATGAGGTCGATCGCCTTGTCCGGCAGGAACCGGTCGGAGATGTAGCGGTCGGCGAGCGTCGCCGCCGAGACCAGGGCCTCGTCGGTGATGGTCACGCGGTGGTGCGCCTCGTAGCGGTCGCGCAGGCCCTTGAGCATCTCGATGGTGTGCGCGATCGAGGGCTCCTGCACCTGGATCGGCTGGAAGCGGCGCTCGAGCGCGGCGTCCTTCTCGAGGTACTTGCGGTACTCGTCGAGCGTCGTGGCACCGATGGTCTGCAGCTCGCCGCGGGCCAGCATCGGCTTGAGGATGCTGGCGGCGTCGATCGCGCCCTCGGCCGCGCCGGCGCCGACGAGGGTGTGGATCTCGTCGATGAACAGCACGATGTCGCCGCGGGTGCGGATCTCCTTGAGCACCTTCTTGAGGCGCTCCTCGAAGTCACCGCGGTAGCGCGAGCCGGCGACGAGGGCGCCGAGGTCGAGCGTGTAGATCTGCTTGTCCTTCAGCGTCTCGGGCACGTTGCCCTTGACGATGTCCTGCGCCAGGCCGGCCACGATCGTGGTCTTGCCGACGCCGGGCTCGCCGATGAGGACGGGGTTGTTCTTCGTACGGCGCGACAGGATCTGCATCACGCGCTCGATCTCCTGCTCGCGCCCGATCACGGGGTCGAGCTTGCCCTCGCGCGCGGCCTGGGTGAGGTTCTGGCCGAACTGGTCGAGGACCAGCGAGCTCGACGGAGCCTCGCCGCCGGAGCCTGAGGTCTGGGCCCCCGTGGAGGCCGACTCCTTGCCCTGGAAGCCGCTGAGCAGCTGGATGACCTGCTGGCGCACGCGGTTGAGGTCGGCGCCGAGCTTCTGCAGGACCTGGGCGGCGACGCCCTCGCCCTCCCGGATCAGGCCGAGCAGGATGTGCTCGGTGCCGATGTAGGAGTGGCCGAGCTGGAGCGCCTCGCGGAGCGAGAGCTCGAGCACCTTCTTGGCGCGCGGGGTGAACGGGATGTGGCCGGACGGGGCCTGCTGGCCCTGGCCGATGATCTCCTCGACCTGGGCGCGCACGGCCTCCAGCGAGATGTCGAGGGACTCGAGGGCCTTGGCGGCGACGCCCTCGCCCTCGTGGATGAGGCCGAGCAGGATGTGCTCGGTCCCGATGTAGTTGTGGGAGAGCATGCGGGCCTCTTCCTGGGCCAGCACGACAACTCGCCGGGCTCGGTCGGTGAACCGCTCGAACATGTGCGCTCCTCTACGTCTGCGTCTCCGCTGGTCCCGACGCAGGCTGACGGGTTGCGGACACTGGGCTCAACGCCCGAGATCAGCCTACGTGTTCCCGCCCACCAGACGAGCCCGTCCGCTGACAGCGAACGGCCCCGCACCCCTGGAGGGGAGCGGGGCCGTCGAGGCGTACGTCAGTGAGCGGCGTCGTAGGCCTGCTGGACGTCGGCGGAGATGCGGCCGCGCTCGGAGACGTCCATGCCCTGCGACTTGGCCCACTCACGCACGTCCTTGGTGTTGGACGTCGAGGCGGAGCCGGCGGCCTTGCGGCCGCGCCGCGAACCGCCGGTGACCTTGCGCGCGTGGCCGACGTAGCCGCTGACGGCCTCGCGGAGGGCGGCCGCGTTGGCGTCATTGAGGTCGATCTCGTACGTCGAGCCGTCGAGGCCGAACGTGACCGTCTCGGTGGCCTCGGTGCCGTCGAGATCGTCGACCAGGACGATGTTGACCTTCTGTGCCATGTCGAATTCCTTTTCCCTCATGAGCGTTCGGGGCTAAACGCGTCGAATGCAGTGTGGCAGGAATTGAAATGGATTGCCAAAGGCGCAATGGGGTCAAGCCGATCCTGACGTCGGCCTTTCGCCACCATTCAGCAACGGGATTACCACGCGTCAGGAATTGCGCTCGAACACCAGCCGCAAACCCTGAAGGGTCAACCACGGTGAATGCACCGTGAAACATGAACAATCGTCCACGAGAAGCGCTGCCAGGTGCCCGGTCGAAATGACGGTGACGTCGCCGGTCGATTCGCCGAGCTCGGCGATCATCCGGGCCACCAGCCCCTCGACCTGCGCTGCGACGCCGAAGATCATTCCGCTCTGCAGTGCCTCGACGGTGTTCTTCGCGATCACCGAGCGCGGGCGGGCGAGCTCGACCTTGCGCAGCTGGGCGCCGCGGCGACCGAGCGCCTCGAGGGAGATCTCGATCCCGGGCGAGATGGCGCCACCGACGTACTGGCCCTTGGCGTTGACCACGTCGAACGTCGTGGCGGTGCCGAAGTCGACCACGATCGCCGGGCCGCCGTGGAGAGTCGCGGCAGCGAGCGAGTTCACGATGCGATCGGTGCCGACCTCGCGCGGGTTGTCCATCAGCACCGGGATCCCGGTGCGGACGCCGGCCTCCACCACGATCGCGGTGACGCCCGCGAAGTGGCGCTCGAGCATCTCGCGCCACTCGTGCAGCACCGACGGGACGGTGGCACAGACGGCGATCCCGTCGACGTCCTCGACCCGCTCGGCGAGCAGGCCGCGCAGCAGCACGCCCCACTCGTCAGCGGTGCGGCGCTCATCGGTGTTGACCCGCCAGTGGGCGGTGACCTCGTCACCGTCGAGCAGGCCGACGAACGTGTGGCTGTTGCCGATGTCGGCCGCGAGGAGGCTCATCTCCTGGCCCTCATGTCGTGAGGTCCATCCCGAGGTCGAACACGACCACCGAGTGGGTGAGCGCACCGACCGAGACGAAGTCGACACCCGTGGCGCCGATGCGGGCGGCCCGGTCGAGGGTGATCCCGCCGCTGGCCTCGAGCGGCACGCGCCCGGACGTACGACGTACGGCGTCCGCCATCAGCTCGTCGGTCATGTTGTCGAGCAGGATCCGCTCCGGGGGCTCGGACAGGGCCAGGAGGTCGTCGAGCTGGTCGAGCGTCGTCACCTCGACCTCGACGGGCAGGCCGGGGTGGTCGGCGCGGATCCGCTCCAGGGCCGGGATGACTCCCCCGGCCGCGATGACGTGGTTGTCCTTGACCATCGCCATGTCCTGGAGGCTGAACCGGTGGTTGACCCCGCCTCCGCAGCGCACGGCGTACTTCTGGAGGGCCCGCAGACCGGGCAGCGTCTTGCGGGTGTCGAGGACGCGGGTCGGCGAGCCCTCGAGGGCCTCGACCCACCGCGACGTCGCGGTCGCGATGCCGGACAGGTGGCAGGCGAGGTTGAGGGCGGTGCGCTCGGCGACCAGCATCCGCTGGGTGAGGCCGGTGACGCGCATGACGACGTCGCCCTTCTCGACTGGCGTGCCGTCGGGGACGCGGTCGGTGACGGAGGCGTCCGCGCCGAGCATGAAGAACGTGACGGCGGCGACGCCGAGCCCGGCCACCACGCCGGACTCGCGCGCGCCGAACACCGCCTCGCCGCGGGCGTCGGGTGGCACCGTCGAGCTGCTGGTCGGGTCATCCGCGCGGTGGTCAGGAAGGTCCTCCGCTACAGCGCGGCGGATGGTGTCCCAGACGTGGTCGAGGTCGAGCCCGGCAGCGGTGAGCTCGTCGCGCAGCTCGATCGGGACGTCCTCGAGGCGCGTCATGCTGGGACCTCGGTCGTGGAGGGATCGGTCGAGGGGGCGTACGTCCACTCGGCGCGGATGGTCCCGCCGTCTACCCACGAGTCGATGTGGCCCGCCTTCGTGTCGTCCCGGTCCGGGAAGTCCTCACGCCAGTGGGAGCCGCGGGTCTCCGTGCGGATCGCGGCCGCCGCAGCGAGTGCCGTGCTGATCGTGTGGAGGTTGCTGGTCTCCCACGCGGGCGGACCGACCTCTGCGTCGCCGGGGTCGAGGGTGGCGAGGAAGTCGATCGCCTCGGCAAGACCCTCGGCAGTGCGGAGCACCCCGACGCGGGTGGTCATCACGTCCTGCATCGCGCTCCGGCGCTCCCCGTCGACCAGGCCCTCGGCGCGGTCGTCGGTCGCCGGGTCGGCCCACGGCCGCAGCTCGGCGGGCAGCACGTCGGCGATGCGGCGGGAGAACACCAGGCCCTCGAGCAGCGAGTTGGACGCCAGCCGGTTGGCGCCGTGGACGCCGGAGCAGGCGACCTCGCCGGTGGCGTAGAGCCCGGGAACCGACGTACGCCCGAACAGGTCGGTGGCGACGCCGCCGGACGCGTAGTGCTGGGCGGGTGCCACGGGGATCAGCTCGGTGACGGGATCGACGCCGTGCTCACGGCAGACGCCGAGGATGGTCGGGAAGCGCCGCTCCCAGAACGCGGCGCCGAGGTGGCGCGCGTCGAGCCACATGTGCGGTTGGCCGGTCTCGATCATCCGGCGGGTGATCGCCTTGGCCACCACGTCGCGCGGCGCGAGGTCGGCGAGCTCGTGCTGGCCCTGCATGAAGCGGTTGCCCTCGAAGTCGACGAGGAAGGCGCCCTCGCCCCGGACGGCCTCGGAGATCAGCGGCTGCTGGCCCTGCGAGTCCGCCCCGAGCCACATCACCGTCGGGTGGAACTGCACGAACTCGAGGTCGCGCAGCCGCGCGCCCGCGCGCAGCGCGACCGCCATCCCGTCGCCGGTGGAGACGCTGGGGTTGGTGGACTGGCTGAACACCTGGCCGAGCCCGCCCGAGGCCAGCACCACCGCGCGGCAGTGGACGGCGCCGACGCCGTCGTGCTGGCCCTCGCCGAGCACGTGGAGGGTCAGCCCCGCGATCCCGCCGTCGGCCGATCGCAGCAGGTCGACGGCGAGCGCGTGCTGGACGACCTCGATCTCGGGCGCTCGCTCGACGGCAGCGATGAGGGCGCGCTGGATCTCGGCGCCGGTGGCGTCACCGCCCGCGTGCGCGATGCGGTCGCGGTGGTGGCCACCCTCGCGGGTCAGGGACAGCTCGCCGTCGGGGTGGTGGTCGAACTGGGTGCCGAGGGCGATCAGCTCGCGCACGGCTTCCGGGCCCTCCGTCACCAGCACGCGTACGGCCTCGACGTCGCACGCCCCTGCGCCGGCCACGAGGGTGTCGCGCTCGTGCTGGTCAGGGGTGTCGCCAGGTCCGAGCGCAGCCGCGATCCCGCCCTGCGCCCACTGCGTCGAGCCCGCAGCCAGCACGTCCTTGGTGACCACGAGCAGGTGCAGCGACGGGTCGGCGGCGTGGATCCGCAGCGCAGCGGTGAGCCCGGCGATGCCGGAACCCACGACCACGACGTCAGCGCGCGTCGTCCAGCCGGGCGTCGGCGCTCGCAGGCGGCCCGGGACCGGCCGGTGTCCATTCATGCGGGGAGGCTATCGAGTGATGAGGTCGCCGCGGGTCAGCGACTTGTCACCGAAGGTCTCGGCCGGGTCGTAGCCGGTGGCCACCACCACGTTGTCGGCGTCGACGAAGACGACGTGCGGCGTGAGCTCCCTGGCCTCCTCGGTCTCCATCTGGGCGTACGCGATGAGGATGACCGTGTCGCCGGGGTGCACCAGACGGGCGGCGGCGCCGTTGATGCCGATGACGCCCGAGCCGCGCTCGCCGGCGATCGTGTACGTCTCGAGGCGCGCGCCGTTGGTGACGTCGACGATGTGGACCAGCTCGCCGGCCAGCAGGTCGGCCGCGTCGAGGAGGTCCGCGTCGACGGTCACCGACCCGACGTAGTGGAGGTCGGCCTGGGTGACCGTGGCCCGGTGGATCTTGGACTTCATCATGGTGCGCAACATCAGTCTCAGCCGTTCCCTTCCGAGGTGGTCGAGGCCGCAGGTGCGGTCCCCGCCGTCATGAGGTCTGAAGCGATCCGGTCGAACACGATCGGCATGTTGTCGATCAACCGCGTGGTGCCGACCGTGGCGGCGACCAGGATCCGGCCCTCCCCCGTCTCCGGCGCGGCGCCGAGGTCGGTCGAGGTGAGGGCGAGGTAGTCGAGCTCGAGGCCGGGCTCGACGTTGAGGATCGACATCGCCGCCCAGCGCGCGGCCGGCACGCCGTACGGCGCCCGCTCCTGCGCGGCTCGCAGTGCCCGGCTCAGGGCGACGGCCGTACGCCGCTGCTCGGCGTCGAGGTAGCGGTTGCGGCTCGAGAGGGCGAGGCCGTCGGACTCGCGGACCGTCTCCGCTCCGACGACCTCGATGCCCATGCAGAGGTCGCGCACCATCCGGCGGATGAGGGTCAGCTGCTGGTAGTCCTTCTGACCGAACACGGCGACGTCCGGTCGGACGAGCCCGAAGAGCTTGGCGACGACCGTGAGCACGCCGTCGAAGTGGCCCGGCCGGGACTCGCCGTCGAGGATCGTGGCGAGGGTTCCGGGCGCGACCGTGACGCCGTCGAGGACCGAGTCGTGGCTGAACCCGCCGGGATACATCTCCTCGACGCTGGGGGCGAACACCACGTCGACGCCCTCGGCGGCACAGACCTCGAGGTCGGCGTCGAGCGTGCGGGGGTAGCGGTCGAGGTCCTCGGTCGGGGCGAACTGCATCGGGTTGACGAAGATGCTGACCACGACGGGACCGGCCGTGGCCTCGCGTGCCGTACGCATCAGGCTGGCGTGGCCGTCGTGGAGCGCGCCCATGGTCGGCACGAACGCGATGCGGTCACCCGCGCGTCGGGCATGGGCGAGCAGGCCGGCGAGCTCCTCGCGGGTGGTCGCGAGGACAGGGCTCGACGTCATCTCGCGCGCTGGTCCGCCGGCGTGGAGACGGCTGCCCCGTCGAGGACGCGGAGCATCTTCGACGCGCGGATCGGCAGGAGCCGGCCGTCGGTGACGGCGCGGTCGAGGGTGGCGTGGGCCATCGCGAGGTACGACGGGAGCGTCTGCGGCGCGTTGGCGGCGAGGTCGGCGACGTGGGCGCGGACCGTCTCGACGTCGCCGCGGACGATCGGTCCGGTCAGGGCGGCGTCGCCCTGGTCGAGCGCGTTGTCGAGCGCGGCGGTGAGCAGCGGGCGCAGCGTGGCGGCCGGGTCGTCGGCGCCGGCGGCGGACAGGATCTCCATCGCCTCGGCAACGAGGGTGACGAAGTGGTTGGCGCCGTGGGCCAGACCGGCGTGGTAGAGCGTGCGGCGGTCCTCGGGCACCCACATCGCGCGACCGCCGAGGTCGGCGACGAGGCCCTCGGTCAACTCGCGGTCGGCCTCGTCGGCCGTGACGCCGAAGACACAGCCCTCGAGACGCGGCAGGTCGACCTCGGTGCCGGTGAAGGTCATGGCCGGGTGCATGGCGATCGTGCGGGCGCCCACCTGCCGGGCCGGCTCCAGCACGGCGAGGCCGTGGCGACCGCTCGTGTGCACGACGACCTGGCCCTCGCGGATCGCGCCGCTGGCGGCGAGCATCGTGACGACGTTGGACAGCATGTCGTCCGGCACCGTCAGCAGCAGGAGGTCGGCGCGGCGGGCGACGTCGGTCGGCTTGGCGGCCTCGACCCCCGGCAGCAGCTCGTCCATCCGACGACGCGAGGCGTCGGACTCACCTGCTGCGGCGACGATCTCGTGGCCGGCCGAGCGGAGCGCGGCAGCCAGGACGGCGCCGACGCGGCCTGCGCCGATGACACCGATGCGGTACTTGCTTCATGTCGACCTCTTCGTTTCAGTCCCTCGCGGGTACCGATCTACTGCGATCAACCTCGAGCGTACGCCGACCGATTCCGTGGCGGAACGCCCCGGAGGGGTGACGCACGCCACGTCGGCGTACCCACCAGGGGCCACTCCGACAACTCCGGTGGGGGAAGTCCGTCGCTGTTGGGCCGTTGCAACGGCCGATTCGCGCGGGAGTCACCGCTTAAGCGGGGACTCATGCAAGGCGGCCTCAGGCGCGGAGGTGCAGCTGCGCGTGGTCCGGGTCGTCGACCACGAACGGGCGGGGGGCGCGCGGTAGCCACGTGTGGGTGACGTGGTCGACCACGTGCACGCCCTCGGGCGCCACGATCTCGACGACGCCCTCGGGGACCTCGCCCTCGTGGAGGGCGTTCCAGACCAGCCACTCCCGGCGCTTGCGACGATTGCGGATCGACGTGGCGAACGCCTCCGGGTTGGTCCAGTGGGCGAACTCGTCGCCGTCGAGCCACTTCAGCTCGACGCAGAGGCCCTGCGGGAGCGCGAACTGCTCGATGCGGTCGGGAGTCGTACGGATCTCCCACTCCGGCGCCTTGGTGTAGACGTAGTCGGGGCTCATCGGGAAGCCCCACTCCTCGATGTTGCGCAGTCCGAGGTCGAGGTACGCCTTGCGGTCCGACTCGATGTAGAGCCCGTGGCGCGGGAACCGGATGACCGCCTCCGCCATCCCCACCTGCCAGGAGAGGTCCGCCATCGAGACCTCACCCTCGGTGGTGAGGACCATGTCGCCGTCCCACTTCCACGAGTAGCGGGTGCGGACGTGCGAGAAGCACCAGTTGTAGAAGTAGGCCAGCGAGTGGACCGAGCGCTCGTTGACGGAGAGGTGCTCCCCGCCTGCGCGCGCGACCTGGAAGGGGTACTCCTTCAGCGTGAAGCGGTCGGCCAGGCCGTGCTCCGCGGCGACGCGCACCGCCTCCTCACCGGTGCCGTCGTCCGAGCCGTTGTCGACCATCAGCACGTGGTCGCAGGCCCGCAGCAGCGGCGGCAGCACGAACCGCAGCCCCGGCGCCTCGTTCTTGACCCGCAGCACCGCGGTGGCGCCACGGCGGAGGCCGCCCGGCTGGTTCCATGGCCAGACGATGTCGAAGTCCTCGTGGCCCTCGAGGTTGGTCAGGCCGTGGCCCGACCCGATCGGGACGGTCACCGCTCGCCCGGCTCGCGCGTCCGGCCCAGCGCCTTGCGCATCGTGCGGCGTACGGACGGCGGGATCGCGGCGCGTACGTCGTGGGGCACCCGGTTCGCCAGCGAGCGCGGCACATCCGGCGCACCGTCGGCCAGCGCGCGCCGACGGGCCTGGAGGCGGGCGTGCTCAGCGGACGAGCGGCTGATCGCCTCGGCCTCCTCGTAGAGCTCGACGTAGGCCTCGCGCAGCTGGTCGAACGTCGCGTGTGCGTCGGCAGTGTCGCGGCCCTCCTCGGCCAGGTCGTTGAGCTGGTCCCACGTCGCCGCGGTGAGGTCGTGCAGGCGCTGGGGCAGGGCGAGGTCGTCGAGGGTCGCAGTCACCCGCCGCAGGTGCGGGTCGATGAAGCGGTGGACCTCGCGGATCTGGTCGCTCCGCGTGTGGACGATCGTCTGCAGGTCGAGCGCGTGGCCGAGTGCCGTCGTGGTCTTCACCCAGTCGGTGAGCAGGTCCTCGTAGCGCACGAAGACACGGCCGCCGTCGCCCTCGGCGGGACGGGTGGCGCGCTCGGTGTGCAGCAGCATGTTGACCCAGCTCGCGGCGAGGTGGGACGAGCCGAGCTTGTTGGCGTAGTACTTCTGCTTCGAGCCGACGACCTCGGCCGGCGGGCGGAGCATCGTGGCGAAGACCGGGGTGGCGCCCGTACGGATCGCCGCGACCCGCCACAGGCCGAGGAACCAACTGAGTCGCGGGTCCTTGATGACCAGCTCGGGGTGCTCGGCGAAGTGCGGCTCGAGCCACTCGCTGACCCGGATCCGGGCCGGCTCGCGACTGCAGATGCGACCGGTGTCGAACCAGGCGTTGGGGCGCGAGTCGCTGACCTGCACGAGGGCCTCGGAGAGCCACTCGTCGTGGACGTCCACGACCCACTGCGGCTCGCTGAAACCGCGCGGGTTCGAGTCGTCCGGCGGCACCTCGGGCAGCGGCACGTGCATGCCGAGCCTGGAGACGATGCCGGCGAGCGTGCTGGTGCCGCTGCGTCCGGCGCCGGCGACGAAGAGGACCTTCCGCGGGACACCGTCGGGGTTCATCTCATCGATCGCTCTGGCCTGCTCAGTCACGGCGGGCAGCCTACCGGCGGCGAGCCCCCGCGCTTCCGACCCCACTAGGCTCGCGCTCCATGCGGCTGTTCTCCCGGGCTCCCCTCCTCGGCGTGGTGATCCCGGCGTGGGGGGTGGAGGACTACCTCGACGAATGCGTCCGCTCCCTGCTCGCGCAGACCCACCGCCGGTGGGAGGCGGTGATCGTCGACGACGGCTCGACCGACCGCACCGGCGAGATCGCCGACGAGTGGGCGCACCGCGACAACCGGATCACGGTGATCCACTCGGTCAACGGCGGCCTGGGCGCGGCACGCAACCTCGGCACCCAGCAGGTGCGCGGTGACTACCTCGCCTTCCTCGACTCCGACGACGTGCTGCCGCCCACGGCGTACGCCGACCTGGTGGGGGTTCTCGACGCATCGGGCTCCGACTTCGCCACCGGCTCCATCGTGCGCTGGGAGGGCGACGACCTGGTCGAGCCGCCGTGGATGCGCCGGCTCCACCGGCCCCTGCGCGGTGCGCGGGTCGAGGACCGGCCCGAGCTGCTCGGCGACGTCTTCGCGTGGAACAAGGTGTGGCGGCGCTCGTTCTGGGAGTCGGCCGGGCTGTCGTGGCCCGAAGGCGTGCGCTACGAGGACCAGCCGACCACCACCCGCTCCTTCCTCGACGGCCGCTTCGACGTGCTCGACGAGGTCGTCTACCACTGGCGGATCCGCGAGGGCTCGATCACCCAGACCCGCGCGTCCTCGGTGCAGGACCTCTCCGACCGGTGGGAGACGAAGCGGCAGTCGCTGGCATCCGTACGGGCACACGGGTCGGACGAGGTCGAGGAGGTCTTCGTCGACCGGGTCCTGGCGGGCGACCTCTGGCGCTACTTCCTGCTGGTGCCGGGTGCACCCGAGGAGTGGTGGCGGTTGCTGCGTGCCGGCGTGCTCGAGCTCTGGGGCCAGCGCTCGCTCGTGCACAGCGGGCTGCCGCCGGTGCACCGGCTGGCCGGCTGGCTCGTCGCCGAGGACCGGCGGGCCGATGTCACCGCGCTGATGGAGTGGATGACGACGCTCGACGGGCCCGCACCGCGCGCGCAGGACGTCGCGACCGGCACCTGGCGGCTGTCGGTGCCCCCGTCGGTGCTCGACGAGTCGACGGTCGCGGCCGAGGCCCTGGCGCTGCGCCCGTACGAGCTCTGACGCGGACCTTCCTGTCCCTTGCGTGCGCTTCTCGACCGTTGCAACGGGCGGGAACCCGGCGCATCACCGGGTACCCGGTGGTTGCTGCCACCGGGACGCGGACGCAGCGAGCCCCGGACCACCGTGGGGCGGTCCGGGGCTCGTCGAGTGGGACGGAGCGTCAGCCCAGGAGGCCCTCGGAGTCCAGGAACTCCTTGGCGACGTCCTCGGGCTTGGCCCGGTCGACCGCCATCTTGCCGTTCATCTCGGTGAGGTTCTCGGTGGTGAGAGCCGCCATGAGCGGGTTGAGGATGTCGGCGACGTCGGCGTGGTCGGCGAGGAAGTCGGCCGAGATCGCCGGCACGAGGTTCTGCGCGGGCTGGATCGCCTGGTCGTCCTCGAGGACGACGAGGCCCTGGGACTCCAGGGTGCCGTCAGTCGTCGAGGTCTCGCCGAGCTGCGACTCACCGTCGATCACCGACTGGTAGGTCTGGTCGGAGGCGTAGCCGAGCTCGAGCACCTTGGTGACGTCGATGCCGTAGTCGCCGGAGAGACCGCCCTCGCAGTCGAGGCGACCCTCGCAGTCAGGGGCCGCAGCGAGCACGACGCTCTTGCCCCCGAGGTCGGAGAGGGTCGTGACGCCCTCCGAGTCGGAGTACTCCTGGGTGACGAAGAAGGCGTTGGTGTCGGTCGCCGGCGAGACGTCGAGGAGCTCGATGCCAGCGGCGTCGAGGAGATCGGCACCGTCGTCGGCGAGCTGCTGGCCGTCACCGGCCTCGAACGGCTTGGCCTTGTCGCCGTTCTCCTGGGTGTTGAGGAAGTTGACGATGCCGCCGACGTACTCGGGGACGATGTCGACGTCGCCCGGGAACGTCGGCATGTAGGCGTCGCGCGAGTCGACGAGCTTGGTCTCCACGGTGTAGCCGGCGTCCTCGAGGAGCTGCTGGTACATCGAGGCGACGAGCGTGGCTTCGGGGAAGTTCTGGCCGGCGATGGTGACCGAACCCTTGTCGGCGCCGGCCGAGGAGCTCGAGTCGTCGGAGGCGTTGTCGTTGGACAGGTCGTCACCGGCGCAGCCGGTGAGTGCAAGTGCGCCGGCAGCGAGAACCGCGGCCAGCGAGCGTGACAGGTGCATGGTGTTCCTTTTGTGTCCCGCAGCGTCGGCTGCGCGTGTCCGGATGTGCGTCGTCAGCCGACGGATTCGGCAGGCGGGTCAACGGTAGCCCCGGTCACCGACAATGCATCAGAGTGCCCACCTGAAGGGGTGCCGCGACGGGTCGGGTCGACGGCCCGCTGGACCAGCGCGGCGAGCAGCTCGAGCACGAGCGCGACCGCGGCGACGACCAGCGCGCCGGCGATGCCCTTGCCGTAGTTGGACCGGAAGAACCCGTCGGTGATGATCTGCCCGAGCCCGGGACCGGCCACCAGCGCGGCGATCGTCGCGGTCGCCCAGACCTGCACGAGCGCCAGCCGGAGCCCGGACACCACGAGCGGCAGGCCGAGCGGCAGCTCGACCCGCCAGAAGCGCTGCATCCCCGTCATGCCCATGCCGCGGGCGGCCTCGCGCACCTCGGGCGCGACCTCGCGCATGGCGACGTACGCGTTCGTGATGATCGGCGGCAGGGCGAACAGCGTCAGCGCGATCAGCGTGGCCAGGCCGGCGCGGCCGTACGGTCCGAGCTGGTCGGTGCCCGGCCACGGCGCCACCACCAGCAGACCCAGCAGGGCGAAGGTGGGGATGGCGCGGCCGACGTTGGAGATGTTGATCGCGAGGAAGCCGCCGCGACCGAGGTGACCGAGCCACAGGGCGATCGGGAGTCCGACGACCATCGCCATCAGGAGCGCCGTGATCGTCAGCAGCAGCTGCTGACCGAGGAGGGCCGCGATGCCTTCGCTGCCGGCCCAGTTGGCGCCGTCGGAGAGGAAGCGCCACATGTCGCCGAAGACCGTCATGATCGTGCTCCTCTCGTCCAGGGCGTCAGCATCCGTTGCACCAGCACCAGGAGGGCGTCGAGCGCGAACGCCAGGATCACGCAGAGCAGAGAAGCGGTGAAGAGCTCGGCGCGGAAGTTGGTGAGCACACCGTCCTTGATGAGGTTGCCCAGCCCGCCGTACGCGACGAGCGAGCCGACCGTCGTCAGCGCGACGGTCGAGACGGTCGCCACCCGGAGTCCCGCCATCACGACCGGCAGGGCGAGCGGCAGCTCGATCCTCAGCAGCAGCTGGCTCCGCCCGTAGCCGAGTCCGGTCGCCGACTCACGCACGTCGTCGGGCACCGAGCGCAGACCCTCGAGGAGGCTCCGGACGAGGATCGTCAGCGCATAGAGCGCGAGGCCGATCACGACGGTGGTCGCGGTCAGGCCGGTGAACGGCACGAGCAGCGGGAAGAGCGCCAGCGACGGCACCGTGTAGATGCCGGTGGTGATCCCCAGGATCGCCGACTCGAGGCGCGGCAGCCGACGTGCGAGCAGAGCGAGCGGGAACGCGATGACCAGCCCGAGGACGACGGAGACCACCGTGATCCCGATGTGCTGGACCGTCGCATCGACGATCTCCTGCTGCCGGTCGGAGACGTAGTCCATGCAGACCCAGTCGTTGACGAGGCGGCTGTAGCAGCTCGGCGCGTCGGCGGCTCCCAGTAAGGTCACACGCATGGACGCTACACGGAGCGGCGACTCGATGATCCGGCTCGAGGGCGTGGGCAAGACCTACCCCGACGGCACTGTCGCGGTGCACGAGCTCGACCTCGACGTCGCTCGCGGCGAGATGGTCTGCCTCGTCGGCCCGTCCGGCTGCGGCAAGTCCACGACGCTCAAGATGATCAACCGGCTGATCGAGCCGACCACCGGCAAGATCTGGCTCGACGGCAAGGACGTCACCGGCGTCGACCCCGTCGAGCTGCGCCGTGGCATCGGCTACGTCATCCAGCAGATCGGCCTGTTCCCCCACCAGCGCATCGAGCAGAACGTGATGACCGTGCCCCTGCTCTACGGCGAGTCGAAGTCGACCGCCCGCGAGCGCGCCCACGAGCTGCTCGACACCGTCGGTCTCGACCCCAAGCAGTACGCCCGTCGCTACCCGCACGAGCTGTCCGGCGGTCAGCGCCAGCGCGTCGGTGTCGCCCGGGCCCTCGCGGCCAACCCGCCGGTGCTGCTCATGGACGAGCCGTTCGGCGCGGTCGACCCGGTGGTCCGCGGCCGGCTGCAGGACGAGTTCCGCCGGCTCCAGGCCGAGCTGGGCAAGACCGTCGTGCTGGTGACCCACGACATCGACGAGGCGATCCGGATGGGCGACCGGGTGGCCGTCTTCGCCGGAGGCGGGGTGCTCTCCCAGTACGCCACCCCGGCCGACCTCCTGGCCCACCCGGCAGACGAGCAGGTCGCCGACTTCGTGGGCGCGGGCGGCCTGCGCACATTGACCGTCACCCGGCTCCGTGAGGAGCACCTCGAGCCGCTCGACGGCGTCAACACCGGCGACCTCGGCTCGGCGATCGACATCGACTCCTCGCTGGAGGAGGCCCTCGCCGCGATGCTCCGCGACGACAAGCCGATGATCGGCGTCCGTCGCGGGCCCACCTTCGTCGGGGTGCTCACCCCCGCCGGGGTGCACAAGGCGCTGCGCGAGTCGCTGCGCTGACCCTCAGGTGACCGGCACGTCCCGGTGCCAGGACTCCGTGACGTACTTCGTGCCCCACCCCATCGAGGTGTAGAGCCCGTCTGCGCCGGTCGGTGAGTCGGCGTCGACCTCGAGGCCGACGCGGTCGCGTCGGCGGGACGCGGCGTCGGCGATGATCGTGCGCAGCAGGCCGGTCGCCACGCCGCGACCGCGAGCGGACTCGAGGACCCCGAGGTAGGAGACGTACGACCCGTCGGGGCCGTCGGTCGACTCGCTGACCGTGCCGACCAGGGCGCCGGCCGGCTCCGGCTCGCCATCGCCCTCTCCTGCATCGACGATCTCCGCGATCCACCAGTGGTCCCAGCGGTGGCCGGGGTCCTCACGCAGCCGGTGGATGAACTCGTGGAAGGTCTCCTCGGCGGAGTTGAAGTGGTCGGTGAACGCGCCTTCCAGCACGTCGTGGACCGCCCGCAGGTCTGCCTCGGTGGGCATGCCGCCCGAGTCGGGGCCGCCGTCGCGCTCGACGAGCCGGAAGACCACGCCGTTGCGCTCCCAGTGCGCGGGATCTGGGACCAGCTGCGCCTCTGCGGCCTCCACCGAGCGGCTCATCTGCCACCACGTGCGGACCCGGTCGAAGCCCGCATCGGCCAGCCAGCCGTGCTGCCGCTCGTCGTCGGCGAACGAACCCGTGTCGATCTGCTGGACCGGCAGGCCGCGGGCCGCGCCGACCGCCCTGGCCTGCGCGTCGGCCCACTCGAACAACACGTCGCTGCACCGGTCGGCCAGCCGCTCGTCGATCTCGCGGTCGACGACGTGGACGAACAGCATCCGGCCCTCGGCGCGGTCGTGCACGCTGCCCCATGCCTGGATCCGGCCGTCACGATCGCGTACGACGACGTTCTCGCGCGTGGTCAGGCCGTGGTCGGAGACCTCGACGAGGACCTCGTCCTCACCCGAGCCGGCCCAGCCGCGTCCTGCGCGCTCGTGCCCGCGCAACAGCTCGGTCAGCCGATCGACCGTCGCCCGGTCCGTGCCGTCCGGCGCGCCGGCGGTCCACCCCTCCGGGAGACCAGGGTTCCTCGGGAGGAGGTCGGCGGGGTCGCTCTCGAACCGGTTGTCGTCGGGGATCACGGACGGTCATTCTTCCGCACGCGGTCGTCTTCGGCTTGGGCGGTGTGTGACGCAGGTTTTCGAGCGCCAGATCATGTCTCATGCACCGCCGGCCAGAGGCGTACGCACAGAGCGGTGCGTGAGGCAGGTTCTGAATGTTCAGAACATGTCTCACGCACCGCTCGGGCGATGCAGTGCGGTCAGGCGCTGCGGTGGTCCCGGCGGGCAGCGGCCGCGCGGAGGGAGTCGAGCTCGGCGCGGAGCACGTCGATCTCGGCCTCGAGCTCGGCGACCGAGACGATGGCCTCGGCGGCACGGCCCTCGGCCTGGTCACGACCACGCTCGGCGGCGTCGCGCTCGCGCTGCGCGCTGACCCTGCCCCGGTCGGCGGTGTCGGCGCGGCGCGTCTCCTGGGCGGTCTTCATGGACTGCTCTGCGATGGTCTTCTGGGCGGTCGACAGCGCGCGCTCGAGGACGTCGATGGCTTCCTCGCGCTCGGTGATCTTGCGACGCATGTCCGTGGCGAAGGCGGCGTTCTCGGCCGTACGACGCTCGGTGAGGACGCGGTACTCCTGGGCCTGGACGGCGCGCTCCTGCGCGGCCTCGACCCGGGCGGCCATCAGCTCGGAGTGGGTGATGCGCGTGGCCGCGGCGCCGGCGAGCAGCGCCAGGACAGCGGCGATCGTCGTGAGGACGGCGGAGGAGGAGGCAAGGGCGCCGAGCACGACCGCAGCAGCGATCGCGAGCAGGGCGATGGCGACGACCAGGCGCGTGCTGCGCTGGCGTCGGCGTGCAGGCGTACGTGCCGCCTGTGACTGCTGGGGCTGCTGGGGCTGCGGGGAAGGCATGCGGTCAGACTAGGGCGCCGGTCGACCGCCGTCCGCGCGACACGCACGCTCGAGGGCGAGGGAGGCGAGCGTCACGCCGACCCCGCCAGCGGCCGCGACGAGCGCGCGGAGGACCCAGCGATCGGCGAACTTCGAGTCGTCACCGAGCCAGCTGATGGCGTACCCGAGGTAGCCGGCGGCGATCAGCGTGCCACCGAGTGCGCACGCGCGGGCGAGCACGAGGCGGTTCATCGCCTGGTGCAGCTCGAGCCGCTGGCGGCGCACCTGCACGGTCTGCCAGGTGTGCCAGGCCAGGAAGCCCATGATCACCGCGACCAGCACCACGGCCAGCGACTGCGTCCACGACACGAGAGGCGGGCGGTCGGTGATCCGGCTCATCACCGGGTGGATCGCCCACCCGCCGACCAGACCGACGACGGCGCACGCCGTGAGGGCGCCGGCCGACGTCGGGCGGAGGGTGCCGCGCGGCTCCGGAGGCTCCTCCGGACCGGACTCGCTCACGCGGTCTCGCTCAGCCGTGGCGCGATCATTCGACGTCGAGCGAGATGTCCTCGCGCTTGCGCACCCCCGACGAGTCGGCCGCACCGAGCAGGTCGGCGATCGGTCCGCGGTCCGGGAAGACGGCGTCGGGCTCGAGGTCGTGCCACGGCTGCAGGACGAACGCGCGCTCGTGGGCCCGCGGGTGGGGCAGGCGGAGGAAGTCCTCGTTGGAGCGACGGTCGCCGACGACGATCAGGTCGACGTCGAGGGTGCGCGGCGCGTTGCGGACCTCGCTGCGCTCCCGGTCGAAGGCATCCTCGACGGCCAGCGCGCGCTCCATCAGGCGAGCGGCTGGCAGCGTGGTGTCGGCGAGCAGCACGGCGTTGAGGTAGGGGCCGGAGCCCTCCGGCGAGTCGACCGGGTCGGTCTCGTAGACGGGCGAGACGCCGGTGACGAAGAAGTCAGGGGTGTCGGCGAGCGCGTCCACCGCGCCCTGCAGCGACGCGAGGCGCTCGCCGAGGTTGGAGCCGAGGGCGACGACGACCCGACGGATCGGGTGCATCTCACCGGTGAGTGAGTCGGTGTCCACGATGTTGGGGTTGGGGGTCTCAGTCATGAGCGTTGCCTCGCGTTCTGGTGATCGTCAGCGCGACGTCCGAGTACGTCGCGTCGATGGGTGCATCAGGTTTGTGGAGCGTGACTCGCGCCCATTCAACACGACTCTCCAACAGGCACACATCGGCGATGCGCTGGACCACGGTTTCTATCAGGTCGACGGGATCGCGTTCGACCGCGGCCTTCACGTCGAGCGCCAGGGTGCCGTAGTTCACGGTCTCGGCGAGGTCGTCCGAGGCGGCCGCCGCACGGGTGTCGATGCCGAGCACCAGGTCGACCACGAAGGTCTGGCCGTCGCGCTTCTCGAAGTCGAAGACGCCGTGGTGCGCGAAGCACTCGATGCCGGTCACGGCCAGCTCGTCGGTCGTGCTGGTGTTCATGACTTCTCCTCCGTGGGCTGGCGCAGTGCCGCGACGACGGCGAGTGCGTCACGGGTGGCGCGTACGTCGTGCACGCGCAGGTAGTCGACACCGCGAGCGGCCAGGAGCGCCACCAGCGCCGCGTGGGCGTGCTCGCGCTCGTCCACGGGCCGCGGACGGTCGTCGGCGGCGAGCAGCGCGCCGAGGAAGGACTTGCGGCTCGCGCCGACCAGGATCGGGCAGCCCAGCTCCTCCAGCACGTCGAGCGCCGCGAGCAGCTCCCAGTTGTGGTGCGGTCGCTTGGCGAACCCCAGCCCCGGGTCGAGGACGATCCGCTCGCGAAGGATGCCGGCGGCCACGGCGGCGTCGAGGCGCTCGACCAGCTCACGGCGTACGGCCGCGACGACACCTTCGGGCTCGTAGTCGGCGAAGTCGCGCATCCGGTCGGCGTGGGCGCGCCAGTGCATGGCGACGTAGGTCGCGTCGCTGCCGGCGACGACGTCGAGGATGCGCGGGTCGGCGAGTCCGCCGGAGACGTCGTTGACGATCCGGGCGCCGGCCTCGAGCGCCGCCTCGGCGACCTCGGCGCGCATCGTGTCGACGGACACCAGGGCACCCGACCCGGCGAGCTCGCGGATCACCGGGACGACGCGGTCGAGCTCCTCGGTGACCAGCGGCCGGGTGGCGCCGGGGCGGGTCGACTCGCCGCCGATGTCGACGAGGTCGGCACCCTGCTCGAGCAGGTGACGACCGTGGGCGACGGCGGTCTCGGTCGTGTCGTGCTGGCCGCCGTCGGAGAAGGAGTCGGGAGTGACGTTGACGACCCCCATCACCTGGGGCGTGCGGGGCTGGAGGCCCTCGCTCACCTGGTGCCCGAGTGGATCAGCGCCATCGCCTCTGCGCGGGTCGCCTGGTTCTTGAGGAACGAGCCGCGTACGGCCGACGTGATCGTGCGGGCGCCGGCCTTCTTGACTCCTCGCATGGTCATGCAGAGGTGCTCGGCCTCGATCACCACGATCACGCCGCGCGCCTCGAGGATCTCCATCAGCGAGTCGGCGACCTGCGTGGTCAACCGCTCCTGCACCTGCGGGCGCTTGGCGTAGACGTCGACGAGCCGGGCGAGCTTGGACAGCCCGGTGATCTTGCCGGTCGCTGCGGGGATGTAGCCGACGTGCGCCACGCCCGTGAACGGCACGAGATGGTGCTCGCACATCGACCACAGCTCGATGTCGCGCACCAGCACCATCTCCTCGTGACCGAGGTCGAAGGTGGTGGTCAGCACGTCGCGCGCGGTCTGCCGGATGCCCTGGGTCAGCTCGGCGTACGCCCGGGCGACGCGGGCCGGTGTGTCGAGCAGGCCCTCGCGCTCGGGGTCCTCGCCCATGGCCGCCAGCAGCTCGCGGATGGCAGCCTCGGCACGCGGGTGGTCGAAGTCCGGGATGTCCTCGCGCGCGCGCTCGGGCACGGAGATCGGGTCGGTCACGGTGCGTCCGGCGAGGGCGGGGTGGGGGTGTCGGGGCCAGCCGGCGGTGCGCCGTGGATGTCGCCACCGGCACCCGGCGGAGTCAGGATCACACCGCCGCTGCGGGTCTCCTCCTCCTGGGCCAGCGCGCCCGCGTGGACGCGGTCCCGGATCTCCTGGGGGATGTCGACCGGCGGGATCGTCGAGGGGACGCGCTCGGGCGAGCCGGTCCACGACGGGCGCGCCGGGCTCATCCGCAGGGCCTCGAAGATCGAGGCGATCTCGGCCTTGTCGAGCGTCTCCTTGTCGAGGAGCGCCAGCACCAACGTG
>CAVQDC010000026.1:0-17509 GCA_963711175.1 uncultured Actinomycetota bacterium
CTGCCCCTCGTGTTCGACGAGCCGCGCGGGCGCAAGAAGCCGCCGCGCCACCTCGCCGACCTCGACGAGGCCGGCCGCAAGGCGCTCCTCGAGGAGATGGGGCTGCCGGGCTTCCGGGCCAAGCAGCTCTCCACCCACTACTTCGGCCGGCTGGTCGACGATCCGGCGGAGATGACCGACCTGCCCGCCGGCCAGCGCGACGAGCTCGTCGCGGCCCTGCTGCCCGACCTGATGACGCCGCTGCGCACGCTCGAGGCCGACAAGGGCACCACCCGCAAGACGCTCTGGAAGCTCTTCGACGGCGCCCTCGTCGAGTCGGTCCTCATGCGCTACCCCGAGCGCGCCACCGTCTGCGTGTCCAGCCAGGCCGGCTGCGGGATGGCCTGCCCGTTCTGCGCGACCGGCATGGGCGGCCTCCAGCGCAACATGTCGACCGCCGAGATCGTCGAGCAGGTCGTCGCCGGTGCCCGGTCGATGGCGCGCGGTGAGGTCCCCGGCGGTCCCGGCCGCGTCTCCAACGTCGTCTTCATGGGGATGGGCGAGCCGCTGGCCAACTACAAGGCCGTCATCGGTGCCGTACGCCGCCTCGTCGACCCGTCGCCGGCCGGCCTCGGCATGAGCGCCCGCGGGATCACCGTCTCGACGGTCGGCCTCGTCCCGCGGATCAACCAGCTGACCGAGGAGGGCATCCCGGTCACGCTCGCCCTGAGCCTCCACGCACCCGACGACGAGCTGCGCAACGAGCTCGTGCCGATCAACACCCGCTTCTCGGTCGCCGAGACCGTCGAGGCCGCCTGGAACTACGCGGCGAAGACCAAGCGTCGCGTCTCCATCGAGTACGCGATGATGCGCGGCATCAACGACCAGGCGCACCGTGCCGACCTGCTCGGCGACGTGCTCAACTCCTACGGCGACTGGGGCTGGGTGCACGTCAACCTGATCCCGCTCAACCCGGTCGAGGGGTCGAAGTGGACCGCGTCCGACCCGGCTGATGAGCGTGAGTTCGTCCGCCGGCTCGAGGCCAAGGGCATCCCGACCACGGTCCGCGACACCCGCGGCCGCGAGATCGACGGCGCCTGCGGCCAGCTCGCCGCCAAGGAGTAGCACCCGGACAGGGTCGGCACCGTCCTGACCCGTCGGTGACCGTTCACGTGTCGTCTGCCCGGGGCGGGCCGTCCGTTGCGGTGGGGTTCCTACCGTCCGTGGCATGGACCTGCTCGAGAAGCGGCGTCGCAGCCGCACCCTCCCGGCCACCCTCCACACCCTCCCCGTCCCGCCGACGGCGGACGGGCGTCGCCTCCGCGTCCTCGTCGTCACCGAGTCCTTCCTGCCCCAGGTCAACGGCGTCACGAACTCGGTCCGCCGGGTCCTGGAGCACCTGGCGGCCGAGGGCCACGAGGCCGAGCTGATCGCACCCACCGGCCCCGCGACGTACGCCGGCTTCCCGGTCACCACCGCGCGTGGTGCGAGCCTGCCGTTCTACTCCGAGTTCCGGATCGGCATCGAGACCCGTCGCCGGCTCCGCGCCGCGATGGTGCGGTTCGCCCCCGACGTCGTCCACATCGCCTCGCCCGCCACCCTCGGCATCCAGGCCGCCCGCGCGGCTCGCTCGCTGGGCATCCCGACCGTCGCGATCTACCAGACCGACCTCGTGGGGTTCGCCGAGCGGTACGCCGTCCCGGGCGGTGCCCGTGCGATGGAGGCGCTGACCCGCCGGATCCACCTCGGTGTCGACCGGACGCTGGCGCCGTCGACGGCGAGCATGGACCAGCTCGCCCGGCTCGGCATCGGCAACGTGTCGCGCTGGCCCAGGGGAGTCGACCAGGTGCTGTTCCACCCCGGTCGCCGCGACGAGGCGCTGCACGCCGCACTCGCGCCGCACGGCGAGCACCTCGTGGGGTACGTCGGCCGGCTCGCGCCCGAGAAGGAGCTGGAGCTGCTCGTCCACGTCGACCGTCTGCCGGGCGTACGCCTCGTGCTGGTCGGCGGCGGTCCGGAGGAGGCGCGGCTGCGGTCCCTCCTGCCCACTGCCGCGTTCCTCGGCGTGCTGCACGGCGAGGAGCTCGCGGCGGCGTACGCCACCCTCGACGTCTTCGTGCACACCGGCCGTCACGAGACGTACTGCCAGTCCGCCCAGGAGGCACTCGCCAGCGGCGTCCCGGTCGTGGCCCCTCGAGCCGGCGGCCCGATCGACGTGGTCGACGACACCGTCGCCGGCTACCTCTACGAGCCCGGGGACGCGGCCGAGCTGGTGGCGCACGTCGAGCACCTCCTCAGCCAGCCCGTGCGCCGGCAGCGGATGGCGCAGGCCGCCCGCAGCAGCATCCGCGGTCGCACCTGGCAGGCGGTCAACGAGCTGCTGGTCAGCCACTACCGCGAGGTGAGCGCGCCCACCGTCAGCCGCCGTCGGGCCGGCTGAGCCCGACCACGCCGACCACCTCCGCGGCCTCGTCGACACTGTCGACGAGGTGCACGTGCGGCTCCATCGCGCGGCCACGGGCGAGGGCCTGCAGGAGGGGCCACACGGGCAGCTCCTCGGTCCAGTGCGCCCGGCCGACCAGCACCATGGGTGCGACGGACGACGCGTCGGCGTAGTAGTTCTCACAGGCGTCCTGGAAGACCTCCTGCACCGTGCCGCCGGCGCCGGGGAGGAAGACGATGCCGGCGTTGCAGACCTCGAGCAGCAGCGCCTCGCGGGGAGCATTGCTGAAGTACTTGGCGATCGACATGGCGAAGGGGTTGGGCGGCTCGTGGCCGTAGTGCCACGTCGGGATGCCGAGGGACTCGCGGCCGTCCGGCGTCGCGTCGACCACCTCGAAGGCGGCGTCCGCCCACGCACCGATGTCGGGTCGGAACGACGGCACCCGGGCGACCGTGTCGAGCGCTGCGGTCAGGTCCCCGGGGACGAACGCCCCGAGGTTGGCGGCCTCCATCGCCCCGGGACCGCCGCCGGTGGCGACGGTGAGGCGGGCGCCCAGCTCGTGGCCGAGCCGCGCCGCGTCGGCGTACGCCTGGCTGCCGCGCTCGACCGCGTGCCCGCCCATCACGCCCACGATGTCGCGGCCCTCGACCCAGTGCGCCATCGCCGCGTCGACCTGGTGGTCGTGGAGCGCCCGCGCGAGGGTGTCGTCCGGCGTGGCGGTGCGGCGCGACCAGGCGTAGGCGTGCGCGTCGAGGGAGTCCTCGTAGCGCCGCGTGTCGTAGAGCTCGCGCGGCGAGTAGAGCGTCGTGCGGTAGGGGTCGACGGGGATGCCGGTGATCTCGTGCAGCACGATGCCGCCCGCACGGCGTACGGCGTCGTCGTCACCCTCGGCGAACGTGCAGCCGAGGAACAACGACTGCGCGAGCGACCGGTCCAGGAGCGCCGGACCGCGCTCGGTGAGGTCGACGCCGACCACCCGCCAGCCCGCCAATGACCGGGCCCCCGCCGACAGCCGGCGGTCGAGGTCGGCGAGGGTGGTGACGTCGAGGACCCGACCGCGGCTGTGCTTCATGGGGCCAACCTAGATCTCGATACGGCACTGGCGCGGCTTCGTCCCTCAGCCGCGGTGCCACTCGATCTGGCCGGCCCCACGCGCCGACCTCGTGCCTCGGTCACCGTTGGCCGGCTCAGAACGCGTGGGCCATCAGCTCCCCGAACAGCTCCTGCTCGTCGACCTCGAGCCCGCGCGAGCGGAACCAGGCGCACATGTTGGCGCAGTCGCGGAGCAGGAAGTCCATGCCGCGGGGGTTGCCGACGAGGTCGACCACCTGCGGCAGGTCGATGATGACCAGCCGTTCACCGGCCGCGAGCGTGTTGTACGGCGACAGGTCGCCGTGCACGATCCCCGCCTGCACCATGGTCATCAACGCCTCGCGCAGCTGGTCGTAGTAGCTCTCGACCAGCTCCCGCTCGGGTCGGACCTGCGAGACCCGCGGTGCGGTGTCGGTCTCGCCATCGACCGTGACGGTGATCCACTCCATCATGATCTCTTCCTCGTCGATCTGGACCGGGTAGGGAACCGGCAGGCCGAGCTCCCAGCAGCGGCGCAGGGCGTTCCACTCGGAGTTCGCCCACTCGCCGGCGGCGACCTGCTTGCCCCAGGTGGACTTGCGCTTGAGGGCTCGCTCGTCGCGCGAGCGCTTCATCGAGCGCCCCTCGGTGTAGGCCGCGGCCCGGTGGAAGGTGCGGTGGTCGGTGTCGCGGTAGCGCTTGGCCGCCATCACGACGGCTGACTCGGGTCGGTGCGGGTCCTCGCGCTCGACGAGGAAGACGTCCGCCTCCTTGCCGGTCTTGAGGACGCCGAGCTCGGTGTCGATGGCGCCGCTGGACACCACGACCCAGTCGGGTCGCGGCTCCGGCCCCTTCATCAGGGCCTCGAGGTCGTCCCAGGGGGACCATCGTTGTCCGTCGCCGAGCTCGTCGGCGTACGTGTCATAGCTGAAGACGAACGACTCGTCGATGCCCTCGAGGGGCGAACGGTCGTCAGGCCGGAGGAAGTCCTCCGGGAACTGCGGATGTGTGAACTGCAACGTGGGTGCTCCGTGTGTGCGAAAGGTGGTCGGCGGGCAGGCCGAGGACAGTGATGGACATGTCACGGCTCCTTTCGAGACGGTGCACGGCGTACGGGCAGCACGCGGTGGGCGGGATCGCCGGTCCCATCGTCGCCTCCCCAGGAGCGTCGCCGCAACGGAATTAGTCGACGCGCTAGGTTCTGCGGGTGATTTCACGTGCCTCGTCCCGCGCCCTCCTGGCCGTCGCCGTCAGCGCAGCCATGACCGCGGGCCTGACCAGCGCCACCGTCCTGGCCCCGGCGACCGCTGAGGTCCCCGACGCGCCGGTCGACGGTGCGACAGGGATCGGCGATCCCTACTGGCCGCTCGACGGCAACGGCGGCATCGACGTGAAGCGCTACGAGATCCACGACCACTACGCGTTCGAGAGCAAGCGGCTGCGCGGGCGCACCAAGGTCACGCTGACCGCCACCAGCGACCTCAGCAGCTTCTCGCTCGACTTCCTGCTGGACGTCTCCCGGGTGACCGTCGACGGCGTACGAGCCGATCACGCCAGCACCGACGGCGGGCACGAGCTGCGGATCACTCCGGCCGAGCCGTTGGCCGCCGGTTCGGAGCACACCGTCGTCGTGACGTACGACGACCACCCGGGCAAGTACTCCTACGCGGGCGAGAACAACTGGCTGGCCAGCCAGCGCGAGGTCGTCGCGATGAACGAGCCGCACATGGCGCCGTGGTGGTTCCCGAGCAACGACCACCCGCAGGACAAGGCGTTCGTCGACGTACGCATCAGCGTGCCCCACGGGCGTGAGGTGATCTCCAACGGCGAGCTCAAGGGCCGCCACACGGGCAAGAAGGCGACGACCTGGCACTGGCGTGCCGACGAGCCGATGGTGCCCTACCTCGCCTTCTTCGCCGCCGGCGACTTCACGATCGAGCAGGGCGTGCACGAGGGACTCCCGTGGCTGGTCGCGGTCTCGCAGGGGCTGAGCAAGGACGACGAGGAGTCCAGCATGCGCCTGATGCGCAGGACGCCGACCGTCATCTCCGGGCTCGAGAAGGACCTCGGCCACTACCCGTTCTCGGTGGTCGGTGGCCTGACCACCTCGCTCGACGTCGGCTTCGCGCTGGAGAACCAGACCCGCCCGACCTACCCCGCGGTCGGCGGCAGCTACACCAGCCTCATCGTCCACGAGCTCGCCCACCAGTGGTTCGGCGACGACGTGGCCGTGCAGCAGTGGCGCGACATCTGGCTCAACGAGGGCTTCGCGACCTTCATGGAGTGGCGCTGGTCGGAGCAGCACGGCGGCCGCAGCGCCGACAAGATCCTCGACGGCTACTACGAGAACGTCGGCCCGCAGTCGGACTTCTGGAAGGTGCTGGTCGCCGATCCCGGCGCCGCGAAGGTCTTCGACTCCGCCGTCTACGGGCGCGGCTCGATGGCGCTCCAGGCGCTGCGCAACCGCATCGGCGACCAGGACTTCTGGCGCATCCTGCGCTCATGGATCCGCGAGCAGGACGGCGGCAACGGTGCGACCGAGGAGTTCGAGGCGCTCGCGACGCGGATCAGCGGCGAGGACCTGTCCGGCTTCTTCACCGCCTGGCTGCACACGCCGACCAAGCCGGCCCGCACCGCCGACAACGGCCTGTCCTGATCCGCGCGATGCCCCCGGTGAACTGGTTCCGGCCGCCCGCTGACGACGACCCCGGGACCCTCAACGCGTGCTACGAGGCGCTCGACATCCACGTCGTCCGCGGTCGTGCGGACGACGTCGCGACGGCGCTCGACGGTCGGGACCGGACGTACGCATGGCTGCTGACCGAGGTGGCCGCCTGCGCCGGCGTGCTGCGCGCCTTCGGTGTCGGCCTCGGCGACCGGGTCGTGGTGGGCGAGCTGTCGGCAGAAGGTCGCGTGGTCGTCCCGCTGGCGGTGGCCCGCGTCGGCGCCGTCGCGGCGTACGACGACGCGCCGGGCGCCGAGGGCACGGTGCGGGTGGGTCCGAGCGACAGCGGCACCGGCTTCGCAGTCGACGACGACGAGGTGCCGTGGGACGTGGCGATGCGGGCCGGTCGGACCGACCCGGCGGGCTGTGCCGACGTACCCGGTGATGCAGTGCTGGCCACCCACGGTGACGACGTCCTCACCGTGCTCGAAGCGGTCGGCGCGTCGGACGACCACCACCACCTGACCGCACCGGCCGACGCCACACTCGTCGAGGTCGGCGGCGTGAGGTTCTGGTCGTTCGACACTCCCTGAAGCCTGCGACCGGCACCTGACAAACTGGTCCGGTGACTGTTCGCGACATCGTGGTCCTCGGCTCGACCGGCTCCATCGGCACCCAGGCGCTCGACCTCGTCCGCGCCAACCCCGACCGGTTCCGGGTCGTCGGGCTGACGGCCGGCGGATCGAACCGCGAGCTGTTCGACGCGCAGGTCGCCGAGTTCGCCCCGGCCTTCTGCGGGCTGGGGGAGGAGGCGTCGACCGAGGCGGCCGGCCGCGAGTGCGACGTCGTGCTCAACGGCATCACCGGCGCAGTCGGGCTGCGGCCCACCCTCGCCGCGCTGGACGCGGGCACGACGCTGGCGCTGGCCAACAAGGAGTCGCTCATCATGGGCGGCGCGCTGGTCACCGACCGCGCCGAGCCCGGCCAGATCGTCCCCGTCGACTCCGAGCACTCGGCGCTCGCCCAGTGCCTGCGAGCCGGCACCCACGGTGACGTACGCCGACTCGTGCTGACCGCGTCCGGCGGGCCGTTCCGGGGCCGCACCCGCGACGACCTCACCGAGGTCACCGTCGAGGAGGCGCTCCAGCACCCGACGTGGTCGATGGGCCCGGTCATCACGATCAACTCCGCCACGCTCGTCAACAAGGGCCTCGAGGTGATCGAGGCGCACCTGCTCTTCGACGTCCCCTTCGACCGGATCGACGTCGTCGTGCACCCCACCAGCGACGTCCACTCGATGGTCGAGTTCGTCGACGGCTCCACGATCCTCCAGGCCAGCCCGCCGACGATGATGATCCCGATCGCGCTCGGCCTCGCCTGGCCCGACCGCATCGCCGACGCCGCGCCAGCCTTCGACTGGAGCACGCCCGGGACCTGGGAGTTCTTCCCCCTCGACGACGAGGCGTTCCCCGCAGTCTCGCTGGCCCGTACGGCGGGGGAGCTCGGTGGCACCGCGCCCGCGGTCTACAACGCCGCCAACGAGGCCTGCGTCGAGTCGTTCCGCGCCGGACACATCCGGTTCGTGGACATCATCCCCACGGTTGCCGCGGTCCTTGCCTCCCACGACGTACGATCGGGGGAGCACCTCACCGTGGACGACGTCCTCGCCGCCGATGCCTGGGCGCGCGCGGAGGCATCGGCCCTGATCGCCGACAAGGACACGTCTGCATGACCCCCCTGCTCTACACGTTGGGCGTCGTCGCCTTCGTCGTGTCGATCCTCGTCTCGATCGGGCTGCACGAGTTCGGCCACCTGATCCCGGCCAAGAAGTTCGGCGCCAAGGTGCCGCAGTGGTTCATCGGCTTCGGCCCGACCGTGTGGAGCAAGCAGATCGGCGACACCGAGTACGGCGTCAAGGCGATCCCCCTCGGCGGCTACGTCAAGATCGTCGGGATGCTGCCCCCGGGCGCCCAGGACCTCGCCGAGGAGACGACGTACGACGAGGACGGCGAGCAGGTGCACAGGGTGCGCCGCTCCAACACCGGCATGTTCACCCAGCTGATCTCCGACGCCCGCGCGGCCGAGTGGGAGTACGTCAAGCAGCACGACACCGACCGGCTCTTCTACCGCCTCGCGTGGTGGAAGAAGGTCATCGTGATGGCCGGCGGACCGATGGTGAACATCGCGATCGCGTTCTCGCTGTTCTCGATCCTGTTCGCGACCTACGGCAACCCGCGCGACCAGGTCGTCGAGCCGACCGTCGCCTCCGTCCCCGCCTGTGTGATCCCCGTCCAGGAGGCCGGTCGGGCGTGCACCGCCGACGATCCGGCCACGCCGGCCGCGCAGGCCGGCATCCAGCCCGGCGACGTCATCGTCAGCTTCAACGGCACTCCGTTCAGCGACTGGGACAGGTTCCAGTCCCAGATCCGCGCCAACCGCGACGGTGACGCGGCCATCGAGGTCCGCCGCGACGGCGAGCTCCTCACACTGAAGACCAACACCACGGTCACCCTCCGCCAGACCTCGGTCGAGAACGAGGACCTGACCGAGGTCGGCTTCCTCGGTGTCCAGCCCGAGGTCAGCCTCGCGACCGGCGGGCCGATCTACACGCTCGACCAGATGGGGACGATGACGGTCGAGACGGCGCAGGCCCTCGGCCAGCTGCCGGTCAAGGTCTACGAGGTCGGCCGCGCGATCGTCGGGCTCCAGGATCGCGATCCCGAGAGCCCGGTCTCCATCGTCGGCGGCGGCCGCTTCGCCGGCGAGGCCGCGGCGAGTGACGCGTTCCCGATGACCGAGAAGCTCGTCACGCTGCTCTTCCTGGTGGCGAGCTTCAACTTCTTCATCGGCATGTTCAACTTCGTGCCCCTCCTGCCGCTCGACGGCGGCCACATCGCCGGTGCGCTCTACGAGGGCCTCAAGCGCGGCCTCGCCCGCCTCCGCGGTCGACCCGACCCCGGGCACGTCGACGTCGCCAAGCTGCTGCCGATCGCCTACGTCGTGGGGCTGGCGATGCTCGTGATGGGCGTGGTCCTGATCGTCGCCGACCTCGTCGTGCCCCTGCACCTGAGCTGAGCCCTGCCCCGAGCCGGGCCAGCAGTCGACGACTCGGGGGAGTCGGGGTCTGCCTCCTAGACTGGCGACATGACTTCCGGCCCATCTGTCGCGCTGGGCATGCCCGCGCTCCCGCCCCCCGTCCTGTCGCCGCGCCGCCGGACCCGCCAGATCAAGGTGGGGTCGGTGGGTGTCGGCAGCGACTCGCCGATCTCGGTGCAGTCGATGACGACGACGCTGACCTCCGACGTGAACTCCACGCTCCAGCAGATCGCCGAGCTGACCGCGACCGGCTGCGACATCGTGCGCGTCGCGTGCCCCAGCCAGGACGACGCCGACGCGCTGCCCGAGATCGCTCAGCACTCGCAGATCCCGGTCATCGCCGACATCCACTTCCAGCCGAAGTACGTCTTCGCGGCCATCGACGCCGGCTGTGCCGCCGTCCGGGTCAACCCCGGCAACATCCGCAAGTTCGACGACCAGGTCAAGGAGATCGCGAAGGCCGCCAAGGACCGCGGCACGTAGCATCCGGATCGGCGTCAACGCCGGCTCGCTCGACAAGCGGATCCTCGACAAGTACGGCAAGGCCACGCCCGAGGCGCTCGTCGAGTCGGCCGTGTGGGAGGCCGGGCCTCTTCGAGGAGCACGACTTCCACGACTTCAAGATCTCGGTCAAGCACAACGACCCCGTCGTGATGGTGCGGGCCTACGAGCTGCTCGCCGAGGCCGGCGACTGGCCGCTGCACCTCGGCGTCACCGAGGCCGGCCCGGCGTTCCAGGGCACGATCAAGTCCTCGGTCGCGTTCGGCCACCTGCTCAGCAAGGGCATCGGCGACACCATCCGCGTCTCGCTGTCCGCGCCGCCGGTCGAGGAGGTCAAGGTCGGGCTGCAGATCCTGGAGTCGCTCAACCTCAAGCCCCGCCGCCTCGAGATCGTCTCCTGCCCGTCCTGCGGGCGCGCCCAGGTCGACGTCTACAAGCTCGCCGAGGAGGTCACCGCCGGCCTCGAGGGCATGGAGGTCCCGCTTCGCGTCGCCGTCATGGGCTGCGTCGTCAACGGCCCCGGTGAGGCCCGCGAGGCCGACCTCGGTGTCGCCTCGGGCAACGGCAAGGGCCAGATCTTCGTCAAGGGCGAGGTCATCAAGACCGTCCCCGAGTCGCAGATCGTGGAGACCCTCATCGAGGAGGCCATGCGCCTCGCCGAGGGGATGGAACCGGTCGAGGGTGCCGAGGCCTCGGTCAGCGTTTCCTGAGGGCGTGTCTGAGTAGGCTCCGACCGTGCTGAGGACCCGCGAGCAGGTGCGCGTGCTGGGCCCGGGGGACCGGGACAGCTTCGTCGCGCTCGCGGAGCAGGACCCGGTCGTCAACGTGTTCGCCGACTACCGCGCGCGCCTGACCAACCTCGACGAGCGGTGGCTCGGCGGCCAGGTGTGGGGGCGTTTCGAGGACGACGAGCTCGTCGCCGGCTGCCACCTCGGCGCCAACCTCGTACCCGTGCAGTGCACGCCCGCCGACGTCGGCGCCTTCGCCGATGCCGCGCTGCGGCGGCGCAACAGCGTCGGCACGATCGTCGGCCAGAGCGACGTGGTGGCGTCCCTGTGGGAGCTCGTCGAGTCGCGCTGGGCGCGTCCCCGCGAGATCCGGGCGCGCCAGCCGCACCTGCAGATGGACCGGCTCCCGACGATGGAGGGCTGCCCGGACGTACGCCTCACCACGCCGGCCGACCTCGCCGTGCTCTACCCGGCGTGCGTCGCGATGTACACCGAGGAGGTCGGCGTCTCGCCCGAGAGCGACGCGGGCGGCGGCGACCTCTACCGGGCGCGGATCCAGCAGCTGATCGGTCGCGGGTGGTCGATGGCGAGCTTCGACGACGACGGCGTGGTGTTCAAGGCCGAGGTCGCCTGCGCGACGCCGTACGCCGCCCAGGTGCAGGGCGTGTGGGTGCGCCCCGACCGCCGCGGTGAGGGGCTGGCGGTGTCGGGGATGGCCGCGGTCGTCGCGCACGTCCTCGGCTCCGGGATGGCGCCCGTGGTGTCGCTCTACGTCAACGAGTGGAACGAGCCGGCCCGGGCGGCGTACGCCCGGGTCGGTTTCAAGCAGACCGCGACGTTCGCCACGATGATGTTCTGACCCTGCTCAGCCATCCCAGGAAAAGTTTCGGCCGGGATGTATCAGCACGGCGGTGCCGCGCACCTGTGCTGACATGGGGACAATGGTCACCATGTCGGAGAACCGGAGAGCTGAGGGGCAGCTCGATCAGTCACCGTGGGACAAGGCCAGCGGGGCGTTCATCGCCTGGCGTTCGGGGGACGCCAGCGCCGTGGACGAGCTGGTCGCCACGATGACACCGGTGCTCTGGCACGTGGTGAGGGCGTACGGGCACGACCGCGAGGCGTCTGGAGATGTCATCCAGGCGACGTGGCTGGGGTTCGTACGCCTGCACCAGACCATCGATGACCCCAAGGCGGTCGCGTCCTGGCTGATCACCTCAGCCAGGCGCGGCGCAGCCGCCCATGCCAGGACCGCACGTCGTGCGGTGCCGGTGCAGGACGAGACGTTGCATGCCGTGCTCCCGGACGTGGAGTCGGCCGAGGGGCTTGCGCTGCGTGACGAGGAGGCGGCACGGCTGTGGGGAGCCGTGGCGTCCGTCGACGAGCGATGCCGCAAGCTGCTGCGGGTCGTGGCCTTCATGGACCGACCGGACTACCAATCCCTGAGCCAGGACCTCGGCATGCCTGTCGGGAGCATCGGACCCACGCGGGCCCGCTGCCTGGCGAAGGTCCGAACCGCCCTGACGAAAGGAGGCGAGCGATGACAGACGGGGACACCGCTCTCCTCGAGGAGCTGCGGGACATGTGGTTGACCTATGACCCACCTCCGCCCGGACTGACCCCAGCGATGATCGCGGTCGTCGCTGCCGCCGGCCTCGACCAGGAGTGGGAGCTGCTGGTCCTGGTCAGTGACTCGGCCGACGGACCGGTCTCCCAGGTGCGAGGCCTGAGCACCTCACGGGTGCTCTACTTCAACGCCGCCGCCGGCTGGTCGCTGGAGGCCGAGCTCGACGGCGACCAGGTCAAGGGCCAGCTGCTCGACCTCGACGACGACCTGACGGCGGTCGAGGTGCGCGTCGAGACCCGCGGCGGCGCATCGTCGGAGACGACCCTCGACGAGGTCGGCTTCTTCTCGTTGCAGGCCGAGATCGCAGGCGCCGTGCGGTTCACCGTGCGCATCGGGGATCGCCTGGCGACCAGCCACTGGCTCGACGTCTGACGCCCGCGCGAGGCCCGGGGTGATCGGCCGTCAGGCGTAGGGCTGGCGCAGCTCGAGGTGTGGGCCGACCATCGGGTCGGAGTCGTACACAGCGCGGGCCAGGACGACATCGCGTGCATCGCGGGCCGACGAGCCGGACTCGGAGATCTCGCGGGCGATCAGCCCGGCGACGACCGGCGCCGCGAACGACGTACCGCTCCACCGGGCCATGCCGGTGCTGAACACCCGCACGTCGCCCTTGTCGGGGCTCTCGTGGCACACGAACGTCCCGTCGGGGAATGCGTTGACGTGGTTGCGGCCCAGCGCGAAGACGTCGGCGGAGACACCGAAGTTCGAGAAGTCCGACACGCGTCCGTCGCGGTCCAGGGACCCGACACCGACGCACCAATGGAAGGCGGCCGGCCAGAACGGCGCCGCCCACGAGTCGTTGCCCGCAGCGGCGACGAGCACGCAGTCGGCCTTCTTGAGGTGCCGGCGGTGGAACTTCCGGAAGGCGATCGACGGACGGTCCAGGTGGGTCCGACAGCCGCCCGACAGGTTGATCACCCGCGGCTCGTGCTTCATCGCCTCCTCCAGCTGCTGGACGATCTCGGACTCCAGGATGCCGCCGCCACCGACCCCGCCGACCGCGAAGCCCTCGACGTGGACGGCGGTCCTCGGGGCCATGCAGCGCACGACGCCGGCGATGAACGTCCCGTGGCCGGCGTAGGGGCGCAGGTCGGCCTCGTTCTCCTCGTCGTCGCCGGTGACGCCCTCGAGCCACGGCGTCCGCCCGTCGGTGCCGGACGGCGGGTTCCACCCGGTGTCGACCACGACCACGCTGACCTCGCGCCCCTCCTCCTGGGGGGCGACCGGGGGCCAGGGCTCGGTCAGACCGGTCTCCTGCGGCTCGACGGCGGGGCACGCAGCACCGCCACCACCCCCACCGGGAGACACGTGGACCCAGTGGTCGGGCGTCGCCGCGCCGGGACGCAGGCCACCCCGCTCGAGCAGGACGACCACATCGGGCACGGACTCGCCGCCAGGACGTCCGGGCAGCACGTAGCGCACCAGGTCGCCGCCGAGGATGCGGACGTCGTCGCGCCGCGGCGGTCCGGCGAGGAGGTCCTTGTCGAGTCGGGCGAAGGCGGCCTCGAGCGCGTCGACGTCCTCGTCACCCACCAGCAGGTGGTCGGGATGGAACAGGAACGTGAAGTCGGCCGGCGCCTCGGTGTCCCACGCGACCTTGCCGTCGTTGGCCTTCCTGAGGTCCCTCAGCTGGTCCGTCGTACGCCGTCGCGAGTCGTTGCCGATCATCCAGTCGCTCATGCCACGACGCTAGTGCCGACGAGAGCCTCGCGGAATGGAATCGGCCCACGGGGCCAGCCCGATCGGCAAGGATGGCGCCGTGGACCGGGCCGAGGCGGACGAGGTGCTGCGCACGCTGTTCACCGACCCCGGAGCGGCGCGCACGACGGCCGAGACCGAGCTCGTGCCCGACCCCGACCCCTACATCGCCTCGATCGGGCACCAGGTGGTCGGCATCGTGCTGCGCGACCTCGGCCACGCCGAGCGGGCGTTGGCAGAGCTGAGGGTCGCGCTGCGGCTCGCGCGGCGCTCCGACGACGCCGAGCGGTGGCCGGACGTGATGGCGACACTGGGGATGTCGCTGGCCCTCACCCACCGGGCCAGCGTGGGGCTCCGGCACCTCGACCGCGCGGCAGCCGCGCTCGAGGGCGTGCCGCTCGGTCGGGTGCTGTATCGCCGGGCCATGGTGACGGGCCTCCTGCTGGCCCGTTTCGACGAGAGTGCCGCAGACCTGCGCGAGGCGCGCCGGCTCTTCGCCGGCGCCGGCGACGAGGTGTGGGAGGCACGCGCCCTCAACCTCCTGGGGCTGGCCGACGCCAAGCTCGGTTCGCTCGACTCCGCGGCCGAGGCATTCGAGCTCTTCGGGGAGATGTCGGCCCGCGCGGGCCAGCCCATGGAGGTCGCGACCGCACGCCACAACACGGGCTGGGTCTCCTACCTCCGTGGCGACCTGCCGCAGGCGCTCGAGGCGTACGCCGACGCCGGGGCGCAGTTCGACGCGCTCGGCATCACCAGCGTGGACCTGGTCCTGGACCAGGCCACGTCCTACCTGGCGGGCGGCCTCGCGGACGACGCCCTCGCCGTCGCCGAGCAGGCCCTGGTCGCCCGGCCCCTCCTGGCCCGCGAACGAGCCGACCTGCTGGTCTCGGTGGCGGAGTCGGCGCTGGCAGCCCGGGACTGGGCCCGTGCCGCGTCCGCGGCCGACGAGGGCGCGGCGCTGATGCGCGCGCAGTCGCGTCACGCCCCCAGCCTGGAGGCGGACCTCTTCGCGATCGCCGCGCGGACCGAGCAGGGACAACCCTCGGGACCGCTGCTGCGCCGTGCCGAGCGGCTGGTCCGCCGGATGCGCGAGGCCTCGATGCCACAGCTCGCGCAGGCGCTGCTGCTGGGAGCGCGACTGGCGAGGGGCGTGCACTCGCCGCGCGCAGCCGCGCTGGCCGACGAGTGGCTCGACGAGGTGTCCTCCAGCCGCCGTGCCCGCACCCCCGCCGTCCGCGCGCTGGGCTGGCTCGCCCTGGCGCAGCGCCGCGACGCCGCTGGGGACGCCAGCGGCGTGCTGCGGGCGTGCGATCGCGGTCTCCGCGCGCTCGACGAGCACCAGGCGACCCTCGGCAGCCAGGAGCTCCGCGCGGTCATGTCGGGCCACGGAGCCGCACTCGCCGAGCTCGGCACTCGGACCGCCCTCGCGTCCGGGAGCAGCCGTCGCCTGCTCCAGTGGTCCGAGCGCTGGCGCGCCAACGCGCTGGTCGTGCCGTCGACCGCCGTCGCGCACGACCCGGGGACGACCGCCGACCTCGCCGCTCTGCGCGCCCAGCACCACGTCCTCGCCGGCGCACGCGCCCAGGGAGAGCGCACCGACCAGCTGCAGGCACGCGTCACCCGTCTCGAGCAGTCGGTGCGCCGGCGCCTGCTGCACGCCCGCGGCACGGGTGAGACCGCCTCGGAGCTGGACGTCGCGGAGCTCCTCGACGCCCTGCGCGCGGACGACACGGTGCTGGTCGAGCTGACCGAGGTCGAAGGATCGCTCCACGCCCTCGTCGCCGGGCGCGGACGCGTCCGCACCCGGCACGTCGGGGACGCGTCGTCGGCGGCCGCTGCGGTGGACTTCGCGCTGTTCTCGCTGCGCCAGGCAGCGCGTGGACGTCGTACGCAGCTCGACGTCGCCGGCGCGCGTCTGCAACGCGGGCTGCTCGGGGCCGCACTCGACGGCGTGGGGGAGTCACGGGTCGTCGTCTCCGGCACCTCGGCCCTCCAGGGCGTGCCGTGGGGACTGCTGCCCGCGCTGGCCGATCGCCCCTTCACCAGTACGCCGTCCGCGCGGCTGTGGCTGCGGTCGAGGTCAGCCGCGGCGGTGACCGACCGACGGGTGATGCTGGTCGGCCCGGGGCTCGGCAGCGGTGGCGCCGAGGTGCCCGCCGTGGCCGCTCAGGACCATGGCGCCGAGGTGCTGGACGGCGACCGGGCGACCGTCGCGGCCTCGCTCACCGCACTCGACGGCGCCGCGCTCGCCCACGTCGCGGCGCACGGACACTTCCGGGAGGACAGCCCGCTGTTCTCGTCGTTGACGTTGGCCGACGGCCCCTTGCTGGTGCACGACCTGCAGCACCTCGAGCGGCCCCCGCACCGGGTCGTGCTGTCGGCCTGTGAGTCGGGTGTCATGGCACCGGTGGGGGACCAGGAGCTGCTCGGCCTCGCTGCTGCGCTGCTGTCGATGGGCACCGCGGGCGTGGTGTCGAGCCTCGCCGAGGTCGACGACGCCGCCACGGTCGAGGTGATGGTCGCCCTCCACGCCGCCCTGCGAGGGGGCGGGGGACTCGGGGACGCGCTGCTCGAGGCGCGTCAGGTCGCTGCCGGCGACCAGGTGCTGACGGCGACGGCAGCGTCGTTCACCGTCCTGGGCACCTGACGGCTCAGGGCGCCTGCGCCTTGACCGGGTCGGTGGCGTTCTCGCACTGCGCGAGCACGCAGCGCACGGTCGCGGACTTCCGTGCGCCGTTGACGTCGAGGAGCACCGCGCCGGGCGACTCCCACTCCCAGCCGCTGAACCAGCTCGTCGTCCACGTCGCCAGCTTCGTGCCGTCGACCTCGCGCAGGCGGATCTCGCCGGGGCCGACGCCGTCGGTGAGGATGTGGAACGTCAGCAGCTGCGTGCCGTCGGGCGAGATCGCCGCGACCCGGTCCCGGCAGGACTTCCACAGCGTCTCACCCGGGTCACTGAGCCGCACCAGCCTGGTGCACCCGCCGGCGTACGGGTCCTTCGTGTAGACGCTGAGCAGGTCGTGCTCGATGCTGGCTGTCCCGGCTGCCTTCCTGACCAGGGTCCGCTGTCGGCCGGTGCTCGGCCTCCACTGCAGCACGCGCTTCCCGGCGCCGAGGACGACCCGGTCGGCAGCGACATCGAGCAGGCTGACGTCGGGCCCGGGTCCCTTCTTCCCGGTCACGGCCGCCCGGGCGAGGTCGTAGGCGTAGGTGATCGTCTTGCGCCCGCCGCTGACGTACTGCTGCCAGGCGAGGGTGCTGCCGTCGGCCGACAGCACCACGGTCGAGGTGTCGATGTTGCGCAGCACGTCGACGACCGCCCCCGCCGGCTCCACCCGTACGACGCGCCTGTTGCGGTTGCGGTCGACGTTGCTGGTGCCCACCAGCCATCCGTCGCCGGATCGACCGATCACCCGCGCGATCGTGCCGGGGAGCTCGACGCGACGGGCGCCGTCGACGAAGTCGCCGTCCTCGATGTGCGGGATCGCGATGTCTGCTCCACGGGCGAGGGACTGGGGCTGCAGCTCGGCGCTCGGTGCGGCTGCCTCGGCCGGGACGGCGAGCAGAGCACCGGTGGTGAGGGTGGCGGCGAGCAGGGTGAGCAGTGTGCGCATGGTGTTCCCCGAGGAGAGTGGTGGGTGGTGTCGTGAGGGAGACGCGCCGCACCGCGGGGAGGTTGCCACGGCCAGCGGCGAATCTGG